>NZ_FWFS01000007.1 GCF_900172375.1 Aquimixticola soesokkakensis | reverse complement strand
ATCCGAGAACCGCGTTGCCCGTCTGGCTCGGATTGCGGGCGTTCAGGCACAGATCGGCTACAAGAAGAAACCCGGCGTTTACGGTGGCAAGCCCTCAGTCGTCGTCGACAACACGCTGGATCGCCAATTCGCAGTTGATGCTCCGGATCGGGCGTGGGTAACGGATATTACCTATCTGCGCACGCGCGAAGGATTTGCGTATCTCTGCGTTGTCATCGATCTGTTCTCACGCCGGGTCATCGGCCGGGCTGTCCAGTCCCGCCAGGCATCAGAACTCGCGGTTCAGGCCCTTCTCATGGCGATCTGGCGCAGAAAGCCCGGGCCAGGCCTGCTGATCCACTCCGACCAAGGCGCGCAATTCACAAGCCGTGAATGGGCCTTCCGCTCTCGTGAGCTGTCAGGCGTAGCGCATATGCATGTCACGAACGTTGCTCAGAGCTATTACGACTTCATAAAAGGAAAACAGGCGTTTTCAGGCCTGCCCACGCCGCGCGAAGCTCCACCAATTTGGCTTTGACCTCTCTAGCTCCTCAGCGCCCGAAAAATTTTCTGAAAATTCGTCATTTTGAAGAATAAAACTTCAAGCAGTTGTACCGGAAACCGTTCGCGTTATTCGGAGTTCCCATCTAAACCATTCAGGAACTTTACTGAACATTTTCAGATACATAACCCGCCATTACTTAAGGTGTACCCTAGCGTTGAAGTTCGTTTGGACCAGCTTCCGGACGAACTCCGAAATACGGCGCAGGCAAGTAGCATTTTTCCAAATGATTGCTTTGCGTCACGGAATGATCGCCTTTTGCCATCACTATGCAAGTTTATGAGCACCAAGTGATGCCTTCACATGGCATTTCCTTGGTCACCTTGCATTTCCCTGTGGGCGCACGCGTCGGGATTTCCACGATTATCCACACATTTTCAAAGTATTGATCGAACCCCGAACGGATTGTCATTTTGTCCGGAAGTTAGCCCCCCATACAGCTATTTAGTGCAGGTGAACCAGCTCAGAGCTGCGCCCTGGAAACATATGGCCGCAGGGTGCCGCGCAGCTCCCTCAGCCCGCTCCATATTGCCGCGCGCACTCTCGCGTTTTGCTGCGGGCGGCTATAAAGGACGCGCGGTTTGAGCCTGCCCGAGCCACCCATGGCCATTCCCTAGCCCCCCGAAACCACGGGTTACACCTGTCACAAAGGGTGACAGTTTGACCGCACCGGGGCGGCTTGGACGCTCCGTGGGAAAGCAATTCTACGATCAGGTCATCCGGCGCGCCGCGCTGCCAAGGCAGACGGCGGCGGCGAGCGCAAATGGTCCCCGCGGCGCCTAGGGACCTGGGGGAGCGTTTCGCGTCAGTCCTCGAGGTCGGCGTCATCGGGCATGGTGTTCACGTGTAGTTGCCCGATCTTTCTGACGAAACGGATGCTGACCAAGGCGACGATCCCTATGGCGGGCAACAGGCGCGCACAGAAACCTGCCCCAAAAGAAAGGCCCCGCGCGGTCTGCGCGGGGCCTTTGGCCTCAAGTGAACCCGAGGGAGGAGGTCAGTCCACGAGGCTGTTTTCGTCGTCCTTGGCGGTGTCGCGACCGGCACGCATGCCGCGCTTGACGACTTTGCCCACGATCAGCGGCAGGATGAAGCCGATGATGGCGATGGACCACAGGCCAATGGCCAGCGGGCTGTCAATCAGCGTGCCCCAGTTGCCGTTGTCGATGGTGATCGCGCGGCGCAGGTTGCTTTCCATCGCATTGCCCAGCAGCGTGCCAAGGATGATTGGCACCAGCGGCACGTCAAGCTTGCGCAAGACCCAGCCGCCAATCCCGAAGCCCACCATGACAAGGAGGTCAAAGGTCGAACCGGAAATGCCGTAGATCCCGACGAAGCTCACCATGGCCACCACGGGCATCAGGATGCGCGGCGGCACCATCAGCACGCGGGTGAAAATTCCCACCATCGGAATGTTGAGCGCCAGAAGCATGAAGTTGGCGATGAACAGCGCCGCGATCAGGCCCCAGACCACATCGGGGTTTTGGGAAAACAGCAACGGGCCGGGGGTGATGTTGAGCGACAAGAGCACCGCCAACAGCACAGCCGTCGTTCCCGATCCGGGCACACCGAGCGCCAGCATCGGCACAAGCGCACCACCGGCGGCGGCATTGTTGCCGGCCTCGGGCGCGGCCACACCGCGCGGATCGCCCGTGCCAAAGGTGCCTTCCTTGTCGACCAGTTTCTTTTCCATCGAATAGGAAATGAACGATCCAAGCGACGCCCCCGCGCCGGGCAGAACCCCTGCGAGGAACCCCAGGAACGAGGTGCGCAGCATGGTGGGCGTGCAGCGTTTGATCATCGACCACGGCGGAGTCAGGCGACCGATGACGACCTTTTTGGCGGAGGCATCGGCGTTGCCGTGGCGGTGCTCGAGGAAAATGAACACTTCGGACAGGGCGAACAGGCCGACGATGGCCACAAGGAAATCGATCCCGTCATAGAGGTGCACTTCGCCAAAGGTAAAGCGGGGCACACCTGTCTGTGTGTCCACACCGATCATCGCAAGACCAAGACCAAGCGCCGCGGCAAAGGCCGACTTCGCCTGGTTGGTCGAAGACACGCCGCCCAGCGTGGCAAAGGCCAGAGCGAAGAGGGCGAAATATTCTGCCGGACCGAACAGCAGCGCGATTTTCACCAGCTGCGGCGCAAGGAAAATCAGCCCCCAGGTCGCAAAGAACGACCCCACGAAAGAAGCGATGCCCGAAATCGACAGAGCCTGCCCTGCCATGCCCTTCTGGGCCATCGGATAGCCATCCAGACAGGTCATCATGGCCGGTTCATCGCCCGGAATATTCAGAAGAATCGAGGAGATCCGCCCCCCGTACATCGCGCCGTAGTACACGGAGGTCAGCAGGATCAACGACGGTGTCGCACCAAGACCCAGCGTGAAAGCCAGCGGGATCAGGATCGCCACACCGTTTGAGGGCCCAAGACCGGGCAAAGCGCCCATGATCGTGCCCAAAAGACAGCCCAGCAGCGCAAGGCCGATGTTTTGCCATGTGATGGCGATGGCAAAGCCGTCCGCCAGTGAATTCAGAGTGTCCATGCTCTAACCCCTCAGAAACCGAGCGGGCCGCGCGCAAGCGCGAGACCAAGCACGAGGTGGAAAATAACGTAGATGCCAAGCGAGGTGCCCACGCCGATGATCAGCGATTCCAGCGCCGAGGACCCCAAGCGCCACGTCAGGTAGGCGGCGCCGAAAATCGTCGCGATGATGAACCCCAGCACCGGCAGCAGTTCAGCGTAGAGGATCATCGACACAGCCGCAGCGATGATTTCGACAAACCGGTTGAGGCTGGGCCATTTGGGGCTTGCGTCGGGTTTTAAGGCGATAAAGGCGGAACTGATCGCCAGCACAGCAGCGATGATCAGGGGGAAGGCTTTGGGGCCGACAGCATCGGAGAGGAAACTTTCCTGGATCGCCAGCGCAGACAGCGCGAAAGCAATCGCCAGAAGCACCCCGATGGCGCCGAAAATACGGTCGCTCATGGCAATCTCCTGTCCCGTGTCACAGCGCACTGTGCGGGAATTGGGTGGTTTTTCGGGAAAAAGGGGACGCGGCAAAAACCGCATCCCCTCGCGTTTCAAAGCAGTCCAGCCTTACTGGATGATGCCGATTTCGGTCGAAATATCGCGGATCTGCTGGACGCTATCGGCCACGAATTCCTCGAACACCGGCCCCTGCATGTCGAGCGGGGCAAGGCCGTTGGCCTCCATGATCGCTTTCCATTCATCCGAAGCGTAGAGCGCGGCGATTTTGGCAACCCAGCCGTCATAGGCTTCGTCGGAAATATCGGCCGGCGCATAGAACCCGCGCCAGTTGGCCCCGATCGCATCCACGCCCTGCTCCTTGGCGGTGGGGAAATCGGCAAATTCGCCTTCCAGACGCTCGGGCGACAGGACGGCGAGAACTTTGATGTCACCGCTGTCAACGAACCCTTTGGCTTCGGAAATATCCCCCGTAAAGGCCTGAACCGAGCCGGCAAGCAACTGCGTAACGGCCTCGCCGCCGCCGTCAAAGGCGATGTATTTCACGGTGCGCACGTCCTCGACGCCATAGGCGTTTGCGGCGATCAGCACTTTGAGGTGGTCCCAGCCACCCACAGCCGACCCGCCCGCGACGGACACGGAGGTGGGGTCGTTTTTGATCATGTCCAAAAGGTCGGGCAGCGTGTTGATGTCGCTGTCTGCATCGACCGCGATCACGCCGTAATCCGCACCAACGGTGCCAAGCCAGCGGACCTGGTCCATGGTGTTGCCCGGATAGGCGTTTTGCGCCAGACGGGTTGCCGTCGCGGTCGAGGCGGCCACGATCAGATCCTCGTCGCCGTCACGTTTGTTGACGACTTCGGCATAGGCCACACCGCCGCCGCCACCGGCGAGGTTGACGACCTGCATGGTCTTGGAAATCAGGCCCTGATCCTGCAGCGATTTTCCGACCTGACGGCAGGTGAAATCCCAACCGCCACCGGGGTTGGCGGGCGCGATGCATTCGGGGGCTTCGGGCATGAAGTCCTGCGCGGAAGCGCCCAGCGCGGTAAAGCCCAACAGGGCAGCGGCGAGCGAAAGGCGGGTTGCCTTGAATGTCATGGGTATTCCTCCAAAAATATCGGGGGGATGGATGCGCCCCCTTCGCGCAGTCCCTGCCCCGCAGCAGCGCGGGCTCCTCGCAAGGACCGTTGAAGCGTTTTAGCGGGCAAAGCTGTCACGAACCTGTCATCGCCTGACAGCCTCGGGCCCGCGCGACACCTTGGCTTTGCATCGCTGCGGTTTCAGGGCAAAAGAGAGCGAGTCATTTTGACAACTGCCTAAGTCGCCCGAGCCATCCGAGCCGCCCGCCAAGGAGATCCCATGCGCATCCTGATCGTCGAAGACGCCCAAGACATGGCCGAAGCCGTCGCGATCCGTTTGACGCGCGCGGGGATGGCCTGCGATCTGGCGGGCAGCTGCGGCGAGGCCCATGATTTTCTGGCCGTCCAAAGCTACGATGTGGTGGTGTTGGACATCAATCTGCCCGACGGGATGGGCACCGAAGTCCTGCAGGCCCTGCGCGCGCGCGCCGACCGCACCCCCGTGCTGATGCTCACGGCGCTGTTTTCGGTGGATGACCGCGTGAGCGCGCTTGATCTGGGGGCGGATGACTATCTTACCAAACCTTTCGACCCGCGCGAACTCGAAGCCCGCGTGCGGGCGCTGCACCGGCGCGAAAGCGGGCAAAAGGCCGAAGAACTTCGCCTTGGCGCGCTGCGTTTCAACCCCGCGGCGATGAGCGCCACGCGCGACGGCGCGCGATTGGATCTGACCCGCCGCGAACTGACGCTGCTTGCGCTGTTGATGCGCAACGCGGGCAAAACCATGAGCAAGGAACGCCTCTATCAGGGGCTGTTTTCCTTTGACGATGCCGATGTGGGGCTGAACGCGATCGAACTTTATATCGCGCGGCTGCGCAAGAAACTGACCGGTACGGGCGTGGTGATCGAGACCCAGCGCGGGCTGGGCTATTGCCTGCGCGCAACGCCATGAGTGCCCCTCTGAGTGCTCCCCAACGCTCCCTCGCGGCGCGCGTGGCCACAGGCGTTCTGGGGCTGCTGGCCGCAGGCGGGGTGATCGTGGCCATAGCGGCCTTTGCTTATGGCCGCCAGGCCGCGCGCGAAGCCTATGACCGCCTGCTTCTTGGCGCGGCAGGCGATATTGCCGAAACGGTTTCCATCATCGACGGCGCGCCCTCCGTAGACCTGCCGGTCTCTGCCTTTCAGCTTCTGGCGCTTGCCCCGCAAGACCGTATTGCCTACGCCGTGCGCGGCAGCGATGGCGGGCTGATCACCGGCTATACGCTTGACCTGCCACAAGCCGCGCACAGTGCCACCCAAGCGAGTTTTACCGATGGCTGGTTTGGCGCCGAGCGCGCCCGCTTTGTCACCCTGCCCCGCCGGTTTGCCGAGCGGGATTTTTCCGGCACCATCCGTGTCACTGTCGGGCAGACCCTGCGCGCGCGCAATGCCATGGCGCTGGACCTTACGCGCGATGCGCTGATCGCCCTGACAGTTGCGGGCGTGGCCATGGTGTTGCTGGCCTCGCTGGTGATCGCACAGGCCATGCGCCCCCTTGCCCGCCTTGCGGAAGGGCTGGAGGCGCGCGACCCTTACGACCTGACGCCGATGGACGATCATGTGCCCACCGAAGCGGCGGTGATGGTCAGCGCGATGAACGGCTTCATGCGCCGCCTTGATCGCCAGTTTGACGCCATGCGCAACCTGATCTCCGACACGGCCCACCAGTTGCGCACCCCCGTGGCCGCGCTGCGCGTGCAGGCCGAATTGATCGCAGAGGAACCCGATGCCGACAAACGCGGGGTGATGATCGAGCGGCTGCTCAAACGCTCGCGCGGGCTGGGCACGCTGCTGGACCAGATGCTGTCGCGTGCCCTCGTGATGCACCGCACCGAATCCGCGCCGCGCCACATCGTCGATCTGCGCGACGTGGCGCTGGATGTGATCGAAGAGACCGATCTGGATCTGCTGTCGCAGGAATTTTCCCGCGACAGCGACGTCAAACTGGTGATCGGCGACACGCCCGTCTGTGTGCGCGCAGATGCGTTGATGCTGGGGGAAGCGGCGAAAAACCTGTTGATCAACGCGTTCAAACACGGCGCACCGCCGCTGCGGGTGGGGGCCGAGCTTCGCGGTGCACAGGCCGTGCTTTGGGTCGAGGATGGCGGTCAGGGCCTGCCCGAGGCGGTGCGCGGCCAGATCGGCGCGCGGTTTACCCGCACCGCTGCCTCGCGCGGGGATAGCGCGGGATTGGGCCTGTCCATCGTGCAGGCCGTCGCGCGCGCCTTTGACGGGGACGTGCAGTTCGACCAAACGCCCACGGGGTTTCGCGCCAGCCTGACCCTGCCTGCCGCCCTGTCCCCTGCCCTCGCCGAAGCGGTTGCGCTGGGCCGCAGCCCGACCCGTGGAGACACCGCATGAAGCGCCTTATTGCCCCTACCGCCGCGATCCTTGCGACAGCCCTTGCGGCAATGTTTGCGGCGGGCCTGACCGGTCAGCAGGCCATGGCTCAGGAAGCCAGCGCGCGGTTCGGCGCGAAAGACGCCCCCGAAATCCGCCTGCGCTCGACCACCGACCTCGATGTGCTGGGCCCCGCCATCGCCGCCTTTGTGGCCCAACACCCCGACTGGGCCGTACAATTCGACCAATGGGGGTCGAACCTGCTGTACGACCAGACCCTGTTGGAATGTATCGCAGAGTCCGGCCCCAAAGCCGATGCGGTGATTTCCTCGGCGGTGCATCAGATGGTCGATCTGGTCAATCGCGGCTGCGCGGGCACCTATCGCTCGGATCGCACCGCCGCCCTGTCGCCCAGCCTGCAATGGCGCGACGAGGTTTGGGGGATCACCCGCGAAGCGGCGGTGATGATTTACAACCGTGCCGGCGTGCCCGAGGCCGACGTGCCCCACACCCGCTTTGCGCTTTTGGATCTGTTGCGCCCCGAGGCCTCGCCCTATCGCGGGCGCGTTTCGACCTATGACATCGAACAATCGGGCCTTGGGTATCTGTTCGCCTATGCCGACAGCCTCGAAGCCTCCACCTTTGGCGCGCTGATGGAAAGCTTTGCGCGCACGGGCGCGGTGGCCACCTGCTGTTCGTCGGAAATCATCGAAAGCGTTGCCAGCGGCGACATGCTGATCGCTTACAACATCCTTGGCTCCTATGCCCAAAGCCATGCAGACCCGCGCGTCGGCATCGTCTGGCCCGAAGATTACACGCTGGTCCTGTCGCGCGGCTTTCTCTTGCCCAAAGGCTCGGCGCAGGCCGAGGGCGGTGCGCTTTTGCTCGACTTTCTCCTTTCGGGCCAAGGCCAGCGGGTGATGGCGCAATCGGGGTTGGTTGCCACGCTCGACGACACCGAAGGGTCCAACACCGAGGCGCTGGTGCCCGCAGGGGCGCTGCGCCCGATCCGCATCGAACCCACACTTCTGGTGGCGCGTGACGCCGAGAAACGCGCGCGCTTCCTCGCCCGCTGGCGTGAAGTCTTCGCGCGCTAACATCAAAATGGCCCCAAAAAAGGCCCCCGAAAATCCGGGGGCCTGTGTCAGGGTTCAAACCAAGCCTGGCCTATTCTGGTCCTGGCCTATTCTGGCAGCGCGTAGACCGCCACCTGATCCCCCACCTGATCCTTGAGGATCGAATTGCCCCCGGCCACGAAGGCCACATACTGGCGTCCCTCGTATTCGTAGATCGCAGGGTTGGCCACGGCGGGCGCTTCGACGATATCGGACCACAGCTCCTCGCCGGTTTCGAGCGCATAGGCACGCACTTTGGCGTCCATCGTCGCGCCGATGAAGATCACGCCACCAGCGGTGATCGCAGGGCCGCCAATGGTGGGCGAACCCATGCTTTCGGGCATGTAAAAGCCGTATTTCTGCGACGATCCCAGCGGTTTGCGCCATTTCACATCGCCCGTATGCATATCCAGCGCGACCAGTTCCCCGTAGGGCGCTTTCCAGCAGGGCATCCCCAGCCAGTTTTCCGCCACTTCCAGCGACATGCCGAACGGCGCGCCCTCTTGCGGGTAAAAGCCGTTCTCATTGCCCGAACCGCCCGATTGTGCGTCGTAATCCTCGCGATCGTAGAGTTTGATGTACTGCACGATATGCGAGGTATTCACGACCGCCGTCTGGCTTTCGGGGTCAAAGGCAACGCCGCCCCATTGCACCCCGCCCGCACTGTCGGGATAGGTAAGCACACCCGCGCCCTCGGTGGTGGGGGGCGAATACATGCCGTCATAGGCCAGATTGTCCCAGAGCTTGGAACAGGACCCGAACCCGACGATATCCGCAAGTTTCCAGATTTCGGGTTTCACCGACTGATCAAGCAGCGGCGCGGGTTTCGTCGGGAACGGCTGTGTCGGGGAATAGACCTCGCCCGCCACGTTGCCCTGCGGGACGGGGCGTTCCTCGATCGGCCAGATGTCTTCGCCCGTCTCGCGGTTCACCGCAAAGAGGAAGGCCATTTTGCTCGCTTGAAGGAGCGCGGGAATGTCCTCGCCGTCAACGGTGATATCCATCAGCGTCGGCGCGGAATTGATGTCGTAATCCCAGATGTCGTGATGCACCCACTGGCGCGACCAGATGACTTCGCCGGTCTCGATATCAAGGGCTGTGGTGGAGGTCGCCAGCGGGATCGGCTCGGTGCGGTTGCCGCCCCAATAGTTGGGCGAGGGCGAGGCGACAGGCAGGTAGACCATGCCCAGTTCCTCATCCACGGACATGGCCGTCCATACATTCGCCGTGCCGGTTTTCTCGCGGATGTCTTCGGGCAGGCTTTCGAACGACCATTGCAACGCGCCCGTCTGCGCATCGACGGAAAACACGGCGCCCGGAGGGGCTTCGGCGTATTCCCAATCCTTGCCCGCCCAGCCCATGATCACATGGTTGCCCGATACGGTAGGCGGCTGCAGCACGGAAAACGGAAAGCGGGCGTTCGTCGTGTTCCACTGGTTCACGTCAAGCACACCGTTGTTGGCAAAGCCTTCGCACATCTCGCCCGTGTCGGCATCCAGCGCGAAAAGCTGTGCATCCATCGTGCCGAGGTAGACGATCTTCTGGCAGGCTTCGCCCGCAACCGGATTGTCAGCTTCCCAATAGGCCACGCCACGGTTTTTCAGCGCAGGCTGGGTGAGCGCCTCAAGCGCGCTGTCGGAATTGAAGTGCCATTTTTCCGCGCCTGTTGCCGGATCAAGGGCCAGAACGCGGTAAAACGGCGTGCCGATATACAGCGTGTCATTGGCGAAAATCGGCGTCGCGGACCAGACGGTCTCGGGAAGCCCGCCCGACCCGTCCGACACATCGCCCGTATGGATGTCCCAGACTTTTTCCAGCTGACCGACGTTGTCGGTGGTGATCTGGGTCAGGGGCGAATATTTCTGGCCATTGAGCTGCCCGTGAAACGAATTCCACGTCGCGGTTTGGGGCACCAGCGGTATCGGTCCGGCGGCAACCGCCGGGTCGCTTGCGGGCGCAGCTTCGGGGTCTTCTGCCGGTTCGCCGTCGGCGGCGTTCTGGCTTTGACTGTCTGCCTCGGGCCCTGCGTCGCCTTGCACTTGGGCGTCAGGCGCTTGGGCGTCAGGCGCTTGGGCGTCAGGCGCTTGGGCGTCAGGCACTTGGGCCTCAGGCACTTGGGCCTCAGGCGCGGGTGTCACGGTTTCGCCCTCAGGGGTGGTTTGGGCATCACTCAGGGGCATTACCGCCCCCTCGCCCGACTGGGCCGCGGCCTGATCGCTGACCTCGGTGCCATTGGCATCATTCGTACCAAAGGTCGCGGTATCGCTCTGTGCATCGGTCTGGGCGTCGGTCTGGGCGTCGGTCTGGGCCTGAACCGGAGCCTGAACGGGCGTCTCGGTTGGGGGCGCGGCCTCTTGTGCGAGCGCGCCCAAAGGCGTGGATAGAGCGGCGGCCAAAGCCAAGGCAGAGACCGCTTTGGGCGCGCGGGCGTGGAGCATCAAATCCCTCATGCGATCACTCCTTTCGAGGTCGGCGCGGACAGCATCGCGTCCGCCACAAGGCCGATGAACACAACCACCATTGCCGCGATCAACCACCACGCGTGCAAAAACACTGCCGCTGCGATGGTCCCAAAGACCCCCAGAAACCCGAGAACCCGCCAGAATGCCCGCGCGCCATGGCCCGACAGCGCCATCAGCAAAATCGCATCGAGCACCAGCAGCGCGCAGGACACGATCACCAGCATCGCGCCCGGCGTTCCCGTGATCCCCGTCAGCGGCGTGACATAATTGTAAATGGAAACAGCAAGACCGCCGAGGCCTCCTGCCAGGACGATAATCGCGCCTGTGACGGGCGCGCGCGTGTCGGAAACGGACATCCAACCTCCAATGTTTGAGTGGGCCAAGCGCAAGAAACACAGGGTTTCGAGCGCGGCCAGAGCAGAACCGTGCTGCTGATACTTGAAACTGCGGGCAGTCCCGCTGTGACACTAACACCGCGGCGGCGCGAAAAGTTCCAGCCCGTTTCACAAAGTTTCAAACTCCTGCGAGGCGCGCGTGACACTGCGGGCAGGTTCTGCACAAACATGCCCGCCCCAAACAGGCGCGTCTCAAACAGGCACGCCGGCCCTTTGAGGCTCCCGGCCAGCGCAGCTGTTGGCGGCGGGTATTGTCACTCAAGCGCAATCGGTATTTGACAAGTCGCCCCCAAAGGCGCAGCCATACGGGATTGATGCCGCACTGCGGCGGAACTGAAGCGCCCGATCCGCGTTGCGCTTCATCTCTGCCACGACCTCGCCTTCCGGTTCGGCATCCCTCCAACATGAGTGAGCGCTATGAAAGACACTGCACTTGCGTCTTCCGCCTCGATCCCCGCCTTTGATCTGTCGGCCTCGCGGTCCGATGTCCTCGGGGCGACGCCCGATGACACGGGAACCAATTTCGCCCTTTATTCCGGTGCTGCCGAGCGGGTCGAACTCTGCCTGTTCGACGACAGCGGCGTGACCCAGACGCATAGCGTCGATTTGCCCTTGATGGAGGGCGGCATCTGGCACGGGTATCTGCCGGATGTGAAAGCGGGACAGGCCTATGGCTACCGTGTGCACGGGCCGTTCGACCCCCAAAACGGTCATCGGTTCAATCCCGCCAAGCTGTTGCTTGATCCCTATGCCAAATCCATGCGCGGCTATCTGAAATGGGATGATGCGCTGTATGGCTATCCGGTGGGTGGCTCCGACCTTGAGATCGACACGCGCGACAGCGCCGCTTTCATGCCCAAGGCGGTCGTGACCTCTTCGGTCTACGATTGGGACGCCGACGACATTCTGCGCCACGACTGGTCGGACACGCTGATCTACGAGGCGCATGTCAAAGGCCTCACGCAACTGCACCCCAAGGTCGTCAAAGCCGATCGGGGCACCTTTGCGGGGCTGGCCTCGGACCCTGTGATCGAACATCTGCACCGCATCGGGGTGACGGCGATCGAATTGCTGCCGATCCACACGATGGTGCAAGACCACTATCTGGTCGAAAAGAACCTGTCCAACTACTGGGGCTACAACACGCTTGGCTTTTTCGCGCCCAACCGCGGCTATCTTGCGAGCGAGGATATCCGCGAAGTCAAAGCCGCGATCAAACGCTTTCACGCGGCGGGAATCGAAGTCATCCTCGACGTGGTTTACAACCATACCGCCGAGGGCAACGAACTGGGCCCGACCCTGTCGTTCAAAGGGATCGACAACGCGGCCTACTATCTGCACGGCGACGACAAGCGGCATTGCTACGACACCACGGGCTGCGGCAACACGCTGAACGTGGCGCATCCGATGGTGCTGCGCATGGTGATGGACAGCCTGCGCTACTGGGTCGAAGTCATGCATGTCGATGGCTTTCGCTTTGATCTGGCCTCGACTTTGGGCCGCGAGCCCACCGGCTTTGACCGCGAAGGCGCGTTTTTCAATGCCATCCGCCAGGACCCCGTGCTGGCGGGCATCAAGCTGATCGCCGAACCCTGGGACATCGGCGATGGCGGCTATCAGGTCGGCGGCTTCCCCTGGCCGTTTCGGGAATGGAACGACAAGGCCCGCGATGACATGCGCGCCTTTTGGCGGCGCAAGGACGCGCAGGTGCCGCGCGTCAGCCAGCGCCTGCTCGGATCGCCCACGCAGTTCAACCACGATCACCGCCCCGCCACCTCCTCGGTCAACTTTCTGGCCGCGCATGACGGCTTCACCCTGTGGGATACCGTCAGCTACAACGACAAACACAATGACGCCAACGGCGAGGACAACCGCGACGGCCATGATCACAACCTCTCCGACAACATGGGCGTCGAGGGGCCGACGCAGGACGCAGGCGTCAACGGTTCACGCGAACGTCGCGTCAAAGCGATGCTGGCGACCCTGATGATGAGCCACGGCGTGCCGATGATCCTGGCGGGCGACGAAATGGGTAAATCCCAGAACGGCAACAACAATGCCTACTGTCAGGACAACGCGCTGACCTGGCTCGATTGGGACGGCGCGCGCCCTGCCCTGACCGACGCTTTCGCGGCCCTTTCGGCGTTTCGCCGCGACCACAAGGCGCTGCTCGCCCCGCGTTTCTTTGCGCAAAGTGCAGATGACGCCGAAGACAAACCCGACCGGCTGGGTACCCGCTGGTTCCACCCGCAGGGCCGCGAAATGACGCCCCAAGACTGGCAGGACGCGGGCCTGTCGTGCTTTGCGGTGGAACATGACGCCGAGCGCGACGCGAGTGGTGCTGCGGTTGAGGAGGACATTCTGATCATCCTCAATGCGGGCGACGAGGGGCCTTTCGTCCTGCCCCCCTGCGAGGCGGGCTTGAAATGGGTGCTGCATCTGGACACCAGCCGCGCCGATGTTGCCTGTGCGGAAACGATCGACACAGGGACGCTGGACCTGCCTTGGCAGTCGGTGCTCGTGCTGACCCGCGAAACGGTCTAAACGCCCCGGTCTCGCAAAAGCGGCCCGTTCCAGTTGGCAACGGGCCGCTTTTGTTTCCCCAATGTCAGGCGGCGAAACCGCGACCTTGTGTCGACACCACCTCATGCACAAAGGCCAGTTTTTCCTGCACGGGGGCCGTCAGCACGAAGGGGTAGAGATCGCTCTCGCCCATCGAGCGCGACATGGCATTGAGCGTCACCGTCAAGGGAATCCAGGCCGCAAACAGGTTCTCGGCGGGGGTCTGCGTCAGCGGGCCGACGAAAATCGGTGCGGCCAGCGGCACACCATGGCCCAGCGCGGTTTCCAGACTGTCGATCATATGCAGATAATGCGCCCAGGTTTCCGCCCAATCTTCCCAAGGGTGCATCGTGGCGTAGGCACTCACAAAACTTGCCGCCCAGTTTTCCGGCGCGCCGTTTTTATAGTGACGCTCCAGCGCATCGCCGTAATCGACGCGCTCATCGCCAAACAGC
This sequence comes from Aquimixticola soesokkakensis, assembly GCF_900172375.1. GTDB lineage: Bacteria > Pseudomonadota > Alphaproteobacteria > Rhodobacterales > Rhodobacteraceae > Aquimixticola > Aquimixticola soesokkakensis. Next base: position 230,414 of record NZ_FWFS01000007.1, on the reverse strand, counting down.
GTGCGATAGCGCTCCAGCATCGGGCCATCGGCCAGCAGAAAATCCCAGTAATAATGCCCGACTTCGTGGCGGAAATGCCCCAAAAGTGTGCGATAGGCTTCGCCCATGCGCTGGCGGCGCTCTTCGCGCTGGGCATCGTCGGCCTCCGTCAGCGCGATGGTGATCAGCCCCTTGGCGTGCCCCGTCATCGCCTGTTTGCCCGAGGGCGCATCGGCCAGAAAGTCAAAGACCAGCGGCAGGTCGCCCGAAATGGGCACCGGCAGATCCAATTCCATCAGCGTGTAGATCAGACGCCGTTTGGCCCGCTCGATCGCTTGCCAGCGTTTGACGTTTTCCTTTTTGCTCAGGTCGGGCACGATGTGGTTGTGACGGCAGGCGTGGCAATACTCCCCCCCGTCGCCTTTATCCTCGACAAGCCAGTTGCAGGCCGACAACTCCCAGTTTTTGCAGAATTTATACTGCTGTGGGGCCGCGTTGTCCTCTGTGGGGGTCCCCGCCACGGTCCAGCCGCCCCCGCTGGGATCAACCGCCACCATGCGCCCTTCGACGGGCAAGAACCCCACAGTGTGACCGCAAGACAGGCAGGAGCCATTTTCAAAATAGAGAGTCTGGCCGCAGATTTGACAGGAAAACAATTTCATAATGGGCACTTTCGGGCGTTAGGTCGCAGCAGAACCTATACAGGCAAAATTGGTTCCGTGAAACGTGTGCAATCGCATCCTGACCCGCGCAGCGCCGCGGCGCGCACATAGGCCTGCGACACCGCGCCACTGCACAGTTCTTGCGCAGCGCCGCCCCGCGGCCTATGCAGTTGCCGATCCGTTTTGTCCCGCCACGACCCCGACTGTGTCAGAAAGGCCCCGCGTGCTCAGCTACCGCCTGCTTGTTTCCCTTGCGACCCTTCCCGTGGCTGTGAGTGCGGCCCTGCGTCTGCGCCGTGGCAAGGAAACCACCGAGACGCTGCGCGAGCGGCTTGGCGATCCTGCCGACAGCTTTGTGCCCCGCGGACCGGTGCTTTGGGTCCATGGGGCGTCGAACGGGGAATTGCAGGCGGCAGAACCCATCCTGCGCACGGCACTGGCGCGCAGCCCGCGCCTGTCCTTGATCGTCACCGCCAATTCCGTCTCCGGGCGCGACCTCGTGACAAGCTGGGGTCTGGAACGGTGCGAAACCCGCCTTGCCCCGCTCGATCACCGTCTGGCGCTGCGCCGGTTTCTGGCGGCATGGCAGCCCAACGCCCTGCTGACGCTGGAAAACGAAATCTGGCCCAACCGCTTTGCAATGTGCGCCGCGCGCGGCATTCCCGTGCTGATCGCGGGGGCGCGCATTTCGGACAAATCCGCCCAGCGGTGGAAAAAGCTGATGCCGCTGATGCGCTCGGTCATCGCGAATGTCAGCTATTTTGCCGCCAATGATACTGCCTCCGAAGCACGGTTTCGCGACCTTGGCGTGCCCCAGCGCCTCATCGGCCCCGCGATGAACCTCAAAAGTGCCGTGACGCTCAAAGCCCCGGGCGAAGCCCAGACGGGCCCGCTGCGCGCGGCCTTTCACCGCTCGCACACGGTGCTTGCGGGATCGACCCATGAGGGGGAGGATGCGCTGGTGCTGGACGCTTTCGCGGACGCTCTGACCCGCATTCCCGACCTCAAGCTGATCCTTGCCCCCCGTCATGCGGTGCGCGCCCCCCAGATTGCCAAGCTGATCACGGATCGCGGACTGGACTATGCGCTGCGCTCGCGCGGTGAAGACCCCGCAACCGCGCCAGTCTATCTGGCCGACACCCTGGGGGAAATGGGCCTGTGGTTCACGCTGGCGGGCATCACTTTTTTGGGCGGATCGCTGGTCAACAACGGCGGGCACACCCCCTTCGAGCCTGCGGATTTCGACAGCGCCATCCTGCACGGGCCGCATGTGGATAACAACGCACAGGCCTTTGGCGCGCTGGATGCGGCGGGCGGCGCGCTTGAGGTGCGCACAACGATCGAGCTTGCCGAAGCGCTGGTGATGCTGGCCCAAAGCCCCGCTCAGGCGGCTGACATGGCCCAGAACGCCCGCATGGCGCTTGCGCCCTTGAAAAACGCCAACCTCAAAGCCGGCGCCTTTTGGGCCGCGCTTTCGGATGCGATGCGCCTGTCCGATCTTGCCGCGCCGCGCGGCTGACCCTGCGGGATGCGAGAAATCCAGATGCGGGGTTTTCGCACCGCATCGGCTTTGCTAGCATCCAGCCAAACGCCCCCTCACGCCTCTGGATAGCCCGCCCGCATGAGCCTGATGCCTCCGCCCCTGCAGAGTCCGCGCCGCACAACCCCGCGCACCGCCCATACCAAGCGGGATGTGCGCACCCAGTTTGGCGCGTTGATCTGGCGCATCAAGGACGGGAAAGTGCAGGTCATGCTGGTGACCTCGCGCGGCCAGAAACGCTGGATCATTCCCAAAGGCTGGCCCATGAAGGATGAAACCCCCGCCCGCGCCGCCGCGATCGAAGCGTGGGAAGAGGCCGGCGTGGCGGGCAAAACCGCGCAGATCTGCGTGGGGCTGTATTCCTATGTCAAGGATATCGACGACAAACACGCCCTGCCCTGCATGGTGGCGATTTTTCCCCTCAAGGCCGGTCGCCTGGCCACGCATTTCCCCGAAGAGGGCCAGCGCAAGCGCAAATGGTTCTCGGTCAAAAAGGCCGCCTCCAAAGTGGCCGAGCCCGAACTGGCGCAGATCATCGCCCGCTTTGACCCCGCGCGTCTGGGGCTAAAATAGCGCCCGTCGCAGGCTGGCGACACAATCGGGTGTGAAAGCATTGTCTTTACCTTGGTGCAGGACTTAATGTGCCATACTCCTTTTGGCCCGATTTGAAAGCTGGTTCCTGCGATGATCCGCTACACGCTAAAATGCACCAACGCGCATATTTTCGACAGCTGGTTCCAATCCGCTGCGGCTTTTGATTCCCTACACGCAGCGGGGCACACAAGCTGCCCGACCTGCGGCGACAAAGCCGTGCAAAAGACGCTGATGGCGCCGAATGTGGCCAAAGGATCTTCTGACGCCGCCGATGCGCGCGCGCCGTCGCACGAGGCCCCCGCAGGCGCCGCTCGGCCACAGACGCCGCTCAGCGCCCCCCAAAACGAGACCGAAAAGGCGATTGCCGCGATGCGCGAACAGGTGGAGAAGAATTCCGATTACGTGGGGGTCAGCTTTGCCGCCGAGGCGCGCAAGATGCACGCGGGCGACACGCCGACCCGCGCCATCTGGGGCGAAGCCAAACCGCAGGAAGCCCGTGCCCTGCTTGAGGAAGGTGTTCCCATCCTGCCGCTGCCGTTTTTGCCAAAACGCAAAACCAACTGACGCCCCCGCGCGCCGCAAAGGGGTCTTTTCAGCGCATTTGCCACCCGTTTTGCGGTCCCTTTTGCCGCCATGCGCGGCGGTCAGGCGCTGCGCGCTCTTGCGTCTTGCGCGCCGCTCGCTTAATCAGCACCCGATTGTGCAAGGGGGAAGGCCGCAATGCCGGTTCTCGTGATGAAATTCGGCGGCACTTCAGTCGCCACGCTCGACCGTATCAAACGCGCCGCCAAGCGTGTGGGCCGCGAGGTCGCCAACGGCTATGACGTGATCGTCATCGTCTCGGCGATGTCTGGCGAAACCAACAAGCTGGTCGGCTTTGTGGGGGAAACCTCGCCGATGTATGACGCGCGCGAATATGACGCTGTCGTCTCATCGGGTGAAAACGTGACCGCTGGTCTCATGGCTTTGACCCTGCAGGAGATGGACGTGCCCGCGCGCTCGTGGCAGGGCTGGCAGGTGCCTTTGATGACCGACGGGGCCCATGGCGCCGCGCGCATCAAGGAAATCCCCTCCGAAAACATCATGTCGAAGTTCGGAGAAGGCATGAAAGTTGCCGTGGTCGCCGGTTTCCAGGGCATTTCGCCCGAAGGCCGCATCACCACGCTGGGCCGTGGCGGCTCGGACACGACCGCCGTCGCCTTTGCCGCGGCCTTCGACGCCGAGCGTTGCGACATCTACACCGATGTGGATGGCGTTTACACCACCGACCCGCGCATCACCGCCAAAGCCAAAAAGCTGGAAAAGATCAGCTTTGAGGAAATGCTGGAACTGGCCTCGCTCGGGGCCAAGGTGCTGCAGACCCGTTCGGTCGAACTGGCGATGCGCTACAAGGTGAAGCTGCGGGTGCTGTCGAGCTTCGAGGAATATGACCCCAATGCCGGCACGCTGATCTGTGCCGAGGAGGATATCGTGGAAAGCAAAGTTGTCAGCGGCGTGGCCGCATCGCGCGAAGAAGCCAAAATGACGCTGGTCTCCGTGGCCGATACCCCCGGTATCGCTGCGGCGATCTTTGGTCCGCTGGCCGACGCCGGCATCAACGTCGATATGATCGTGCAGAACATTTCCGACGAGGGCGAGACGGATATGACCTTCTCCTGCCCTGTCGATCAGGTCAAACGCGCCACCACGGCGCTACAGGAGGCCAAAGCCGCAGCCAAAATCGGCTTTAGCGAGCTTTTGTCGGATGTCGAGGTCGCAAAAGTGTCCATCGTGGGCATCGGGATGCGGTCTCAGGTGGGCGTTGCGGCCAAAATGTTCAAAGTTCTCTCCTCCGAGGGGATCAACATCAAGGTTATCGCAACGTCGGAAATCAAGATTTCCGTGCTGATTGATCGGAAATACATGGAACTTGCGGTGCAGGCGCTGCATGATGCCTTCGAGCTTGAAAAAGCCTGAGGCCTCATAGGTCTGCGGGCGAGGGGAGCGCCCAGAGACAGGATTATGGCTGAACCGAAAGAAAGCGAAAGTCGCAAACTGCTTGGCCGTTTGCGCGACACGCTCGCGGAAGATAGTGCGGGGCAGACCCGACTGGACCGGATCACGCATTTGATTGCGGATTCGATGCGCACGGAAGTGTGCTCTATCTATCTGTTTCGCGACTCCGACACGCTTGAGCTTTGTGCAACAGAGGGGCTCAAGCCCGAGGCGGTTCACGAGACGCGGATGCGGATCGGTGAAGGGCTTGTGGGCCGCGTGGCGCGCACCGCGACCCCCGTCAATTCCGCCGATGCGCCCTCGGAGCGCGGATTTCGCTACATGCCCGAAACGGGCGAGGAAATCTATTCCAGCTTTCTGGGCATTCCGATCCAGCGCTTGGGCGAAACGCTGGGCGTGTTGGTCGTGCAATCCAAAACCGCCCGCAAATATACCAACGACGAGGTCTATGCCCTCGAAGTGGTGGCGATGGTGCTGGCGGAGATGACCGAACTGGGGGCATTTGTCGGGGACGGCGCGGCGTTGAAGGCGCTGCACCAGCAACCGATCCTGTTTCGCGGCACCCAGGGGCAAGAGGGCGTCGCGGAAGGCAACGTCTTTTTGCACGAGCCGCGCGTGGTGGTCACGAATCCCGTCGCCGACGATCCGGCTGTCGAACTGGAGCGGCTGCAAGCGGGGGTTGCGGCGCTGCGCCTGTCGGTCGATGACATGCTCGCGGCGGCACAATCGGGGGATAAAACCGCCGATAAGGACCAGCGCGAGGTGATGGAAGCCTACCGGATGTTTGCCAACTCCAAAAGTTGGGCCAAACGCATGGAGGAAGACATCGAGCTGGGGCTCTCGGCCGAAGCCGCTGTCGAAAAGGAACAGTCCAACGCGCGGCTGCGTCTGGCCACGGCCCCCGATCCCTACCTGCGCGAACGCCTGCACGATCTGGATGACCTGTCCAACCGGTTGCTGCGCATTCTCACGGGCCAAGGCTCGGAAACCGGCGCGGAAATGCCCGAAAACCCCGTGCTGATTGCCCGCAACATCGGTCCGGGCGAATTGCTGGAATACGGGCGCAAGCTGAAGGGCATCGTGCTTGAGCAGGGGTCGGTCGGCAGCCACGCCGCCGTGGTGGCGCGGGCTTTGGCGATTCCGCTGGTCATCCATGCGCGTGGCATCACCACGCAGGCGCTCAACGGCGATGCGATTCTGGTCGATGGCGAACAGGGTGTGGTGCATCTGCGTCCAGAAGAGACCGTTGCCTCTGCCTTTCGCGACAAGATCGCCATGCAGGCCGAGGCGCAAATGCGCTATGCCGACCTGCGCGACAAACCGGCCAGCGACCTCAAAGGCCGCCAGATTTCGCTGCAGATGAATGCCGGCTTGATGGCCGACCTGCCCTCGCTCGAAGGGTCGGGTGCCGAGGGTGTGGGGCTGTTTCGCACCGAATTGCAATTCCTGATCCGCAACAAGGTGCCACGGCGCGCCGAGCTTGCGCGGCTCTACGGGCTGGTGATGGATTCTGCGGGCGACAAGCGTGTTGCCTTTCGCACGCTCGACATCGGGTCGGACAAGGTCCTGCCCTACATGAAGCCACAGGACGAACCCAACCCCGCCATGGGCTGGCGCGCAATCCGTGTGGGGCTGGACAAAAAGGGCGTCATGCGGATGCAGCTTCAGGCGCTGGTGCGCGCTGCACGCGGTCGCCCCCTGTCGATCATGTTCCCCTTCGTGGCACAATTCGACGAGTTTCGCGAAGCCCGTCAGCATTTGATCCATATGATCGAGGGCGAGCGGCGCCTGGGAAACCCCGTGCCCGACTACGACAAAATCAACATTGGCGCGATGCTGGAAACCCCGTCGCTGGCCTTTGCGCCGGACGCGTTTTTCGAAATGGCGGATTTCATCTCCATCGGGGGCAATGACCTCAAACAGTTCTTTTTCGCCGCCGACCGCGAAAACGAACGGGTGCGCCGCCGCTATGACACCCTCAACGTGTCCTTTTTGACCTTCATCGGGATGATTGCCGAGCGCTGCAAAAAATTCGGCACGCCGGTCAGTTTCTGCGGCGAGGATGCGGGCCGCCCCGTCGAGGCCATCTGCCTTGCGGCCATGGGGCTGGACACGCTGTCGATGCGCCCCGCCTCGATCGGTCCGGTGAAACATCTGATCCGGCGGGTGGATTTGGGTGAATTGCGCCGTGTGATCGACGCCTCCTCCGAGCGCGGCGATCAATCCGTGCGCAGCTCGGTGCTGGCGTATCTTGCGGAAATCGAAACCTGAGGCCTGTACACGACAGGCCCCGATCGATTGAGGCGACCGGTTTGACGCGACCGGTTTGACGCGACTGGGCGCTGCGGGCAGGTACATCAGGACAGCAAAGCCGGGACAGGCGAGCTAGGACAGGCGTTTGACCTCGGCGCGCAGCTGCGCTTTGAGCGCATCAAAGCCCAGATCGCTGTCTTCGGCCATGCGCATCAGTCCAAAGGTCACATGCGCCATGTCCTGATAATAGGCCGTGAAGGCGTAATTCGTCGCGGCCCCTGTCACCGCCCCGATCACCGGAACGGTTTGTGCAGCAAGTTTCTGCCCCAAAACCAACGCCAGACGCGGCGCGATTTTGGCGATCAGAGCATGGATCGTTGCCCCCGTCAGGGTCGCGCGCGCCATCACGAACCCAAGGTCGGCACCATCATCCTCCTCCATCGGGCCGGCCGCGGCAAAAACCGTCAGGCAGGCTTTGCGGATGTCGTCGCGCGTGGTGTCAAAACCATAGTCTTCGGCCACAGATTGGATCGCATGCAGCAAAACGGTGGTCGTCACGGGCAATTCGGCCAGCGCCGATGGCACCCCCCCTGCGCCGCCCACCGCGCCCAAGCCGACGCTAACGGCGCGACTGATCGCGGTGTTGCCCTTGACCCCCGCACGGCGCGACCGCGACGCGCCCGCAAAGCTGATGTTGAGGGCGCGCATCGTGGCATCCTCGATGCCGTGACGCAGGGCTTTGGGCAGGCCGGCGGTCAATGTTTCGGCCGAGCCGCCCGCCGCGTTCATCAATTTGATCACCGGGTTGGACGCGCGCCGATAGCGTTTGGCAAGATCGGTGATCGCGGCCGCGGTGGGCGCTTGCAGCACGATATGACCGTCATCCGCCGTCAGCGCACCCACGGTTTTTCGCGTCGATTTTCCCGCTGCCTTGTCATCGCCTCTGGCCACGTCTCTGCCCTCGCCTCTCCACCGCAACTCTTGCCTTATCTGGGGGCGCTGCGCGGTGAACTCAAGCCCTCAGGGGTCGATGTCGCGCGTCACATCGCCCGTGACCCCCGCCCATGCCTCCTCGCCCAGTGACAGGCCCAACACCCGGTCGGGGTTGGTGGGGGGCGGCATGATCACGCCCTCGCGTTTGCTGAATCCGAAACGCTGGTAGTAGGGCGCATCGCCCACCAGCAACACCCTTTGCCAACCGAGCGCGGCCGCGCGTTCCAGACTGTCCTGGATCAGCAGCGCGGCAAGCCCTTCGCCCTGACGTGTGGGGTGCACGGCCACCGGCCCGAGCAGCAGAACCCGCGTTGAGGCAACGCGCACCGGCCAATAGCGAATTGCGCCCGCCAGCACATTGCCCTCGTCGCGCGCCAGCAGGCTCAGCTCGGCAATTTTGGGCACATCGTCGCGCAGCCGATAGGACGACAGAAGCTCGCGTCCGGGGGCAAAGCAGGTATCATAGAGGGCTTCGACCTCCCATAAATCTGCTGCTGTCTCGGTCGTGATGCGGTACAAACCCTGCCCCCATGCGTTGCGGCGTCCAGTCTCGTCAATGGCCTAGCACGGCGCTAGAATAGGGGCAACGCAGCCGCGAACCCGAAAGGTCCCAATGTTTTACACCCCCGCCACCGGCCATGGCCTTGCGCATAATCCCTTCAACGCCATCGTGTCGCCCCGCCCTATCGGCTGGATTTCGACCCGCGATGCAGCAGGGCGCGACAACCTTGCCCCCTATTCGTTTTTCAACGCCATTGCCTATACCCCGCCGCAGGTGATGTTTTCCTCGCTGTCGCGCAAAGCGGATCGCGGCGACACCAAAGACAGCCTTGCGCAGATCCGGGAGACGGGGGTGTTTTGCGTCAATATCGTGGAATACGGCGCGCGCGCGGCGATGAATGCCTCCAGCGCCCCTTTGGCCGCCGGGGTCGATGAATTCGCGCAGGCGGGCATTGCCAAGCGTGCTTGTGAAACCATCGACTGTGCGCGCGTGGCGGGGGCGCCGGCGGCGCTGGAATGCGTGCTGCGACAGATCATCCCGCTGGAAGGCGCGTCGAATTTCATGGTGCTCGGGGAAGTAACCGGCGTCCATATGCGCGACGATTGCCTGCGCGACGGGCGCTTTGACATCACCGCCTTCCAGCCCCTCGCGCGCTGCGGCTACAAAGACTATGCGGTGGTGCGCGAGCTGTTCGAACTGGAGCGCCCGACCTGACGGCCCGCCAAACACATCGGCGGGCCTTTTGGCGCATTTTGGGACGGCTTAGCTGAGTTTGGACAGCTTGGCCTGCAATTCAGCGAGCTGTTTCTTGATCGTCGCGAGATCCTCGGGGCTTTCATCCGCATCGGAGGCCGGGCCGGACCAGTTTTTCCCCATGGCAGGAAGGCCCGAGGTCATCGCTTTGAGGAAGGCTTCTTGTTGGGCCTGCATCGCCTCAAGCCCCGGCATGGTGGGCAGGCCGGCAAGGGTCGGCATGGCAGGCATCGGGTTTTTCCCCAGATTTTCCATCATCTTGGCCTGCCCGTCCCGCAGCATATCAAAGGACATTGCCAAAAACTGCGGCACCACAGACTGCACCTCGGTGGTGTAGCTGCGCACAAGGTCGGTCAGCACGCCCAGTGGCAGCACGCTTTCGCCCTTGCTCTCGTTCTCGGCAATGATCTGCAAAAGGTACTGGCGCGTGAGGTCATCGCCGGACTTGAGGTCCACGATCTGCACTTCGCGCCCCGCACGGATAAAGCGCGAGATATCCTCAAGCGTGACGTAATCGGATGTCTCTGTGTTGTAGAGCCTGCGCGAGGCGTAGCGTTTTATCAGAAGCGGCGCATTTGTGTCGGCCATCTTTTATCCTCCCCTTTTGTATCTGCCTTTGCAAAAAGCCTATGCGAGACGGTTTGAAATGCAAAGGTAATTTGCAGGTGCGGCATCCGCGCCAAGACGCGCGCGGGCCGAGAGTGCGCGCGGGCGGGGGTGCGGGCGGGGGTGCGAGCTGGGTGAAAACCGGGTGTGCATTGGCGCCTGGAAACAAAAAGACGGGCACCGAAGTGCCCGCCAGAGGAGTGCGCCGTCAGGGAGGAGGAAGCGGCGCGCTAAAATTCCTCGAACTTATTTCGCAGCTGCGGTCGCTTTTTTGGTCGCAGCGGTCATGTCGGACGTCGCTTTTTTGGTTGCGGCCGTCATGTCTTCGGACATGTCCTTGCCAGCAGCCATGACGAGTTCCATGGTTTCCATCTGAACTTTTTTCGCAACTTCAGCGAAAGCAGCCATGTGCTCGGATGCGACTTCGGCCTGCGCGGAGGCAAAATCGGTCATCGCTTTGGAGTAGTCTGCGGGCTCGTCTTTCACGGAGGAGAGGTCCGAAAGTTTGGCCAGCGTTTCTTTGGTCCATTTGGTGGAAATCTCGGTGGATTTCTCAGCCGCGCCCAGCGCAACTTTGGACAATTTCTCGCCGAAAGCGGCTTGGGTTTTGAAGCCGTCCTGCATGGCGCTCATGTCCACGGGAAATGCGCCCATCATGTCTTTCATCATCTTGGTGAAGTCTTCAGTAGTCGCCACGATACATCTCCGATCGTTGAAGCAGGTGGAACACTCCACCCCTGTCGCAGTCGGGCTCTGCCCCGAGGAGTGATCCATCCGGCCACTCTCTCTGCGCTTGAGATGAATATGCTTTCTGCACTGCAGCAAATCAAGAGGGAAATGCTGCAGTGCAGCAACAAATCTGTTACAAAGACAAGAATGCTGGCAAAATCAATCAACTACAGGGAGAAAAAACTTTCCCTCATAGCTTGGGATTTGCCGTTACGTAAGTCCCGGGGGCGGCGCAAATCACCGGATGGGTCGAATCGCCGGGCGTGCGCGCCTTGACCATCGCGCCCGACTTTGCCGCCAGCCAGCTTTCCCAGCGCGGCCACCAGGAGCCTTCGTTGAAATCGGCGCCCGCGCGCCAGTCCTCGGAGGCAAGCGTGAGGTCGGGATTGGTGTAATGCCCGTATTTCTTCTTGCTGGGCGGATTGATGATGCCCGCGATATGGCCCGACTGGCTGAGAATGAAGGTCTTGTTCTTGGAGCCCATCTTGCGCACACCACTATAAGAGGCGCGCCACGTCGCGATATGGTCGGTTTCGCATGCCACCGCGCAGAGCGGCACATCGACATCCTTGATATTCACCGGCGCGCCAAACAGCCGATAGCCCGAGGTCACGAATTCATTGCGCTGGCACAGGCCGCGCAAATATTCCACCGCCAGCTTTCCGGGCAGGTTCGTGCCGTCGGAATTCCAGTACAGCAGATCAAAGGCCGGCGGCGCCTCCCCCATCATGTAGGTGCGGATTGCAGGCGTGTAGATCAGGTCGCGCGAGCGCAGGTAGGAAAAGGTTCGCGACATGAACAGGCTTTTCATCACGCCATTCTGCGCGGCTTCCGCTTCCAGCCCCCCCAGAAAATCCTCATCCAGAAAGACGCCCACTTCGCCCGTGTCCGAAAAATCCGTGAGCGTGGTGAAAAATGTCGCCGATTTGACGGATTTATCGCCAATGCGTTTGAGATGGGCGAGCGTCAGCGACAGGGTCGTGCCCGCGATGCAATAGCCGGTGACGTTGATCTTTTGCTCGCCGGTGATGGTTTTGACCTGATCGATGGCCTCCAGAAACCCGTGTTCGACGTAGTTCTCGAGCGTCACATCCTTAAAGCTGGCATCGGGGTTGATCCAGCTCACAACGAACAGCGTGTAGCCCTGATCGACCACCCATTTGACCAGAGAATTGCGCTCGGTCATGTCCAGAATGTAGTATTTGTTGATCCAGGGCGGAAAAATCAGCATCGGGGTGCGATGCACTTTTGGCGTGGTCGGAGCGTATTGGATCAGCTCGAAATAGGCGTTGCGATAGACAACGGACCCTTGGGTGGTGGCAAGGTTTTCACCCACCGTAAACGCGCTTTTGTCGGCGAGCGACACCACGACCTCGCCATCATTGGCCTCAAGGTCGCGGACAAAGTTTTCCAACCCGTCCACAAGGCTTTGGCCCTCGGTTTTCAAGGCCTGTTCCAACGCATCGGGGTTGGTGGCCAGAAAATTGGTGGGGGCCATCATATCGACGATCTGGCGGGTGAAATAATCCAGACGTTTGCGATCTTTTTCGTCCATTGCCTCGGTATCGGCGACGACATTCACCATCGCTTCAGAGTTCATCATGTACTGTTGCTTGATGAAGTTGAAGAAAGGATGGGTCTCCCACAAGGGATTCGAGAACCGCCGGTCCGTGGGCGTCTCGTCAGGGGGCGGGGTCATATCGCCGCGCGCAAGACGCTTTTGCGCCTCTGCATAATGCGACAGGGTCTTGCCCCACCAGCCGACCTGATGCTCAACCATCCGCGTGGGATTGTTCATCGTTTCCGACATCCACGCAGCGGCGGCTTTCAGGAACAGATCCTGCCCCGGTCCCTGCAGGTCCGTGCGGATCGGTTTGCGTTTGGCCAAAGCTTTTGCCATGCGCTCTTGCAGGGCCTCAAGTTTCGCAAGGTTCGCGCTCATCACGTCGATCTCACGGTCCGAGACTTTTTGCTCGCTTGTCATTCCCTGGCTCCCCCCTCAATTTACTTTGCAAGTGCAGCATAATCTGCCTAACCTGAATAAATATGACGATAGCCCGTGCAGGAGCGTCTTGAAAGCTCCCCGTGCTCTCGCATGATGTGTTTTATCCCCGCCGATGCGCGGGAGTGAGGAGTTCCCATGAACATCATGGCATCCTACGATTTGATGGAAACGATCCGCACGACAAACCAATGGCTTGGCGCGTCGGCGCAGGCGATGGGGTCCTATCCGGCCATGTCGATGTTCCCCAATCCCGCCGTCCAGTGGATGGCCGCCTGGGGCGAGGTCACGGAGCGGTCGTTTTCGCGCATGGTGGTCAAGCCCGACTGGGGAATCGGTTCGGTTGTGGGGGATGACGGTCGCGACCATGTGGTCACCGTCGAAACCACCGTCGAAAAAGATTTCGGCGATCTGATCCACTTCAAAGTGCAAGGCCGGCGCGAAATGAACCGCCGTGTTTTGCTGGTTGCGCCGATGTCGGGGCACTATGCCACGCTGTTGCGCTCGACGGTCGTCTCCCTGCTGCCCGATTGTGATGTCTACATCACCGATTGGCGCAATGCGCGCGACATTCCCGTCTCTGCCGGCAAGTTCGATATCGAGGACTATACCCTTTACCTCGTTGATTTCATGAAAGAACTTGGGCCAAACACCCATGTGATTGCCGTGTGCCAACCCGCGCCGCTCACCCTTGCCGCCGCCGCCTATCTGGCCGAGGAAGAGCCCGCCGCACAGCCGCGCTCGCTGACGCTGATCGGCGGTCCCATCGACCCCGATGCCACCCCTACCGACGTCACGGATTTTGGCAAACGCGTCACCATGGGCCAGCTTGAAGCCTCGATGATCCAGCGTGTCGGTTTCAAATATAAAGGTGTGGGGCGCAAGGTCTACCCGGGCTTGTTGCAGCTGTTGTCCTTCATCTCGATGAACGGCGAAACCCACTCGAAAGCGTTCCAGAACCAGATCAGCCGCGTTGCCAAAAGCGAAGCCAGCGATGCGGATAAACACAATAAATTCTACGATGAATATCTCGCCGTGATGGATATGACGGCGGAATTCTATCTCTCTACGGTCGAGCGGATTTTCAAAGGTCTCGAAATCGCGAAGAACGAATTTGTCGTGGCCGGAAAGAAGGTCGATCTGGGCAAGATCACCGATATCGCCGTCAAAACCGTCGAGGGCGAGAAGGACGATATCTCCGCGCCGGGGCAATGTGTGGCTGCGCTGGACCTCTGCACCGGCCTGCCTGATTCGATGAAAGCGGCCCATCTGGAACCCGGGGCCGGCCATTACGGCATTTTTGCCGGCTCGTCTTGGCGCAAGAATATCCGCCCGCTCGTGCTGGAATTCATCGACGCAAATTCCGGCCCGCGGGTTGTGGGCGGCACCGCTGCCGCCAAACCTGCCGCCGCGAAAGCCGCTGTCGTGGATGCCCCCGCCGACGCTCCCAAGGGCGACAAGGCGATGCCGGTTTAACGCTGCCCTACCCGTGATGGGGGCCGCGTTGTGGGCAAGGCCATCAAAAGACGGCCAGAGAGACGGCCAGAGAGACGGCCAGAGAGACGCCCTGAAAGACACAGCCAACGCGCGCGAAGGACAGCTTCGCGCGCGTTTTGCCTTAGCGCAGCACCAGCGGTGCGGGCGTATCAAGCCAGTCCACCAAGGCGCGCGTCAGCGACTTTGGCGCTTCCCACATCGGCAGATGCCCTGCCCCCTCGATCACCACCAATTCGGCATAGGGCATAAGCTGGGCGATGAATTCGGCGCGCCGCACCGGATTGATCGTATCCGACGCCCCGGCCACGATCAGCGCGGGCAGGCGTGCGCGGCGCAAAACGGCTTGGGCGTCGGGGCGGCGCTGCGCGATGCGGCTCAGGCGCAGATACGCATCCGGCCCCACCTCAAGCGCCATTTCATACCACATCGACAGAATTTCCGAGCGATGCGGCCCGTCGTGCAGGTGGCTGGCGTTCAATTCCTGGCGCAAGACATCGCCAAAGCGTCCGGTCTTCACCGCAACCATCCGCGGCTCGCGCGCGGCCGCCCCCACAGGTGTTTCACCCTGCGCATTGCCACAGATCAGCGCGATGCGGGTCACGCGCTCGGGCGCACGGCGCAAAATATCGGTTGCCACGGCAGCGCCCAGATCATGGCCGACCAGCGCAAAACGCGCCGGCGCATTGTCGAGAATTCCGGTCGAAATCTCTTCCAGCGTGTCGCCCACCATCGGCGCGACGCTCACCATGCGGGTGCGGCTCAGGTCGGGCACCTGCCCCATCCACAGCCGCGCATCGGCCATAAAGCCGGACAACAGCAGCACAGGTTCGGATGGAGTCATGGAAAAATCCTTGCGTTCGCGCCCAAGTTGACTGAACCGCGTCCGCCGTCAAGCGGATCACCGCCCGCGCGCCATATCACAGGCGAAATTACGCCTCAGGCGCGGCTTCCCACTGAAACGCCCCATCGGCATGGGGCGGGGCCATCGGGTTCCACGCCAGTTCCCAAACATGCCCGTCCGGGTCGGCCAGATAGGCAATATACCCGCCCCAAAACACCTCATGTGGCGGCTTGAGAACTGTGGCACCGGCATCGATCATGCGCTGCGCCAATCCGTCTACCTCGTCCTTTTCGCGCAGATTATGCGCCAAAGTCATGCCGCCGTGTCCCAGGGTTTCAACAGGCACCCCCATGTCGCGCGCCAGTTCATCGCGCGGATACAGGCCCAAGGCCTGCCCGAGCAGGTTGAAGGCCACGATCCCCGCATGTTCGGACACATCGCGCCAGCCAAGCGCCGCGTAAAACGCTTTGGCGCGCGCAAGGTCGGCCACCGACAGCGTGATTAAAGAGACCCGTTGTTCCATCGCTGCACTCCTGTTTTGGCCAAAAGCCTATTCCAAACGCTCCAGCACCCGCTCGGCGGAAAAGGAAATCTGCCCCAACTCGCGCACGCTGCTAAAGCGGTGATCGGCGCCCTTGACCAAAAGCAGGCGAATGTCCGCGCCGCTTGCGTGTTCAAACAGGCGCATCGCGGTTTGCACCGAGACCGAGGTATCGGCGGTGCCCTGCAACATCAGCACAGGCAGATCGAGTGTCAAAGGCGTGCGCAGCACAAGCTGGTTGCGCCCGTCCTCGATCAGCCGTTTGGTGATCGGATAGGGCGCATCGTAATCCGACGGCACAAGCACCCGCCCCGTGCGCGCCAGTTCAGCGCGCTGCTCGGCCGTGAACCCCGCCCAGAACCCGTCTTCGGTAAAATCGGGCGCGGCGGCGATGGTGACAAGCCCGCCCACGCGTGCGCCCAGCCGTTTCGTCATCAACAGCGAAATCCAGCCGCCCATCGACGAGCCGATCAGCACCTGCGGACCATGTGTCAGCGCCTCGATCACGGCCTGCGCGTCCTGCGCCCAATCCCCGATGCAGCCCTCCTCGAACGCGCCGCTGCTTTCACCGTGCCCCGAGTAGTCGAACCGCAAAAACGGGCGGCCTTCGCGGCGGGCCCAATCTTCCAGATAGAGCGCCTTTGACCCTTCCATATCCGACATGAAGCCGCCCAGAAACACGACACCAACCCCCGCACCTTCGGTCTGGTTATAGGCGATGGAGCGGCCTTGCGGTGTGGTAAGAAAGCGCGACATAGGGCAACCTGCAAAGTTGAGTGGCGAATGGAATATTCCCCAAGCCTAAGCCGCAGCGGCGCGGGCTTCAACCGCCCGTAACGGTGCCAAAGCCCGTCTCGACCTCGCGCAGGCGCCACGCCACCCCCGCCCCGCCCAGCGCCATCAGCGCAAACACCCCCAGCGTGATCTGCGGCCCGACCATCGCGGCCAGCGCGCCGATCACCCCGGACCCAAGCAAGATCACCCCGATAAGGGTATTGGCCACCGCCGTGTATTGGGGGCGCTGATCCTCGGGCGCAAGATCGACGAGATAGGTCGACCGCCCCTGCCGCACGCCGTAATAGCAAATCATCAACAAAAACAACGTGCCCGGAATGGCCCAAATCGTGCCCGACACGCCCGCAAGGTCCACCGCGACCGCCAAAAACAGGGCGACAGCGCCAAAGATCCCCGAAAGGGCCAGAACGGTCTTGGACGAGCGATCCGAGAGCCGCCCCCAGAGATAACTCGACACGAAAGAGGCCAGCGCCGAGGCCAGAACCGAGGCCCCCAGCGCCTCAAATGCGCCGTTTCCGGCGGTCGAGCCCAGCAAGATGAGGTAGGGCGGGGCCAGCGCCGTGCCCGTCAACAACCCGCGCGCGACGATAAAACGCGCCAGATCAGGGTCGCGGCGCAGCAGGCCCAATTGGGTTTTGAACGACACGGGCGCGGCCTGTTCGAGGTCCTGCGCCTCCTCATCGAGCGTCGCAAACAAGGCAGCCGCCCCAATCCACAACAGCGCCGCGAGGCCCAAGGCCCCCATCACGATGGCAAAGCGCTCGATGGGGGCAACCATCAACGCCAGCGCAAAGAGGAAAATCACAACGGAGGCGCTTGAGGCCGCAAGCCCGGTCGCGGCGCCGCGGCGCGCCTTGCCCACGGTTTTGCCCAGCACATCCTTGTAGCTGACAGAGGCAACCGAGCGCGACAGCGCCAGCAGGGCCACGACCGCGCAGGCAGCACTCCCCGCCGCCGCCCCCGTCAAGGTGACGCCGATCAGCACGATCAGCGCCGCAGCAATCCCCTGCCCCAGCGAGGCCGCCGCCCAGGCCCATTTGCGCCGCGACAGGGCGTGGATACGCGCGGCGGTGAACAGTTGCGGCAACAGGGCCCCTGCTTCGCGGATCGGCACCAACAGCCCGATCCAAAAGGCCCCTGCCCCCAAATGGGACAAAAGCCACGACAACACCAGCTTGGGGTCAAACAACCCGTCAGCGGACTTGCTCATCGACAGGGAGGCCGCATGTTTGAGAAAGTTCGACGCTTCGGCCTGTTGTGCGTGTTCGGAAAGACTTTCGGCCTTGCCCCGGGCGCCTGTAAGCGCCTCGAATGCCTCTTTTTGCCAGCCTGTGTGCCTTGCCATGCGCCGCGCCTTTCGTGATTGACTTTGACCCTTTGAACAGGGACATAGAGCGCGAAACCCAACCCGCAACCGGGCGCACGCGTTGGCGCCAAACTGACGAGGAGGACGACATGTCCCAGATCACCCTCACCTTCCCCGATGGCAATTCGCGCGACTATGCGGCGGGCGTGACGCCTGCCGAAGTGGCCGCCTCCATTGCGCCCTCGCTTGCCAAAAAGGCAATCTCTGCCACTGTGAATGGCGCGCATTGGGATCTGGCCTGGCCGATCCCCACGGACGCCGCCATCGCCATCAACACCATGGCCGACGATGCGCCCGCGCTTGAACTCATTCGCCACGACCTTGCCCATATCATGGCGCGCGCCGTGCAAGCGATCTGGCCCGATGTCAAAGTGACGATCGGCCCCGTGCGCGACTACGGCTGGTTCTATGATTTCGACCGCGCCGAGCCGTTTACCCCCGAGGACCTCGGCCAGATCGAAGCGGAGATGAAGAAAATCATCAACGCCCGCGACGAGGTCACAACCGAAGTCTGGGACCGCGCCCGCGCGATCCGGCACTATGAGGACAAGGGCGAGCCGTTCAAGGTCGAGCTGATCAACCGCATCCCCGAGGGCGAGGACCTGCGGATGTATTGGCATGGCGACTGGCAGGATCTCTGCCGCGGTCCGCATTTGCAAAACACCGGCCAGGTGCCTGCCGATGGCTTCAAACTGACCCATGTGGCGGGGGCCTATTGGCTGGGCGACAGTTCGCGCCCGATGTTGCAGCGCATCTACGGCGTGGCGTTCAAGAACCGCAACGACCTGAAAGCCCATATGACCATGCTGGAGGAGGCCGCCAAACGCGACCACCGCAAGCTGGGCCGCGAAATGGACCTCTTTCACATGCAGGAAGAAGCACCGGGCCAGATTTTCTGGCATGCCAACGGCTGGAAAATCTACACCACGCTGCAGGACTACATGCGCCGCCAGCAGGAAAAGGACGGCTACGTCGAGGTGAACACCCCGCAAGTGGTCAACCGCAAGCTCTGGGAAGCCTCCGGTCACTGGGACAGCTATCAGGAAAACATGTTCATCGTCGAAGTGGACGAGGATCACGCGCGCGAAAAGACCGTGAACGCGCTCAAACCGATGAACTGCCCCTGCCACGTGCAGGTGTTCAACCACGGGCTGAAATCCTACCGCGATCTGCCGCTGCGCATGGCCGAATTCGGTTCGTGCAACCGCTACGAGCCTTCGGGCGCGCTGCATGGCATCATGCGCGTGCGCGGCTTTACCCAAGATGACGCGCATATTTTCTGCACCGATGCTCAGATCGAGCCGGAGACCAAAAAGTTCATCGAGTTCCTGTCGAAAATCTACGCCGAATTGGGCTTTCACGACTGGAAGATCAAACTGTCGACCCGCCCCGAAAAGCGGATCGGCACCGATGAAAGCTGGGATCAGGCCGAGGCGGCTTTGGGCAATGCCTGCCGCGCAGCGGGCTACGACTACGAATTGCAGCCCGGAGAAGGGGCGTTCTACGGCCCCAAACTGGAATTCGTTCTGACCGATGCGATCGGGCGCGACTGGCAGTGCGGCACGCTGCAAGTGGACCCCAACCTGCCCGAGCGGCTGGATGCAAGCTATATCGCAGCGGATGGTGAAAAGCACCGCCCGCTCATGCTGCACCGTGCGGTTCTGGGCAGTTTCGAGCGGTTCATCGGCATTCTGATCGAAAGCCACGCCGGCAAGCTGCCGTTCTGGATTGCGCCGCGTCAGGTCGTTGTCGCGTCGATCGTCTCCGAAGCCGATGACTATGTGAACGACGTGGTTGCCGCCCTCAAAGCGCGCGGTGTGCGTGCCGAGGCCGACACCCGCAACGAAAAGATCAACTACAAGGTCCGCGAGCACAGCCTTGGCAAGGTTCCGGTGATCTTGGCCGTGGGGAAGCGCGAGGTCGAGGAGCGCACCCTCTCCGTGCGGCGTCTGGGGGATAAGAACACCTCCGTCGAGACGCTCGACTCGATGCTGGACGCCCTTGCGATCGAGGCCACCGCGCCCGACCTGCGCTAGGATCCAAGACCCCCAAAGGGCCTCGCACTGCGGGGCCCTTTTGCGTTGCGCCTAAAGGCCCAGCAGGCGCGCTTGCAACCAGATGAGCGCCGGAAAGGCCGCAATCCACGCCCAAAAGAAGCGGTTCAACCCGAACAGACAGGCGTTCGCTGCGTGAAACAGGGCCGCAAGCGCGAGGCCCCAGAGCAGCGCGCGGGGCTGCAAAAGCGTCAGGGGGAACAAGACCTCAAACCCGATGACCGCCCAACTCATGGCCCACAGCAGGCGCGGATGTTGTGCCCAGCCGCGCAATCCTTCGCTCACGGGATAGGCCGAATAGGCAAACACATCGCGCAACGCCGCCCCGCTGCGCCAGTCGGGGTTGATCAGCTTGATCCAGCCCGACACAAGGTAGGACAGCACCAATTGCGCCGCGAGATAGGCCAGCGCCAGTTCCTGCCCCCCGCGCGTGGGCAAAACATGCGCAAGCCAGAGGGCAAAAAGCGCCAAGCTGCGCATTTTGTCGCTGCCGCCGTTGTAGGGGCCATTAAACCGCCACAGCGTCGCGCAGCTGGTGATGAGCAAGGCGCTCAGGACGACCGCAGGGGCAAGCCCGCCCAGCAAGGCGACAGAGAAAACGCCCTGCGCGGCAAAGAGGCGGCGCGTGCGCGGGCCATCCCCATTCCCGACCACATGTTCCAGCGCTTGCAAGACCAGTGCCACCGCCAGCAAGAGATCGCACAGCCGGCGCGCCTGATCGAAATCAAGGCTCACGCGCGGGCATCGAGCGCGATCAGATCGGACGTGAAATCCACGTCATGGCGCAACTCTTGCCCAGCGCGCCAGATGAAAATCAGACGAAACCGGAAGGCGGCGAGCGGCGCGCGCCCGGTGCGGGGCGCCTGCCAGAGCGCCTCCGACAGGCGGGCAGAAATTTCGTTGAAGCTGCGCGCACAGCGCCGTCCCTCTTCTTGGGCGGCAATCATGCGTTCGGCGCAGCTCACCAGATAGAGTTGCGCATTGCGATCGGGGTTCCAAAAAATCTGTGCAACCAGCGCCCCAAACGAGAGGCGGCGCGGCGCGGGGCGAAAGGCCTGCCAGTCCTGGACCTGCACCCATGCCCCATCGCTGCCCCGTTCAAAGCGCGCCACCTCGATCCGCGGCGAGGGGGCGACGGTTTTGAAAAACCGCCACGAGGGCAATAGCACCGGCAACAGCAATGAAAAAAGAAAGCTGAGATTGTTCAAAGACTGTCGCATGTTGCCGCCTGTCGCGCTTGGGAGCTTCTGTCCCTACGCCTAGCAAAACAACCTTAACGAAGCGTTTTTAGCGACCGTTCAGGTCAGCGCAGCCTGCACATCCTTACCCCATCCCAGCCAAAGCTGTCCCTTTGCCTCGATCACAGGGCGCTTCATCAACGCCGGATGCGCGATGATCAGATCAAGCGGATCCAGCGCGCGTTCCTCTTGCGACAAGCCCCGCCACGTCGTCGAGCGTGTGTTCAGTAGCGCCGCCCCGAAAGCGGCCTGAAACCGTTCCAGATCCGGGCGCGACACCGGGGTCTCGCGCACATCCTGCACGCCCACGCCAAGCATTTTCGACGCTTTGCGACAGGTGTCGCAGTTTTTCAGCCCATAAATCAGCATTTGCACAAGCCCTCGGCATCCCGACGCCAACCTTTGAGCGTCATCATTTTGTTGCTTGATTTTATAAAAGGATTCTCCAAACTTTAAATGGTGACCGCAGACTTTCTGGAATGACCGCCCTGATTTCGGGCAGACTACCTGTTTGGAAGACCCGCCGCACCGGACCGCCACATGTCGTGGGCGGCGTTACTTTGAGGAGACGACCCGCAATGCCTACCGGAACCGTGAAGTGGTTTAACACCACCAAAGGCTACGGCTTTATTGCCCCTGACGATGGTGGATCGGACGTTTTCGTCCATATTTCCGCCGTCGAACGCGCCGGAATGACCGGCCTCGCCGACAATATGAAGATCGGCTACGAGCTGCGTGAAGGCCGTGATGGCCGCGCATCTGCCACCGATCTTGAGGCCATCTGATCCGCCCTGCGGCTGATCAGGAAGCCCGTTCCCGAGACCGTCAGACCGCCGTCTTCCTCAAGCGCGGCGCAAAGATACCCCTCTGACACCACAAGGGCTTGACGATTTCACACCCCGCAGCACAAGTTGCGGGGTGTTTTATGCTGCGCTGCGATGCTGCGCGCCGGTCAGGAAAGGCCCCCACATGCCCCGTCTGCTTACCTTTGGCGATAGCAACACCTTTGGCACGCCCCCCGCCGATGTCTACGCCGAGGGCCAGCGCCTGCCCGAAGGCGCGCGCTGGCCACAGGTCTGCGCACAGGCGTTGGGACAAGCAGGCGTTGCTTGGGACCTTGTCGAGCAGGGCCTGCCCGGACGCACGACCGGACTGCCCGATCCGTTGATGGGCCCCCATATGGACGGGCGAATCGGGCTGTTCATCGCTCTTGAAAGCTGCGGACCGATTGATGCGGTGACGCTGATGCTCGGGACCAACGACTTCAAAACGCAATTTGATTCGCCTGCCCAAGACATCGCCGCGCGCATGGCCTTTCTGATCGAAGTCTGCCTCTCGGAGGAAATGCAGAACCGTCACGGCGGATTCGAGTGCTTCCTGATCTGCCCGCCTGCCGTCACGGATAATCCCGAATTTTCGGGGGCGGGGGAAAAATCACGCCTTCTGGCGCGGCTTTATGCGAGCTTGGCCGAACAATACGACATCCCTTTTCTCGATGCGGGAATGCATATCACGGTCAGCGATATCGACGGTGTCCATTTCGACGGTGCCGCCCATGCCACGCTGGGCAAAGCCGTCGCCGCCCATATTCTGGACGAGATCGAACAGCCTAGTTGAACAGCCCCAACAGAGCGCGGGTGATCATCACACCGCCCCAAGCCGACAGGCCGGTGACAAAAATGCCCCAAGCCACATCGACGTAGACCATGTGCGGCGACCAGCGTGCCATCACCGCATAGCTGGTGAATTCATAGGTGCCATAGGCCATCGCCCCGATCAGCGCCCCCTTCCACAGCGCAGGCCAGGCACTGCCCTCGCGCAGAGCCGGAAGAGAGGCGAGGATCAAAATTCCCGCGATGTAGAACAGGTAAAAGACGGCGGCCGGGCCGAGGCGAAAATCCTCGGCAAGCTGATCCCCCAAGGAGCGCACGAAGAGCGGGCGCATCACATGTTTGAGCATCACCGCGTCACAGCCCAAAAAAATCAGCGCCGTGGAAAAATAAAGAATGATGTACTGCACGTTGGGCCTCCGCCGATGACTGTTACGTCAGAGGATACGCAGCCCGACGGGAAACGGTTCAAAAATAACCGCTTACATTCCGTCCATTGCGGCGGGGACGCTGCCCATCTCGATCACGGTGGGGCTGGGCGCAAAGCTGTAGCTTTGCGTGGCGGGCATCACGACAGGCGCGACAGCCACCGCGGCGGACCCGCTGCGATCCACATACCCAAAGGCGTTGGGCGTGCCGCAGGCCACACTGCCAAAGCTGCGCACCGGCTGCAAACCGGCCGGGCAAAAATTCTCGACACCCGCCTCATAGGCGAAGGTTTTGACC
This sequence comes from Aquimixticola soesokkakensis, assembly GCF_900172375.1. Classification (GTDB taxonomy): domain Bacteria; phylum Pseudomonadota; class Alphaproteobacteria; order Rhodobacterales; family Rhodobacteraceae; genus Aquimixticola; species Aquimixticola soesokkakensis. The sequence continues at coordinate 207,138 of NZ_FWFS01000007.1, read as the reverse complement.
GAAGGGTCGTAGGGCTGCGTCATATCCTGGGCGAAAGCGGGCGCGCCCAGCGTTGCGACACAGGCCATGACCAACACGGGTTTGAAAATAGACGTCATCTGAAAGCAACCTCCGGTAACTTGTTGCGCGCACGGGTTATCCACAGGTTAACCATAGCGCCCCGTGGAGGTAAAGCCGTGCAGGCTCAAGCGGTGCGAAACAATCTGGAGCTGTTGTTTCTGCACCCGACAAAATACCTCAGGCGCGCAGCAGCTCGCGCATCACGCAGGGCGGCCCTGCGTCCTGTGCGCCGCCCGCGCGCAGAACCTGCCGCCCGACCTCGCGCCACGCCTCCGCGTCAAAATCGGGGAAAAACGTATCCGCATCGGGCACCTCAAGGTCCACTTCCGAGACCAGCAAGCGATCCGCCTGCGGCAAAAGCGCGGCGTAAATCGCCTGCCCCCCCATGCCGTAAATCCGGTGATAGCCTGCGTCGCGCGCGACACACAGCGCCGCCTCAAGGCTGGTGCAACTGGCCCCGGCCCCGACGACCTCACTGCGCGAGACAACGATATTAAACCGGCTTTTCAAGGGCTTGACGGGCAGGCTTTCCCAAGTTCTGCGTCCCATGATCACCGCGCCCCCCATGGTTTCACGCCAAAATGCCTTGAGGTCTTCGGGAATATCCCATGGAATATCCCCGCCCCGCCCGATGGCCCCACCGCGCGCGCGCGCGACAATCAAAGAAATCATATCGCTCTCCTCAGACCGCGACGGGCGCTTTGATGGCAGGGTGCGGATCATAGCCCTCGAACTCGAAATCCTCGTAGCGGAAATCAAACAGGCTCTCGACCTTGCGCTTGATTTTCAACCTGGGCAACGGGCGGCTGTCGCGCGCCAATTGGGTTTCGACCTGTTCGACATGGTTGCTGTAAATATGCGCATCGCCCATCGAATGCACGAAATCCCCCGCCTCATAGCCGGTCACATGCGCCAGCATTTCCAGCAGCAAGGCGTAGGAGGCAATGTTGAAGGGCACCCCCAGAAACATGTCCGCCGAGCGCTGGTAGAGCTGCAAATGCAGCTTGCCGCCGAGCACGCGCACCTGCCACAGGGTATGACAGGGCGGCAGCGCCATTTGATCCACTTCTCCCGGATTCCACGCCGAGACGATCATGCGCCGGCTGTCGGGTTTGGTGCGGATCGTGGTCAGCAAATCCTTGATCTGATCGACCTCGCCCATCAAGGCGCGGGTGCCTGTGTCATCTCCGACCACCTCAAGCACCTTGGGAAAATGGCGCCACTGATGGCCATAGACCGGCCCCAGATCGCCGTTCTCATCCGCCCATTCGTCCCAGATGCGCACCCCGTTGTCCTTGAGGTATTTGATGTTGGTATCACCCGACAGAAACCACAAAAGTTCATGGATGATGGAGCGCAGGTGCAGCTTTTTCGTCGTAACCAGCGGAAAGCCGTCGGACAGGCGATACCGCTGTTGCAGGCCGAAATAGGAAATCGTGCCGGTGCCCGTGCGGTCTGTCGAAACAATCCCATGATCGCGCACGGTGCGCAAAGCGTCCAAATATTGCTGCATGTGATCTCCTTTCGCGCTCCAGTCTCGCGCCTGCTTGGCCCAATTCGCTTCAGACCTGCAAGCCCCAAAGCCCCCGTTGAAGGCCTTGAACGAGGCGCGCGATGCCCGCGCCACGTCACTCTTCTGCCACACAGCACTGTGAAAGACCAAGGCCCTTTGCGCCTCTGGTTGTGCCGCTACGCTGCCGTTGTAGGGTATGCGAAAGAATTATCGGGTGCCCCTATGTCGAATACAAAATACCTTCTGCTCGCTGCTCTTTTTCTCGGCGCGTGCGATTCCTCAACCAACCCGATTTTCTACGATGAGACCGCTGTGGATGACAGCGCGACCGGCGACACCACAGAAGACCCCAGCGGAATCACGGGAGATGATTTGCCGGCGGGAACCGCCTCCCCCTCGAAAAACAGCGCGATTATTCGCACCGCGGTTGACGGGGAAGCCGATGTGGTAAGTTACGACGCGAGCACCCGGGTCCTGACGATCGAAAACCTGCCCTTCGATGGCGACGGGAATTACCAGCGCTCCGCCGACTATGACACCGGAGCGACCGGGGGCGCCGGGACAACGGCCGGCGGCTACGGCGTTTTTGAAAACGCCAATATCGAGGAACGCCGCGCGTATCATGCGATCTATGGCACGGGCGATACCGGCACGCGCTTTGCCATCGTGGGCACGGGGGCCTATGAAGACTACGGATATAGCGGTTACACATACCAGCGCGACGCCGGCATCACGATCCCGACCAGTGGTCAGGCCACGTTCAACGGGGGCTACGCGGGCATCATGGTGTTCGACACCTCCAATGATGACGATTCAACCAATAACGTGCCGCTGCATTTCACCGAAGGAAACGTGTCCTTTACCGCCGATTTCACGGATTTTATCGCAAGCGACGCAGTCGAAGGCGTGGTGACTGACCGTTACCTCTACGATCAGAACGGCAACACCATTGCGACGATGGATGACCTGTTTTTGCAAGGGTCGGGGATTACGGCTGCGGGTGAAATGACATCGACCATAAGCTTGGAAGACACCACAACCGATGTCGCCGGAAACGATGGCAACTGGTACGCCCTGCTTTCGGGGGATCCCTCCCTCGGCGGCGCGGAACTTGTCGGGATCATCACGCTGAACGGCACTGTGATCAGCGGGACCAGCAACGGGCAGGACCTGAGCGGCTTTGACTTCAACGAGACCGGGGGCTTCATTGCTGTTCAACAGGAGTGATCGACACCGCTCCTGCCGGCTTGCACGCCCGATCCGCAGCCTTGTTTTATGCGCCACGCTCGGCCTTGGTGCCCTGCCCGCCCAAGCGACAGAACCCCTGCGCCTGAGCCCTGTCGCCACGCTGCAGCTGGGCGGCGAGAGCTTGGCAAACGGGGATGCCCGCACCGCGCTCTTCCTTGCAAATGCCTATCTCGACAATATCGGCGAGTCCTTTCTGGCGCGGTTTTTGCAAGCGCGTGCAGCGGGCGAGCTTGGCACATGGGACACCGCGCTGATTGGCGCAAAACGGGCCTATGCCCTTGCCAGCACCGACGGTGAGCGCCGCAACTCGGCCCGCCTTGCCGGACGCGCCGCCGCCAAGCTGGATCGCAACTTTTCCTCGAAAATCTGGCTGCGGCGGGCCTTTCAAAACAGCGCGACCCCCTTTGAAAAAGCCCGCGACCTTGCAGATTTTCGCATTATCGACGCGCGCGACCCGATCACGCGCCATATTTCGTTCGGGATCGCGCCCAATTCAAACATCAACAACGGCGCACAATCGCCCGCTTTGACGATAGACGGGTATCCCGACCTTGGGTGGGAAATTTCCAACACGGGCCAAGCCCTGTCGGGAACCACCGCAAGTATTGACGCAGCGCTTGGGTTTCAGATCGCGCGCAGGGAGCGCACCCGCCTGAGTTTGGGGGTCCACGGCGCAACACGGCTCAATCGCCTTTCGAAATCCGCGCGCGCTCTGGCGCCGATGGCCAAAGGATCGGATTTCGACACCAGCCTTTTGGGGCTGCGTTTCGACCTCGTGCATCTGCTCGCTCTGGGCGCCCAGCCCTACCAGATATCGCTGTACACGGATGCCTCCACACAAAACTTTGGACATCGCCCCTACAAAACGGCGCTGACCGTCGGGGGCCAAGTGCAAACGCGTGTCGGGACCGCAACGCAGGGCCTTGCCGCCTCCCTCAGCCGCGAAACCGCGCAGCGTGCGGACACGCCTGCGCGGTTTGTCCTGCGCGCCTCGCCCTTTGTTGCCGTCAAACAGCCCGGCGGCACGCTCACCGTCACCGCCAATGTCGAACAGGTCCGCAGCGCGGCGCGGGCTCAGCAAAGCTTTCTCGCCGGTGGGAGCGTCAGTTTCGATCTGGCCGAAAACATCGGCCCGCTGCACCTGCGCTTTGGGGTCGCGGCCTACCGGCGCGAGACGCCGCATTATGCGCAGTTTCCCTTTGGCGAAATTGAAGGCGGGCGGAGCGATATGACGACCTCGGCCCAGATCAATGCCACCTTCAGCGATACAAGCTACTATGGCTTCTCGCCCGAGCTTGGCCTTGTGTATCGGCACACCAATTCCAATGTGTCGCGCTATGACACGTCGGAAATCGGCCTTGGCCTGTCCTTTCGCTCGGCCTTTTGAGGCTGCGCTGGTTTTTGGCAATAAACGCGCTAGGCTGTGCCTGACACAACAGGAGTTTGCCATGACCACCCGCTACTTGCACACGATGGTGCGCGTTCTTGACCTCGAGAAAACCATGGCGTTTTTCGCCCTGCTCGGCCTGCGCGAAATCCGTCGGATCGACAACGAAAAGGGCCGCTTCAGCCTTATTTTCATGGCCGCGGAGGGACAGGACGAATGCCCCGTTGAGCTGACCTACAATTGGGATGGCGATGATGCACTGCCCGATGACAGCCGCCATTTCGGCCATCTCGCCTATGCGGTCGACAATATTTACGACATGTGCGAGACGCTGCAAAAAGCCGGTGTGGTGATCAACCGCCCGCCGCGCGACGGGCATATGGCCTTTGTGCGTTCGCCCGACAATGTGTCCATCGAGCTGCTGCAAGCTGGTGATGCCCTGCCCGCGCAAGAGCCTTGGGCCTCGATGGAAAACACCGGACATTGGTAATGGCGGGGCGCGCGCGGCCTGCTTCAGCGCTGCGCGCCTCGTGCTGCGCACTGGCGCGCTTCAAACTGGCGCGCTTCAAACTGGCCCGCTGCGCACTCGTTTGGGGGGCGCTGGCGTTGGGGGCTGTGACGGGCGGCGCGCTGCCCGCGCAGGCCGCCTGCCGCCAGGCCCTTGCGCTTGGGCTGGATGTCTCGGGCTCGGTCGATGCGGACGAATGGCGCCACCAGATGGACGGGTTGGCGCAAGCCTTGGGCGATCCGGACGTGATACGCGCCTTTACGGCGCACCCGGACGCGCCGGTGGCTCTCTATATTTATGAGTGGGCGGGGATCGGCAGTCGACGGGTGTTGAGCGACTGGCGCGATGTGACCTCCGCGCAGGTCTTGGGCGATATCGCCGCGACCCTGCGCGCGACACCCCGCCAGCCCCATGATCCCGCGACCGCCCTTGGAGAGGCCATGGCATTTGGCGCCAGCGCCCTTTTGCAGCGCAGCGACTGTTGGCAACTCACTCTGGACATCTCCGCCGATGGCGCATCGAATGCGGGACCGCGCCCGCGCGATATCCGCGCGCAACGCCCGCTTCAAAACATCACCATAAACGGCCTGCTCGTCGGGGACCCTGTTGGGGAGCCGGTCGGGGAGACAGCCGCGGGCAGCCTCAGCGCCTATTTCAACGCCGAAGTGATCCAGGGTCTCGACGCGTTTGTCGAAACGGCAGCCGGATATCGCGCCTATCGCGCGGCGATGACCCGCAAACTGCTGCGCGAATTGCAAACCGTCCCCATGGGTCGGGCCCCGACAGGCGCTGTCCCAAAACAGCAGGCACAGTCCGCGACACGACCACAGGCCCAACCACAGGCCCGACCACAGGCACACGACGACACATAAGCGACAGTGTGCAAACACCTGCCAGGATGTGACGCCACAGGCGCACAGCGCAGGCCCGGTGCAGGTCATCACCAGCAACAGCTACAACAGTCCAATGTCAGGGTGGGGGCGGAAACATTCGTGCAGGTTTTGGCGTCGTCCTGAGGAAACAGGCAGGGCCGAAAACGCAGCGGTTCCGGTCTATGTGATCCGACGGCCGTTCTGGCGTCGCGATCTTGGCTGACCTCGCGTTCAACACGCAGGTCCGCGCAGTTTGGCTTAGTAAATGTAACGGATCTGGTCCGTCCAATACCGCTCGACACGGCGCAGCGAGGTGTTGATGCTGTCGATACCGTCTTGTGACAGAACCCCGCGTCCCTCAAGGCCCTCTGCGTGGCGCTCGAACAGATCGGCCACCGTATCGCGGACATGGCAGCCCTTTTCGGTCAGTTTGACGCGCACCGAACGCCGGTCGATTTCGCAGCGTTGATGGTGCATATACCCCATATCAACCAGCTTCTTGAGGTTATAGCTGACGTTCGAGCCTTGATAGTAACCACGGGTTTTCAATTCGCCCGCCGTCACTTCGTTCTCGCCGATGTTGAACAACAACAGGGCTTGCACCGCGTTGATCTCCAGAACGCCCACGCGTTCGAATTCATCCTTGATCACGTCAAGAAGCAGACGATGCAGCCGTTCCACAAGGGACAGCGCATCAAGATATTGGTTCATGAAGCTTGCGTCGGCAGGCTTTGGAATTGGTGAATGCATACTCATATATTTCTCCGGCATGACTGCTCAGATCATATATTCGCCGCAATTTCCCAAAATTCAGTTAAACCAAACCAAGTATTAGAATTTTTTCATTTTTTCCTGATTTCTAAGCTCCGCGCGGCGTGCCGCTGGTGGTTGTCACGGCAAAATTCTTGAGCTTTGTCAGCATGGGGGCCAGCTCTGCGGGCATCTCGGATTGTCCAGTCATCCACGACAGCAAATCCTGATCATGCTCGTTCATCGCCGTCTCGAACTCATCCAGTTCCGCCGGGCTCATCGTTGCCAGATGCGCATCCGCGTAGCCGCCGATCACCAGATCCATTTCCTTGATCCCGCGACGCCACGCCCGGATTTTCAAGCGTTTGACGCGTGTCTCGGTGGTTTCTGTGGTCATGGGGGCCTCCTGTCAGCTTTCTCTTCCTAGCCTGCACATGGATCGCGTTCAAGACACAGCAAGCGCCTTGAACGCGCGCGTGCCGCGTCTTAGGAATGAACAAAACCACAATGCGCGAGAATGCCATGTCCTTTTTGTCCAACAGCCTGTCGCGCGTCAAACCCTCCCCCACGATGGCGATTACGGGCCTTGCGCAGGAATTGCAGGCGGCAGGGCGCGATATCATCGGCCTCTCGGCGGGCGAGCCGGATTTCGACACGCCCGATCATATCGCGCGCGCAGGCATCGCCGCGATCGAAGCCGGCAAGACGCGCTACACGGCGGTCGATGGCACCAGCGAGTTGAAACAGGCGATCTGTGCCAAATTCGCGCGTGACAACGATCTGACGTATCACCCCGACCAGATCACCATTTCCTCGGGCGGCAAACAGGTGCTGTTCAACGCGCTCAAAGCCACGCTGAACGCGGGCGACGAGGTGGTGATCCCCGCGCCCTATTGGGTGTCCTACCCCGACATGGTGGAAATGTGCGGCGGCACGCCGGTAATCGTCCCTTGCCCGATCGAGACGCGGTTCAAACTGACACCGGCGCAGCTGCGCAACGCGATCACGCCAAAAACCAAATGGCTGATCTTCAACTCGCCCTCCAATCCCACGGGCGCGGGCTACACGCGCGCGGAGTTGCAGGCACTGACGGATGTGCTGCTGGACTTTCCCCATGTCTGGGTGATGAGCGACGACATGTACGAACATCTCGCCTTTGACGGCTTCGAGTTCTGCACGCCTGCGCAGGTCGAGCCGCAGCTTTTCGAGCGCACCCTGACAGTGAACGGCATGTCCAAAGCCTATTGCATGACCGGCTGGCGTATCGGCTACGCGGGCGGTCCCAAAGTGCTGATCGACGCCATGCGCAAGGTGCAAAGCCAGACCACATCTAACCCCTGTTCGATTTCGCAAGCCGCCTCGGTGGCGGGTCTGAACGGACCGCATGATTTCATCGCGCGCCACAACGAGGCCTTTGTGCGGCGGCGCAATCTGGTGGTCGCGCGGCTGAACGCCATCGACGGGATCGCCTGCCCTACCCCTGAAGGCGCGTTCTACGTGTATCCCGACATTTCCGGCCTGATGGGCAAGACCAGCGCGGGCGGCAAATTCATGGCCACGGATGAGGATTTCGCCACGGCCCTGTTGGAAGAAACCGGCGTGGCGGTGGTGTTTGGCGCGGCCTTCGGGCTTTCGCCCAACTTTCGCATCAGCTACGCTACTTCGGATGACGCCTTGGCCGAGGCCTGCACGCGGATCGAAACCTTTTGCGCAGGACTGACCTGACGCCACTTTTCCCAAAGGGGACCGCCCCGCAAAGGACGACTGACCGCATGAGCGCCGACCTTCCCGAATTCTATTTCCGCGTCCGTGAAAACGGCGCCTTCGTGTTTCGCGTGGACACCGAAAACCGCCAGCGCCGGATCGAAATGGACCAGATCGCGGTGATCAACATCAAAAACGGCGAAGTCAAACCCCACGGCGGGCGCAGCCTGTCGGAGGAGGAATTGCGCGTCATCGACGACTGGGTGAAGGAGCGCACCGATCTTTTGGCGAAGCGCGACATCGACGATCTGATGCGCGCGGTGGACTATCTGAATTTCACCGCCCATTGGGCGCAAAGCCGCGCCACGGACGCGCAGCTTGAGGATGTCACGGACGCGATTTTGCTGGCCATGCACGACCTGCGCACGGTTCTGGTGCGCAAGAAAGCCGATCGTATGCTGCGTGCACAGGACACGCAGGGTTAGTCGCTTGCGTGCGCAAGACACGCAGGATTAAAGCTTTGCGTGCGCAAGACACGCAGGGTTAACGGATTACGCCGACCTTGGGCACTTGGATGACCCAAAAGCGGTGCATCAGGAACACGCCCGCCACCAAAAGCCCCACCGCAAGGCCAAGCCAGACCCCGACAGCGCCCAGCCCGAGCGGAAAGCCGAACACATAGCTCGCGCTCAAGCCAACGCCCCAATAGGAAAAGATCGCAAAGGCCATCGGCACTCTGGTGTCCTGCATCCCGCGCAACAGATTGACAGCCGTCACCTGGAGCGCATCGCCCAACTGGAACAGTGCCGCCATCCCCAGCAACACCGTGCCCGTCGCCAACACCGCGCCGTACTGCGGGTCGTCACGGCTGAGGAAAACGCTGACCAGATGTTCACCGACCCCCAAAAAGAGCACGATGACCAGCACAGCGACCGCCCCCGCCAGCAAGAGCGCCGCACGCGCGACGCGCTTCAGTCCCTCGGCATCGTCGCGCCCGAATGCCGCGCCAGCGCGCACCGTGGCCGCTTGGGCAAGGCCGATGTGCAGCATGAAACAGGCGGCGGCAATATCCAGCGCGATCCCATGCGCGGCCAGTTCGATCACACCGATCCATCCGACCAGAATCGACGCCGCCGTGAACAGGCCCACTTCGGCAACCGAGGTCAGCCCGATGGGCCAGCCCAATTTGAACACCAGCCCCATTTCGTGCCAGTCGGGACGCCAGAACCGCACCCACAACTGGTGCTCGGGGCGCACGCGCCCCGCGTAGATCGCCAGCAACAGCATCGAAACGGTCTGGGCAATGACGCTGGCCAGGGCCGCGCCCTGCACGCCCATCTCCGGCGCGCCCCAATTGCCGAAAATCAGCGCGTAGTTCATCAGCCCGTTGGCAACCAGCGCCCCCACCGTCAGCCAGAGCGAGACGGCCGTTTTTTCCAGCGCCGCGAGGTAGGATTTCAACACGGCGATGACCAGCGCAGGGATGACGCCAAAGGCAAAGATGCGCAGATAGTCCTGCGCGAGGGCCGCGACTTCGGGCTTTTGCCCCAAAGCGCGCAGAATCGCCCCGCCCTGCCACATGATCGGCAACACCGCGAGGCCACAGCCCACCGACAGCCAGATCGCCATACGGGTGGCGCGCCGGATCACGACTTCGTCGCCGCGCGCCTCGGCCGCCGCAACGATCGGCATCAAGGCAAAGCCGAAACCGAACAGCGTGATCAAAAACACAAAGGCCAACCCGCCGCCGACAACACTCGCCGCCAGGGCGGTCACATCGTACCAGCCAAGCATGATGGTATCGAGCAATTTGACCCCGAATTGCGCCAGTTGCACGCCGACAAGCGGCAGGCCCAGCACCAAAAGGGCGCGCAGGTCGTCGCGCTTTACCAGCGGCGCGCGCGAAGAACGGGGGGCAGGATCGGGCAACACGGTCATCTCGGATCTCACATTTCAAGCAAACAGGGCAGCCCCCCCAAAGGGCGGTTGCAAAGGCACAGACGGGCGGGGCAAGAACGCGCAAGCCACGTCGGGCCGCGCGTGATAGCCCAAGCGCGCCCGCACACCAAGCGCGATCCGCGCAAGAGCGCTCTCGCCCTCCTAGCGTTTTTTATCAATCAGTCAAGAAAACACTGCCCCTCAGGAGAACACTGCCCCTCAGGAAATCTCTGGCCGTCGGGAAATCCGGGGCTGCGGGGGGCGCAGCATCGGGACAGATTGCTACTGGATGCCCGCGTAGCGGTGGCCCAAACGCAGCGGCGTGTAGCGGTCGCGCGCCAGCATCGTGCTTGCATTGCCCCCCACCGGCACAACGTAGCGGATGTAACCGGTCAGGTCGTTGTAACCATCCTCATCGCGGTAGCTCCACGGCGCTTGTGTCCACTCCAACCCGAAGAAATAGGGCGAATGGAACAGCTTGAGTTCCGCCGAACCGGTCACAAGCACGCCGCTTTCATCAACCATCGTCCCGGCACGCACGACCAGATCGTCGAAATAATACCAACTCTTTTCCGCCAGAGCATAGGCCGTCAACGCATCGCGCCCCGCCACGCGTTCAGGCTGTGCCAAGGCACCGATGCCCGCCATCAATCGCAGCGACGAACGCTCCTCAAAGGTCTGGCGCGCATAAAACCCGTCCAACGTAACGGTGCGGTCCTGCGCCCAGTCAAGCCGCCCGCCCCAGCCGCTTTGCACGTGGCCCTCTGTGCCAAAGCTCAGGTATTCGGCGGCGGCAAGCGGCGGGTAGGTGCCGGTCCAATCCTCGTTGCGCACGCCTGTGCGGATTTTGACGCGCACCCCGTCGCGCGGATCGCTTGGCGAGCGCCACGTCAGCCCGCTATCGAGGGCAAAAATATCGTTATCCGAGCGGTCTCCGCCCTCGTAATTTGCCCCCGGGGCCGGCACGGTGGTGCGCGCCGTATAGATCGTCGTGGTGTCGAGTTCCTGCGCACAGGCCATGCCGCCCGCAATGGCCGCCGCGCCCAACATCACACCCGCGCCCACCAATGTCCGCAACTTGCCCATGCCTTGCTCTCCGAAAAAGATTCCAACCGTAGGGCATAGCCTAGCGTGCGCCGCGCCGACCGCCAGAGGCCGCGCCAGAAATTCATCCAGCGTTGCCCGCCTGCCGCCGCCAAGCTGCCGCGCCACAAAAGCCGGTTCCCTCGGCGCAACGGCGCGACTAGAATGCCCCGACAAAAGTCACAACGACCAGAACGAGAGCGAGCAGCCCGATGTCCGACGATCTCCTTGGCGGCAACACGCCCACCTATGACGCCTCCTCCATCGAAGTCCTCGAAGGGCTGGAACCCGTGCGCAAACGTCCGGGCATGTATATCGGCGGCACGGACGAGCGCGCGCTGCACCACCTTGTGGCGGAAATCCTCGACAACTCGATGGACGAAGCCGTTGCGGGCCATGCCAACCGCATCGAACTGACGCTTCATGCCGATTACTCTGTCACCGTGACCGACAACGGGCGCGGCATCCCGATTGACCCCCACCCCAAATTCCCCGGCAAATCGGCGCTGGAGGTTATCCTCTGCACGCTGCACGCGGGGGGCAAGTTTTCGGGCGATGCCTATGCGACCTCGGGCGGTCTGCACGGCGTCGGCTCGTCTGTGGTAAACGCGCTGTCCGACAGTCTGATCGTGCAGGTCGCCAAGAACAAAGAACTGTTCGAGCAGCGGTTTTCGCGGGGTATCCCCTTGGGGCCAGTGGAAAAAATCGGCGCAGCGCCCAACAAGCGCGGCACCTTTGTCACCTTCCATGCCGACGAGCAAATCTTTGGCAAGCACCGCTTCAAACCCAAGCGGCTGTTCCAACTGGCGCGCTCCAAAGCCTACCTGTTCTCGGGCGTCGAAATCCGCTGGAAATCGGAAATCGACGACTCCGAAACCCCGATGGAGGCCACCTTCCACTTTCCCGGCGGCCTTGCGGATTACCTCAACGAGACCCTCGCAAAATCGACAACCTACGCCGACAAACCCTTTGCGGGCACCGTGGAATTCGGCGCGCGCTTTGGCGTTCCGGGCAAGGTGGAATGGGCGATCAACTGGACGCCCATGCGCGACGGCTTCATCCAGTCCTACTGTAACACCGTGCCCACGCCCGAGGGCGGCACCCACGAACAGGGCTTCTGGGCGGCGATTCTCAAGGGGATTCGCGCCTACGGCGAGCTGACCAACAACCGCAAGGCCAAGGACATCACCCGCGACGACCTGATCGTGGGGGGCTGCGCCTTGGTGTCGTGCTTTATCCGCGAGCCGGAATTTGTCGGCCAGACCAAGGACCGGCTTGCCACGACCGAAGCCGCGCGGCTGGTCGAGGGGGCGGTTCGCGACCACTTTGACAACTGGCTGGCGGCAGATACGAAATCCGCCGGGGCCATTCTGGACTTTCTGATCCTGCGCGCTGAGGAACGCCTGCGGCGGCGTCAGGAAAAGGAAACCCAGCGCAAATCTGCGACCAAAAAGCTGCGCCTGCCGGGCAAGCTGACCGATTGCACGGCCAAAAACCGCGCCAATACCGAGTTGTTCATCGTTGAGGGCGATTCTGCGGGCGGGTCGGCCAAGGGCGCACGCAAGCGCGAAACCCAAGCGCTGCTGCCACTGAAAGGCAAAATCCTGAACGTGCTGGGCGCGGCTTCCGGGAAACTGAGTTCCAATCAGGAAATTTCCGATATTTGCGAAGCACTTGGCGTTGGCATGGGCACCCGTTTCAACGTCGAGGACCTGCGCTACGACAAGATCATCATCATGACCGACGCCGATGTCGATGGCGCGCATATCGCATCGCTGTTGATGACGTTCTTCTTCACGCAAATGCGCCCGCTGATCGACCATGGGCACCTGTACCTTGCCTGTCCGCCCCTGTTCCGCCTGACCCAGGGCGCGCGGCGCGTCTATTGCCTTGACGAGGCGGAAAAAGAGGAATGGCTGAAAAAGGGCTTGGGCGGCAAAGGCAAGATCGACGTCTCGCGGTTCAAGGGGTTGGGCGAAATGGACGCCAAAGACCTGAAGGAAACCACGATGGACCCCGCCTCGCGCAAATTGATCCGCGTGACGATCGACGAGGACGAACCGGGCGAAACCGGTGATCTGGTAGAGCGCCTGATGGGCAAAAAACCGGAACTGCGTTTTCAATACATTCAGGAGAACGCGCAATTCGTCGAAGAGCTTGATGTTTAAACCGTCACGCCTGCTTAAAGAGAGATATGTTGATGCCGGTACCTGACTACCAGACCCTGATGCTGCCGGTCTTAACGCTCTTTGCATCGGGAAAGACCAGCGTCGCTGAGTGTATTCCGGAACTGAAGCTAAAATTCGCCATCACATCGGCGTTGTTGCAAAACTGATGCCTGATGCGTGCTGTCCCCTTCGACTAAAGATCAAATAACGCTCGAAGCTGTTGCCTCGCAAGAGGATCAGACACCCGAAGACGCAATGCAAGCTGCTCACAAGGTTCTAAACGCCGCCTTACGCAATGAATTGCTCGCTGCGCTGCGGCAGGTTTCTCCTATTCGCTTTGAACACCTTATTTTGGACCTGCTGTCACAAATGGGGTTTGGCAAGGGAAAATCCGAGAACCACCGTTTGACCCCCGCCAGTGGGGACGGCGGCATTGATGGCATCATAAACGAGGATGCCCTTGGGTTGGACGCGATCTATATTCAGGCGAAACGCTATGCGCCCGAGAATAAAGTCAGCCGACCTGATATTCAGAAATTCGTCGGTTCGCTGACCGGAGAAAGCGCCACCAAAGGCGTATTCGTCACGACTTCCGATTTTTCAAAGGAAGCCGCGGCCTACATCGACCGTGTTCAACAAAGGATCGTCCTGATTAACGGGCAGCGACTCGCGCAGTTGATGATTGAACACAATGTCGGCGTGCGTCCCAGATCCACGTTTCAAATCAAAACACTCGACGAGGACTACTTCGTCGAACAATAGGGCGCGGATTTCCGTCGCCCCCTCCCCACAATCTAACGTGAAGCCCCCCGCGTGAACCTGTTTGCCCCTGCCCGCGTTGTCTTGACAACTGCATCACAGGAGACCCAGGATGACACGCATTTTCTCAAAGACCGCTCTGGCCGCTGTGCTGGCCGCCGCCACTCTTGCAAGCCCCGTGATGGCCAAGGATAACGGCCATAACAACGGCACGGGTTGGGGTGTGGGCCAAGTGCCTCCCGGTCATCAGAAAAAAGCGGCTGCGGCGCATCACGCGGGCCATGCCAAGGGGGATCACCTGACCAACTATACGGTGATCAACAACTACGCCAACTATGGGCTGAGCAAGCCCCCCCGCGGCTACGAATACGTGCTGTCCGATGGCAACATTTACCAGATCGCCATCGAGACCGCGACAATCGCCGCCACGGTCGGACTCGTGTCCGCCCTTTTGAACGCGAATTAAGGGGCTCAGGCGGGCAGGTTCAGGCGGGGACGATGCGCCCCGCTTCAAGCCGCACCATGCGATCCATGCGCGCGGCAAGGTCAAGGTTGTGCGTGGCGATCAGGGCTGAAAGCCCCGCCTCGCGCACCAGTTTCATCAGCGCTCCAAAGACCAGATCAGAGGTCTCTGGATCGAGGTTGCCTGTCGGCTCATCCGCCAGCAACAGCTTGGGATCATTCGCCAAAGCGCGGCAGTAGGCGACGCGCTGCTGTTCGCCCCCTGACAGTTCCGCGGGGCGGTGGCTGGCGCGATGGGCCACGCCGACACTGTCCAGCAACGCCCGCGCCCGCGCCTCTGCCGCCGCTGTCGCAATCCCGTTCGCAAGCTGGGGCAAGGTCACGTTTTCGAGCGCGGTGAATTCCGGCAAGAGGTGATGGAACTGGTAGATAAACCCCACCTCGCGGCGCCGCATCTGGGTGCGCTTGGCGTCGTTGAGGCCCTGCACGCTGTCACCGCCGATGGACAGATCCCCGCCATCCGCCACGTCCAACAACCCTGCAATCTGCAAAAGCGTGGTTTTGCCCGCCCCCGAGGGGGCGACCAGCGCGACCACCTCGCCTTTGGCGACCGAAAGGTCAATCCCGCGCAGCACGGCAATTTCATTGGGTTTGCCTGCGTTATAGGCTTTAACCAACCCGTTGATCTGCAAAACATTATTCATAGCGCAGGGCCTCGACTGGATTCATGCGGGCCGCGCGACGGGCCGGAAAAATGGTGACGATGAACGACAGGCCAAGTGACAGACCAACCGCCGAGAGCACATCCACAAGCTGCAACTTCGCCGGAAGATTATAGATGCCCCGAATGGACGGGTCCCAAACGCCGCCCCCCGCGACATAGTTCACAAGGCTGAAAATCGGATCGATATAGAGCGCGAAAAGACAGCCCAAAATCACCCCCATCAGCGTGCCCGCCAGCCCCGTAAAGGCCCCGCAGATGAAGAACACCCGCAGCACAGAGCCTTCCGACAGGCCGATCGTGCGCAGGATACCGATGTCGCGCCCTTTGTTTTTCACCAGCATAATCAAACCGCTGACAATGTTCATGGCCGCGATCAGCACCAGAATGGACAGGATGACAAACATCACGTTATCCTCCACGTCGAGGGCGCGCAGAAAACTGCCGGAGGCATCGCGCCACGTCCATAGCAGCGTGCGGTCGCTGCCCGCCATCAGCAGATCCATCATCAGATCGTCGACCTCCTCGGGGTCTTCAACCATGATCTCGATCTCATCCGCCACGCCTTCGCGGTTGAAATAGCTCTGCGCCTCGACAAAGGGCATGTAGAGGCGCGTCTTGTCGATGTCGTAGCGTCCGGCGGTGAAAATATAGACCACCTCGTAGCTCGACACGCGCGGCGCGGTGCCAAAGGCGGTTTTGGCCCCTTCGGGGGAAATCAGTTTGATCCGGTCGCCCACAAACACGCCCAGATCGCGCGCCACACCGGACCCGATGGCGACGCCCGCGTCAAAGCGGTTGATGTCCCCGATGGCTTGATCGCTCTGTGCGATGCGCGGAATGGCTTTGAGGTCATCCAGCGCGATCCCGAAAACCTCGACGCCGGCATTGGCCCCCGATTTGGAGGCCATCACCTGCCCCTTGATCAAAGGGGCCGCGCGGGTCACGCCTTCGACGGCCCCCATCCGGTCCGCCCAGTCGCGATAGTCCGAAATGACCCGCGTTGTCTGGCCTGTCTGCGTCTCGTAGCTGGACGAATAGGCGGTGACATGGGCATTGGCCCCCAGAATTGTGTCAACGAATTCAGCGCGAAAACCTGCCCGCACCGACAGGGTCGCAATCAGGGCAAAGACCGCCAACGTGATCCCCGCCAGCGAGATCCACGTCATCACGGAAACGCCGCCTTCGGCACGGCGCGCGCGCAAATACCGCCACGCGATGAGCCATTCAAACCCCGCAAAGGGCGGCGGTGCCTTGGGCGGCTTTTCAGAGGTGGGTTGATCCACGCGGGACTCCTTGGCGACGGAAAAAGGGGAGGAATGATCGCGCCGGACAGTGGCCGCAAGGCCGCCCAAGGTCAAGCAACCTCGCCCCTTGCCCCGCCAACGTTGCCGTGAGAGCGCCAAGGGGCGCGCGCCTCAGGCGTGAAAATCCAGCTTTGTGCCCTGTGCGCGCCGCGTCGGGCGGCGAAAGGGCCAGAGCAGGAATTTCAGCATCAGATAGGCCAGAACATAGCCCCCGATCAGCCCCGCAAACCCCGCCAACAGCCCTTCAACGCTGAGCGGCAGCGCGGGGCGAAAATCGCGCCAGGTGGCGACGGCCAACTCGCTGTCTGCCACGCGTTGGGGCATGGCAAGGCGGGCCATCGCGCTTGCGCTGCGCAACTCGTCGAGGTCCTGTGCAAGCTGTTCCTGACGGGCGATGGTCGCGCGGATATCGCGCCGACGCGCGTCCAGAAACGGCGTGCCGCCCATCTCCGCCAAGGCTTCGTCGCGACTCATGTCTTCGCGCCGCGCCGAGCGGTCGAAATCGGCCACCACAGAGGCAAGCGCCGACACCTGCCCGCCCAATCGTTGCGTATATTGCTGTGTAAATTCAGGATATTGTGACAACAGGGCCGCGCCAAATAGCCCGCCTGCAAATGCCAATGCCCGCATGATCATGCTCTGCCCCTTTTTGGCAAAGCCTACACCCGCGCGGACCGGCCTCTCAACCGGTCCGGCGATTTATGTGCTGAACGCGCAAAAACCCGCCGCGGCCTTACAGCGTGGCGTAGCGTTTTGCGATCGTTTCGACCGCCAGTTCCGGCGTCATTTCTTCGCTTTCGCCGCTGCGGCGCGAGGTTACTTCGACCACACCGTTTTTCAACCCGCGCGGCCCCACCGTGATGCGCCACGGCAGACCGATCAGATCCATCGTTGCGAACTTGCCGCCGGCGCGCTCCTTGCGGTCGTCATAGAGCGGCTCGAGGCCCAGCGCGCTAAAGCTTTTGTACAGCGCATCGCAGGCCGCATCGGCCTCTGCGTCGCCCTGTTTGAGGTTCACGATGCCGACGGGGAAAGGCGTGACACCTTCGGGCCAGATGATGCCTTTCTCGTCGTGGTTCGCTTCGATCAGCGCGCCCAGAAGGCGGCTTACGCCAATGCCGTGGCTGCCCATTTGCACGGGCACGCGCTCGCCCTTGTCATTGACGACCAGCGCGCCCATCGACTCGGAATATTTGGTCCCAAAGAAGAAGATCTGGCCGACTTCGATGCCGCGCGCCACGCGGCGGCGGTCTTCGGGAACCTGCGCAAACAGGTCCGCATCATGGGTCTCGTCGGTGCGTGCGTAGCGGGAGGTGAATTCCTCCATGACCGCGCGGCATTGATCAACATCATCATAGGCAATGTCGCGCTGTCCCAATTTGATATCGGTGACGGCAGAATCGTAGAACACTTCGCTTTCACCTGTCTCGGCGAGCACAAGGAATTCATGGGTATCATCGCCGCCGATGGGGCCGGAATCCGCGCGCATCGGGATTGCTTGCAGGCCCATCCGCTCGTAGGTCCGCAGATAGCTTACAAGGTGGCGATTGTAGGAATGCAGCCCGTCTTCGACGGTCAAATCAAAGGTATAACCGTCTTTCATCAGGAATTCGCGGCCGCGCATCACGCCGAAACGGGGGCGGACCTCGTCGCGGAATTTCCACTGGATTTGATAGAGCGTCATCGGCAGGTCTTTGTAGGACCCGACATGAGACCGAAACACATCCGTGATCATTTCCTCATTCGTCGGCCCATAGAGCATATCACGCCCCTGACGGTCGGTGATGCGCAGCATTTCCTCGCCATAGTCATCATAGCGCCCGCTTTCGCGCCACAAATCCGCAGATTGCAACGTCGGCATCAGCATCGGAATATGGCCGGCGCGCTGCTGTTCCTCGTGCACGATACGCTCGATATTCTTGAGCACACGGTATCCCAGCGGCAACCAGGAATAGATGCCCGCCGATTGCTGGCGAATCATGCCTGCGCGCAACATCAAGCGATGTGAAGCGATCGTCGCATCCGAGGGTGTTTCTTTCAAAACGGGTAAAAAGTAGCGCGACAACCGCATGGGCAGGTCCATTCGAAATAGAGGTCTAACCCCTGTTCTCTAAGGGAATTCGCCCGCGCGGGCAAGGCGAGGCGACGCAAGCGGCACCAAAGCCGTTTCGCGGCATTCGCTTTAACGGCTTGGCAAGGGTCTTGGGCTATCCAGAGGGGAACGAGGAACGGAACCCATGCAGTCACTTTTGATCGGTCTTGTTGCGCTATGCAGCATTTGTATTGCGCCGCTCAGCCTTGTGCTGGGTCCGGTCAGCGGTGCCGATATCGTCGTGGTCGTCGCCCCCCCGTGGCGCGACATCGACCGCGTTGTGAGCCAGGCAGGCGGCGCTGTCGTCGGTCCGCTGCGCGCGCCCTTTGCGGTGCTGGCGCAGTTCGACGCCCCGATCGACGCACATATCACAGCACTGGCGCGCGCCGCAGGTGCCTGGACCCTTCTTGACGGCGATACACTTGCCAGCATCTGCGGAGAGCCGAATGTCTGAACCCAACCTATCCCTTGCGAACCTGCAAACCGACGCCGTGCGCTTTTTGTCCAAAGCCACGATCGCAGCCAGCGTTGCGATCGCGCTGTTTGTCTGGGCTGAGGGGGGGCATCTCGCGATTGCGCTCGGCGGCGGGGCCCTGTTCAGCGCCCTTGCGTTTCTCAGCACGCGTCTGGCAAATCAGCGCCTGGCGCGCATCACCGTGTCGCAGGCGCTTGTGGGCACCGCCATTACGATGAACGCGGCGCTGATTGGCAATGCCATGCAGCTCGACAGCCATATGTTCTATTTCGCCGTTCTGGCGATGATCGTGATGACCAACGGGTTGCGGGCCTTGCTGATCGCGGCCGCGACCATTGCCGTGCATCACGTCGTGCTGACGCTGGTCTTTCCGCACCTCGTCTATCCCTCGCAGGATCTGATGCTCAACATCCAGCGCAGCGTCTTTCACGCGGTCATTGTGGTGATCGAAACCGGTGTGCTGGCCTATATGATCATCCGGCGCACCCAGACCGACGCCGCTCTGGCCGCAGCCCATGCGCAGGCCCAGGATGCCATTGCCCAGGCGCAAAATGCTTTGGCCGATGCCCAGGCCCAGCGCAGCGCCGCCGAAGCCGCCCTGCAAGAGGCAGAGCGCGCGCGCATGACCTCCGAACAGGCACATCAGGCCACAGAGGCCGCGCATGAACAGGCCCGCGTCACCGAAGAAGAAAAGCGCGCCACGGAAGCCGCCGCAAATCAGGCCCGCTCTGAGCGCGAAGCCCAGCTTCAGCGACTGGTAAGCGTCTTTCGCCACCACCTTGCACAGCTGGCCACCGGCGATGTGTCCTCGCGCATTTCCCAAGACCTTGGCCCCGATTACCGCGATCTGCGCGACAGCTATAACGAGGCCTGCGCCCGTCTCGAAACGGCCCTGAGCGAAGTCCAATCGCAAACGGAAACCATCCAGAACCAGTCGCGCGAAATTTCCTCCTCGGCCAATGATCTCTCGGGGCGCACCGAACGTCAGGCCGCCACGCTCGCACAGATTGCCGCCTCGCTTGACCAGCTGACGCGCACGATTCAAAGCGTTGCGCGCGACTCAAACGATGCGCAAACCTTGGCCGAAACAACATCCTCGGACGCCAATGAGGGCACCGAAATTATGACCCGCGCCGTGCGCGCGATGCAGGAAATCGAATCCTCCTCGATGGAAATCCAGAAGATCACCGGCGTGATTGACGATATCGCCTTTCAAACCAACCTCTTGGCGCTCAATGCCGGTGTCGAGGCCGCGCGGGCGGGCGAAGCGGGCCGTGGCTTTGCCGTCGTCGCCTCCGAAGTGCGCGCCCTTGCACAGCGCTCCTCGGATGCCGCGCGCGAAATAAACGGGTTGATCAACTCCTCGGTCACCCAAGTGGCCAATGGCGCCAAGGTGGTCAACCAGACCGGCGATGCGCTGACGGGCATTCAGGCGTCGGTCGATAAAATCACCTCCCGCCTGCGCTCGATTGCCGAAAGCACCTCCGATCAGTCGCAAGGAATCTCAGAGGTCAATGACGCGATTTCCAAACTCGAAGCCGTCACGCAGCAAAACGCCGCAATGTTCGAGGAAACCACCGCCGCGAACGGGCTTTTGTTCAAGGGCACTGCCGAACTTGCCGATCTCGTTGCGACCTTCAACACCAGCGGCGTGCCCTCCGCCGGTGCCCCGCCAAGCGATTTTGCCCGGCCCCGCCTTGCCTCGTAAGGACGCCTTCTGAGGAGGCGGAACAGCCTGCCAACGGGGCACGGCTTGCCGCACCTGCCAAAACGACACAGCACAAACGGCACACCGCCACTGGCCCGACGCGAGCATTTGCTTGAAGTCATCCCCCGCCACTGCAATATGCAAGGGGAATGCAAAAAGGGGCTTTACGCGATGCCGGTGAAAAACCAACTCAAATATTGGGGACTGGCCGCGCTTGTTTTCCTTGTGGTGCTCTGGGTTCTGGGCGGGGTGATCCTTCCCTTCATCATCGCCATGGCGGTTGCCTATATGCTTGATCCGGTCGCTGACCGTTTGGAACAAATCGGGTTTAGCCGGATTTTGGCCACGGTCACGATCACGCTTGTCGCCATCGTCCTCTTTATCCTTGCCGCCTTGCTGATTGTGCCCACGTTGATCCAGCAAGCCGGCGAATTGATCCAAACCGCGCCAAGCCTGTTTTCGCAATTGCAGGCCTTTCTGGTCGCACGGTTTCCCGAGCTACTCGATCAAGGCAGCCAGTTGCGCCAGACCCTTGAAAGCATCGGCGCGACGATCCAGTCAAAGGGCGGCGAGGTATTGAACGGTGTTCTCAGCTCGGCCATGTCCCTGCTCAACGTGGTGGTGCTGCTCGTGCTCGTTCCTGTTATCACCTTCTATTTGTTGATGGATTGGGACCGTATGGTCGCGCGCATCGATAGTCTTCTGCCACGCGACCACGCGCCCACAATCCGCGGCCTCGCACATGACATCGACAAAACGCTGGCCTCCTTCATTCGCGGCCAAGGCACAGTATGCCTGATTTTGGGCACGTTCTACGCCGTCTCGCTGATGCTCTTGGGCCTGCAATTCGGCCTTGTTGCGGGCGCCGTTGCGGGGGCGCTGACATTCATTCCCTATGTCGGGGCGATCGTCGGGGGCGGCCTGTCCATCGGCCTTGCGCTCTTCCAGTTCTGGGGCGAATGGGGCATGATCGCCGCCGTGATCGCGGTTTTTGCCTTTGGACAATTCGTGGAGGGCAACATCCTGACCCCCAAATTGGTGGGCACGTCCATTGGTCTCCATCCCGTCTGGCTGATTTTTGCGCTTTCGGCTTTTGGCACCTTGTTCGGCTTTGTCGGGATGCTGGTCGCGGTACCGGTCGCCGCCTCGCTTGGCGTTGTCGCGCGTTTTTTTATCGACCGCTACAAAGACAGCCGCCTCTACAACGGGATCAGCGCCGATATGACCGAAGAGTCGCAAGAATTTCTACACGACACGGATATCTGACATGAACCGCCAGCTTGTTTTCGATCTGCCGGTGCGCGAAGCGCTCGGGCTGGAGGATTTCTTTGTCTCCCCCTCCAACAGCCTTGCGCTGGCCGCGCTGGAAGGCTGGCAAAACTGGCCATCGGGCAAGCTGGCACTCATTGGACCAGAGGGCGCGGGCAAAACACATCTGGCACATGTTTGGGCAAGCGATACCGGCGCTCAAATCATTTCAGCACAAAGCCTGATCCATGCCGAAATCCCTGCCCTCTCGGCCAAACGCTATGTCGTCGTGGAAGATTTACAAAAGCTCGCAGGCCGTCAAAGCGAGGAAGCCCTCTTTCATCTGCACAACCTCGTGTTGGCCGAGGGCGGGCGGCTGTTGTTCACCGCCACCTCTGCCCCCGCGCGCTGGCTGTTGAGCCTGCCGGACCTGCGCAGCCGGATGGAAGGCACCTCGGTCGCGCGCATCGACGCCCCCGATGACAAGCTGCTCGCCGCGATGCTTGCCAAACAGTTCAACGATCGCCAAAGCGTGGTGCCCAACACCTTGATCCCCTACATCGTGCCCCGCATGGAACGCAGCGCCCGCGATGCACGCCGCATCGTCGAGGCGCTCGACGCCCAGGCCGTTGCCGAGCGGCGGCCGATATCTGTGCAAATGGCGGGCAAGCTGCTGGACAATCTGGCCAGCGACGCAGAATAATCCCCGCGAGGATGCGTGAAGAGACCCCATGACTGAAACCGATTTCCTGTCAGCGCCGTTTCCCGCCCCCGTCAGCCTGTCCGCCGCCAAGCGCACCGGCCCAAGACGGTTTTTCAACCGTGAACTCAGCTGGCTGGCGTTCAATTGGCGCGTGCTGGAAGAAGCCGAAAACCCCCGCGTGCCGCTGTTGGAGCGCCTGCGGTTCGTGTCGATTTCTGCGACCAATCTGGACGAATTTTACACGGTCCGGGTCGCAGGGCTTCGTGAATTGGCCCATGCGGGCAACACCAACCCCGCTGCGGACGGGCGCACCCCTGCCGAACAGCTGCGTTTGATCCGGCTTGAGGCCCGCCGCCTGATGGCCGCTCAATTGCGGACATGGTTTCGCATCAAACGCGAAATGGAAGCGGCAGGTATTTCAATCCTCACCCTGTCCAAGCTGAACAAGGGCGACCAGAAACATCTTGCGCATTTGTTCATGGATCAGGTCTTTCCGGTGCTCTCGCCGCTGGCCATCGACCCTGCGCATCCCTTTCCCTTCATTCCCAACACCGGCTATGTTCTGGCCTTGCAAATGGAGCGCGTCACCGACGGGCGCGGCTTGCAGGCACTCTTGCCGATCCCCGCGCAAATCCCACGGTTTGTGCGCCTGCCCGACAAACGCGGCAAAGCCCGTTTTCTGCCGCTTGAGGATCTGTTGCTGCTCAACGCCGATGTGCTGTTCCCGGGCTACAGTGTCACGGGGTCTTGTACCTTTCGCGTGCTGCGCGACAGCGATCTGGAGGTCGAGGACGAGGCGGAGGACCTTGTGCGCGAATTCGAGGTCGCCCTGAAACGGCGCCGGCGCGGCGAGGTGGTGCGCCTCAAGATATCATCCAACGCACCGGACTTGCTTGCGGATGTGATCAAACAGGAACTCAACGTTAGCGAAGACGAAGTCATCCCCGTCCACGGCATGATCGGTCTGGCCGACCTCAAGGAACTGGTGCTCGACGAGCGGCGGGACCTGCAATGGCCCGCCTATGCGCCGCGCGTCCCCGAACGGGTGCAGGATCACGAGGGGGATATGTTTGCCGCAATCCGTCAAAAGGATATGCTGCTGCATCACCCCTATGAGACCTTCGATCTGGTCATCCGCTTTCTCAAACAGGCGGCAAATGACCCCGATGTGGTCGCGATCAAACAGACGCTCTATCGCACCTCACAAGACAGCCCCATCGTCGCCGCTTTGTGCGAGGCCGCAGAAAACGGCAAGACCGTCACCGCCCTTGTCGAGCTGAAGGCGCGCTTTGACGAAGCCGCAAATATCCGCCAATCGCGCCGACTCGAACGCGCAGGTGCCCATGTTACCTACGGGTTTACCAGCTACAAAACCCACGCAAAAATATCCACCGTGGTGCGGCGTGAAGGCACGCAGCTGGTGACCTACACCCATTACGGCACAGGAAACTATCACCCGATTACGGCGCGGATTTACACCGACCTCAGCTTTTTCACCTGTGATGCGGCACTGGGGCGCGATGCGACCAAAGTGTTCAACTATGTAGGCGGCTATGCGCCCCCGGCCGCGCTGGAAAATCTGTCCATTTCGCCCCTAAGCCTGAAAGCCGACATCATCGCATGTATCGCCCATGAGGCGGATCTGGCGCGCGCGGGCAAACCCGCCGCGATCTGGGTCAAAATGAATTCCCTGATGGAACCGGACGTGATCGATGCGCTCTACGGCGCGTCACAGGCCGGCGTCAAAATCGAGCTGGTGATCCGCGGCATTTGTGGCGTGCGGCCGGGGGTCAAAGGCCTTTCGGAAAACATCCGCGTCAAATCCGTTGTGGGCCGGTTTTTGGAACATTCGCGCATTGCCTGCTTTGGCAATGGCGGCGGGTTGCCGTCGAAAAAGGCGCGGGTGTTCATATCCTCTGCGGATTGGATGGGCCGCAACCTGAACCGCCGCGTCGAGACGCTGGTGGAAATCACCAACCCCACCGTCAAGGCGCAGATCGTCGACCAGATCATGGCGGCCAACATGCATGACGTGGCGCAAAGCTGGGTACTGCGGCCCGATGGCAAATGGGAACGGCCCGCCGAGGCCATGCAAGGCCATCCGTTTTCCTGCCACCGCTTTTTCATGGAACATCCCTCGCTGTCGGGGCGCGGGTCGGCGGGTGTGGGCGATGTCCCCGCCCTCACCCACAGCCACGATCCCGCCAGTGCCCCTGCCACCGGGGCGCCGCCCCCGTCATCGCCCCCGTCACCGCCCACCAAAGCGTCGGATTGACCTTGCGCCAGTGGCGCGCTTAACGTCGACAGCAATGAACAGGAATCACCCGTGACCAGCCAGACCGAACCCGAAACGCCGACCAGCGGCGAAGATTGGGGGCCCTTCGGTCGCCCGCTTTTTCTCGATGAAAGCGCGCGCGCCCTGTCGCGCGTGGGCGTGGTCGATGTCGGCTCCAATTCGGTGCGGATGGTGGTCTTTGACGGCGCGGCGCGCTCACCCGCCTATTTTTACAATGAAAAAATCCTCTGTGGGCTTGGCGCGGGACTGGGCGAAACCGGTCATCTCAACCCCGAAGGCAAACGCCGCGCCATGGCCGCGCTCAAGCGGTTTCAAAAGCTGGCCGAAGGGATGGGCATTCCACCGCTCACCGCTGTTGCGACCGCCGCCATGCGCGAAGCCTCTGATGGCCCTGCCTTTCGCGAGGAGATTTTGCGCGAGACGGGCCTGCCGCTTTGGGTGATCGACGGCGAAGAGGAGGCCCGCCTGTCCGCGCAGGGCGTACTGTTGGGCTGGCCCGAAGCCGACGGGTTGATTTGCGACATCGGCGGCTCGTCCATGGAGCTTGCCGAATTGCACGCAGGCCATGTCGGCAAACGGGTGACTTCCCCCCTTGGCCCCCTAAAACTGCAAGACATAAAAGGCGGGCGCAAAGGGCTAAAGACCCATATCAAACCCATTATCGACGGCCTCGCCGACACGATGGGCACTGATAACAAACGTATTTTTCTGGTGGGCGGCTCGTGGCGCGCGATTGCCCGCATCGACATGGAACGGCGCGGCTATCCGCTGCATGTTTTACATGAATACCGGATTTCGCGCAAAAGCCTTTCGGCCACGTTGAAGTTTATCCGCGCATCGAACATGGACGAGCTGCGCGCCAAGACCGGCACTTCGGCCGCGCGGATGGCATTGGTGCCGCTGGCCGCGGAGGTCCTTGGACAGCTTGTCACCACTTTCAAACCCAAGGAAATCTGCATTTCTTCCTATGGCATCCGCGAGGGGTTGCTGTACGAACAAATGCCCGCGCGCGCCCGCGCGCGTGATCCGCTGATCGAATCCTGCCGCTTTGCCGAAATGAAAGACGCGCGCAATCCGGGCTTTGGCAAAAAGCTCTTTGCGTTTATCTCTCCGATTTTCAAATCCGCCTCAGAGGACCAAAAGCGCCTCGTGAAGGCAGCCTGCCTGTTGCATGACGTGACGTGGCGGGCCCATCCCGACTATCGCGCGGAAGTCTGTTTTGACAATGCGACCCGCGCCAACCTGGGCGGTCTCGACCACGAGGAGCGCATCTTTTTAGGTCTGGCGCTGCTGCATCGCTACAAGAATTCGCGCGATGGCACCCCCTTTGAATCCCTCATCGCCCTGCTCGACCCGACCGCGATCAAGCGGGCGGAAGTCTTGGGAAAAGCGATGCGGTTTGGCGCGATGTTTGCCTGCGACGATCCCGAAGCAATGGCGAACATCCAGTTGTTTCCAAAGAAAAAAGTTCTGCGCTTGGTGCTCTCGGCGGAGGCGCGTGATCTCTTTGGCGAGGTGACACTGGCGCGCTTCAATTCCTTGGCAAACGCGCTTTCGGTGACGCCAGAAATCATCCAGCGCTAAAGATGCTCAGGCGGCGTGAACCGCCTCGATCTCTTCCCAAGCGGCATTGAGTTTGGCCATGCGATCATTGGCCATGCGCACCGCCTCTTCGGGAACCCCGCGCGCAATCATCCGGTCAGGATGGCTGTCGATGACCGCTGCATGCCAGGCACGTTTGATCTGGGCGAGGTTCATGTCGGGGCTCACGCCCAAGACCGCGTAGGGATCGGGGGTGGCATCGGGCACCAGCCGCGCGCGCATCGCGCGAAATTTCACCTCGGGGATGGCGAAAATCTCGGCCACCCGCGCCAGATAGGCATCTTCGGCTTCGTGATAATCGCCATCGGCCAGCGCGATGTGGAACAAACCTTCGAGCAGATCACACAGGGGCGCGCAGTCGTCCCCGAACATGCGTTTGACAGAGCGCGCGTAGTCCTCGAACCCCGCCACATCGTGGCGCGCAAGATTGAACACCCGCGCCGCTGCCGCCTCATCCGCAGGCGCAATCGCAAAGACCTCACGAAAGGCGGTGACTTCGGCGCGGGTCACCTGCCCGTCGGCCTTGGCCATTTTCGCGCCCAAACCGATCACGGCAATGGCAAAGCCCACCCGTTTTTCAGGGGCATTGCGCAGTTTCTCAAACACCATCGACAGGCTTTCGCCTGCGCGCAGCGCTGCAATTGCGTCCAATATGCGGGTCCAAATCGACATGGGCGCTACCTTAGACTGCCCGACGCCGACTGTCAGCCCGCGCAATGACGCCATCACAAAAACAAGCTGTGATCAGAGGAATTTCTGCATGAATTGCAGGTCCAGCCAGCGCCCGAATTTATAGCCCGACTGCGCGACAAGGCCGGATTTCTCAAAGCCAAGCGCTTGATGGAAGGCAATAGACCCGATGTTTTGCGCATCAATCCCTGCAATCAGGGAGTGGATATCATGGCGGCGCGCGTGCTCTTCCAGCCGATGCATCAACGCCCGCCCAGCCCCTTTGCCCTGCGCAACAGGGGCCAGATAAACCGAATGTTCCATCGTAAAGCGATAGCCGGAATTCCCAGCGCGAAACTGATCGTAAGTGGCATAGCCCGCGCAAATCCCGTCGATCTCGGCCACCACAAACGGGCGGTCGGCCTCTGCACGGGCGGCAATCATCGCGCGCCACCCCTCCGGCGAACGCTCTTCGTCGGAAAATGAGGCGGTGGTCTCGCGGATCACAGGCGCCATGATCGCCCGCAGGGCCTCAATATCGCGCGTTTGAACATCTCTGATCAGCATCGTGTCATTCTTTCCGGCTCTCGTGCCCTGCGCACACACATGTGCGGCCTAAAATTTCCCATCGGTGCAAATCTGCACATCTCAACCTGCGCGAAGGGCGTTGAATTTCAACGCCATTCGGCCATTTTGCAGTGCAACAAAATAGAGAAAGATCCCAAATACAATGCTCCTTCGTTCCCTTGAGGATTTTTTCGACAGCGACACAGCCGGCGGCCTTGTGCTTGTCGCTTCAGCCGTTGCGGCGCTCGCCATCGCCAACTCGTCGCTCTACCCCTATTACGAGGGGCTTTTATCGGCACCTTTCACCATCGCCCTCGGGGATGCGGAGCTTTCCAAGTCGTTGTTATTGTGGATCAACGACGGGTTAATGGCGGTGTTTTTCCTGCTTGTGGGCCTGGAATTGAAACGCGAGCGCCTAGAAGGAAAACTGCGCAACCCGTCAGATATCGTCCTGCCCGGCGTCGCCGCCTTGGGTGGGATGATGGTGCCCGCGCTGATCTTTGCCGCCATAAATTGGCATAGCGCCGATACGCTGTCGGGCTGGGCCATCCCTTCGGCCACCGACATCGCATTCGCGGTGGGCGTCATGGCCTTGGTGGGACAACGGCTGCCCGGGTCCTTGCGGGTGTTTTTGCTGACGCTCGCCATCCTTGACGACCTCGGCGCCATTCTCATCATCGCGTTTTTCTATGCCAGCGATTTGCAGGTCGATTACCTGTTCCTAGCGATCATCCCGTTGTTTTTCATGTGGTATCTCAACCGCGCAGCGATCCACCGTCCCGCGTTGATCATCATGCTTGGCATCGTTCTTTGGGTGTTGATCTTACAGTCGGGAATCGAGGCGACCTTGGCGGGTGTGATCACCGCCTTCTTCATCCCCATGCGCGACAAATGGGGCAAATCGCCGGCCCATGCGCTTGAAAATGCGCTCTCGCCCTATGTGTTTTTCCTGATTGTCCCGATTTTCGTTCTGGCCAATGCAGGAGTCGTTTTGAGCGGCTTTCGCTGGTCCATCTACGGCAATCCGATCGTGCTTGGCGTCGCTTTGGGCCTCTTTGTGGGCAAGCAGCTCGGGGTGTTTGGCACCACGTGGTTGCTGATCAAATTCGGGATCGCCCGCAAGCCCTTTGGCGCAACATGGCGGCAGGTTTACGGCGTCGCGGTGCTGGCGGGGATCGGCTTTACCATGTCGCTGTTCATCGGCGGGCTCTCCTATTCAAGCACCGACCTTATGAACCAAGTGCGCATCGGTGTGCTGACAGGCTCGATCGGTTCCGCCGTGATCGGCTATCTGATCCTGCGCCTTGCCCCTCTCAGCCAAGAACAGCAGGCCGCCATCGCGCGCGGCGAAACAGAGGCACGGCTGGACATCGAACCGCAACGCCAACATGAAAGCGCCTGAGCCCGTAGGGCGGGGGGCAATTTCGCGCCCCCTCACGGGGCGCTTGAAATCAGATCAAGGATTTTCCGGGCCGCCTCGGGAATATTCGTTCCCGGGCCGAAAATCGCTTTGACGCCGGATTTGTACAGGAAATCATAGTCTTGCTGCGGGATGACGCCCCCGCAGATGACGATGATTTCCCCCGCCCCTTCCGCCTGCAACGCCTCGATCAGCTTTGGCGCGAGGGTCTTGTGACCCGCTGCCTGCGACGAAATCCCGACGATATGCACATCATTGTCGATGGCATCCTGCGCGGCCTCTTCAGGGGTCTGGAACAGCGGCCCGACGTCCACGTCAAAGCCGATATCAGCAAAGGCGGTGGCGATCACCTTGGCGCCGCGATCATGCCCGTCCTGACCCATTTTAACGACCAGCATACGCGGGCGGCGGCCCTCTTTTTCGGCAAATATTTCAACGTCTTTCTGGATTTGTGCAAAGCCTTCATCGCCCTCGTAGGCCGCGCCATAGACACCGGCGAGGGTCTTGACCTCCGCGCGGTGGCGGCCAAAGGATTTTTCCATCGCCATTGAAATCTCTCCCACGGTTGCGCGCGCGCGCGCGGCCTCGACCGCCAAGGCCAAGAGGTTGCCTGTTCCACTGCTGGCGGCGGCTTCGAGGTCGCCCAGCGTCCGTGCGACCTGCGCCTCGTCGCGCGTGGCGCGAATGCGCTCCAGGCGCGCGACTTGCGACACGCGCACCGCCACGTTGTCCACGTCCAGAATGTCGATCGGGTCTTCATTGTCCTTGCGGTATTTGTTCACGCCGACAATGACTTCGGTGCCGCGATCAATTCCCGCCTGACGCCGCGCGGCGGTTTCTTCGATCCGCAGTTTGGGCATGCCGGAGGCGACGGCCTTGGTCATGCCGCCCATTTGCTCGACTTCTTCCATCAGCGCCCAGGCTTTATCCGCCAATTCCGCCGTCAGGCTTTCGACATAATAGCTGCCCGCAAGGGGATCGACGACATTGGTCACACCAGTTTCTTCCTGCAAAATCAACTGGGTGTTGCGCGCAATGCGGGCAGAGAAGTCGGTGGGCAGCGCAATCGCCTCATCCAGCGCGTTGGTGTGCAGGCTTTGTGTGCCCCCCAGCACCGCCGACATCGCCTCATAGGCCGTGCGGATCACGTTGTTGTAGGGATCTTGTTCTTGCAAGCTGACACCAGAGGTCTGGCAATGGGTGCGCAGCATTTTCGAGCCGGGCTTTTTGGGGTCGAATTCATCCATCACACGGCTCCAAAGCAGCCGCGCGGCGCGCAGCTTGGCCGCTTCCATGAAAAAATTCATGCCGATGGCGAAAAAGAACGACAAGCGCCCTGCGAACACATCGACATCCATGCCGCGCGCAATCGCCGCGCGCACATATTCGCGCCCGTCGGCCAGCGTGAAAGCAAGCTCCTGCACGAGGTTCGCGCCCGCCTCCTGCATGTGGTAGCCGGAAATCGAGATCGAGTTGAATTTCGGCATCTGCGCAGACGTATATTCGATGATATCCGCGATGATCCGCATCGAGGGGTCGGGCGGATAGATATAGGTGTTGCGGACCATGAATTCCTTGAGGATATCGTTCTGGATCGTCCCCGACAGCACCGCGCGATCATGGCCCTGCTCTTCGCCCGTCACGATAAAATTGGCCAGAATCGGGATCACCGCGCCGTTCATCGTCATGGAAACGCTGACTTTATCCAGCGGGATGCCGTCAAACAGTACCTTCATATCCTCGACGCTGTCGATCGCCACGCCCGCCTTGCCCACATCCCCGACGACGCGCGGATGATCGCTGTCGTAGCCGCGGTGCGTTGCCAGATCGAAAGCCACAGAAACCCCCTGCTGCCCCGCGGCAAGCGCGCGGCGATAAAAGGCGTTGCTTTCTTCGGCGGTGGAAAAGCCCGCATACTGGCGGATGGTCCAGGGGCGCCCGGCATACATGGTTGCGCGCACACCGCGCGTGAACGGTGCCACCCCCGGCGTGCCGCCAAGGTGGTCCATGCCCGCCAAATCATCCTCGCCGTACAGCGGCTTGACGCGGATGCCCTCCAGCGTCTCCCACTCGAGGCTTTCACGCGGCTTGCCCCGCAGTTCTTTCTGGGCCAGCGCCTCCCAAGCGTTCCGGTCGGTCATGGTTTTCTCCTCCCCTCGGGCGCATGGCCCTTCTGCCCGCGCCATTCCGTCCCTATATTGAGAGGAATGGGAGGCACGATGTTCAAATCTTTGCTCTTGGCGGTGGCCGTGATCACAGCGCCGCTTGCCGTCGACGCGCAGGAGGCCATCCTGCCAGAGACGCTTGACGTTTTCGACGGGACCCAAGTGGCGCTTGACGATCTGAAATGGGTCGCACGCCCCGTGGTGGTCTTTGCCGACAGCCCGCTTGACCCAAGCTTTACCGAACAGCTTGCGCTTCTGGCCGCACGTCCCGATGCGCTGGCCGCGCGCGATGTGGTGGTTATCGCCGACACCGACCCGGACGAACGTTCCGAGCTGCGCACCAAGCTGCGACCGCGCGGCTTTGCGCTGGTGGTGATCGACAAGGACGCGCAGGTGATGCTGCGCAAGCCAACCCCTTGGGACGTGCGCGAAATCACCCGCGCCATCGATAAAACACCCCTGCGCCAACAGGAGATCCGCGACGGCACGGGGGGGCTGTTGGAAGTCCGCGCGCTGGAGCTTGCCCGATACGCAGCGCGCATCGAGCAGCTTGGCGAGTAGAGATCGTTGGAACCGGTCACTCGAACTCCATGATCACTTCGTCAACCGCAAGGCTGTCGCCCGCCGTCGCGTTGATTTTGCTGACTTTTCCACGCCGTTCCGCGCGCAGGATGTTTTCCATCTTCATCGCTTCGATCGTGCAAAGCGCCTGGCCGTCCTGCACCTCGTCGCCCACTTCGACCGCCATTTTCACCACCAGCCCCGGCATGGGGCACAGCAGCAGCTTGGAGGTGTCGGGCGGCAGCTTTTCCAACATATGCCTGGACAGATCCGCGGCGCGCGGGCTGCGCACAAAGACCTTCAGCTCGGCACCGCGATTGCGCACCCGAAAGCCGCCGGGCAATTTCGCGAGCTTGAGCGTCAAGGGCGCGCCATCGAGCGTCATCTGCGCAAGGCTCGCGCCGGGCACCCAATCGCCCTCGACGCGCAGGGATTTTCCTGCCACCGACACGAATGCTCCGGCCTTGTCGGCATCGATATGCACCACAATATCGCGCGCGGGCGTGCCATGGCCGCTGACCTGCACCACCCAATCGGCCGCAACATGGCGTTCGTGGTTGTCCATGCGCCCCGACACGCGGGTACGGCGGATTTCCGACATGCGATACATCGCAGCGCAGGCGGCGGCGATACGATCCACATGCGCCTCGGGCAATGTCGCCCCCTCGAAGCCCTCGGGGTATTCCTCGGCAATGAAGGCCGTGGTGATGTCGCCCGCACCGAATTTCGCATGATCCATCACGGCCGACAGGAACGGCAGGTTGTGCCCGATACCCTCGACCTCGAAGGCGTCCAGCGCGTGGCGCATATGTTCGATGGCTTCAGGTCGTGACGGTCCCCAGGTGCACAGTTTGGCAATCATCGGATCGTAGAACATCGAAATTTCGCCCCC
Organism: Aquimixticola soesokkakensis; assembly: GCF_900172375.1. Lineage (GTDB taxonomy): Bacteria > Pseudomonadota > Alphaproteobacteria > Rhodobacterales > Rhodobacteraceae > Aquimixticola > Aquimixticola soesokkakensis. The sequence goes on along the minus strand of NZ_FWFS01000007.1, from coordinate 174,260 downwards.
CTCATAGACGCCTGTGTCGTTGCGCACGACGCGGGTCTCCTCGACCACCTCGGCAGGGGGGCGATAGCGGGTAAGCCGCCCGATAGAGGGCAAAAAGTTGCGATAGGGATCTTCGGCGTAGAGGCGGCATTCCATCGCCCAGCCGTTGATTTTTACATCTTCCTGGGTGATCGACAGCGGCTGGCCATGGGCAACGCGGATCATCTGTTCGACCAGATCGATGCCCGTGATCAACTCGGTCACAGGGTGTTCCACCTGCAACCGCGTATTCATTTCAAGAAAGTAGAAGTTGCGATCGCCGTCGACGATGAATTCCACAGTCCCCGCAGAGGTGTAGCCCACGGCTTGCGCCAATGCGACCGCCTGCTCCCCCATCGCCTTGCGGGTCGCATCGTCAAGAAAGGGCGAGGGCGCTTCTTCGATGACCTTCTGGTTGCGTCGCTGGATCGAACATTCGCGCTCGGCCAGATAGATGCCGTTGCCATGGGCGTCACACAGCACCTGAATTTCGATGTGGCGCGGTTGGGTCACGAACTTCTCGATGAAAATCCGATCATCGCCAAAGCTGCTGGCGGCTTCGTTTTTCGACGACTGAAACCCCTCGCGCGCCTCGGCGTCATTCCAGGCGATGCGCATGCCCTTGCCGCCGCCCCCCGCAGAGGCCTTGATCATCACCGGATAGCCGATTTCGCCGGAAATTTTCACCGCCTCTTCGGCGTCATTGATCAATCCCATGTAGCCCGGAACAGTGCTGACACCGGCCTCCTGCGCCAGCTTTTTCGACGTGATCTTGTCGCCCATCGCCTCGATGGCCCCCACAGGCGGGCCGACAAAGGCAACGCCGGCGGCCGACAGAGCTTCGGCAAATTTCGCATTTTCCGACAAGAACCCATAGCCCGGATGCACGGCCTGCGCGCCGGAGGCTTTTACCGCTTCCATCACCTTGTCGATGACGATGTAGGACTGGTTTGCAGGCGAGGGACCGATGTGGATCGCCTCATCGGCCATCTGCACATGCAGCGCCCGCCGGTCGGCGTCCGAATACAGCGCAACGGTTTTGATCCCCATCTTGCGCGCTGTTTTGATCACCCGACAGGCAATTTCCCCGCGGTTCGCGATTGCGATCTTGTCGAACATGTTTTCGTCCCTCTTCCCTTTTTCGTGCCCCGAGCCATCCGCCGGAGCGCAAACACGAAAAAGGCCCCCGCGCCGCAAAGCACGAGAGCCTTCAAATCTATAGATGCCAGCCGCCCTGAAACGGGCGACGTGCTACGCGATCAGCAACGCGACGGGTAGGTGCGGCAGTATGCGATGTTGGCAGCGCCGCCAACAACGGCACCGGTTGCCACATCGCCACCAACGGCAGCAGCAGAGCCTGCGCCAACAGCAGCACCCAGCACGGCTTGTTCGCCGAAGGTGTCACCACAAGCCGAGAGGCCAAGAGCGGCCACGACGCCGACGATCCAGATCTTGTTACGCATGGAATAATCCTTTGAGTTTTATCGCTGTTAAGGACGTAACGCAGCCCGCAGCAAATGGGTTCCGCAAAATGTGAATTGATGTGCGTGCGGCAAGAGATTGCCGAGGCAGACAGCCGCGCAGACGCAATTCCGCCGATCCGCGCGCCAGTGTGGACAAAAGACCACAGGGCAGCCGAACAAAACAGCGAAATTCTGCGCGCGACATATCCACGAGTGCCTACCAATCCTCCTCCTCATCAGCGTCCGGCCAATCGTCCTCATCCTCTTCCAGGGGCTCTTCCTCTGCGAAGATTTCCGGAAAGGAGACTTGGGCTTTGGCCACGTCGATTCTGAGCAATGCTTCGTAATTGGCAGGATCGAACGGCTCCTCTGCGGGCACGACTTCGCGCCCGAACAGCCAGCTGATCCGACCGGCGTCAAGGTTGCCCCGCTCGAAAGGCTCCGCGCCGAAATGTTCCCAAAGCGCGGCCAGAAACGCAGCATCCACGCGCTTGTCGAGAGTCTTGCGATCCGCGTAACGCTCAAGCCGTTTGAGCGGCGTCACGCCCTTGGCGTTCGCACGGCGGATAACGAATTGGAAATCCGATCCGGCAAAACGCCCCGGAAATCCCTTGTGTTTTGTCATGTAGTCGCGAGCCATCAAATGTCCTCCGGTCTGCGGGCCACGCAGTCGATCTCGACCAGCGCGCCAACGGCCAGCGCCGTCACACCGATCGTGGTGCGGGCGGGCAGTCTATCGGAGGGGAAATAGCTCTTGTAGGTGTCGTTGAACACTGGGTAATCGCGCTCGAATGCCGTCAAATAGGCCCGACATTGCACAACATGCGACAGATCGAGGCCCAATTGCCCCAAAATCAGTGCAAGATTGTCCATCACCCGCGCGGTTTGCGCCGCGATCCCGTCCGGCAACGGCGCATCGGGGGCATCGGGGTCGGTCGGCATTTGCCCCGTCAACAGCACCCAGCCGTCGCTTTCAACCGCATGGGAAAACGGCGCAACGGGGCGCGGTCCCTGGGCAAAGAGGTGAAACTGCGCAGCAGGCATCAAAACGGCTCCCAAACGCAGGTGTCACCGTCGATGGAATAGGCCTCGAACACCTGCTCGATGTTGGGATTCGCCTCGCCAAAGGGGGTTTCGGCTTCGCTCAGAGAAATGATCAGCTGGCTGGGGCGCGGGCCGACATTGGACAGGCGGGGCAAGGCATAGCTGCGACACAGATGCGCCAGATCGGCCTCCAGCGCCTCATAGGAATGGGTCATCAACAGCGCGCGCAATTGCGGCGCGATGAAGCGGTAGCGATACACAAGCCCCATCGCGGGGGCATCTGTTATCACCTCGTAAAAGGTCAGGGGTTGGCCTGAGGGCACCGCAAAGGCAACATCGTCAGGCACAAGCCCGTCAGCGACAGGTGTGAGCGGCGAAACGGCCTCAAAGGCATCAAGCGAAAGCGGGGTGTGAGACTGCTGTGTGATCATGGCTCGAGCCTAGCATGGGCCAGCCAACGGGCACGCTTTTTCGCATCCCCAAGCAGGGTTTGCACGGTGTCTTGTGCCAAAGCGCGCGGGAATTGACCCGCAACAGCCCCCCCTGCCCGCACGATAAGCATGCCCTCCTGCGCGCCACTGCCTTTGCGCAGTTCAACCACGGGAGAAAAGCCGCGCAAATGCTGCAAGGCACGCCACATATCCTGACGGATCAGATGCGCCAGCCGCCCGCGCCGCAACAGCGGAAATTCGGCCTGCGCAGCAAAGTCAAAGCGCGCAGGCAGGCTGCGCGACAGGGTCAAAACCCCCGCGTCATCGCACCGCATATGCCAGCCTGCCTTGCGCATCAGATCCTCCTTACAACGGAATATTGTCGTGCTTTTTCCACGGGTTCTGAAGGCTCTTGCCCCTAAGGGAGGCAAAGGCGCGCGCAACGCGGCGCCGCGTGGAGCGCGGCTGGATCACCTCGTCGATAAAGCCCTTTTCAGCCGCTACGAACGGGTTGGCAAAACGATCCTCATAGTCGGCGGTGTGCTGGGCGATTTTTTCAGCGTCCTTGAGGTCGGCGCGGTGAATGATCTCGGTCGCGCCCTTGGCGCCCATCACGGCGATTTCCGCCGTCGGCCACGCGTAGTTGAAATCGCCGCGCAGATGCTTGGACGCCATCACGTCATAGGCCCCGCCATAGGCTTTGCGCGTGATCACGGTCACCTTGGGCACCGTCGCTTCACCATAGGCAAACAGAAGTTTTGCCCCGTGTTTGATCACACCACCATATTCCTGCCCCGTCCCCGGCAGAAAGCCCGGCACGTCGACCAAGGTCAGGATCGGGATCTCGAAAGCATCGCAAAAGCGCACGAACCGCGCGGCCTTGCGCGAACTGTCGATGTCAAGACACCCCGCCAGAACCATCGGCTGATTGGCAACCACGCCCACCGTTTGCCCCTCGAGGCGCAGGAAGCCGGTCAGGATGTTCTTGGCGAACTCTGCCTGAATTTCATAGAAATCGCCCTCGTCAGCAAGCTTCACGATCAGCTCTTTCATGTCGTAAGGCGTGTTGGCATTGTCGGGTATCAGCGTATCAAGGCTTTCCTCGATCCGTCCCACATCGTCGAAAAACGGGCGCACAGGCGGCTTTTCGCGATTGTTGAGCGGCAGGAAATCGACCAAGCGGCGCACTTCGGTCAGGGCCTCGATGTCGTTTTCAAAGGCGCCATCCGCGACCGACGATTTGCGCGTGTGGGTAGAGGCGCCGCCCAGTTCCTCGGCGCTCACCACTTCGTTGGTCACGGTTTTCACCACGTCAGGGCCGGTGACAAACATGTAGGAGGTGTCTTTGACCATGAAAATAAAGTCGGTCATCGCAGGGCTATAGACCGCGCCGCCCGCACAGGGCCCCATGATGACGGAAATCTGCGGCACGACGCCGCTTGCCATCACATTGCGCTGGAACACTTCGGCATAGCCTGCAAGCGAGGCAACGCCCTCCTGGATGCGCGCACCGCCCGAGTCGTTCAGCCCGATCACCGGCGCACCGTTTTGCATCGCCATGTCCATGATCTTGCAAATCTTTTTCGCGTGGGTTTCGGACAGGGAACCGCCGAACACGGTGAAATCCTGGCTGAACACATACACCATGCGCCCGTTGATCGTGCCCCAGCCCGTGACCACGCCATCGCCTGCGGGGCGGGATTTTTCCATACCGAAATCCGTGCAGCGATGGGCCACGAACATGTCGAATTCTTCGAAACTGTCGTCATCCAGCAGCAGGTCGATCCGCTCGCGCGCGGTCAGCTTGCCCTTGGCGTGCTGCGCGTCGATGCGCTTTTGCCCGCCCCCGAGACGAGCCTCATCGCGGCGCGCCAAAAGTTCTGCATTGATGTCTTTCACGCTCGATCCCCTCAGTGCTTGCGTCGGTGCTTGGGATCAACTTATCTGCACTGCAGAAAAACACACAGAAGTTTCTAGTGTATTTGCAAATCAGTTACTTCAATGCAATTGCAAACTGAATAATTGAATATTATCCCAGACAACGCGCTGAAAAATAACAGATATACGCAGCGCACGCCGACAGTCCGGTGCCCGCCTCACCTCCCGATGCCGCGCGGGCCCAAAAAATAGGCCGTCCGCCATGCCCCCTTCTTTCGTCGCGGCCTCCCCCGTGCTCCACACACCCAAGCCAGAATTCGTCGCCGCTCGACACAGAGGCAAGGCTTGCCCGACGCGCCTGCGCAGGCTATGCCAGTCAAACTTATATGCCCCTGTCACAGATCGAACCCCGTGAGCTTCACCCCACACGCCCCTGCGCGCTATCTGAACCGCCAGACTGCCCCACATCTCAGCACATTGGTGCTGATGATGGGCCTACAGGCGATGGCGATGAATATTTTCCTGCCCGCCCTGCCCCAGATGGCCGAGTATTTCGGCACGAGCTATGCGGTGATGCAGCTCGCCGTGCCAATGTTCATGGGGGTGAATGCGGTGATGCAGCTGTTTATCGGCCCGACCAGCGACCGCTACGGGCGCCGTCCGCTGGTTCTGTGGGGGCTGGCGATTTTCATGTTCTTCACCGTTGCCGCGATCTACGCGCCTTCGGTGGAGTTTTTCCTGTTCTGTCGCGCGGGGCAAGCCACGATCGTGACCTCTCTGGTGCTCAGCCGCGCCATCGTGCGCGACATCACCCAAGGCCCGCGTGCCGCAGAAATGCTGGCCTATGTGACGATGGCCATGGCGCTGATCCCGATGGTCAGCCCGACCGTGGGCGGCCTTTTGGGCGCGGCTTTCGGGTGGCAGGCGATTTTCTGGGCGCTGCTGGGCTGCGCGGCAGTGGTGTCCGTCCTCGCGTGGTGCGACCTTGGCGAAACCGCGCCGCGCACGGGCGGCTCGATCCTTGCCCATTTCGCAAACTACCCTGTCTTGTTGAAATCGCAGCGGTTTTGGGGATATGCCCTGTGCTCGGGCTTTGCCTCGGGCGGGTATTTCGCCTTCTTGGGGGGCGCGCCCTTTGTCGGCGGCACGCTGCTTGACCTCGACCAAGGCGCGCTTGGCATCCACCTTGGGGCACCCGCCATCGGCTATGTCATCGGCAATTACATGTCAGGCCGCCTATCGGCGCGCGTCGGCATCAACCGCATGATCCTGATCGGCGGCATCGTGTCAATTTCCGGCCTGATCGCGGCTTTGGGGATCTTTTTGCTGCACATCGAAACACCGCTGTGGTTCTTCGGGCTGCTGATCCCCCTTGGCCTTGGCAACGGGATGCAGATCCCCAACTCAACCGTCGGCGCGCTTTCTGTGCGTCCTGAAATGGCAGGCACGGCATCGGGATTGAGCGGCGCGATCATGATCGCGGCTGGCGCGGTTTTGGCCGGGCTGGCAGGCTCGATGCTGTCGATCGAAAGCGGTGCATTTCCGCTGCTTTACATCATGATCATCGTTCAGGGCTCTGGCATCCTCTGCGTGTTCTGGGTGATGCGCCGCGAGAAAGTCCTCGGACTGCGCTGACACCGACAGCGCCGCGCAACGACTTTGCTTTGGCGATTTCAATTTGGCGGCTTGCTCTGATGGCTTGCTCTGGCAACTTTGCAAATGTAGCGTAGGCAGAACGCAAAACTGCAAACGAGCGCCCCGATGGCCCAACAAAAACTCTACGCTGGCGCAAAACTGCGCGAGACCCGCACACGACTGGGCCTGACCCAGCGCGCCTTTGCCGCCAAGCTGGGGGTATCCTTGCCCTATCTCAACCAGATGGAAAACAACAACCGCCCCGTCTCGACAGGGGTGGTCCTGGCACTGGCGCAGGAATTCGGCTTTGATGTCACAGAGTTAAACACCGGCGACGCCGAACGGATGGTGTCGGACATGCGCGAAGCGCTGGCGGACCCCGTTTTTCCGGACGCCGCGCCGCCCGTGGCCGACCTGCGCCTTGCCGCCTCGAACGCACCCGCCCTCGCACGCGCCTTTCTTGAACTGCACCGCGCCTACAAACAGACCTCCGAGCGCCTTGCCTCCCTCGACGAAGCGCTCGGCGGCCAGGACATGCCCACCCGCGCCTCACCTTGGGAAGAGGTGCGCGATTTCTTCCATTATTGCGACAATTACATCGACGCGGTGGATCGCGCCGCAGAACAGTTTGCCGAACCCAACGGCACGCCGCGCGATGTTCTCGAGGCCGCGCATGCCGCGCTTGCGCAGCGCGGCATTGCCCTGACCACGACAACACAGGCGTTGCGACACTACGATGCCAAAGCCCGCGAATTGCAAATTTCCAGCCGCGCCACCAGCGCCACGCAGCGCTTTCAATTGCTCCATCAGGTCGCTCTTTTGACCCAAGCTCCCCTGCTGGAGGCCACGCTGGATCTGGGGCGCTTCCAGACCAGCGAGGCCCGCGATATTGCCCGCATCGGTCTGGCCAATTATTTCGCCGGTGCCGCCCTTTTGCCCTACAAGACCTTCCTTGCTGCCGCTCAAGACTGCCGCCACGATCTGGAACAGCTGGCCGAACGTTTTGGCGCGTCGATCGAACAGATCGCACACCGGCTGTCGACCCTGCAGCGCCCGACCGCGAAGGGCATTCCGTTCTTTTTCGTGCGCGTCGATCAGGCCGGAACCATCACCAAACGCCACTCGGCCACGCGGCTGCAATTTGCGCGCTTTGGCGGGGCCTGTCCGCTGTGGAACGTGCACCAGGCTTTCGAGACGCCGGGGCGTTTTCTGCGCCAGCTGGCCGAAACGCCTGACGGGGTCCGCTATCTGTCGGTCGCGCGCGATATTTCCAAATCCGGCGGGGCCTTTCATGCGCCGGTGCGCCGCTATGCCATCGCTTTGGGGTGCGATGTGCAACATGCCGCCGATCTGGTCTATGCCGATGACCTTGATGTCACCAAGCCATCAGCCTTTGAACCCATCGGAATTTCCTGTCGGATTTGCGAACGCCGTGACTGCCATCAGCGCTCCGTACCGCCGCTCGAAAGCCGGTTGACGATTGATGCAAATGCGCGCGGGGTGCTTCCCTACAGTATCAACTGAGGCCTAGCCTTTGGCACGCCGCCATCCGGCGGCAACCGCCTGCGCCTCCGAACAAAACCAATGTTCGCCGCGCGACAGGGTGATGGTTGTGCCCTCATACCAGCGCGTTCCGGGCATGTGGTAAAGCTTGCCGTTGGCCGAAATATTGCCCTTGATGGCGCAGTCCTGGGGCGGGGTCTGCGCCACAACGGGCGTTTTCTGCTCGGCGCGATACTGCGCGGGCGCGGCATTGTCCCCCTGCCAGATGCCACGCTGCGCTGCGCGGGCCTGTGCCTCGGCGCCGAGGTAATCGGCGGAATATTTTGCATAGGCCCGCGCTGCGCCACGCGTCACCATCATCGCATTCACATCGTTATTTCCGACGAAACAGCGCGCCACTACCCGCCCGTAGCGATCCACATCGGTCTCGGAACATCGCACACGGTTGGGGGTCAGATCGGCAAGTTGGTCGCGCGACCACGCGCCACAGGCCCAAGTCACGCCTCCGGCATCCTTGCACGTTTGCGACAATTCCGGTGCATCCACCCCATGCAGGCGCACCCGCGTGCCGCCCACATCCAGCGTGTCACCATCCACGACCCGCACAGCGCCCCGCAGGACGCGCCCCGCCTGGGCTTCGGCCGCCGTCATCACGCCGCTGACAGACGCAACAAGCACCCCGACAGCCAGCATAACCGGCGCAACATATGGTATTTTTCCCAACCTCACGCCGCCATAAGTGGCCGTTTCGCGTGATAAACGCAAGCTGCTCCGCAAGAAGTCGGTAAATTTCCGCTCTCCCCCTGACAGGCGGAGCCCGCCCGCGCAGAGCCCGAAATTGCGCCGTTCTCGCGCGGCCTTACAGGTCACTCCCCATCGCGTATTGGGCGAAAAAGTCCACCCTTTGGCGTTAACCAACCTGCAGAATGACAACATTTTTGCAAAATGCAAATTTGGAATGCCTAGAGTTTGGTTTGCTCGGGACTTGGCGTGCGACCGCGTTTCAAACGGGCCTCGCGCAGGGTGATAAAGCTCACCGACCCAAGGATCAGCGCGCCGCCCAGCAAAACGAACGGGTCAAGCGCTTCGCCAAACAACACCACACCAAACAGCATTGCCCAAACGAGTTGCAAAAACGTCACCGGCTGCACCACAGCCATGGGTGCCACGGCAAAAGCGCGGGTCATGCAATAATGGGCGATGGTCGCAAAAAACGCCGTCGCAAACAGCAAGCCGATTTGGGGCAGGCTTGGGGTGACCCAATGCGCCAGTGCCAGCGGTGCCAGACAGATCGGCACAATCAGCGACATCATCGCCACGACAACCGACGCGGGCACCTCTTTGGACAGACGGTTGGCGGTCAGATAGCCGATGGCAAAAAAGATCGCGGTAAAGATCATCGCCACATGGCCCGCGTCGATTTCCCGAAAACCGGGGCGCAAAATCACCAAGCCGCCCAGAAAAGCGACAAAAAGCGCGCTGGCGCGGTACAGCCCCAATTTCTCACCGAAAAACAGCGCCGCCCCCAAGGTGACATAGACCGGATTCATGAAGTTCATCGCCGTGACATCGCCCAGCGGGATGCGCGTCATCGAAAAAAACCAAAAGCACACGCCAATCGCATGCGCCACTGCGCGCAGCACAAACAGGCCCGTCAGCCGGCGCGTGAAACGGACCGCGCGGATGGCCGGAATGGCGGGGATCAGGAACACCAGCCCCAAAACAAAGCGCAAGAATGCTGATTCAAATGGCGGCAACCCTTCACCGACAAATTTGACCAGGACGTTTACAGTGACCAGACAAAATCCGGTCGCAAGCATCCAAAGAATGCCCGCAACAGGGCGTGAAGCAGAAGGGGAAACGCGCGTCGTCATAGCCGCGACTTGAGACCTTGCAACGCGTCTTGGCAAGCGTAAAGGAGCGCAGGGGCGAGGTTGCGCGTCATGCCAACAGCAGGTTCACGCACCGCGCAACAGGCCAAAGGCGATGGCGGCCATCGTGATGCCGATCACCACGTCCAGCACCTGCCAGGCGCGGGGCTTGCGAAACACGGGGCGCAAGAACTGCGCGCCAAAACCAAGCGCAAAGAAAAAGACGAAAGACGCACAGATAGCGCCAAGCCCGAACAGCGCCGCATGCGGGGCAAATCCGGTCGCAAGCGAGCCGACCAGCACCAGCGTGTCGAGGTAGACATGCGGATTGCCCCAGGTCAGCGCAAGGCAGGTCGCCACCGTGCGCCACAGCGGTTTTGCACCTGATTGTGCAGGGTCCAAATGCCCGCTCGCCCGCCAAGCGGCGCGAAAATGCAGCGCCGCATAGACCAACAAAAACGCAGCTCCCCCGTAGCGCATAAGCGGCAGAAAGGCCGGAAATGCCTGCGCGATCTGGGTGATCCCCGCCACGCCCAGCGCGATCAAAAGCGCATCCGACAGGGCGCAGGTCAACACCACAGCAAGGCGATGATGCCCCAACAGCCCTTGGCGCAACACAAAGGCATTCTGCGCCCCGATGGCCAGGATCAGGGACAGGCCGGTCAGAAAACCGGAGAGGGTAGCGCTCAGGGCAAGGGGCATAGGGTCTCCGATCACTTTTGTAAGGCGGTTTAGCCTCTGCGCGCCCGGCGATGCAATCCCTTGCGCCGATGTCGGTGTGGCGCGCATACACGCGATCTTAAGGATGCGCCATTAGGCTGGCCAAAGTTCCAAAAGGACGAACCGCATGGCCGCCTATAACCTGAACTTCTTTTCGCTCAGCGATATCAGTACGAATGACCCCGACGGGTTTTCGGACAATGGCGGCTATCAAATGGACATTGGTACCTCAACAGTCACCGTCGCGCCCGCAAGTCAGTCCTCGGTCATCGATATCAACGACACGAATGACGCATTTTTTGACGACGATGTGGGGGCGCAACAGACGCTTAACAGCGATCAAACCCTGAATGGCACCTTTTACAGCGCTGGAACCATCATCCAGTCCGAATATGAATTGATCGTTCAGGACAGCCTTGGCAATACCTACACGCTTCAGTTCATTTCGCTGACCGCCGACGCCTATAATATCGAAGGGTTCGCCATCCAAGGCCCCGTGCCCCCCTTTGGCGAGGCGCTGACGGTTGTCGGGCGCCAAGACATGACATCGGGCACCTATAGCTACGCCAGCGCCTCGCCCAATTGCTTTGCCGCACACACCCGCATTGCCACACCGCACGGGGAGGTTGCCGCAGGCAGGCTCAAGCCCGGAGATTGGGTCGTTCTGGCGCAGGGCGGGACAGCGCGGATCGACATGATCCTGACCACGCCCCTGCCCCCCGATGCCCCTGCGCGCCAACGCCCTGTCCGCATCGCTGCGGGCGCGCTTGACGGGCAAGTGCCCCGCCATGACCTGTTGCTCTCTCCCCAACATCGCCTGCTTTTGCGTACAAGCGCCGGAGAGGTCCTTGCCCCCGCCCGCGCCCTGTCGGGCCAAAACGGTATCGGCACGCGCAAATCCGGCGCGCGCCTGATCTATGTTCACCTGGTTTTACGCGCGCATTCGCTGCTGCTTGCCGAAGGTGTGCCTTGCGAAAGTTTCTGGCCCGGACCCCATGCCATGTCGACCCTGCCCGGCATCCTTGCGCTGCGTATCCGCAAACTGATGGGCCCGTCCCCCGCCCCTGTCCGCCCGATCCTGACTGTCGCGGAGGCGCGCCGCGAATTAACCCGCCTGGATCTGCGACTGGGCACCGAGCAGGCGTTTTAGCCCGCCAAATACGCAGGCCTCAATCAACCCGGTTGATTCCACAGGATTTATTCGACGGCCGCATAAAAAGACCCGTCCCCCGAAAGGCGACGGGCCGAAATTGCGAAAACGGGCCTGCAGGCGCGACAGGCCTGACAAAGCGACCTTAAAGCTGCGCGGCAACATCCTCGGGCACATCAAAATTGGCCGTCACGTTTTGCACGTCATCGTCATCTTCGAGCGTCTCGATCAGGCGCATCAGCTTTTGCGCGGTTTCCAGATCCACCTCGGTGCGATTTTGCGGCTTCCAGATCAGCTTGGCCTCTTTGGCCTCGCCAAGCTCCTTTTCCAGAGCGTCAGACACTTCGGACAAGGCGGTATCCGCGCAGTAGATCCAATGGCCGTCGTCTTCGGTTTCGACATCATCGGCACCGGCTTCGATCGCCGCCATCATGACCGTATCCGCATCCCCGACCCCGGCGTCATAGGTGATTTCACCCACGCGATCGAACATGAAGGACACAGAGCCGGTCGTGCCCAGATTGCCGCCGGATTTGGCAAAATAGGACCGCACGTTGGAGGCGGTGCGGTTGACGTTATCGGTCATGGTTTCCACGATCACCGCGATACCGTTGGGGCCATAGCCCTCATAGCGGATTTCGTCGTAATTCTCCGCATCGCCACCGATGGCCTTTTTGATCGCGCGATCGATCACATCCTTGGGGCAGGACACGGATTTGGCGGCCTTGACCGCCAGACGCAGACGCGGGTTCTTTTCAGGGTCAGGATCGCCCATCTTCGCCGCAACTGTGATCTCTTTTGCGAGCTTGGAAAACATCTTGGAGCGAACAGCATCCTGGCGACCTTTGCGGTGCTGGATGTTCGCCCATTTGGAATGGCCTGCCATGTGCCTTCTCCGGTCGTTACAGGATTGATTAGGCGCCTCTATAGTGCAGGCGGGCGTCCCTGTGCAAGGGTCGCCCGCCCCGATGCCCTAGAGCGTCAAAGGCCACAGGAAGGGAATAACCGCCGAGCACAGCAGGCCCATGGTCAGGTTCAGCGGAATGCCGACCTTCATGTAATCGGTGAACTTATAGCCCCCCGGCCCGTAGACCATCGTGTTGGTCTGATAGCCGATCGGCGTCGCAAACGAGGCCGAGGCCGCCACCATCACCGCCACGACAAGCCCGCGCGGATCAAGCCCGAGATGGTGCGCAAGGCCAATCGCGATCGGCGTCACCACAACCGCCACCGCGTTGTTGGACACAAGTTCGGTGAGAATGGAGGTCAGCAGGTAGATCGACCAGACGATGAAGAACACCGGCATCTGTTCCAGCGCGGGGGCCACGGCGGTCACGATCAACTGCACCGCCCCCGAGGTTTCCAGCGCCGCCCCCACGGCAAGCATCGAAAAGATCAGCGCCAGCAGGCGTCCTTCGACAAAGCCAAAGGCCTCATCCGCCTCGATGCAGCGGGTCACAAGCACCAGCGCCACCGCGACTACAGACAGCAGGAAGATCGGGGCAACACCGAGGCCCGCCAGCACCACAATGCCGATCACAGCCGCAAGGGCGATGGGCGCATGACGGCGGTTGTAGGCGCGTTCGGTCGGTTTGGACACATCGCCCATGTCCATATCGAGCGCCAGCTTCTGGATGTCTTCGGGCGAGCCTTCGATCAAAAGCGTATCACCGACACGCACCACAAGGTCCTGGATTTTCTGCCCGATGTTCTGGTTGCGCCGGTGAACGGCGAGCACGTAAATGCCGTAGCGACGCCGCAGGCGCAGCCCCCCCAACGCGCGACCGACCATTTTACAGCCCGGGGTGATCAGCACTTCGACCGTGGAGGTTTCCACCGCCGACACCTGATCGACGCGCTTGAGTTCCTTGTTGCGCTGCAGCGACAAAAGCTCGGTCATCTGGGTGCGCAGGATCACCCGATCCCCCACCTGCAATTCCACGCCCTCGAGGTTGTGGCGCAGGGATTGATCGCCGCGCACCACATCGACCAGCCGCACGCCTTCGCGTTTGAACAACTGCACGCTGAGGACTTCGCGCCCGATAAGGTTGCTATCGGGGGGCACGATGGCTTCGGTAAAGAACTTGCGCCGTGACGAGCCCGACAGCATCGTCGCCATCGACACGCGCTCGGGCAAAAGGTGACGCCCGACGAAATAGAGGTAGATCATCCCCCACGCACAGACCAGAAGGCCCAGCGGGGTGACTTCGAAAATCGTAAAGGGTTCAAGGCCCTGACTGCGTGCCACCCCATCCACAAGAAGGTTGGTCGAGGTGCCGATCAGCGTCACCGTCCCACCCATGATCGCCGCATAGCTCAGCGGGATCAGCATTTTGGACGCGGCAATATTGAGCCGCTGCGACAGTTGGATAAACACGGGGATCATCACGACGACGACCGGCGTGTTGGCCACGAACGCCGAGAGCAACAACACAATCGCCATCAACAAGGCAATGGCAAGTGCGGGTCGGCCATCGGCATAGCGGCCCGCCTGGCGCGTGAACCATTCCAGCCCGCCCGTGCGCACCAATGCCCCCATGACGATGAACATCGCGCCAATCGTCCAGGGCGCGGGGTTGGACAGCACATCCAGCGCCTTGTCATAGGGCAGAATGCCCAGCACCAGCATGAGGGTCGCGCCGGTGATCGCGACCACTTCCGTGGGGTAAACCTCGCGCACAAACAGAACGAACATGAAGCCGACAACGACCAGCGCGATGATGGCCTGTGTCAGCGGATCAAAGGAAAACAACGTCATGATAAGGGGTAATCCCGCGAAGAGTTTCGCATTATAATTGACCTGAGTCAGAGACTTGGACAAGGGCCAAGCGTGGGGGCAGCGCCTGCCTGGCACAAACAAGACGCAATCGCCGCCTTTCGCGTCACTCGGGCGTACTTTGTTCCAAACGACCGCCAAAGCGGATCATTTTGACCCGCAAGGCAAGCCCCGTGCGGTCATCTGTTTCGACGTAGAGCCCGGACAGGGTCGCCTCTCCGTCCGCCGGCTGGAAACGGGTCTTGCCCATGCCGGTGACAAAGCGGCGCAAAGGTTCGGCCTTATCCATGCCGATCACTGAATTATAGTCACCGCACATGCCCGCATCAGACTGAAAGGCGGTTCCGGCGGGCAGGATCTGCGCATCTGCGGTGCAGACATGGGTGTGCGTGCCGACGACCACGCTGGCGCGCCCGTCGCAGAAATGGCCGATGCCCATTTTTTCGGAGGTCGCCTCGCAGTGAACGTCAACCAGCAGCGCCTGCACCGACCCGCCCAATGTATGGGTGCGCATCACCGTGTCGAGTTCGGAAAACGGGTCATCAAAGGGGCGCTTCATGAACACTTGGCCCAGCACCTGCGCCACGGCGATCTTGCGCCCGCGCGCATCCGAAAACACGCGCACGCCCCGCCCCGGAGCCGATTTGGCAAAGTTGAGCGGGCGCACGATCCGGCTTTCGCCCTCGATGAATTGCATCATGTCGCGCTGATCAAACGCATGATCGCCCAGCGTCAGACAATCGGCCCCCGCCGCCAGCAATTCCTTGGCGTGATCGCCCGAAAGCCCCATGCCATTGGTCGCGTTTTCGCCATTCACCACAACGAAATCCAGCCGCCAGTCTTTGCGCAATTGCGGCAGGTGTTTGATGATCGCGTCGCGTCCGGACCGGCCGACGACATCTCCGAGGAACATGATTTTCATAGGATAATTCTTAAGCGCCGAGCGGAAATTTAGCAAGCAATGCCTGTGCTTGGCGCGGCGTCAAAACAGGCGCGCGCCCGCTTGCGTGACCACCGCATCCAGGCGCTGATCGGTGCCTTCGGTGGCAAAGCTGTCAACCTCTTGCACCCCGTAGGCCAGCCCGACCGCGAAAACCGCCCCCTGAGCACGCAAGCGTGCCAGCGTGCGATCATAAAATCCGCCGCCATAGCCCAGACGATGCCCCGCCCGTGAAAAGGCAACCAGCGGGACGATGACGACTTGCGGCGTGATCGGCTGCGCGTGAATGGGAATCATCGCGCCGAACTGGCCGGTTTCCATCGGGGTTTTATGGTCCCACCGGTGGAAATTCAGTGGCAGGTTTTCCCCCTCGATCACCGGCACCGCGACAGGCCCATGCGGCACCAAAGCCGCCATCGCCGCCAGCGGATCAATTTCCGAGCGGATCGGCATATAGCCTGCAATCGCCTTGCCCTGATGGGGGGCCAAAAGCTCCAAAAGATGCCCGCAGGCCGCTTTCGTCGCCGCCTGTGCCGCCGCGCTATCGTGAAAATCGCGTCGTGCCTTGAGAATATCGCGCCGCACGCTTTGTTTTTGTGCCATCAATGTCATGTCAGGACCCTGTCACAACAGCACGATTCCAGCCAATCCCAAAAATGCGAAAAATCCGACGATATCCGTCACGGTGGTCACGAAAGCCCCCGAGGCAAGCGCCGGATCGACGCCGATCTTTTCCAACACCACCGGCACGCCGATCCCCGCAAGCCCTGCAACCACAAGGTTGATGACCATAGCGGTCGCGATGACAAATCCGAGCGCGGGTGAGCCGAACCACACGATGCCCACCGTCCCCATGATCGCCGCGAACACAAGGCCGTTGGCCAGCCCGACCATCACCTCGCGCCGGATCACCCGCCAGACGTTGTTGCCGGTCAAATCGCGCGTCGCGATCGAACGCACCGCCACCGTCAGCGCCTGCGTGCCCGCATTGCCGCCCATGGACGCGACGATGGGCATCAAGACCGCCAGCGCAACCATCGCCGAAATCGTGTCTTCGAACTGTGCGATGACCATCGAGGCCATGATCGCCGTCACAAGGTTGACCGCGAGCCATGGCAGGCGCTGTTTGACGGTATCAAGCACGCGGTCGGCCAGCGAACCGTCGCCAACCCCCGCCAGGCGCATGATGTCTTCCTCATGTTCCTCATCCAGCACCCGGATGGCGTCATCGATTGTGATCACACCGACAAGCCGTTCGGCCTCATCGACAACGGGCGCCGAAATCAGGTGGTACTGGTTGAAGGCATAGGCCACATCGCCTTCTTCCTCGGTCACCTCGAAGGTACGAAACCCCTCTTCGGCGATCTCGATCAACGGGCGCGAGCGCGGCGCCCCGAGCATCTTGCCCAGCGTCACCTGAGCAACGGGTTTCATGCGCGGATCGACGAGGATGATGTGGTAGAAATCTTCCGGCAGGTCCTCTTGCGAGCGCATGTAGTCGATCGCCTGCCCCACCGTCCAATGCTGCGGCCCCATCACCACTTCGCGCTGCATCAAACGACCGGCGGAATATTCGGGGTAGCTGAGCGACTGGACGACCGCGACCCGATCGCTCAGCGTCAGCGCGTCCAGAATGGCGTCTTGTTGCGGCTCGTCGAGGGTCTCGATCAGATCGACCACATCGTCGGAATCAAGTTCGCGCACAGCATCCTGCAGAACCTGCGGCGACAAAAGCGGGATGACTTCCTCGCGGATGCTTTCGTCAAGTTCCGACAGGATTTCCCCGTCGAATTCGCCGCCATACAATTCGATCAGGCGGCGGCGGTCGTAGGAATTGATCTGTTCCAGAAGGTCGGCGATATCCGCCGCGTGCAGCGGTTCCATCTGCTCGCGCAGCGCCTCGGCGTCCTGCGTTTCCACCGTATACATGATCGCGGCAATTTTGCGCGGATTCAGCGCGTAGCTGTCATCCTCCTGATCGTCATGCGCGACGTGGTCGATCCGTTCTTCTTCGCTCATACCCTGCCTCTCGAAACTGACGTGGCGCTGTTTTGCCAACCTTAGTTGAGGACCCGCACAAGCAACAGGGGGCTGTAACGCAATTCTCGCTGCGGCTGCATTGTTGATTTACCTCGCTGCGCGCTTTGCCTACTCCTGTTCAAAGAGAGATGGCAGGAGCGCGACATGAGTGGCACGAAATTGATCCTCGGACAGGTGCTTGATCTGGTGGCCGACCCCTTCAAGGCGCCTCTGGGCGAGGCCCATGTGCTGCACGAAGCGCTGGTGGTGGCGCAGGGCAAGATCGCCGCCCTTGGCACCAAAGCGAACCTGCGCGCCGCCTATCCCGAGGCCGAGATCCTAGACCACGGGCACGCCCTCATCCTCCCCGGCTTTGTCGATGCCCATGTCCATTTCCCCCAGACAGGCATAATCGCAAGCTGGGGAAAGCGGTTGATCGACTGGCTCAACAGCTACACGTTTCCCGAAGAGATGCGCTTTGGCGATCCTGCCTATGGCGCTGAAATTGCAGCGCTGTACCTCGATCTTGTGCTGTGTCACGGCACCACCAGCGTCACAAGTTTCTGCACCATTCACCCGGCCTCCGTCGACGCGCTGTTCACGGCAGCCCAGGAACGCGGCATGGCCGTGGTCGCGGGCAAAACCTGCATGGACCGCGACACGGCCCCGCCGGGGCTGCGCGACACGGCCCAATCGGCCTATGACGACAGCCGCGCGCTGATCGAACGCTGGCATGGCAAAGGCCGCGCGACCTACGCCATCACGCCGCGCTTTTCGCCCACCTCCACGCCCGATCAATTGGCCGCCCTGGGCGCGCTATGGGCCGAGCACCCGAGTTGCCTCATGCAGACACACCTGAGCGAGCAAACCGATGAAATCGCTTGGGTGCGCGGGCTTTACCCGCAGGCGCGCGACTATCTTGATACCTATGAGGCGCATGGGTTGCTGGGCGCAGGCGGGCTTTATGGCCACGCGATCCATCTGGTAGCGCGCGAAATCGACCGGCTGGCCGAAGTGGATGCGAGCGTGATCCATTGCCCGACCTCCAACACATTTATCGGTTCGGGCCTTTTCGATATGGCGGGCCTTCAGGCGCGGGGCCTGCGCATCGGACTGGCCACGGATACCGGCGGCGGCTCGTCCTTTTCGATGCTGCGCACAATGGCGGCGGCCTATGAAATCGGCCAGTTGCGCCACGCGCCACTGCACGCCGCGCAGCTTTTGTGGCTTGCCACCGCAGGATCGGCCCAAGCCCAGCACCAAAGCGGCGACATCGGCACGCTTGCGGTTGGATCGGTGGCGGATCTTTGCGTGCTCGACCTTGCCTCGACCCCCGCCATCGCCCAGCGCGCCCAGCGCGCGAACGACATTTGGGAAGCGGTGTTTCCAACGCTCATGATGGGCGACGACCGCGCCCTGATCGAAACCTATGTGGGCGGTGTCGCGCGCCTTAGCGCTGCGCGCGCACGGCTCGCGCGGCCCCGTTCCAGCCCCCGATCCGCTCCCCTGTCCTAACAGGGCGCCGCAAAGACCATCACCCAATACCCGCCGTCGGTTTTCGCAGCCCCAACAGCCTGCCCGCGCGGGTCGAGAATATTCGTGCGGTGCCCCGCAGAGGCCATCCAAGAGGCGGTCACCGCCGCCACGCTGGGCTGGCCTTGTGCAATATTTTCAGCAGCGTAGCAGGCCGAATACCCCGCCGCTGCGATCCGTTTGACATGGGTGCTGCCCGAGGGTGATTTATGCGCAAAATAGCTGTTGGCCTGCATGTCTTGCGCGTGGCGCACCGCGGCTGTCGTCAGCGCGGGATCCGCGACCAAAGGGGCAATGCCGCGGGCGCTGCGCTCGGCGTTTATGGCGCGGACCATCGCAGCACCCTCGCTGCTCAGCGCCTCTTGTGCTGTGGGGGTCGTGCTGGCGCGCACTGTCGGCTGCGCCGGAATAACGATGGGAATACAGGCCGATAGGGCCAAAGCCACCCCGAAAACCAAACCCGAACGGGTGAGACCGGAAATGTTAAGCGCCATGGGATGCCTCCTTTTTCAAACCAGATGAGCCTTTGTAAATGTCAGCCCTGCTCTGCAAGACTGCGCGCCAAGCGACGCTGGTCTTCCAGCACAAGCGGCAAATCCACCGTCGCAAGCCAGCCGTTCTTGACAATATGATTGCCCTCGACAAACAGATCACGCACCGAGGTCGGCCCCGCCAAAAGCAGCGCAGCGGGATCCCAGCTTCCGGCGCTTTCGATATCGCTCACGTCCCAGATCGCCAAATCCGCGCGTTTGCCCACAGCGATCTGACCGATATCGGTGCGCCCCAAAACCTGCGCGCCCCCGCGGGTGGCAATTTCCAGAGCCTCGCGGGCGCTCATTTTATCCGCCCCGAAGGCCACACGTTGCAACAACATGGCCATCCGCGCTTCGGCCATCAGATTTCCGGCATCATTGGAGGCCGAGCCATCCACCCCGAGGCCCACAGATACCCCCGCATCGCGCATCTTGCGAACCGGCGCGATACCCGACCCGAGGCGGCAGTTGGAACAGGGGCAATGCGCCACACCGGTGCCGGTTTTGGCAAAAAGCTCGATCTCGCTGACATCCAGTTTGACACAATGCGCGTGCCACACATCGGGACCAACCCAGCCAAGGCTTTCGGCGTATTGCCCCGGGCGACAACCGAATTTTTCCAGAGAATAGGCGATATCCTCGTCGTTTTCCGCCAGATGGGTGTGCATCATCACCCCCTTGTCGCGCGCCAGAAGCGCCGCGTCGCGCATCAATTCGCGGCTGACGGAAAACGGCGAACAGGGCGCGGCGGCGACGCGCACCATCGCGCCCTCGCTGGCATCGTGGAAGCGGTCGATCACGCGAATCGTGTCGGCAAGGATGGCCTCTTCGCGTTCCACCAGACGATCCGGCGGCAAGCCGCCAGCGCTTTCCCCGATCGACATCGCGCCGCGCGTCGCGTGCAACCGCACCCCGATTTCACCCGCCGCATGAATGGTGTCATCCAGCGTTGACCCGTTGGGAAAAAGGTACAGGTGGTCAGAGGTGGTCGTGCAGCCCGAAAGCGCGAGTTCCGCAAGCCCCGTGAGCGCCGACACCCGCATATGTTCGGGCGTAAAGCGCGCCCAGATCGGGTAGAGCCGCTGCAACCAGCCAAAAAGCAGCGCATCCTGTGCGCCCGGCACCGCGCGCGTCAGGGTTTGGTACAGATGGTGGTGCGTGTTCACCAGGCCCGGCGTCACCACGCAGCCGCGCGCGTCGATGATCTGCGCGTTATCATCATAAAGCTGCGCTCCGACTGCCTCGATCCGGCCGTCACGGATCAACACATCGGCGCCGTGCAATTCGCGCCGTGCGTCGTCCATTGTGATCACAGTCTGCGCGCCGCGCACCAAATAGCAGCGTTTCATCGGGTTCTCCGTCAAATGCGTCCCGCGAAAACCGACCGCGGGATCAGAAGGTCGACAACACAGCAAGCGCCTGCGCATGAAGGGCCTTGTTTGCACAGGCCAGAACGCGCCCGCCATCATGGGCAGGATTTCCTTGCCAATCCGTTACGATTCCCCCCGCCGCTTCGATCACCGCAATCGGGGCCAGAATATCGTAGCTTTGCAGCCCCGCCTCGATCACCAAATCCACCTGCCCCGCCGCGACAAGCGCATAGGCGTAGCAATCCATCCCGAAACGGGTGAGTTTGACGCGTTGCGACACCGCCTCGAAACCGGCCCGCTCCTGCGCCGTGCCAACCTCGGGAAAGGTCGAAAACAGGAATGCCTCGGAGAGATCGCTGACCTGGCGCGTTTCAAGAGCCTGCGTGCCGCGCGGACCGGCCAGCGTCGCGCGGCCCAAACCGCCCTCGAAGCGCTCGCCGATATAGGGCTGATCAACGATGCCATAGATCGGCCCGGCCGCATCGCGCAGCCCGATCAAAACGCCCCATGTCGGTGTGCCCGAAATAAAGCCCCGCGTGCCATCCACCGGATCAAGCACCCACGTATAGCCCGATGTACCGGCTTCGAACCCTGCTTCTTCCCCCAAAATCGCATCCTCGGGGCGCATGTCGTGGATAAGCGCGCGCATCGCGGCCTCTGCCCCCTTGTCGGCTTGGGTGACGGGGTCGAAATCCGCGCGTTTGGACTCTGTGGCCAACCGGTCGGTGCGAAAATACTGCAAGGTGATGTCGCGCGCGATGTCAGCGGCAGCATGGGCCGTAGCAATCAGCGCGGCGCGGGTTTGCGGATCGGGCAGGTTGCTTGGCATGTCGGTCGCCCTTTTCAGCGCTGTCAGTTGCTTTGGGGGTAAAGAAGCCCGCCTAAAGCGTCAAGTCCGCAGCAAGGCGCCCCCCTGAAACGGCAATGCCCTGCGCGACACAGGCTCTACAAACGACAAAGGGGACAGCCTGCGCCATCCCCTTGATCACGTTGAACTGTGGTCGAGAAGCCTATGCAACGTCCGACAACACGCGGGCCAGTTCGAACAAACGGCGGCGCTGGTTTTCGGGAATCGAATAGTAGGAGCGCACCAATTCCAGCGCTTCTTTATCGGCAAGGATATCTGCGGGCGCGCTGTCGAGCTGCGCGGAAGGTTCGCGTGCGGCGTTTTCAACGCCTTCAAAAAAGAAGGCCACCTGAACACCGAGCGCCTCAGCAATATCCCAAAGACGCGACGCCGACACGCGATTCATGCCCGTTTCGTATTTCTGGATTTGCTGAAATTTAATGCCGACTTTTTCCGCAAGCTGCTGTTGCGTCATTCCGACCATCCAGCGACGATGCCGCACACGTTTTCCGACATGAACGTCTACAGGATGTTTCATTGGCGGCTCCTTATTAATTTCGAACACATTACCTTATGCGTGTGTAGCAGAAATCCCGAAAAAAGGTCAGTCCCTCAACCTGTCTTTTTGGACAGGACTCCTGACCCCTTTCGAAGGAGCCTGTTATCATTGAATAATTTGCCAAATTTTCCTGAAAATTGACCGCACAAAAAAATATCACCTTGCAGGATGCGCTAAACTTAGACGTGTTTCGCAAATAGCTTCGCAAAATGCGAATACAACCTGGCCGCGATTTACCCCGCAAAAACTGCCCGCTGCGGCGCCAAAATGCCGCAAAGCAGCATTTTGACCCGGTCCCAGCGACAATCCCAGAGTCAATCGTGGTCCCTGTCGAAATTTTGGGCGCGGCCTGCGTTTGCTATTTCAAATTCTGTCGTGACTGTCACCATAGGCACACCACAGCGGTACGGAGGCCCCATGACCCACTATGTAGAACGCGCAGGCTTGCAGGTCGCGCAAGAGCTCGCGACCCTCGTCGAAGAGCAGATCCTGATCGACATTACTCCAACCGCCTTTTGGGCGGGATATGCCGCGCTTCTCGCCGATCTTGCCCCCGTCAACGCCGCGCTCCTCGCGCAACGCGACCATTTGCAACGCCAGATCGACGATTGGCACATCGCCCATCGCAGCGCCCCCTTCGATGCACAGGCCTATCGCGCCTTTCTGGGCGAAATCGGCTATCTTGTGGCCGAGCCCGCGCCCTTCACCCTCGAAACCCGCAATGTCGATGCGGAAATCGCCCAGATCGCCGGACCGCAACTGGTGGTGCCGGTGATGAACGCGCGCTTTGCCCTGAACGCGGCGAATGCCCGCTGGGGGTCGCTCTATGATGCGCTTTATGGCACCGATGCCATCGCGGGCACGCCGCAGGGCAGCGGCTTTGACGCGGCGCGCGGTGCGAAAGTGATCGCCTGGGCGCGCGCGCATCTCGATGTGGTGGTGCCTCTTGCCCAAGGCTCCTGGGCCGATGTGCGCGCGATGGAAGCGGGCGAAACGCTGACGCTGACAACGCCCGCGGGGGCAACCCCGCTCAGAGACCCCGCGCAATTTGCCGGTTCGACCGCTGCGGGCCATGTGTTTTTGCGCGCCAACGGCCTGCTGATCGAAGTGGTCGTGGACCGCGACAGCCCCATTGGCAAAGCCGACCCCGCAGGCATCAGCGATCTGCGCCTCGAAAGTGCCCTGACCGCGATTCAGGACTGCGAAGATTCGGTGGCCGCCGTGGACGCCGCGGACAAATGCGTCGCCTATGCCAATTGGCTGGGCCTGATGCGCGGTGACCTGAGCGAACGGTTCGAGAAGGGCGGCAAGATGCTGACCCGCCGCCTCAACCCCGATGTCACCTTCACCGCCCCCGATGGCACAAGCGTCACCCACCCCGGGCGGGCGCTGTTGCTCGTGCGCAATGTCGGCCATCTCATGACGACCGATGCGGTGCTGATGGCGGGCAAGGAAACGCCCGAAGGCATGCTCGACGCCGCTGTGACCGTGGCCGCCGCCCTGCATGATCTGGCCAAACCTGCCAATAAAAACTCGCGCGCCGGGTCGATTTACGTCGTCAAACCCAAGATGCATGGCCCCGAGGAGGTTGCCTTTGCCAATACGCTTTATGCGCGGGTCGAAGCCCTGCTGGGCCTGCCCGAAAACACCGTGAAACTGGGCGTGATGGATGAGGAACGGCGCACCTCAGCCAACCTTGCGGCCTGTATCGAGGCGGTCAAAACCCGCTGCGTCTTTATCAACACGGGCTTTCTGGATCGCACGGGCGATGAAATCCACACCTCGATGCAGGCCGGTGCCGTCATTCCCAAGGGTGAAATGGCAACATCCGACTGGTTGCCCGCGTATGAGGCGGGCAATGTCGACACGGGGCTTGCTGTTGGCATGCAGGGCCGCGGGCAGATCGGTAAAGGCATGTGGGCCAAACCCGACATGATGGCCGAAATGCTCGAGGTGAAAATC
Organism: Aquimixticola soesokkakensis; assembly: GCF_900172375.1. Lineage (GTDB taxonomy): Bacteria > Pseudomonadota > Alphaproteobacteria > Rhodobacterales > Rhodobacteraceae > Aquimixticola > Aquimixticola soesokkakensis. The sequence continues at coordinate 150,008 of NZ_FWFS01000007.1, read as the reverse complement.
GGCCACCCCCAAGCGGGGGCAAACACCGCCTGGGTTCCCTCGCCCACCGCGGCCACGCTGCATGCCACGCATTACCACAGGATTGATGTCGCCGCCGTCCAGGACGGGTTGAAAACGCGCGCCAAAGCCAGCCGCGCGGCGTTGCTGACCCCGCCCCTGCTTTTGGGCCGCAACCTGTCGCCCGAGGAGATCACGCGCGAGCTGGACAATGCCTGCCAGTCCATTTTGGGCTATGTCGTGCGCTGGGTCGATCAGGGCGTGGGATGTTCGAAAGTGCCTGATATCAACGATGTCGGACTGATGGAGGACCGCGCCACCCTGCGCATTTCCTCCCAGTACCTCGCCAACTGGTTGACCCATGGCATCACGACCCGGGACGCGGTCGAAGCCGCTTTCCGCCGTATGGCCCCCAAAGTGGACGCCCAGAACGCCGCCGATCCGGCCTATGTGGCCATGGCCCCCGCCTTTGACGGGATTGCCTTTCAGGCGGCGCAGGCTCTGGTCTTTGAGGGGGTGTCGCAGCCTTCGGGCTACACCGAACCGCTACTGCACGCCGCCCGCCGCCGCGTCAAAGCGACATAGAGCCACAAAGGGGCGGCTTGGCACCAAGCGTCAAACCGCCCCGCTCAGGCCTGTTCCAGTTGCCGCGCAAGCCGCGCCTGATCAAGCTGCATCACCAGCGCCGCGCCGCGCAAAAACTCCAGCCAATCCGCGCCGCGCAGGGTTTGCACCTCGATCAAAACCGCTGCCATGGCCTCATAGCCCAACATCTGCAGCGCCCCCGCGATGCGATGGGCCTCACGGCGCAGCGCCTCTTGCTCGGACTCCGCTGCGCCAGAGAGACCCGCGCGCGCCACGGCTTCTGCCCGCAGGGCAAGCGCCGCCAAGCCCGCGCTGGTGTCGCGCAACAAAGCGGTGGTCTGCGCCTTGGGCTGGCCGTGATCTTGCGGCAGATCCACCACATCGCGGTCCTGCGCGCACTGCGCGAGCCGACGGTGCAACACCGCGCGCGTGAAGGGTTTTGCCACCAGCCCGTCCATACCGGCAGCGGCGGTTTCAAAGCGCAGCTCGTCGCTTGCATGGGCCGTCACCGCGACGATCAAGGCGCCGCGCGACACCCCGCCAAGGCGCAGACAGCGCGCCGCTGCAATGCCCCCCAAACCCGCCATGCTGACATCCATCAAAATCACGTCGAAGGCCTGATCATAGGCGGCGCGAATGGCCGCCAGACCATCGTCGGCCTCCACCACCGCGCCTTGGGCGAACATGGCGCCGACCAACTGGCGGTTCACCGGATTATCGTCCACAACCAGAACCTTGCCCGCAAATTCAGACGGGTCTGGCGCGATATCGTCCTGCGCAAAGGGCAACGTGAGGGTGAAACAGCTGCCCTGGCCGAGCGTACTTTCGAGCGTCATCGCGCCGCCCATATCCTCGGCGGCGCGGCGCGCGATGCTAAGCCCCAGCCCCGTTCCGCCCAAAGCATTGCCAGAGCCCTCAACCGGCAGGGTCACGAAATCGTCGAAGATCCGGCGCTGGTCGGCCGGGGCAATCCCTGCGCCCTCGTCGCGCACCGCGATCTGCAACGCGCCCTCCCCCTTGCCCGCCACGCGGCGCGCCACAACCGCGATTGCCCCATCGCGCGTGAATTTGATCGCATTCGAGATCAGGTTTGACAGCGCCTTTTGATAGGCATCAGGGCGCGACACCATGACCGCAGGCGCGTCCCAATCAAGCGTCAGCCGGTTGCCGCCCTGACTGGCCAAGGGCGCAAGCTGCGCCACCAGCCGCTCTGTGGCGGCACGCGCGTCAAACCGCTCGGACGGCAGCGAAACGCGCAAGGCGGCCGGCATCGCCTGAGCGCGGGTGATATCAAGCACACTCTCGATCTGCGCCAGCGCCTGTTTCGCACTGGAGCGCGCCAGCCCCAACAGGGGCTGCGCCCCCGCCCCCAAAGCGGTCTGCCCCGTTTGAGGCGCATCCTCGAGCAGGTCGAGCGCAGCGATCACCCCATGCATCGGCGTGCGCATCTCATGGCTCATCACCGCCAGAAACCGGCTTTTGGCATTGGCGTCCGAGCGGGCCTGCACAAGGGCGGCCTTGATTTTGCGCCGCGCTTCGAATTCGGGGGAAATGTCGCGCACAAAGCAGATCACGATGTCGCGCCCCTGCGTGTCTTGATCCCGGGTCAGGGAAATTTCCACGGGAAACACGCGGCCGCGCGCGTCGAGGGCGCGTGTCGGAAGACGGCGGATGTCACCGCTCTGCGACAGGCCAGTCGATCGGCCTCTGGAGGTTTTTTTTGCGGCCGGCTCAAGCGCCAAAGCCGCGCGAAATGCCTTGCGCCGCGCCGGTGGCACCAGATGTTTCTCGACCGGACGCCCCAAAATCGCCCGCGGCGAATAGCCAAACATGGCCTGCGCGGCGGCGTTATATTCGATCACCCGCATCCGGTTATCGAGCACGACAACCCCGTCCGGACTGGCAGCAATGGTCTTGGCAAGGTTGGAGGCCAGACGTTGGGTGCGCGCATTGCGATCCCGGTTCTGACGCAGCAACACCAGCATCACCAAAGCCGCCGCCGTCGTCACCGCCATCAAGAACAGGCTCACGCCAAGATAGGTCTGCAACGATCGCTTGAGCGAGCGGCGCTGGCTGATCGTCCCGTCCACAAAGCCGTGCAACCCGTCCAGCACCAGCCCGCGCACATCCGCGCGCCCAAGATCCGCGCGCGCACTCAGCTCGTCGAGCATTTGCGCATCCGCCACAGATGGATCGTCGAGAAGATCCACAAAATCGGCGCGCAGTTGCAGAACGTTTTGCAGCCGCGCCGTGGTTTGCGCCGGATCGGAGAGGTTCATCGCCGGCCCCGTCACGGCGGAGACGCGGCTGTAGAAAATGTTGAAGGCCAAATCGAGCGATTGACGGTCCGCCAGCGCAAGGCCCTGCGCGCGATCTTCCTGCGGCGCAGTCGCGTTCAGCGCGAGCTGCGCGCGGGCAATCGCAAGGCGAAAGCTTTGGAAATCAACGTCGAGCTGCACGAAGCTCCAGGTCATATTGTCCGTATCGGCCACCGAAAGTTCGCGCGCGCGCTGATCCAACTGGATCGCCAACCCCAAGGAAAGCGCCGCCGCAAGGCCCAGAGCCAGCGAGGCCAGAATGGTCAATCGCACCACCGACATCCAGCGACGGTTCCAACGGCGGCGCCAGCGGCGGGCGGGCACCCTCATGTGGGCGCGCGGGCAGGACTCACGCGGATGCCGACGAGTTGCCAGATGCTCATCGAATAGGCCCCGCCCTCGCGGTACAATTCTTCGCTATCATAGGGGAACACCACCCACAGCGGCCCAAGGTCACGCACCGAAAACGGCGCGCCGTTGCGCAGCAGGGCAATGATGGGAAACTTGGCCGACAACAGGTCGTGGTCAACCGTCACCTGATAGTCGTTGATCGCCCTCATGTCGATCTGCGCGCCCTGCGGCACCTCGCCCAAGAGCGACAGGGTGTCAGCCAGGGTTGGCCCCGTGAAGGACTCGCGCCCCTCGGTCCAGATCGTGGTGGTCGAGAATGTGGTTTGCGGCAGCGCCAGCAAATCCGCCCGCGTCAGCGACAGGTTTTTTGCGCCCTCTCCCGCCAGTTCGAGCGTCAACAGGATCTCCTCGGAGGGCGCCGGCGCGACCGCCTGCAAGCGCGGATTTTGCGGCCCGAGGGGGGAATGCGCTTGGGCATGGGCGCTCTTGGCAAGAAAAAGGCCCATCGCCACACCACATAGCGCCGCGATCCTGAGCCCCGCCCAGACCTGCCCCCGCATTTGGTTAAGCTCTTTAGGCCAAAGGTTTTTCCACGCCATACTTTGCCACCCTCTACGTCCACCTGCCAAACCGTGACATGTTTTCGCCTGTTTTGCGCGCAAAATCCAGACATGTTCGCATTGCCCAGAACATGGCGATAGTATCTACAGCAAGAACCACTCCCCGTCCTTAGGCCACCGGACTTACGACCTTCATGCCCGACTCCACCACGCCCCTTTCGATCCTGCTTGCGGATGACCACCAGATGGTCTGCGATGCCCTCAAACGCGTCTTGAGTGAGGATCACGGGTTTCAGGTCGACATCGCACATGACCTCGAGGGCACCTTGCGCGGCCTTGCGACGGGCGCCTACGACGTGGTCTTGCTGGACCTGTCAATGCCGGGAATGGACGGGCTCGCAGGGCTGCGCCGGGTCGTTTTTGCGGCCCCCGACAGCCATGTGGTGCTCTTCTCCGGCAATGCCGATGACCGCACCGTCTGGGCAGCAATCGATGCGGGGGCCAAAGGCTACATCCCCAAATCCCTGAGTTCCCAGAGCCTTGCCAGCACCCTGCAACTGGTGGCCTCCGGCCAGCAGTTCGTCCCCCTGTCCGTGTCGCGCAGCGCGGCATTGCGCACTGAAAACACACCGCTGTCAGCGCAGGAAATCCATATCCTGACCTCGGTGGCCAACGGGAAAACCAACCGGGAAATCGCGTTGGATCTGGAGTTGGCCGAGATCACGATCAAGGTCAAAATGCGCGCGATTTGCACACGTTTGGGGGCAAAGAACCGCACCCATGCGGCGATGCTCGCAAAGCTCGACAACCTGCTTTAACCGCGTATCCCCCGCATTCATCCCCTGAAAAACCTTGCCCTTTCGCGATTACCTGTCTATTTTAGTAAGGAATAATCAGGGCCGCGAAAGGACCGAGATGAGCGATCTTCTACACGACACCACACCCGCCCCGCGCATCGAGCGCCACCGTCACGAATTGGTGCGCCGCGCGGCAACCGTCACCGCACTTGAGCGCATAACCCCCAACATGCTGCGCGTCACCTTGAGCGGCGCGGAGCTTGCCGGGTTTGTGTCCAGCGCGCCGGACGACCACATCAAAATCTTTGTGCCCGATGGCACAGGCGATGAGGCCAAACGCGACTACACACCGCGCAGCTTCGACGAAGCATCGGGCACGCTGGTCATCGATTTCGCGCTGCATGACGCGGGCCCTGCAACGCAATGGGCGCTGGAGGCCAAAGTCGGCGACACGCTGCGTATCGGCGGGCCGCGCGGCTCGCAGGTGATCACGGGCGACATCGACCATTGGGTCTTGCTGGGCGATGAAACCGCCCTGCCCGCGATTGGCCGCCGGATCGAGGAAGCTGCCAAAGGCACGCGGATCACCGCCGTGATCGGCGTCACGGGCCCGCAGGAGGAACAGCAGTTCGACAGCGCCGCAGATGTCAGCGTCCTCTATGTCCACCGCGCCGATCCCGCCGATCCTGCGCCCATGGTCGCCGCGCTTGCGCAAGTGGCCTTGCCGCCCAGAACCTTTGTCTGGATTGCGGCCGAAAGCACCGTGGCGCGCGCCCTGCGCAGCCATTTGCTTGACGCACGCGGCCACGCTTTGCCCTGGCTCAAGGCCTCCGGCTATTGGGTCAAAGGCGAGGCCGACGCCTCCGACAAAGGGCTCTAGCCCCCGTTTCAGGGTACAAAAAGCCCCCCGCGCAGACCGCACGGGGGGCTTTTTCATGTCTCACGCCTCGAAGTCGCGCGTTACCCGAACATCGTGTCGGGAATAAAGGTCGCGATGGGCGGGAAGATGATGATCAGCAACAAGCCGACAATCATCGCCAGCAGAAACGGCAACACACCTTTGAACACGGTTGCCATCGGCACGTCCTGGGCCACGCCTTTGACGACAAAGACGTTCAACCCGACGGGCGGGGTAATCATGCCCATTTCGATCACGATCACCGCCACCACCCCGAACCAGATCGGGTCAAACCCGAGCTGCTGGATCACGGGGAAAACAATCGGGATCGTCACAACCAACATCGACAGACCGTCAAGGAACATGCCCAGAACGACATAGGCCAGGATGATCACCAGCAAGGTGCCATACGCCCCCAAACCCCAGCCCACCAGCGCATTGCCCAGCGTTTCGGGAATGTGGGTCACCGCCAGAAACGGGTTCAGGATATTCGCGCCGATCACGACCATATACAGCATGGCCGAGGTCTTAAGCGTTTCCAGCACCGCGCCACGAAACCCGGCAAAGTTGATTGCACGGGTGCCAAAGGCAAGCAAAACGACCAAACCGGCGCCGATGGCTGAGGCCTCGACAGGGGTAAAGACCCCCGCGTAGATACCGCCGATCGACAGGGCGATAATGGCCAGAAGTGGCGCAGCGCGCCCGAGCACTTTAAAGCGCTGGCTCAGCGGCACATAATCGCCGCGCGGCCCTGCCTTGGGGTCGATGTAGCTGATCAAGACGATGGTGCTGATGAACAGGGTCATCAACAACAGCCCCGGCAAAATACCGGCCATGAACAGACGGCCCACGGATTCTTCGGTGAGGATCGCATAGAGCACGAAGCCCGTCGAGGGCGGGATCAAAAAGCCCAAAGTGCCGCCAGCGGCAATCGCGCCCGTGGACAGGCTGTCGCCATAGCCCAGACGTTTCATTTCCGGCAGCGCAACTTTGCCGATGGTCACAGCCGTGGCCACCGAGGAGCCGGACACGGCGGAAAACACCGCGCATCCAAGGACGGAGGCCGAGGCAAGCCCGCCGCGAAACCGCCCCACCCAGGCAAAGGCCGCATCATACAGGCCGCGCGAAAACCCCGCCGCCGACGAGATATTGCCCAACAGAATGAACATCGGCACAACGATCAGCGAATAATTCGACACCGCCGAATAGCTTTCGGTGAGCACGACAGCGCTGGCCGCGCGCGATCCTTCGAGAATCCAGAGGCCGAAATAGCCCACGATCATCATCGCAAAGGCCACAGGGGTGCGGAAAATCATTAGCGCAAACAGGCCAAAGACCCCCAGAACGCCTACGAGAAGTGGTGTCATGTCCGAACCTTTCCCGTCAAGATGAGCACGAGCTGGACCAGAAGAACCACGACGCAAAGCGCCATACCGGCGGCAATAAAGGCGTAGAAGGGCCAAATCACGATGCCAAGCATATTGGTGGTGTCACTGTATTCAAACGCGTCGAGCGCTTTGAAAAACGCGCGTTGCGACAACACCCCGAGCACGAAAGACGACAGGAGGCGCGACACGACATCGCCCACAAACCGCCCCGTCGCGCCGATGGCGTTGTCCAGAACATCGACGCCGACATGCGCGCCCTGACCGGTGCAATAGGGCAGTGCCAACATGACGACAACGACCGAGGTCAGCTGCACAACTTCGTTCACACCCAGAATTGGATGACCGAACATATAGCGGGAAAAGACAGCGACGAAGATGAGCACGAGCATACCCACCAGCGCCACGCCAGCCACCGCCGCGAGGGCGAGTTGGGCCCGGTCGAACACGAACGACCAGGCCCCTTTTTGCTGCTGCGTTTGCACGATCAGTCGGCCGAGAACGCTTCGATGACTGCTTCGGCGTCGCCACCAGCCAGTGCTACGATATTGTCGTTTTCAGCTTCCGACAGAACGTCAAAGGCCGCCGCTTCGGCCTCGGTCAGCTCGATGACCTCTTTTCCTTCGGTGGCCGCAAAGCCCGCAATGCCTTCTGCCGCGACACGAACCTGCATCGCTTCGCCGTTGTCGGAGGCCGTGCGGCCCGCGGCATCGATGGCAGCTTTCTGTGCGTCGGTGAGATCCTCGTAGGCGTCGTTGTTCATCAGGATGAAGAACGGCGAGATCGTCGTTTTCATACCCATGGTGACGTAGTTTGCGACTTCGCCCAGTTTGAACGCGTTGATGCCGGTGCCGTCGATCATCGCGCCGTCAATCACCCCGGTTTGCAGCGAGTTGTAGATTTCCGAAACGGGCATCGACACGGGCGATGCGCCCCAGGCTTCGACAATCAAGCCGGTGTTGCGCGAGGGAACGCGGATTTTCATGCCGGCCAGATCGTCGGGGCTACGCACCGCCTTGTCGCGGGTGAACAGGATGTTTTCGGCCGAGGCCCACAGCGCGACCAGATGGGTGCGGCGGTATTCGGGCATCAACAAATCGATGTTGTTCCAGATTTCGGTGGTGCCTTTGCCTTCTTCGACCACGCCGGGCAACTCGGTGAGCAGCGTCAGCGGAAAGTTGGACGCGGTATACCCCGGAAGCGAAATCGCGAGTTCGGCCACACCATCAACGACACGGCTGTATTGTTCGACCGGGCCTGCGCCAAGTTCGCCGCCGTTGTAGAGCTTCACGCTCACTTCGCCCGCAGTGCCCTCGGCCACAGCGTCCGCAAACGGCTGGAAGGTGGTTTCGACATAGGGGTGCCCCGGCGGCATGAAGCTTGCGAACTTCAATTCCTCCGCGGATGCGCTTGCAACAGCAAGCGTCGATGTCACGGCCGATGCGACCGTCAAAGTCGTGATAAGTTTACGAACAAACATAGTATCCTCCCTCTCCTAAGGCGGGGCTCATGCCCCGTATATTTGCGTTGCAAAGAGTTCGCCGATCCGCCCCGCGCGCACCAATAGAAACGGGGCGCGAAAACATAACCTCATGCTATAAAAGCCACGCTTTCCGGCGAGTCCCCGTGCAAATCGCGCTTTGCAATGGCACGCACGGCGTCGATCAGCACTTTTTGCGCCGGAGTCGGCGTCCAGCCCGCACGGGTGGTGATTCCAATCGGGCGCGCAGAATTTTCCACAGCCAGGGGCAGCACTTGCACAAGGCCCTGCGCGATCTCGGTGCGGGCCTGAAGACGCGACACGCAGGCCAGATGCTTGCGGTCCAGAATCGTCTCGCGCATCAGGATCAGCGAGCCGGTTTCGATCACGGCGCGCGGCGGCGCGATTGCGGCGCGCGTGAACATCGCCTCGAACTGGTCGCGCGTCGGTGTCCCCTTGCGCGACACCAAAAACGGATAGTCTTGCAGGGCGGAAATCTGACAGGGCGGCTTTTGCGTCAGCGGATGCCCCGCCCCCGCCAGCAAGACCAGATCGTCAAAAAACACCACTTCCTGTTCGATGTCCTCGATGGGGGCGGGAAAACGCAAAGCCCCGATCAAAAAGTCGATTTCGCCGCGCCGCAATGCCCCGAGCAATTCGTCATAGGGACCGTCAAGCACCCGCACCGACAGAAGCGGCCGGATGTCACGGAACGCGGCCAGCGCGCGGGGCAGAACATAAGAGCGCGCCAGCGGCATGGAGCCGACGACGATCTCCCCCACCTCGCGCCCCAGCAGGTCGCCAAGCTCCGCATCTGCTTGATCGAATTCGACAAACGCCAGCCGTGCAGAACGGGCCAGCGCCGCGCACTGACGCGTTGGCGCGATGCCAGAGGGGCTGCGTTGAAACAGCGCACGCCCTGCTTCGCGCTCAAGCTGGGTGATCGCGCGGTGCACCGTGGGCTGCGCGATCCCGAGCTTGCGCGCGGCAAGCGAAAAGTTCTGGACCTCGCAGGCCGCGATCAGGGCCTGAAGCTGCGCGCGCGTCGCTGTCAGTGGCAGGCGCGGCGAAATTTCGACCAGCGCCGCGTCGAGCATGGCGATAGCGCGCGCGACACGACGTTGCAAATACTGCCCCGCTTCGGTCAGAAAAATACCCTGCGGCGTGCGCAGCAAAAGCGGCATATCCGCCTGTGCTTCGAGTTTGGCAATCGCCTGGGTAACCGCGGGTTGTGAAACGAAACACTGCGCCGCCGCCTGCGTGATCGAGCCGGTTTCAGCAACGGCCAGAAAGGCGCGCATGTGTCGGATATTGGACGCGATCACGGCGGGCTCCTCGGCAGGTTGGCGAAACCGATTGGGTAAAACGGACAATATCGGGCGGGCGTACTGCTATCCGATACAGCGCACAATCTAACCTGATTTTCGCGCCCCGCCAAGCCTGTGGCGCGTGTTTTTCACAAGGTTGCGTGACGTCATAATAGCCTGTTCTTATTTCGCCGCCGGTTTTCTAAGTTGCCACCCCCCCCGCGCAAATGCGATGCCCAAGCAGATTTCCGAGGAGGACACCATGTCGGACACCAAAAAAACTGCCCTGATCATCTCTGCTCACGCTGCCGATTTCGTATGGCGTTGCGGGGGTGCCATCGCCCTGCACGCCTCGCTGGGGTATAATGTCACCGTGGCTTGCCTGTCGTTTGGCGAGCGCGGCGAAAGCGCCAAACTGTGGAAACAGGAAGGCATGACCATGGACCGCGTCAAGGATGCGCGTCGCAAGGAAGCCGAAAGCGCCGCAGAAGCTCTTGGCGTGCATGACCTGATCTGTCTGGATCGCGGCGACTACCCGCTGGATCTGGGCCCTGAGACCCGCAGCCAAGTGGTTGATATCCTGCGCAAAGTGCAGCCGTCTTTCATGATGTCGCACTCCAAATGGGACCCCTATAACACCGACCACATGTACACCACGCAGTTTGCGCTTGAGTGCCGCATGGTCGCCCAGGCCTGGGGTCACAACCCCGGCGAGAAAGTGCTCGGCGCGCCGCAGCTCTACCTCTTTGAGCCGCATCAGACCGAACAAATGGGCTGGAAGCCCGACACCTTCCTCGACATCACCCCCGTTTGGGATAAAAAACGCGCCGCCATCGAATGCATGCAGGGCCAGGAGCACCTGTGGGATTTCTACACCCGCGTTGCGCAAAACCGCGCCAACCACTTCAAACGCAACTCCGGCGGTCAGTCGGGCGGTCGCGATTGCAAATACGCCGAAGGGTTTGAGTCCATCTTCCCGCGCACGGTTGACGAACTCTAAGGCCCGTCCAAACGCACTAAAAACTCAGGCAGGGCGCCCGGCGCGCCCCGCCTTTTGCGGCCAGCTTCAGGCGCCTGTGGTCCGGTTGACTGCGCGGACCTCCAACCTTTCCCTGACATTTTGGAGGCGACACCATGTCCCACCCCACAAACCCGTCCTTTGACATCGCCCATCTTGGCCATGTCGAGATGCTCACCGACAAATTCGACGAGAGCCTCGATTTTTTTACCCGCGTGTATGGCCTTACCTGCTCGGGGCAGGATGAGAATTCCGCCTATCTGCGCGCATGGGACGATTACGAATTCTGTACGCTGAAACTGACCCGCTCAAAAACCACGGGCGTGGGCCACATCGGCTATCGCGCGGCCTCTGCGCAGGCGCTCGAGCGGCGCGTCAAGATCATTCAAGACAGCGATTTCAAGGTCATCGGTTGGGTCGAGGGCGACTTGAGTCACGGGCGCGCTTTCCGCTTCGAAGACCCCTTTGGCCATGTTTTCGAAATCTATTACGACACGGTGAAATACGCCCATGGCGATCATGACAAGCCCGCGCTGAAAAACAATGCCTCGCGGTTCCATCACACCGGCTGTGCGCCGCGGCGTCTGGATCACCTCAACCTGCTGTCCTCGGATGTCACGGAATTCAAACGGTTTATGGAAACCTGCCTGGGCAGCCGCGTGACGGAAATGATCCAGCTCGACAACGGGCGCATCGGCGGTTGCTGGTTCACCGTGAACAACAAGACCTACGATCTGGCCTGCACCGAAGAGCACGGCGATGCGCAGGCGCGTCTGCACCATGTGACCTACGCCACCGATCAACGCGAGGACATCCTGCGTGCGGCGGATATTTTCCTTGAGAACGGCGTTCATATCGAAACCGGCCCGCATAAGCATGCGATCCAGAACACATTCTTTTTGTATGTCTGGGAACCCGCGGGAAACCGTGTGGAACTGGCCAACGCCGGTGCGCGCCTGATCCTTGCACCCGATTGGGAGCCGATCGTCTGGACCGAAGCCGACCGCAAAAAGGGTCAGGCATGGGGCCTCAAAACCATCGAGACCTTCCACACCCATGGCACACCGCCCCTCAAGGGCTAGGCCGCGCTTGCGCAAACAATGGGGGCCGCAGGCAAGGGCTTGCGACCCCCATTTACCTGTCACGCGCGCGGCCACCTGCAAAGGGGCGAAATCGCAGCCCCGCAAGAGCCTGCACGCGCTGCTTTAGCGGTCGTGCAGGCCTTTTCCGTCCAGAATACGGTGAAAATGCTTGTCGATGCGCGCCTCTCGGGTCGCCGCCTGCTTGGCCTGCGAGATGTGCAAAACATAGCCACGCCTGCGCCCGGGCGTCAGGGCGGCAAAGGCCTGGGCAAACTGCAAATCGGCGTCACAGCGCGCGGCCAGCTCCTCGGGGAGTGGCAGGTCGTCTTTGTCCAGCACGACTTTCGCCCCCGCCCGTTCAAGGGCAATCGCCTCTGCAAGCGTGGCGCGGATCTGTGCGTCTTGACGGGTAATCTGCGCGAGATCCCTGAATTTAAACAAGCGGATCACCCGCGAATTTTCGCCCGCAGCGACCAGAAGATTATCGGGGTTGCTCAACAGAACCCCTTTGAAAAACGACAAGCCGCAGGCGTCTTTGAGCCGCCAGATCGTCGCGACATTGCCCCCCGCCAGCGTGTAAACGGGTCCGCGCCATTTGAAGGTCTCGACCAACTCCGTGGCCTGCAAGATCCCCCGTAGGGCCGCGATTTCCGCCGCCCAAGGGGCGGATGCGGCGAAATACCCCGCGAGTTTGTCATCCCTGTCTTGCATCTCTCCCCCCCGCCGCAGCGTCAAACGCGCGCGCAGTTTGAGCCGCTTTTGGCCTGCGCGCAATCGCCTTGATACCCCCTCAAGCGCTTTGGGGCGCAGGGGTCGCGGCACCCGCAGTGACCACGTGGCGCAGTCATGGGGCAGTCATGGGGCAGTCATAGCCGTTCATGGGGTTGCTCCCCCTGCGATTGCCCCTGTAGACAGCCCCAATCGCGTCGCTCCTGCGCCCGTAACCTAGCCTGTAACGTTGCCAGCCCAGTTTGACTGCCCAATTTGACCGCCCAAGAGGTGCCCCAGATGACCATTACCCACCTCGTGACCCATTCCGGCGGCTTTCATGCCGACGAACTGCTGTCCAGCGTGATCCTCACCCGCCTCTTTCCCGAGGCCACACTCCTGCGCAGCCGGGATACCGCATGGATCACCCCCGCGCAGGACAAGATCATCTATGATGTCGGCGGGGCCTTCGATGCACAGGCCCAGATTTTCGACCACCACCAGCGCCCGAATCCTCTGCGCGAGGATGGCCAGCCCTTCAGTTCGTTCGGGCTGATCTGGGCGCATTACGGGCGCGACTACCTGAGCGCGCTGAACGTCCCACAGGCCGATATCGACGCCATCCACGGCTCGTTTGATCGCGGGTTCGTTTTGCCGATCGATCTGGTGGACAACGGGGCGGTGAACCCGTCCGAAGCCGGTCCCCTATTTGCCAGCCTGACATTGCCCGCGCTGCTCGAAAGCCTCAAACCCGTCTTTGATGCCGGTGGCGCGGCGGCCGAGGATCGCGCCTTTCAGGACGCGTTGGCCGTGGCGCGCGCTTTTGTCGAGGCCGCGATTGCGCGCAAAGCCGCCAAATACCGCGCGCAATCCATGGTGATGGCCGCGATTGAGGCCGCCGGCAGCGGGCGGGTGCTGGAGTTGCCGATGGGCATGCCCTTTCGGGCAGGCATTGATGCCGCTGGCGCGGACCATCTGCTGTTCGTGATCACGCCGCGCGGCGACGAGTGGTCGCTGACCGGCATCCGGATCGAGCCGGATGCCTTCGCCCAACGCGCCGATCTGCCGGCCGCATGGGCCGGTTTGAACGGCGCCGAGCTTGAGGCCGCCAGCGGTGTCAGCGGCGCTAAATTCTGCCACAACGGCCGCTTTATTGCCGTTGCAAACAGCCGCGATGCCATCGTGAAAATGGCCGCGCTCGCCGTCGCGCAAGCCGAGGCACAAGAACGCGCGGCCCCCGAGGCGCCCCGCGCCCCCGACGCATAACTGTCGCGCCCCAGTGCGGCCCCTGCCCCCCTGCCTGCGGCTTGCGAAGCGTTTCGCGAGCCGCTAAGACAGGCACAGGGTCCCGTAGCTCAACTGGATAGAGCACCTGACTTCTAATCAGGATGTTGGGGGTTCGAGTCCTCCCGGGATCGCCATTTTCCTTGGCGCCAATGCACCATAAGCTTGCACGAAATGGCGTTTTTCCATGCACACCCCCTGTCAAGGGGTAGTTCAAGCCCACGCAAACAGCCCTACTTCGAGGTATCCTGGCTATTCACGCTAAGAGCTCGCTTAGCCGTCGTTCGTGTTACGGGCAGAGAATGGCCGCTTCGAGCCCGTCTTGCAGATTTCTGCGCTGCAACGGTATTCTGGGTTTGGAGCTGCGGGAGGCGACCATTGACGCATGACCTAGAAATCAGGAAAGCAACGTCAGAAGATGAATCCGGTGTTCGTTTGTGTGCTGAGGATGCCTATGAACAGTATGTTGCAGCCATCGGCAAGAAACCGGCACCCATGGTAGCAGATTTTGGTTCACTCATTGCATCTGGCTCAGTCTACATCGCTGTGGAAGCGGATGCAGAACTGAACGGGTTTATCGTATTTTATCAAGAAGATGACTACTTCATGTTGGAGAACGTTGCAGTACATGCGAACGCGACAGGAAAGGGTGTCGGAAAGCGCTTGATTACCTTTTGCGAGCAGCAGGCAAAGCAGTCTGGTGTAAAGAGGGTCAAGCTCTACACAAACGAAAAGATGTCAGAAAACCTGTCGATCTATCCGCATCTTGGATATCGAGAAATTGACCGTAGAACGGAAGACGGGTTCAACCGCGTATTCTTTGAAAAATCGCTGTAGGCAACGGCAGGTTTGTCCGCACAGCTGCCCTTCTCGAGGGCCATAACCAATGTCTTCAATATCCGATCTGTGCGTGCTTATGTGTTCAGTGTGCATGGTTATGCCCTTGCTGAATGTCGCAACATCATCAAGTGAATGTTTTAAAAAGATTTGTAGTGGCCTCAGCAACATCCGAAGCTGTCCTGTGTGCAAGCTTCTGATGCATCGGCAGGGGGATCATTTTCATCGAACCTTTTCAGGCCCGCGAATGGGCCACGAGCGCATTTGCATGTCCGTGACCAAGCCCATGTTCGGATTTGAGCCAAGCAACCGTCTCCATGTGTTTTTCTTCGGGTCTGGCGGAGATGAGATCGAGCCAATGCTGAACCGGCTTGCCGTAAGTCTTCTCGATGGCAGGAAAATAGGAGGCCGGGCCTTTTACCTTGTCGTTCATGAAATGGGTCCTCGAATGATGGTGTCATCACTTTTGCGATATCCGGGCACAGGCGCAAGGCGCCAATTGCCTTCCTAAACCAAACTGAGTGACCGTATTTTCACATGATCCGGCATGGGTCCAAAATCTGGGTCCAAAATCTGGTCCCGAAATCTGACATGGGTCGCAACTGCGCGGCATTTCACGAGGCAATTCACCAGGGATTTCACAGGGACATGAGCCTGCGCGACCTGCGCCTCTCATGCCCCTGCGTCCCCGATGTGCAGCCAATCGCCGCCGCGTTACATAAAGACAGGCGCGTCGATCGGCGGCATGTCAAAGCTGGGGTTAAACACGATCGTATCCTCGATTTCGGCTTGCGTGAACGCGCCGAGCAGGGTGACGCTTGTGCCCCCTGCAAGATCAAGGGTGGCAAAGGTGTCCGACACCGTCAGCGTATATTCGTCTGGCACTTCCGAAAGGTTCACCAGCGCAAGCACGTCATTCGCGACATCGAAGTCGGTGATAACGTCATTGCCTTCATCCCTGTCGCTGAAAAACATAAACGTATCGATGCCAAGGCCACCGGTCATCGTGTCATTGCCAAGACCCCCGTTCAACAGATCGTCGCCGTGGAACCCGTTCAAAAGATCATCGCCCGCTTCGCCCGACAAATCGTCGTTTCCGATGCCGGCAAAAATGCGGTCATTGCCGTCATACCCCAGCAGGGTGTCGTCGCCCTGGTTGCCGATCAGCAAATCATCGCCGGTCCAGCCATCGATGTAATCGTCGCCCGAGCCACCGTAGACGGTATCGCGGCCACCGCCCGCAAAGATATTGTCATGTCCGGCACCACCGTGAATTTCGTCCTGGGCAAACCAATCATCGCCATCGGCCTCGTCTTCATAAGTGTCATTGCCATCGCCAAGCTCGGCGTAATCCTGACCGCCGCCGCCAATGACCCTGTCATCGCCATCGCCCGCATAAATCGTATCCGCGCCGACACCGGCCCAAATGACATCATCGCCACCGCCAGCGAACACCGTATCTTTGCCCGCTCCGACACCGATGACGTTGTCATTGTCATCGGCTACGACAACGTCGTCTTGGGTCATTGTGGCACCAAGAACGGCAAACAGATCAAGGGCGTCGCCTTCCAGCCAGCTGGTCGTCGCAACAGGCGTCGCGTTGTAGTCGGCCTCGAAGGTGAGCGGGTCAAAGCCTTCATCGTCAAGCGGCAGCGGATCGCCCGCAATCTGGAACAAAATCCCGAAATCTTCGTAGACGCCGTCCACCTCGTCGAACACCGACTGGAAGGGCATATCGAGCACGGTCGTCGTATAGCTAAGCCCGTCTTTTTCCCAGTTAAGCGTGGTCAGCCAGGGATTGGCATATTCGTCGGGATCGAACATGATCCATTCGCCAAAAATGCTGAGAACAATGGGAAGACCGCCCGAGGCTGTGGACAATTCCACCTCTTCGCCATCAGCTTCGGTTGACAGCACCGTATAGGTCAACGCGCTGACCTGCATCGACATGACAAGATCAACGGGCGCAACTGCGAAACTTTGCGTCTCGCTTTCTGTCACAGGATCATAGGTCCACGCGTAGACAGGTGCTTCAAAGGAATAGGTGGTCATAACGGGTCTCACATACTGGAAAAGATGCCTGATCCTAAAATATGGTTAACCTCAAGGCAAGGTTTTGCACCCTGCTGCGCGATCTGCGGCGCGCATGAAAAAGCCCGCCACGGGGGCGGGCTTTTGAGCGGTGGTGCGACAGAGCTTTTAGTTCTCGTCGTCGTCGTCACTTGCATCGGGCAAGTTGAAGAAAGTGTTGGCATCGGGCACCGATTTGTCGTCCTCGTCCTCCTCCGTGGTGTTGGACAAGGAGAAGGTTTCGAGACCTGCAATTGCCGCGGGCATGCGCGGCTCGTCTTCGGCGCCGAGGCTCTGCTCGGTCGAGAGCAGCTTGCGCCGCTCGTCATCCGTCATCGCCGCGCCATCGGCGGCCTTTTTCGCCGCGGCCTTTTGCACGGCGGCATCCAGTTCGGACTGTTTGCACAGGCCCAGAGCAACCGGATCAATCGGCTGGATATTGGCGATATTCCAATGGGTCCGCTCGCGGATCGCCTGAATGGTGGGCTTGGTGGTGCCGACCAGTTTCGACACCACCGCATCCGACAGCTCGGGGTGGAATTTCACCAGCCACAAGATCGACGCGGGCCGGTCCTGACGTTTGGACAGCGGCGTATAGCGCGGACCACGGCGTTTTTCCTCGCCCACGGCAGCGGCGTTGAATTTCAACTTCAGCTTATGGATCGGGCTGGCTTCGGCCTTCTTGATCTCGGCCTCGTCAAGCTGGTTGTTGGCGACGGGATCAAAGCCCTTCACCCCCGCAGCCACATCGCCATCGGCAATGCCCTGCACTTCCAGCTCGTGCAAACCGCAGAAATCCGCGATCTGCTTGAAGCTGAGGGTCGTGTTGTCGACCAGCCAGACGGCGGTCGCTTTTGCCATAATCGGTTTAGCCATGCCGGCCTCCTTGAACGCTTCCGGCACGCAAACGCCGGATAAATTTTTCCCGTCGCCTGAAAAGGCTTTCCCGCTGGGGGATGGTTCTCATTGTCGGGGAACTTGCAGGGCTTATACTGCGCGCAAGCAAAAGAGGGAAGAGAAAATGCGTAAAGCGATCGTTACCGCCATGATGGCAGGCCTTTTGGGCCTCTCGGCACCGGCATCAGCACAGGCGGCGGGCGATACGGCGGGGGCGTTTGACTACTATGTGCTGGCCCTGTCATGGTCGCCCACCTGGTGCGCGCTCGAGGGCGATGCGCGCAACTCGCCGCAATGCGACCGCCCCTTGGGCTGGGTGCTGCACGGCCTGTGGCCGCAATACGAGCGCGGCTATCCCGCCGACTGCACCAGCGCCGCGCGCGACCCCTCCAAACGCGAAACAGCCGCCATGTCCGACATCATGGGCACCACCGGCGCGGCGTGGTATCAGTGGAAAAAGCACGGGCGCTGCAGCGGACTGGAAGGGCGCGATTTTCTGGCCCTCTCGCGCCTTGCCTATGACAGCATCACCCGCCCCGCGGTGTTTCGCAGCCTGCCCGACGACATCAAACTGCCCGCCAGCGTGGTCGAGGCGGCGTTCTTGAAAGACAACCCGGGGTTGGAGCGCAACCAGATCACCGTCACCTGCAAGGACCGCCGGATCCAAGAAGTCCGCATCTGCCTGACACGCGATCTCGAGCCGCGAAAATGCGGGGCAGATGTGATCTACGACTGTACGCTCGAGGACGCGTTGATGGCGGATATTGATTGATCCGCGCCTAGAGGCAAGTCAGGAATACCGCTATTTGACGTAGGGGCAAGGAGTGGCAACATGATCACCTCAGTCACTTTTTAACGAGGAATAAATGACCACCCCTGCCAGTTTTCCGATTTCCGATCTAGAACAGGAAGCCCGTACAGCCGGCTTCGACGAGGCCGCAATTTCCGCGCTCGTCGCCAAAATGGGCGCTGAGCGGATCCCCAAGAATTGCACTGTCTACACCGGCGGCCCTTGCACCGGCGACGACCATCACGGCTCGCACCGCGTCGGGACGATCAAATGGGTTGTCTGTGTGGATTCAGATGGCAATACCTACGAAGGCGAGCCCATCTGCGTCTTCTAAGCCCCCAATCTCCGTAAAACACGCACATCCCGTCATCCGCCGCAACAGCGGGTGACGGGTCCGGCAGTCGGGCGATGGGCGCTACGCGACCTCAAGCACGATTTTGCCGATGTGGTGCGAAGCCTCAAGCCGCTGATGCGCCTGCACCGCGCCTGCCAGCGGAAAGCTGCTGTCCACCACGGGCCCGACCTGCCCGGCGGCGATCAGCGGCCAGACCTTGCTCACCAGCGCGTCGGCAATGGCGGATTTCACCGCATCCGTGCGCGGTCGCAGGGTCGATCCCGTGATCGTCAAGCGGCGCGCCATAACGGCCGCAAAGTTGATCTCCGCCTTGGGACCTTGCAGGAAGGCGATATTCACCAATCGCCCGTCCTCGGCCAGACTCTTGAGATTGCGCGCAATGTAATCGCCGCCGACCATATCAAGAATCAGGTTCGCGCCACCTTCGGCCTGCATCACCTTCACAAAATCCGTGTCGTGATAGTTGATCGCCCGCTCGGCCCCGAGATTTTCACAGGCCTTGCATTTCTCCGCGCTGCCTGCCGTGGCAAAGACCCGCGCGCCGAAAGCCCGCGCCAGCTGGATCGCCGTCGTTCCAATGCCCGAAGACCCGCCGTGTACCAGAAAAACCTCCCCCGATTTCAATGCCCCGCGCTCGAAAACATTGGTCCAGACGGTAAAATAGGTCTCCGGCAGGCAGGCCGCCTGCTTCAAACTCATGCCTGCGGGCACGGGCATCGCGTGCCCCGCATTGCAGGCGACATATTCGGCATAGCCCCCACCGGGCGTCAACGCGCAGACCTGATCGCCCACAACCCAGTCGCGCACCCCCGCCCCCACGGCGGCAACCGTACCCGACACTTCCAAACCCGGCAGGTCCGAAGCCCCTGCGGGCGGCGCATAGAGCCCCGCGCGTTGCAGCGCATCAGGGCGGTTGACCCCGGCAAAGGCCACTTTGATGACGATCTCGTCATCCCCCGCCAAAGGCGTCGCGCGCTCTGTCAAATGCAGCACTTGCGGCCCGCCCGCTGCGGTGATTTCAACGGCTTTCATGCGATCGGGCAGGCTCATTGCACAGCTCCTTTTTGCGCAACACCCGCACGCGCCGCCTGCGTGCCCGGCACGTCGCAGCGGCGCACCCCTGCGGGCGCTTTGATTTTCGAGAGAAAGAAATTCGGCACCATCAGCGCGGCAGAGGCCAGCCGGTTGCCCTTCATCTGCGCTTTGACCTTTTCGACCTGCATCACATCAGCGATGCGACGCTCCAGAAAGGCCTGCGTATCCACGAACTCGGCACTATCATCGCCCAGCCAGAACAAAACCGTCGCGCCAAAAACACCCGAAAGCGTCGCCCGCTTGGTGTACCAGTTCACGTCATCCGAACTGTCGCCCACCGCGGTCCAGATCACATCCGAGGTTTCCCACAAAAGCCGCGCCCCCTCAGGCGCAAGATGCGGCAAGGAAAACAACGTCATGCCACGGCGCACGACTTCGCGCTCGACCGCCTGAAGGCGCAGCCAAACAGCCAAAGTAACCTTGTCGCGAAATGTCATCTCTGCGGTGTCGGCCGCGGCGTAGGCCGCAACCAGCGCACGATCCCCGCGCTTGTGATAAGCCACAGCCAGATCGGTCGCGCCGCGCGGGCAGGCCACGGCGGCCAAATCCGGCGAAACCCCCGAATCGCTTACGCTCGCCGCAAAGGTTTCAGGCCCCCAGCCATCGAAAACCACCAGCGGCAAGGCCGCATCGAGCAGTTTTTCACGGGTCGGGTCAGGATAAGGCAGGTTTTGCATCGGATCGCTCCTCTCGCGGTTGCTCTCATGCTAGACAAACTAGAGCCGCTTTGCTATACGGCCACTTCCTGCAATTTTGCAAATCTAACTTAGGAAGGTGGTGACACCACATGCAGGTAAGCGTTCGCGATAACAACGTCGATCAAGCACTCCGTGCCCTGAAGAAAAAACTTCAGCGCGAGGGCGTTTTCCGTGAAATGAAGCTCAAGCAACATTTCGAAAAACCCTCGATCAAAAAAGCGCGCGAGAAGGCCGAAGCCGTCCGCCGTGCTCGCAAGCTGGCTCGTAAAAAAGCACAGCGCGAAGGTATGCTCTGATTTTGACGAGCGAATGGATCTGCTGACCTGAGGCGCAAGCCCGCAGTTGGAAAGATCATTCAAGAAACCCCCGCAAGCGCAAGCTGCGGGGGTTTTGCTTTTTATAGGGCTTTCAGGGGCGCTGCCCCTCGCCGCTGCGCGGCTCACCCCGGGATATTTACGGACAAAAAAGCACCTCCGGGCGCCCTGCTACCCCAACGGCTTTTTTGTCTTTAAATATCCCCGCCGGAGGCTCCCTCACAAACCCAGCGCGCGCAGGTCATCGGGGGTAAAGAGTTTCGCTCTGCTCAAAAAGCGGAGCGCTCGCCCGCTGTCGAGCGAGAACATGCCACCCCTGCCCTTCGTGACATCCAACACCAGCTGTGAGTGTTTCCAGACCTCGAATTGCGGGGCGGAAATATAGACTTCTGCCCCCTCCACATCACCCAGCAAGATATCCTGTGTGCCGAGTTTGAACTCGCCCACCGCGTAGCACATGGGCGCCGAGCCGTCGCAACAGCCTCCCGATTGGTGGAACATCACCGGCCCGTGGTCCGCGCGGATGGCGGCCAGCAAATCGAGGGCGGCGGGCGTGGCAGTCACGCGGTCGGGTTTCATCGGGAGCCTCCTGAGGGTGCGCAAAAGGGCCGACCGAAATGGCCGGCCCTTTGGGGGTAGAATAGGGAGCGCAGGGCTGGGAGAGGCCCTGCGCTGGGAGCTCGGGGTCAGAAGAACCCGAGTTTGTTGGGATTGTAGCTTACCAGCATGTTCTTGGTCTGCTGGTAGTGGTCGAGCATCATCTTATGGGTTTCGCGACCGATGCCGGACTGTTTGTAGCCACCAAAGGCTGCATGGGCGGGATAGGCGTGGTAGTTGTTGATCCACACGCGCCCCGCCTGGATGCCACGACCGAAGCGAAAGCAGGTGTTGGCATCACGCGACCAGACGCCCGCGCCGAGACCGAACATCGTGTCATTGGCGATTTCCATCGCGTCCGCTTCGTCTTTGAAGGTGGTCACCGACACAACGGGGCCAAAAATTTCCTCCTGGAACACACGCATTTTGTTGTGCCCTTTGAGGATCGTCGGCTGGATGTAGTAGCCGCTGTCCAACTCACCGCCGAGTTTCGCCGCAGCGCCCCCCGTCAGCACTTCGGCGCCTTCCTGGCGACCGATATCCATGTAGGACAGGATCTTGTCGCGCTGTTCTTGCGAAGCTTGCGCGCCCATCATGACGCCCTGCGCCCGGGGGTCGCCCATGACGATGGCTTCGGTCCGCTTGATCGCGCGTTCCATGAATTCGTCATAGATGTCTTCCTGGATCAGCGCGCGCGACGGGCAGGTACAGACCTCGCCCTGGTTCAGCGCGAACATGACAAAGCCCTCAACCGCCTTGTCGAAATAGGCGTCATCTTCGCGGCAGACATCCTTGAAGAAGATATTGGGGGATTTACCGCCCAGTTCCAGCGTCACCGGAATGAGATTTTCGGTGGCGTATTGCATGATCAAACGACCGGTCGAGGTTTCCCCCGTAAAGGCGATCTTGGCAATGCGCGGGCTTTGCGCCAGCGGCTTGCCCGCCTCAAGGCCAAAGCCGTTCACCACGTTCAACACGCCCGCGGGCAGGATATCGGCGATGAGTTCGGCAAAGACCATGACCGCGGCGGGGGTTTGCTCGGCGGGTTTGAGCACCACGCAGTTGCCAGCCGCGAGCGCCGGCGCAAGTTTCCAGCAGGCCATGAGCAGCGGGAAGTTCCACGGAATGATCTGGCCGACAACGCCCAGCGGTTCGTGGAAATGGTAGGCCACGGTGTCTGCATCGATTTCCGACATGGTGCCCTCTTGGGCGCGCAGGCAGCCTGCGTAGTAGCGGAAATGGTCAACGGCCAGCGGCAGGTCAGCCGCCATCGTTTCGCGGATCGCCTTGCCGTTGTCCCATGTTTCGCAGGTGGCGAGCAGGTCAAGGTTGGCTTCCATCACATCCGCGATTTTGAGCAGCATGTTGGAGCGCTCTGTGGGCGAGGTGCGGCCCCAGGCGTCTTTGGCTTTATGCGCCGCGTCCAGCGCCAGTTCGATATCGGCAGCATCCGAGCGCGCGATATCGTTGATTTTCATGCCGGTGATCGGCGTGGTATTTTCGAAATACCGGCCATTCACAGGGGCGACGAACTGGCCGCCGATAAAGTTGTCGTAGCGGGTTTTGAACGGAGACGCGAATTTCGCGCTCGTCTCGGACATGACGTTCATGGGGTTCCTCCTCGAAAGTGACCAATGCCTCCCAGCACCGGCTCTGTCGTTAAGGTGGCGCGTCTCGCCCCTGCCCGTCACCCCCTCGCCGTCATGCCGCAGCGCCGCAATGTCTCAGGGGTGAGACAGGTCGGACACCCCGCCCGCCCCCCTAGGACGAAGGGCGCAGGACCTTGGTCGCAGGGGCATCGGTTTCGGCCATGCCGAGGCGCGCCATCCGCCGGTAGAGCGTTGCGCGACCGATTCCCAGGTCGCGGGCCGCCGCCGAGACATTGCCCCCCGCCCGCGCGATGGCCCGCTTCAACGCCGCCCTCTCGGCGCGGTCCAGCGCGCTTTCCGTGGTGTCGCGCCCCAAGATATCCGAGGCCGGACGCGGGGTGATGTGCTGATGCGCGCCCAGATCATAGGCCCGGCGCGCCGCGCGGGTCGCGCCGATGACCAGATCATCCGCATCCACCGCCAACAGCATCGCCCCCTCTGTGCGCTCTTCGGGGGCCACGATGATGCGCGCATGGGGAAAGGCGGCGCGAAAAGCATCCATTTCGATCTGGCGTGCGGTTTGGGCCACGACATTGGCAATCAGCCGCGACCATGCTTCGGTTTGATCGGCCCGCGAGCTCGAGACATCGAGCGCGCCGATCAACTGCCCGTCCGGCCCCCAAATCGGCGCATCCATGCAGGACATTGCAATATTGCGCGTGAAGAAATGTTCATCGCGGTGGATTGTGACCTGCCGCCCTTCCGCGATGCAGGTGCCGATACCGTTGGTGCCCTGCGCCGCCTCGGACCAGTTTGCGCCAGACCACAGGCCCCACCGCTCGAAGGTATCCGCATCGCCATCGCCCGAGCGCTGGTCCAAAATGAGCCCCGTGTGATCGGTGAGCAGCACACAGCAGCCCGAATTCCCCACCATCTGGAACAGCGTATCAAGCTTGGGAGCGGCCACTTCCATGAACCGGCCCAAGCGGTCGCGCCGTGCCGCCACCTCGCGCAATTCAATGCGTTCGGGTGCGGCGCGCTGCTCGGGGTCGAGCCCGTGTTTGATCACCGAGCGGCGCCAGGATGCCGCAAGGCGCGATGCGGCAGAGGCGTTTTCCACCGCTTTGAGCACCGTTTGCGCATGGTTCCGCTCGGGGTTTCGCTCAGGATGTCGCACGGGGTTCCGCGCGGGGTTCGGGGTGTGGTTGGCGATGGTCATCTGTCGCTCCTCCCAAAGCTCTGATGTCTTGCGCGAGCCTAGCATACAGCGCCTGCGCCCACGCCTACGACCAAAGTCGCACCGTCAGATCGGCAAGGCGGTGGTCTTGAACACGGTGCGCAGCGCGAAAGAGGACTGCATCGTCTGCACCCCCGGCAAGGTCGCCAGCGAGCGGCGGTGGATCTGGGCAAAATCTTCGGTATCGCGGACCACGACTTTCAACAGGTAATCGGCCTTGCCCGCCATCAGATGGCATTCCAGAATTTCGGGCACGCGCGCGACGGCACGCTCGAAGGCATCAAGCACCTCATCGGCCTGCCCCGACAGCGTGATTTCCACAAAGACCGTCGAGGGGCGGTCAATCTTGCGCGGGTCAAGCAGGGCCACGTAGTCGCGGATCACCCCTTCCGCTTCCAGGCGCTGCACGCGCCGATGACAGGCCGAACTCGACAGATGCGCACTTTCGGCCAAATCGGCGTTTGAAATCTTGCCGCGCCGTTGCAGGATCGTCAAAATCCGTCGATCCGTATCGTCCAACTGCGTCATAGCCGCCATCCTTCCCGTCAAAGCCTATCCTGACGCAATACTTGCCCAGCGCCACAAAATCCACAAGCGCGCGACGGAAACCCCCGCCCGCCGCGTATCTCTCTTGTGTCCTCCCAAGGGCCTTGCTGGTTGCAGGCCCAATTGGAAAGGCCCGCCGCGCATCCCTCGGGCTGCGGGCGGGCCTCTTTTTTGTCAAAATCCGCGTCGAGATCAGGCGCTTTTCTTCAAGCTGTCGCGAATTTCGATCAAGATATCCAACTCGGACGGGCCGGCAGGCACCTCGGGAACGATTTCTTCGGGCTTTTCTGCCGCCGCTTTCAGTTTGTTCACGCCGCGCACCAGCATGAACACCACAAAAGCGATGATCAGAAAGTTGATCACAGCCATGATGAACGAGCCATAGGCAAAGATCGCGGCACCGGCATCGCGCGCATCGGCCAGCGACGTGCCGGCAGCGACATCCCCCGACAACACGGCGTATTTGTTGGAAAAATCGATGCCACCAGTGATAAGACCGATGATCGGGTTGATCAGATCGCCCACCAGCGAGGTGACGATGGCGGTGAAAGCGGCACCAACGATGATCCCGACGGCCATATCCATGACATTGCCGCGGGCGATAAACGCTTTGAATTCATTAAACATCAGCAGTTCCTTCGAGAAAGTGGGGAGGTCTTTGCACTCCTGCACATGAGTTAACACATTTTTACGACATTGCACGCGCTGCCTGACGCCCCACATACTATCCACACCCGTTTTGAAAGAACCAAAGGAACCTGTGCAATGGCCACCGTCAGCACCCACCCGATCAACGCCAAATGGCCCGCCTCAGCCCCCGATCTGTTGCAGCTTTACAGCTTTCCCACCCCCAACGGTGTGAAAGTGTCTATCGCGCTTGAGGAAATGGGCATCCCCTATGAGGCCCATCTGGTCGGCCTGTCGGACGCCGAGGTCAAAAGCCCCGAATTCCTGTCCCTCAACCCCAACAACAAAATTCCCGCCATCATCGACCCCGATGGACCGGAAGGCGCCTTTGTCGAGCTTTTCGAAAGTGGCGCGATCCTGATCTATCTGGCGGAGAAATCCGGTAAGCTGCTGCCAAAAGATCCCGTCAAACGCATCCAGACGATCCAATGGGTGATGTTCCAGATGGGCGGGCTTGGTCCGATGCTGGGCCAGCTCGGGTTTTTCTACAAATTCGCCGGTGCCAGCATGGAAGACCCCACCGCACGCGACCGCTACATCGGTGAGGCCAAACGCCTGCTCAACGTACTCGAACAGCGCCTTGAGGGCCGCGACTGGATCATGGACGCGTTTACCATTGCCGATATCGCGATTGCGCCGTGGTTGAATGCGCTGGATTTCTACGGGGCCAAAGAGGTGACGGGCTACAACGATCTCAAAAACGTCCCCGCCTATGTCGCCCGTTTTTACAACCGCCCGGCGGTGCAAAAAGGCAAAGATATCCCCCCGCGCCCCTGAGGCCTCTCGCTTGCGCAAAACACCGTAAACCAAAAGGGGCACCCGTGAGGGCGCCCCTTTTTTCAATGCTCCTGACACAGCCCCTTAGCCGCGCAGCGTGCCGCCGGTGGCTTTGGTCACTTTTTCGACGATCTTGGCCGACACCGCTTCGATGTCTTTTTCCTTCAACGTCTCTGTTGTGGGTTGCAAACGCACTGTAAGGGCGAGCGATTTCTGACCCGCGCCCAAGCTGCCGCCGATGAATTCGTCAAAGACGCGCACGTCGCTGATCAGGGCCTTATCGGCCCCGATGGCGGCATTCACCAGCTTTTGCGCTTCGACCTCTGCGCCCACGACAAAGGCAAAATCACGCTCGACCGCTTGCAGGTCCGAGAGCACCAGGGGCGTGCGCGCAGGGCTTGCGGTGCGCGGGAACGGCGGCTCCTCAAGGAAGACGGTAAAGGCCACAGCGGGGCCTTTCACGTCCATTTCCTTGAGCACTTTGGGATGTACTTCCCCAAATTGGGCGAGGATTTTCTTTGGCCCCAGACCCATTTTCCCCGACCGCCCCGGATGGAACCAAGCCGGTGTATCGCGCAAGATCTGAACCTTGGCGGGCGCGCCGATGGCCGCAAGAACCGCCTCGACGTCGGCTTTGGCGTCAAAGGCATCGACCGCACGGCGCGCGCCGTGGACATCTTTGGGGCCGGTGTGGCCCACCAAAAGTCCGGCCACTTGCAGATGCTGCTCCCCCGGCTCGCCGCCGTGAAACGCCGGACCGACCTCGAACAGGGCGAGGTCGCCAAAGCCGCGTGCCTGGTTGCGTGCCGCCGCCTGCAACAGCCCCGCCAACAGATCAGGCCGCATATGCGACATTTCCGACGAAATCGGGTTCTCAAGTTTCACCGCATCGCTGCCGCCGCCAAACAGCACCGCCGAGGTCGCATCGATGAAGGAATAGGTGACGCATTCGTTGTAGCCCAAGGCCGCCGCCGCGTGACGCGCCATGCTTTCGCGCACCTGCATCGGCGTCTGGATCGGCTTGGCCACACCGGCAGGGCGCGACAGGGGACGCGGCTCCAGCTTGGTGAGCGAGGCCATGCGCGCGACCTCTTCGACCAGATCGGCCTCGCCCAGAACATCGGGACGCCACGACGGCACATGGGCCATGTCGCCCTCCAGGCGAAAGCCCAAAGCGGTGAGGGTGTCGCGCTGGCGCTCTGCCGGAATCTCCATGCCGACAAGGCTTTGCACACGATCCGTGTCGAGCTTGTAGGCGCGGCTGACATCGGGCACAGCCCCCGCGACCACCACATCCGACGGCTCGCCGCCGCACAGTTCGATCACCATGCGGGTGGCATCCTCAAGCGCGGCCATATTATAGGCCGGATCAATGCCGCGCTCGTTGCGATAGCGCGCATCGGAATTGATTTTCAGCGCCCGACCGGCGCGCGCGATGTCGAGCGTGTTCCACACGGCCGCCTCGATGAACACATCATGCGTCGTCTCGCGACAGCCGGTGTCCAGCCCGCCCATGATTCCGCCCACGCTTTCCACCGTGCCATTGGCGCAAATCACCAGCGCGCCCTCGGGCATGGCGTAGTCTTTCTCGTCGAGCCCCGTGAAGGCCTCGCCGCCCTTGGCGCGCGTCACAGTCAGACCTCCCGCCACTTTGGCCGCGTCAAACACGTGCAACGGGCGGTTCATGTCGTAGGTGAAAAAGTTGGTGATATCGACCAGCGCCGAAATCGGGCGCAGGCCGATCGCCTTGAGCCGCTGTTGCAGCCATTCGGGGCTTGGGCCGTTGGACACGCCGCGCAGCACGCGACCGGCAAAGACCAGGCAGCCGTCCTTGGCGCTGTCGTCGATGGTCACCGACACGGGGCACGGATAGGCACCGGCCATGGTTTCCATCGGACGTTTGCGCAAGCGTCCAAGGCCGCGCGCCGCCAGATCGCGCGCAATGCCGTAGACGCCAAGCGCATCGGGGCGGTTGGGGGTGATGGCGATCTCGATCACCGGATCAACCTTGGCGGGGTCGTTTTCGGCCAGCCAGTCGGCAAAGCTTTGACCGACCTCGCCCTCGGGCAGCTCGATGATACCGTTGTGCTCGTCCGACAGTTCCAATTCGCGCTCGGAGGCCATCATGCCAAAGCTTTCAACCCCGCGGATTTTGCCCACGGAAATGGTGATGTCGAGCCCGGGAATATAGGTGCCGGGCTTGGCCAGAACCACCGTGATACCCGCGCGCGCATTGGGGGCACCGCAGACGATCTGCGTCTCGCCCGCGCTGGCCTGCACCGTGCACACACGCAGCTTGTCGGCATCGGGATGCGGCTGGGCGTCGATCACCTTGGCCACCTCGAAAGCGGCCAGCTTGGCGGCGGGGTTTTCGACCCCCTCCACCTCAAGCCCGAGATCGGTCAGCGCATAGAGGATATCGTCAAGACTTGCCTCGGTTTCCAGATGCTCTTTGAGCCACGATAGGGTGAATTTCATATCTTTACCTCCAATGGCACCGCCTCAGCGGTCTGCCAGATCCTCGACAAGCTCGAACCGTTCGAACACCAGCATCATGTCGGGTTCAAAATGGCCGTTGCGTTTGAAATAGCTGGTATAGGTGGCGGTCCAATCGGCAAGGGATTTGGACCCTTCGGAAATCGCCATGGCCGCCGTCACCTCGTTGAATTTCACCATGGTGACTTCGGTGGTGCGCACGACAAGCGCAGGGGTGCCGTCCCAATTGGCCACGATATCGCAGCGCCCCACCTTGGGCAGCGCGTCCTCGTCGCCGTCGAAGTCCTGCCAGTCGCCAAAATTCGCGCGCTTGGTCTTGCGCCGCGCAAGATCGGTCAGACGGGCGGACATTTTGGCACTATCCCCGAACACAAAAGTGCCCGCACCGGGGTAGGTCGTTTGCAGGTCTTCCATGTCAGGGTCGTTGGTCATGTTCCGTTTCCGATCTTGAACCCTAGGGTTCAGACTGCCTTGAATTTTGGCTTGAGGTTGTAGCCGATCTTCGGGTCGTTCGCGCCTGTCTCGATGATCAGCTCGACTTCCTTACGGTTCAACTCTTCGTTGGTTGCTGTCGTCGAGGACCAGATCACTTGTTTGCGCACGGTGAAATTATCACGCTCGGCTTGCGAAAAGTCTTTCAAGAATTGCGACGACTTTGCCGAACCGAAATAGTTCGCGGAGTCGGTGCGGTCCTGCCCAACGTAGATTTTGCCGTTGGGATAGGTGATCTTGTAGATGACCTTCCGCAAATCCATTAACCGTGAATCCCCGCCGCCAAGGTCGGCACGCCCAACGGGTTGAACCCGTAGTGGCGCAGCCAGCGCAGGTCGGAATCAAAGAAGGCGCGCAGGTCGGGGATGCCGTATTTCAGCATGGCAAGCCGGTCGATGCCCATGCCAAAGGCAAAGCCTTGATATTCGTTCGGGTCGATCCCGCCCGCTTTGAGAACATTGGGATGCACCATGCCCGAGCCGAGCACTTCGAGCCAGTCGTCGCCCTCGCCCACTTTGACGGTGCCGTTTTGCCACGAACATTGGATGTCCACCTCGGCGGAAGGCTCGGTAAAGGGGAAATGCGAGGCGCGAAAGCGGGTTTTGACCTTCGTGCCGAAAAACGCGGTGTAGAATTCTTCGAGCACCCATTTGAGGTTGGCCATCGACACGTCGCGGCCCAGGCACAGCCCCTCGACCTGATGGAACATCGGCGTGTGGGTCTGGTCGTAGTCGCAGCGATACACACGGCCCGGCGCGATGATGCGGATGGGCGCGCCCTGTTCCTGCATGGCGCGGATCTGCACGGGGCTGGTGTGGGTGCGCAGCACATGGGGCGGACGCTCGTCGCCCGCGTCGCGGTGCATGTAGAACGTATCATGTTCCTGACGCGCGGGGTGGCTGTCGGGAATGTTGAGCGCGTCGAAATTATACCAGTCGGATTCCACCTGCGGCCCTTCGGCCACGGCGAACCCAAGGTCGGCGAAAATCGCATAGATTTCTTCGGAGACGCGCGAAATCGGGTGGATGCTGCCGCTGCGCTGCGGGCGCGTGGGCAAGGAAACATCGAGCCATTCGTCCTTGAGGCGCGCATCAAGGGCGGCATCCTCAAGAGCGGCCTTTTTGGCCGCCAGCGCCGCATTGATCTCGTCCTTGAGGGCGTTGAGCTTGGGACCCATGATCTGGCGTTCTTCGGGCGTCATCTTGCCCAACTCGCGCATTTTCAGCGCCACTTCGCCCTTTTTGCCGACGGCTTGCAGACGGATGTCCTCCAGCGTCGCCTCATCGGCAGAGCCGGAAATCGCGCTTAGGTATTTGTCTCTCAGATCGTCCATGGGTGTCGCCCCTCGAAAAAATGTCTCAAGCGGGGTATCCCCCGAAAGTAAAAAACGCAAGAAGCCGCGAGACCCGTAAAGGTCCGCGGCTTCGAGATTGTTCAAACCGTATCGGTTTGCTTACGCGAGCGCAGCCTTCGCCTTTTCGACGATGGCGGTAAACGCTTCGGGCTCGTGCACAGCAAGATCGGCGAGAACCTTACGGTCCACTTCGATGCCAGCCAGCGACAGGCCGTTGATGAAACGCGAATATGTCAGCGCTTCGTCGTGCGAACGGACAGCCGCGTTGATGCGCTGGATCCACAGAGCGCGGAAGTTGCGCTTGCGGTTCTTGCGGTCACGGGTTGCGTATTGGTTTGCCTTGTCGACAGCTTGGGTCGCTGTGCGGAAAGTCCGCGAACGGGCGCCGTAGTAACCTTTGGCGGCCTTCAGGATTTTCTTGTGACGGGCGTGTGTGACGGTACCACCTTTAGTGCGAGACATGGGTGTTCCTCCTTAGCGGTCGTAGGGCATGTAGGATTTCACGATCTTCGCATCCTGTGCGGAGAGCGTGGTCGTCCCACGTGCGTCACGAATGAATTTCGTGGTGCGTTTGATCATGCCGTGGCGTTTGCCGGCTTGACCTGCTTTGACTTTGCCGGAGGCCGTCATTTTGAAGCGCTTTTTGGCGCTCGATTTGGTCTTCATCTTGGGCATTTCCATCTCCTTCTTTGGAATGGTTTTTTACACACGACTCGGCATGCCACTTCGCCGGACGCGTACCATGAGCGGCTGCGTATAGAGGGGGACGGGAAAGCTGTCTAGGGCTGAATCGCCTCTGGTGCAGATTTCACCCAAGGTCGCGCTGCGACGGGCCGCACTACAGGATGTAGTGACCGATCACCCGCGCAAAAGCCTGCGGGATCTGTTCGATCGTGTAACCGCCGGGCTTGCCGGTCAGCGCCAGCACCAAAAGCCCCCCACCCGCAAGCAACAGGATCGCGGCAGCGCGGGGCGCGCGGTTTTCGGAAATCGCGCCGATGATGGCCGGCAGGGAGAGCACCAACAAAATGAGCCCGATCACAAGATAGACGTCAAATTGCATCGCGGTGCTCTCCCGAATGTTAACTCAAGTTAACGTTTTATTCGGGATCGCCGTTGAAAATCAAGCGCTCGTCACAAGGCGCAACGCGCAGGATATTGGTCGAACCGGGCTGGTTGAACGGAATCCCCGCCGTCACCACGATCTGGTCCTTCTCGGTGGCAAACCCGTTGGCCCGCGCCGCACGCGCCGCGTTCACAACGGCCATCTTGAAGCGTTCGACTTCGCCGGTGATGACGCAGTGGATGCCCCAGGACAGGCAGAGCCTGCGCGCGGTTTCCTTGCGCGAGGTCATCGCGATGATCGGCACATGCGGGCGCTCGCGCGCGATCAGCGTCGCGGTGGTGCCGCTTTCGGAATAGCAGACCACCGCCTTGATGTCGGCGGTTTCAGCGATCTCGCGGGCCGCCGCGACAATCGCATCGGCAACCGTATCCTTGCGACCGGCGCGCGAGGCGTCCATCACGGGGATATAGGTTTCGTCGCCCTCGACCGACATGGCCACGTTGTTCATCGTGGTCACGGCCTCGACGGGATACTGACCTGCCGCCGATTCTGCCGACAGCATGACCGCATCGGCGCCCTCGAACACGGCGGTTGCCACGTCGGACACCTCGGCGCGGGTCGGCATGGGGCTTTCGATCATCGACTCAAGCATCTGGGTCGCCACGATCACAGGTTTCGCCGCGGCGCGGGTTTTGCGCGTCAGGCGTTTCTGGATCGGCGGCACGGAGTGCACGGGGCATTCCACACCAAGATCACCGCGCGCAATCATGATACCGTCAGACACCGCGAGAATTTCATCGAAGGCCTTCACAGCCGCAGGTTTTTCGATCTTCGACAACACCGCCGCGCGGCCTTTGACCAATTCCTTGGCCTCGATCACATCGGCAGCGCGCTGCACAAACGACAGCGCGATCCAGTCGACACCGAGTTCGGCAACGAATTCCAGATCCTTGCGGTCTTTTTCCGACAAAGCCGCCAGCGGCAGCACCACGTCGGGCACGTTCACGCCCTTGCGGTTGGAAATCGTGCCGGGCACGGTCACGGTGCATTTCGCGTGGGTTTTGTCACATTCCTCGACGCGCAGCGCGATTTTACCATCGTTCACCAGCAGGCTGGAGCCGACTTCGAGCGCGTCGAAAATTTCGGGGTGCGGCAGGCGCACGCGGTCCTTGGTGCCCTCGGTCTCGTCGAGATCGAAGGTAAAGCTTTGACCGAGTTCAAGCTCTTCCGACCCGTTGGCAAAGGTGCCGACGCGCAATTTCGGACCTTGAAGGTCGGCGAGAATGGCGATGGGGCGGCCAAGATCGGTTTCGATCTTGCGGATAATCTCGTGGCGCTTGGCAATTTCCGAGTGTTCACCGTGGCTCATGTTCAAGCGGAACACGTCAGCACCGGCCTCAGATAGCTTGCGGATCATATCGTAATCATTGGAAGCCGGGCCGAGCGTGGCCACGATCTTCACATTCCGAAGGCGTCTCATAGTGCCTCGTTTCCTTTCGGTTTTTGTTCAATGTGTCGGTGGGCCAGTTCCTTCTATGACGCAAAAGGCATGCCCATACAACTGGCCCTTTGGGGATCGGCAACATATGTTCTGTGTGACAGCGAAAGATGACTTCCCAATGAACACAATTGCGCCCTTCCAAGTGTCCGGCGGCGACCGCCCTGCCCGCTGGCTGATATCGTGCGACCATGCCACCAACCGGGTGCCGCCCTGCGTGGGCGCGGGATCGCTGGGGCTGAGCGCGGCTGACATGGCACGCCACATCGCCTTTGACATCGGCGCTGCGGGGCTGACACGGGCCTTGGCCGAGGCGCTGGACGCCCCTGCGGTCCTGTCGGATTTTTCGCGCCTTGTGATCGACCCCAACCGCGGCGAGGACGACCCGACGCTGGTGATGAAGCTTTACGATGGCACCGTCATCCCCGCCAACCGCTACGCCGACGCGGCGGAGGTCGAGCGCCGTCTTGCCGCCTTCTATCGCCCCTACCACGCCGCCTTTGGCGCACTTGCAGCGCGCCGCGCGGACACGGTGATCTGCGCTGTGCATTCTTTCACGCCGCAATTTTCAGGCCGCCCGCGCCGCCCGTGGCAATTTGGTGTGCTCATGGAACGCGACCGCAGGTTGGGCGAGGCCCTGCTGGCCGAAATGCGCAGCAGTGCCGCGCTGGCAGAGTGGATCAGCGCCGAACACGGCGAGCCGCTGGCGGTGGGGGAAAACCAACCCTACGGCCTCTTGCCCCGCGATGCGCTGGATCAACACGGGCAGGATCACGGCCGCCCGCATCTTTTGCTCGAAATCCGCTCCGATCTGATCGAGACGCCCGGCGCCCAGCAGCTTTGGGCCACACGCCTTGCCCCCCTGTTAACCCGCGCGCTTGCCCGCGCCCAAGTTTAGGACATCGACATGACCAAAATTGACGCTCAAACCCAGCTGGAACTGGAAGCCGCCGCCTTTCGCACCCTGCGCGCGCATCTGATGGACAAACGCCCTGATGTGCAGAACATCGACATGATGAATCTGGCCGGATTTTGCCGCAACTGCCTGAGCCGCTGGTATCAGGAAGCGGCAAATGAGCGCGGCATCGAGATGAGCAAAGACCAAGGGCGGGAGGCGTTCTACGGCATGCCCTTCGAGACGTGGCGCGCCCAGAACCAGACCGAGGCAAGCCCACAGGCACAAGCCGCCTTCGGTGTTTCCTTTGCGCAGAATGTGACGGGGAAATCGCAAGATTAAACGCCTGACGTGGACATTTCCTGTGCAAACCCGCATTGCGCGAGAGATATTCTTGCCCTCTTCCTTGGATTCATGTTTCGTAAATCTTGGTAAATAATTTTTTAGGTTTTTTATTATGCTTGCATTTTTCCTGCTTCCCGCACTGTTAGGCATCGCCTTCCTGCCCTCCTTGTTTGACGGTGCAGATGACGATGACGACCGCGACACGGATGATGGTGGCACGCCAGCGACCGAGACCGAGACCGAGACCGAGACCGAGACCGAGACCGAGACCGAGACCGAGACCGAGACCGAGACCGAGACCGAGACCGAGACCGAGACCGAGACCGAAGTCGGCGCAACCCCCACCAGCACTGTCAAGAACGGAACGGACGGCGACGACACCCTGCGGACCTATAGCACCGATGATTC
This sequence comes from Aquimixticola soesokkakensis, assembly GCF_900172375.1. GTDB lineage: Bacteria > Pseudomonadota > Alphaproteobacteria > Rhodobacterales > Rhodobacteraceae > Aquimixticola > Aquimixticola soesokkakensis. Next base: position 115,195 of record NZ_FWFS01000007.1, on the reverse strand, counting down.
TGTGAACGGCGGTGCCGGCGATGACACCATCCAAGCGGGTGCGGGCAATGACACGGTCTATGCCGGCAGCGGCAACGATACGGTTCTGGGCGGGGAAGGCGATGACCGCGTTTTCCTGCAGGAAGGGGACGATCTGTATCGCACCTTCAACGGCATCGACAGCGGCGACGATCTCGTGCGTGGCGGCGATGGCGCGGATGTGCTGATCGACAGCTCCGGCTCCGACCAGCTTTACGGCGAATTGGGCGCCGATCTGATCGTCGCGCTCGACACCAACCCCGAAACGGCGGGGGCGGATATGCTGTCGGGCGGATATGGCGCGGATGTGCTGGTCGGGGATGACGGCGACACCATGAGCGGTGGCGCGGGCGTTGATGCCTTCGCCGTCTTTGCCTCCAAGGGTGCCGAGGCGGTGACAATCACCGATTTCGATCCTGAAACCGAAAGCCTGATCATCGCCTATGACGCCGATATGATCACCCCTTCGGGTCTGCTCAACGATCCGGGCGATCTGGACAGCCGCGTGGTGGAAAACACCCAAACCGGCGGCGCGGATATCTACATCGGTGACACGCTGGTGGCGCAGCTATCGGTCGATTACGCCAGCCTGAGCAATGAAAACCTGCAGTTCCTGCCCGCAAGCGACATCGACCTCGGGCTTCTGGACGACCTCGTTGCTGGTCAGGACGATGTCGCTGACCCTGAAACCGACCCCGTCACACCGTCGGGTCTGCATCTTTTGGGCACGCAGGGCGACGATGATATCGTCGGCTCGCAAGAGAGTGACGAAATCTACGCCCGCCCCGGCAATGATACGATCGACGATGGTGCGGGCGATGATCTGGTCTATGCCGGAAGCGGCGATGACCTGGTTGTCGGCACGCTTGGGGATGATGAAATTCACCTCGGGCTGGGGGGCGACACCTACCAAGGAAACATCACCTATCCGTCCCACGTGCAAAACGGCAATGATACGGTCTTTGGCGATGACGGCGACGATATCATTGCCGACAACAGCGGGAACGACACGATTTACGGCGGCAATGGCAACGACGCTATTATAGTCGGGGATTATCAGGGGGGCGATGTCGCGTCGGATAATGGCGCCGATATCGTCAATGCCGGAGCGGGCGACGACTATATTTCTGCCGATGCCGGCGACATCGTCACGCTCGGCGCAGGCGCGGATTTGGTCTATTTTGATACAAGCAGCGGCGCGCAGGACAACGTTCTCACCGTCACCGACTTCACTGCCGAAGATTCTTTGGGGATTTTCGGCACAAGCTATACCGCCTTCTCCGAAGATGACTGGATCGAGCCGGTTCTGACGCAGGTCGGCGACAACGTGGAAGTCACCCAGATCGAAGGCGGCAAGGTCATCTTGCTCAACACCACCGTCGAAATCGTTGCGGCCTCGGGCATCCAGTTCACCCAACTCTGAGGCCCCGCCCCCATACACACCCCATACACAAAAGGCCCGCTACGGCGGGCCTTTTTACGTTTCGAGGGCTGTTTGGACCTGTATCAGATCGCGGCTTTGCGCATTTCCTCGGTGTAGATTTCGCGCAGGCGTTTGGAAATCGTTCCCGGCACGCCGGTGCCGATGGTCGCGCCATCAATCGCGATCACCGGCTGGGCGAATCCCGTGGCCGAGGTCACAAAAGCCTCATCGGCTGCTTGCGCTTCGGCAATGGTAAAGGGACGTTCTTCGACCTGCATCTGGGCTTCGCGGGCAAAGCGCAGGATGGCTGCGCGGGTGATGCCGTGCAGGATCTCGGTGGACAGCTGGCGGGTGATGATCACGCCGTCCTTGACGATATAGGCATTGTTGGCGGAACCTTCGGTCACAAACCCGTCCTCGACCAGCCACGCATCGGCTGCGCCCGCTTTCTTGGCTTGCATCTTGGCAAAGGACGGGTAGAGCAGCTGCGTGGTCTTGATATCGCGGCGCGCCCAGCGCTGGTCCTCGACCGAAATCACCTTGATGCCCTCATCGAGCGTCTTGTTGTCCACCAGCGGCTTGGCAAAGGTGAACAGCACGATGCCTGCGGGGACTTTTTCTGGGTCGGGCCAGACGAAATCACGGTCCTCGGCCGCACCGCGGGTGATTTGCAGGTAAATCCCGCCCTCGTCCAGATCGTTGCGCGCCACCAATTCGCGGTGAATGGCGAGCAATTCATCCATCGTGCAGGGCGCGACCATTTCCAATTCGGACAGCGACCGTTGCAGACGGGCAGTGTGACCGGCGAAATCCACCAATTTGCCGCCCAGCACGGAAGTTACCTCATAGACCGCATCGGCCATCAGAAATCCACGGTCGAAAATCGACACTTTGGCTTCGGTTTCCGGCAGGTAGTCGCCGTTGACATAAACGGTGCGGGTCATGGTCTGTCTCCTATCCCCAGAGGGCGCGGTCGGGGGCATGAACCCCTTGGGCGTCGTATTTCAATGCGTTGTCACGGTCTTCGGCCAACAACAGCGGCCCGTCAAGGTCTACAACGCGCGCGCCCTGCGCCAAAAGCTGTGCAGGGGCCATCGCAAGCGAGGTGCCCACCATGCAGCCGACCATGATGCGATAGTTTTCCACCCGCGCCTGTGCCCGCAACCGCAGGGCTTCGGTCAGGCCACCGGTCTTGTCGAGCTTGAGGTTGACCATGTCGTATTTGCCCCTGAGGTCAGGCAGGCTTGCCAGATCGTGACAGCTTTCATCCGCACAGACCGGCAAGGGCCGCGCGATTTCCGCAAGCATCTGGTCCTTGCCCGCTGGCAGCGGCTGCTCCACCATCGACACGCCAAGGCGCAGCAAATGCGGGGCAAGCGCGCTATAGACCTCCGCCGTCCAGCCCTCGTTGGCATCCACGATGATGGTGGATTTCGGCGCCCCTGCGCGCACCGCCTCAAGCCGCGCCATGTCGTCCTCTGTCCCCAGCTTGATCTTGAGCAAGGGGCGATGGGCGTTTTCAGCCGCTTTGGCCTGCATCACCGCCGGTTCGGCCAGCGACAGCGTGTAGGCCGTCACCAAGGGCACCGGCGCGGGCAGTTCGAGGATCTCCCAGATCCGCTTGCCCGCCTGCTTGGCCTCCAGATCCCACAGCGCGCAATCCACTGCGTTGCGCGCCGCCCCTGCGGGCAGCGCCTGTTGCAGTTGCGCGCGGGTGATCCCCTCGGGCAAGCCGTTGATCTGCGCGATCACGCTGTCGATGCTTTCGCCGTAGCGGGCATAGGGCACGCATTCCCCCCGACCACTGTGCCCGTCGCGGGTGACGGTCACCGTCACCACATGGGTCGCCGTGCGCGATCCGCGCGAAATGGTGAACACTTCGGCGAGGCGAAAGGTCTCGGCGCGCGCGTCTATCATAGGAACTTCCTGTATTTTTGCTGGCTCGAATAGTCGCCCGCGCGGCGGCGGGCTGCAAGGCGATCAGATGGCGTCCAGCGCATCGACCAGTTTTTCAGCGCCGAAACGGAACGGATCCGTCGCAGGCAGGCCCATGCGCGTCTCGACCTCGGCCAGATAGGCCAGCGCCTCGGCCTCGGGCATGTGCTGGGTGTTGACCGAAATCCCCGTGACCACACAGGCAGGGTTTGCCACCCGCGCCATGGTCAGCGCCACATCGCGCAAAGCCTCGAGCGAGGGGGCCTGGTAGTCGGGCAGGCCGCGCATATGCGCACGCGTCGGCTCGTGACACAGCACCAGCGCATCGGGTTGGCCGCCGTGGATCAGCGCCATCGTGACGCCGGAATAGGACACGTGGAACAGGCTGCCCTGTCCTTCGATCAGGTCCCAGTGATCGGCGTCGTTGTCGGGCGACAGATATTCGACCGAACCTGCCATAAAATCCGCGATCACCGCATCGAGAGGCACGCCGCCACCGGTGATCAGAATGCCCGTCTGTCCGGTGGCGCGGAAATCGGCGTTCATGCCGCGCGCGCGCATTTCGCGTTCCATGCAAAGCGCCGTGTACATCTTGCCGACCGAGCAATCCGTGCCCACCGCAAGGCACCGCTTGCCGCTGCGCTTGACGCCGTTCGCGATCGGGTATTGCACCGAGGGCACGCGCACATCGTGCAAGCTGCGGCCCATGGCCGTGGCGACGGCCGACAAATCCGCCTCGTCGCGCAGCAGGTTGTGCAGACCGGAGGCCAGGTCAAACCCCGCTTCCAGCGCTTCGATCAACACCTTTTTCCACGCGGGGCTGATGACGCCGCCGCGGTTGGCCACACCAATCACCAGCGTCTTCGCACCGGCGGCTTTCGCCTCTGCCAAGGTCATATCGGCCAAACCCATGTCGGCTTTGCAGCCCTCCATGCGATACTGGCCGATGGCAAACTCGGGGCGCCAGTCCTTGATGCCCTGTGCCACTTTGGCGGCAAGACCATCGGGCGCGTCGCCGAGGAACAGAAGATAGGGCGTGTCAATCATGGGAGACCTCTGGGAGTAGACTGTCAAAAGAATGCGTGTTGCTCGCACTATGGCCCAACTGCGTTGGAAAACTTGTCCAAATGCGGGGGGTGCGCGCAAAACTTTGGGATACAGGCAGCGTAAATTTGGAAAAATCGGGATAAATTCCCGCATGCATTCCGTTTGGCGCAGCAATACCGACAGGCCATGGCCATTTGCGCGGCATTTACGGCGATTCTGCACCTGCGAAACAAGGGTTGAAATTCAAAGCGCAACAATATAATCACAAACGCAGAAAATTAGACACTTCATTACCCATCAAAGTCAGGCCATCCCATGAGCTTTCGCCTTCAGCCCACGCCCCCTGCCCGCCCCAACCGCTGCCAGTTGTTCGGCCCCGGCTCGAACACCAAACTTTTTGCCAAGATGGCCGCCTCTGGCGCGGATGTGATCAACCTTGATCTCGAGGATTCGGTCGCCCCTTCGGATAAGGATCAAGCCCGCATCAATGTTATCGAGGCAATCAACACCATCGATTGGGGCACCAAAACCCTTGCCGTGCGCATCAACTCGCTCGACACCCCCTATTGGTACCGCGATGTTGTCGACCTGCTGGAACAGGCGGGGCCGCGGCTGGACCAGATCATGATCCCCAAAGTCGGCTGCGCCGAAGACATCTATGCGGTCGACGCGCTGGTCACCGCCATCGAACGCGCCAAAGGCCGCATTAAACCCGTCGCCTTTGAGGTGATCATCGAATCGGCTGCGGGTCTGGCCCATGTCGAGGCGATTGCCGCCGCCTCCCCCCGCCTGCAAGCCATGAGCCTTGGCGCGGCGGATTTTGCCGCGTCGATGGGGATGCAAACCACAGGTATCGGCGGCACGCAGGAAAACTACTACATGTTGCAGGGCGAGACGCGTCACTACGCCGACCCGTGGCATTGGGCGCAGACTGCCATCGTCGCCGCCTGTCGCACCCATGGCATTTTGCCGGTCGATGGCCCCTTTGGGGATTTTTCCGACGACGAGGGCTATCGCGCGCAGGCCCGCCGCTGTGCCACGCTGGGCATGGTGGGGAAATGGGCCATTCATCCCAAGCAGATCGCCCTGGCCAACGAGGTCTTCACCCCCTCCGAGGCTGCCGTTGCCGAAGCGCGCGAAATTCTGGCCGCAATGGAAACGGCAAAGGCGCAGGGCGCAGGGGCGACTGTGTACAAAGGACGGCTTGTGGATATCGCATCGATCAAGCAAGCTGAGGTGATCGTCGCGCAATCGGACCTTATCGCGGGGGCATAGGGGCTTTGCTCCTCTCCGCCGGACCGGCACCGCGACCGTCACACATAGGGCCAACCAGCGGAGGGGAGACCGCTGGTGGTGTCCTTAAAGGCGCTCTGGCCCCCTCTGGCGCGGCCGGGGCGTCTTTTTGCCGTTTTCAAACACGCCAAGCCGCGCGCGTCCTCCCCCGCGGCCGCTGCCGCTTGTCGAGTTGCGCAGCGGGATAAAAACCGCCATATAAAGCGCAACAATCCGACCGGAGAGACCTATGGCCCATTACCTCGAATTCGAAAAGCCGCTTGCCGAAATTGAAGGCAAGGCCGAAGAACTCAGAGCCATGGCGCGCGCGAACGCCGAAATGGATGTCGAGAAAGAGGCCGCGGCCCTCGACAAAAAGGCCGCCGACATGCTGCGCGACCTGTATAAAAACCTGACCCCTTGGCGCAAATGTCAGGTGGCGCGCCACCCGGAGCGCCCCCATTGCAAGGACTATATCGAGGCGCTGTTCACCGACTACACGCCGCTGGCAGGTGATCGCAACTTCGCCGACGACCATGCGGTGATGGGCGGTTTGGCCCGGTTCAACGGCGCGCCGGTGATGGTCATCGGTCACGAAAAGGGCTTTGACACCCAAAGCCGGATTGAACGCAATTTCGGCATGGCCCGCCCCGAAGGCTACCGCAAAGCCATCCGCCTGATGGAACTGGCCGATAAATTCGGCATTCCCGTGATCGCCCTCGTTGATACTCCCGGCGCCTATCCCGGCAAAGGGGCCGAAGAACGCGGCCAGTCCGAAGCGATTGCGCGTTCCACCCAGAAATGCCTGCAACTCAAAGTCCCCATGGTGTCGATCATCATCGGCGAGGGGGGCTCTGGCGGGGCGGTTGGCTTTGCTGCCGGCAACCGCGTCGCGATGCTGGAACATTCGGTCTATTCGGTGATTTCGCCCGAAGGCTGTGCGTCGATCCTGTGGAAAGATGCCGCAAAGATGCGCGAAGCCGCAGAAGCATTGCGCTTGACCGCCCAGGACCTGTTGAAACTGGGCGTGGCGGATCGCGTCATTTCCGAACCTTTGGGCGGCGCGCAACGCGACCCCAAGGCGGCAATCGAGGCGGTGAGCAAAGCGATCGAGGCGATGCTCAAGGAGTTGAGCAAGAAAAAGCCCGACGCCCTGATCAAAGACCGCCGTCAGAAATTCATCGACATCGGCTCCAAAGGGCTCGCGGCCTGAACACCGTGCCCTTGCAGAAACCCGAAAGGCCCGCGCGGATGCGTCGGGCCTTTTTTATGGGTTCTGGTTTTATCGGTTCTGGCTTTATCGGTTCTGGCGCCCTAGCTGGGGCTGTCTGACGGATGCACCGCGGCAGCATCGGCGAGCGGGTGAAACCCCGCCTCCCCCATCAGCGCGACAGACGCGCTTTCGATCCGCGTTTCCAGTTCGTTCATAAACGGCTCCATCGCCACGCCTGCGGGCACCGGATCGAGGAATTCGACCACCGCCAGCCCCCGCTTGCGCAAAATGCCCTGCCGTGGCCAGAACACCCCGACATTGGTCGCCGCCGGAACGCATGTCTGCCCCGTCTGGGTGTAGATCAGGCCCACCCCGACCTTGTAGGGGCGCACATCGGCCGGCGCGACCCGCGTGCCCTGCGGGAAAATGATCAACTGGCCTTTTTGCGGGCTGGCAATCACGGCGGCGATCATCTTTTTCACCGCTTTGCCACCACGCCCGCGATCCACCGCGATGCAGCCGATACGGGTGGCAAACCACCCCACGATCGGCGTCCGCAGCAGCTCTTTTTTCATGATGAATTTCGGCTTGGGAACGGTCGAAACGATGAGGATGATGTCGAAAAAACTTTGATGTTTCGAGGCGATGATGACCTCGCCCACGGGTGGCGTCCCGCGAATTTCCGATTTCAATCCGACGATCCAGCGTGCCGAAAACCGCACCCAGCGACAGTAGCTGTGCACCGCGCGAAACGCATTCTCGCCGTTGATCAACGTCGGGATCACCCAAAAGAGCGCCAACACGACCATCATCAGATACATCTGGAAGATGAAAATCACGGACAAAAGATACTGGATCGGTTTGGGCATTACATCAGACCTCTCAACGTGCGCTGCGCCGCCAAACGTGTCGCCACAAAGGCAACGATTGCGGCCAGCGGCGCAATGGCCAGCGGCCAGAACCAGTGTAGCCCCTGAAAGCCTAGCCCGGTGAGAAAACTATCGCCCCCCACCGTGCCCGTCGAGGTCGCAGGCAAGAGGGCAATCGCCGCCATGCCCAGAAACGTGCCGATCAAGGCCCCTCCGAGCGCGCGCAGGGCAAAGCGGCGCACAAAGGCCTGCGCGATGTAGCTGTCTTGCGCCCCGACAAGGCGCAGCGTGCGGATGACTTGGGCATTTGCGGCCAGCGCGGCATGGGCGGCCAGCGTGATCATCGCCCCCGTCGCCGCCGCGATCAGCGCCAGCGACACAATGCCCAGCAAACGCAAACGATCCGCCGCACGCACCAGCGGTTTGCGCCAACGCGAGTGATCGTCAAGCACGGCCCCCGGCGCTTCGGCTGTCAGGCGCAGACGCAGGCCTTCCGCATCAAACCCCAGATCGTCCTCGATAATTTCGATAAGCTGGGGCATGGGCAACTGATCCAGAGGCAGATCGGGACCAAACCACGGCTCCAGCAGCGCCTGTTCTTCGCTCAGGTCCAGCGCCCGGGCCTGCGCCACGCCCGCGGTGGTCGTCAATACCGCAAGGGCCGCCTCCGTCTGGGCGCCGATCTGATCCAGCGGCGCGGAAATCCGCACGGTCGCCGTGCGCGCCAGTTCTTCGCTCCAACGGTCGGCCAATCTGCCTGTGGCAAAAGACAGCGCCAGGGCAAAGACCGCCAGAAACGCCATCGCCGCCGCCGTGAGCAGCGTCAACTGTGCCGTGAACCCCGAGGGGGGCACAACGCGATCCGCATCCGAGCGCAGGAAAAAGTCGGTCAGCCTCATAGGTCCGCTCCCGCCGCTTGCAACCTGCGGTTGGAAATGCGCAGCACGCGGGTCGCGACCTGTTGCTTGGCCACGCGGATCAGGTTCATGTCATGGGTCGCCAACAACACGGTTTTGCCCATGCGGTTCAACTCGACCAACAATGTCAGCAGGCGTTGCGACATGTCCCAATCGACGTTGCCGGTGGGTTCGTCGGCAATGATCACCTCGGGCGACATGATCACCGCGCGCGCAAGGGCCGCCCGCTGGCGTTCCCCCCCCGACAGCTCGGGTGGTAACGCATCGGCCTGTTTGCTTAGACCGACCCAGCCGAGCAGCGCCATCAGATCCTCGCCATCCACGGCCCGCCCCGCCACGGTCAGGGGCAGCGCGACATTTTCCGCGACACTCAGGTGGTCGAGAAACTGGCAATCCTGATGCACGACCCCGATGCGACGGCGCAAATCCGCCACGCCGTCCCGCGACATCTCGCGCACGTCCTGGTCAAAAATATCCAGCCGCCCCGCACTTGGCAAAAGCTCGCGATAGCACATCTTGAGAAAGGTTGTTTTGCCCGAACCCGAGGGGCCGGTCAGGAAGTGAAAGGACCCCGCTTGCAGCGACAGGTCGATCCCCGTCAGCAGATCCCCCCCGCCGTACCCGTAGGCGACATTTTTGAACTCGATCACACCGGTCCCCTGTTCTTGCGCGACAGTTTTGCCTCAGGCAGGGGCGGGTTGCAATGACGGGTTGTAAAAGCGTGGACAATCGGGCCTGTTTCATTAACACTTGTGAAAACAAGAGCGCTTAGAACCCGTTAGCACAGGCGGGAAACGCCGGGATGAGAGAATATGCGGCTAATTTGTCCGAACTGTGGAGCGCAATACGAAGTGGACGCGCAGGTCATTCCTGATGCGGGGCGCGACGTACAATGCTCCAACTGCGGAAACACCTGGTTCCAGCGGCCTGCATCCCAGGATGCAGAGCTTGCGGCTGAGCTGGGCTTTACCCTGCCAGATGAGGACCTGCACGCCGCTTCTGCGGCTGATGTTGTGGACGCGCCGCGCCCGCCCGCGCACGAGCCCTCCGAGGATTGGGACGAGGGCCCTGAGGCGGCTGACGCCCCCCAAGCCCCGCCCGAAAGCCCGCACGACGCGGCCCCCGAGCCAACGCCCGCGCCTGAGACAGCAAGCCCGACCGAAAGCCCCCCCGAGCCGCAAGACGCGCCTGACTGGGCCGCGCCCTCTGCTGCCGTAAGCGCCGCTGTCGCCGCTCAGGATGACAGCGCAGCGGCCCCGCGCCGCACCCAGCATGACGAAAGCATCCTGTCGATCCTGCGCGAAGAGGCCGAGTTCGAGACCCGCGCGCGGCGCGGCGATAGCAACCCGTTCGAAACCCAGACCGAGTTAGGGCTGGAGGAAAGCGAGAGCACATCGAAATCCTCGGCTCTGCGCGCCCGCATGGCCCGCCTGCGCGGCCAACCCGACGCAAGCGATCCGCCCGAACCGCAACCCGAACCCGAAGTTCAGGGCAGTAGCGGCAAGCGCCGTGATCTGTTGCCCGATATCGAAGAGATCAATTCGACGCTGCGCTCTGCGTCCGAGCGCGAGGATGACGGTAGTGTCGCGCAAGATGAGGTGCTGATTGCGCGCGGCAAACGTGCAGGGTTCCGCTTCGGCTTCGGGGTGATCCTTGGCCTCGTGGTCGCGGTGCTCGTGTTGTATCTGCTGGCGCCGATGCTGGCCCAGGCCGTGCCGGCGCTCACCCCCGCGCTGGATGGCTTTGTCAACGCGATCAACAGCCTGCGCGCGGGCCTCGACGGGATTTTCACGGCCGCAACATCGCGCCTGTCCCTGATGCTGGCGCAGATTTCCGGCGGCGCATGAGACTGGTATCCTGACCGCTCGCAGACGGCGTAAAAGCCGCTCTGGCGCGGGCGGGCGCGGCGAGCGTCCCGGGCCGCCTTTTTGGATTTTCGCCCCTTAGAACCTGTCCAAAAGCCGCTTGAGATAGTCCAGTTCCTCTTGCGGGCGCTCGCGCTCGCCCGCGCGTTTGCGGATTTCATCCAGCAAATCCTGAGCGCGGCGGTAGACATCCTCGTCTTGCACCATGTTTTCGTCGCTGCCCAATTGCCCTGCAGCCCCGGCACTTCGGCCCAGCGGATCGCGCTGGCGCCCCTGCGCGGATGGATCTCCCGCCTGCCCCTGCGCGCCCTGCTGCTGGTTTTGCGCCTGCTGCTGTTCGCCAAGGCTGCGCATCCCCTCGCGCAAGGCCTCCATCGCTTGCGCCTGACCGTCCAGCGCGCCGGCGTAATCCTCGTCGCGCAGCGCCTGTTGTGCCTCATCCATCGCGCGCCCGGCACGCTCCAACGCATCGCGCGCCGCGTCCCCTTCGGCAGTGCCCGCCCCGGGAAGGTTGCCTGACTGGCGGTTCAATTCGCGCCGCAAGCTGTCCTGGCGCTCGGCCAGCGTATCGCCCAGATCACCCTGATCGCCCGGGGATTGCGGTGCGCCCGACTGCCCCCCCGACTGGCCCCCCGACTGGCCACCCGGACCTTGTGACGATCCCTGCCCCTCACCCTCCTGGGGGGGCTGGCCCTGCCCTTGGGGGCTGCCCTGTTCGTCGGTTTGCCCTTGTGGCTGCGTGCCCTGACCAAACTGGTTTTGCAAATCCGAGAAGGTATCGTCGTTCAATTCCTGCTGGTCGCGCAGGGTTTCAGCCAGATCGTTCATCGCCTGTTGCCCCTGCCCGCCTTGCCCGCCCGCCCCCTGCGCGACCTGCATGTTTTCCATCAGCTCGCGCAAAACGTCCATCAGCTCGGCCGCTTCGGCCATGCGCCCCTGCTCCATCAACTCCTGAATGCGATCCATCAGCTCCTGCACCTGATCGCCGTTCATCGTCATCTGGCTGTCCGAGCCGCTTTCGCTCGGGTCCTGTTCGCCCTGTTGCTCGGCCAGTTGCTGGACATAGTCATCCATCGCCGCGCGCAATTCCTGCATCAGCTGCGCAATCTCTTCGTCGGTCGCGCCATCGCGAATGGCCTCGGACAGGCGATCCTGCGCGCGGCGCAGACGCTCAAGCGCGTCGGCCAATTCGCCATCCTCCAGCTGGGCGGCGATGTCCCAAAGGGCTTGCGCGATATCGGCTTGCACGGCATCGGACATGCTGGCGCCTTCGGCTTCGATCTGGCGCACGGCCGAGCGCAGACGCAAATAGACCGACATATCGTCAAAAATCTCTTCGGGCTTGTAGCTGAGCGCGCGCAGCACCTGCGCGGCGCGCGGGGCATTGGCACGGTTCCACAACACCTCGCGGCGCACGTCGATCACCGCGCCTGCAAGCGGATCGAAAAACCGCCGTCCGGGCAAAATCCCGTGTACAGGCTCGGACCGGCCCGCCTGATCGCCCGCATCGAACCCCGTCAAAGTGACCGACACCGGCAGACCGGACCACGGGTGCTGGGCCAGGTTTTCAACAAAATCGCTTTCGAAGACCCGACGATCCCCCGAAATCGGCATGGCAACGTCCAGCACGAGGTCCTCGCGCGGCTCGGGGGCGATTTCAAAGCCGTAGCGACGGTCCACGGCCGCAACATCAAGCGAGATCCGCGCCTGAACACGGGTCACCCCGTAGTCATCGCTGACAGAATAGGGCAGCGCCATTTCACCCGACGGTTTGCGCGTGAGCGCGCCCATCGCGACCATATGGGGGGCCAGATCGGGCGTCAGCGTAAAGGTCCAGCTTTCCTCGCCCACACTCACCGTTCCGACGCGCTCGATGCGATAGGTTTGCACCGCCTCGCGGCTGTCACGCGGCGCATCGGCGATATCCTGTGTCACTGTGATCGCATCGGGCGCCCCATAGAGACGCAGGGTCAGCGTGCTTGCGGCAGGGACGGCGACAGGTTGCTCAGTGATATCAGCGAGGTAGCGCGTTGGCGCGCCTGTATAGGCGGGCGGCTCGATCCAGCCCTCAAAGCTCGGGCCGGACAGGGTCGCGCGCGCGCCGTTGCCTTGGGGCAGAGCCGTTTGCGCCAAACGATCCAGCGAGCCGAACAACACCGCCACGGCAAGCGCCGTCAGCGCGACATAGCGCAAGGAGTAGGGGTCGCGATCCGACAGGCGCAGGTCCGGCTCGACCGGTTTTGCCGTGCGCGCGCGGGCCTGCATCCGTGCCAGATGCGCCTGCCACACGGCCGCAGATGCCGCATCCTGCGCGCCAATTGCCTGCGCATCGGCCAGCGTGGCCAGCGGATACCCTTTGAGCGTTGCATCGACCCGCGCCAGTGCCTCGGCCCGCAGGGGGCGTTGAAACCGCCAGATGCCGCCCACAAGAGCCGCGCCCAGCGCGCAGACCCCAACGCCCAGCGCCAACCACAGCGCGATATTGCCCAATGCGGCGAAAAAACCCAGCAAAGCCAAGGCAATCAAAACGATGGCGAGGCTCCACAACGGCCAAAAGGCGCGCGTCAGCCGTTCGGCCCAAAGCCCCGCAAAGGTCAGCCCCAGCGGCCAGCGCAACGCGCGTGCCAACGAGGGATCAAAAGGACGGGCGTCGTCTGCCGGAAATGAAGGGCGGCGGTCGTCAGTCATTCAGTGCCTTTCGCGGGCGCATCGCACTCGCGCGGATGCCAATCGGACCAAGGGTGGCCTGCCACTTACGATAAGGCGCAAATCGCCGGCGTCAAAGCCACTCTGGAACGGTATCGCGGTTTATCATGTCCTCATAGGTCGGACGGGCGCGGATGACAGCGAATTGATCACCATCGACCAGAACCTCGGGCACCATGGGGCGCGAATTATATTCCGACGCCATGACCGCGCCGTAGGCGCCGGCCGAGCGAAACGCGACCAGATCCTCTTCGCCAAGCGGCGTCATCATCCGCTGTTTGGCAAAAGTATCACCGGATTCACACACCGGTCCAACCACGTCATAGGGCACCTGTTCGGTGGCGGCAGGTGCCTCGATCACCGGAACAATGTCGTGGTGCGCGTCATACATCGCAGGGCGCAAAAGATCGTTCATCGCCGCATCGACGATCAGGAAATCGCGCCCCTCCCCCTCTTTGAGGTAGATCACCGAGGACACCAGAATGCCCGCATTCCCCGCGATCAGGCGCCCCGGTTCGATTTCGATTTCACAGCCCAAATGGCCCACGGTGCGTTTGATCACCTCGCCGTATTGCGCGGGCAATGGCGGGGCCTCGTTGGAGCGGGTGTAGGGAATCCCGAGGCCCCCGCCCAGATCGAGACGGCGGATATTGTGACCATCGGCGCGCAAGGCCCGGGTGAGATCGGCAACCTTGAGATAGGCCTGCTCGAAGGGCTCGAGCTGCGTGAGCTGCGAGCCGATGTGCACGTCGATGCCCACCACCTCGATTCCCGCCATCGCCGCCGCTTCACCGTAAACCGCGCGGGCTTTGGCAATCGGGATGCCGAATTTGTTCTCGGATTTGCCGGTCGCGATTTTTGCGTGGGTTTTGGCGTCCACATCGGGGTTCACCCGCACCGCGATCGGGGCTTTGACCCCCAGCGACAGGGCCACCTCGTTGAGGGCGCGCAGCTCGGGTTCGCTTTCGACGTTGAACTGGCGGATGCCGCCTTCCAGAGCGATGCGCATTTCCTCGCGGGTTTTGCCGACGCCGGAAAACACGATCCGCTCTCCGGGAATGCCCGCGGCTTTGGCACGCAGATATTCCCCGATCGACACGGTATCCACACCTGCGCCGAGGTCGCCGATGATTTTCAGCACCGCCTGGTTCGAATTCGACTTCATCGCGAAACAGACAAGGTGGTCCATGCCGTCAAGCGCCTCGTCGAACAGGCGGAAATGGCGTTCCAGCGTTGCACGGGAATAGACGTAGAACGGCGTCCCCACGGCGGCAGCGATTTCGGGAATCGCGACATCTTCGGCATGCAGCACACCGTTGCGGTAAAGAAAGTGGTCCATCAGGTCACGGGCCTTGTTCTGAGAAAGAGATAGAGAGGCAGGCCGCAGCCGACCCCGATAAGAAAGGTGACCGGGATCACCACCAGCGCCGACCAGTTGCGGCGCACAAAGGTTTCGGCCAGCACCCAAACCACCAAAGCCACCGCCGCGATGGTCGCATCCCACATCAGCCCCGTTGTCGCCGCAGTGGCAAACCACGCGTCGATCAGACTTTGTAGCGACCAGTCATGGCGCGACAGCCAGCCGATGAAATAGCGCATCGGCTGGATCGCGCCCCAAAGCGCCAGCAGCAAATAGAGGCTTCGCAAGATCATAGCGCGCAGTCCTGACGGGCTAGTTCAGCGGAATGCTGATGCCGATAGAATTGGCGGTGAACAGGCCGGAATTGCTGTTCACCCCCACCGTCGAATTGGCGGAAATCGTCGGCTTTTGCGGGGCGCCATCGGCCCCGCAGCCAGCCAGACCAAGGCTCAAAGCGCAGGCGATCACAAGACGTTTCATCCCAGGATTTCCTTCCAGCGCGCGATTTGAAGGCGCACTTGTTCAGGGGCTGTGCCGCCGTAGCTGACGCGCGAGGCGACCGAATTTTCCACCGTCAGCACAGAATAGATGCCTTTGGTGATCGCGGCGTTGACCGACTGCATGTCCTCAAGGCTGAGGTCGGGCAGATCGCAGCCCTGTTTTTCGGCCATTGCGACCAGCGTGCCGGTGACATGGTGGGCATCTCGAAACGGCAGGCCCGCTTCGCGCACCAGCCAGTCGGCAAGATCGGTCGCGGTCGAGAAACCCGATGCCGCCGCCGCGCGCAGGTTGTCCACCTGCGCCGTCATATCCGACACCATGCCGGTCATCGCCGCCAGCGCGAGCATAAAGTTGTCTGCGGCGTCAAAGACCTGTTCCTTGTCTTCCTGCATGTCTTTGGAATAGGCGAGCGGCAGGCCCTTCATTACGGTAAACAGGGCGACCATCGCGCCCATGATCCGGCCGATTTTGGCGCGGATCAATTCCGCCGCATCGGGGTTCTTCTTTTGCGGCATGATCGAGGAGCCGGTGGAAAACCGGTCCGACAGCGCGACAAAGCGGAACTGCGCCGAGGACCAGATCACCAGTTCTTCGGCAAAGCGCGACAGGTGCATCGCCGAGATCGAGCAACAGGACAAAAATTCCAGCGCGAAATCGCGGTCCGCCACGGCGTCCAGCGAATTGGCCGTCGGGCGGTCAAAACCCAGCGCCGCCGAGGTCGCAAAGCGGTCAATCGGGAACCCCGTGCCCGCGAGCGCGGCCGAGCCCAGCGGATTTTCGTTCATCCGTGCGCGCGCGTCGGCAAATCGTGACATGTCGCGGCCGAACATTTCAACATAGGCCATCATGTGATGCCCCCATGTGACGGGCTGAGCCGTTTGCAGGTGGGTAAATCCGGGCATCACCCAATCCGCGCCCGCCTCGGCCTGCGCCATCAACGCGCGGATCAGCGCCTCGAGACCGGCAATCGCCCCGTCGACCTGATCGCGGGTCCAGAGTTTGAAATCGGTCGCGACCTGATCGTTGCGCGAGCGGGCGGTGTGCAGGCGACCAGCGGGTTCGCCGATAATTTCCTTCAGCCGCGCCTCGACATTCATGTGGATGTCTTCGAGCGCCGTGGAGAATTCAAAGCTGCCGCCCTCGATTTCTGACAAAACCGTGAGAAGCCCTTCCCGAATGGTCTGGGCATCGCTATCCGTGATGATGCCTTGTGCGGCCAGCATCGCCGCATGAGCGCGCGAACCTGCGATGTCCTGGCCGTAGAGCCGCTTGTCGTATCCGATCGAGGCGTTGATGGCCTCCATGATCGCATCCGGACCGGCAGCAAAACGACCGCCCCACATCGCGTTGGATTTTTTGTCAGTCATGGGCGCCCTCGGATGATCAGGAATTTTACAGTTGCTCTCCTTTATACGGCCCTGAGCCTTACTGCAAATGTCGCGCATGCCCAAACTGCCCCCCTGCCCGCCGCGCAGATCGAGACGCTTCGGGTGGGTGAGATGCGCAAGTTGAGCTTTCTGGAAACACCCAAGGCCGTGCCAGACCTCAGCTTTACAGATCCCGACGGCACAGAGCGGTTTTTGTCGGACTATGCGGGCAAAGTGGTTGTGCTCAATTTCTGGGCCACGTGGTGCGCGCCCTGCCGCAAGGAAATGCCGACCTTCGACGCGCTGGCCCGCGAGATGGGCGCGGAAGTGGCCGTCGTGCCCATTGCGACGGGGCGCAACGCCCTGCCCGCCATCACGCGGTTTTTCGAGGAGACCGGCGTGGAAACCCTGCCGGTCTTGCTCGACCCGAAAGGCCAACTGGCCCGTTCGATGGCCGTTTTGGGCCTGCCCGCGACGCTCCTGATCGACGCGCAGGGATATGAGGTCGCGCGCATGACCGGCGAGGCGGACTGGAACGCCCCGCACGCCCGCGCGGTGATCAACGCGCTTGTGGCGCAGGGTGCGCAGTCAAACGCCGCAGAGCCCTGAAACCGGGCCTGAAATCGGCCTGAAACCCGGCTCTAGCGCAGGGTGCCGTTGATGCGGCGCGGAAGCGCGCTGTCGATATGGTTGGAAATCCGGTCGCCAATATCGTGAATCCGTTCGAGATTGGCGTCGATTTCCTTGTGAAAGCGATCCAGTTGATCAATCACCGGCGCAAGCGCCGCCGATTGTGTCCCCAAGCGCCCTGCTTCCACCCGACACAGGACCCGAATCGAATCAAGCCCTGTTACAAGTTGGCGCAGGTCCCGGGTGGCGCGCACTAGGGCGCGCACATCGGCTGTGACCGATTGCAACTCACGCCCCGCTTTCAGGGTATAATCGTTTAGCATGTCGCCCAGAATGGCATTTTCGCGGTCCCAGTCGATCGGATTGTCCCCGCCGGTGCGCTGGGTCTGCCCATCCTCGCGAACCTCGCGCTGAATGCGTGCGGTCGCCAGAACGAAAAGCGCGCCACGCACCTGTTCCAGCATCACTTCGGAAATGTCGCGCTCGTTCCCGCTGGCCATGAAAGATTTGAGATGATTGGAAATTTCCCCCGACATCAAACGATAGTTCTGTGAAATCGCGGAAATCGGCCCCCCGGCGGGTTCCAGCCGCGACGCGACGATGCGCATATTCGAGGGAATGCCGCGGATGGCCTCAAAACTCAGGAACAGTTTCTGCTGCTCGTCGCACAACGCGCGCAACGGCTCGACCAGGGCGCGCAGGCTGGACAGGCGGCGATCCGCATCGCGCCCCAGCGCCGCGTCCCGCGCCGTCAGCTCCTGCGCCAAGGCATCGGCACTAAAGGCGGAATAGCTGGCATAGCCCAGTTCGGCGAGGCGCGCGCGAATGGCTGTCGCGCTTTGTGCGGCGCTCAGCCCGCCCTCCACCTCGGCTTTGCGAAAGGCTTTATATTCCGCGCCGATGGTTTTGGCCAAAGCGGTGCTTGGCTTGATGCGCACCGACAGATAGCCCCCCTCGACGGGCGAAATCACGGCATAGACCCAGTAGAACCGGCCATCATCCGAGCAGTTTTTCACATAGGCGCCTGTCGGAATCCCTTTCTTGATCCGCTCCCAAAGGATGTGGAACACGCCAGACGGCATATCCGCATGGCGGATGACCTTATGGGGGGCGCCGATCAGGTGATCCCAGCCAAAGCCCGACACCCGCTGGAAGACATCGTTGCCCGCCTGGATCACACCACGCATGTCGGTGCGCGAGAAAAAGATTTCGTCGATGGCAAAGGGCACTTCGCCATGCGCGCTGCGGTGCGAAGACGGCGTGCTAAACTGCGCCATCGTATCTGGTTTGGTCATTGGCTGGTCCCGAAAAAGACATGAGGGCTGATTGATGCCTCACGTAGACCAGAACATCCTTTACAGCCCGTTAATCGGCACGCGACAACGCCGCAAAACAATGGCAGTCGCGCGTGTGATCCATGACCAGACCTGCGGCCTGCATAAAGGCATAGACCGTTGTCGGCCCGCAGAATTTAAAGCCGCGTGTTTTCAACGCCTTTGCCGCCGCGATGGCATGCGGCGATGATCCGGGCACATCCGAGATGGATGCCCAATCATTGAGGACGGGCGCACCGTCGACAAAAGACCACATAAAATTGGCGAACCCCTGTTCGGCATCAATGTCCAGAAACACCCGCGCATTGTGGATGGTCGCTTCGATCTTGCCGCGATGGCGCACAATCCCCGCATCCCCCAGCAAACGCGCGACATCCGCGTCGCCATAGGCCGCAACCTTCACGGGATCGAACCCGTCAAAAGCCGCGCGAAAGGACTCCCGTTTGCGCAGAATCGTGATCCAGCTCAGCCCCGACTGAAAACTCTCAAGCGTCAGTTGTTCCCAAAGCGCCCTGCTGTCGTGCACAGGAACGCCCCATTCATGATCGTGATAGTCGATATAAATTGTTTCATTTCCAACCCATTTACAGCGGTTCACCATAGAACTCTCCTACAAACAACGGCTTAGTCTGACCGCGCAAATTAAGTGAAAAATCGTCAAAAAAACACGCATTTACGCTCTGTTAGACCCTATGGCGCAAATTGGTCGCAATAGAACGGAGAAGCAAGATGTCTGTGATGCGGCCGAGCGAGATCAAGGAAATACTGGACGGTGCGCAAAGTCCGCTGTCCTTTGCCGTTGCCGAACGTGACCGCGACACGCTGAACATGGTGCGCGAGGCGCTGCGCAAACGCGATGTGATGCTGGCCTTTCAACCCATCGTGCAAACCCAGCGCCCCGACCGCCCCGCTTTCTACGAGGGGCTGATCCGTGTCCTCGATTCCTCCGGCCGCGTGATCCCGGCCAAGGATTTCATCGACGTTTGCGAGACCAACGAACTTGGCCGCATTCTGGACTGTCTGGCGCTGGAAATGGGGCTCGAGGCGCTGGCGGCCAACCCCGCGCTGCGGCTGTCGATCAACATGTCCGCCCGTTCCATCGGCTATCCGCGCTGGAAGGAAACGCTCTCTCAGGGCTTGGCGCGCCACCGCCACGTCGCCGAACGGTTAATTCTGGAAATCACCGAAAGCTCGGCCATGATCATGCCCGATCTGGTGGTCGTTTTCATGAACGAACTGCAATCGCAGGGCATTTCCTTTGCGCTGGATGATTTCGGCGCAGGCTACACGGCCTTTCGCTATCTGAAGGACTTCTACTTCGACATGATCAAAATTGACGGGCAGTTCATCAGCGGCATCGCGCGCAGCCCCGACAATCAGGTTCTGGTGCAGGCACTGGTGTCGATTGCGCAGCATTTCGAGATGTTCACCGTCGCGGAATATGTCGAAACACTGGAGGATGCGGAGTATCTGGCGAGCATCGGTATCGACTGTTTGCAAGGCTTCTATTTCGGGGCTCCGACCATTCATCCGATCTGGGAAAATGCACAGATTCGCCGCGCAGCAAGCTGACGAATTATACATGACAGGCGCAACTTTATTGCGACCAATGCCCAATTGCGCGGCGATGAATGCATAATTATTCAACGTTTTAGGGGCACAAACGCGCAGTTCTGTGGTTGCTTAATACACAAGGGTCTTGCACTCTCCCCTTAGAAAAACTGGGAGAGGAACACCATGACCCAAGTCGTTATCGCCTCCGCTGCACGCACTGCCGTGGGCAGTTTCAGCGGCTCTTTTGCCAATACACCGGCCCACGATCTTGGCGCTGCTGTCCTTGCGGAAATCGTCGCACGTGCCGGCATCGAAAAAGGCGAGGTCAGCGAGACCATTCTGGGTCAGGTTCTGACCGCCGGTCAGGGCCAAAACCCCGCCCGCCAGGCCCATATCAACGCCGGTCTGCCCCAGGCCTCCGCCGCCTGGAGCATCAATCAGGTCTGTGGGTCGGGTCTGCGCGCGGTTGCGCTTGGTGCCCAACACATCCTGTTGGGCGACGCTGATATCGTCGCCGCTGGCGGTCAGGAAAACATGTCCATGAGCCCCCATGTCGCCAATCTGCGTCAGGGCCATAAAATGGGCGATGTGTCCTTTATTGACAGCATGATCCGCGACGGGCTTTGGGATGCGTTCAACGGCTATCACATGGGGATCACCGCTGAAAACGTTGCCAAAAAATGGGAAATCTCGCGCGAGGCGCAGGATGAATTCGCCGTTGCCTCCCAGAACAAGGCCGAAGCTGCCCAAGCCGCGGGCAAATTCAAGGACGAGATCGTCCCCTTCCTGATCAAAACCCGCAAGGCCGAGATCACCGTCGACTCGGACGAATACATCCGTGCCGGTGCCTCCCTTGAAACCATGCAAAAACTGCGCCCCGCCTTTGATCGCGACGGCTCGGTAACGGCAGGCAATGCCTCGGGCCTCAATGACGGTGCGGCAGGCGTGCTGTTGATGTCGGCCGCGAATGCCGAAAAACGCGGCATCCAGCCGCTGGCGCGCATCGTGTCCTACGCGACCGTTGGTCTCGACCCGACGATCATGGGCGCAGGCCCCATCTACGCCTCGCGCAAGGCGCTGGAAAAAGCGGGCTGGAAGGCCTCCGATCTGGATCTGGTCGAAGCCAACGAAGCCTTCGCCGCACAGGCCTGCGCGGTGAACAAGGATATGGGCTGGGATCCGTCCATCGTGAACGTGAACGGCGGCGCGATTGCCATCGGCCACCCCATCGGCGCGTCCGGCTGCAGGATCCTCAACACGCTGCTGTTCGAAATGCAGCGCCGCGATGCGAAAAAGGGCCTCGCCACCCTGTGCATCGGTGGCGGCATGGGCGTCGCCCTCTGCGTCGAGCGCGACTAACCCCACTGCAGTGCGCATCAGCGGTGCGCACTGCCCAAAAAACTATCTAAAATTAAGAACTTAAGGGAGGAAACTATGGCCCGAGTAGCATTGGTTACCGGAGGATCGCGCGGCATCGGCGCATCCATTTCCAAAGCATTGCAAGCCGCAGGCTATACCGTCGCTGCCAACTATGCTGGCAACGATGACGCCGCGGCGGCCTTCACCGCCGAGACCGGCATCAAAACCTACAAATGGTCCGTTGCGGATTATGACGCCTGCGCCGCAGGCATCGCGCAGGTGGAGGCCGATCTGGGCCCGGTGGACGTGCTGATCAACAACGCAGGGATCACCCGCGATGCGCCGTTCCACAAAATGACCCGCGAGCAATGGACGCAGGTCATGGACACCAACCTGAGCGGCGTTTTCAACATGACCCATCCGATCTGGCCGGGCATGCGCGAGCGTAAATTCGGGCGGATCATCACGATTTCTTCGATTAACGGCCAAAAAGGCCAATTTGCCCAAGCCAATTACTCGGCGGCAAAAGCGGGCGATATCGGCTTTACCAAGGCGCTGGCCCAAGAGGGCGCGCGCAATGGCATCACCGTCAATGCGATTTGCCCCGGCTACATCGCGACCGAAATGGTCATGGCGGTGCCGGAAAAAGTGCGCGAAAGCATCATCGGCCAGATTCCCGTGGGCCGCTTGGGCGAACCCGAAGAAATCGCGCGCTGCGTGGTGTTCCTGGCCTCTGATGACGCAGGTTTTGTCACCGGCTCGACCATTACCGCCAACGGCGGGCAGTATTTCATCTGATCCGCGCGCTTGAACGTCAAAAGCCATCCTTCGGGGTGGCTTTTTTCGTTGCAGCTTCGGGCGCAGTCGGTTCAATGGCAAGGCCATTGCACAAAGGCTGACCATGACCCGACGCGCTGCAACCCTCACCGGCCTCATCGCCATTTTACTCTGGGCGCTTTTGGGCGTTTTTACGGTCGCAACGGCGCCGGTGTCCCCCCTTCAACTCAATGCGGTTTGTCTTGGCATCGGCGCTTTGATCGGCTTTGGCTGGATCGCCGCGAAGGGCACATGGGCAAAGCTGCGCGACGTGCCCATTTGGGTCTATGCCTTTGGAACCGCTGGAATTTTTGGCTACCACTTTCTCTATTTCACCGCATTGCGACTGGCCCCGCCCGCGCAAGCTGGATTGATCTGCTATCTTTGGCCGCTGCTGATCGTGTTGTTTTCGGGATTGCTTCCCGGCGAAAGAGTGCGCGCCGTACATTTGATCGGGGCGGGCCTTGCCTTTGCAGGGGTGGCGCTCATTTTGCTGGATCGGGGCGCGGATTTTGACCCCGCTGCAGGCGCAGGCTACGCCGTCGCTTTGGTCGCGGCGCTGTTTTGGTCGGGCTATTCCGTTGGTTCGCGCCGTCTGGGCGACACACCGACAGAGGCCGTCGCGATCTTCTGCGCGGCCTCTGCGATTTTGGCGCTGGCAGCGCATCTTGCCCTTGAGCAAACACTCTGGCCAAGCCGCCCCACGGGCTGGCTTGCTATTCTTGGGCTCGGGATCGGGCCGGTGGGCGCCGCCTTCTATGTCTGGGACATCGGCGTGAAAAAGGGCGATATCCAGCTTCTTGGCACGGCCTCCTACGCCGCACCGTTGCTTTCAACAGTCGCCCTTGTGGTGACGGGCGCGGCAATGGCACGCCCGTCCCTGTTCGTGGCGGCGGCTCTCATCACTGCGGGCGCTTTATTCGCCGCGCAAGGGAGCCGCAGGGTCACGCAAAAAGCGTGATCCGGTTTCAGTCAACAGGGTATGTCGTTACAGGGTTTGTGTTTCAGATCAGGCGTTTGCGAGCCGGTTAATCTGTTCTTTGAGACGAAGTTTCTGTTTCTTCATCTCGGCGATCCGGAGGCCATCGGTTGCCGGACTGCGCTGGGCAGATCGGACAGCCTCCGAGAGGGTTTGGTGTTTCTTCTTCAACTCCAAAACGTGAGAACTCAAGTTCATGTCGTCTCCTCTCGCTGTGTCGCGGACACTGTAACATCCGCATGACAAGTGCAGCATATTTTTTGAGTCGTGTCACGCAGCGCTGCGAATTTTTTGTGACAATCACAGGGTGCCACGCGAAATCTTACCAAAGAGTTAAGAGCATTCCGGCAACTTTTGGCCATCGCGTAAAATTGCGACCACTTCGGGGGTGTAATCGTCGCGATCACTCATATGTCGCGCGCCCGCATGCATCCGCAACGGCGGCTCAAGCACAAAGGCCGCGCGCCCCTCTTTGCGCGCCTGAACCAACACAAGGCTTGCCGCACGCCCTGCTCGCGGTTCGATAGCGCGCAGCCGGATCGAGCCGAGCGTGCCTGTGATGCAGGTCATAATTTCGGGCAACCGCTCCGCGCGATGGATCAACGACAGATACCCGCGCGGTGCGAGACGGCGCGCGGCCACCGCAAGCCAGTCTTTGAGCGGCGTCGCCTCCCCCATCGCCGCTTCGCGCGCCGCTTGTGTCGAGGAAATCGACGCAGTGCGATCAAAATAGGGCGGGTTCATGATCACATGGTCGAACCGTCGGGATTTCACCGCCATGGGCAGCGCGCCCAGATCGGCCTCGATCACGGTCATATCCACGCCGTTCTCGCGCGCGTTGCGGCGCGCCAGATCGGCATAGGCGGGCTGCAGTTCCACCCCCGTTACGCGCAAACCCGACACGCGCGCGGCCAGACAAAGTGACGCAGCCCCCGCCCCGCACCCCAATTCCAGAACGCTGTCGCCTGCGCGTGCGGGCACGCTTGCGGCCAAAAGCACAGGGTCCACGCCTGCGCGATAGCCGCGCGCAGGCTGCCACAACCGGACTTTACCGCCCAGAAAATCGTCGCATGTCAAAGGGTTCATTCTTCCAGCTCGAACCCCGCCTCACGCAAAAGCGCCCGCGCACGAAACAGGTCGCGGTCGATCACCATCAGTCGGCGGGGCAAAATTCCCAGCGAGCCATCGAGGACGCTCATATGGACGTCCAGTTCGAAGCAGGCTATATCCTCGCCTTCAAGAAGGGCGCGCGCGTAGGCCAGATCAGCCGGATTTGTACTGCGTAAAAGCTGTTTCATATGACATGACTTAAGAGCATTCGCGACGCAGTGTCGAGGGCGCGAAAAGGAGAAGGCAATGGGGCTTGATAACGCTTCGGTCAAACCGCACGAACGTCTTGCAGCGCATCTGTCGGATGACATGGCCGCCGTCAATGCGCTGATCCGCGAGCGGATGGCCTCCAAACACGCGCCGCGTATTCCCGAAGTGACCGCCCATCTCGTTGAAGCAGGCGGCAAACGTCTTCGCCCGATGCTGACCTTGGCCGCAGCCGGTGTGTGCGGCTACGAGGGCCCCTATCACATCCATCTCGCCGCGACGGTCGAATTCATCCATACCGCCACGCTGTTGCACGACGACGTGGTCGATGAAAGCGCGCAGCGGCGCGGACGCCCCACCGCGAACCTGTTGTGGGACAACAAATCTTCGGTGCTGGTGGGCGACTACCTTTTGGCGCGCGCCTTTCAGTTGATGACCGACACCGGCTCGATGCGCGTGCTGTCGATCCTGTCCAACGCGTCGGCGACGATCTCCGAAGGGGAGGTCTTGCAATTGACGGCGGCGCAGGACCTGCGCACCGGTGAGGACATCTATTTGCAGGTTGTGCGCGGCAAGACGGCCGCGCTGTTTTCCGCCGCCACCGAAGTGGGCGCGGTGATTGCGGGGGCTGACGAGACCGTTGTCGATGCGCTGCGCGATTACGGCGATGCTTTGGGGATCAGCTTCCAGATTGTCGATGACCTGCTCGATTACTGGGGCACGGGCGAGATCGGCAAAAACATCGGCGACGATTTTCGCGAACGCAAGCTTACGCTGCCGCTGATCAAAGCCGTGGCAAAAGCCGACGCCACGGAACGCGCTTTTTGGTCCAAAGTGATCGAGAAAGGCAATCAGGAGGACGGCGACCTCGAACAGGCCATCGCCTTACTCACCAAACACGGCGCCCTCGAGGACACCCGCAAAGTCGCGATCGCGTGGTCCGACAAGGCCAAGGCCGCGCTCGAGATCGTTCCCGAGAGCGACCTGCGCGACATGCTGTGCGACATTGCCGATTACGTGGTTGCGCGGTTGAAATAACGCCCGCAGGGATTGCCGCGGCGCCTAGCCTGGCAAGGTGCTTGCGGCCTGCACCCACCACCACGGGTTCATGCGCGCGATTTGATAGGCCGCCGTTTCCGCGTGAAGGCGGCTGGGGTAAAGGCCGAAACAGGTCGCGCCCGAGCCCGACATCCGCACCATCAACACGTCCGGCGACAAGGACAGCGCCACAAGCGTCGCGCCGATTTCCGGTGCCACTTTGCAGGCGGGTTTTTCCAGATCGTTGCGCTGCAAGGCCAACCAGTCGATGAAGGCAAGACTGTCAGGCCAGCGCGAGAGCCCGGCCTCCATTGGTGGATTATTCTTTGTGGTCAACCCTTTGAAGACATCGGGCGTTGCGACCGGCACGCCGGAGTTCACCAGAACCATGTGCAGCGGGGGCAAGGGCTGCGCTGTGATCACATCGCCAATGCCCTGCATCCGCGCTGACACGCCGGCAAGGCAGACCGGCACATCCGCCCCCAGCGCCAGCACCTCCTGCGCTGACGGGCGCGGCGCGCCCAATCGGCCAGCGGCTTTCAGCGCGGCGGCGGCGTCTGTCGATCCACCGCCGATGCCCGAGGCCACAGGCAGATGTTTGTCCAGGCCAAGCGCCAGCGGCACACCGCCCAATCTTGCGGCACGCAGCACCAGATTATCGGCTGTGTCCCTCAGGCCTGCCGCCATGGGACCGCTCAGCGCCAGAGAAAACATATCCGCGCGCGCCGCGCTGATTTGATCCCCAACATCGACAAAAACCACGAGGCTGTCGAGCAGGTGATACCCATCGGCACGCTGGCCGGTCACATGCAGGCTAAGATTGATTTTGGCGGGGGCAAAGACGCGCACCGCATCGGCCGTGCGCGCCACGTCAAGGTCCGGCATTGCGCGCTCAACCGTCACTGAGCGGACGTGTCGGCTCCTCGCCCTCGTCGATGAGCACGCGGTCCAGTCCGACGTCCAGCTTTTTGCGAATCCGCTCAAGTTCCTCCGGCTCCGGCTCAAAGGAAATGGCGCGGCGCCACTGGAAACGCGCCTCCCGCGTCCGCCCGACCGCCCAGAGAACATCGCCAAAGTGATCGTTGATGATCGGATCGGAAGGCATCAAAAGCGCCGCACGTTCCATTGGCGGCAGGGCTTCGTCGTATCGGCCAAGGCGAAACAGCCCCCATGCCAGAGAGTCGGTGATATAGCCGTCATCGGGGCGCGCCGCGACCGCCCCGCGGATCATCTCCATCGCCTCGTCGTAGTTGGTTTTCATTTCGAGGAAGGAATAGCCCATGTAATTGAGCACCTGCGGCTGGCCCGGCTGCAATTCCAGCGCACGGCGGAAATCGGCCTCGGCCTTGGGCCAGTCATCAAGGCGCTCATAGCTGATGCCCCGCGCAAAATGGATGAACCACTCATTGGAGGTTTCCGTTTCAAAGGTCGCAAGCGCGTCCGTATAGGCGCTGACCGCCCCTGCGTAATCCTCCTCGCGGCGCAGCGCATCGCCCAGTTCGACCTGGGCAATCGACAGCGCGGGATGGCTGGCCACAAGGGCACGCAGCACCTCCAAGGCCCCCGCATCATCGCCCGCCGCGCGCAGCGCATCGGCCTGCCCCAAGGCGGCCATCGGATAGGTCGGGGCGTCAACGGGAATGAGCGCATAGGCATCAATCGCAAGCTGCGCATTGCCCAAACGCGACAACAAATCCGCCGACAAAAGCTGTGCGTCGATCATCGTCGGGTCAAGATATTGCGCAAGCCGGACATAGAGCAGCGCATAGGCGTCATCCAATTCGCCTTCCAAGGCGCTGGCGACAGAGAAAAACACTTCGCTCGCCCCCTGCACAGGCGTCGCGACGCTGTCAAAGGGGATCAGCTCGCCTGCCTCCAGCCGCGTGCGCAGCGTCAGCAGGCCGGGGGGCAGATCACGCCCGAACACCGTGTCGAGCATGGCGATGGCGTCCTCGTTGCGCTCAAGCTGGCTCAGCACCTGCGCAAGCGCGATGGCCCCGTGACGGGTGGGCGGAAGTTCGGGGCTTTCGAGAATATCCGCCGCGCTTTCGAAATCGCCAACCTGCGCCAGCGCCAAGGCTTTGTGATACAAGCCGAATGCCCCAAGTCCGGGTCCGTCAGACACGGCATCAAAACCGTCGAGCGCCGCACTCATGTCGCCCTTGCCAAGTTCGGCCCAAGCGCCAAGCAAACCGTTGACCAGCGGGCTGACGCCAACGCCTGTCGTGAGGTCGCCGGTCAGCGCGTCGTAGTTCTGTTCGCGAAACTCCTGCGCGAGCAAAACCATATTGGCCGCCTGATTGTCGGGAAGCAGCGCGCCAAGGCGGGTCGCCAATTGCACCGCATCATCCCAGTTTCCCGCAATCAGCGCCGCCGTGGTCGCGGCTTCCAGCAAATCGACGTTCTCGGGATCGGAAATCAACGCCCGCAAAGCGTAATCCGAAACGGCAGAAAAATTGTTGTCGCGCTGCGCGGCACGGATCGCCAGATAGGCCCCCGCATCGGCACCGATGTCTTGTGCGCTGGCGCCCTGCGGCACGCAAGCAAGCGTCAGAACAGCGGCGCAGACAGCGCCCGACATCCACAATCGCGCCTGCCGCCCTGCCTGTGCAAAGCGGACCGGCACAGGCAAACTGTGGACGAAATCGGGTCGGGCGGTGGGTCGGGCAGGCATGCAAGCCCCTTTTTGTAATCGGTTTCAGGCAGATATTTCGCCCAAGCCTAGCCATACACCCGCGCAGGCGCAATGCACGAGGCGATTTGGCGCCCCCGCCTCGCAGGATGGTGAGCGCGCGCGCGCCAACCTGCGCAAATCGCGGGCGCGGCCTTACATATTGCCGTAGTTGGGCCCGTCACCGCCCTGGGGCACCGTCCAGTTGATGTTCTGGCTGGGGTCTTTGATATCGCAGGTTTTGCAATGCACACAGTTCTGGAAATTGATCTGGAACTTGCTCTGCGCGCCCTCGCCCAGAAATTCATAGACGCCTGCGGGGCAATAGCGCTGCGACGGTCCGGCAAATTGCGGCAAATTCACCTTAACCGGCACATCCGGATCGGCCAGATGCAGATGGCACGGCTGGCTTTCCTCATGGTTGGTCGCGGCAAAAGACACGTTGGTCAGGCGATCGAAACTGAGCGTGCCATCCGGTTTGGGATAGGCAATCGGCGCGTAGTCTTCGGCTTTGCCCGTCGATTGCGCATCGGTCTTGCCATGTTTGACGGTGCCAAACACCGACAGGCCAAAGAGGGAATTGGTCCACATGTCCAGACCGCCCAAAGCCAAAGAGGCCCAAAGGCCGTATTTCGACCAAAGCGGTTTGACGTTGCGCACTTTCTTGAGGTCTTTGGCGATTGGACCGCTGTGCAGTTGCGCCTCATAGTCCTCCAGAATGTCTCCCGAACGCCCCGCTTGCAGGGCAGCAAAGGCAGCCTCGGCGGCCGCTTTGCCCGACAGCATCGCGTTATGGTTGCCCTTGATGCGCGGCACGTTGACCATGCCCACCGAACAGCCCAAAAGCGCGCCGCCGGGGAAAGCGGCCTTGGGCATGGATTGATACCCGCCCTCGGTGATGGCACGCGCGCCATACGCGATGCGTTTGCCACCTTTGAGCAACTCGGCAATCATCGGGTGATGCTTGAGGCGCTGGAATTCCATGTAGGGATAGAGATGCGGGTTCTTGTAGTTCAGATGAACCACAAACCCGATGAAAACCTGATTGTTTTCGGCGTGATAAATAAAGGACCCGCCGCCTGCGTTGCCCCCCAGAGGCCAGCCCATCGTATGGGTCACGGTTCCGAGCTTGTGTTTCTCGGGGTCGATTTCCCAGATTTCCTTCATCCCGAGGCCGAATTTCTGCGGCTCGCGCCCCGCAGACAGATCGAATCTCGCGATCACCTCTTTGGACAGGGACCCGCGCACGCCCTCGCCCAGCAAAACATATTTGCCGTGAAGTTCCATGCCCGGCTCATAGGCATCCCCGATGCTGCCATCGGAGTTCTTGCCGAATTCACCGGCCACAACGCCTTTGACTTCGCCGGCATCGCCCCAGACCAGCTCGGAACAGGACATGCCGGGGAAGACCTCAACCCCCAGTTCCTCGGCCTGCTCGGCCAGCCAGCGACAGACATTGCCCATCGAGACGATGTAGTTGCCGTGGTTGTTCATCAGCGGCGGCATGGGGAAATTGGGCACCCGCAACTGCCCCGCCTCCCCCAGAATATAAAAGTTGTCCTTGGCGACCTTGGTCGACACCGGCGCGCCCTTGGCTTTCCAGTCAGGGATCAGCGCATCCAGCCCGACAGGGTCCAGAACCGCGCCCGACAGGATATGCGCCCCCACTTCAGAGCCTTTTTCCAACACAACAACGCTTAAATCGGCATCCAATTGCTTGAGACGGATCGCGGCGGACAGACCGGCGGGGCCTGCGCCGACGATCACAACGTCATATTCCATCGTTTCGCGTTCAATTTGGGACATAAAATGATTCCTGTAGCTTATCGCTCTTGCCTCGTGCATAGCTGCATTGGAGGGTAACGGTCAATTTAAGCCGTAAAATTTCCTTCCGTCACAAGCCGTTTCACAGGGTTTGGGGCAATTTCGCGCAGCTTGCCACTGCATTTGCTCCAATCCCCGCTCGCTGGGCTGTGCCGCCACGGACCTTGCGCGCTGAATCTCTTGCAATCCCCTCCCGATTTGGGTCAGGTGGTGCGACGAAAGCGCCTTGCTGGGCCCCCGCGCGGGACCCTGCGGGGTATCTGTGTATCCAACGCGTCCAAAGAGATGCGCAAACAGCGTGAACTGAGTGCTATGGAAAAGATCCTGATGACACGCGCGGGCCACACCGCGCTGAGCAGCGAGCTGAAACAGCTCAAGTCCAAGGACCGGCCGGAAATCATCCGCGCCATTGCCGAGGCCCGCGAGCATGGCGATTTGTCCGAAAACGCCGAATACCATTCCGCGCGTGAAAAGCAGAGCTTTATCGAGGGGCGGATCAAGGAACTTGAGGGGGTTTTGTCCCTCACAGAAGTCATTGATCCCAAAACCCTTTCCGGCTCGATCAAGTTTTCCGCGACCGTCACCATCGTCGATGAAGACACCGATGAGGAAAAGACCTATCAAATCGTCGGGCAATATGAGGCCAATATTGAAAAGGGTCTTTTGAACATCAAATCGCCCATCGCTCGCGCCCTGATCGGCAAGGAAGAAGGCGATAGTATCGAGGTTTCGACCCCCGGTGGCGTGAAAGGCTATGAAATCCTGAAAGTGGCGTATATCTGACGCCAAACGCCCGATTTGGGGCAGCACAGGGACGCGTGAAGTGACCGAAGCCAAAAGCGAAACCGTCGACATGGGCGTTTACCGCCGCCCCGAAGAACAGCCCCGCATCACCTCGACCGAGCTGATCGCGGCGGTGCTGTCGCTTCTGTGGCTGCTGTTCACCGTGGCCTATTTCCTGATCGCCAGCCCCGCCGAGGGGGGCGATGGCTTTGAGTCTATCCGCTTTGTGATGATCTTGATCGCCATTTTCATGCCCATCGGGATGATTTGGGTCGGCGCGATGTCGATGCGCGCGGCGACCATCATGCGCGAGGAAGCAACGCGGTTGGACGCGGCTATTTCCGCCCTGCGCACAAGCTATCTGCAATCCAAACAGGGCGGCGCGAACCATTCGGTCGAGAAAAAACTCGAAGAAATCGCCGCGGCCCAGCGCAAGACCGAGACAACCTTGGCGATGTTCACATCGATCCGCCCCACCTCGATGGCGGATGACAAACTTGCCATCGCCGCGCCGGTTTTGACCGAGGATCAGGGCAGTCTCGCCCTTGGCACCCCCGCCGAGGCGCTGTCGACGCCGCTATCCGTGGCCGATTTTGTCAAAGCGTTGAACTTCCCCGAGACGGCCGAGGACAAAGAGGGGTTTCGCGCCCTGCGCCGTGCGCTTTCGGATCGCTCCGTCAGCCAGTTGATCCAGGCCGCGCAAGACGTTCTGACCTTGCTCAGCCAGGACGGTATCTACATGGACGACCTCAAACCGGACCGTGCCAAACCCGACGTGTGGCGCAAATTTGCACAGGGCGAGCGCGGCAAGGCCGTCGCCCCCTTGGGGGGGGTGCGCGACCGCTCGTCTCTGGCGCTCACCGCAGGGCGTATGCGCCAGGATGCGATTTTCCGCGACGCGGTGCACCATTTCCTGCGCAAATTTGACAAAACCTTTGCCGAGTTCGAAAAAACCGCCTCCGATAGCGAGATCGCCGAGCTGGCCGATACCCGCACCGCGCGCGGTTTCATGTTGCTGGGGCGTGTGACGGGCACTTTCGACTGACCGCCCCCTTTTCCCTCAGGATATCGTCTCAGGCCATGACCCAACCCGACCTCTCCCAAAGCCGCTATCGCGGCGCATGGCTTGCGACCGAGGCGCAGCGCTTGCTGGATTTTCACGCCGGATCGCTTGCCCCCGAAGGCGGGTTTGCCGTGCTCGACCGCCAAGGCCGCCCGCTGCCCGCCAGCCCGCGCGCGCTGCATGAAACCTGCCGGATGGTGCATTCCTACGCCATTGCCGCGCCGCTCGGCCATTTGATGACCTCGCAAGTCGTCGATCACGGCCTGACCTATCTGCTTGAGAGCCATTTTGACGCGCAAAACGGCGGCTTCATCTGGTCGCTGGACGCAAACGGCCCCCTCGACACCCAAAAACAGGCCTATGGCCATGCCTTTGTCCTGCTGGCCGCGAGTTCTGCAGGCAGGCTTGGCCACCCCAAAGCCGCC
This sequence comes from Aquimixticola soesokkakensis, assembly GCF_900172375.1. Taxonomy (GTDB): domain Bacteria; phylum Pseudomonadota; class Alphaproteobacteria; order Rhodobacterales; family Rhodobacteraceae; genus Aquimixticola; species Aquimixticola soesokkakensis. The sequence goes on along the minus strand of NZ_FWFS01000007.1, from coordinate 82,909 downwards.
GTGCTGCGCGACCATGCGCTGGCGGCTCTTGAGGATCATTTTCGCGACGACACCGGACTGGTGGCCGATACCTTCGCCGCCGATTGGTCTGCCGCTCTCCCCTATCGCGGCATGAATGCGAATATGCATCTGACCGAGGCGCTGCTTGCCGCCTATGCCACCTGGGGGCAGCAGGCGGTGTTGGACTGGGCCCTGCACATCGCGACGTTCTTCATCGACAGGCAGGCCCGCGCCGCAAACTGGGTCGTGCCCGAACATTTCCACACAGATTGGACCGTTGATCGCAGTTTTGACGGCGATGCGATGTTTCGCCCCTCAGGCACCACCCCCGGCCATGCGATCGAATGGGCCCGCCTTCTGGTCGAGTTGCACAGCGCCCATCCGACGCCGCCCGAATGGCTCATCCCCGCCGCCCAAGCGCTGTTCGAGCGCGCAATGCGCGAAGCTTGGCTGGCGACAGGCGGGCTTGCCTACACGTTGGACTGGGACGGCAGCGTATCGCGCGACTGGCGGTTCTGGTGGCCCTGCGCCGAGGCCATCGGCGCGGCCTACCGCCTTGGACAAGTCACGGGCAAAGCACAGTTTTTCGAGGCCTACGAGCGGGTTTGGGCCTTTGCAGACACCACGTTGATCGACCATGAAAACGGCGGGTGGTTTCACGAAGTGGACGCGGCAGGCGTGCCGAAGGAAACCGTTTTCGCCGGAAAGCCGGACATTTACCACGCGCTGCAGGCCTGTTTGATCCCGCTGGAAGCCGAGCTTATCCCTCAGATCACCTGACGGCGCATCTGGACGATCTGGCGCAGCAACTCGATCGGCGAGGCGCTGGAAAACAAATCGCCCATCATCCGCAGATCGGCTTTTACCCCCGCCCAAACGCCGAATTTCGCGGATTTGAGCGGGCTGTCGACCGCATCCCAGCGCACCACAGCGATGCGCGCGCGATGTGCAACGCAGCGCCGGTTCAGCCAGACCTCAAAGCCAAAGCGCGGCAAAGCGGCAAGTTCGTCCAGCCCGTCTTCCAGCAAGGCGCGGCGCATCATCCGTTCACCCGAAATATAGTCCAGTCCGATCCAGTGCCACGGGCGCGGCGCATTGCGGCGCAGGCTGATCGACATATCCGCACGCCCCGCGCGCACCGGCGCAATCAAGCGCTCCAGATCATCGGCGGCCAAGCCGCTCAGATCCGCGTCGATGAACAAAAGGCTGTCACCGCGCGCGCGCGCAATGCCCGCCGCCAAGGCACGGGTCTTGCCGCCGTTTTGCCCCATACGGTGAACCACTACGCCCGCAATCGCTTGGGCCACTGCCACCGTATCATCGCTTGAGCCGTCATCGACCACGATGATCTCGTCGATCAACGGCTGCGCCAGCAACGCCTCCAGCACCGCCCGCAGACGGGGCCCCTCGTTATAGGCAGGAACGATGCAGGAGACCTGCACAGGCTGAGAAACGGTCATGTTTTACACCGGTGTTTGAGGAACATGCGCAGCAAGAGGGCAAGGCAGATGGCAAAGCCGACCAGCGTGGCGACGAAAACCAGATGGGCAAGCCCCTGATCCGTGCGCCCGAACACATAGCCCAAGGCCAACAGAGCGGCCGTTTTGGGGAGCGTGCCGAGAAGGTTGAAAAAGAGGAACGATCCGAATGGCATCCGCGCCGCGCCCGCAGCGACAAGGGCCGCAAACCCCAAACTATGGGTAATCTTGGCCACGAATAGCGTCCGCCCGCCTTTCTGCGCGAAATGGGCGACCATCGGCGCGATCTGGTCGGGGGTTGCATGACAGCGACGCTGCCAGCGTTCGGGCAAAATCCGCAGGCCCGACCGCCCCAGCGCATAGTGAAGCGCATCTCCGGTCAGATCGCCCGCGACCAGCACCCCAAACGCCCAACCAAGCGGCAGCAATTCCTGACGGGCCAGAAACCCTGCCAGAACCGTCACGATCGGCCCCTCGAGCACCGAAAGCGGAAACAGCAACGACAGCCCGTAGGTCTGCACAAGGTTATAAAGGTCCGCGCTGGTCATGAGAGGTCCTTTGCGCGCTGAGGGCCTGCGCCCATGGCGTTGCCGCGCCATTCAAAACTGCGTCCCGCGTAGCCGGCGCCCCAGATCGCGGGCAACAACAGGTCGCGCGCCACCCAGGCCACGCGGTCTTTGGGACCACAGGGCCATCCGGCCACGGCCGCCAGCGCCCATTCGCTGCCGTACCACACAAGGATGAACAAAACCGCCAGAACGAGCGGGGCCTGCCCCCCGAGGACAAGCGCCAGGAGCGCGAGAAACGGCACAAGCGCCATGGACAGAAGTTCCGCCCCATAGAGCGCCGCAAACCCGTCGCGGCGCACTTTGGCCCAGCGCACTTGCCGCTGCCAGACCGCCGCAAAGCTGCGCGGCCCCAGGGGCTGGGCAAAAGGCTGCGCCAGGACGCGCACCCGCAACCCCGCGCTGCGCACCACTTTGGTGGAGGCGACATCTTCTGCAAGATTATGCGACAAGGCCGCAAGACCGCCACGCGCATCAAGGAAATCTTTGCGCCACATCAACACCTTGCCCTGCGCGTATCCCATGCCAAAGCTGTCGGCGGCCAACTGCCAGCGATCCTGATAGGTATTGAGACAGGCCGCCTCAAGCCTTGCGCCGAAATCGGGCGCACGGATAGCGACCGGCGGGGAGGTCACAAGGCCGACCTGCGCGCCGCCCGCCTGCCAGGTCGCGCTTAGAATTTGCAAATAGTCCTGTGGTAACAAGACATTGCTGTCGATCATCACCACATGGTCCTGCGTTGCCGCATGCCAGCCTTTGTGAAGATTGTTCAGTTTGGGGTTGCCGCTGATCTGGGTCTCGCCGATCAGCACCCGCGCCACATCGGCGTGGCGCGCCACAACCCGCCGCACCGTTGGCAGCGCGGGATCGCTGGCGCTGGCAAGGCAAAAGATCACCTCGCTCGGGGCGCGCAGACCGGCAAAGCTGGTTTCAAGCGTTTCCTCCATCAAGGGATCGTCGCCACAGACCGGACGCAGGATGCTCAGGGGCAAAGGCGCGGCCACTGGTGGCGCAGGGCGCTTTCGAAACCGCACCGCCACGACAGCGCAGGTCACCACATGCACCAGCAAGGCTGCCAGCGCGAACAGGCCCAAAATGATCCAAAGCAAGCCCATCAGATTGCGAGCGCGTGCTCGCCCTCCTCGGCAGCAACGTCAAACCGCCGCGACGGATGCGGAGCTTGCGGGCTACCGATCAGGCGCAACCGGCCGTCCGCGCCTTCGACCATCGCCGTATTCGACCCGACCCAGTCGCCGCAATTGGCATAGGTCACGCCCTCGATATCGCGCAGGCTCGCTTGGTGGAAATGTCCACAAATGACCCCGTCATACCCGCCTGCGCGCGCCAGATCGCTCAACCGTTCCTCGAAACGGTCATGCTTTCGGATCATGGCGTTGGTGGCCGAAATCGTACGCTCGATCCCGTCCCAGTCCCGCCAGTCCAAGCGCCGGGTCACCGCTTTTTGCAGGGCATCAAGGCTGCGCACACCGGTTTCGATCATGGCCCCGAGGCGCGACAAAATCGGGGCGCGGCGCGAAAACACGTCGCAGCAATCGCCATGCACCACAAGATATTGCGCCCCGTCAGCCGCGCGATGCACCGCGTCCAGACGCACTTCGATGCCCTCGTACATCCGTCCAGCGTATTGGCGGAAAAACGCATCATGATTGCCTGGCACATAAATCACCCGCGCCCCCTGGGCAGGCAACGCAAGCAGATGATGCAGCACATCGTGATGCTCCTGCGTCCAGTTTTGCGCCAGCGGGTGCCAGTTATCGACGATATCCCCGACCAGATAGACCGTATCGGCGGTATTCTGGCGCAAGAATGCCAGAATCAGATCGGGGCGGGCCGATTTTGCGCCCAGATGGAGGTCGGACAAAAACAGGCTGCGGTGATGCGTCGCTTCGGGAGAAATCCGCGCCCCGCGCACCGCATCCGGCAGCCTTGCAGCACCAGCGGGCGTTGGCGCGGTGGGGGGGACGGTCGGGAACCCGGCTGGGGAGCGCAAGAAACTGTCTGATGTCCGAAAGGTCATATCAGTCTTGGATCGGGGGCCCGAAAAAGTCGTCATTGCTCCGCCTCATGCGCGTATTGCTGTCTGTCTTTGGATATGGCGCGCCCGTGCCGCGTTCACATCTCATTTTGATTACAATTTTGTGATATTCGCGCCAGCACGGTTCTCCACGCTGGGGATCGGGCATTTTATGCTAGAAATCAGCGTGTTAAACGCCGCTCAAAAGACGCTGCGTTGCAGAATATACGAGGTCCAGCACGGCTTGCGGGCCGTTTTTTGCGTAAAACGATCCCATCGGCACCTCGACGCCAACCGGGATATCGGCGCGCATCCCAGCCAGAAGCGTGGGCAGATCAATCGCCCCCTGCCCCGCAGGAAGGCGATCCTCACGCGCGGTGTGCAGCAACTCCTGGGTGTTGTAGGGCGGGTGCACAGGGGCATCGCACAGATGCACAAAAGGCAGTCGCTCGGGCGGGATCTGCGCAAGGTCGGCGAGCGTCGATCCGGAGCGGTCGAAATGCAAACTATCGACCAACACACCCGTGTCCGGACCTGCCGCCTGCACCACACGCCACGCGCTTGCAAGGTCGGGCACCACCGTCCAGGGGAAGAATTCCAACACGGTGACGATCCCGAAGGTCTTAGACAGCGCGCTGAGCGCCCCCAAATTCTGCGCGAGTCGCGACAAATCCTCGTCATAGGGTGCCGCAATAAGGTGTCGGGCACCAAGGGCCGCGCCGCTGTCCAGAATCGGGCGCAAGGCCTGCACGTCGAAATCCGGCGTAATTTTCACGAATTCGATATCGGGCACCACCAATCCGGTGTCGCGCAACGCCGCTTGGGTTTCGCGCAGGGCGACGCTGCCCAGCGGCACGGGATAGGCCGCGCTCGTGTCGGTCACCTGCAGCAACCGCAGGCCCACCCCGCCGAAACCGGCACGCGCGGCGGCCTCGATGAACGGCACAGGCGCAAGGTCCAGCGCGGTCAGATGGGCGACGGAAATCAAACGGCTCATGGGGGGGCTCCTGTGCTGGGCTGCGCCGCGCAGCTGTGAGGTTGTGCGGGACGCCAAATTTTGGTGAACGGTCACCCTTTGACGCGGCGGGGTCAAATACCTTACAGGTCATAGGGGTAACCTCGGGTTAAGCCCCCACCCCGCCGCGCGCCAAGTATTAACATCATGTTCACAGGTGTCCTCGCAATGTATTTGACGTTATCCGCGACTTCGGGAATCCTATTTTACGACGGAACGCAGTCATCGGGACTGCGCCGCATCCAATCTCTGGGAGGAGAGACATGAAACACCTTATTCTCGGTGCTGTTTCGGCACTTGCACTTGGCGTCACCGGTGCAGTTGCCCAAGATTACCCCACCAAAGAAATCCAAGGCATCATCCAATGGGGTGCCGGCGGTTCGACCGATACCGTGATGCGTTCGGTCACCCCCCACGCCGAAGAGGCGCTTGGCGGCACCATCGTGATGCAAAACGTCACCGGCGGCGTGGGCGCAATCGCGCTGAACCAGGTCGCAAACGGCGATGCCGATGGCTACACTTTGATGATGGGCGCGGAAAACCCGCTGCTCTACAAGGTCATGGGCCTTGGTGACAAAGACTACAACGACTTCACCCCCATCAACATTCTGGCGCGCGGCACGCCGATCCTCGTGGCTGGCCCCGATGCCCCCTTCGACGATTACGCCGGCATGATGCAGTTCATCGCCGACAATCCGGGCGATCTGCGCTTTGGCTCGACCGGCCCCGGCGGTCTGCCCTCGGTCGTGACGGCGATGATCGAATCCGTCGAGGGTGACCTCGATGTGATCTTTGTGCCCTACGACGGTGACGGCCCCGCGCTGACCGCTCTGCAAGGTGGCGCAATCGACGTTATGCCCGCCGTGCTTGGCGCTGCCGTGGAAGGCATCCGTGCCGGCACGATGAAACCGCTGGCCGTCTTTGACAACACCGCCTCCTCGGCGCTGCCGGATGTTCCCACGATCTCTTCCGCCCAGCCCGACTATGAGTCGCTGCTGCCTTGGGGTCCGTTCTTTGGCGTTTTCGTCAAAAAGGGCACGCCGGATGACGTTGTTGCCAAGCTGTCGGACGCCTACGCCACCGGCGCAGAAGCCGAAGACTTCAAAGCCCTGATGGACGGTCGTGGGTTCACCATGATGAACATCTCCGGCGATGAGGCCTCCGACTTCCTGACCAAATGGCAGGAAACCACTGCCTGGCTGATGCAGGACGCAGGTCTGACCAAGACCTCGCCCGAAGAGTTCGGCATCGCACGTCCGGGTGAATAAGCCCTCGCGCTTTCCCTGACGACAGTTTTGTCCGGCACGCGCACCCGTGTCGGACATCCAGAACCGGCGCCGCTCTTTTCCTCGACAGAAGGGCGGCGTTTGTCGTTTCAGAGGCAGGCCTGCCGTTGCGGGCGGCCCCTCTACCCCCTTTCCGGCCCATAAGGGACAGATCATGACCTCCACACCTACTGCCAGCCAAACCGCAAGCGAGGCGCCCGACGTGGCAGCCGTCGCCCCTGCCGCTCCCCGCCCACAGATGAAACGCAAGCCCGGCGAGGCCGTCTTTGCGCTGCTCGTCGCGCTTGCGAGCGCTGGTCTGATGTGGAGCGCCTATGATATTTCCGGCTTTGAAAGCCTCTCTGCGCCGGGCACCGTGCCGATGGTCACCGCCTTTGCGATGTTCGTGGCGGCGGTGATCACCGCTGCGCAGACCCTGCGCCTGCCCGCGATGGGGGGCAGCTTCCTGCGCGAAGTCCTGCCGCTGAACGTCGTTTTGATGGCGCTTTTGTTGCTGGCCTACGGTTTTGCCCTCAAGCCGCTCGGTTTTTTGCCCACATCGGCAATTTTCCTGATCGCCGCGATCAAGCTGCTCGCCAAGCGCAGCTGGGGCTTTACCGTCCTGGTGTCCCTTGCCAGCCTCATCGGCATCTATTTCGTGTTTCGCGTGGTGTTCACGGTGTTGATGCCTGCGGGCATCGTCCCCGAGGGCGAAATGATCCAATTCTTCCGTAATCTTTTGTCGAAGGGCCAATCGTGATGGAAATGCTCTCTGCCTTCTTCATGGTCTTCACCCATCCCCAGCTGTTGATGCTGGTGGGCCTGGGTACCTTGGCGGGCGTCTACGTCGGCGCCATTCCCGGCCTCTCGGTCACGATGGCTGTGTCGATCCTGATCTCCTTTACCTTTTCGTGGGATGTCCATCCGGCCATCGCGCTGATGATCGGGATTTACATGGGCGGCGTCTACGGCGGCTCGCGCACGGCGATCCTGCTCAACATTCCCGGCGCGCCCTCGGCGATTGCCACCGCGATGGACGGCTACCCGATGGCCAAACGCGGCGAGGCGGGCACGGCCATTGGCGTCACCACCGTCATGTCGTTCTTTGGCGGATTTATCGGCATCGGCGTGCTGGCACTGGCCGCGCCCTTCGTGTCGGATTTCGCGCTCGGGTTCCAGCCGCGCGACTACATGCTGCTGGCGATCCTGGGCATTTTGCTGGTCGGCTCCCTCTCGGGCGGCAGCCTTGTCAAAGGCATCTTCGCCGGTGCATTCGGCATCGCGCTTGGCGCTGTGGGCATGGACCCGCTGACCTTCACCGAACGCTTTACCTTCGACCTACCGGTCATGCGCTCGGGTATTTCCTTTATCGCCGTGATGATCGGGATGTTCGGGGTGTCCGAAGCGCTGGCGCAATTGCACCACGTCGATACCGTTGCCGTGAAACAGAAAATCAGCCGCATCGTGCCCTCCTTTGGCACCATCCGCAAACATCTGCCGCTCAGCCTTCAGACCTCGACCATCGGGGTGATCATCGGTGCCTTGCCGGGCACGGGCGGTGATATCGCCGCGCTCATGGCCTATGACCATGCCAAACGCGTCACCCGCAATCCCGAGCGTGAATTCGGCGATGGCGCCATCGAGGGCCTCGTGGCCCCTGAAACCGCGAACAACGCCGCCGTTGGCGGGGCCTTCATCCCGATGATGACCTTGGGCATTCCCGGGGATGCGGTGACCGCGATCATGATCGGCGCGCTGTTCATCCATGGCCTCAACCCCGGCCCGATGCTGATGGTCGACCAACCCGATATGTTCTGGTTTATCGTTGGCTCGCTGGTGGTTGCGAACTTCTTCATGCTGATCTTCGGCCTCACCGGCATCAAGATCTTTACCAAGATCGTGGAAATGCCGCGTGCGGTGCTGATCCCGCTGATCCTGCTGTTGTCCATTGTCGGGGCCTATGCGGTGAACAACTCGATCACCGATGTCTACTGGATGCTCGGCTTTGGCGTTCTTGGCTATTTCATGCGCTACTACGGCTATCCGCTTGGCCCTGTGATCCTTGGCGTGATCCTGTCGCGCCTGCTGGATGATAACTGGCGGCGTGCGATCATTTCGGCCAAGGGCGACTTCGGCCTGTTCATGCAGGGTATCGTCACCAGCCCGCTGTCGCTTGTGCTGTTCATTGCGGTGATCTTCATCTTTGTGAACCAGACGCCGCTCTGGCCGATGATCAAACGCCGCGTCTTTGGCCGTGGCAAAGCGGCGGAGTGACGTCCATGTCTGACACCGCTCCTGACCTTCACCTTGGCCTGATCGGCGATAATATCGCCCGCTCTCGCTCGCCGCTGTTGCATCGGCTGGCGGGGGCGCAGAACGGGATGGACGTGGTCTATGACCGCCTGATCCCCGCCACCCTCAAAACGGATTTCGAGGCGACATTTGCCAATTGCGCGCGCCACGGCTTTCGCGGCATCAATGTCACCTATCCCTACAAGGAACGCGCGGCCCGACTGGTCGAGATCGACGATCCGCTCGTGCGCGCCATCGGTGCGGTGAACACGGTGATTTTCGACACCGATGGCCCGAAAGGCCATAACACCGACTACTCCGGGTTTGTCGCCGCCTACCAAAGCCTGCGCGGTGAGGCCCTCCCGGGGCCCACGCTGATGATCGGCACGGGCGGCGTCGGGCGGGCCGTGGCCTTTGGCCTGATCGCGCTGGGGGTGGAGCGTCTTCACCTTGTGGATCGCGACCGTCAGAAAGCCGAAAGCCTTGCCCAGGATCTGCGCGATGCCGCCCCTGCGGTACAGGTTACGGTGTTTGACGACGCAAGCGCCGCGGCCCAAGAGGCGCAGGGCCTGATCAATTGCACGCCGGTTGGCATGGTTGGCCTCGAAGGCACCCCCTTGCCGCGCGCTGCCATGCGCGGGGCCCATTGGGCCTTTGATGCGGTCTATACCCCTGTGGATACACAATTCCTGCAAGACGCCGAGGCCGAGGGCCTGCAAGTCATTTCCGGCTGGCAGCTCTTTTTCTTTCAAGGTGTCCATGCGTGGAAACTCTTCGCTGCCCGCCCCCTGAACGAGGCACAGCTGATGGCGGATCTTTTGGCGGATAAAGACGCCTAGTCAAAGACCTACACATGACATCCCTGCCCTGCACGCCCCGTCGCGCGCAGGGTTTTTTATGGCTCCCGGCGCCGGTGACAAATCGTCACCTATAGCGCAAGATTATGAGTTCACGACAAATCTAATTGGCAGGCATGACCCGGTGACTCCACCCTAAGTGCCGGAGAGAATGCTTATCGCAAGTCTGGGAGGGCTTCATGATCAAATCAACACTCATGGCAGGTGCCATGTCGATGCTTCTTGCGTCCACGCTGGCAACAGGGGCAATGGCGCAGGATCGCGTGTCCATCGGTACCGGCGGCACGGGCGGCGTATTCTACGCGGTCGGCGCAGGGATGGCCGATATCCTGAGCCGCAACCTTGAGGGTGTCAGCGCCAATGCCGAAGTGACCGGCGCATCGGTGGAAAACGTGCGCCGCGTGTCGAACGGCGAGATGACGATGGGGTTCTCCTCGGCCTCGACCCTCTATGAAGGCAAAGAAGGCACAGGGACCTTCGAGGGCGACGCCCAAAACGTTGCCGCCATCGCCTATCTCTATCCTGCCACGCTGCAAATCGCTGTTTCCGCTGCAAAAGCCTTGGACGATGTGGCCGATATCGGTGATCTCAAAGTGTCTGTCGGCCCGCCGGGATCGAACGCCTCGGTGATTTCCGAGCGGTTGCTGACCTCGGTGGATGCGTTCAACCTGGGCAGAATCTCGTTCCTGTCCTATGGCGAAGCCACGGGCGCGATCCAGAACGGCCAATTGGACGGCACCTTTGTGCTGGCGGGGGTGCCTGCCGCAGCGCTGATCGAACTAAGCACCACCAAAGACGTCAAGCTGGTGCCGGTCACGCGCGCGCAGGCCGACGCAGTGATTGCCGACTACCCGTTTTATGAATTCAACGAAATTCCCGCAGGGGTCTATGCAGGCAACGATGACACCATCGGCGCTTTGGGCGATCCGGCGATCCTGTTTACAGCCGCAGATGCCGACCCCGAACTGGTCTACAGCATCACCAAGACGCTGTTTGACAACCTCGAGGCCCTCGGCGCGGTTCACCCCGCCGCCAAAAGCATGACCCTTGCGGGGGCGACGGCGACACCGATTGCCCTGCACGAAGGCGCGCAGCGCTACTTCGACGAACAGTAAGTCGGCTTCCCCCCCTATAAGCAGGCCGGCGTTCACGCGCCGGTCTGTTGCCTTTTGCGGAGCATTCCCATGAGCGAATTCTGGACCATCCTGCCGCAAGGCACCCTGTCGCGCGCCGAACATCGCGCTGCGACGCTGGCCTTGGCGCTGCTGTCGTTTCTTGCCACCGCCCTTGTCATCAACTCGGCGTGGTATGGCAATGTCACCGCGCTGATCCTGCGCTCGACCTTCTTTTCCTTGCTGGTTTCGGCGGGGCTTGTTGCGGTCGCCACGAAACGCACCAGCGTCTTGTGGCGCGGCGCGCTGTACCTGCTGGCGCTCGCTGTGCTGATCCCCGGTCCTTACCTTTGGACCAACTACATGAACATCATCCGCTCGGGCGGAATCGCCAACGAGACAGATATGGCGCTGTTCATCGTGTCGGCGCTCGCGACGCTGGTTCTGGTGCGCTACCTGATCGGCTGGGTCATGGTGGGCCTTGGCATCCTTGCGCTTGCCTATGCGTTTTTCGGGGATCTGATCCCGGGAACCTACGGCCATGCGGGCTATTCGCTGGGGCGCGTCACCTCGAACCTGTTCTTGCGCACCGAGGGCCTGTTTGGCCTGCCGATGGGGGTGGCGGCGCAGTATATCGTGCTGTTTTCCCTGCTTGGAACGCTGTTGTTGCGCACGGGACTGGGGCAGGTCTTTGTCGACCTCGCCCATTCCCTGACCGGTCGCATTCAGGGCGGTCCGGCCCTGACGGCGGTGATTTCCTCGACCATGTTTTCCTCGATCAACGGCTCTGCGGTGGCCGGCGTTGTGACCACGGGCACCTTCACCATCCCGCTGATGAAGCGCACAGGCTATCGCCCCAAAGTGGCGGGCGCGATTGAAGCGGCGGCCTCGTCGGCGGGGCAGATCATGCCGCCCGTGATGGGAGCTGCGGCCTTCTTGATGGCCGAGCTGACGCAGACGCCCTATGCCACGATTGCGGCGGCGGCGCTGATCCCTGCCCTGCTCTATGTGTTTGCCCTGTTGGTCGGCGTGCGCGAAGAGGCGGGAAAATACGACCTCGGGCGCGGTGATGATGGCGAGATCCCCAAGCTGCGCGAAGTGCTGTTCAAACGCGGCCATCTGTTGCTGCCGCTTCTGGCGTTGATCGTCTTTCTCGCCATCGGCTACACGCCCGCTGCGGCGGCTGTGCTGTGCCTGATTGCCACGCTAATCGTCGCCACCGCCACCAAAGCAACCCGCATCGGCCCCGTTGCCATCCTCGAAGTGATGATGAACACGGTGAAAAACGTCTTGCCCGTGGTCGCCGCCGTGGCCGTCGCGGGCATGTTGATCGGGGTTCTGACGCTCACGGGCATGGCGCTTAAACTCAGCTCGTTGATCCTCGACTTTGGCGGCGACAACCTGTTTTTGGTGCTGATCCTCACGATGGTTGCAAGCTTCGTCTTGGGGCTCGGGATGCCGACCTCCGCCGCCTATCTCCTGCTTGCGATCCTCATCGCCCCCGCGCTGGAAAGCTTCGGGCTGCCGGTCATCGCGGCGCATATGTTCATCTTTTACTACGGGTTGCTGTCGGCCATCACGCCCCCTGTCGCCCTTGCGGCCTATGCGGGGGCCTCCATCGCGGGGGCCGAGCCGAATGAAACAGCCGTTGAGGCAATGCGGCTCGGGTTTGTGAAGGTGGTCGCCCCCTTCCTCTTTGTCTATGCGCCGCAATTGCTGCTGATCGGCACGCCGCTGACAATCACGCTTGCAACGGTTGCGGCCTTTACCGGCGTCTTTGCTGCGGGGACGGCGATGACAGGCTGGTTCGTGCGCCACCTCAGCTGGGCGCATCGCATCGGGCTGTTTTGCGCCGCAGCGCTGACGACTCTGGCTCTGGTTTGGCCTGTGGGCAGTGCTGCCAGCCTCATCGTCGAGGCCGCCGGACTGGTTTTGACGGCGGTCATTTGCTGGATCAACGCCCGCAGCGGGCGCGCGCAGGTCCAAGAGACTTCGCGACAGGACGGCTAACCCTTTCGAATCCATTCGGTTTTTCGCAAACCACGCCCCTGCCTGCCCGCCTTGCAAAACCAGCATGGCGGGCATGTTCTTTTGGCATTGGCGTTCTTAAACCGCCTAACTTATGTGCGGATTCAGAACACGATTGACCGCGCAATCAGCGCAAAATGAACAAAGGCATCCTAACCATGGCGACCCTCACCTCCTCCGCCGTTTCCACCCCTGTTGCAAACAGCGCTTTTGCCGGCCTCAAGCGCGTGGCACAAAAAGCCATCCGTGCGCTCCAAGCCGAAAAAACCATCCGCATGCTCAACGCGATGTCCGATCACGAATTGAACGACATCGGCCTGAGCCGCGGGGCGATCAGCAGCGTTGTGCGCGGCACCCGCTAAGGCCAGATTTCGCCATCAAAAGGGCCGCCCCAGCATTGGCTGGTGGCGGCCCTTTTTTATGTTCCGGCTCTGGTAAATCAGCGTGACGGCATGCCCTTGGCGCGCATGTGGCGCTTCTGGCTGGCGATCCGGAAGGGCGCGTTGGGCGCGCCGTAGCCATTGTACCCTGCGCAACGCTGGATAATTTCAAAAAAAAGACCACCGGCCTGCGGGCGGCTGTAAACCTGGAAAAACTGCCCCTGCGCATCCTCGTCATACAGGATATCGAGCGCCTGCATTTTTTCGATCAATTCGGGCGCAAGACCAAAGCGCGCCGCAAGATCGTCGTAGTAGTTTTGCGGCATATCGAGCGGTTTGAACCCGCGCGCCACGATCCCCTCCATCGTCGCGAAAATATCACCGGTCTCGAAGGCGATATGCTGGACCGAAGAACCAAAGCTATCGGCCAGAAAATGCCCCGCAAAGGTACGGTGGGTTTCAGCCCCGTTCAGCGTGAGGCGCAGCGCACCATCGGGGGTTTCGACCGCCTGACTGCGCACCAGCCCGTCAGGGTCGATCACATCGACCATCGGACTTTTGCCCATCTCAAACAACGAGGTGTAAAACAGCGACCAGCTGAGCATTTCATCGTAGCTCATGGTTTCGGCAACGTGATCGACACGCGTCAGGCCTGCGCCGGTGGTGTCGGTGTCGAGATGGTCGAATTCCACATCCCACACACGGTCCAAACCGCTGGTTTCATCCAGAAAATGCATCACCGAACTGCCGACGGAGCGGATTGCGGGGATCACCAATTCCCCCGGCCCGACCTCCTGCGCAAAGGGAACAGCCCCCAAGGCCTGCGCGCGGGTGACCGTAGCGGCGGCGTTATCCACCCGCAGGCCGATATCACAAACGCCGGTGCCATGCGTGGCGTAGGACGCATGGGCAAAGCCCGCTTCCTCGGTGTTGATCACGATGTTGATCGCCCCTTGCCGCCACAATGCCACCCGTTTGGATTTATGCTGTCCGGCGTGGGAAAACCCCAGTTGCGTCAGGGTGGTCGCAAGCTTGTCAGCCTCCGCGCCGTGGCTGGCGAATTCGATAAATTCGACACCGTCGATTTTGGTGGGGGCGGGCAGCGCGGGCTGACCCAGAACGGTGGTCGGTTCGGCGCGCTGCACCTGATCCGTCAGGTTGATAAGCGAGCGATACCCATCGCGCGCCAAGCCGCGCGGACTGCCGCCCCGAAACTGGTCGTTGAAAATCTCAAGGCTCATCGGGCCGGAGTAGCCCGTCGCGGCCACAGCGCGCATGAAATCCACCACCGGCAGGTCGCCCTCGCCGGGCATGGAGCGGAAATGGCGCGACCAATAGAGGTAATCCATTTCGATCAGCGGCGCATCGGCGAGCTGGAGAAAGAAGATCTTGTCCCCCGGAATGGCGTGGATCGAATTGCTGTCGATGCCGCGCGAGAGCGAGTGGAAACTGTCGAGACACAGGCCGATATTGGGGTGATCGGCGCGGCGCACGGTTTCCCAGGCATCACGGTGATCCCAGACATATTTCCCCCAGGCCAGCGCCTCATAGGCGACCTTGATGCCGCGCGGTGCGGCCATCTCGCCAAGTTCGCGGTAATCGTCGGCAGCGCGGTCGATGCCGCCCAGAGCCTTGGGGTGCAGCGTCGAGCAGAACAGGATCGTATCGGTGCCAAGCTGGTCCATCACGTCGAATTTGCGCGCGGCGCGATCAAAGGCACGCTGGCGCAGATCGCCGGTCAGACCTTCGAAATCGCGAAACGGCTGGAACAGGGTGATCTCGAGCCCGTGGTCGCGGATCATATTGCCAATCTCGCGCGGGCTGCCAATGTCTGCGACGAAATCCTGTTCGAAAATCTCGATCCCGTCAAAACCTGCGGCTGCAATCGCTTCCAGCTTTTCGCGCAGGTTGCCCGAAATGGAGACGGTGGCAATCGAGGTTTTCAACGGCGAGGTTTTGATCAGCGAAGATGGCGCAGGGCGGGTCATGGCACGTCTCTTTTTTTGGGGGTCAGAGCGATTGTGACAGAATAGCGCAGGCTTTGGGTTAACGGCAAATACATCTTCACCACCCCAGATAACATGACGTTAAGACGAGGACTCGATCTGCCCCCCCGATTTGGACCTGCTGGTCGGGGCATCGTCCCATGCCGTGCGCTCGGTGGCTTTGGTCAGTTCGCGGCGGAACTGTTCGATGGCGAATTCCGCAAAGGACGACATCTGCCGCCCCTTTTTCGTCACCACATAGGCGGTGATCTCGCCCCCTTCGACCAAGGCGCGGCGCGCAACGCCGGGCATATAGACTTCGGCGACGGAAAATTCGTCGATCAAGGCCACCCCCAACCCGTGACGCACAAGGCTGACCACGGATTGGGCAAAGCGGCCACGCATCGAATAGGGCACATCAAGGCCCGCGTTGGTGAAAGGCGCCGCCAGAATGCGGCCATAGGGGTCTTTGGGATCGACGCCGACGATGGGATAATTCACCAAATCCTGCACCGACACCACGGGCTGCGCGGCCAGCGGGTGATCGTCAGGCATGATCGCCACAACGCGCCCGACGGCCAATTCGGCACTCTCGAGGGCGGCGTTATTGGTGAGCGACGACATGACCACGAACTCGCCCTTTTCAAGCAACAGATAGTCTACCATCTCCTCGATCTTGAGGATGTTGAGGTCGATCGCCAGGTCGGGAAAGCGGGTGCGGATACCACGGATCGAGCGCGCGGCAATGAATTGCGCAATCGAGGGCGCGCAGGCAAAGGCAACGCCGACGTCCTCGCCTTTGCGCAGGGCAGCGACGCTTTCGTTGAGGTTTTCGACCTGTCGGTAAACCTGATGCACCATTTCGAAAATCGCACGCGCTTCCTCGGCGGGAACGAACAGACCCGCTTTGCGCTCGAACAGACGCAGGCCAAGGCTGTCTTCGAGGTGGCGGATAAGACGCGAAATGCCGGGGGAGGACACGTTGAGCAGGTCGGCTGCACCTTTGATCGTGCCCGCCAGCATCACGGCGCGCAGCACTTCGATCTGGCGAAGGGTCAGCTCTTTCATTTTGGGTCCCGTTTTTTGCCTGCGCCGCAACTTGCCCGATTTTTACAGGCTTGGCGAGGGGCGATCAAACGGGCATGCGCAGGGTGATATCGGCTTCCAAAGGAGCGGCGCGCACCCGTGCGGCATTGGGCAAGTCGTTGGATTCGGCCCGTTGCAGCGCCGCCTCCGCCGAAAGCCCGTGATCCAGCCAGCGTTGCACCAGCCGCGCGCGCAGCACGCGTTCAGGCACATCAAGGCAGATCGACAAGTCCCATAGCGACGCCAGTTCGCGCCAGTTCTCGTCGTCAAACAACAGGTAATTGCCCTCGAAAATCGCGATTTCCGTATCGGCGCTGATCACATCCGCCCCGTTCAGCGACAGGTCGCGCGCGCGGTCAAACAGCGGGATAAAGACCTCCGGGTCGGTGCCAATGGCGCGCACCAGTCGGGCAAACCCGCCCGCATCAAAGGTTTCGGGGGCGCCCTTGCGCGCCAAAAGCCCGCGGGCCTCAAGGAGGGCATTGTCGAGGTGAAAACCGTCCATCGGCACGACTTTGGCACGCCGCCCCTGCGCGTTCAGGCGTTCACACAGCACGTCGGCCAGCGTGGATTTCCCGCTGGCCGGCGCTCCGGCAATCGCGATGCGATACCGGATCATTTCAGAGGGTCCCGCGCGCAGACCGCTGCCCGAAAAGCGGGGAGGAAGGGCAGCGATCCGCGCAACGAGACTGTCGATCATGCCGCTTCAACTGCCCCCTCGGGAAGTTTCGCGCCGGTCATAAAGGCCACCGCATCGGACATGGAATACTCTTTGGGATCGATCACGCACAGACGCTTGCCCAGACGATGGATGTGGATTTTATCCGCCACCTCAAAGACATGGGGCATGTTGTGCGAGATCAGGATGATCGGAATGCCGCGCGAGCGCACATCCAGAATGAGTTCCAGCACGCGCCGGCTTTCCTTCACCCCAAGCGCCGCTGTCGGCTCGTCGAGGATGATGACCTTGGACCCGAAGGCCGCAGCGCGCGCAACGGCGACACCCTGACGCTGCCCCCCCGAAAGGGTTTCGACCGGCTGGTCGATGTTCTGGATGGTCATCAGGCCAAGTTCGGACAGCTTTTCGCGGGCAATCTCGCGCATTTTGGCGTGATCAAGTGCCCGAAAGACCGACCCTGCGATCCCTTCTTTGCGGATTTCGCGCCCCATGAACATGTTGTCCACGATCGACAAGGCAGGCGACAGCGCAAGCGTCTGGTAGACGGTCGCAATGCCCGCATCCTGGGCCTCAAGCGGGGAGGAAAAGCTGATCGGCTTGCCTTCCAACTCGATGGTGCCCGCGTCGATCGAAACCGCGCCGCTGATCGCCTTGATCAGGGAGGACTTGCCTGCCCCGTTGTCACCGATCACCGCCACGATTTCACCGGGCATGAGGTCGAAGTCACAGTGATCAAGGGCCGTCACTTTGCCGTAGCGTTTTACCAGACCACGGGCTTTGATTACGGGTTGTGTCATGCCGAAACCTTTCTAATCCATTGGTCGATGGCAACTGCGAAGATGATGAGCCAGCCGATGGCAAAGACCTGCCAGAGCACGTCCACCCCGGCGAGGCGCAGACCGGACTGGAAGACCCCCACGATCAGCGCGCCAAACAGAGCGCCCATGATCGAGCCGCGCCCGCCAAAGAGCGAGATGCCCCCGATAACCACTGCGGTGATCGACTGCAGGTTGCCCTCGTAGAAGGCTTGCGGCGAGATCGAGCCCACGCGGCCGATCGAGGCCCAGGCGGCAATCGCACAGACAAAACCGGACAGCGCGTAGACGGAAAGCAACGTGCGGTCGGTGCGGATACCGGCAAGTTCTGCCGAGTCCTTGTCGTCGCCGATAGCATAGACGTGGCGGCCCCAGGCGGTTTTGTTCAGCATATACCATAGCACCGCAAAAACAGCGACCATCAGGATCGAGCCGTAGGTGATGCGCGCGCCGCCCAAGGCGATGTTATTGCCAAAGAATTTCAGGATCGAGGCATTGGCGTCAATGTCTTGCGAGCGGATGGATTGCGCGCCCGACAGCCAGAGGTTCAGCGCGTAAAAGATCGACCATGTGCCCAGCGTCGTGATGAAGGGCGGCAATTTCACGCGCGTGACCAGAAGGCCGTTCATCAGGCCCGCCGCCGTACCGCCAACGAATGAGGCCAGCAAGCCAAGCACGGGCGGCACACCCATGTAGACCGACAGATTGCCCGCGATGACGGCCATCAGCACCATGATCGCGGCGACGGACAGGTCGATGCCTGCGGTCAGAACGATCAGCGATTGCGCCGCTGCCAGAATGCCGATGATCGACACCTGCTGGATGATCAAAGACAGGTTGAAGGCGGAGAAAAACTTGCCCCCCGCAATCAGACCGAACACGGCAACGGCCCCGATCAGCACGATCACGGGCACAAGCGTGGGATTGCTGTGCAGCGCGTGCTGAAGACGGTCGACGAACCCGCGACTTTCGTGTTCGAAAGAGGCGACGGTTTTGTCGGAGGCGTCCAGTGTTTGTTCAAATTCCTGACCCTTGCGGGTCGGTTGGGTTGTATCGCTCATGAGGCCCCCCATGCTCGTGTCTGAAATAAAGAAGAGAGGCGGACAGAGCCGCCTCCCCTCAAACGGTTAGGCGGGAATTAGCCCCAGCACTTGCCGAGCGCTTCCTCGGAGGTGATCGAGGGGATGCCCTCGACGGGCGCATCTGTCACCAGCTCGACGCCGGTGTTCACGAAATCAAGGCCGTCGGTGTTTTGCGGCTTTTCGCCGGTTTCCGCATAGGCTTTGATCGCTTCGATGCCCTTGGAGGCCATCAGCAGCGGGAACTGCATGGAGGTTGCGCCGATCACGCCGTCCGCGACGTTCTGCACGCCCGGGCAGCCGCCATCGACGGAGACGATCAGCGCCTGATCTTCAAGACCGACCGATTTCAGGGCCTCATAGGCACCCGCAGCGGCAGGTTCGTTGATGGTGTAGACCACGTTCACACCGCTGTCTTTTTGCAGCAGGTTTTCCATGGCGGTGCGCCCGCCCTCTTCGTTGCCGTTGGTCACGTCGTTGCCAACGATGCGTGCGTCATCTTCGTCACCCATTTTGGTGGGGTCTTTGATGTCGACGCCAAAGCCCTGCAAGAAGCCGTTGTCGCGCAGGTAATCCACGGAGATTTGCGAGGGGTTGAGGTCGAGCAGCGCGATTTTCGCCTCCGACGTGTCGCCCATCGTGGCCGCGGCCCACTGGCCGATCAGCTCACCGGCAAGGAAGTTGTCGGTGGCAAAGGTTGCATCTGCCGTCTCGGCAGGCTCAAAGGGGGTGTCGAGGGCAATCACAAGCAGACCTGCGTCGCGGGCCTGACCCACAACGGGAGCCAAAGCGCGGCTGTCGGAGGGGGTGATCAGAATGCCTTTCGCGCCCGCAGCGATGCAGGATTCAACGGCGGCGATTTGAGTTTCCACGTCGCCGTCGATTTTGCCGGCGAAAGTGTTGAGATCAATACCGTTTTCAGCCGCCGCTGCCGAGGCGCCTTCTTTCATTTTCACGAAGAAGGGGTTGGTGTCGGTTTTGGTGATGAGGCACGCAGTGGTGTCAGCAGCAAAGGATGCGCCGGACATGGATGCAAATGCGAGGGCCGTACCGGCCAGAAGTTTTTTCATGGTATTCCTCCCAGAAATTGGGTGCCAACTCCCCTTGGCCCCTTCATGTCCTGTGCCACTCGGGCCATCAGGATTGCCCACAAGAAACCCGATTCACCGCAACACGTCAATAAATAAATCTACTTGATTTATTAATTAAACCGGAGGCTAGATGTGATCAGGAGGAGACAGAATATGGACGGAGACCAGATCACCGCCATCAGCGCTGGCGTGAACCAGCGCGGGGTACGTGACCATAACGAACGGCTGATCATGACGTTGCTGCAACGCCATGGCGCCATGCCCGGCAGCGATCTTGCACGCCTGTCCAACCTGTCTCCCCAGACCGTTTCGGTCATCCTGCGCAAACTGGAAACCGACGGGTTTCTTGAACGTGGCGAACCGGTTCGCGGCAAAGTGGGCAAGCCGTCCATCCCGATGAAACTGGCCGCTTCGGGCGCGTATTCCATCGGAATGAAGGTCGGGCGCCGCTCTGCCGATCTGGTCATCATGGACTTGCACGGCGCAATTCACGGGCAAAGCCAGCTCACCTACCGCTACCCGATGCCCGACCTCATTCTGGGCTATCTGCGCGAGGGAATCACCAAGCTGACCCTTGGCCTGCCCGCCGACCATCGCAACCGCATCACGGGCATCGGCCTTGCGGCGCCCTTCGAGATCTGGAACTGGACCGAAGCCCTCGGCGCGCCGCCCGAAGAATCGGTGACATGGCGCGATGTGGATATCGTCGCGCGGATCGCGGAGTTTTCCGACCTGCCCGTCTACATCGAAAATGACGCAACTGCCGCCTGTCGGGCCGAACATGCCTTTGGCCGGGGCCGCGCCTTTCGCGACTATGCCTATTTCTTTCTGGGCTCGTTTATCGGGGGCGGTGTGGTGCTCGACAACTCGGTTCTGGAGGGCCATCAGCGCAACGCCGGCGCCTTCGGGTCGCTGCGCACCGCAGACGCCGCAGGCAATCCGCGCCAACTGATCGACACCGCGTCGATCTACCTTCTGGAAGCCGATCTGGTGATGGCGGGGAAAGACCCCAGCATCCTGTGGCAGCAACCGCAGGACTGGACCACCATCGAACCTTTTGTCGCAGCATGGATCGAACGGACGGGGCGCGAAATTGCCCGCGCATCGATTTCCGTCTGCGCCGTCATCGACTTCGAGGCCATCGTCATCGACGGCGCTTTTCCAACGGATGTGCGCGCGCGGCTGGTCGAGGTGGTGCGCGACAGCTTCGCGTCGCTCGATACACGCGGGCTGATCCCGCCGCGCATCGAACAGGGCAGCGTCGGCGGCAATGCGCGCGTGATCGGCGGGGCGAGCGCGCCGATTTTCGCGCAATATTTCCTGAACTAGCCCTGAAAACCCCGCCGCGTGCCCCCGCGCGGCGCAGCCTGCGGTGCGCCTGTCCGCAGCCGCCAAGGCGTTGGCCAAGACCCCGCCAACAAGAGGCGCACCGATTCCTGCACGCGCAGAAATCAGGCATTTTGCACAATTATTGACCATCGGCGCATTTATTCATCGCCGCATCAATGCCCCCTTTACACCGTCTTAACAGAGCGCCGGTTCCGAGCGAGCCGCACCAAGCCCTGCCCCGCGACGTGCATCTGCGCAGGGCCGGTCCTGAAAAAAACTACAATCTTTTATGCGCTTTACTCATCTCCGCGCACGGCAAAAGCGCCCCGCACCCCCCACAGGGAATCACGGGCGTGCCGGGGCCTCAGGCCCGAACCCGCCCCCGCGCGCCTCCGGTCGGCCCAGTGGCTGTGCCAAAATTTTCGACAAGACAAAACCCCGTGACCTCCCGCAGGGTCATCCACGGACCGAGGCACAGGCTCGACGCCGCGCCACGTCCAACAGGGAAAAATAAACTGGGACATCTACCATGAAAAAGCTTCTCGCGACCGCCAGCCTGAGCGTTCTGGCCGCCACGACCGCAGCACATGCCGACATCAAAGTCGGCGTCTTGCACTCGCTCTCCGGCACGATGGCCATCTCCGAAACCACGTTGAAAGACACCGTTTTGATGCTCATCGAAGAGCAGAACAAAAAGGGCGGCATCAACGGCGAAATGCTGGTGCCCGTGGTCGTGGACCCCGCGTCCGACTGGCCGCTGTTTGCTGAAAAAGCCCGCGAGCTGATCACCGTCGAAGGCGTTGACGTGATGTTCGGCTGCTGGACCTCCGTGTCGCGCAAATCGGTACTGCCCGTGATCGAAGAGCTCAACGGCCTGCTGTTCTACCCCGTGCAATACGAGGGCGAGGAATCGTCCAAAAACGTGTTCTACACCGGCGCGGCCCCGAACCAGCAAGCAATCCCCGCCACCGACTATTTCCTCGAAGAACTGGGCGTCGAGAAATTCGCGCTGCTGGGCACCGACTATGTCTACCCGCGTACCACGAACAACATTCTTGAGGCCTACCTGGGCGACAAGGGCATCGCGGACGACGATATTTTCGTGAACTACACCCCCTTTGGCCATTCCGACTGGTCGAAAATCGTTTCCGACGTTGTGGCACTGGGCGCGGACGGCAAAAAGGTCGGCGTGATTTCGACCATCAACGGCGATGCGAACATCGGCTTTTACAAAGAACTCGCCGCGCAGGGCATTTCGGCCGATGACATCCCCGTCGTCGCCTTCTCGGTGGGCGAGGAAGAACTGTCGGGTCTCGACACCTCCAACCTTGTCGGTCACCTCGCAGCGTGGAACTACTTTGAATCCGCTGACACCCCCGAAAACGAGACCTTCATCGAGGCGTGGCATGCGTTCACCGGCGACGACACCCGCGTGACCAACGATCCCATGGAAGCCACCTACATCGGCTTCAACATGTGGGTTCAGGCCGTTGAAGCCGCCGGCACCACCGATGTGGACGCCGTTGTCGATGCGATGGTCGGCCAGACTTTCCCCAACCTCACCGGCTCCACGGCGGAAATGCTGCCCAACCACCACCTCACCAAGCCGGTTCTGATCGGCGAGATCCTTGAGGATGGCCAGTTCGACATCATCAGCCAGACCGATCCGGTTCCCGGCGATGCCTGGACCGACTTCCTGCCGGAATCTGCAGTGCTGACCTCCGACTGGAGCGAACTCGACTGCGGGATGTACAACACCGAAACCGAGACCTGCGTTCAGGTCAAATCGAACTACTGATCGGCCTTTGCATGATCCTGACGGGAGCCTCTTTGCGGGCTCCCGTTTCGCCCCCTCCTCCTCAGTCAGGCGACCCCATGATTTTCAAGACTTCCGGACGGCTTGCCGCGCTTTTGTGCGCCCTTGCCCTTGCCCATGGCACAGCGGCGCTGGCGCAAGATGGCGCGCCCACGCAAACAGAGACACCACCTCAGGCCAGTGAGGCACCCGGTGAGGCACCCGGTGCGACAGCCAGTGCGGCGATGCCCGCGCTTTCGCCCATCCAGTCCCTGTTGCAAGCCAACCGCGACCTCATCGAGGCCGCGTCGCGGCGTACCATCCAGCCCGCAATCGATGCCCTTGCCACCTCCGGCCTGCCCCAAGCGCAAAGCGTGCTGGAAAAATGGCAAGCGCGCGAGATGTGGCAGCGCGACAGCGACGGTTTGTTTTTCTACGCAGAGGAAGTGGACCGCGACACGCTGCGGATTTTTGATTTTTCGACCGGCGAGCCCCTTGGGGACATGCCCGAGGATGACTTCACCCAGCTCAAGCCCAACTCCGGCATTCGCGGATTGATGGGGGCGGCTCTGGTGTCCTTCCAGCTCAATTCCGACGATCCGGCCGTGCGCGGCGCGGCTTTAGCGGGCATCGAACGCGACGGCGACGCCTCGCATCTGGCCCCGCTGCGCAGCGTTCTGGACAAAGACATGGATGCGGCCAATCGCGCCCGCGCCGAGCGGCTGGAACGCCTGTTAACCGTGCGATTTGGCGAGAGTGACGCAGAGCGCGTCGAGGCGATTGGCTATTTCAACGGCGATCTGGGGGTCGATGCGCGCGCCGCGTTGAACCCGCTGGTCGCCACCACCCTGCGCGTCGGCACAACCCTGCCCGAGGGCGGAAATGTCGCGCGCACGCTCAAAGTCGGTTCGGACGCCCTGCCGCGCCTTGAGGCCTACGCCTTGCTGGTCGACAACGACCTTGCGCCGCCGCTCCTTACGGTGGCGGACAACCGCGCCGCGCTTGAGGCCAATATCGTTGATGGTCAGGTCGGCGGCATCGCCGTTGCCGATCTCGACAGTGATGAGACCCGCGCGCGCGCCTATGCGGCCTTGGCCGCCGAGGGCACAGTGCCGCTGGCCGCAACGCCGGATGAAATCGACACCATTCTGGACGGCTTTACCTTTTACGAGACCTTCGCAGAACCCTCTGCGCTGGTCACGGATGCGGCCAGCGACGCGTTGACAGGGATCGGTACGAAAGTGGGCTTTAACCAGTTCCTCGATCTGTCGCTGGACGGGCTGTCGCTGGCCTCGATCTATTTCCTTGCCGCCATCGGCCTTGCCATCACCTTTGGCGTGATGGGGGTGATCAACATGGCCCATGGCGAATTCATCATGATGGGCGCCTACACGGGCTACGTGGTCCAACAGATCATTCCCGACTACACCCTGTCGCTGATCGTTGCGATTCCGGCCGCCTTTGCCGTGACCTTCGCGGCCGGCGTGGCGATGGAGCGGCTGATCATCCGCTGGCTCTACAACCGCCCGCTCGAAACGCTGCTTTCGACCTTCGGGGTGTCGATTGCCCTGCAACAACTTGCCAAGAACATCTTTGGCACCCAGGCGCGCCCTCTTACCTCGCCCTCCTGGCTGGATGGGTCGTTCCAGCTCAACGATGTGGTGGGGATTTCCTACATCCGCATCGCGATCTTCGTGCTGGCGTTGATTTTCCTTGGGATTTTCCTGTTCATCATGAAGAAAACCCGACTGGGTCTGGAAACCCGCGCGGTGACGCAAAACCCGCGCATGGCCGCCTCCATGGGGATCAACCCCGACCGCGTGAACATGCTGACCTTTGGCCTTGGCTCGGGCATTGCCGGTATCGCCGGTGTCGCCATCGGGCTTTATGCCAAGGTAACTTCCGAGCTTGGGGCGGATTACATCGTCCAGTCCTTCATGACCGTGGTCGTGGGCGGGGTTGGCAACATCTGGGGCACGCTTTTGGGCGCGACCATGATCGGCTTTTTGCAAAAGGGAATCGAGTGGTTCAATCCGGCCAATACGCTCGCCGCCCAGACCTACATGATCATTTTCATCATCATTTTCATCCAGTTCCGTCCCAGAGGCATCATCGCCCTCAAGGGCCGCGCGGCGGGAGACTAACATGCAAAATACTTTCTTTGCCAAGAACCCCTCGATCCTCATCTTTATCGGCCTGCTGGCGCTGTTCACGCTCTTTGTGACCGTCGGCTCCGAGGCCACCGGAATGGGCTTTATTTCCACGTCTTTCGTGAAAACCCTCGGCAAGACCCTGTGCCTGTGCCTGATCGCTCTCGCGATGGATCTGGTCTGGGGCTACATCGGCATCCTGTCGCTCGGGCATTTCGCCTTTTTCGGCCTTGGCGGCTACATGATCGGCATGTGGCTGATGTACGAGCGCACCCGCGACATCGTCATGGGTTCCTTGATGAACGCGGCCCTGCCCCCCACCCCGACCGAAATCCGCGACGCCATCGGCGGGCAGATTTTCGGCGTCGTCGGATCGAACCAATTCCCCGCTGTCTGGGCCTTTGCCCATAGCCTGCCGCTGCAACTGATCCTTGTCGTGCTGGTGCCGGGCCTTTTGGCGCTGGTGTTTGGCTGGCTCGCGTTTCGCAGCCGCGTCACGGGCGTCTACCTGTCGATCCTGACCCAAGCGATGACGCTGGCCCTCTCGCTCTACCTCTACCAGAACGAAAGCGGGTTGCGCGGCAACAACGGCCTGTCGGGCCTGCAAAACCTGCCTCACCTCGACGCAGTGCCCCAATCGCTGATCTCGATCTGGTTCTTCTGGGCCTCGGCGCTGGCGCTGGCGTTGGGCTATCTGCTCTGTGCCTGGGTGGTGTCGGGCAAATTCGGCTCGGTCATTCGCGGCATCCGCGACGACGAGCAGCGCGTGCGCTTCATGGGCTATTCGGTCGAGGGCTATAAACTCTTCGTCTTTGTCCTCACCGCCGTGATCGCAGGCATCGCCGGCGCGCTCTATTATCCGCAGGCGGGTATCATCAACCCCGGAGAAATGGCGCCGATTGCCTCGATCTACCTCGCGGTCTGGGTCGCCATCGGCGGGCGCGGACGGCTTTACGGCGCCGTGCTTGGCGCGGCCTTTGTCAGCCTCGTCTCCACCTGGTTCACGGGCGGTCAGGTGCCGTCCATCCCGCTTGGGTTCTACACCGTGGACTGGGTGGATTGGTGGCTGGTCCTCCTGGGCCTGTCCTTTGTGCTGGTCACGCTGTTTGCCCCGCAGGGCATCGGCGGTCTGGTGGACCTGATCGCGGGTAAACTTGCTCCCAACCGTCACGGCGCGCCGCTTGGCCCCGATCAAGGGTCGTTGCGCGAAGAGGAGGCCGAAAAATGAGCCAGCTTCTGGAAGTGTCCGGCGTCTCCGTTTCTTTTGACGGGTTCAAGGCGATCAACAACCTGTCGTTTTCCATCGGTGAGGCCGAAATGCGTGCCATCATCGGGCCCAACGGCGCGGGCAAGACCACCTTCATGGATATCGTGACCGGCAAGACCAAACCCAACGCCGGAACGGTGCTTTGGGGCGAGATGTCGCGCAACCTGATCGGCATGAACGAGGCAAAAATCGCGCGCATCGGCGTGGGCCGCAAATTCCAGCGCCCCACCGTGTTCGAGGACCAAAGCGTCTTTGACAACCTGATGATGGCCGTCAAAAACACCCGCGCGCCCTGGTCGGTGCTGTTTTTCAAACCCAAGTTCAAAGACATCGCCAAGGTCGAGGAACTGGCCTCGGAAATCGGCCTCTCCGACCAGCTCAAACGCAAATCGGGCGAACTGAGCCACGGGCAAAAACAGTGGCTCGAAATCGGCATGTTGCTGGCGCAGGACCCGCGCTTGCTGCTGGTTGATGAACCGGCGGCGGGCATGACTCTGGCCGAGCGTGAACACACGACCGACATTCTCAAACGCACCGCCAAGACCCGCGCGGTCGTGGTCGTCGAGCATGACATGGAATTCGTGCGCCGTCTTGAGTGCAAGGTTACCGTGTTGCACGAGGGGTCGGTTCTGGCCGAAGGGTCACTGGACCATGTTACCGCCAATCCGCAAGTCATCGAAGTCTATCTGGGACGCTGAGGAACCAACATGCTCAAGACTGAAAACCTCACGCTGCACTACGGCGGATCGCAAATCCTGCATGGCCTTTCGATCGAGGCGAAAGTGGGCGAGGTCACCGTGATCACCGGCACCAACGGGGTTGGAAAGACCTCGTTTTTCAAGGCCGTGTCAGGCACGCACCCTGCCTCCTCCGGCAAGGTCTGGCTGGATGGCAAGGATGTCAGCGGTCAGCCTTCGCACCAGCTTGCCCATGGGGGAATCGGCTATGTGCCTCAGGGCAGGATGATTTTCCCCCTGCTCACCGTGCGCGAGAACCTCGAGACCGCCTATGCCTGCCTGCCACGCTCCGAGCACCATATCCCCGCTGAAGTTTTTGAACTTTTCCCGATTCTCAAAGAGTTTTTACATCGGCGCGGCGGCGATCTTTCAGGGGGGCAACAGCAACAACTTGCCATTGCGCGCGCGATGATGACCAAGCCCAAGGTGCTGCTGCTTGACGAGCCGACCGAGGGCATTCAGCCCAATATCATCCAGCAAATCGGACGCGTGATCGAGTATCTGCGCGACCAGGGAAACATGGCGATTATCCTTGTCGAACAATACTTTGAATTCGCCTATGCCCTTGCTGATACCTTCTATGTGCTCACGCGCGGCGCTGTCTCGCTTGAGGGGCGCAAAGGCGTGCTCACCAAAGAAGAAGTCATGGCCTCTGTGTCCGTCTAGTCGGGACACGCGCGAAGGGCGCGGGGTACATCGGGCGGGATTAAGCGAAAAATAGGAAATTGGTCCTAGGCTGCAGAAGAATTTTTTGCACCCGAAAGGCTGATCCATGAAACTTTCCCTCGTCTATGCGCTCGCCCTGAGCAGCCTGACCGCAACTGCGGCGCAGGCCACCGATTTCACCGCTGTCTTGCAAACCTACCTCGACACCGAGGTCAGCACTTGGGCCGCGAGCCCTGAAATCGTTGCCGCGTTGAAGGCGCAAAACGCGGTCACTGCGGATTTTGATCAGGCCAAAATCGACGCACTGGATGCCGAGTGGCGGGCGACGGTGGCCTCCCCCGACACGCCGATCATCGCCGATGTGCTCAATGATCCGCTGTCGGACTATCTGCGCGGCGTGATGATGCAGGCAGGCGGGCAGATCGCCGAAATCATCGTCATGGATGCCAAAGGCCTGAACGCGGGGATCACCGGCGTCACCTCCGACTACTGGCAGGGCGATGAAGCCAAACACCAGAAAACCTATGGCGCGGGCGCGAACGGGCAATTTGTGGATGAGGTCGAATTCGACGAATCGACCCAATCCTATGTCGGTCAGGTGTCTGTTGTGGTGGTCGATCCCGAAAGCGGTGCCCCCATTGGCGCTGTCACCGTCGGTGTCGACGCGGAATCCCTGCTCTAACCTTCGCTAGTTGATCGGAAAAGATTATGACCAAAGACTCCACACGCCCGAGAGGTCGCGGGCTGCGTTCTATCATTGCGAAAATGCTCGCCGCCGTGGTGCTGATGGGTCTCGTCGTCGTGGTGCCGCTGGTTTTGACAAATATCAAAACCGTCAATCAAACCGCCGGCACCGCCATCAAAGAGACGGGGCGCATGATGTCGCCCATCTTGGCGGATGCCGCGCGCGGCGCGGTCGCCTTTGGAAAATTCGACGCGCTGGAGTCTTTGGTCGCCTCGGTCAATGAAACGACAAGCGGAAGTCTGGTGCGGGTTATTTTGCTCAATGCCGACAGCGACGTGTTGTTCGAATTTGGCACCACGACCGGCACAGACACCGCCCTCGCGCAGGCGCTTGCCACCGCTTTGGACACGGGCGAGGAAGTGATTACCAGCGACGGGTTTGGCGTCGTGGAGCCCATCCTTGGAAACTCTGCCAGCGCGCCCATGGGCGCGATTGCCGCCGTCTGGTCAGAGACGGTCCTTTTGAACAAGGCCGGGGAAAACCGCCAAACCGCGCTGATGCTGGCAATTGGCATTTTCGCAATCGGCACTGTGGGACTTGGCGCAGTGATCTACTTCGACATTTCCAAACCCTTGGGAAAGCTCGCCAAAGCCGTTCAAGCGATTGCGCAAAAGGACTACACCACCACGGTCGCGGGTACGAAACGCCACGACGAAATCGGTGAGATCGCCAAATCCGTTGACCGGTTCCGAACCGATCTGGGCGACGCGGAAACGGCGTCCATCGAGGCAAGCTATCGCAGTTCGGCCTTTGAGGCCTGTTCTGCGGCGCTGATCGTTATTGACCGCGATTTGGAAATCAAATTCGCCAATGCCGCGTTTCAGAACATGATGACCTCCCACAGCGACGAATTGAAGCGCCGCATCCCCAAATTCGACCCCGAGGCAATTGTGGGTCAAAAAATCGACTTCTTTCATGGGCCCGACAACCGGTCGCACAGCATGCTCTCGCAGGCGACCAGCTGGCCGATGCTTGTGCCTGTCGAACTGGAAAACCTGAGCCTCGAGCTTGAAATCAATCCCGTCCGCGACGCAAGCGGCGCGCCCAACGGCTATGTTCTGGAATGGAAAGACACCACCAAAGCCTCCTTTGATTCGGCCATCATGGATGCGATTGACAGCAACCTGGCCTTTGCCGAATTCTCGAAAGACGGCAGCCTCTCGCACCAGAACACGAATTTTGCCAATGCGTTGAATGTCACCGCCCAAGACCTCAAGGGGCAGCGCTTTTCGAACCTCTTTGAAACTGTTGGCGACCTGACGCCAGAGGTGATCTGGGAGGCCGTCAGCGGGGGTGATCCTGTCACGGGGCAGTTCCATGTGTCCCTCAATGGCGGGAAAACCGCGATCTTTGATGGGTCGATCTGCCCGATCCGCACCGCCAGCGGCAAAACCAGCCGCGTTGTTCTGATGGCAAATGACATCACCGCAGCGCAAACGGCCATCGAAGCCGCGAACACCGCGCGGCGTGACTTCGAGGCCGCCCAAGGCCTTGTGGTCGAGCGCCTGCGCGATGGTCTGGCCCGCCTGTCAGGCGGCGATCTTACCACCGTGATCGAGGACCCTTTCTCCGCCGATTACGAAAGCTTGCGCCTCGATTTCAACAGCGCCGTCACGCGTCTTCAGGATGCAATCCTGAGCGTTGTGGAAAATGCCGATATGATCCGCGGCGAAGCATCGGAGATTTCCAATGCCGCCGACGATTTGTCACGGCGCACCGAAAAACAGGCCGCAACACTGGAAGAAACCGCAACAGCGCTGGATCAGTTGACAGCCTCTGTGCACACCGCAGCGGATCGCGCCAACCAAGCCAGCACGATGGTGGGCGATGCCCGCAAGAATGCCGAAGCCAGTGGCGACGTTGTGCGCGAGGCCGTGACGGCCATGAGTGAAATCGAAAACTCTTCGAACCAGATCTCCAAAATCACCTCCGTGATCGACGATATCGCCTTTCAAACCAACCTCTTGGCGCTCAACGCCGGTGTCGAGGCGGCGCGGGCGGGCGAAGCGGGCCGTGGCTTTGCCGTCGTCGCCTCCGAAGTGCGTGCCCTTGCACAGCGCTCCTCGGATGCGGCGCGCGAAATCAACCAGCTGATCACCGCGTCCAGTGGTCAGGTCACCCGCGGCGTGAACCTTGTGGATGAGGCGGGCGGAGCATTGAAAGGCATCGTCGTCTCCGTGACAAATATTGCCACGCAAGTCGAGGAAATCGCGATCTCTGCGCGCGAACAATCCAGTGGTCTCGCTGAAATCAACTCTGCCGTGAACCAGTTGGATCAGGTCACCCAGCAAAACGCCGCCATGTTCGAGCAAACAACGGCCGCCAGCCATGCACTCAACCGCGAGGCCGAAACCCTGTCGCGCACCACGGCGATTTTCACCGTCGCGACCACCCCAAGCGCGCGCAGGGCGCATCCGGCGCCCGCTTCAGTGCCGTCTCCGCCACGCCCCACTGCGCCGACGGGCCACCCCCAGGGCGCAGCAACGGCCGTGGCGCTGGCCCCTGACCCCGCATCGGATTGGGAAGATTTCTAGGCCCCGCACATGCCCGCGCCGCCCGTCCTGCCCCCCCCCGTCCTGTAAGGGCCAAGGGGCGTCAGGGCGGCGGCGCGGGCTAAGCGCCAGAGCGATACCTCAGTCGTCAGCGCGCAGAACCCGTGCTGGCGCACTGCGCAACGCCACCGAAATCACCCGCAGCGAGGCCAAGACCGACAGGCCAACCCCGATGCCGCCGATCAGACCTGCAATCACAAGATCCGGCACGAAATCGGCCTCCATCACGAAACGCATCACGCCCCAGGCGCCCGCCATGCCCAACCCCACCGACACAAGGGCCGCCGCCGCGCCCAAAAGGGCCGAGCGCAAGGCAAAACTGGTGAAAATCACCCGCCGCGATGCCCCCAGGGCTTTGAAGATGGCCGCGTCGTAGCGCCTGCGCCCCTCGCCTGCGGTGGCCGCGCCGATCAACACCAGCGCGCCGGTTACCAGCGTCGCACCGGCCCCCGCCAAGGAAGCCGCCGCCAAACTGCGGACGATATCGGCAACTTGTGCAATCGCGTCGCGCACCCCGATCACCGTCACATTGGGCATGTCGCGCCCCAAAAGGCGTGAAATATCGCCTTCAGCCGTCGTCGACGCATAGATCGTCGCGATAAATGTGTGGGGGGCGCCCGACAGGGCGGCGCTATTCATCGACAAAACGAAGCCCATCCCCGCGCCGGAAAAATCGACCGCGCGAAAACTGGTGACTTCGCCACGAATGTCGCGGCCCAGCACGTTGACCGTCAGCGTGTCGCCAAGCGCCAACCCGATTTCCTCGGCCTGCTCCTGCCCAAAGGAAATTTGCGGCGGGCCGCTGTAATCCTCGGGCCACCACGCACCGGCGGTAACTTCGGAATTGTCGGGCGGCAGGTCGGAATAGGTAATGCCGCGATCGCCGCGCACGACCCAGCTGTCGGGCGCCACTTCGGCGGCGTCCTGCCCGTTGATCTGGGTGATAATCCCGCGCAGCATCGGCGCGGTCTCCAGGCGATCCACACCGGCGGTGCCGGAAATTGCGCTTCGAAACGCCGCGATCTGGTCGCTTTGGATATCGACCACGAAAAAGGACGGGGCTTTGTCGGGCAAATCGCGCGTGATCGCCCCGCGAATGTTGGAATCGACCTGTCCGATTGCGCAGAGCACCGTCAGCCCCAATCCAAGCGACAGCACAACCGAGCGTGTTTCGGCAGGCGAGGCCGCAATCGAGGCAAGCGCCGCACGCAGGGCAAAGCGTTTGCGCACAAATCCCACCTGACTGAGGCGGCGCGCGAAAAACCGGATAGCCGCCGACAGGCCCAACAACACGCCAAAGGACACCACGACACCGGCGCAAAACCAGACCGCGAGTCGCGTCGATCCGGTAAAGACCACCGCCATGGCGACAAGGGCTGCAACAAGGCCCGCCAAGACGCAGAGGTAGCGCGCGCGCGGCCAGCCCGTGGGTCCGGCCAGCGCCGAGCGAAACAGGGCGGCAGGGCGAATATGTTCCGCTTGCGCCAAGGGCCAGAGCGTGAACAATCCCGCGCTGAGCACGCCGTAGGCCGCGGCCTGCGCCAGTGCGACGGGGTAGATGCCGGTGAGGATCGGCACGGGCGATCGGGCGGCGATCACCGGCATGACCGCCAGCGGAATCAGCGCCCCCAAGATCGCCCCCACCGCAATCCCGGCAAGGGCGAGCACAAAGATTTGCAGAAAATAGACTTGAAACACAAAACTTTGGCTGGCCCCGAGCGTGCGCAGCGTGGCGATCACACCGGTTTTGCGATCCAGATAGGCCCGCACCGCGGCCGAGACACCGACACCGCCGACCGCAAGCCCTGCAAGCCCGACAAGCACAAGGAAATCGGCCAGCCGGTTGACGAAACGCTCGACACCGGGGGCCCCGCGCCGCGCGTCCCGCCAGCGAAAGCCCGCACCGCCCAGCGCCTCGGTCGCGCGGGCTTCAACGGCGTCCAAATCCGCGCCCTCAGGCAGCAAGAGCCGATACTGGCTTTCGAACAACGTGCCCGCGCCGAGCAATCCTGCCGCCTGCAAATCACGCGTCAGCGCCAGAGTGCGCGGCCCCAGGGCGATGCCCCCGACCAGATTGTCGGGCTCGTTCACAAGGGCCGCCATCACCACGAAGGGCGCGCCACCCAGCGTGACCGGA
The DNA here is from genome assembly GCF_900172375.1 of Aquimixticola soesokkakensis. Classification (GTDB taxonomy): domain Bacteria; phylum Pseudomonadota; class Alphaproteobacteria; order Rhodobacterales; family Rhodobacteraceae; genus Aquimixticola; species Aquimixticola soesokkakensis. The sequence goes on along the minus strand of NZ_FWFS01000007.1, from coordinate 49,768 downwards.
TCGCCCGCGACAACCCCGAGGCGTTCCATCAATTCGGGGGCCATGACCGCCCCTGCCAGACCGTCTTTGCCCGCGAAGGCCTGCGCGAGCGGCATGGGCGGGTCAAGTTCGACCGCGCCGATCAGCGGATAGGCCGCATCAACCGCTTTGATCTGTGTGAGGCTGCGCGCAGGACCGCTGCCCGCCCCCGCAGTAGACGCCCCCGCCGTGGCTGTCCTGTCCGCTGGCAGGTTGGCCGCGGCCATGGAGCGGAAATCGGCGGTTTCCGACAGGGCGGTGGTGTTTTCCTCCATCCACGCGCGTTCGCCCGGCGCGGCAAACCGGTAGGTGAATTCCATTTCCGCATCCCCGCCGAGCAGGCGTGCGCCCTGTTGGGCCAGCCCCGCCTCGATCCCGCTGCGCAGGCTGCCAACCGCTGCGATGGCCATCACCCCCAGCGCAAGACAGGCCAAAAAGATGCGAAAGTTGCGCAAACCGCCGCGCAGTTCCCGCCCGGCGTAGCGCGCGGCAAGGCGCAGGCTCATGCAGGGACCCCGGCGGCGAGAGGCGCACTTGTCCCTGCGCCCTCATGCACCCGCCCGTCGCGCAGTTCGATCACGCGGTCGCAGCGCGCGGCAAGATCGGGCGAATGGGTGACCAGCACCAGCGTCGCGCCGTGGCGCTCTTGCAGGCCAAACAGCATGTCCATGATCGCTGCGCCATTGGTTTCGTCCAGATTGCCGGTCGGCTCATCCGCCAGCAGGATATCGGGACGTGCAACGCTGGCCCGCGCAAGGGCCACCCTTTGTTGCTCGCCCCCCGAAAGCTGCGCGGGATAATGACTCTGGCGATGGCCCAGCCCGACAAGGTCAAGTTCCGCCTTCGCGCGGGCAAATGCGTCCTTCACCCCCGCCAGTTCCAGCGGTATGGCGACATTTTCCAGCGCTGTCATCGTCGGCACAAGGTGGAAGGATTGAAACACAACCCCCATATGATCCCTACGCAGGCGCGCCAGCCCGTCCTCGGACAACACCCCAAGGTCGTGGCCGAGCACCTGCACCATACCACCCGTGGCGCGTTCAAGCCCGCCCAGCAACATGAGGAGAGACGATTTGCCAGAGCCCGAAGGCCCGATCAGCCCGACCGAAGTTCCCTTGGCGATGGCAAGGGTGATGCCCTTGAGTATCTCGATCCGCCCCGCATTGCCATCCAGCGTAAGCTGCGCCTCTGACACGGAAATTATCGCATCCGCTGCATCGGCGCGCTCGATGGCGCGCAGGTCTGGGGTCGCTGGGGTCATAGGATCACTTTCTGCTTGGCTCCAAAGAGGATATGGGCGCTTGGCGCGGGCAAGCAAGGGGAGCCTGGCAATCGTGGTAACCACGGCGGGCCTGCTGGGCGCAGGCCCCGCGCTTGGGGATCCGCTACAGGTTCTGGCGCTGGGGGACAGTTTGACGGCGGGCTATGGGCTCGCGCGCGACAGCGGCTTTGTCCCGCAATTGCAGGCAGCGTTGGATGCGCGCGGGACCGATGTCGTCATCGTGAACGCGGGAGTATCGGGCGACACCACCGCGGGCGGACGCGCACGGCTGGATTGGAGCCTGACCCCCGACATTGACGCGGTGATCGTCGAATTGGGCGGCAACGACTTGCTGCGCGCGCTTGATCCGGCGCAATCCAAGGCCAATCTGGACGCGATTGTCGCCACGGCGCAGGCCCGCGACCTGCCGGTTCTGATCGCCGGCTTACAGGCCCCCGCCAACTACGGCGCTGCGTACAAAGCGGCGTTTGACGGGATGTTTCGCGACCTGTCGGTGCAATACGACACGTTGCTTTACCCCGACTTTTTCGCCGGCCTGCGCAGCACGGCGGATCGTGCCAGCGTGTTTCAGGCGGATGGCATCCACCCCAACCAGACAGGCGTCGCGCTGATTGTGGCCGACATTCTACCTCAGGTTGAAGCCCTCATCGCGCGCGCGCAGCCCTGACCTCAGGATTTGGGCGCATCGTCATAGGCCTGCGACAGAATGCGCTGCGCGTCGCCTTCAGGGTCATCGAACTGGCCGCTGCGGATCGCCCAGAAATAGGCGCCAAGCCCCACACCCCCGAGGAAAATCGACACCGGAATAAGGTAAACAAGAACAGTCATACCCTGCGCCTCGCGGTCGCGGCGCGGCGCAGGCGCACGGCGTTCAGCGACACCAGAACGGAGGAGCTGGACATGGCAATCGCCGCCGCAAGGGGCGTGGCAAACCCCGCCAAAGCCACCGGTACGGCGATCAGATTGTAGACCACCGCAACGGCGAAGTTTTCCTTGATCCGGCGGCGTGCAGACACGGCGACCTCAAGCGCCTGCGCGACCGGCGCAAGCGAGCGGCCCAACAGCACGATGTCCGACACGACCCGCGCAGCCTCAAGCGCCGAAGCCGGCGAAATCGACACATGCGCCCCCGCCAAAGCTGCGGTGTCGTTCAACCCGTCGCCCACCATCAGCACCCGTTTGCCACTGGCCGCCAGCGCCGCGATCCGCGCTGCTTTGGACTGGGGCAGACAGTCAGCCTCCCACGACACGATGCCCAAGCGCGCGGCGATCTGAGCGACCGCTTGCGCGCTGTCGCCCGATAGCAGCACCACCTGCTTGCCCTGCGCTTGCAAGCCTGCGACCAATTCCACCGCCCCCGCGCGCAGCTCGTCGGTAAACTCAAAGGCGCGCGCAGGGGCCTTCGCGATGACAAGCCAGGCGGCCGTCCCGCCCTGCCCGACCGCCCCCCCTGCCCAAGCGGCGCGGCCCAATCGCACGGTCTGCCCGCGCCAGAGCCCCTCGACCCCGAAACCTGCGACTTCGCGGATATCCGTGACCTGCGCCGCGCGATGCCCCGCCGCGCGGGCGGCCTCGCTCAGGGCAAGGCTGAGCGGATGGGCAGACCCCTGCGCCAAGGCCAGCGCCACACCGATTTCATCCGCACAAAACGCCGCAAGGTTGGTCAGCTGCGCTGTGCCCGTTGTCAGAGTGCCCGTTTTGTCAAACACCACCGTGTCGACCTCGGCGAGGCGTTCGAGGGCGGTGGCGGATTTGATCAACAGCCCCGCGCGAAACAACCGCCCCGACGCCGCAGTGACCACCGCCGGCACGGCAAGGCCAAGCGCACAGGGGCAGGTGATAATCAGGACCGCCACGGCGATATTGAGCGACAGGCGCAGGTCGCGCGACGCGGCAAACCACGCCACAAAGGCCAAAAGCGCCAGCAGATGCACCAGCGGCGCGTAGATGCGCGCGGCGCGGTCGGCCAGCGAGGTATAGCGGTTGCGGGCGGTTTCCGCCAAAGCCACAAGATCCGCGATGCGGTGCAGGCTGCTGTCGCGCCCCGCCGCCGTGACGCGCAGCACGAGCGCACCGGTCAGATTGACCTCCCCCGCCGTGACGCGATCACCGGTTTCAACAAGCGCCGGCAGGCTTTCACCCGTCAACCACGCGCGGTCCACCTCGGAGGTGCCGCTGATGACCACCCCGTCGACCGGCACCCGCGCGCCGGGAACAACGCGCACCGTCGCGCCGGGCGCAACTTCGGCCACGGGCACGATGCGGCCATCTTGCAACGTGGCGCGCGGCACTTCGAGAGCGGCCAACTGTTCGGCTGCAGAGCGCGCGAGCGAGCGGGTGCGAAAATCCAGATACCGCCCCGCAAGCAGGAAAAAGGTAAGCGAGAGGGCGGCATCGAAATAGGCTTGCTCGCCGCCCTGAACGGTCTCAAACAGCGACATGGCACAGGCCAACAGGATCGCCAGCGAGATCGGCACATCCATGTTCAACCGCCCCCCTTTCACCGCCCGCCACGCCGCGCCGAAAAACGGCTGCGCCGCAAAGGCCACCGCAGGCAGGGCAATGGCCGCCGACACCCAGTGAAACATGTCGCGCGTGGCCGCTTGCGCCCCCGACCAGATCGCGACCGACAACAGCATGACGTTCATCATCGCAAACCCCGCGACCGCGATGCGCGTCAGGATCGCACGGCCCCGTTTGTCGGTCTCGCTCGCCGCCAGGGCGTCGGGGTCCAGTTCATACGCCTCGAAGCCCACGCGTGTCAGCGCCTGCACCAATGTTTGCGCGGTGACCTGCGCGGCCGCATCGACCTGCACACGCTTGAGGGTCAGGTTCACCCGCGCCGCGCGCACACCCTCCTGTCGCAACAGGGTGCGCTCGACCCCGGTGATGCAGGCCGCGCAATGTATGGCGGGCAGCGAGAGGCAAAGGCGCGCCGTGCGCAAGGGCTGCGCGCGCGCCAGTTCCGCGGCCGCAGGCGCAGCCACACAGGCCGGACAAGCGGCAAAAGACACGTCAGCCATGAGGGGCTACCTTTGAATATCCAGAGGGATTTTTTGATGAAAGGGCGTGCCATCGGGTGCGATGGCGGTGACGCGCAGGTCCCAGTTGCCCGGCAGCAACGGGCCGATATGCGCCAGATAGACGCCGCCGTCGATCTGCAACTGCGGGCTGAAATCGGCAGCTTGCGTGGTGGCGCGACCAATGCTGACATTGAGCGCGCGCGGAACCACAACAGCCCCCTGCGCATCTGTGATCTCAAGGCGCAGCACCTCCTGTGCAACGCGCGCGTCTATCGTCCAGCCCAGCCGGATCTGGTTGGCGCGCTCGATGTCGAAGGTCTGGCTTGCGATGTAGGAATTCTTGACCTCAAGGCCGGGAAAGCTGCGGACCGCCTGGACGGCCATAAACAGGTTGACGGCGATGATCAGGGCAAAGGCGCACAGAGTGATCGCCAGAACATGCGTGCCCGTGAGGCGAAAACCGCTGTCGTGCGGGGGGCGGGCGGGACTGTCAGGCAGGGTCATGGTTGGGCCTCCTTTGCGTTGAACACAGTGGCGGTTGCGACCGACAGGCCGCTGATATCATCCGTCACGACCAGATCGATTTTGCTTCGATCCCGATGCGCGGCCAGCGTATGCGGGCCCGCAAGGACAAAGACCCGCGCAATCGCCATGGCATCGACACCCGCGCGAATGTGGTCGGTGTCAGAGCCTTCGACCACCACGCGCGCGCCCTCGATGCCGGTGACGGCAACGGAGAAATCGGTGGCATCCCCGCCCTTGTTGCGCACCCGCACATCATAGGCGTTGCGGATCGTGCCATCGGAAAGCGTGACGAAGGTCGGGTTGCGCAGCGGCGCAACGGCCACATCAAAAGGCGAGCGCAAGACCATGGCCACGACCAACCCAAGGCCGATCCCCGCCCAGAGCAGGCTGTAGAGCAGCGTGCGCGGGCGCAAGATATGCCGCCAGACCGATCTGGGCGCCCCACCGGCGCGCTCGCGGGTCTCATCGGTCAGCGCCATGTAGTCAATCAGCCCGCGCGGCTTGCCGATTTTATCCATCACCTCGTCGCAGGCGTCGATGCACAGCGCGCAGGTGATACATTCAAGCTGTTGCCCGTTGCGAATGTCGATGCCCATCGGGCAGACATTCACGCAGGCCATGCAGTCGATACAATCGCCCAGCGCTTGGACATGGTTTTGGGGCAGAGCCACCTGCGTCTGGGGCGCTTTTCGCAAGCCCGGCATCGGAGTAGAGCGGTATTTTGGCCCCGTGCTGTCCTGGGCTGCATAGGTCACAGCATCATGGGGCGCTTGGGCGGCCTTGCGCCGGATCTTTCCCTTGCCACGCGGCTCGCCGCGCCAATGGCGATAGCCCACAACCAGCGTGTCCTCATCCATCATCGCCGCCTGAATGCGCGGCCAGGGGCAGGCGTAGATACAGATCTGTTCACGCGCAAACCCGCCAAAGAAAAACGTTGTCGCGGTGAGTAACGCCATCGTGGTGTAGGCAATCGGGTGGGCTTCACCGCGCAAAAGGCCCAGCAAAAGCGTTGGCGCATCGGTAAAATAAAAGACCCAAGCCCCCCCCGTGGCAAAGCCGATCCCCAACCACAGCCCCCATTTCGTGAGCCGCAAGCGGGCCTTGTGCCAGGAGTATTTTTGGCGCCACAGGCGCAGGCGGGCGTTGCGGTCGCCCTCCACCCAGCGTTCGACGAGGACAAAGAGGTCGGTCCAGACTGTTTGCGGGCAGGCATAGCCGCACCACACCCGCCCCGCCGCCGAGGTGAAAAGAAACAGGCCAAGCCCCGCCATGATCAGCAATCCCGCCACGAAGTAGAATTCGTGGCTCCAGATTTCGATCATGAAAAAATAAAAACGCCGGTTGGCCAGATCTATCAGCACCGCCTGATCGGGCAAGGCCGCACCGCGATCCCAGCGCAGCCACGGGGTGACATAATAGATGCCAAGCGCAACAGCCATGATCGCCCATTTGAGGGTGCGGTACCGTCCTTTGACGCGCCGCGGAAACACGGGGACATGGGCAGCGTAGAGGTCTGTTTCCAAGCTGGAAGACGGGCTGGGGGGGCGCATGCAGCGGCCTTTTTACAAAGTAGCAATACCACCTTGTGCCCCCCTTTGTCCGCGCTTGCCTTGACACAGGTCAAAGCGCGCAAATGAAAACAGGCGCGAGCTTGTGCCCACGCCTGTTGTCGTCGATGTCCAAGGCCGTTCAGCTGGCTTTGCGTTCGTCCATCAAGCCTTTGAAAATGGCGTAGCACATCACCAAAAGCACGATCGTGAACGGCAGGCCGGTGGAAATCACCATCGACTGAAGCGATTGCAAACCGCCTGCTGAGAGCAACAATGTCACCGCGACCGCGCCTTCGAACACGCACCAGAACACACGCTGGGGAACGGGGCTGTCGACTTTCCCGCCCGAGGTGATCGTGTCGATCACCAGCGAACCGGAATCCGAGGAGGTCACGAAGAACACGATGACCAGCACGATGCCGATCAGCGATGTAATCCCTGCCAAAGGCAAAACGTCGAGCATTTTGAACAACTTGAGTTCAAGAGCCGCCTCTTGCGCCGCCGTGTAGCCATCTTGGACCACCTGCTGGATCGCAACGCCGCCAAAGACCGACATCCACAACACGCAAACGATCGAGGGGATCAGCAGCACACAAATCAGGAATTCGCGCACCGAGCGGCCCCGGCTGACGCGGGCGATGAACATGCCGACGAAGGGCGACCAGCTGATCCACCAGGCCCAATAGAAGGCCGTCCAGCCCTGCATAAAGTTTGTGTCGTCGCGCCCCACGGGGTTCGACAATGCAGGCAGGTTCTTCACATAGGCGGCAAAGTAGTCGACAAAGCCGGTGAGGATTGCCAGTGTCGGCCCCGCAATAAGCACGAACAGCAGCAAAAGCGTCGCCAACCCCATGTTGATTTCCGACAGGATCTTGACCCCGCCATCAAGGCCACGCACGACCGAAAAGGTCGCCACAGCCGAAATGGCGGTGATCAACAGCACCTGCGTTGTCGCCCCCATCGGGATGCCGAACAATTCGTTCAGACCCGCATTGGCCTGGGTCGCGCCAAAGCCGAGCGATGTGGCAAGGCCGAAAAGCGTTGCAAAGACCGCCAGAATGTCGATGGCATGGCCCCACCAGCCCCAAACGCGTTCGCCCAGGATCGGGTAGAACGCCGAGCGGATAGTCAAAGGCAACCCTTTGTTATAGCTAAACAAAGCTAGCGCGAGCGCGACAACCGCATAGATTGCCCAAGGGTGCAGACCCCAGTGGAAAATCGTTGCCGCCATGCCGAGGCGAATTGCGGCCTGGGTGTCGCCTTCGGCCCCGCCAAGCGGCGCCCAATCGGTGCGCGCCCCGTTTTCCAGCGCGGTCCCTCCGATGGAGGACGAAAAATGCGACAGCGGTTCGGACACGCCATAGAACATCAAACCGATGCCCATGCCGGCCGCAAACAACATCGCAAACCAGCCTGTGTAGCTGTAATCGGGTGTTGCCTGCGCGCCGCCAAGACGGATACGCCCCAGCGGAGAGACGATCAACGCAAGGCAAAACAGCACGAAAATATTGGCCGCCCCGAGGAAAAACCAATCGAATTTCTGCGTCACCTCGGCAAAAAGCCATGAAAACACGCTCGACGCCTGATCGGGCAGCGCCAGCGTGAAGAACACGAAGGCCACAACCGCTAGTCCCGAAAACAGGAACACCGGATTGTGGATATCGAAGCCGAACGGTCCTATCGAGCTTTCGATATTGTCCTGTCCGATTTCGTAATTTGTGTCGATGACATCCGATGCGCCTTCTGGCGCGGGAATGCCGCTTGCGGAAGTATCCGTCATGAAACCTCGATTTCCAAGGTGTACGCAAAAGCAAAACGGGCCGGAATGCTTCCGGTCCGCGCGGCAGGACATACACCGTTACATTTCTAGCGAGCGCATCTGCGAGCCCGCATTTTTCGTACAGATTTATGCCTGCCTCGCCGAAGTGCGGCCCTCACCGGTTGCAGTGAAATGCCCCGAAGAACCACGGCAAAAACCGTGAGGCGATGCAGAGGACCAAATTCCGTACCGGCCCTGCGTTGGGTTCACTATAGGCGGATTTTCGCAAAATTCTACCCACAGCCTCGCGGTTTTGTGAAAGGGCACTGTTGCACCGCAGCAAGACCACGGGCCGCCCCATGGGTAAACACTTACTTCTAAACATAAAAAGAGCGGCGCACCAAAATATGCGCCGCTTTGGAGAAACAGGTGCACCAGCCCGAGACATCGTGAACACGGCCACTGACAGACCCATGGGCTGGTGCTCTTGCGCGCGAAACCTCCCCTGCGCGCAAGATTTGCTGGCGCGCGCGGCGCTATTCTCCGCCCCCTTGGGCGTGGACATAGGTGACAACGGCGTTCACTTCGGCGCTCGAAAGCCGCAGGCCCATGGCAGGCATGACCCCGAACCGCGCGTTGGTGACGCTATCGGTCAGGGTGACGGCATCGCCGCCATACAGCCAGATCGCATCCGTCAGGTCCGGCGCGCCAAACGCGCGCATCCCCGTGCCATCCGCGCCGTGACACGCCGTGCAGTTGTCCTCAAAGACCGCCGCCCCCGCGCGCGCGAGACCGGCATCAAAGTCCTGCCCCGATATCTGCAGAACATAGTTCACAACCTGCGCGATCTGCGCATCCTCCAGAATCCCGTCCGCGCCGAATTTGGGCATTTGCGAATAGCGCGCATCGGCGTCATCGGTGTTTCGCACGCCGTGGGTCACACTGTACTGGATATCGGCAAGGGTGCCGCCCCAGAGCCAGTCATCGTCAAGCAGGTTGGGATAGCCCACATTGCCCGCCGCCCCGGCGCCGTGACACTGTGCGCAGTTGTTGAGGAACACCGAATGCCCCGCGTTCAGCGCGTAGGTGTAGAGGTCGCTACCGGGCGTGATTTCGGTCAGATCCGCCGCTGCCAGGGCGCTGTCGATGCTGGCATTCAGCGCCTCGAACCGCGCGATATCCCCGGCCACTTCGCCGCGCGTCGAAAAGCCTAAGAACCCCGCACTTGCGCCGCGAAGACCGGGCCATGCAGGATAGGCCAGCGCGTAAATAAACGCCCAGACGATGGTGACGTACAGCGTGTACAGCCACCATTTCGGCAAAGGATTGTTGAGTTCCTCAATGCCATCCCAGCTGTGGCCGGTGGTTTCGACCTCTTGGTTTTGCGGTGATTTTCTCGTCATTTCTGCACCTCCTCGGGCGACGTTGCGCGATCGGCCGCAGGGGCGTCTTCGTGGCGGAACGGCGTGCCTGCCGCCTCGGCATGGGACGCGCCGCTACCGGGGCGAAAGACCCAAAGGCTGGCCGCCGTAAAGAACACGAACATGGCCAAAAGCACCCAGCTGTCCGCAATTTCGCGAAAGATATGATAGGTCATAGCGGCCCCCTAGCGGCTGGCATCGGGCGTGAAGGTCGAAAAATCGACCAGCGTTCCGAGCATCTGGAGATAGGCGATCAGCGCATCCATTTCTGAAATCCCCGGTTCCATATCAAAGTTGCGCACCTGTGCTTTGGGGTAGCGGGCAACCATGTCTTCCCAGTCGCCGTAGGGGTCGATCTGGACGTTGAAATCGGCAACCGCGTTTTCGATCATTTCATCCGTATAGGGCACGCCCACCGCGCGGTGCGCGCCAAGCAGGTCCCTGATGTAGGTGGGTTTGATGATGGTTTCGGTCAGATAGCCGTATTTGGGCATCACCGATTCCGGCACCACCGATTGCGGATCGCTCATGTGATCGACATGCCACTCGTCCGAGTAGCGCCCCCCAACCCGCGCAAGATCCGGTCCCGTGCGTTTGGACCCCCATTGAAACGGGTGGTCATACTGGCTTTCGGCGGCAAGGCTGTAGTTGCCGTAGCGCTCCACCTCGTCGCGCATGGGGCGGATCATCTGGCTGTGGCAGTTGTAGCAGCCCTCGCGGATGTAGATTTCGCGCCCCGTCAGTTCGAGCGGCGAATAGGGCCGCATCCCCTCGACATCCTCGATGGTGTTTTCAAGGTAGAACAGTGGCGCGATTTCCACGATCCCGCCGATGGAGACCACCAAAAGCGAGGCGACCAGCATCAGCGTGGCGTTCTTTTCGAGCATGGCGTGTCTGGACAAAAATGACATGCGATCCCTCCTTATTGTGCCGCTGCCATCACCGGCGTCTCTGCTTTTACAGGCGCACGGCGGATGGTCATCAGCAGGTTGAAGCCCATGATCAGCGCGCCGGTGAGGTACAACAAACCTCCGGTTGCGCGGACCACATACATCGGGAATTTGGCACCAACGGTGTCGGCAAAGCTGTTCACAAGGAAGCCCTGCGGGTCGACTTCGCGCCACATCAGCCCTTCCATGATTCCGGTCACCCACATCGACGCCGCGTAGAGAACGATCCCGATGGTGGCGAGCCAGAAGTGCAGGTCCACCAGTCGCAGCGAATACAACCGATCCTTGTTCCACAGGCGCGGCGTGAGGAAATAGAGCACCCCGAAGGTGATCATCCCGTTCCAGCCCAGCGCGCCGGAGTGGACATGACCGATGGTCCAGTCGGTGTAATGGGACAGCGCGTTGACGGCGCGGATCGACATCATCGGGCCTTCAAAGGTCGACATGCCGTAAAAGCCGATGGAGATGACCATCATGCGGATGATGGGATCGGTGCGCAGCTTGTCCCACGCGCCCGAAAGCGTCATCAGCCCGTTGATCATGCCGCCCCAGCTTGGCATCCAGAGCACGATCGAGAACACCATTCCCAGCGTCGAGGCCCAATCGGGCAAAGCCGTGTAGTGCAGGTGGTGCGGCCCCGCCCAGATATACAGAAAGATCAGCGCCCAGAAGTGGATGATCGACAGTTTGTACGAATAGACCGGGCGTTCGGCCTGTTTGGGAACGAAGTAATACATCATGCCCAGAAAGCCTGCGGTGAGGAAAAAGCCGACCGCGTTATGGCCGTACCACCACTGGGTCATCGCGTCCTGCACGCCCGAAAACAACTGCACCGAGCGCGAGCCGAAAATCGACACCGGCAGCACGAGGTTGTTGACGATGTGCAACATGGCGATGGTCACGATAAAGGCGAGGTAAAACCAGTTCGCCACATAGATGTGCTTTTCCTTGCGGATCAGGATGGTGCCGAGGAACACGGCCAGATAGGCGACCCAAACGATGGTAAGCCAGATATCGACGTACCATTCGGGTTCGGCGTATTCCTTGCCCTGGGTGACGCCCATCAGATAGCCGGTCGCGGCCAGAACGATGAACAGGTTGTAGCCCCAGAACACGAACCACGCGAGGTTGCCGCCCCAAAGCCGCGCCGCGGATGTGCGCTGCACGACGTAAAAGGAGGATGCAATCAAGGCATTGCCGCCAAAGGCAAAAATCACCGCAGATGTGTGCAGGGGACGCAAACGGCCAAAGTTTCCATAGCCCTGTAGCGCGGCGAAATTGAGCGCGGGAAAGGCCAGTTGCAAGGCAATCACCAGCCCCACAAGGAAGCCGACGATGCCCCAGACAGTCGTCGCGACAACGCCAAAGCGGATGACCCCGTCCTGATACCCCGTGTCACGGGGTTTGGCCGGCTCGCCCGTGGCGCGCAGCACATACACAAAGGTGACAGCCGCCGCGAGCATCACAATGAACGCATGGACCTGATAGGCAAAGTCCCTGCCGTAATTCGAGGCCATCGCCGCCAGCAATGTGATCAGCGCCAGCCCCCCCAGTTTAACAGTATTCCACATAGTTTAGCGTCCCTTCGTCTCCTCTGTGCGCCGATACCGCGCGCAGGTCGCAGGACACGATATCGGTCCCGATGCGTGGCTGAGGGTGTGACGGTTTCGCCCGCGCTGCTCTTTGATCTGTGTCAATCGGCTGCGGTTTTCTTGCGTTGCGCCCTGTGCTGCAGCTTGTGCAGGGGCGGTTTGTTCAGGGGCGGTTTGTTCAGGGGCGGTGCGATGGCGGGGTTGATCAGGATCAAGGCACGCGCCCTTCGCCCCGCCTAGCCTTCGCTCATCGCCACAACCGCAGGGAGGCTGCCATGGCTTACAAGACCCTCACCACCATCATTTGCGATCCCGAGCAGGATCAGCATGCCCTTGGCGCGGCCATCGCGCTGGCGCGCCGCTTCGAGGCGCATCTTGACGTGCTGTGCCTTGGAATCGACCGCACCCAGCCGGGGACATTTTATGCCGGTGCCAATGCGATGATCTTGCAAAACACGCTGCAACAGGCCCGCGCAGAGGCGCTCGACATCGAAGCCGCAATGCGCGCGCAACTGGAGAAAAGCGATATTTCATGGGCGACCGTTGCGATCACCACGCAGATCGCGGGGCTGACATCCCAACTCGCCCATGCCTTGCGGTTTTGCGATCTGACCGTGCTGGCGCGCCCCTATGGGGCCGGGCGCGGGCATGAGCACGAGCAAATTCTGGAAGCCGCGCTCTTTGCCGGAAAAATTCCGGTGCTGGTGATCCCCGAAGGCGTGGACCTGCCCGACAGCTTTGCGCGCATCACCGTGGCATGGAATGAAAGCAGCGAGGCGATGACGGCCATTCGCGCCGCCCTTCCGGTTTTAAGCTGTGCGACCAATGTCGATATCACCCTGATCGACCCGCCCCAACATAGCCCCGACCGCTCCGATCCGGGCGGTGCGCTGAGCCAGATGCTGGCGCGCCACGGCGTCTGCGTCGAGGTGTCGGTGCTGGCAAAAACCATGCCACGGGTGTCGGATGTCTTGAGCCGCCACCTGCGCGACAGCGCCGCCGATTTGCTGGTCATGGGGGCCTATGGCCATTCGCGGTTTCGCGAATCCATTCTGGGCGGCGCGACGCGCCACATGTTGGAAACCGCCACAGGGCCCGTGCTTATGGCGCATTGATCACAGCGCCAGCAACACCGCAAAGCCGGATCAGGCGAAGACGCCACCATCCACGTCATCGCCTGTTTCCGCCACCAAGGCGTCGAAATCGGGGATGACGATCCGCCGCTTGCCGTCCAGCACGATCACCCCGTCCCGTTTAAGGGCCGAAACCTGCCGCGACACGGTTTCAAGCGTCAGGCCCAGATAGTCGGCCATGGCTTCGCGGGTCAGCGGGAGGTCAAAGGACATATCGTCCTGCCCCCGCTCCGGTGCCAGCGAGGCCTCACGCCGCGCGATGATCGCCAACAGCGAGGCGATTTTTTCGCGCGCGGTTTTGCGCCCCAGAACCAGCATCCATTCGCGCGCCGCATCCAGTTCATCCAGCGTCATTTCCAGCAGGCGCTGCGCCAGATGCGGGGTCGCCCCCATCATCGTCTCGAAGGGTTTGCGCCGAAAGCAACACAGCGTGGTGTTGGTCACGGCGACCACGTCATAGGGGGCCGCCGCACGTCCCGGACGGCCCAGAAAATCGGACGGCAGCAAAAGACCCACCATCTGCGTGCGCCCGTCTTCCATCGCCTGGCTCAGAGAGGCCACGCCCGTCACCACCGAGCCGACAAAATCCATGCGATCCCCCGACCAGACGATGGGCTGGCCCGCCTCGAAGCTGCGGTAGTATTTCATCGCTTCCAGCGTGGCCAGTTCGTCGGTCTCGCAGCGCGCACAGACCGCTCGGTGCTGGATCGGACAGGTGCCGCAGTCTTTTGCATTGAAACCAAGGTCAGTCATACCGCATCCATCCTGCGCAACGGGGTATCGCCCCGTCAAATCCGCGCCAGCTTGATCCACGTCAAAGTGCACGCCCGCGCCTGCGCTAAAACCTATCCCCATGACCAAACATATTCAACTCCGCAGCCTCGGCCTGTTTGACGCACGCGTGCCGCGCTACACAAGCTACCCCACGGCCAACCATTTCAGCGCCGGTTTCAAGCCGGAGCGTTTTGCCGACTGGCTTGGCGCGCTCGACCCCGCGGTGCCGGTGTCGCTTTATGTGCATGTGCCGTTCTGCCGCCGTTTGTGCTGGTTTTGCGCCTGTCGCACGCAGGGCACCACCACCCTAAGCCCCGTTGCCGCCTATGTTGACACCCTCAAGGCCGAACTGGCGCTGGTGGCACGTCATTTGCCAAAGGGGCTGCAGCTGGGGCAGATGCATTGGGGGGGCGGGACGCCGACCCTGTTGGACGCGGGGATGATCGGCGATCTTGCGCAGGCGGTGGCGCAGGTGCTGCCCTTTGCCAAAGACGCGGAATTTTCCGTCGAGATCGACCCCAACGAAATCGACGATGCGCGGCTTGACGCCTTGGCGCAGGCGGGGATGACCCGTGCCTCCATCGGGGTGCAGGATTTCGACCCCGCCATCCAGTCCACGATCGGGCGCGCCCAAAGCTACACTGTCACGGCGCAGGCGGTCGAGGGGCTGCGCGCGCGTGGCGTGCGCTCGCTCAATGCCGATATCCTCTACGGTCTGCCCGAACAGACGCCTGCGAAAATGAGCGACAGCGTGCAAAAACTGCTGTCTCTCGCGCCCGATCGTGTGGCCTTGTTCGGCTATGCCCATGTGCCGTGGATGGCGCGCCGCCAGACCATGATCCCCACCGACAGGCTGCCCGACCCCGAGCAGCGGCTGGCGCTGTTTGACACCGCGCGCGATCTGTTCGTCGCAGCGGGCTATGTCGAGATCGGCATCGACCATTTTGCCCGCCCTCAGGACAGTCTTGCCAAGGCCCAACGGGGCGGCCGGCTGCGGCGCAATTTTCAGGGGTACACCAGTGATGACTGCCCGACGCTGATCGGGCTTGGCGCCTCGTCGATTTCGCGCTTTGCCCAAGGATTTGCGCAAAATGCCCCCGCCACCTCGGCCTATACCCAAGCGATCCGCGCAGGCCGTCTGGCCAGCCACAAAGGTCATGGTTTCGCCGGTGATGACCTGCTGCGCGCGCGGCTGATCGAGGCATTGATGTGTGATTTCAACGTGCGGCTGGGGGATCTGGACCCGCTCGGGGTGACGGCTGAACAATGGCAGGGCTGGTGTGCCACCGCCACCGCCGCCTTCCCCGAGATGCTTGATGTCAGTGCGCGCCACATGGCCATTTTGCCGCACGCCCGCCCGCTCACGCGGATGATTGCCCGCCATTTTGACGCCTACGACGTGAAGGCGGCGGGGCATTCCAGCGCGGTTTAGGCGCTACGTCCAGTCGAAAAAGCCCGGCCCCGCGCGGGCCAAAAGCCCCCGCGCCAGGGCATGGCCCAGCGCCGCGGCGTCTTCGAGCGGCGCGGTTTGCACATCGCTCAGCGCCTCGGAGCCATCGGTGCGCAGGATTTCGCCCGACAGGCGGATGGTACCGCCCTCCAGCACCGCGAGCCCCGCAATCGGTGTCTGGCACGACCCGTCGAGCGCCGCCAGAAAGGCGCGTTCTGCGGCAAGACGCTGACCGGTTTGCACGTGGTGGATCGCCGCAAGCATTTCGCCCATCCGCGCATCCGACGCGCGGCGTTCGATCCCGATGGCCCCCTGCGCCACGGCGGGAAGCATCTCGGTGACCTCGATCGGGGTGCAGGGCACATCGTCGCGCCCCAGACGGTTCAGACCGGCCATCGCCAGAAAGGTCGCCTGGGCCACGTTGTCGGTCAGCTTGCGCAGGCGGGTCTGAACGTTGCCGCGAAATTCCACGACCTGCAAATCGGGGCGCTTGTTCAAAAGCTGCGCTTTGCGGCGCAGGCTGGAGGTGCCCACCACACTGCCCGCCGCCAGATCCGCCAGCTTGCCGCCCGAAAGCTGCACGAAAGCGTCGCGCGGGTCTTCGCGTGGCAAATAGCAGTCCAGCGTCAGCCCCTCAGGCTGGTCAACCGGCATGTCCTTCATCGAATGCACGGCAATGTCGATGGCCCCCGACAACAGGTCGTCCTCGATCTCGCGGGTAAACAGCCCCTTGCCGCCCAATTCCTTCAGCGGGCGATCCGTCACGCGGTCGCCTTGGGTGGAAATAACGACGATTTCAAAGGCCTCGACCGGCAGGGCAAAGGCCGTCATCAGCCGCTCGCGGGTTTCATGCGCCTGCGCCAGCGCAAGCGGCGAGCCACGGGTTCCGATCTTGAGCGTCTGGGCGGGGGTGGGAAGCGCGAAAGTCATGGCCAAAGCCTTAGCCGTGCGGGGGCAAGCTGACAAGCTGCGCGCGGGCGAAAAACCCTGCGTCACCCTGTCCTGCGACGTTTTTTTCAAGCCTTTCGCCCCCCTGTCTGCCTTGACTTATCATGCGCAGCGCTAGACCTAGGTGACGACAGTTTGAAGGGGACGACCATGACGCAAAAAACCATCCTCAAGGCGCTCGCGGGCGAAACGCAGGCCGTGCCGCCGATCTGGATGATGCGTCAGGCGGGGCGCTACCTGCCCGAATATCGTGCCACCCGCGCGCAGGCCGGCGACTTTTTGAAACTGTGTTACAATCCCGACCTCGCCGCAGAAGTGACCCTGCAACCGATCCGCCGCTTCGGGTTTGACGCCGCCATTCTGTTTGCCGATATCTTGCTCGTCCCCCAAGCGCTGGGGGCGGATCTTTGGTTTGTGACCGGCGAAGGGCCGCGCCTCTCGACGATCACCACGGCGGATGATTTTGCCAAACTGGGCGGCAAGGATGATATCCACGACACGCTTGGGCCAGTGTATGAAACCGTGCGGATTCTTGCGCGCGAATTGCCCCGCGAGACGACGCTGATCGGCTTTGCCGGTGCGCCCTGGACCGTGGCGACCTATATGATCGCCGGTCGTGGCACCCCCGATCAGGGCCCTGCCCATGCGCTCAGAATGGGCAATGTGGCGGTGTTTGACGCGCTGATCGACCGTATCACCGAGGCCACGATCGAATATCTCGATATGCAGGTTCAAGCGGGCGCGGAGGTGGTCAAAATCTTTGACAGCTGGGCAGGCTCGCTCAAGGGCGAGGCATTTGAAAAATACGCGGTCGCGCCTGCGGCCAAAATCACCGCCGAATTGAAGCGGCGTCATCCCGGCCTGCCGATCATCGGGTTCCCGCGCGAAGCGGGCGAGGGCTATATCGGCTTTCACGCCAAAACCGGTGTCGATTGCGTGGCGCTGGACAATTCGATCACCCCCGAATGGGGCGCGGCCAACGTGCAAAAGGACGGCTGCGTGCAAGGTAACCTGGCCTCGTCGCATATGGTTACGGGGGGGCAGGCGCTGGTGGACGAAGTGCTGCATGTGCGCGCGGCCTTTTCGAAGGGCGCGCATATTTTCAACCTTGGTCACGGGATTACGCCCGATGCCGATCCCGACAACGTCGCCCTGATGATCGAGGCGCTGCGCGCTTAGGCGCAGCGCCTCACGCGCCGCTCACACCCATTTGGCCATCGGCGGTAGGCTCATCAGAACCGCATTGGCGTCATGGCCGGTTTCCAGCCCGAATTTCGTGCCCCGATCATACACAAGGTTGTATTCGGCATAGAGGCCGCGGTGCACAAGCTGGGCGTCCTTGTCGGCGGCGTCCCACGGGGTGTCGCGCCGGGTTTGCGTCACGCCGGTAAAAGCGGGCAAAAAGGCGCGCCCGACATCTTGGGTAAAGGCGAAATCGGCCTCCCAGTCCCCTGTGCAATGGTCGTCGTAAAAAATCCCCCCGACCCCACGGGCGCGGCCACGATGGGGAATGAAAAAATACTCGTCCGCCCATGCCTTGAACCGCGGGTAGTAATCGGGCGAATGCCGGTCGCAATGGGCCTTTTGCACGGCGTGAAACGCGGCGGTGTCCGCGTCGTATTCGATGCAGGGGTTCAAATCGGACCCGCCCCCGAACCACCACGCATGGGGTGTCCAGAACATGCGGGTGTTCATATGCACCGCCGGCGTGTGGGGGTTTTGCATATGCGCCACAAGGCTGATGCCGGCGGCCCAGAACCGCGGGTCATCCTTCATTCCGGGCAGACCCTTACGCGCGGCCATCGCGTTTTGCGCGCGCGCGCCCAATGTGCCGTAAACGGTAGAAATATTGACGCCGACTTTTTCAAACACCCGTCCGCCGCGCATCACGCTCATCAGACCGCCCCCCGCATCCGATCCGTCATCCGCGGTGCGCTTGGTCGGCGTGACGTCGAAGCGGCCCGCGGGCTGGTCGGCAAAGGGGCCACGCGTCTGCGTGTCCTCCAGCCCCTCGAACGTCGCAACGATATCGTCGCGCAGCGTGCGAAACCACGCAGAGGCGCGGGCTTTTTCAGCCTCCATCGGGGCGGGATTTGGTGTGGTCATCGGGGTCTCCAGCCATGACAAGCAATTGCGCGTGAGGTAGCAGGTTTCCGCCTTGGGCGCCAACGGCGCTTTTGTCGCGGCAAAACTGCGCTATGATCATGCAAACCCTATCCGGAGTGATCCAATGCGTTCCATCCTCTTTGCCGCCCTGCCCGCTGCTCTGGCCCTGTCAGCCTGCACGCAACAAGATATTTGCATCAACGGGGCCACGCGCGATTTGCGGGTGGTCAATTCCCTGACCGCGCAGGTGCAGCGCAATCTGGATCGCGGCTATGCCATGGAAGAATATACCGAACGCACGTTTGATCGCGAACGCTGCGGCACCAACAAAGAGGGCAAGCCCGTTTATTGCACCGTGCCGAGCGAAATCACCCGCGAGCGTCCGGTCGCGATTGATCTGGCCGCCGAGGCACAGAAACTTGCCTCTCTGCAAGCCAAGCAAAAGCAACTGAGCGCCCGCGCGGCGCAAACGGTCGCCAGCTGCAAAGCCCAATTTCCCGAAAGCTGAGTCAGTGGAAGGGTGAGGGCACGCTATCGACCAGCGTGCGCCCGCCATCGACGGTGATCACCTGACCGGTCATGAAACCGGAGGCCTCGCTGGCCAGGAAATGCACCGCTTCGGCGACTTCACTGGCGGATGCGATCCGCGCAAGCGGCGTGTGGTTGATGATTTGCTCGCGGTACTCGGGCTGCTCGACCAGAAACCGTTGCAAGGAGGCGCTCATCACCGATCCGGTGGACACGGCGTTGACGCGGATGCCGTGCGGTGCCAGGGCCAGCGCCATCGAGCGCGTCATCTGATCCACCGCGGCGGCACTGATCGAAAAGCCCGTCAACTCTGCTAGCGTGCGCTGGTTGGCAATCGTCGTGAGGTTGACGATGGAGCCGACATTGCCCTCGCGGCCCTCTTTTTCGGCGGCTTTGATCATCCATTTGGACACGTGCTGGATCACGCGCAGCGAGGTCATCAGGTTTTGCTCAAGCAGGGTTTCCACCCCGTCCGTTTCGGCGCAAAGCGGGTCGCCGTAGCTGACCTGCCGCGAGGCGTTTACCAGAATATCGACCCGCTCGAAGGCGTCGATTGTCGCGGACATCAGGTTGGTCACCGTCAGTTTCTTGCGCAGGTCTCCGGCGTAAAAGCGGATGTTGCTGCCCTCGTCGCGCGCCTCTTCGCCCATGGCCTCGATCAAAGCGGCCTCGTCGATATCGGCGCACATGACATTGGCACCGGCCTCGGCCAGATGGCGGGCGATCGCAAGGCCGATGCCATTGCCGGCACCGGTGACAATCGCGGTTTTTCCAGCGATAGAAAAGCTCATGGCAGGCTCCGATTAAGCGGTTTGGGAGGGGCGTGTGTTTGGGCGTGCGGCAAAGAGCACTTTGAACCCCTTGGAGGTTTCCACTTCACGAACGTCGCGAAACAGGTCGGCCAAAGTGGTTTCATAGGGCAATTGCCGGTTTGCGACCAGCCATAATTGCCCGTTGGGCTTGAGCATCCCGGCCCCTGCACGAATAAAGGCCTGACCGAGCGCCGGATCGGCCGCACGGCTGGTGTGAAACGGCGGGTTCATCACCACCGCGTCCAGTTTTTCAGGCGGCCTCCACCCTGTGGCGTCTGCCCAGTGAAACTGCGCGCGCGGGTCGGTGACATTGCGGCGTGCACAGGCAAGCGCGGCCTGTTCGGCTTCGACAAGATGCAGAGTTTTGACACCGGCGCGCGTCAGAATGTGGCGCGACAGATATCCCCAGCCCGCCCCGAGATCACCAACCGTCCCGGCCAGTTTCTCCGGCAAGGCGTCGACCAGGAGCCGGCTCGCAACGTCGATCCCGTCGGCGGAAAAAATCCCCGCGCGGGTGACAAACCCGTCAGCGACCTGTTTGTCTGCAGGCAACGCCCAATCCGCAAGCGCGTCACCGATCTGCGCGGTCGTGATCCCCAAAGCCTTGCCGTGGGATTTGGACAGGATCGGGCCAATTGCCCCTTCCCCCAGCCGCTTGCGCAGATCACGTGACAGGCTGTCGATCCCATCGGTCTTTTGCCCGTCCACGACAACGAAATCCGCGCAGGCCACGGCATCGTGGATCATCGCGCGCGTCAACAGTTTCGAGCGATCTGCAAAAACGACGGCCGTGCGATAGCGCCCTGACGGGGCGGTGACCGTCCAGCCACGCGCCTCCAGCGCCGCGATCGCGGGGATAAACCCGTGCACCACATCGCAGCGCTCGGGCAAGAGCCCCGCCAGATCCGCGTCGGGAGACGGGCGGAACACAACGCAACGATCAGGCGTGTCGCCGGCGGCGGGCTGTGCGTCGAGCACTTGGGAGAGGCGTGTTGCGCACATGGCAATCGGCGGGCGAGCGCCCTATTCCTTTTCCATGGTGCATTGCAGCGGATGCTGGTGACGGCGCGCAAAATCCATCACTTGGGTCACTTTCGTTTCGGCGATTTCATAGGCGAAAACCCCCACGACAGCCAATCCCTTTTTGTGGACGGTCAGCATGATCTCGATCGCCTGGGCATGGGTGATGCCGAAAAACCGTTCCAAAACGGTGACGACAAATTCCATTGGCGTGTAGTCATCATTGAGCAGCATCACCTTGTACATCGGTGGCCGCTTGGTTTTCGGACGGGTTTCGAGAATGACCCCGAGGTCACCATCGTCGTCACGCGTCGAGCGCTTGTCCGACATCATGCGAGGCAAGTCGTGCAAGAGAGGCTCCAGAATTCTGTTCGTTCGTGAGTGAACTGCACTATATAAGGGCTCTCCCGAAAGAGAAAAGGGGGTGCTGTGCAATCCCGCGCCAAGGTTTAACCGATGACGAAAAAATGTCTGTAAAAAAGAACATATCCCCCCTGACCACCATCGCTTTTGATGCGGACGATACGCTTTGGGAAAACGAACAGTTCTTTCGCCTCACCCAGGATCGATTCGCTGCCTTGCTGGCGGATCACAGCGACCCCGACCACCTCGGCGAACGCCTGTTGGCGGCCGAGCGGCGCAACCTGGGGCACTACGGATTCGGTGTGAAGGGGTTCGTGCTTTCAATGATCGAAACCGCCATCGAAGTGACCGAACAAAGAGTCCCCGCCGCTGTCATTGCCGAACTGATCGCCATGGGTCAGGAGATGCTTGCCCATCCCATCCACCTGCTGGACGGGGCTGATGCGATCACCCGTGCGCTCGCCAAGGACTACCACCTGCTGCTGATCACCAAGGGGGACCTGCTGGATCAGGAACGCAAACTGGCGCAATCGGGGCTTGGGGACCGTTTTGACGGCGTCGAAATCGTTTCGGATAAAACGCCCCGCGTCTACGCCGACCTTTTCGCGCGGCGCGGACTGGACCCCGCGCGCACCCTCATGCTGGGCAATTCGATGAAATCCGATGTGGTCGCGCCGATTGACGCGGGGGCTTGGGGCGTCTTTGTCCCCCATGGCACGCCCTGGGCGCTGGAAGTGGCGCAAGCCCCCACCCATCACCCCCGCTTTCGTCACATCGACAGTCTGCGCGACCTTCCGCTTGTTCTTGACGAAATTTCAACTGCGCAGTCTCGTTAAACAAGCGTCCTTCGACATGGCGATCACACATGTAGATGAATGGCAAATTCCCACCACTACATGCGGCGTTGCACATGGGTCGCAGGATAATTTTCCCAATAATTTTCGTAGTTTCCAGCCCGAAAAACCCGTGTTAGCCTGTCCGGTATAAATGCTGGGCGACAATGATCCGGCAAATCGAGGCAGATGAATATGGCAAGCAGCGCGACAGCGTTTGGACGGCTTTTGGGCCGTCTTGGACGACGCATTTTTCCTTCAAATCTACTTGGATTGGGCGCTGGTCTGATTCTCTGCGCCCTTCCGATCGCTTTGCAGGCGGGTGAATTTGCCTCGATGGTGATGGATGCACGCAGCGGGCAGATCTATCAGGAAGAAAACGCCGATGCGCGGGTGCACCCTGCCTCGCTGACCAAAATGATGACGCTCTACATTGTGTTTGAAGCCGTCGAACATGGCGAGTTGTCGCTTGATCAGGAGGTCACCATCAGCGCCAATGCCGCCAAGGAACCCCCGTCGAAATTGGGCCTGAGCGCGGGTCAAAAGATCAAGCTGCGCTATCTTGTGCGCGCCGCTGCGGTGAAGTCGGCAAATGACGCCGCCACCGCTTTGGGCGAGGCCGTTTCAGGGTCCGAAAGCGCCTTTGCCGAGCGGATGAACCGCACCGCCAAACTGCTGGGCATGACCCGCACCACGTTCAAAAACGCCCACGGCCTGACCCGCGAAGGACATCTGTCCACCGCGCGCGACATGACCAACCTCGGGCGCCACCTGTTCTATGATTTCCCCGAATACTACAACCTTTTCAGCCGCTTGACGGCGGATGCCGGTGTGCGTCAGGTCGGCCACTCCAACGCGCGGTTCCTGTCGAATTACGCCGGCGCGGATGGCATTAAAACCGGCTATACCTCGGCAGCCGGTTGGAACCTTGTCGCATCGGCACAGCGCGGCAACGAACGGATCATCACCACCGTGATGGGTGGTCGCTCCTCGGCGGCGCGCAACGCGAAAGTGGCGGAACTGATGGATTTCGGCTTTCGTAAAGCCCCCTCGAATGTGGCGGTGAACAAGCCGGCGCGCCCGCCCTACATGGGCCGTGGCACCAGCGCGACCAACGAGATGTTGCTTGCCGGAGCCGCCTCGAAAACGATTCGCATGAACCTGACCGTCGCCGCAAGCCCGATCCCGCAACCGCGTCCCGGCCGTGCCCCGGAGATAGCCCCAGAGCAAGAAGAAATCCTCGTCGCCATGTCGAGCGACATTCTGGTCGCCGTACAGGCCGCTCAGGCGCAGGTCGCCGCCGAAGCCGCCGCCGCCAATGCCCAAGCCGCCGCCTCAGCCGCCGCGCAGCTTGCACAGGCCCAAGAAGCCGCCAAGGCCCAAGCCATTGAAGAGGCGCTGGAAAACACAACAACCGCGCGCATCACCAGCATCTCGCCGACCCCGCGACCCGAGCGCATCGAATTGGCGGCTGTTCAACAGATCACCGCCGAAACCGGCACGCAGGTTGCGGCGATCGACCCGAGCGGCCCCGAAGTGGTGACGCGCATGTCCACCTCGGGCGGGCGCGAATGGGGCATCAAGATCGGCACCTACAACACCCAGTTTGCCGCTGAAAAAGAACTGCTGACGGTGGCTTTGCGCGAAATGAACACGCTTTCGGGCGCCCTGCGCAAGGTGACGCGCGGCAACCGTGGCTGGGAGGCCAATTTCGTTGGCCTCACGCAGGAGAGTGCCGATCTTGCCTGTCGCAAACTGGTTGCGCGCGGCTCGGATTGCGCGCAATTCGGCCCCAGCTAAGCAGGAGCCAACCAAACGAAAACGGGCGCAGCGGATCACTCCCTGCGCCCGTTTTCGTTTCAGAACAAGGTGGTTAGACCCCTGCCCCCTCCATTTCCTTCAGATCAAATGCAGCCGCCATCAGCGCGCGCGTATAGGCGGTTTTGGGGGCATCGAATATCTCGTCCGCGCTGCCGGCCTCCACGACATCGCCGCGCTTCATTACCATCACCTTATGGCTCAGCGCGCGCACGACACGCAGGTCATGCGAAATGAACAAATACGCCAGCTTGTGTTTCATCTGCAAAGAGCGCAGCAAATCGACGATCTGCACCTGCACTGTCATATCGAGCGCAGAGGTGGGTTCATCCAGCACCACCAGACGCGGACGCAGGATCATCGCGCGGGCAATGGCGATGCGCTGGCGTTGCCCGCCGGAAAATTCGTGGGGATAGCGGGTCATGGTCGCGGGATCGAGGCCGACCTCGCGCATGATGTCGCTCACGGCCTCATGGGGCGAGGCGTGCTCGCCCAAACCATGCACGCCAAGCCCCTCGGCGATGATCTGTTCGACCGTCATGCGCGGCGAGAGCGAGCCATAGGGATCCTGAAACACGATCTGCATGTCGCGGCGCAGCGGGCGCATCTGGGCAGAGGTCCAGCCCTGCACATCCTGCCCCAGAAACACGATCGGCCCGTCGGAGGCGATCAGGCGCATCGTGGCCAGCGCCAGCGTGGTCTTGCCCGATCCCGATTCGCCTACGATCCCGACCGTTTCGCCCGCACGCACACTGAAAGACGCCGCGTTGACGGCCTTAACATGCCCCGTGACGCGTTTGAGCAGCCCCGTCTGGATCGGAAACCAGATCCGCAGGTCCCGCGCCTCGATGATCGCTTGTGCATCGTTGGGCACAGGTGCCGGGCGCCCTACCGATTCGGCTTCCAGCAGGATGCGGGTATAGGGGTGCTGGGGATTGTCGAAAATTTCCGCCGTGGGACCCGTTTCGACGATTTCCCCGTCCTTCATCACGCAGACACGGTCGGCAATTTTGCGCACGATCCCGAGGTCATGGGTGATGAACAACATCGACATGCCTTCGGCCCGCTTGATGTCAGCCAAAAGGCTGAGAATCTGCGCCTGAATGGTCACATCAAGCGCGGTTGTCGGCTCGTCCGCGATCAACAAATCCGGCCCGTTGGCCAGCGCCATCGCGATCATCACCCGCTGCCGCTGCCCGCCCGACAACTGGTGCGGATAGGCGCCAAGACGGCTTTGCGCGTCGTTGATTCCAACTTTTTCCAGCAGATCAAGGATGCGCGCCCGCGCCTTTGCCCCCGACAGTCCCTGGTGGATCAACAGGCTTTCGGACAGTTGTTTTTCAAGCGTATGCAAGGGGTTGAGCGACGTCATCGGCTCTTGGAAAATGAAACTGATGTCATTTCCGCGCACGCGGCGCAGGTCCTTTTCGGACGCGCCGACCATCTGCACGCCCTCATAGGTGATCGAGCCGTCCAGCACCGCGTTGTCGGACAAAAGATTGACCGTGGAGAGGGCGGTGACCGATTTTCCCGATCCGCTTTCCCCCACCAGCGCGACGGTTTCGCCCTTGTTGACGTGAAAGGACACGCCTTTGACAGCCGGATGCAGCTGCCCGTCCTGACGAAAAGACACACGCAGATTTTGGACGTCTAGAACTTTCATTGGAACGTCTTTCTCGGATCGAACGCATCGCGCACGCCCTCAAAAATGAAGACGAGAAGCGAAAGCATGATCGCGTAGGTGAAAAAGGCTGTGAAACCAAGCCAGGGCGCTTGCAGGTTTTGTTTTGCCTGAAGGGTCAGCTCCCCCAGCGAGGGATAACTTGACGGCAGGCCATAGCCGAGAAAATCGAGCGAGGCGAGCGTGCCGATCGTGCCGGTGACAATGAATGGCAGAATGGTCAGCGTGGCCACCATCGCGTTTGGCAACATGTGGCGGAACATGATCACGCGGTTCGACACGCCCAATGCCCGCGCGGCGCGCACATATTCAAAGTTGCGCGCGCGCAGGAACTCTGCCCGCACAACCCCCACCAGCGCCGGCCAGCCGAACAGGATCGTGATAAACACCAACAGCCAGAAACTTCGCCCCAGAATGGCAAAGAGAATGATGATGACATAAAGCGACGGCATTGCGCCCCAGATTTCCAGAAAGCGTTGAAATCCAAGATCGACCCAGCCGCCAAAAAAGCCCTGAACCGCACCGACAATCACCCCGACGATGGAGGTGACGACCGAGACCACCAACGTGAAGAAAATCGACAGCCGGAAACCGTAAATCACCCGCGCCAGCACGTCGCGTTTCGTGTCATCCGTTCCAAGCCAGTTCTGTGCCGTCGGGGCGGAGGGCGCCGCACCGGGACCGTCGACGGGCGTGCGGAAACTATAGGGAATGGGCGGCCACAGCATCCAACCCTTTTCGATTTTCTCGCCGTTCACCTCGCCGTCCGCCGCATCATCATAGAGCCCTTGCGGATCGTCAAAGCAGTCTTCCATCCCGCCGGTGCGCACCAGACATTTCACCTCGATGTAGCGATAGACCGCTTCGGTGCGAAAATCCCCGCCGAATTCGGTTTCGGGGTAAAAGTTGAAAATCGGCGTGTAGTAGCTGCCGCGATAGTTCACGAGGATCGGTTTGTCGTTGGCGATGAATTCCGCAAAAAGCGACAGGATGAACAGGGTGCCAAAGATCACCAGCGACCAATAGGCCCGCTTGTTGGCTTTGAAATTGCGCCAGCGGCGTTGGTTAAGGGGAGACAGGATCATGAGGCGCGTTTCTCGAAATCAATGCGGGGATCGACGAAAACATACATCAGGTCGGACACGATCCCGATGAGCAGGCCGATGAGACCAAAGAAGAACAGCGTGCCGAAGATCACCGGATAATCGCGCTGCACCGCGGCCTCGAACCCCATGCGGCCCAGCCCGTCGAGCGAGAAAATCGTCTCGATGATCAGCGAGGAGCCAAAGAAGACCGACAGGAACAGGGCGGGAAATCCGGCGATCACGATCAGCATCGCGTTGCGAAAGACATGCCCGTAAAGCACGCGGCTCTCCGAGAGGCCCTTGGCCTTGGCGGTGGTCACATATTGCTTGCGGATTTCATCGAGAAAGCTGTTTTTGGTCAGCAGCGTAAGGGTGGCAAAACTCGAAATCAGCGAGGCCAGCACTGGCAGCGTGATGTGCCACAGGTAATCGGCGATCTTGCCAAAGAACGACAGCTGGTCAAAGTCGTTGGAGGTAAGGCCGCGCAGCGGGAACCACTGCAAATAGGACCCGCCCGCGAACATGATCAAGAGCATGATCGCAAAGAGAAACCCCGGAATCGCATAGGCCACGATGATCAGGGCCGAGGTCCAGGTGTCGAATTTGGAGCCGTCGCGCACGGCTTTGCGAATGCCAAGCGGGATCGAGATCGCATAGGCGATCAGCGTGGACCACAAGCCCAGCGTGATCGACACAGGCAGTTTTTCCCAGACCAGATCGAGCACGCCAACCGAGCGGAAATAGCTTTCGCCAAAATCAAACCGCGCATAGTCCCACATCATCGTCAAAAAGCGTTCCAGCGGCGGCTTGTCAAAGCCGAATTGCGCTTCGAGTTCCTTGATGAACTCGGGCGGCAAGCCGCGCGCGCCGATATATTGCGAGGTGGAGGCCCCGCCCCCCAGCGCATCATCCATGGAGGACAGGCTGTCGCCCTGCATATCGCCGGAGTTGTTAAAGGAGGAAAACGCGTCCCCCTCCCCCTGCATTTTGGCCAGCACCTGTTCGATCGGGCCACCGGGGACGAATTGGGTCAGCGTGAAGTTGATGATCATAATGCCCAGCAGGGTGGGAATGATCAGCAACAACCGCCGCAGGATATAGGCACCCATAGGGGAGGCTCTCCGCTTGGTCAGGGTTTGTTGTGGCGCGCGTTAGCGAATGGCACCCGCGGCTTTCAACTCGGCCGCTTTATCCGCGTTGTACCACCAGAAATCGAGATACCCCAGCGCATAGGGCGGCATTTGCGCCTCGGGCGGATGTTCGAACATGGCGTAATAGGCGACGAGGAATTTATTGTTAAACCACGTTGGAACAATGAAAAATTCATACCGCATCACCCGATCCAGCGCACGCACACCTGCCGCCATCTCGTCATAGGTCTGCGCCTGGATAATCGTGTCGATGATTTTGTCGGTCGCGGGCGACGCAAACCCCGAGGGGTTGAAAATATCCTCAGTGCCGGAGCTGCCATAGCGTTGCATCAGCCCCGTGCCTTCCTCAAGCCCGTTGTTATAGCCGTCGATGATCATGTCGTAATCGAAGTTTTGGGTGCGCGCCTGATATTGGTTGGGGTCAACGCGCGTATATTTCGCGTTCACGCCAAGCGCTTTGAGGTTTTCGATATAGGGGTTGATGATCCGGTCATACCCTTGATAGCCCGACAGAAATTCCAGATCAAAGGTCATGCCATCGGCATTGCGCAACATCCCTGTATCGTCGGGTTCATAGCCAGCCTCGGCAAATAGCGCCAAGGCCTTGCGCAGGTTCCCCCGATCCAGCGCACGATCGCCCGAACTATGGGGCATGCGCACTTCCTCGGTGAAAATTGCCTCTGGCAAATCGTCCTTCACGCTTTCAAGGATTTCCAACTCGCGCCCCTGGGGAAGGCCAACGGCCTTGAGTTCGGGGTTTTCCCAAAAGCTTTCGCGCTGTGCAAAGAGGCCGTATTGCAGGTTATCGTTGGTCCAGCTGAAATTATACATCAACGCAATGGCGTCGCGGATGCGCGGGTCGTCGAATTTATCCTCGCGGATGTTGAAAACAAAGCCGGTGGCAGGCGGCAAAGACCCGTCCGCCAGCTCTTCCTTGATCACATCCCCCCGATCAAGCGCGGGAAAGTCATAGGCCGTCGCCCAGTTCAGCGAGGAATTTTCCTGACGGAAGGTGATATCCCCCGCTTTGAACGCCTCGAACGCCGCCGAGGTATCGGCAAAATACTCGACGCGGATCGTGTCGAAATTCTCCGTGCCGACCTTGAGCGGCTGGGTGATCCCCCAATAATCGGGGTTACGGCGGTATTCGATCCACTCGCCCGGTTTGTAGTCGCCCAGCATGTAGGGGCCGGTGCCAAGCGGCACATTATAGCTGGCCTCGTCAAGGCGCGTGCCGGTTTCTTCGAACCAGGCCTTGGAAAACACCGGCGTATTGCCCGCTTGAGAAATCAAGGCCTTGCGCGGGACATCGGGGTTGAAATCATAGCGCACGGTCAGCGGGCCGGTCGCCTCGACCTTGTCAACGCGCTTGGACACCGCCTCGCGAAACGATGGTGTCGCCTGTTCAAGCAGCAGATTGAACGAAAAGGCCACATCCTCGGCCGTCATCGGGGTGCCGTCGGAAAAGGTAACGTCGTCGCGCAGATGGAAAATCACGTAGTCCTGATTTTGCGGATATTCGATCGTGGTGCAGAGCAGGCAATATTGCCCCGACACATCATCCGCCGTGCCAACCATCAAGGTCTCGGATGTGATCGACGACAGCGCCCCCGGCGTGCCGGACAGGGTCGCATAGGGCATCAGGCTGTCAAAGGTGCCATTGGCAGAAATCGTGATGGTGCCGCCCTTGGGTGCCTCGGGATTCACGTAGTCCAGATGCGCGAAGGGCGCATCGTATTTGACCTCCCCCCATGTCGAAAAATAGCTTGAGGTGATCAGGGTCTCGCCCTCTGCCGCAGCCTCGGGCGTCTCGGCCTCCGCCGCCTCTTGGGCCAGCGCGGGCCACGCCAGACCGCCCCCCGCTAGCGTGCCCAAAAGCAGGGCGTTCAGGGTCAGGCGACGGGACAGATGGATCATGGGGCCTCCGGTATCGGCATCGGCACGCGCCGCAAGGTACGGTCGGGTGCCATGATGCGGGCAATTGCGCTTTTTCACAGAGTGCGGCGAAAATCCGCTCCTGCCAATGGCGAACTGCACCTCATGCGTTCACGAGAGGGAGAATGGCCTGTGATTTGCGCAGCGCCCATTGCAGAACTTGGCGTGCAGAACTCGGGCGTGAAGTATTCAGACGGGCGAACATGGGCGGTTCCTTTGGGCGCGTTCCACAAAAAAGGCCCCCGCGCCAAAGCACGGGAGCCTCTTGAAACGCGGGTGCGCCGCAGCACCCCCAATGGCCTTAATTGGGCATCGTCGCGAGATAGGCGATGATGTTGGCGCGATCTTCCACTTTGGGAAGGCCGGCAAAACCCATTTTCGTGCCCGGTGCGTAGCCTTTGGGGCTTGCCAGGAATTCCGACAGATGCTCGGGTGTCCAGGCGTTGTCGAGACCGGCCAGCGCGTCGGAATAGGCAAAGCCGTCCAAGGACGCGACCTGACGATCCACAACACCGTCAAGGTGCGGACCGGTCGAATTGGTGCCGTCCAGCTTGTGGCAGGCTTTACATTTGTTGAAGACTTTCGCGCCCGCATCCGCATCCGCCATCGCGTAGACGTCGGCAAAGGGGATCGCTTCTTCTTCGCTTTCGCCACCGGCGTCCGCGACTTCAATCGCATAGGCCTGAGCAACCTCGTTTTCACCGTGCGAGCCCGAGGGTCCGACGTGGTAGATGGTTTCTGCCACCCAGTTGCCAAGCAGGAAGATCAGAAAGGTGCCGCAAAGGCCACCGACGACCTTCGTCAGAGTCATAGTGTTGAACATGTCGCGTCCCGTTCGATGCAGGTTTCGGCGTTATCTACATGCTTCCCTCACATGATTTCAAGGTATAAGACCCGCGACCGAATGACATAGTCGCAATCAATCCATAAAATAGGGGCATATCATGGCAAAACACATCGCATTCCAGGGCGAACCCGGTGCCTATTCACATCAGGCCTGTGTCGAATCCTGCCCCGACTTCACGCCGCTGCCCTGCCCCACCTTCGAGGATGCGATGGAAGCGGTGCGTTCGGGGGCTGCCGATCTGGGCATGATCGCGGTGGAAAATTCGACCTATGGCCGCGTGCAGGATGTCTACCACCTGCTGCCCGATTCCGGCCTGCATATCATCGACGAGACCTTTGTGCGGGTGCATGTGAACCTGCTGGGCCTGCCCGGAACCAAGGTGAGCGACATCAAAACCGTGCGCGCCATGTCCGTACTTTTGGGGCAAGCGCGCGGCTTCGTCAAAGAGCACGCGCTGGCGACACGCAACTGGTCCGACAATGCCGCCGCCGCCCGATCCGTTGTGGAAGACGGCGACGCGAGCTGTGGCGCCTTTGCCTCGGAACTGGCGGGGGAAATTTTCGGATTGGACGTTTTGGCGCGTCAGATCGAGGATCACAAACTCAACACCACGCGCTTTTTGATCATGGCGCGCGCGCCCGATTATACGCGCCGCGCTGACAAAATGGTCACCGCTTTCATGTTCCGTGTGCGCAATATTCCCGCTGCGCTCTACAAGGCGATGGGGGGCTTTGCGACCAATGGTGTGAACATGACCAAACTCGAAAGCTACATGGTCGACGGCGTGTTCACCGCAACACAGTTCTACGCCGACATCGAGGGCCACCCTGACGATGAAAACGTCAAACTGGCGCTGGATGAACTGGGGTATTTCACCGAGATGGTCAAAATTCTGGGGGTGTATCCCGCCGATCCGCGTCGCCAGTAAGCGCGCACAAGCGGCTCAGGCCACCGTTGAATAGCGCTCTTCGACGGTGGCTGCGAGGTCCGAAATCCGCGTATCAAAGCGTTTTTGCACCGAGCTTTTCGCCAGTTTCACGGACTGGAGCAACAGGCGCGCCGACAGGGTTTGCGGGCGGACATCCAACCCCACCGTCACGCGGGTCGATGTTCGCGACAAGGCCACCACATCGACCTCAAGGACTCCCGACAAGCCCGCCGAATGAAACGTCAGGCTAAAGGCGTTGGGCGGATCATAGGTGGCAACTTCGGTTTCGACTTCACGGACTGCCCCCCGAAAGGAGGCGCGGATCGACCACGCCAGTCCGACAGCGGCAACAAGCGTGTCCTGCTTGCGTTTCACACGAATGCCCCGACGCAGGGCCTGACGTTCAAAAGCGGAAAAATCGGTAATCTGGCCAAAGACATAGTCGATTGGTGCTTCGATATCCTGACGCGTCGAAAATTTCATAACCACTCTTCCACTTTTAGCCCTCGCGAGGCGTTTATCGGGTCAATCCAGCCGATCTGCAAGCCACCTCTCCAAAAGAAACGCGGCAATTGCCCCTTTGCGCGGAGGGCTGATCAAAGGGTGATCACCGGCCACAATTTCCATCGCCTTCTCGCGCGTCACCCAGCGCGCATCTTCCAGTTCCAGCGGGTCGATCGTGATCTCTCGCGTCAGGGCCTGCGCGGCGCAGCCAAACATCAAGGATGCGGGGAAAACCCAAGGCTGTGAGGCAAGATAGCTGACCGCGCCCACCCGGATGCCGGCCTCCTCGAAGACCTCGCGCCGCACAGCCGCCTCCATGGTTTCGCCCGGCTCGATAAAGCCTGCCAGCAGGGAATACATGCCCTCCGGCCAGCCGGGCGAGCGGCCCAACAGCAGCGAATTTCCATCGCTCACCAGCATGATCACCACCGGATCGGTGCGCGGGAAATGCGCCGCGCCGCAAGTTGGGCACTGGCGTTGCCAGCCCGCCGCGCTGATCTGCGAGGCAGAGCCGCAGCGCGCGCAAAACCCGTGACTGCGATGCCATTCAAACAGCGCCCGCGTCATGGCCGCCAGTTCCGCCTCGCGTGGGCTAAGCTGCGTCATGATGCTGCGCAATTCGGCAAATCCGGCAGTCGGGGGCAGGTCCGGATGGCGCTGGAGGGATGTGTCGTCAAAGCTGTCCTGCGCCTCGTCCGGCGGGGTAAACCCCGTTAACTCCACGGCAAAAAGCGGCCGCTCGTCTTCGGACAGCCCCAAGAAGAGGGGTGTTTTTGTGGCAGCAACAAGCGGGTGTGTTGCGGGCGCAAAATGCAAATGCACCATGCTATCCGCTGCGATGTTTACCAGGATTTTTCCGCGCCACGCCAGCACAAAGCCCGCCTGCGGATGCTGCGCCAACTGCGCCAAAGCCGCCCCGTCGTTGCGCAAATGCGCCGCCCGCTCAAGGCCGGAGCCACCGAAAGTCACCTGTTCCGCATCGCGCATATCGTCCGAATCTCTCTTTGCTGTCCGCCCTGACGCAAGGGTTTTGCCACGCCAGGGCCGCCAATACGAGGCACAGCATCCCCCCAACGCGGGCAAAGCGCGATCAGGGCGCGCGCAGGCCGCGGCCAGGCTGTTGCAACTGTGTCACATTTTCGCGCAACACAACCTAAAGTTGTTCAAATTCGCGCTAAATTCCCCCAGTCAAGGTGACTCCGGACAGAAAGCTCCCCTAACACAGAGACATGTCATGCGATCTTCGTGTCAGCATGCCTTCTTGGAGCAATCCGTGCGCCGCGACAGGCGCGTCACCCCAGGAGGTCAAATTGACACAGGATCACAATTCTTTCTCCCGCCGCACGTTCCTGTCCGGCACCATCGCAGGTGCGTCTATGATCGCTCTCCATCCTTTTTCCGCCCATGCGGCCGCTGGTCAGGTTCACCTGCGGGTGATGGAGACAACCGATCTACATGTCCATGTGTTTCCCTACGACTATTATGCAGACAAGCCGGTCGATACGGTCGGGCTGGCGCGGACTGCATCCCATATTGACAAAATCCGCGCCGAAGCCACGAATTCTATGTTGGTAGACAACGGCGACTTTCTACAGGGCAATCCGATGGGCGACTACATCGCCTATGAACGCGGTATGAAAGAGGGCGACATGCACCCCGTCATCACCGCGATGAACACATTGGGGTTCGATGCCTCGACGCTTGGAAACCATGAATTCAACTACGGGCTCGATTTTCTGATGAAGTCGCTTGCAGGGGCAAAATTCCCTGTTGTTTCAGCGAATGTCGTCAAAGAACAGGGCGCGACAGCCCGCGACGATGTCACCTTGGTAAAGCCCTATATCATTCTCGAGAAAACGGTGATGGATGGCGCGGGCCAGCCGCAGAAAATCAAAGTAGGATTTATTGGCTTCGTCCCGCCCCAGATCATGACATGGGACCGCAAGCACCTTGAAGGCGCGGTCACCGTGCGCGATATCGTTGACACCGCGCAGGCCTATGTCCCGCAGATGCGCGAAGAAGGGGCGGACATTATTTTCGCCCTCTCGCACTCGGGGATCGGCGCGGCCAATCACACCGATCTGATGGAAAATGCCTCCGTCCCGCTGGCCGGCGTGGCGGGCATTGACGCGCTGATGACCGGCCACTCGCACCTCGTGTTTCCCTCGCCCGCTTTCGCGGATATGGCCGCCGTCGATGCCGCCAGTGGCACCGTGCACGGCAAACCGACGGTGATGGGCGGATTTTGGGGCTCGCATCTGGGGGTCATCGACCTGATGCTCGAACGCGAGGCGGGTGCGTGGCGTATTGTCACCACCAGCGTGCAAACGCGCCCCATCTTTGAGCGCGGCGAGGACCGCACGGTCACGCCCCTCGTTGAAAGCAACGCCCGCGTCGAAGCCTCGGTCGCTGACATCCACAGCCAGACGTTGGACTATGTGCGGCGCGCTGTTGGCAAAACGGCCGCCCCGCTGCACAGCTATTTCGCGCTGGTGGCCGACGACCCTTCGGTCCAGATCGTGTCCAATGCCCAGATGTGGTATATGGCGCAGATGATGAAGGGCACCGAATTCGAGGCCCTGCCCCTGCTTTCTGCGGCGGCGCCGTTCAAGGCGGGAGGGCGCGCGGGGCCGGACTATTACACCGATGTACCCGTTGGGGATGTCGCCATCAAAAACGTGGCCGATCTCTACCTCTACCCCAACACGATCCGCGCTGTAAAAATCAACGGAGCACAGTTGAAAGGTTGGCTGGAGCGCTCCGCTGGCATGTTCAATCAGATCCCGCAGGGCAGCACGGACGAGATGCTGCTCAATGCCGAATTTCCCTCGTATAATTTCGACGTGATCGACGGGGTCAGCTATAAAATCGACCTCAGCCAGCCGCTGATGTTCGACAGGGATGGCGGTGTTATCAACGCACAAGCCAATCGCATCGTGGATCTGACCTATGCGGGCGCGCCGGTCACCGATGACATGGAATTTATCGTCGCCACCAATAATTACCGCGCCGGAGGCGGTGGCACCTTTCCCGGCGCCGATGGTTCGACCATTGTTTTTGAAGGACCCGACACCAATCGCGATATCGTTGTACGATACATTGTGGATCAGGGCACCGTCGACCCCAAGGCCAATAACAACTGGTCCTTTGTGGCGATGCCCGACACCACGGTCCTGTTCGAAACCGGCCCCAAAGCCGCCGATTACGTTGCGGCGATGACCGCACTCGACATCACCCAAGAGGGCGCAGGATCGGATGGGTTTGCGCGGTTCCGCATCGCTCTCTGAGCCGCTGCGAGCCGACCAAAGCGGGCGGCAACCCCCGCTTTGGTCCTTGCAGGGTCACCGGCCCAAAGGATTCTGGCCCAAAGGATTCTGGCCCAAAGGATTCTGGCCCAAAGGATTCTGGCCCAAAGGAATAGCGCCCCTCCCCCTTGCTTTTATAATCCGCCTTCCTTAAGTGGGGCGGTGAGAGGTTGGCGCGGGCGAGCGCCTCGCCAACCCGGTCAGGTCCGGAAGGAAGCAGCCGTAACGAGCCCCGCTTGGGTCGTTGTCCAGCCTCTCACCTTTTCGCCTTTGGCATCCGGCCTGCGCGCAGCCGGGTGCGTTTCTACAGGGTGCGTGATCGGCATCGCAGCGCTAAACGCGCGCGCCAAGGCATCCCTATTCCTCCTCCCCGGACGTGTCCCCTTCGCCCACTCGATTTAGCCCTCGTTTGGCGCGTCAAACCCGCGTAGACTGCGCCCAAGCGCCTGCGCACCCGTGCGCCCAACGGAATGCACTCATGAATGACCCTGACGTCACCCTTTTGGGGTGGTCCGACACTTTTGCCGATCAGATCACGCCCGAGGAGGCAGGCCTTGTGCCGCTGCGCCTGTCGGAGGTGCGGCGCAACCGTGTCATGGCCCTGACGCCCGCGCTTGACGTGGTCGAAATGGCATTATCAGGCGACATGGTGGCGACCGATCTGGCCGTGGGCGACTTTGCCCTTGGCGACATGGACGCTGGCCGCCTGGCGCGCGTGCTGGAGCGCCGCTCCGTGATTCGCCGCCGCGCCGCCGGGGCGACCGCCGCCGCGCAGTTGATCGCCGCCAACATCGACACGCTGTTCATCACCACCTCCTGCAATGCCGATTTCAACGAGGCGCGGCTGGAACGCTACGTGGCCTTGGCCATCGAGGCCGAAACAACCCCCGTGGTGATCCTGACCAAAGCCGACAAGGCGCTTGGCACCCCGGCCGAGTATCTTGCACGCGCCGAGGCAATTTCCCCCCGCGTCGAGGCAATCGCGATCAACGCCAAAGATCTGGACGATATCGCGCGGCTCGAACACTGGTGCGGGACGGGCCAGACGATTGCGCTGGTGGGCAGTTCCGGTGTCGGAAAATCGACCATCGGCAAGCGGCTGTCGGGGGCCGATCTGGCGACGGGCGACATCCGCGAGGACGACGCCAAAGGGCGTCACACCACCACCGCGCGCTCGATGCACCGGATGCACGCGGGCGGCTGGCTGATCGACACCCCTGGCATGCGCGAACTGGCGCTGGTGGATACGGCGGCGGGCATCGCCACGCTGTTCGAGGACATCACCGATCTGGAAACCGACTGCAAATTTTCCGACTGTAAACACCAGACCGAACCGGGTTGTGCGGTGCAGGCAGCTGTTCGGGCGGGCCGTCTGAACGCCGAACGTCTGGAGCGCTGGCGCAAGCTCAAGGCCGAAGATGCGGCCAATTCGGAAACCATCGCGGAAACCCGCCAGCGCGGGCGCAAGTTTTCCAAAACCTATAAATCCGCGATGAAAGCCAAGCGCGGCAAGCGCGGCGAATAACCCGCAGCGCCGCGCTTGGGTGGTTGCAGGGCCACGCGCGCGCCCTTAGTTTATGGCGACACCACGGGAGACGACGATGAGCAGCCAAGCGGATTACAAGGTTCTTGCGCGCAAGTACCGCCCTGAAACCTTCGCCGATCTCGTCGGGCAGGATGCGATGGTGCGCACCCTCAAAAATGCTTTTGCCGCCGACCGGATCGCACAGGCCTTCATCATGACGGGCATTCGCGGCACCGGCAAAACCACCACCGCGCGCATCATCGCCAAAGGCATGAACTGCGTTGGTGCGGATGGCACGGGGGGGCCGACGACCGAACCCTGCGGGACCTGCGAGCATTGCGCGGCGATTTCCGAGGGCCGTCATGTCGATGTGATGGAAATGGACGCCGCCTCGCGCACGGGGGTGGGCGACATCCGTGAAATCATTGATTCCGTTCACTATCGCGCCGCATCCGCCCGCTATAAAATCTACATCATCGATGAGGTTCACATGCTCTCGACCAGCGCCTTCAACGCGCTGCTCAAAACGCTGGAGGAACCACCGGAACACGTCAAATTCATCTTTGCCACGACCGAAATCCGCAAGGTTCCGGTCACGGTCCTGTCGCGCTGCCAGCGGTTCGATTTGCGCCGGATCGAACCCGAGGTGATGATGGCCCTGCTGCGCAAGATTGCCAGCAGCGAGGGCGGCGACATCACCGATGACGCGCTGGCGCTGATCACCCGCGCCGCCGAAGGGTCGGCGCGCGATGCGACCTCGCTGCTGGATCAGGCGATCAGTCACGGCGCGGGGGAAACCACGGTCGATCAGGTGCGCGCCATGCTTGGCCTTGCGGATCGCGGGCGGGTTCTGGACCTCTTTGATCTGGTGTTGCGCGGCGATGCAGCGGGGGCGCTGACCGAACTCAGCCGCCAATATGCCGACGGGGCCGACCCGATGGCGGTCCTGCGCGATCTGGCGGAAATCACCCATTGGGTGTCGGTGATCAAAGTGACCCCCGAAAGTCTGGATGATCCCACCATCAGCCCCGACGAGCGCGACCGGGGCAAAGCCATGGCCGATGCGATTGCGATGCGGGTGCTCACCCGCCTGTGGCAGATGTTGTTGAAAGCCCTCGAAGAAGTCGCCGCCGCGCCCAATGCGATGATGGCGGCGGAAATGGCCGTGATCCGCCTTACCCATGTGGCCGACCTGCCCGCCCCCGAAGATCTGGTAAAACGGCTGAACGCCGAAAGCCCGCCCCCGCGCCCGCCCTCGGGCGGCGGCGCATATGCGGGCGCAGCGGGCAGCAGTTTGAACGCACAGGGCAACATGGCCTCCGGCCCGCAGGTCACCCATGGCGCGGTCATGGCCTCGGGTGCGGCGACCGCCCTGGCCCAAGCGCCCGAAGAACAGCTGGCCCGCTACGCAGGCTTTGACGATGTGGTCGAACTGATCCGCCTGCACCGCGACGCCGTGCTCTTGTTCGAGGTGGAAACCTACGTCAGCGTGGCGAAATACACGCCCGGACGCCTTGAGTTCGTGATGAAACCCGGCGCGCCCGGCGATCTTCCCGGCCGGTTGAAATCGCGGCTGGTAAGCTACACGGGCGCAAGCTGGACAGTGACGCTTGTCAACACCGGTGGCGCGCCGACCATGGCCGAAATCCGCGCCGAAGAAAAACTGGCGCGTGAGGCCGAGGTGCGCGCGCACCCGCTGGTCAACGCGGTATTCGAAGCCTTTCCGGGCGCGAAGATTACCAACATCAAAACCCCGCAAGCCCTTGCTCAGGAGGCCGCCGTCGAGGCGCTGCCTGAGGTCGAGGACGAATGGGACCCGTTTGAAGAGGATTAAAACATGCTAAAAGGTTTGGGCGGTCTGGGCGATATGGCCAAGATGATGAAAGCCGCACAAGAGATGCAAGGCAAAGTGGGCGAGCTGCAAGAGCGGCTCGACACGATCACCGTTGTCGGCGAAAGCGGTGCCGGATTGGTCAAGGCGACAGCCACCGCCAAGGGCGTGCTGACCGGCCTCGACATCGATCCCTCGATCTTCCAGCCCACCGAAAAAGAGGTGGTCGAAGACCTGATCCTGGCGGCCATCAAGGATGCGCAGGCCCGCGCACAGGAACGTTCACAGCGCGAAATGGAAGAAATCACCCAAGGCCTCGGCCTGCCCGCCGATTTCAAGATGCCGTTCTGAGGCGCGCGTGAACGACGCCGCCCGCGAGATCGAGGCGCTCATCGCGCTGATGGCCAAGCTGCCCGGCTTGGGCCCGCGTTCAGCGCGGCGCGCGGTGTTGCATCTGCTTAAAAAGCGCAGCCGCGTGATGGTGCCGCTGGCCACGGCCATGGCCGAAGTGGCGACGCGCGCCCGCGATTGCGTGACCTGCGGGAATATCGGCACCGCGGAAATCTGCGACATTTGCGCCTCGGACAAACGGGCAACGGGCGAGATTTGCGTGGTCGAGGATGTGGCCGATCTTTGGGCGATGGAGCGCGCGCAGGTGTTTGGCGGGCGCTACCATGTGCTGGGCGGCACCCTCTCGGCGCTGGATGCCATCGGCCCCGATGAGCTGCGTATCCCCCAACTCAAAGCGCGGGTCCGCGACGAGGGTGTGCGCGAGGTCATCCTTGCGCTCGGGGCGACGGTGGACGGCCAAACCACCGCGCATTACATCGCCGACGAGTTGGGCGGCCTGTGCACCCTCACCTCCCTCGCCCAAGGGGTGCCCGTGGGCGGCGAATTGGACTATCTCGACGAGGGCACGATTTCCGCCGCCCTGCGGGCGCGCAAAGGCCTCTGACCCCCGCACGCCCCAAAGCAGGAACGCTCAGCCGGCCTAGAACTTCTTTTTGGCCTGTCCGCGATAGCTGCGCGTGCCGCCTTTGCCGCCCGTCGAGCGCCCGCGCGCGCTTGACGCCGCTTCGACCGCCGACTGACGCGCCATCGGGTCGTCCGCAATGGCCAGCTCGACCGCTTCGAGGCGCTTGACCTCGTCGCGCAGTCGCGCCGCTTCCTCGAACTCCAGGTTTTCGGCGGCTTTGCGCATATCGGCCCGCATGCCCTCCAAAACCGCCGCCAAATTTCCCCCCGCAAGTGGCGCGTCGATCGTTGCGGTGACGCGGTTCATGTCCACATCGCCCTTGTAGAGGCCGGCCAGCACATCCTCGACGTTCTTTTTGACCGTCTGCGGCGTGATGCCATGCTCAAGGTTGTAGGCCATCTGGCGTTCGCGGCGGCGTTCGGTTTCGCCCATCGCCCGCTCCATCGAGCCGGTGATCTTGTCGGCATACAGGATCACCCGCCCGTCGGCATTGCGCGCCGCGCGCCCGATGGTCTGGATCAGCGAGGTTTCCGAGCGCAAAAAGCCCTCTTTGTCGGCATCCAGAATCGCCACCAGCCCGCATTCGGGAATATCGAGCCCCTCGCGCAACAGGTTGATCCCGATCAGCACGTCAAAAGCGCCAAGCCGCAGGTCGCGCAGGATTTCGATCCGCTCGATCGTGTCGATATCGGAATGCATGTAGCGCACTTTGATGCCCTGCTCATGCATGTATTCGGTCAAATCCTCGGCCATGCGTTTGGTCAGCGTAGTGCACAGAACCCGCATTCCGTTGTCGATCACCCGCCGCGCTTCGTCGATCAGGTCATCGACCTGCGTATCGACGGGACGGATCTCGATCACCGGATCCAGCAGGCCGGTAGGACGGATGATCTGCTCGGTGAACACACCGCCGGTCTGTTCCAGTTCCCAAGCGGCGGGGGTGGCGGACACGAATACCGACTGCGGGCGCATCGCATCCCATTCCTCGAATTTGAGCGGTCGGTTGTCCATACAGGATGGCAAGCGGAACCCGTGTTCGGCCAAGGTCATCTTGCGCCGGAAGTCTCCTTTGTACATGCCGCCGATCTGGGGCACGGAAACATGGGATTCATCCGCAAAAACAATGGCATTATCGGGGATAAACTCGAACAAAGTGGGCGGCGGCT
This sequence comes from Aquimixticola soesokkakensis, assembly GCF_900172375.1. GTDB lineage: Bacteria > Pseudomonadota > Alphaproteobacteria > Rhodobacterales > Rhodobacteraceae > Aquimixticola > Aquimixticola soesokkakensis. The sequence continues at coordinate 8,929 of NZ_FWFS01000007.1, read as the reverse complement.
CGCCGGGCGCGCGCCCTGTGAGATAGCGCGAATAATTCTCGATTCCGTTGCACACCCCGGTCGCTTCCAACATCTCGATGTCAAAATTCGTGCGCTGTTCGAGCCGCTGCGCCTCAAGCAGTTTCCCCTCGTTTGTGAGTTGATCCAACCGCACGCGCAGCTCTTTCTTGATGCCTTGCAAGGCGGTGCGCATCGCCGGTTTGGGGGTGACATAGTGCGAATTCGCATAGACCCGCACATGGTCCATCGCGCCGGATTTGGCCCCTGTCAGCGGGTCGAACTCAACGATTCCCTCCAGTTCCTCGCCAAAGAACGACAACCGCCATGCCGCATCATCCAGGTGGGCGGGCCAAACTTCGACGCTATCGCCGCGCACCCGAAACGTGCCCCGCTGGAAGGCGGCATCGTTGCGCTTGTATTGCTGGGCAATCAGGTCACCGATGACCTGACGCTGATCATAATTTTCACCAACCTTCAGGTCCTGCGTCATCGCCCCGTAGGTTTCGACGCTCCCGATCCCGTAGATACACGACACCGATGCAACGATGATCACATCATCGCGCTCCAGCAAAGCGCGCGTCGCCGCATGGCGCATCCGGTCGATCTGGTCGTTGATCTGGCTTTCTTTTTCGATGAACGTATCCGAGCGCGCGACATAGGCCTCGGGCTGGTAGTAGTCGTAAAAGGACACGAAATACTCAACGGCGTTATCGGGGAAAAACCCTTTGAATTCTCCGTAGAGCTGCGCCGCCAGCGTCTTGTTTGGCGCAAGAATGATCGCGGGGCGCTGGGTCTCCTCGATGATTTTCGCCATGGTGAAAGTCTTGCCGGTGCCCGTTGCCCCCAAAAGCACCTGATCGCGTTCGCCCTGCAATACGCCGCCCACAAGTTCCTTGATTGCGGTCGGCTGATCCCCTGCCGGCGCAAATTCGGAATTCAGCACAAAGGCTTTGCCGCCCTCCAGCTTGGGGCGGTTGCGCACGTCAGGGGTCGGCGCGGTCAGCGGATAATCTGGGGCGTCCAAAGCGGGCTCCTTGCGGCAGGTCGGTGCAAGACTAGAAATGGTCCGCATTTGTTCCATTATCAAGGGCGCCGGCCAATACATCGCCCTATCTGCGCAAAGGTTAAGAAATTGTTACCACTTTAGGCTGAATTTTTTGAATTTATGCACAACTTAAGCGATTATTTTTCTTGTTTTGTCGGAAAAATCGACCTAGCCTGAAGAGGCAAGCAGCAAGATCGATTGACCCGACCCGCGACATATACCCACCCACCCCACCCCTCGCTCCAGTGTCGCAGGTCGGGCGATCACCTCTTAACCACTCACGGTTCCTTCCCAGACCGTCGACCTCTCACGGGTCGGCGGTTTGAGGGCATCTTTGTCCGATCCTGCGCTAGATGGGCAGAATTTCAACGTAAATCACACTTGATCGGGCGACGTGGCTGGGGGATAAAGCTCGCAACCGGCTGGCCGCCCCCATGCGGCGGCGTCCCAGCCTTTTCCAGCCTCTAGCTCAAGGAGCCGCAGATGCGCGCACGTATCTACCAACCCGCCCGCACAGCGATGCAGTCCGGCCAAGCCAAGACCAAAGATTGGGTGCTGGATTTCGCACCGGCATCAAGCCGCGAAGTGGACCCTTTGATGGGCTGGACCTCCTCTGACGACACCCAAAGCCAGGTCCGCCTCCGTTTCCCCACCAAGGAAGCGGCACTGGACTATGCCAAAGCAAACGGCATCGACGCCGCCGTCCAGGACCCCAAATCCCGCGCCCACAACGTGCGCGCCGGCGGATATGGCGAAAACTTCGCCACAAACCGCCGTCAGGTTTGGACGCACTGACGTTTGTAAAACTAACCTGAGTTTTTCCCAACGCAGGCTAAGCTTTCCCCAAGATCTATATATAGGGCGCCCACTGGGCGCCTTTTCCATATGCTGATTTCCCCTCGCCATCGGCTAGGCTAAGCCGATCTCTCAGACCCAAGGGCGTATTTCATGGCCGGCAAATCCCTCAACAAAGCCAACCTGACCGCGCTCGGAGCGGAAGTGCTGGCCGATCTGCTTCTTGAGGCAGTGAAGGGCGATGCCGCGCGGCAGCGCAGGGTGCGGATGGCTCTGGCCGCCGATGACGGGCCCGAGACGGTTGCCGCCGATATCCGCAAGCGCTTTGCCGCGATCCGGCGGGGCAAGAGTTTCCTCAACCGCCCCTCGCAGAAAAAGCTCGCGCAGGAGCTGACCGAGGCGATTCAGCTGATCGAGACCCGTATCGCGCCCACCGCGCCGGGCCTGGCCTTTGACCTCCTTTGGGCGCAGCTGCATCTGGCCGAAGCCATCCACGAGCGCACCGATGACAGCTGGGGCACCATCGGCGACACGATGCACGCGGCGATGGAGGCGATCGGTGAGATCGCTCCGCGTCTGAAGCTTACACCCGACATGCTGGCCGAACAGATCCTTGAGGTTACGGTTGCGGATGGTTACGGCGCTTTTGATCGCGCGATTAAGGCCCTTGCACCCGCGCTCGGCCCAGAGGGTCTGGCCGCGCTGAAGGAGAAGGCCACCACAGCATGCGAGGCGCCGATCACGGCAGCAGAGCTGGCCCGCCACGACTATGTCCGCAAATCCGACCGCGAAAACCGCGCCCGTAGGCATCGTAACAGCACGCTCGAGCGCATCTTGCAGGAGGTGGCTGATCAGCAGGGCGACGTGGATAGCTGGATGGCGAAATACACGCCCGAGCAGTTGACCTACCACACCATCGCCCCCGATGCCGCGACCCGCCTTCTGGACGCGGGCCGCCCCGAGGAGGCCCTCGTGCTGATCCGCACGGCCCTCGCCGCGCAGAAACTTGATCAGCGGTCCGACTGGCATGACCCGCGCGAGCTCGATGATGCGCATTTCGCCTGCCTCTCGGCGCTCGGGCGAAAGAACGAGGTGCGCGATGCGCTTTGGGCGCGGTTCGAAGCGCGGCTCTGCCCCGATGCGCTGCGCCATCATCTGAAGCTGCAGCCGGATTTCGAGGATATCGATGCAGCCGACGCCGCCCGCGCGATCGTGCTGGCCTATCCATCGATGACCAAAGCGCTGTGGTTCTGCCGCGCCACGCAGGACCTACAACTGGCCCGCCAGTTGATCGACGCGCGCCACGCCGATCTTGATGGCAATGTCTACGAGATCCTGACGCCGCTGGCAGAGGAACTGGCTCCAAACCACCCGCTTCAAGCCGTGCTCCTCTGGCGCGCCCTGATCGATTACGCGCTCACTCAGCAACGCAAAGGCCGCTACGGTCACGCCGCTCGCCACCTCCAAAGCTGCGCCGAGGCTGACACCCGTATCAGCAACTACGGTCCGCACCTCCCGCACGCCGCCTACCTGCAGGCGCTGGAGGACGCCCATGCCCGGAAGTCATCCTTCTGGGCAGAGGTCGCAAGATAATCAACGCAGCGCAGCATACGACTAAGATGGGCGGATTCTGTTGAAAAACACCTGTTTGCTCGCGCAGAAATTCAGGTGCTGATGAGCGCGCAAGCGCCTTTCTTGTCAGGCTGGGCGATCATGCTGCGGTGCAGGAAGGATCTTGGCCAATTTCCGGAGGTTTTGGGCGGTGGCGGCGAGCAAGAATTCGTCATTCGCGCCGTTGGGACCGCGCAATCGGAGCCGCACCAGCCGCAGAATGCGGTTGAGGTGGGCGAAGAGCATCTCGACCTTCTTACGGAGCCGCATTGAGACGGCGTATTGCGCCGTCCTGGCGATATCGCGGGCAACCTGGCGGGCGTCTTCATGCTCTTCGCGGGTGATCTTGCGGGCGTCGGCATTCGGGCAGCATTTCGGCTTCGAGGGGCAGGATTGGCAGGTCAGCTTCAGGGCCTGATACTTGGCTACGCCCTTGCCGGTCGGGCCACGGTTCGGGTCTGAGTAGTTGCGTCGGAATTGCTTGAGGGTTTCGCCTTGCGGGCAGATGTATTGGTTGTTCTCGGCGTCCCATTCGAAGTCAGCGCGAGACCACGTGCCGTCTGTGCGGCCCGCCTTGTCGATGACCGGAATATGCGGTGCGATCTTGCGGTCCACCAGCCAGCCCAGCATCGGCCCGGAACCGTAAGCGGTGTCTGCGATGATGCGCTCGGGATGCAGGTCGAACGTGTCTTTGACCCGATCCAGCATCGTGCGAACGGACCCGACCTCGGCCTGCCGGATCGACCGGGTCGCTTCAACATCGACGATGACGGCGTGGTGGGTATCGATCAGGTAGTTCGTCGAATAAGCAAAGAACGCAGGGCCTTTGCGGGCAGCCGTCCACTGGCTTGACGGGTCGGAATGGGACGTGAACTTCGGCTTGACGGGCGTGGCCGCGCCGAAGGCGGCATCATCGAGAACTTCGAGATATTCCCGAACGGCCCGCGACGCATCCGCTGGATTTATGGCTTCAGGGTGCCAGTCTTCCTTGGCGGACGAGTTCTGCTTGTTGGCATCGGCTTCGATCAGGCTTGCGTCTGCTGCGAAGCGCTGGCCGCTGACCAGACCCTCCGCGATACACCGCGCGACAACCGTCTCGAACACGTGACGCAACAGGTCGCTGTCCCGGAACCGGCCGTGGCGGTTCTTCGAAAAGCTGGAATGGTCTGGCACCCGATCCGCCAGATCGAGGCGACAAAACCAGCGGTATGCGAGATTCAGATGCACCTCTTCGCAGAGCCGCCGCTCCGACCGGATGCCCAGGCAATACCCGACCAGGAGCATGCGGATCAGCAGCTCGGGATCGATGGAGGGGCGGCCGGTATTGCTGTAGAACGGAGCCAGATGCTGGCGGATACCTGTCAGATCCACGAAGCGGTCGATGGATCGCAGCAGGTGATCCTGCGGGACATGATCCTCTATCGAGAACTCGTAAAACAATGCGTGCTGCGCCTCTTGTCTTGGTCCCAGCATCGCAGATCCCCCCGCTTCACTAACGAAAGTGAATCAGCGACCAAGCCACAAATCAACAAGAGTTTTTCAACGGAATAGGCGGAAAGCAGACCTTCGCTGCGTTATATTCTAATGTCTGGTGAGCATGGGTAGAATGTACAAATTTCAAGTCAGCGACGGCGAAAAAACTACTGGTTTGGCCAGTTTGCCGCATCAAGTTGACATATTTCGAAAACATATCGGTCAATAAGTTCGCGCAAGGTAGCGGTCTCGCCATCCCACGTCGCCAATATATCTTTCAGATGAGGATCGCTCCGCTCGTCGATTCTTTTGCTTTCGCCGCGGCGAATGCGAATTTCTTCCGAAATATCCGGCGATAAGCAGTTGCTGGAGCGCGCGTGGTTTCCTTTTTCGAAGGCCAGTCTATAAGGGCTACCGGGCCGATCTTCATCGTAGGTTGCGTTTACACGCAAGCTTACGAAGAATGAGTGCCCTCTGACTTCCAAACGGTAACGACCGCCGAATAGGCCTATCTTTCTTGCCTTTCCGAACTTCCCACTAGGCTGCATTTCCTCGAGAATACGGCGCGCAGCAGAACGATCCATCGGGTCAGGCGATGCATATTCAAATGGCGTCCATTCAGGAAGATCCTGAGCCGTATTATAAAGCTCGGTCCAGCGGTCAAGGAATTGATGTTGATTGTCACTGAGAACTGACCCGGTATTTTCACCGAGATTTGACCCACCCTCAGTTATGCGTCGTGGTTTATGACGTGGTCAATGTTTTGGCCTCCTTTCGTGTTTTCTTTGCAGCCTCAGCGCTGGCTTTGAAGCGGTAGCTATCGTTTCCGGTTTCGAGGATGTGGCAGCGGTGGGTCAGCCTATCGAGGAGCGCGGTTGTCATTTTTGCATCCCCGAAGACCTGCGCCCATTCTGAGAATCTGAGGTTTGTGGTGATGATGACGCTGGTGCGCTCGTAGAGTTTGCTGAGCAGATGGAAGAGCAGCGCCCCGCCAGATGAACTGAACGGCAGGTAGCCGAGTTCGTCCAAGATGACCAAGTCGACCTTCGTCAGCATCTCAGCGAGTTTGCCTGCCTTACCAAGCGCCTTCTCCTGCTCCAGCGCGTTGACCAATTCCACGGTCGAGAAGAAGCGCACCTTACGCCGGTGATGTTCGATGGCTTGGACGCCGATTGCTGTGGCTGTGTGGCTCTTGCCCGTTCCGGGACCGCCGATCAAAACGACATTCTCGGCCGCTTCGATAAACTCGCATCGGTGTAGCTGCCGCACTGTTGCTTCGTTGATCTCACTCGATGCAAAGTCGAAGCCCGTCAGATCTTTGTATGCGGGGAAGCGGGCAACCTTCGTGTGGTAGGCGATGGACCGTACCTCACGTTCGGCGATCTCGGCTTTGAGCAATTGTGACAGCATTGGCGTGGCAGCCTCGAATGCTGGCGCGCCCTGGGCGACCAGATCGTCGACCGCATTTGCCATGCCATAGAGCTTGAGGCTGCGCAGCATGATGACGATAGAGGCTCCTGCCGGGTCATGACGCATGGCGCTTCTCCTCAGTCTGGCGCAACCCGTCATAGCGACCGACGTTGGCAACTGGCGTTGTCTGCAATGCCAGTGCGTCCGGCGGATCGACCTTGGGGTGATCTGTCGGTCTGCGGTCGATCAATCGATGTAACAGGTTCAGGATATGCGTCTTGGTGGGGACGCCTGCTTCAAGTGCCAGTTCCACTGCACACAAAACGTCCTCTTCGTTGTGCTGAAGAACCAAAGACAGAATGTCGACCATCTCTCGGTCACCGCCTTCTTTACGCGAGCCATGTGATCCTGCAATTGACGGAAGGCATCGGGCATCTGCGTGAACGGCGCACCATTCCGAAGTGCGCCCGGTTTGCGTTGGAGCGAGGCCTTGTCCGCCATTGGTCCGAGGACAATGGACGAGCGCGAGATAGTGGCGCCAGTCATAGATGACCTTGCCGGGCTTGCCCCCTCTCATGCATGTAAACATGCACTGCCGGGGCAGTGGATGAGACCGCTCGATGATCCGCGCATGCTCGCACACCGTTTGCCCTTCAGCGACCACGATCAGCCGTTCGGGATAGACATGCAAACTGACACGGCGGTTCGCAAAGCTGGCGGGAACGCTGTAGCGATTGCGTTCGAACGTGATCAGGCATGTGGGTGACACACGCTTACTGTGTTCGATGAAGCCATCGAATGCCGGGGGCAGTGCCATCAGCGTAGGCTTCTCGGCCTCCCACACGTCAGCGATGGACCCCGGTAGAGCCTTGTGCGGTGTCTCTGTCCAAAGGGCGATGTCGTGCTGGAAGCACGCCTGTGGCGTGACGATCTTCAAGCCATTGGTTCAGCTCTGCCAGATCGGCGCAGACCGGCATGACCTGCCACATGCGGTTGCGCGCATCCTGCACATTCTTCTCAACCTGGCCTTTCTCCCAACCGGCCGCCGGATTGCAGAACTCCGGCTCAAACACGTAGTGGCTGGCCATAGCCTTGAAGCGTGCATTGACGTCTCGCTGCTTACCTTTGCCCACACGATCAACGGCGGTCTTCATATTGTCATAGATCCCGCGACCAGGCACGCCGCCGAACACACGGAATGCATGCCAGTGGGCGTCAAACAGCATCTCATGCGTTTGCAGCGGGTAGGCCCGCACCAAGAAAGCGCGGCTGTGTGACAGTTTGATATGAGCGACCTGAAGTTTGACGCGCTCACCGCCGATGTCGTGCTGAAAGCACGCCTTTGGCGTGACCCCAGTCCTCGCTCCAATCGAATTGGAAGGCTTCGCCGGGCGCGAACACCAAAGGCACGTAGGTGCCGCGCCCCGTCGTCTGTTCCGCTCGATGCCGATCTTCACGCCATGCCCGGGCGAAAGCTGCCACGCGTTCATAAGAGCTATCATATCCCAGCTTCACCAGATCAGCATGCATTTGCTTCACTGTCCGCCGCTCTTTGCGTGACTTCCGCGTCTGGATCAAAAGCCAGGCTGACAGCCGATCCGCGTAGGGATCCATCTTGCTTGGACGCTTGGGCGTCTTGAACTGCGGTTCCACCGCACCTTCGCGCAGATACTTCTTGATAGTATTCCGAGACAAACCCGTCCGCCGGGCAATCTCGCGTATCGGCATTTTGTCACGCAATGCCCAGCGTCGAATGACACTCAAAAATCCCATGTCGATCACTCCAAATCACCCCAACCAAAACCGTCGGGGAAGTGTGTTCACATGGGTCAATTCTCAGTGACAATTTATGGGGCTACCGGGTCAGTTCTCAGTGACAATCAACAAGGTTCGGGGCAATGTTGAACGTGTGATCACTGTCTGTCGTCACCTTATGTTTGCGTGTTCTCACAACAGATATGCCGTTCTGACGCATTGATCTGCCAACACGGCGATGCCCCACGTCCAAGCCGATCTCCTTCAGCTCTTCGGTCATCCGCAGCCTGCCATAGCTGCCCAGGCTGAGACGAGACTGTTCCTTGATGTGTGCCAGCGTCACCAGATCACTGCGTTGTCTACGGCTGGCCGGGCGACTACGGAAAGCCCGCAATCCGCGCGCGCTAACCTCCATGACATGACACAAGCGCTCTGTCGGAAACTGACCTCGGTGTTCTTCCACAAACCTGAACCTCACGGCTTTTGGCACGTGAAGAACTGCGTTGCTTCCTAAGAAACAGCCTCTGGGTTGGGCATGGGCGCCAAGGCGTAACCCAAGGTCTTTGCGCGCCGCTTACGGTTAGCCAGAACCCTTTGGCGATGCCTCTCGTCATAGGCCGCAGCGCCCTGATCCTGATATGTCATGCGATGTCTGATGGCGTTATAGAACAGGACGGCGATCTTGCGGGCGGTTGGCGTCACCGCCTTCTGCTTTCCAATCCGTGCCGAAAGGCGACGGTAGAAGGCACCATCGGCCGTGTCGCTCCGGCCGTGTCGCTCCGGCCGATGGTCGTGGCGGCCAGCCGTAATAAGGCCGCAGCCCGACTTGATGATCGCCGC
>NZ_FWFS01000012.1 GCF_900172375.1 Aquimixticola soesokkakensis | reverse complement strand
ACAATGGCTCTGGACTTACAACAACGACCGCCCCAACATGGGCATCGGCGGCATCACACCCGCAATGAAACTGGCAATGGCCGCGTAAGTTCTACGGATGCACCCCGTTAAAAATGGGGGGATTACCAAGGCTTCCCATTCTTCCGAAAAACCCCAAGAACATTTCGACGCTGTAACCATCTGATTTCTCTGCGATCTCGCGGACTTTACCCACCCTTTCGTTCCAAAAATTACCCTCATGTATTGACAAAATTGCTTCGAGCCTTCGCAGGCTGCAGATGAAACTTTCAACTTCAGGGTGGAGCGATTTGTTTTCCATGACTGAGAAAATCTCATGCGGAAACCGAGGAAGCAAGACGTATCGGCATGGTATGTCGGGCTCACTGCCAGATTTCTAATGGGTCAGTGAGGAGGCACACGTCTCTCCGTTAGTGAAGGGTCTCACACCACAAAATCTCCCCAAGCCTGCATCATCGGGGCGCGGCGCTCGAGCTGGTCGGTTCTGTGATAGGCGGCTTCCGTAGCGTTGTGGATGGTGTGGGCGAGGGCGCGGGGGTAGTTGTTTTCGGAGGCCCAATCGCGAAAACTCGAGCGAAAGCCATGCGCCGTGGCGGTGCGCCCGTCGCTGTCGCTTTCAATTTTGGCATCCCTCAAGAGCTTGGTGAGGGTCATGTCGCTGAGGGGTTTGCGACCGTTACTGGAAAAGACCCAAACGCCGCCGAGGCTCAGCTCGGCACGCCGCCCCAAGATTTCCAAAGCCTGCGCGCTCAGCGGCACACGGTGTATCTGCTGGGCCTTCATCCGCGCTGCGGGCACGGTCCAAATGCCCCCCTCCAGATCGAACTCGTCCCACTGCGCGCCGCGTACCTCGCCCGAGCGGGCGGCGGTAAGGATGAGAAACAACAGCGCATCGCGTCCGGCGCTGGGCCGTGTGGGGGCAAAGAGTTGTTCTGCGACCGCCGGCAGCTGCCGCCACGGCACGGCAGGGTGGTGGGTGACGCGGTCGCGCTTGCCGCGCTGTTTTGGCAAGAGGGCATCGACGGCTGAGACGGGGTTCATTTGAGCGAAACGGTGCGCGATGCACCAGGTCATCACACGGTCGCAACGCTGTTTCACGCGACCAGCCGTCTCAGATTTTTCAAGCCAGATCGGGCGCAGCAGTTGCGCGAAATCGGCAGGATATAGCGTGTCGACCTGTCGGTTCCCGATGGCGGGAAACACGTATGTTTCGAGCGTCGTGATCCATTGTGCGCTGTGTTTTGCATTGCGATAGCCCGGCGCGAGGGTCGCGTGGACGCGCCGCGCGGCTTCCTCAAATGTCGGGGTCTGAAGTGTCGAGGCTGCGGCCAGTTTCGCGAGGTCGCGCTGGGCGATCGGATCAATCCCGTTTGCGATTTGTGCACGGGCTTCGCTGGCGATTTGACGGGCACGGGCCAGACCGGTTTCAGGGTAGGTGCCCAACCCCATATCGCGCCGCTTGCCCGTCGCAGGAGACACGAAGCGCAGGGTGAACTTTCCGTTTCCCGCCCGAGCGCTGGGATGCAGATAGAGACCAGGCACGCCGCCCACCGCGAGCGGCTTGTCGCCCGCCTTAAGTTTGCGCGCCTTTGCGTCGGAAATCATAGCTTATCCCTCGAATTCCAGACCCACGTCTGGCCCCACATCCAGCCCCACATTTAGGATGAGATGGGACGAGGCGACATGCAACGGGAAAGAGCAGAAGTAGGCTTAAGATATTAAGTATATGAGGTATTTTTAAGTAACTTGCGGCAATAAGCTTCAGGATGCGCCAAGTAAAAGGCAGACACCGCTTCCGCCACTTGCATTTCAATGAACTGACCGGATCGCGTTGTGCCCGTGTTTCGCTGGTTCCGGGTTGTCTCAAAGCAGACGGAGACGCGACACGAGCGGCGTGGTCGTTGGTATGCTTGAGAGCTTTGCGCGGCGTCTCTGGTGCTGAAGCACATTATGCCCGTCGCTCAGGAACAGGTCCGGCGCCCCGCCTTTCCCGGAAAGGCTACTCCGTGCCGTCGGGTTTGCCGGTCAGAACGGTGTTGATGATGGCGACATAACGGTCCGCGAGGTTGCGAACGTCCTGGTGCGCGAGTTCGATGATGGTCCGCAGCTGAGCGTGGTCTCCGATTGGTTCGTAGCCGTGCGAGGTCATGTGTGCCTCAATGGTCGCGACCCTGACCGGGTCGTCGGCCAGGAACTCGCGAAAATCCCTCTCTGCCTTTCGAGCATTGCAGGCACGACAGCTGGGGACCAGATTTCCAAGCCGATGCTCGCCGAGGGCTTGTTTATTGATGGGCACGACGTGATCCATGACCAAGTCACCTTCGGCGCCGCAATAGGCGCAAGCGCGACCGAATGCGTCCACCACCGCCTGCCATTGCAGCGCGTTGAACTGCTCGTCGCCGAGGCGGCTCAGAATGTTTCGGACCAGATAATTCTGTGCGTTTCCGATGGCGTTTCCCTTGTAACGCCCTCGCGCAGGGCGGATCGAAACGTCCGGCGGCAAAGCATCAGATGTCGCTGTTTCAGACTGAAAGTCTGCGGGGATCCCTTTTCCGGCCAAGTAGCGTAGCAAAAGGGGAAGGCTCTTGCTGGTCGGAGGATTGAACCATTGGCTCGTCACGCGCACGGGGACACCATGAACCACATACTCGCGCGTCCAATACCTGACCCGATCAGCTGCCCCTATCTGGGCCACCCGACGGCAAAACGGATAATTGATATCAAAGGTTTCCTTGAATTATCGCGGGTCTTGCAGGTGCGCGAATTCTTCAGGCTCGGTCTCTTCGCAATATTTGAAGATTGCCGGAAGGCTGCTTTGGACAATTCGACCTATCTTCATGAACCCCCCGCGATGCTTTGCAACGGAAACATAACCGCGAGGCTATTTGTTGACGACCATCATTTTTCGCCGAGGTTGAGTTCCACCACCGAAATGCCCGCTCAGTCTTCTGTAATCTTGAGAAACGGTGCACCTACGTTCGGCCGGTCGAGCCGCACATGGGCGGCTTGAGGCTCAGCTCTTTGTCATAGAGCTTCCTTTCGAGTGACAGCCGGGGTCGCGCGACAACGAATGGGTAGAAAGAAAATTTATTTAAGTCAGTATGTTGATGGTATCTGCGCGTTGCGGGTGAGTCCCGTTGAACGGTCGGCGCAGCGGCGCGTTTCAAGCCAGGGCCATGTTAGATCACGCAATTTCCGTCAGAATATCCTAAGATCCGTAATCCTGCCGGAGATCCTTCAGGGGGCACAGGAGACGGCCCAGTTGGAAGCGCACAGGCTCCGCCACTTACCGCTGCACAGCAGTGACACCGTCGTGACGGGCAAGGATTTTCGTCGCTTCTCCAAAGGCTTTGTGAAAACGCGCGAACCGGCGGGGCGGGGGGCGATTTGGGGCTTGGACTTGTCCGCGGCCTCGCGGTGCGCAACGCGCGTTGGCGGATCCGTTTCATCCGCGATACCGTCATGATGGCCGGGGGGGGCATCTGCTGTGCGACCACATATTCGGTGCTGTCGTGGGGAAAGATTTGATCCGGTGAGACAGAGCTGCGTAGATGTCCCCATTTGACCATCTTGGCGGGGCGGGGTTGGATTTGATGCATTTGATAAACCGCAAAAAGCCAGCCACAAGCCGCGAGACGACGGTGCCGGCATTTTCAAGGCGTTCCCGGACCCCGCCTCGGTAAACCGTCCCATACCGCGCCCACAGCCGCAGGAGAGAAGCCCATGCAAATTCACATTCTTGACGACACCAGCGACACGCTGCGCAGCTTGCCGTCTTTTGCGAAACTCGCGGGGCATGACGTGACGGTTTGGACCGACACGCTGCACGATGAAGACGCGCTTGCTGCGCGGCTGCAGGCGGCGCAGGGGCTGGTGCTGTTTCGCGAACGCACGCAGATCACTGACAGCCTGCTGGCCCGTCTGCCCAATCTTCGGCTGATTTCGGGGCGCGGCGCGTGGCCGCATGTGGATGTGGCGGCCTGTCGCAGGCGTGGCATCACCTTTTGTTCGCTTAAATCCGACGCGGCACCCAACCATTCGGCGGCGGAACTGACCTGGGCGCTGGTGATGGCGGCGATGCGTGATTTGCCTGCCCAGATGGCCGCGCTCAAAGCGGGGCGCTGGCAGGCGGGGGTGGGCCGTGGTTTGCGCGGGCGCTGCATCGGATTGTACGGCGGCGGGCGGATTGCGGGGCTGGTTGCAGGCTATGCGCGGGCCTTCGGGATGGATGTGATCTGGTGGGGGTCCGAGACGACGCGCGCGCGTCTGCGGGCGCTGGGCGAAACCGTGCCCGAGAGCCGCGCTGCGTTTTTCGGCGGGGCGGATGTGATTTCGGTGCATGTGCGGCTGGTGGCGGACACGCGCGGCTGTATCACGGGCGATGATTTTGCGGCGATGCGCGCGGGGGCGGTGTTCGTGAATACCGCGCGCGCCGGGCTGGTGGAACGCGGCGCGCTGCTGGCGGGGCTTGAGCGGGGAAAACCCGCCTGCGCTGCGCTGGATGTGTTCGACGTCGAACCCCTGACGGACCCCCACGATGCGCTGCTCAGCCACCCCAATGTCATCGCCACGCCGCATATCGGTTTTGTGACGCAGGACGAATTCGATCTGCAATTTGGTGATATCTATGACCAGATCACCGCCTTTGTGGCGGGTGATCCGATCAATGTCGTCACGTGATTACAGCCGGAACAACCCCAACGCGCGGGTGACCTCTTCCAGCGTGTCGGCGGTAACTTCGCGCGCGCGCTCGGTTCCTTCGCGCACCAGGCCGAGCACGTGATCGGGATGGGCGGCAAAGTCGGCGCGGCGCGCGCGGATCGGCGCGAGCAACTCTTGCAAAATGGCCTCAAGGCGCTTTTTCAGCGCGCCATCGCCAAGGCCGCCGCGCCGATAGTGGTCCTTGAGGTCGGCGACCATCTCGGTGTCGGGATCGAAGGCGTCGAGATAGGTGAACACCACGTTGCCCTCGACGCGGCCTGCATCCGTGATCCGCAGGTGCTCGGGGTCGGTGTACATGGCGCGCACGGCGGCGCGGATGTCGTCGGGACTTGCCGAGAGCGATAGGGCGTTGCCCCCCGATTTGCTCATTTTGGCGCGCCCGTCCACACCGGGCAAGCGGCCTGTGGCGGGAATCAGGGCGCTGGCTTCGCGCAGCACAGGGCGGCCCGCCAAAGCGTTGATCCGGCGCACGATTTCGTTGGTTTGCTCGATCATAGGCGCTTGGTCTGCCCCGACGGGGACAACCGTTGCACCAAAAGCGGTGATGTCGGCGGCTTGCGCAGCAGGGTAGCACAAAAACCCGGCCGGAATGTCGCGCCCAAAGCCGCGCGCGCGGATTTCCTCTTTGATTGTCGGGTTGCGCTCAAGCCGTGCGACGGTGACGAAATTGAGGTAAAGCATCGACAGTTCCGCAAGCGCGGGCAGGTGGCTTTGCAGGCAAATCGTGCTCTTGGCCGGATCAATGCCCACAGCCAGATAATCCAGCGCCACCTCGATCACGTTGCGGCGCACTTTGGCGATATCCTGGGCGTTGTCGGTCAGGGCCTGGGCATCCGCGAGCAGCAGAAACTGGTCGTGGCTGTCTTGCAGCGCCACGCGGGATTTGAGCGATCCTGCGTAATGGCCCAGATGCAGCGGGCCGGTGGTGCGATCGCCCGTAAGGATCACGGGCTTGGCAGCTGCGGGCGCATCATCGGCGGGGCGGGCGAGGGTTCGGGGTGAAAAATCCATGGGGCAATCCTGTCATTTGGGATGAAAGGCGCGCCGCAAGGGATTGAACCGAAAATAAAAAAGGCCGCTCCATGCGGCGGCCTCGGGGTATAACTCTCGAAAGCGCGCCGTTTCTAGGCGCGCCACCAGTTTTGGAAAAAGAGGTGGGTCAATCGGGTCATGGGCCGAACGCTAGGGCCGCGCGCCGCGCGCGTCAATGCCGATTTGTGCCTCATAGCCCCAGCGCGTCCCATAACAGCACGAAGTTCAAGGACAAGACGAGCGTTGCCCCAAGCAGGGCCAATCCGCGCAACACAGGCCCGATGCGAAAGGCCCCCATCACATCGCGGCGCGAGGAAAACAGGATCAAGGCGACCATGGGCACGGGCAGGGCAATGGACAGCACAACCTGCGAGTAGACCAGCGCCTGGGTCGGATTCACGCCCATGCCGACCACAACGAAGGCGGGAGCCATGGTCACGACACGGCGCAGCCAGATCGGCAAGCGGATGTGAATAAAGCCCTGCATGATCATTTGTCCCGCCATTGTCCCGACCACCGAGGAGGACACGCCCGAGGCGATGAGCGACAGCAAGAATACCCCCGCCGCCGCGCCGCCAAGCAGGGGCGTGAGCGTGTGATAGGCGGTTTCGATCTCGGCGACTTCGGCGTGGCCGTCGTGAAAGGCGGAAGCGGCCATCATCACCATGGCGATGTTGATCATCCCCGCGACCGAGAGGGCGGCAATGACTTCGATGTTCGAAAACTGCAAGACCCTGCGCCGTTCGGCGTCATTTTTCACGGCCGCGCGGTGCTGGGTGAGGCCAGAGTGCAAGTAGATGGCATGGGGCATCACGGTCGCGCCGATGATGCCGACGGCAATCGTCAGCGCCGCCGTGTCGCCAAGTTCGGGGGTGATCATTCCCAGACCCGCCGCGCCCCAATCGACGGGGGCGATCAGGACTTCGGCCAGATAGCACAGGCCGATCACGCCCACGAGCGCCCCGATCACCAGCTCCATGGGGCGAAATCCGCGCCCTTCGATCAGCAACAGCGCATAGGTGACCACCGCCGTGACCCCCATGCCCGCCATCAGCGGCAAGCCAAAGAGCAGGGATAGCCCGATCGCGCCGCCCAGGAATTCCGCCAGATCGGTGGCCATGGCCGCCACCTCGCTGACCGCCCACATCACCCAGACGACGGGGCGGGGGAAATGCATGCGGCACAGCTGCGTCAGGTTATAGCCGGTGACGATGCCAAGGCGCGCCGAGAGCGCCTGGAACAGCATGGCGATCAGGTTTGCCCCAAGCACCACCCAAAGCAGCGTGTAGCCATAGCCCGCCCCCGCCTGGATATTCGTCGCGTAGTTGCCCGGGTCCATATAGGCCACCGAGGCCACGACCGCAGGTCCAGCAAAGACCAGCAGCGCGCGCGGGCCTTTGAGCGTGCCATCCAGCACCGCCGACATGGCAGACTGCGCGCGGCTGGAAAGGGAGGCGGAGGAGGAAATAGACATCAAGGCGACCTTGTGGGGCAAAACAACAGGCAGACACTGGCAGAAAACAAGGGCGGCCCTTGGCAGGGGATGTAGCGGTCGGGCACGCGCTGTCAATGTGGCCTCCCGCCTGTAAAAAGACGCCGCCCCATGACGGGAGCGGCGTCTTTGTCTCTGACCGTGCACGCCCTTTGGGGGGAGAGGTCCGTCGGGGCGCGCGGGGAGAGGTGGCCAGAGAGTTTTAGCCCTGATAGCCGATGAGACGCGGCAAGAAGAGCACGAAGTCCGGCACGTAGGTGATGATGCCCAGAGCGACCAGCAGGGCGATCAGGAAGGGCATGAGGTCGCGGATGATACGGCCCATCGGCTCTTTGGTGATCGAGGCCACGATGAAGAGCAGCAGACCGTAGGGCGGGGTGATCAGACCGATCATCGCGTTGACCACGACCACAACACCGAAATGGACCATGTCGATCCCAAGCGCCTGCGCGGTGGGGATGAAAATCGGCACGATGATCAGCAGGATCGCACCGGATTCCAGAATGCAGCCCAGCACGAGGAACAGCACGTTGATCATCAGCAAAAAGCCTGCGGGCGACAGGTCATACTGGCCGACAAAGGCCGAGATCGAGTCGGGCACGTTTTCGCGCGTGACAACGTATTGAAAGGCCAGAGCGCCCGCGATCAGGATGCCCACGGTCGCGGTGGAGCGCGCCGAGCCAAGCAATGTCGCATAGAACTGGCGCAGGCTTACCGAGCGGTAGAGCACCACAGAGATCGCCAGCGCGTAAAAGGCAGCAACGGCAGCGGCTTCGGTCGGGGTCATCACGCCCGAATAGATGCCCCCCAACAGGATCACCGGCAGCAACAGCGCAGGGATTGCCTGAAAGGTGATCGCAGGGATTTCACGGATCGCAATGGAGGTGTCGGTTTCAAAATTGCGACGATGCGCGATGATCGAGTTCATCAACATCAAAACCACGCCCATCAACAGCCCCGGCGCCATGCCTGCCGCAAAGAGGTAGCCGACCGATTGGTCCGAAACGAGCGCATAAAGCACCATCGGGATCGAGGGGGGGATGATCGGGCCGATGGTGGCCGAGGCGGCGGTGATCGCTGCGGCGTAGGATTTGGTGTATTTGCCGTCCTTGGTCATCATGTTGATGATGATTTTGCCCATGCCGACGGCATCCGCGACCGCTGAGCCGGACATGCCCGAAAAGATCAGCGAGGAGACAACGTTGACATGGCCCAGACCGCCTTTGAAACGGCCAACGACGGCTTGGGAGAACCGCAGCAACTTGTCCGCCAGCGAGCCGATATTCATGATGTCGGCGGCAAGGATGAACAGCGGAATGGCCAGCAGCGTGTAGCTGTTGAACAGCCCCTGCAGCATGGTTTCCGCCGCAATCGACGGGTCGAAGCCCTTGAGGATCAGATACACAGAGGCGCCGCAGACCATGGCAAGCCCCATGGACAGACCGCCAAAGGCGAGGAAGGCGATCAGGACGATCGTAATGGTAAACGGATCAGTCATAATCGTGGGTTCCTGCCGAAGTGGGCGTGTCAAAGGCAGGGCCGGAGCCGCGAATGCCGATGTAAACGGTGTAAAGCGAGCGAATGATGACCGAGAGGGCAAAGGGGATGTAGATCGCGAAAACCCAGTCAAAGGGGATTTTCATATAGGCGGTTTTCTCGATCGACATGAACTGCACAAAGCCGATGACGGCGGGCAGGGTGTAGAGAAAAATCCCCGCGCAGATCAGGCCGGTGATCACATCCAGCGCGCGGCGTGCGGGGCTGGGCAAGGCAGCATAGATGATATCAAGGCGGATCACATCGCTTTCGTGCACCACGAAGGCATAGCCGAACAGAATGCCGAACAGCCAGGCAATCGCCACGAATTCCACGGTCCAGCCCAGCGGCAGGTCCAGCAGATAGCGAAAGACGATCTGGATCAAAAAGCTTAGAAAAAGCGCGCCAAGTACCAGCGCAAGTATGTTTTCAGCCCGGCGTTGCAGCCAGCCGGCAATGGTCTTGATGCGGTCCATTTCGCCCCTCCCACAGGAAAAAGAAGGGCCCGGCACCTCTGATGCCGAACCCCGGATTGACGCTTAGAGCGCGCTGATTTTGTCCAGAAGACCTTCGGGCCAGTCTTTGGAGAAATCGGAGTCCATGTACTGTTGCAGCACGTGGTTGCGGAAGGCTTCCTTGTTGGGTTCGTAGACCTTGAGGCCTTCGTCTTCCATGAAGGTCACCAGTTCGGCTTCCTGTTCGATGGTCATCGCATCCAGTTCGGCTTCGAAGTCGTCTGCGCAGGCCTGAACGCTGGTCTGTTGCGCCTCGTCCAGCGAGTCCCATTTGGACTGCGAAATCGCAAAGATGTTGTTTGCGATCAGGTGGCCGGTCAGCACGATCTGGTCCGTCACTTCGTAGAACTTCATGGATTTATCGGCGGGAAGCGGGTTGTCCTGGCCGTCAATCGCACCGGTTTGAAGGGCGGTGTAGACTTCGGTAAAGGCCATCGGTGTGGGGTTCGCGCCAAGGGCCGTGCCGACGAATTGCCAGCCTTCACCACCGGGCATCCGCAGCTTCACGCCGGCGAGGTCCTCGGGGGTCTGGACATCCTTGTCGCCTTTGATGTTGACGTGACGGGTGCCGATGTAGGGCCACGACAGGATCTTGATCTTCGTTGCGTCTTCGATGTCGCCGATCAGACCGTCCAGCACGTCGGAATTGTACACCGCGCGCATGTGATCGTAGTCGCGAAACAGATAGGCCGTGCCAAGGATCGACGCGGCGGGCACCTGGTTGTAGAAGTCAAAGATGGCGAGGTTTGCCATGTCGAGGTTGCCGCGCTGCATGGCGGTCAGTTCGGTGCCTTGCTTGAACAGGGTTGCACCGTGATAGGGCTGGAAGGTCAGGCTTTCGGCCAGGCAGTCGCCAAAGGCCGTTTTGATCAGCTCGGAGCGCGGGTCCGCGTCTGCGACCGTGTCGGAATAGATCAGTTCCGCGGCGTCCTGTGCAAAGGCTGTGCCTGCGGAAACGGTCAGGCTCAGCACGGCGGCTGCACCCATCAAAGTGCTCTTGAAGGTCATTCGCGTTATCCTCCCTAGGTTGCGAATTTTACCGGGTTTTGCCGGATTTTGGTGGGGCGGCGGCGTCAGAAGCTGTCAAACACCGCCTGCATGCGCGCCGGATCAGCGGCGCGTCCCGAAAACAGTTCAAAGGCCCGAACGGCTTGGAACAAGGCCATGCCGGAGCCGGGCAGGGTCGCACAGCCAAGGCTGCGGCCCAGCGCCAGAAATTCGGTTTCCAGCGGAAAATAGACCACATCCGCGATCCAGTGATCGGGGCGGACGGCCGCGCGGGGCAGGGGCAGGCCGGGAAGTTTGGCCATGCCCACGGGGGATGCGTTCACGATGCCCTGCGCCTCTGCGGCGGCGGCTTCGGGATCAAGCGCCTGGGACGCGCGCTCTGCGCCCAGACGGGCGGTCAGATCGCTGACCAGGGCCTGCGCGGTGTCGGGGGAGACATCAAAGACGCGCAGATGTTGCACGCCTTCGTCGAGCAAGGCATTGGCGACTGCGCCGCCCGCACCGCCCGCGCCAAGCAGCAAAACCGTCTCGCGCGCGGCATCGGGCAGACCGCGTTTGAAGCTTTCGGCAAAGCCCGAATAGTCGGTGTTATGCCCGAACCGCTTGCCATCGCGAAACAGCACGGTGTTGACCGCGCCGACCGCTTTGGCCGCATCCGAAATCACGTCGAGCGAGGCCATGACCTGCCGTTTGTAGGGGTAGGTGACGTTGATACCGCTAAAACCCGCTGCCTCGATCTGGTCGAGCAGCTCGCTGACGGGGGTCGGGTCATTGGCCGTGTCGATCAGCTCGTAGCTGTAATCGAGGCCCTGCGCGCGGCCTTCTTCGCTGTGCATTTTAGGGGTGCGCGATGCGGCGATGCCATGCCCCAAAAGGCCAATGCGAAAGCAGTCCAATTGGCCGCCAGAGGTGCCATGTGTGCGTTGGAACGTCATCGAAAGCTCCTCCCCAGGGTTTCGGTGTTGCACTAAAGGGCCCGTCCGGCCGCACATGGTCTCATGCGGAATTTGGGGCTGTCGAGGTCGGGACCTGTTTTGCAGGTCTTGCGACTCGGCTGTTGAGACTCACAATGTTCCATACGGTTAATTGTGTCAAGCATATGTTCGTTTCGGTTAATTGTGTGCTGGTTTTGCAGCGGCAAGCGCTGGAGGACTTGGCGAAACAGGCAAAACCGTGCTAGGTCTGTGGCTACCGTTGCGAAAGGGAGGTCGGAATGGACAGGGATGAGACGCCAGACGTCGCACTGCCAAAATCATCAAAGCCGGCACAATCTTCTGAGGGCGCAGCGCGCCGCGGATGGAAGCAGGACCCGGAAGCGGTCAAAGCCAATATCCTGAAGGTGGCCTACGAAATTTTTGCCCGAAGTGGCCTGTCCGGCGCGCGAATTGAGGAGATCGCGCATCGTACAGAGACCTCAAAGCGCATGATTTATTACTATTTTGGCGACAAGGACGGTCTGTATCGCGCCGTTTTGGAATCCGCCTATATTGCCATGCGCAAGGGCGAGGACCTTCTGGATCTGGGGGGTGTCCCTCCCGTGGAAGCACTGCGCAGGCTTGCCGAATTCACCTTTGATCACCACCGATCGGCAGAGGATTTCGTGCGTCTGGTGATGATCGAGAACGTGCATGACGGGCGTCACATGTCGATGCTCGACGAAATGGCCGGCCAGAACATTTCAGTCATCAGGCTGCTTGAGGACATCTACCAGCGCGGCTGTGCGGCGGGATTGTTTCGACGCGGCCTCGACGCGGTCGAGCTGCATTGGATGATTTCATCCATGAGCTATTTCAATGTGTCCAATCGGGTTACTTTCTCGCAAATCTTCGGAAATGATCTGTTCAACCCGCTGGGGCAGCAAAAATTACGCCGCCATGTTGGCGATATGATGGTCCGGTTTGTCCTGCGCGATGATGTCTCGCTGGACGCCGGGCTGGCGCGAAGCAATGAGGATATTCGCATGATCAACCCCGATATTTACCGCTTTCTGGAAGTTTGGGACAGCAAATGGGCCAGCCTGCCCAAGGGGGCGAGCGTGCAGGATCGCCGTCTGAAATTCGAAGCGATCGCGCGCGAGATGCGCCTGCCCACGCCCGAGGGGGTGGAAACGGATGGTGAATACTGGATTGAAAGCGACGGTGGGCCCGTGCGCGTGCGGGTTTTTCGGGCCGCAGGCACGGCCGCACAACCCGCGCTGATCTATCTGCATGGCGGCGCATGGATGCAAGGCTCGCCCGAAACCCATTGGGATATCACGGCGCGTATTGCGGGCTGGAACGGGCAGACAGTGATCTCGGTCGACTACGGGCTGGCACCTGAGAACCCCTATCCGACCGCCTTTCAACAGGTGTTTGCGGTGACGCAATGGGCCCATCGCGAAGCGGGCACGCTGAACATCGATCCGGCGAAAATCGCGATTGGCGGCGATAGTGCGGGGGGCAATATTGCGGCGGCTGTGGCATTGAAATGCCGCGAGGAGGGCGTGGCCCTTAGCGCGCAACTGTTGATCTATCCGGCCTGTGATTTCGATCAAACCCGCCCCTCCTACATTGAAAATGCCGATGGTCCCTTGTTGAAGGTGCAGGGCATGGACGGGGTTAACCGCATGTACAGCCCCGACGAGAGCAAGCTGTCGAGCGATCCGTTCGTGGCGCCTTTGGTGGCGGAAAGCCATGCCGATTTGCCGCCAGCCTATGTGGCTGTCGCGCAAAATGATCCGCTGCGTGACAGTGGTGTGGCCTATGCCGATGCGCTGGAGGCGGCGGGCGTGCCGGTGACGCGCGACAGCGGCGAGGGATTGATCCACGGCTATTTGCGGTCGATGGAATATTGTGCGCTCGCCGAAGACAAGCTGCGCGCGATGGCCGCCTGGTTGCGCGAAACGAACGCCTGATCCGGGCGAAGACGACAAGAACGGGCGCGGGAAACCCCGCCCGTTCTTGGACGTTTGGCTGTTAAGTTACTGCAAATACGTCGATTTCTATCACATTGCCCTGGGGGGCAATCGAGCCGACGAACAAAGTGCTGCGCAGCCAGGCATGTGGTCCGTCGCCCACGTCAAACCGCGGCGCACAGCGAAAGTAGAACTCCTCGGGCCGTACTTTTTCACCCGCGCGCAGCCGTGCCAAGACCTCGGCAGAGGAGGCGCGCAGCCCTTCGTTATGGACCAGAATGAGCGTGCCATCCTCGGCCTCGATCGTGTAATCGGCACAAATCTTGCTGGTGCCGTCAGGGGTGATGAGGGGCCAGTCCGAGCCGCCGGGCAAGATGCGCGCGCGCAAGCGCGGACCGGTCACGGTTCCACCGGTGATCGGAATATGCAGACGCTCGCCCAGCGGGCTTTTCCCGCCCGAGCGCGGCGGCGCAATTTCGGCCCGGATGGCAAAGGCAAATTCCAGCGCGGGTGTCGTTGGAGCTGTCGTCTGATCTGTCGTCTGATCTGTCGGGGGGCGTGTCATGCGCGGGGTGACCTTTTGCGGTTAGGGGGCGCACCAAACACCAGAAAACTGGCGGGAGCGTTCGAAAAATGCCCGTCGGTGTTGGGGGTCGCACAGTACGACCGCATCCAGCGTGTCGACGCCAAAGCGCAGCACCGCAAAGCGCGCGGGATCGGGGGTGCGCGCGAAAGCCGCGGGGGTGGCGATGGTCTGGCCGGGGATCGGTTCAACGCCGTAATTGGCGCGGGCAAAGGCCGGCACGGCGTCCCAAGCGGTTTGGGCCTGTGCGCCGGTGATCACGCTGACACGGCCCGTGAGGCGCAATTGCAGGCTGCGGCTTTCGTCCCAAAACGTCAGGCTTGCGCGCGGATCCCGCGCGATTTGCGCAACTTTTGGCGTGGCCGCATCGGTGTGCATCTCGACAATAGCCGTGTCGGCGCGGGCATGGCGCAGCACCAGAATACGCGCCTGTGGCGCTCCCTCTGCGTCCAGGGTCGACAGCACGACGCGGCGGGCCTGTGGCGGCGTTTGCGGCGCAGAGGGGCTGAGGGCGTGCCATGCCTCTTGCCACAGCAGCGCGAGATCGTCGTGCCACAATTCGGGGGCGTTAGTCATCGTCTTTGGCCGCGCTCAGGGCATCACGGCGCGAATACTGGCCCGAAACGAAAAGAAGCGGTTCGCCGGGTTCGTGATGCGCGCGGGTGATGCGACCGATGACAATTGCGTGGTCTCCGGCGTCAACCAGATCGTGCTGGACGCATTCAAACCGTGCAAGGCAGCCTGCGATCAGGGGGACGCCCGCGGGCGAGAGCGCCATGTCCAGACCGTCGAACAGATATCCGTCCCCCGCGAGCTGTCGCGCGATGGGTTCCTGATCGGCGGCAAGCACATGGACCGCGAAGGGCGCGCCTGCGGTGAAGGCGGCGTAGCGGCTGGAAAACTTGCCCGGACACCAGAGCAAAAGCGCCGGATCGAGCGACACGGAGGCAAAGGAATTGACAGTCATGCCAATCGGGCCCTGGGCCGTTGTGGTGGTGACAACGGTGATGCCCGTGGCAAATTGGCCAAAGGCATCGCGCAGATCGCGGCTATGTTCGGGGGCGGGGGTAAAGCCCTGCGCAAGATCGGTGTAGGTCGGCGCGTCAGCCATGGTCTGTCCTTTGTGGTCGCTCTGATTTGGGGACTAGGGGGCGCTTGCGTCTGGGGCGGCGCAAAACTGGTCGTACAGCGTTTCGAGCACGGCTTGAGCGCGCGGATCGGTGAGCGAATAGTAAATCGCCTTGCCCGCGCGGCGGGGCGTGACGATCCCGTCGCTGCGCAGGCGCGCAAGTTGCTGGCTTACGGCGGCTTGGCGCGCGCCGAGCAGATGTTCCAGCGCGGTGACGGTTTTTTCGCCGGTGACAAGGTGGCACAACAATTGCAGCCGCCCCGAATGGCTGAGCGCTTTCAACAGGGCCGCCGCCGCTTGCGCCTGATCGACCATGGTGTCCATCGCGCTCTCGCTGATCTGCTGCGGGCTGAACGGGGCGTCGCGGGGCGCGACTTGGGGCGGCATGTCGGGCGTGGTCGGGCTCACGTCGGGGTCCTCTGGCTGCATTGTGGCCCTCAGCAGTTAGCATGCACAACCGAGCGGCGAAAGAGCGCGACCGGTTTGGCGGGCGGCGCAGGCATCCCGCGTACCAGCGGGGCGACGATCCGGGGGCGGTTGCACCTGCGCGCAGGGAGGTTAAGGTCAAACCACGCGCCAAGGGCGCTATGCGGGCTGTCGCAGGAGAGAATGTTTTGAAGCTGACGCGTCGGGATGTGTTGAGTTTGGGATTCGGAGCCACGGCTGCGATGCTTTTGCCCGCGCGTCCCGCGATGGCGATGGGCGATGCGATTGCGATCTATACCAACGGGGTGGTGCCCCAAGCGGCCTCTGCGGGCAGCCTGCGGTTGGGACTGCCGCAGATCATCGGCGATGCGCGCCGTGTGCCGGTGGTTCTGGAGGCCGTTCAAGCCCGCAGGCTGGCGCTTTTTGCCAAAGGCGCGCCGTCGGTTTTGCTGGCGGATGTGCGCTTTGGACCGCGTGCCGGTGCGCGCCGGTTTGAAACGAGCGTGCGGCTTGGGACGCAAGACACACCGGAGCGGGGCGCAGATGCGGTGCAGGATCTGGTGTTGGTCGCGGAGATCGAGCCGAACCGCTTTGTGCAGCTTGAAACCGCCGTTTCGCTGTCGGGCGGCGGTTATGCGAACTGAGACGGGCGCGCGCAGGAGTACTGACGCGGGGGCGCGTCGTGGCTGAGACCCCGCCAGAACGCCCCGCGCCCGACACAGGCGCCACGGCGCTGCGCGCGCGCCTGAACCGCGGTCCACGCCAGAGCACGCCAAAGGTCACCCTGCCCAAATCGGCCAGGTCGGGCGCCTGCGTGGCGGTGCGCGCGGCGCTGTGTCACCCGATGGAAACGGGGCGTCGAGCGGGGGATGACGGGCAGATCGTGCCGCGCGCCATCATCCATTCATTTTCCTGTCTTTTCAACGGCGAGACCGTGATTGACGTGCGCTTCGAGCCGGGGGTGTCGCCGGATCCCGAGCTTGTGTTCGAGGCGCATATCGACGGGGCGGCGGGCAGTGTCGGCCTGTTCGATTTTGCCTGGCAGGATGACGAGGGCCACAGGTTCAGCGCCCGCGTTCCCATCGACATCCTCTGAAACGCAAGGTCAGGCGGGGTCGGTTTTGCACCGGGCGTAGAGCGTCACGCTTTCACCGATTTCTGCGTCGAACCAGTCAAGCCGTGCGGTGTCGCCTTTGGTCCAGAAATCATAGCCCGAACCGCCGGGAAAGCTGTAGCGCGCGCCGGAGGCCGATTGCGCACGGCTAAGGCTGATGAGGCGCCCCTCGACCAGCACCGCCGCGACATCCCCGGTGAAAACCGCATCTATTTTGACGCCGCGCTCGCAGGTGAAATGCACAGGCGAGGGCGGGGCGATTTGGGCGGGCCCGCTGTCTTGGGCTGCGCTGTCTTGGGCGGCGGCTGCGCTTGCGCTCAGGGCAATCGCGCCAAGGGCGGTGGCAAGCTTGGGAAAAAGAGACATCGGGACCTCCAGGAATGTGCTGTCTTCGCCTCAGATAGGCGGTCAGCGCGCAGGGGCGAGTGGCGCGATCGTCGGGCAGCGAAAAGCCGCCGGTCCCGTGTCGCAAACCGGCGGCTTTTGGCAGATGGTGGCGGCAGGCGCGCTATCCGGCGCTGCGCTCTTCGAGAGAGGCGGCAAGGGCTTCGGCGCGGGCGGCGATTTCGGCAAAGCTGTCGGTGACGCTTTGGGGCACCACGGGCACTTCGACACGGGTCGGCTCGGGGTCGGGGCGGTCGCGCAACTCGGCAATCGTTGCCTCTTGGGCGGCGAGCTTTTTCTCAAGCGATTTCAGCTGTTCGTCCATGCCGGCGGTTTTATCGGCCAGCATCAGCCCTGCCATCAGCAGCATGCGCGCTTCGGGGAGGCGTCCGATGGCCCCCGCCAGAACAGAGGCTTCGCCATCCAGAAGCGCCGCAGCAGATTGCAAGAAGTGCTGTTCGCCCTCCTGACAGGCCACTTCATATTCACGACCGCCGATTGTGACTTGGATCTCAGGCATCGGTGTCCTCCTCGGGCGGCGTTTGGACGGGTAGGGTCTGGTCGGGCAGGGGCTGGGCGGTCAAGGTCTGGGCGGTCAAGGTCTGGGGGGGCAGGGTTGGGGCCGCGTCGCTGACAAAGGGGCGCAATTCGGCCAGAATGGCTTCGATTTCGCTGCTATCGGCGTCGCGGCTGGCCCGCAGGCCGTCCAACTCGCCCAGCATGGACTTGTTGATCAAATGCGCGTCCACAACACCCGTTTCGCAAGCCGCGCGCAATTCGGCGGAATTGGCGCGCAGCTGGTCGTTGACGGCCTTGAGGCGCTGGGCCGAGATATCTTGCGACATCAGTTGTTTGCGCAGGTTCTCTACTTCTTTTTCCAGGGTCGTGACATGCAATTCCTGCCGGTCCTTGATCGCCTTGACGCGGGAGACAAGCTGGGCTTTTTCGGCACGCTCGGCCTCGAGCGTCTCGCGCAGACGGCCCATTTCTTCTTCCATCGCTTCGGTCGAAATGCCGCCTTGCGGGGCGCGCGCGGCCTCAAGAGCTGTGTCCAGCCCGCTGCCGATCCGTTCAAGGGCGGCGTTGATGCGCGCCTCGTATTGCGAAAAATCACTCATGCTGATCGCCCATTTATCTTTCGCCTTCGCTTTCCCGCATGTTGATCTGCGGTGCTCTGCATCCTGTTGCTCGCAGGTCCTGACGGCGCAAACCGGCCGCAGGACCACCTGACAAGCTTTCGGTGTTTAAATCATGCCTCGAATCGAAAGGCTAGCGCAAGGCGCGGGCATGTCCACAGTTCGGCGGTGGATTGGCGTTTTGCGCCAAGCGGCGTTTGATTGCACAGGTTTGATCGCTTTGGGCGGCGTTTGAGCGCCCGAGGCGCCCCATTCGCTTGATCTTCCGCACTCGTTTGCTATCAGAGGCGCAACGAAAAAAGCCATTGCTCTGTTTCAAGAGGAGGAACACCCGTGGATATCGCTACGTTGCGCGAGGCGCACCCTGACCACTGGATGCGCGCCGCTGCCATTCGCACCTTGACGCTGGATGCGGTCGCTGCCGCCAATTCGGGTCACTCCGGTATGCCCATGGGCATGGCCGATGTGGCCACCGTGCTGTTCTCCAAGCACCTCAAATTCGACGCGGCCGCGCCGCTTTGGGCAGATCGCGACCGCTTTATCCTGTCGGCGGGTCACGGCTCGATGCTGATCTACTCGCTTTTGTATCTCACCGGCTACGAGCAGGTGACGCTTGAGCAGATCAAGAACTTCCGCCAGTGGGGCGCGCGCACCGCAGGCCACCCCGAGAACACCCATCTTGACGGTGTCGAGGTGACGACGGGGCCGCTGGGGCAGGGCATTTCCAACTCGGTCGGCTTTGCCATCGCCGAAGAGCACCTGCGGGCGCGGTTCGGCAAGAAACTGCAAGACCACCACACCTATGTCATCGCCGGTGACGGTTGCCTGATGGAGGGCGTCAGCCAGGAGGCCATCGCCCTTGCCGGTCGTCAAAAACTGGGCAAGCTGGTCGTGTTCTGGGATCACAACAGCATCACCATCGACGGCGCTGTGGATATTTCCGACCGTACCGACCAGCCCATGCGGTTCAAGGCGGCAGGCTGGCATGTGCAGGAAATCGACGGTCACGATCCGGTCGCGATTGACGAAGCGATCGAAGCGGCGAAGAAATCGTCCAAGCCGTCGATGATTGCCTGCAAAACCCATATCGCGATCGGCTCGCCCGCGCAGGATACCTCCAAAGGTCACGGTGCCATTACGGCGGCTGACGCAATTGCGTCGACCAAAGACGCCTATGGCTGGACCTCCCCCGCCTTTGAAATCCCCGCCGACATCAAATCGTGGTGGGAAGAGGTCGGCGCGAAAGGCCGCAAGGAGCGCGTCGAGTGGGAAGCCCGCCTCGAAGAGCAATCCGCCCAGCGTCAGGCCGAATTCGCCCGCACCTTTGCAGGCGAAGCCCCCAAAAAGCTGTCCTCGGTGATCCGCGCGCTCAAAAAGCAGGTCTCCGAAGGCCAGCCCAAGGTTGCCACCCGTAAATCGTCCGAAATGGTGCTGGAAGTCGTCAACCCCGTGCTGCCCGAAACCATCGGCGGTTCGGCGGATCTTACGGGCTCGAACAACACTCTGACGGCAGATCTGGGCACGTTTGACATCGAAAACCGCAAAGGCCGCTATGTCTACTACGGCATCCGCGAGCACGGTATGGCGGCGGCGATGAACGGCATGGCGCTGCACGGCGGCGTGCGCCCCTACGGCGGCACGTTCTTTTGCTTTACCGATTACGCGCGCCCTGCGATGCGTTTGTCGGCGCTGATGGAACAGCCGGTGGTCTATGTGATGACCCACGACTCCATCGGTCTGGGCGAAGATGGCCCGACCCACCAGCCGGTCGAGCATCTGGCGATCTGCCGCGCGACCCCCAACACGCTGACTTTCCGTCCCTGCGATACGGTCGAAACCGCTGAAGCGTGGGAAATCGCGCTGACGCAATCGGGCACGCCTTCGGTCATGGCGCTCTCGCGTCAGAACCTGCCGACGCTGCGCACCGAACATAAGACCAAGAACCTCGTGTCGATGGGCGCTTATGTGTTGGCCGAAGCCGAGGGCAAGCGTCAGGCGATCCTGATTGCCACCGGATCGGAAGTCGAGATTGCGATGAAAGCGCGCGACATTTTGCAAGCCGACGGGATAGGCACGCGCGTTGTGTCCATGCCCTCGATGGAACTGTTTGCAGAGCAGGACGATGCCTATCGTCGCCGCATCCTGCCGCCGGGTCCGGTGCGGGTCGCGGTCGAAGCGGGCGTGCGCGCGGGCGGTTGGGATCGCTGGCTTCTGGGCGAGCGGGGCCGCGAGGCCAAGCAAGCCTTTGTCGGCATGAGCGGCTTTGGGGCCTCGGCGCCGGCCTCCGAACTGTACGAACAGTTCGGCATCACGGCTGAAAACGTGGCTGCGCAAGCCAAAGCATTGATTGGCTAAGCTTTTCGACGTTACATCTCAGGCGAGCGGGCATGTCTGTGTCCGCTCGTTTTTTTATGGCCGCAAGGGTGTTTAGATGACCGCAACATTGGCGTTTCCCGATATTTCTGGCGTGCGACTGTCGCAAGACAGTGCGATTTTGCGCGACTTTCCGCTGGCGGCGGGCAAGCGGACGGCCAAATACGAGGCCGCCTTTGACCGGCACACGCTGATTTACGATGCGTTTCGCCTTGGCGAGAGCAAAATCGTGCGGCTGCTGTGCCCTCGGTTGTTGAACCTGCGCGACGACCTGCGCGCGGGGCTTGGGGTCGGGGGCAAAGCGGCGCGTATTCGCCAACACCGCCGGTCCCTGCGCTATGAGGTGATTGATGTGGTCTGTCCGCAGGGCAAGGCGTTGACATTGGATATGGCGGATCAGCATTTTGAGGTCGCCGTCCACGAGAGCACCAGCCCCTTGTTTTTGGGTCAGAATGTCGGCTTTCACATGTCCAAGGACACGCCGCCGGACTGGATCGTGGATTGGGCGCGCTATCATGTGTCTGCGCATGGGATGGAGGGCTATCTGCTGTTTGACAACGGGACGACGGCCTTTGATATGGCAGCTCTTGGGGCGCGGTTGCGCGACGAGACGGGGTTGAAATCCGTGGCCATCGTGTCCTGTCCGTTTCCCTACGGCGACAAGGCGGGGGGGAAGTTTGTTGTCCCCTCCAAATTCCTGCAAGTCAGCATGATGCAACTGGCGCGCTGGCGGTTTTTTGCCCGGGCCAAAGGTGTTCTGGCCGTTGATATCGACGAGATGGTTGCGCCTGTGTCCGGATCGAACATTTACGAGGCTGCGGCGGCATCGCGCTTTGGTCTGGCCAAGCTGGAGGGGCATTGGGCGTATCCTGCGGTGGCGCAAACCGCCCAGCCTCAGGCTGCGCACAGCCGGACGGTGGCAGGTGAGAAACCCTGCCCGCCGAAATGGTGTCTGACGCGTGGCGCGCTGGCGGACCGGTTCGAATGGTCGGTGCACCGCCCCTCTGGCCCGCTGTTTCCCTTCGCACAGGTTTCAGGGCAGTTCTGGCATTGTCGCGCCAATACCACCGGCTGGAAAGCGGCGCGTTCGGCGATTCCCGAGGCCGCCAAAGAAGACGCGAAACTCGTGGCAGCCTTTCAAAGCCACCTAAAGGCGTCTTCATAAAGGTTAAGATTGCGCTAACATGGCATGTTTACGCTAACATGTTGGCGCTAAACGACTTTCTGACCTCCGTTCCCCCGCGTATACCAGCGCCAACGGATATGACGCGCCAAAGCCAGTCCTTTGGGCGCGCGAGAACGGAGAAAGATCGCATGACCATCACTTTGGGGATCAACGGGTTTGGCCGCATCGGACGTTGCACCTTGGCCCATATTGCCGAGAGCGCTCGCAACGATGTGCAGGTCGTGCGGATCAACGCCACCGGCCCGATTGAAACCAATGCACATCTGTTGAAATACGATTCCGTGCACGGGCGTTTTGGCGGCACCGTCAAGGTTTCGGGCAACACGATGGATATCGGACGCGGCCCGATGGATGTCATGTCGACCTACAATCCCGAAGAGTTGGACTGGTCTGGTGTGGACGTTGTTCTGGAATGTTCGGGAAAGTTCAATGATGGCGGGAAATCCGCAATCCACCTTGAGCGCGGGGCAAAGAAAGTGCTGATTTCCGCCCCTGCAACCAACGTCGACAAGACGATTGTGTACGGTGTGAACCACCGCTCGCTTCTGGCGGATGATCGTCTGGTGTCCAACGGATCCTGCACCACCAATTGCCTTGCGCCGCTCGCCAAGGTGCTGAACGACACCATCGGCATCGAGCGCGGCATCATGACCACCATTCACAGCTACACGGGTGATCAGCCGACGCTGGACCGCCGCCACTCGGACCTTTACCGCGCCCGCGCAGCGGCGATGGCGATGATCCCGACCTCGACGGGCGCGGCAAAGGCGCTGGGCGAGGTGCTGCCGGAGCTGGCCGGAAAACTGGATGGCACCTCGATTCGCGTGCCGACCCCCAATGTGTCTTGCGTTGATCTGACCTTTGAAGCGGGACGCGATGTGACGGTGAACGACGTGAACGAAATCGTCCGCGAAGCCGCGATGGGCCATATGGGCGCTGTGTTGTCCTATGATCCCGAGGCCAAAGTTTCCATTGATTTCAACCACACCACTGCGTCCTGCACCTTCGCGCCCGAGCAAACCAAAGTGGTGGGCGGGCGCACGGTGCGCGTGCTGGCCTGGTATGACAACGAATGGGGCTTTTCGAGCCGCATGGCCGATGTCGCCGCCGCGATGGGGCGCTTGCTGCACTAAGGCGGCTTTTGATCGGATTTTGGAACGGGACGGGGCGTGCACAAGGCGGTGTACGCCCTTTTTCGCCTTTGGCCCGCGATCTTGCCTGCCGGTTCGGGCCGGCGTTCATACCGGATTTCACGCCAGTTGCGGGTTCCCTTTTGCAAGCGGTTTTGCGACAGTCGCGCGAGCATTTCGCAACCGCAGGCCAGATCCTATGACAGACCGCATCGCAATCGGACTGGGCATCCTTCTTATTCTATTGTTGTTTCTCGACGGGGTGTTCAACCACTGGGCCGCGACCCTGTTCATGGCGCGCCGCTTTACGGATGTCTTGTGGTGGGTGGCCTTCTGGCGCTAGGCGATTTTGCGCATATCCGGCAGTCCGACATGGCAAACTTTGGTTGACCTTTTCGCACAGATCGCCATGTTAGCGTTAACGGAAGTGGCTGCATCTGGCAGGCACCGCATAATTCTGTCCTAGGAGGATCTGACATGGCCGTGAAAGTCGCAATTAACGGGTTTGGTCGCATCGGTCGCAACGTGCTGCGCGCCATCGTTGAATCGGGCCGCACCGATATCGAAGTGGTGGCCATCAACGATCTGGGCCCCGTCGCCACCAACGCCCATCTGCTGCAATACGACTCGGTGCATGGTCGCTTTCCGCAAAAAGTGGCGCACACAGAGACCACCATCGACGTTGGACGTGGTCCGATCGAAGTGACAGCGATCCGCAACCCCGCAGAATTGCCCTGGGGCCACATCGACATCGTGCTCGAATGCACCGGCATCTTCACCGATAAAGACAAGGCGTCGATCCACCTTGAAAACGGCGCGAGCCGCGTTCTGGTCTCGGCTCCCTCGAAAGGCGCTGATAAAACAATCGTTTACGGTGTGAACCACGACGTTCTGACCAAAGACGACATTATCGTGTCCAACGCCTCCTGCACCACCAACTGCCTCTCGCCCGTTGCCAAAGTGCTCAACGACAGCATCGGCATCGTCAAAGGCTTTATGACGACGATCCACAGCTACACCGGCGACCAGCCGACGCTGGACACGATGCACAAGGACCTCTACCGCGCGCGCGCGGCGGCCCTGTCGATGATCCCGACCTCCACCGGCGCGGCCAAGGCCGTGGGTCTGGTGCTGCCCGAGTTGAACGGCAAGCTCGACGGTGTCGCGATCCGCGTTCCCACGCCGAATGTTTCGGTCGTCGATCTCACCTTTGAAGCGGCGCGCGAAACCACTGTCGAAGAAATCCAGAACGCGATCCGCGCGGCAGCTGACGGCCCGCTCAAAGGCGTTCTGGGCTACACCGACGCGCCGCTCGTGTCCTCGGATTTCAACCACGACAGCCATTCTTCGGTCTTTCACATGGATCAGACCAAAGTCATGGAGGGCACGATGGTGCGTATCCTGAGCTGGTATGACAACGAATGGGGCTTTTCCAACCGCATGGCCGACACGGCTGTTGCGATGGGCAAACTGCTCTAAGCGCCAGATATTTCTGACGATTGAAACACCCCGCTCCTGCGGGGTGTTTTTTTATGCCCGCCTTGTTCTGCTGCCAAAAGCGCTTATGTCGCAATCATCTGCGGTGCGCCGCTGAGTTCCCCGATAGCTCGTCGATTTGCGCCACTTTGGGGCGTTGAAAGACCCCAAACCCTAAACAGGTGCCGCGTGCCGACACTCTCTACGATTTTACAGGAATTCATCACGCTTTGGGTCGTCATCGACCCGATCGGAACGCTGCCCGTGTTTTTGGCGGTGACCGCAGGCATGGGGGGGCTGGCGCGAAAACGGGTCGCGGTGCGCGCAGTCCTGACCGCCTTTGTGGTGCTCATGTTTTTTCTGGTCGCAGGGCAGGTGGTGCTGGAAGCCCTGGGCCTTGGCTTGCCAAGCTTCCAGATCGCGGGGGGCATCGTGCTGTTCCTCTTCGCGCTGACGATGATCTTTGGCGATGGCAAACCAGCGCGCGAGATGGAGGAAGAGGGGGCCATTGGCGCGGCATCGGTCTATCCGCTGGCGATTCCCTCGATTGCCTCACCGGGGGCGATGTTGTCGGTGGTTCTGTTGACCGACAACGACCGCTTTTCAATGGCGCATCAGGCGATGACTTCGGCGGTGATGGCCGTGGTTTTGGGCATCACCTTGGTGATCCTGCTGCTCGCAGGGCCGATCCTGCGGTTGATCGGCGCCTCGGGCGCCGCGATTGTCAGCCGGATCATGGGCATCATCCTTGCGGCCGTGGCGGTGGATGCGGTGCTGCGCGGGCTTGTGGCGTTTTTCACCACGCTGGGATGATCAGCCCGCGGCAAGCTTGGCGTGCAGCCGGCTTTCGACCTCGGGGGTGACGAATTTCGACACATCCCCGTCGAGGCGTGCGATTTCCTTGACCAGTTTCGAGGCGATGGC
The DNA here is from genome assembly GCF_900172375.1 of Aquimixticola soesokkakensis. GTDB lineage: Bacteria > Pseudomonadota > Alphaproteobacteria > Rhodobacterales > Rhodobacteraceae > Aquimixticola > Aquimixticola soesokkakensis. The sequence continues at coordinate 113,271 of NZ_FWFS01000012.1, read as the reverse complement.
CTGATGGCGGGCTTCTGCCATGAGGAAAACGGTCTCGACAGTGCTGTCTAGCGCACGGTTCATGCCAACCATTTGATATTCATACTCGAAATCCGCAACGGCGCGCAGCCCGCGAATGATGATCGACGCATTCACATCGCGTGCACAGTGGATCAGAAGATTGTCGAACGGGTGGACGAGGATGTCACAGCCCGTTGCGGCGGAAATATGTTTGGCTTCGGCTTCGAGCATCTGCACGCGCTCGTCGAGTGAAAACAGCGGACCTTTGCCACTGTTGACAGCAACGCCAATCACCAGACGATCCACCAGCGCACAGGCGCGCCGGATGATATCGAGGTGTCCCAAAGTGACGGGGTCGAAAGTCCCCGGATATAGTCCGATCCGCATGTCAGCCTCCCTGCTTGAGGCCACGCAACAATATTGCGCCCGAAGATGCAAGGCAGAACCGGCGTTCTGGGCTGTCATTTGGTCGAAGATCTCTCAGGTCGCTGTATCCTGCGTCCAGGCGCGCACCCGAGAGGTCCCCCGGGGCGTTAATGCCCCATGATCATGCCTTCGAGGGCATCTTTTTCCATCGAAAGCTGGCTCAGGCGCGCTTTGACCACATCGCCGATGGACACGAGGCCAACCATCTCTTCGCCGATCATCACGGGCATGTGGCGAAAGCGGCCTTCGGACATTTTTTCCAGCACATCGAGCGCGCTCATGTCGGGGGTGCAGGATTTGAGCTTGCTGGTCATGAGATCCTTGACCTGACGCGCAAGCACCGTGGCCCCTTCGCGGCCCAGTTCGCGCACGATATCGCGCTCGGACAGGATGCCCAGCGGATGGGTGCCGTCCTCGGAGACGATCACCGCCCCGATGCGGCGCGCCGACAACAGTTCGGCTGCATCTGCGATAGTCATGTCGGGGCGGACGGTAAAGACCGCTTCCGTTTCGGTGCCTTCGGACTTCGCACTCAGAATCTGGCTGACGATCATCGCTTTTCCTCCCGTTAATCGACGATTTACCGATCAAGCGTTGGTCAGAGCCCCCCCTGTTGTCAATAGTTCAATCGTCGGTTGTGGCCGATTCAAGCCGCTGCACTTCCTCGCGCGTATATTCTGTGAGCAACGCTGCAAACCTGTTCAATCGTTCGACTTTCCGGTCATCGGCGTAGCGGATCAGATAGAAGGCGCGCGTGAGGCTGAAGGCATTGGTGAGCACCCGGTTGAGGATCGGTGCCGAGGGCAGGGCAAAGTCATGCACGATCCCGACGCCAGCCCCCGCGCGCAGAAAGTTGAACTGCACCGCCACCGAGTTGGACGCCAGACCGGCGCGCTCGGTGCCGGTTTCAGCCAGATAATCGAGTTCCTTGTCGAAGATCATGTCGGGAATATAGCCCACAACGCGGTGGTTTTTCAGATCGTCTAGACTTTCGAGCGGTCCGGCGCGGCGCAGGTAGCGCCGCGAGGCGGCCAGCGAGAGTTTGTAGTCGGTGATCTTTTGCACCGTCAGGCGACCGGCCACCGGCGCGGAGACCGCAATGGCCAGATCCGCTTCGCGTTTGGACAGGTTGAACACGCGGGGGAGGGCGACGACCTGAATTTCCAGATCGGGATGCTCGAGCGAAATGCGATTGCACACGCCCGGCAAGAGGTAGTTCGCGCAGCCATCCGGCGCGCCAAGGCGGATCACGCCGGAAAGTTGGTCCGAGCGTCCCGCGACATCATCCGCCCCCGCGCGCACAGCGGTTTCAGCCGTTTCGGCATGGGCCAGAAGCCGTTCGCCTTCGGTGGTGAGCGCGTAGCCCTGCGGGGATTTGGTAAACAGCGTCGCGCCGAGGTCCTCTTCCAGTCGCGTGATGCGTCGTCCCACCGTGGCGGGGTCGTTTTTCAAAACCCGTCCCGCGCCAGACAGGCTTTCGGTACGCGCGACGGCCAGAAAGATGCGCAAATCATCCCATTGCATGGTGGGGGTGTTCTCCTGCTCGTGACTGAATTCTTGCAAAACCTTTTTGGAGATTTGATCCTTTTGGCCGCGTTTTTGCAAGGGTAGGATGCGGGCAATCAATTGGTCTTTTGGACAATCAGGGAGAATTTGCATGAAAACCATCGGTCATTACGTCAACGCGCAGAACATCGAGGGCACCTCGGGCAATTTCGCGGATATCTACAACCCCGCCACCGGCGAAGTGCAGGCGCAAGTCGCGCTGGCCAGCGTTGAAGAAGTCGAAGCCGCGATCGAAAAAGCTGCCGCGGCGCAGGTGGCATGGGCGGCGACCAACCCGCAGCGCCGTGCCCGCGTATTCATGAAATTCGGTGCGCTCATCAACGAACATATGGACGAGCTGGCGGAATTGATCAGCCGCGAGCACGGCAAAACCATTCCCGATGCCAAGGGCGACATCCAGCGTGGTCTGGAAGTGGTCGAAGTCTGCATGGGTCTGCCTGCGCAATTGAAAGGCGAGTTTACCGATAGCGCCGGCACCGGTATTGACCTGTATTCGATGCGCCAGCCGCTGGGTGTTGTGGCGGGTATCACGCCCTTCAACTTCCCCGCGATGATCCCGCTGTGGAAAATGGCCCCTGCGATTGCCTGTGGCAATGCGATGATCCTCAAGCCCTCCGAGCGCTGCCCCTCGACGGCCATGCGTCTGGCCGAGCTGTTCACGCAGGCGGGCCTGCCCGAAGGCGTCTTGCAGGTGATCAACGGTGACAAGCTGACGGTGGACACGCTTTTGGACAATGAGACCATCCAGGCGGTCGGTTTTGTCGGATCGACCCCGATTGCGCAATATATCTACGGCCGGGCGGCGACGAATGGCAAACGCGCGCAATGTTTTGGCGGCGCGAAGAACCACATGATCATCATGCCCGACGCCGACCTCGACAAGGCCGCCGATGCGCTGATCGGCGCGGGCTACGGCGCTGCGGGGGAACGCTGCATGGCGATTTCCGTGGCCGTTCCGGTTGGCAAGGACACGGCGGACAAGCTGGTCGAGAAGCTGGTCCCCAAGATCGAAAAGCTGAAAGTGGCCCCCTATACCGCGGGCGACGATGTGGACTACGGTCCGGTCATCACCAAAGCTGCCAAAGACCGGATTCTGGGTCTGATCGACAGTGGCGTGGCGCAGGGCGCGACGCTGGTGACCGATGGGCGCGCATTCAGCCTGCAGGGCTATGAGGACGGTTTCTTTGTCGGGCCGACGCTGTTTGATAACGTCACCCCCGACATGGACATCTACCAGCAGGAGGTCTTTGGCCCCGTGCTGTCGATGGTGCGCGCCCAAGAATACGAGGAAGCGCTGGATCTGGTGATGGACAACGAATACGGCAATGGCACCGCGATTTACACCGCCGACGGCGATGTGGCGCGCGATTTTGCCAGCCGTGTGAATGTGGGCATGGTGGGCATCAACTTCCCGATCCCCGTGCCGCTGTCCTACTATTCCTTTGGTGGTTGGAAAAAATCCGCCTTCGGGGATCTCAACCAATACGGGCCGGACGCGTTCAAGTTCTACACCAAGACCAAAACCGTCACCGCGCGCTGGTTCTCGGGGATCAAGGATGGCGCGGCGCTGAACTTCAAAGCCATCGACTAAGGGGTCTGGGGGCCACAACGGGGCGCCATAAAACCAGACCCAAAAGCGAGGCCCAAAAATGAGGCCCAAAAATGAGGGGCGTGTGGGAGAAACCTGCGCGCCCCTTTGTCGTGGGGTGCCGGTGGCGGCTGCGGGAGCCTCCGGCGGGGATATTTTGCGACAAAAAAGCCCCGATGCGCCGCGCGCAAGGGGGCAGAGTCAACAAAGGGCAGGCGGGATCACCGCGCTGCCCTTTGACGTTTGCGCTCTGTGGCGATCAGGCGTTTGCGGCGCGGATCTGGTCTGCGGCGTCTTTGTTGAAGGTCACGCCGTTTTCTTCGAAGAGCGTGTCGAGTTCGCCCGAGAGCATCATCTCGGTGATGATGTCGCAGCCGCCGACGAATTCGCCTTTGACGTAGAGTTGGGGGATGGTGGGCCAGTCGGAATATTCCTTGATGCCCTGACGGATCGCTTCGTCGGCGAGCACGTTCACATCGGTATACTCAAGGCCCATGAAATTCAGCACGCCGGCAACGCGCGAGGAAAACCCGCACTGCGGCATCATTTTCGTGCCTTTCATGAACAACACGACGTCATTTGTGGTGACGGTTTCTTTGATCTGGTTTTGTGCGTCTGACATGGGGATTAATCCTTTTTTGTCGAAAGCGCCGCACCGCTGATTGCGGGGCGCGGGGTTATTCGGGGGCTTTGGTGGTGAGCGCCAAGGCATGCAGCTTGCCGCTATCGAGTTCGGTTTTCAGTGCGGCGTTGACGGCGCGCTGTTGTTGGACGCGGTTCAGTCCCTTGAAGCTGGGGTCAATGACGCGGGCGGCAAAATGTTGGCCGTCGTCGCCTTGGACCACGATATCGGCGTCGGGGAAAGCGGTGCGGATCAGGGTTTCGATCTCTGCTGCGGTGATGGCCATGGGTGTGTCCGTCATTTGGGGCGTTGTCCCAGATGTAACCCCGCCTCCGGCGCGCTGCAAGGGGAGGGCGCGCGGGCAATGCAAAACGGCCCGCCTTGGGGGCGGGCCGTTGGAAGGGGGCTGGGCGGTGCTCAGGCGTCGAAGGCGGTTTTGAACGTGTTGCGAAACAGATCAGACAGCGCGTCGAGGGGCGCGGATTTGCCGCCGAAATCCACCAGGGTGCCGCCGAATTTTCCGGCGAGTTCTGCAGGAACGCCGGCTTCGTTTGCTGCTTTCAGCAAGCTTTGGGCGTTTTCGGGGGAGGTAGCGATCACGTAGCGCGCCTGATCTTCGCCAAAGAGGAAGGCGGTTTCGTCAGAGGCGATGGTCACGCCGACACCGGCGCTTTCGGCCATTTCGAAGGCGGCGAGTGCGAGGCCGCCATCGGAGAGGTCATTGGCGGCACGCACCAGTTTGCGGTTGGCAAGCAGGAAGTCCCCGTGTTTGCGTTCGGCCTCGAGGTCGACCTTGGGCGCATCGCCCTCGGCGCGACCTTCGAGTTCGGCAAGCAGGGCGGATTGGCCAAGGTGGCCGCGGGTTTCGCCAAGGATCACCAGATGGTCGCCGTCTTGCGCCACGCCCGCGATCAGGTCGTCGGCATGGGCGATGAGGCCGACAGCGCCGATCGTGGGGGTGGGCAGGATGCCTTGACCGTCGGTTTCGTTGTAAAGCGACACGTTGCCCGACACGATGGGCATGTCGAGGGCGATGACCGCCGCGCCGATGCCCTTGATGGCGCCGACGAATTGCCCCATGATTTCAGGCTTTTCGGGGTTGCCGAAGTTCATGTTGTCGGTGGTGGCAAGGCCGCGCGCGCCCACGGCGGTGAGGTTGCGATAGGCTTCGGCCACGGCCTGTTTGCCGCCCTCGACAGGGTTGGCTTTGACATAGCGCGGGGTCACATCCGAGGTAAAGGCGAGCAGTTTGTCGGTGCCATGCACCCGGATCACGCCTGCGCCAAGGCCCGGGGTGCGGACGGTGTCGGCCATCACCTGGGTGTCATATTGTTCATAGACCCAGGCCTTGGAGCAGTGGTTGACCGAGCCGATCAGCGCCTTGAGGCCGTCGATGGGATCGACTTCGGGTGCATTTTTCAGCGGGAAGGCGACAGGGGTTTCGATCCAGGGGCGATCGTATTCGGGAGCGGAAGACGCGAGGTCCGACAGCGGCAGGTCGGCTTTGACCTCCCCGTTGAGCACGATGAGGAAGCGGTCCTCGGCAATGGTTTCTCCGACGATGGCAAAGTCGAGGTCCCATTTGTCAAAGACGGCTTTGGCCACGGCTTCGAGTTCGGGGTTGAGCACCATCAACATGCGCTCCTGGGATTCCGAGAGCATCATTTCATAGGCGGTCATTGCCTGTTCGCGGCAGGGCACCTTTTCCAGATCAAGCCGGATGCCCAGCTTGCCCTTGTCGCCCATTTCCACCGCAGAGCAGGTCAGACCCGCAGCACCCATGTCCTGAATGGACACGACAGCACCGGTTTGCATCAGCTCCATGCAGGCTTCCATCAGGCGCTTTTCGGTGAAGGGGTCACCGACCTGCACCGTGGGGCGCTTTTCCTCGATCGTGTCATCGAATTCCGCCGAGGCCATGGTGGCACCGCCGACACCGTCGCGTCCGGTTTTCGCGCCAAGGTAGACGACGGGAAGGCCGACACCCGAGGCCGCGGAGTAGAAAATCTTATCGGCATCGGCCAGACCGGCGGCAAAGGCATTCACAAGGCAGTTGCCGTTGTAGGCTTTGTCAAAACGGACCTCGCCGCCCACGGTGGGCACGCCAAAACAGTTGCCGTAGCCGCCCACGCCCTCGACGACGCCATGGACAAGCTGGCGGGTCTTGCGGTGGGATTTTTCGCCAAACGACAGCGCGTTCATCGCCGCGATCGGACGGGCGCCCATGGTAAAGACATCGCGCAGGATGCCGCCCACGCCCGTCGCAGCGCCCTGATAGGGTTCGATGTAGGAGGGGTGGTTGTGGCTTTCCATTTTGAAGATCACGGCCTGATTGTCGCCGATATCGACAACACCTGCGTTCTCGCCGGGGCCGCAGATGACTTGCGGGCCCTCCGTGGGCAGGGTGCGCAGCCATTTTTTCGACGACTTATAGGAGCAATGTTCGTTCCACATCGCCGAGAAGATGCCCAGTTCGGTAAAGCTGGGGTCGCGTCCGATGATTTCGAGGATGCGCTGGTATTCATCGGGGCTTAGACCGTGTGCGGCAATCAGCTCGGGGGTGATCTTCGGATCTTCCATGGGGGTCCTCTCGGTCGACAGCAGGGCGCGCGGGAGCGGGCGCGGATAGGGTTGGGGTTCTCATAGTGGATCGGCGCGCGCGGGGGAAGGGGATAGCCTTGTCCGCCTGCGAAAACCGCTGGGGGCGCGGCGCGGCCTTTGGCCAAAAAAAAGGCCGAGCATCAGCTCGGCCAAGTCCAACAGGGAGGTGAAACCGCCAAGACTTGCATCCACATGCGGCTTCACTGCTGCATTTAGGGGCAGTTTATAAACGGATCAAGGGTAAACGGATGGTAAATGCGCAAGGCGGTTATGCGCCCTGCGCATGGCGCGGGTGATCGGGCAGGGTCTGGGGCAGGGGGCGCAGCGCTGGTCTGGGCGGCGGGCGCGTTCAGGTCGCGTCGTCCTCGCGCGCGCGCTTGCGGCTTTCGGCGATTTCGGAGATCACGAAATCGCGGAACACTTCGATGCGTTTGGAGTGGCGCAGTTCTTCGGGGTAGGCAAGAAACACCGGCACTTCGGAGCTGTCGACATCGGGAAGAACACGGGTCAGACGGCTGTCGGTTTCCGACAGGTAGTCGGGCAAAAGGCCGATCCCGAGGTGGTTGAGCACAGCCTGCTGGACGCCAAAGTAGTTGTTTACGAACAGCGTCGAGCGGATCTCGTGTTGCATCAGTTCCTGCACCAGACGCGCACCGGCGCTGACCTGATGCGACGTGGTGTTCTGGCAGATCAGGCGATGCTTGGCGAGGTCGTCCATCGATTGCGGCGTGCCGTGTTCTTCAAGATAGGGCTCGCTGGCGTAGAGGCGCATGCGCACGGTCATCAGGCGTTTGCGGATCAGATCGGCCTGCGACGGTTCTTTCATGCGGATCGCAACATCGGCCTCGCGCATGGGCAGGTCCAGGACGCGTTCCTCAAGCATGAGGTCGATTTTCAGCTCGGGGTATTTGTCGTAGAGTTTGGACAGGCGGGGGGCGAGCCACAGGGTGCCAAAACCGGTTGCCGTCGTGACGCGCAGTTCGCCGTAAACTTCTTCTTCGCTGTCGCGGATGCGCGCGGCCGCGGCGTCCAGCCGTTTGGCCATCGATCGGGTGGCATCGAACAGGAGTTCGCCCTGCTCGGTCAGGATCAGCCCGCGTGCGTGGCGGTGGAACAGGGTGGTGCCGAGGCTTTCCTCAAGGGCGCGGATCTGGCGCGACACGGCAGATTGACTCAGGTGAAGCGTGTCGCCCGCATGGGTCAGAGACCCTGCATCAGCAACAGCGTGGAAAATCCGGAGTTTGTCCCAATCCATGAGCCCAACCAATTCTATTCAAGTGACTTCACCTTAGCGGCGAAGCCGGAAATGTCGAAAGTTAATTCCAGAGCCATTCTTTGGCGTGCCTTTGGGGCATGGGCCAAGAGCATGGGGCGGTATTGCACCGAAAAGTAACTGTTTCATGTGGGAAACAGCCCAGTTGTAACAAATGTTCGGCGCGTACAGAAACCATCGACCTGTGACGTTTATGCCCTGCTTATCTGGCAGGGCGTGCGTCCACGCAAGGCCAAATCCAAGGATTTTGCGGATTTGCGAATCACCGCTCATTGCGTCCGATATGTGATTTTTGTGCATATCTGCCCCCACAGTCTTGCCGTAGCTCGCGCGATTGCGGCGGGGCAGGGCGCGCGCGGGGAGGCGGGTTGAGGGCGCCGCGGGCAGGCTTTGCGTGTCCGACCCTTGCCTTTGACGGGAAACGCGTGTGAATTAGCCCTCAAAGCGAAGGTGCCCCAAGAGGTGCGGGCGCATAAAAGGGCAGAGATCGCATGGCAGTAGGAATTTTTGATAGTGGACTTGGCGGGCTGACTGTTCTGGACGCCGTGACCAAAGCCATGCCCGATTTGCCGGTGGTGTACTTTGGCGACAATGCCCATGCGCCTTATGGGGTGCGCACGGCGGATGATATCTACGACCTCACCACGGCGGCGGTGTCGCGTCTGTGGGACGAGGGCTGCGATCTGGTGATTCTGGCCTGCAATACGGCCTCGGCGGCGGCGCTGCGCCGGATGCAGGAAAGCTGGATTCCGCGCGACAAGCGGGTTCTGGGGGTTTTTGTGCCTCTGATCGAGGCGCTGACCGAACGCGAGTGGGGCGATAATTCGCCGCCGCGTCAGGTTGCGGTCAATTCGGTCGCGCTTTTTGCGACCCCTGCCACGGTGGCCGCGCGCGCGTTCCAGCGTGAACTGGCCTTTCGCGCCATCGGGGTGGATGTCGAGGCACAGGCCTGCGGCGGCTTGGTCGATGCCATCGAGGATGGCGATATGATTCTGGCCGAAGCGCTGGTGCGCAGCCATGTGGATGCGCTCAAACGCAAAATGCCGCGCCCCGATGCGGCGATTCTGGGCTGTACCCATTATCCGATCATGGAAGAGGCCTTCGAGGCGGCTCTTGGGCCGCAGGTCAAAGTGTACAGCCAGGCCAATCTGGTGGCGGCGTCGCTGGAGGATTATCTTGCGCGCCATCCCGATATGATTGGCGCCGGGACGACGAGCAAATTCCTGACCACGGGCAATCCCGAAAAAGTGGCGCGCGGTGCGAGCCTGTTCCTCAAGCATCAGGTCACGTTCCAGTCTGCATAGGGTGCCACAGCTGCGAGCGCAGCCGCGCGCGGTTATGAGCGCAGTCTCGCGCGCGGGCGCAATTGCAGCGCGCGGGCGCATCGCGTATGACGGTCCCAAACAGAGAGCGGGAGCGCAGTCCATGACCCACACCCAGACCCATAAAATCGCCATTCTCGGGGCCTCCGGCTATACGGGCGCAGAGCTTGTGCGTCTGATCGCGACCCACCCCAACATGGAAATCGTCGCCCTGTCGGCGGACCGCAAAGCGGGCATGGCCATGGGCGATGTGTTCCCCCATCTGCGTCACCTCGACCTGCCCAAGCTGGTGACCATCGACGACATCGATTTCTCGCAGGTCGATCTGGCCTTCGCGGCGCTGCCCCACGGATTGTCGCAAGCACTGGTGCGCGATCTGCCCGAGAGCGTGAAGGTCGTGGATCTTGGCGCGGATTTCCGGCTGCGCGATCCGGCTGAATATACCAAATGGTATGGCAACGACCATGTCGCGACCGAGCTGCAAAAGACAGCCGTCTACGGGCTGACAGAGTTCTACCGCGAAGACATCAAGGGCGCGCGTCTGGTGGCGGGGACGGGCTGCAACGCGGCGACCGTGCAATTTGCCCTGCGCCCGTTGATTTCTGCGGGTCTGATTGATCTGGACAACATCATTTGCGACCTGAAAAACGGCGTCTCGGGGGCGGGGCGCTCGCTGAAGGAAAACATGCTCTTTGCCGAACGCTCCACCGATGTGACGGGCTATTCCCAAGGCGGAAAGCACCGCCATCTGGGGGAATTCGATCAGGAATTCAGCCTGCTTGCCGGGCGCAAAGTCGAAATCGTCTTTACGCCGCATCTGGTGCCTGTCAATCGCGGCATCCTTGCGACCTGCTACCTCAAGGGCGACGCACAAGCGGTCCATGCGGAACTGGCGCGCGTGTATGCGAGCGAGCCCTTCGTGGTGGTTCTGCCGTTTGGCCAGATGCCGGGGATGGGCAATGTGACGGGGTCGAATTTCTGCCACATCGGTGTCTGTGCAGATCGCGTGTCGGGGCGGTTGTTGGTTGTCTCGACGCTCGACAACCTGTGCAAAGGTTCCTCGGGACAGGCTTTGCAAAACGCCAACCTGATGCTGGGCGAGGATGAAACCACGGGCCTCATGCTGGCGCCGGTGTTCCCGTAAGCCCTGAGCAATATGTCGCATTGGGCCGTGCGGCGCGATGCGATAAGGATTCCCCATGGCTGGATTGAAGAACCTCAAAAAACAGCGCCGCATTCAAATCGTGGCGATTGCCGCCGTGGCGCTGGTGATTGCCACGGGGCTGATCGGCTATGCGATGCGCGACGGCATCAATTTTTTCCGCGCGCCCTCTCAGGTTGTCAGCGACCCGCCGCGCGCGGGCGAGGTATTTCGCCTTGGCGGGCTGGTCGAGGAGGGCACTCTGGTGCGCGGCGAGGGGACCCATGTGACCTTTGTGGTGACGGACGGGGCCAATACGGTGCCGGTGCGCTACGAGGGCATCCTGCCCGATCTGTTTGGCGAAAACCAAGGGATGATCGGCACGGGATCCTTGTCGGACGGGACGTTTGTGGCGACCGAAATCCTTGCCAAACATGACGAAAGCTACATGCCCAAAGAGCTTACGGATGCGCTGAAAGAGGCGGGTGTCTTTGAAGGCGAGATGCCCGCAGATGCGCCGCAGGGCGAGGGTCTTTAGCCCCGCAACCTCGGCGGCGTTAACCATTGCGCAAGGCGCGGCGCGCGCCCGACTTCGGTCAAATTAACCAATTCGCGTCAGCCTGATCCCCAATCACACACTTGGGGATTTCGGGTTGATGAAAACGGTTGAACAGCTTGCAGATGATATTGTGGCCCGCGAAGGCGGCTATGTGAACGACCCTGCCGATCCGGGCGGGCCGACCAACCACGGGGTGACGCTGGCGACGATGCGCCGCCTTTTGATGGATCTTGACGGCGATGGCGACATCGACGCGCAGGACGTCAAACAGGTGACGCGGCAGCAGGCCCGCGACGTGTTTCTCGAGCATTACTTTGTCCGCCCCCATATCGACCTTCTGCCGCAATCCGTGCAGGCTTCGGTGTTTGACATGTATGTCAATGCGGGTGCGAATGCGGTGGTGATCTTGCAGAGATTGCTGGTCGATATGGGCCAGAGCCTGTCGGTGGACGGCGTGATCGGCGCCCAAACCGCCACCGCCTGCAAGATCGCCATGAGCCTCGCGCCGCATCACTTCGTCGATGCCTACGGGATTGCGCGGCGCAACTACTACTACGCTTTGGCCGATGAACGCCCACAAAGCCGCAAATATGCCCGCACACAGGCCGGCACCAAAGGCGGCTGGATCAAACGGGCGGAAGAATTCATCTCGCCGCGCTACCACCTCACCCCTGCAGAACATGCCGCACGGGTGTCGGCGTGGGGGTAATTGGCACCGTTCTGGGCGGGGTCTTTGGCAATGGTTCCGTGCTTGCGCGCAACGTGGTCAAGGACACCGCCGAAGTGTTCATGGAGAACCGTGAACAGGCGGCGGTGCGCGAAGCGGCGACCCGCGACGCGGCCCTGGCGCAATTCGGTCAGGAATTTGCCGTGGCGCGCATGGGGCGCTTTGATCGTTTTATGGATGGGTTAAATCGCCTGCCGCGCCCGCTTCTGGCCTTCGGGACGCTGGGGTTGTTCGTCAGCGCGATGGTCAATCCGATCTGGTTTGCAAGCCGCATGCAGGGCATCGTCTTGGTGCCCGAACCGATGTGGTGGCTGATGGGAGCCATCGTCAGCTTCTATTTCGGGGCGCGCTATCAGGCGAAAGGGCAGGAATTCCAGCAATCGGTTTCCGCGACCATGGCGCGGGCCGCAACCGTGACCGGAAATATCGCCGCCCTGCGCGCGCTGGATGCCGGGGCAGGGGGCACGCCGGTGGCCTTGCCCGCCCCGCCTGTCGCCCCGACGACGACAAGCGGCGCCAATCGCGCGCTGGAGGAATGGAGGACAACGCGTGTTCCCTGACAGTCTGGTCGGCGCCCTGTCCGAACACGGACCTTGGGTGCTTATGGTCTTTTTCCTGCTCTACCGCGATGTCCAAAAAGATACGGCGACGCGCAAGGTTCTGGATCAAAACACAAAGATCCTCGTGGAACTGACCACGATGATCCGCGAACGCCTTCCGCGGGGGCATTGAGCGGATGGAACAGTTTCTCAAACAGGTCACAGATTATTTGCGCGGCGCGGCGCTCAGGCGCGCCCTTACCCGCAATCGCCAAGCGGCAGATGCGCTCGATGCGGCGGTCAAGGAGATGTTAAAGCAATGAAACACGCAGGAACACTGCTTTTGGCAATGATGGCCCTGATGCAGATCGGCTTTCGCCTATGGGGCTATGATGCCATGTATTTGCTGGGCTACGGGGCCATCAGCCTGATGGCGTTGATGATTTCGGCGACGTTTTTGTGGCTCTGGCATGTGCGTGCAACGCCCCTGGCCCTTGGCATGTCCATGAGCTGGGCAGGGTCCGGGCTGATCATGGGCTGGTGGTGGATGATGAAACTTGCCGGCTATCCGGACTGGGGCGCGCAGGCCGGCGGGCTCTTCGTGATCATGGCGCTCCTGGCAAGCGGTGCGGTATTGCACTTTGCCGTGATCCAATCCTCCTTCGGCTTTCGCGGCGGCAGTTTTTTAGTGCCGGTCAGCACAGCGCTGGGACTCTCACTGCTGGTGCTTTTTTTGCGCTAGCCTTGGTTTCTTTCGGATTTAAATACCCAAGGCGCGCCGATTTGGTCTGGCGCGCCGTTTGGGTATTTGGGTCCGAAAGAAGCAGGCCGCGACGAATGTCCAAGCGCGGCCGCTCGCCGCAGGGCATTGGCGGCGCCCCGCCTCTGGAGTAGGATCGCCCCGAGAGAGAAAAGGGGCAGGCATGCTGGTCGAATTGGGACATTTCGCGCTGATCTTGGCGTTCATCGTGGCTGTGGTGCAGATGATCGTGCCTTTTTGGGGCGCGGCGCGGGCCAATCGGGCATGGATGGCGGTGGGCGAGCCTGCGGCCCTTCTTCAATTGCTTTTGGTGGGCTTTTCCTTTGCGGCGCTGATCTATGCTTTCGTCACGTCGGATTTTTCACTGCGTTTGGTGGTCCTCAATTCGCATACGGCCAAGCCGATGCTCTACAAAGTCGCCGGAGTTTGGGGCAATCACGAGGGCTCCATGTTGCTCTGGGTTCTGATTCTGGCGGTGTTTGGCGGGGCGGCGGCGGTGTTTGGCGGCAATCTGCCGGCGTCGTTGCGCGCGCGGGTGCTGGCTGTGCAGGCTGCGATCGGTGTCGCGTTTTATGCCTTCATCTTGTGGACATCGAACCCGTTTGTGCGGCTTGTCAGCCCGCCCATGAACGGCGAAGACCTGAACCCGCTTCTTCAAGATCCGGGCTTGGCGTTCCACCCGCCGTTTCTCTACCTTGGCTATGTCGGGCTTTCGATGGCCTTTTCTTTTGCGGTTGCCGCTTTGCTGGAGGGGCGCGTCGATGCGGCTTGGGGGCGTTGGGTGCGCCCCTGGACGCTGGCGGCGTGGATTTTCCTGACCATCGGCATCGCTTTGGGCTCGTGGTGGGCCTATTACGAATTGGGTTGGGGCGGCTTTTGGTTCTGGGATCCGGTCGAGAACGCCTCTTTCATGCCCTGGTTGATCGCGGGGGCGCTGTTGCATTCGGCCATTGTGGTCGAAAAGCGCGAGGCGTTGAAAAGCTGGACGATTTTGCTGGCGATTCTGGCCTTCGGGTTTTCGCTGATCGGCACGTTTTTGGTGCGATCGGGCGTCATCACCTCGGTACATGCCTTTGCCAATGATCCCGAACGGGGCGTGTTTATCCTTGTCATTCTGGCGATTTTCATGGGCGGGGCGCTGACGTTGTTTGCCGTGCGCGCCGCCGCGATGGAAGCCAAGGGGGTGTTTTCGCTGGTCAGCCGCGAAAGTGCGTTGGTGGTCAACAATATCCTGCTGGTCGTGGCCTGTCTTGTGGTCTTCATCGGCACGATCTGGCCCTTGGTTGCAGAGGCGTTCTGGGGCCGCAAACTGTCTGTCGGGGCGCCGTTTTTCAACGCCGCCTTTACGCCGTTTTTCATCCTGATTGCTGTGGTGCTGCCCATAGGGACACTGATGGCGTGGAAGCGGGCGCGCCTGAAGCCTGTGCTCAAGCGCCTGCGCCCGGCCCTGCTTTTGGCTTTTGCGGTCGCGGCATTGGCCTTTGCGCTGCAAACGGGCCGCTCGGCGCTTGCGCCGGTGGGGCTGGCCCTGGCGGTGTGGCTGGTGTGCGGATCGCTGGCCGATCTGGGGAGTAAACTTGGTCAGAATCGTGATTTCAAACGGGTGTTGCGCCTGCCGCGCGCCGATTGGGGCCGCGCTGTGTCGCATGGCGGGCTGGGGGTGACCATCGCCGGAATCGCGGGCATGATGGCGTGGCAAACCGAAGACATCCGCGTGGCCCAAATCGGCGAAAGGTTTGATGTTGCGGGATATTCCGTCACCTTGGCGCGCGTGGAGCGTGTCGAGGGGCCCAACTATCTTTCGACCATGGCGACGATGGAGGTGACGCGCAACGGGCGCGCTGTGGCCACGTTGTACCCTGAAAAGCGCAGCTATCCGGTGGCGCAGATGCCCACCACCGAAGCCGCGATCGACAACGGGTTCTGGCGCGACCTGTATCTGGTGATCGGCGATGCCCAAGCGGGAGGCGGGTTTGCAGTGCGTACCTATGTCAAACCGCTCGCCAATTGGATCTGGCTGGGGTGTTTGATCATGGCGTTGGGCGGGGGTTTGTCGCTGTCGGATCGCCGGTATCGTGTTGCCGCGGGCCAGCGGCGCGCCGCCGCGCCCGGCCCCAAGGGAGTGCCGGCACAATGACCCGTTTGTTGGTAATTTTGGCGCTGTGTCTCTTGCCTGTGATCACACCGCTTGCGGCGGTTGCGGTGCAACCGGACGAAGTCCTCAGCGATCCGGTGATGGAGCGGCGCGCGCGCGATATTTCAACCGGTCTGCGCTGTCTGGTGTGCCGCAATGAAAATATCGACGAAAGCAACGCAGACCTTGCGCGCGACCTGCGCTTGTTGGTGCGCGAACGGTTGCAAGCGGGCGACAGTGACACGCAGGTGGTTGATTTCATCGTCGCGCGCTACGGGGAGTATGTTTTGTTGACCCCCACGATGGCGGGGGCAAACAAGATCTTGTGGATCGCGGGGCCGCTGATGTTGATTGCAGGGCTTGCGATCGCCGTGGGCTATTTGCGCAAACGCGAACGTGCCGAGGTCGAGAGCGAGTTGAGCGCGGCAGAGAAGGCCGAGGTTGACGCGTTGCTGCGCGAATAGGGCGCAAGCCCCCACGCAGGGTCGAGGGGGCGTGTTACGGGGCGTTTCCCTTTTCCAAAGCGCGCCAAAGGCCTATCTTGGGGCGACAGGCGCGCGGCGCCGTTCGAGGGAGAGAACCATGGATTACCAGACCATCCGCGTCGATATTGCAGACAATGTCGCGATCATCGCGCTGGACCGGCCACAAAGCCGCAACGCGCTGAACGCGCAGATGCGGGCGGAATTGCTTTTCGCGCTCAAGGATGTGCAGGACAAGGCACGGGTGTTGGTCGTGACCGGCACGGGCGAGGCCTTTTGTTCGGGGCAGGATCTGGGCGATAGCGGCAGCGCCGCCAATCTGGATATCGAGCGCACGTTGCGCGATGAATACGAACCGATGCTGCGCGCCATTGCCGACAGCCGCATTCCCACCATCGCTGCCGTGAATGGCGCAGCGGCCGGGGCGGGGGCCAACCTTGCGCTGGCGTTTGACGTGGTGATCGCAAGTGAACAGGCGGTGTTTTTGCAGGCTTTCACGCGCATCGGTTTGATGCCGGATGCCGGTGGCACCTATTGGCTGCCACGCCAGATCGGTCAGGCGCGGGCAATGGGGGCGATGTTGTTTGCGGATACGATTTCCGCCCGTGAGGCCGCGCAGTGGGGCATGATTTACGAGGCGGTGGAAGCGGACGCCTTTGAGGCCCGCTGGCGCGCGCGCGCGGCGCAACTGGCCGCGGGGCCCACGGTTGCCTACCAGCACATCCGGGAAGCTCTGCGTGCCTCGCCCGAAAACAGCCTGCACGCCCAACTGGCGCTGGAAGCACGTCTGCAAGGGCGCTGCGGTCAGACCCGTGATTTTCGCGAGGGGGTTTTGTCCTTTCTTGAAAAACGCCCCCCCCGTTTCGAAGGTCGCTGACGCGAGCCAAAGCGGCGTTTTGCGCCCTTGAGGGGCAGAAAACGGGGGAATGCCTGACTTGTCAGACCCGCTGCCACGCATAGCCTCAAGCCTGTGGTTTATACGCGGGCTCTGGGGAGGCTTTGGGGATGCGACACGGCGATGCAATCGGGGGGGCGGCGCAAGACGAGGCAGGTGATCTGCGCGCGCAGATGGTCCTGTCCTATTATCGCCTGCGTCAATTGCTGGGTCTCATGGGATTTTTGCTGCCCTTCGCGCTGATTGCGGGCAGTATTCTGGACCAGCACGGCATCGCCCCGTCGATTTCGGACTATTATCACCGGCTTGAGCGCGACGTGTTTGTCGGCTGCCTGTGCGCGATTTCGATGTTTTTGATCGCCTACCCGGGGCATGCCAAAGGGCGGGGCGAACGCTTTGGCGATGATCTGGTGACAAGCTTGGCCGGATTTGCCGGCTTGGGAGTGGCCTTTTTTCCAAACGGCGGGGCGGGACCGGACGCACCGCTCGCGGCGCTGAGCCAGCTTTTGTTTGGCACCGCGCGGGTCGCCTTGGCGCATTACGCCTGCGCGGTCGTCTTTCTCACCTGTCTTGGCTACATGTCCTTCGTCAAGTTCGCGCGCACCGCAGACATGCGGCGGCGCAGGATCTATCGCCTTGCCGGGCTTGGGGTGTGGTTTTTTACCGTCGCGACTGTCGGGTTTTCGCTGGTGAAAATCTCTGGAACCTCGGCGTCTTATGACGTGGTGGTTTCGGCGCGATTGGTGTTTTGGTCCGAAACCTTCGGCCTGTGGTGTTTCGCGCTTGCGTGGTTGCTCAAAGGCCATGCCGACAAGCGCAAAGTGATCCCGCCGCAGCGCCGGATTCTTGGCGCAAGGCCGCTGGGGCGGCTATGAGCGCGCGCGCCGGGGCCGCGTTGGCATCGCCTGCGCGCGATCTTGAGGCCCTCTTTTGACACCCTTCTTGCGCCAAACGCCAAGGCTTTTGCGAAAGCCGCAACGCAAAAAGCTGCGTTGCGGGGTTGCGTCGATCATTTTCGCAACTACAACGGTGCGATAAGCGATGTGCCGTTGCACAGCAAAATATCTGTCGCCTGGCGCCTCATGAGCGGGGCAACACAGACCCAAAGACCGGGAAAGGGTGCTATGGACCGTTATCTACAAGATCTCGCACGTCTGCGCCGAACCACCGCATTTGCGCGTTTTCTACTGGCGGGGGCCTGCGCCTATAGCCTGCTTGCGCTGATCTTTGGCTGGGCCGTCGGGGTCGAGGCACTGGTGCGCGGCCCGCTGCCGCACCACGCCATGGTCCCCTCAACCGCGCTGTGTTTTGCGATTTTGTGCTTTAGCGGCCTGGTGTCGGCGCGCGGGCGCAGCCGCCTGCCGGTCGATCTGTCGATCATGGTCATCCTGCTGGTGATGGTGAACGCATGGCTGCGCTCGGTCATGCAAAATGACAGCATCGACACGGTGTTCGGTCTGTTTGAAACCGGCAACGACCGCATGGCATGGGGCACGATCCTCGGGATGCTTCTGGCGGCGGTCTCCAACCTGCTGACGGCGCGCGGCTTCTCCGCTTTGAGCACTCCTTTTGCACTGTTGGGGCTGGCGACGTTTTTCGCGCTCTTCGTGTACCACTCCTTTGACCCCGACTCCCCCTATTCCCTGCCGCTGTTCACCGAGACCTCGGTCGTCACCTCGGCGCTGTTTGTGATCGTTTTCCTGGCACAGCTGTTGCGTCAGGATGACGAATTGCGTGCTTGCGAAAACCGCGGCGGTTTGTCCGCCTGAACGGGGTCGATCCCGCACTGGCCAGATCCCGCACTGGCCAGATCCCCCACTGGCCAACAGCCCTCAAAACCCACCGCATGAAAAAGCCGCCCCGAGGGGCGGCTTTAGGCATGTCAAACCGATGGGGCGTGGGCGCAATTAGCGCTTTTCCACATCCACATAGTCGCGCTCGGTGGCACCGGTGTAGAGCTGGCGCGGACGACCGATTTTCATCGAGGGGTCCTCGATCATCTCTTTCCACTGCGAAATCCAGCCGACGGTGCGCGACAGCGCAAAGATCGGTGTGAACATCGACGTGGGGAAGCCCATGGCCTCCAGAATGATGCCCGAGTAGAAATCGACGTTCGGGAACAGCTTTTTCTCGGAGAAATACGGATCGGCCAGCGCTTGTTTCTCAAGCTCTTTCGCCACCTGAAGGACGGGGTTGTCCTCGACGCCAAGCAGGTCGAGCACCTCGTCGGCGGATTCCTTCATCACCGTCGCGCGCGGGTCGAAGTTCTTGTAGACGCGGTGACCAAAGCCCATGAGGCGGAAGGGGTCGTTTTTGTCCTTGGCCTTGGCGATATATTCGGGGATGCGATCCACCGTTCCGATTTCGCGCAGCATTTCAAGGCAGGCCTGGTTGGCGCCGCCATGTGCCGGACCCCACAGGCAGGCGATGCCAGCGGCGATCGACGCAAAGGGGTTGGCCCCCGAGGACGAGGCCAGACGCACCGTCGAGGTCGAGGCGTTTTGCTCGTGATCGGCGTGCAGGGTGAAAATACGGTCCATGGCGCGCGCCAGAATCGGGTTCACTTCGTATTCTTCGGCGGGCACGGCAAAGCACATGCGCAGGAAGTTCGAGGCATAGTCCAGATCGTTGCGCGGATACACGAACGGCTGGCCGATGGTGTATTTGAACGCCATCGCGGCAATGGTCGGCATTTTGGCGATCAGGCGGATCGAAGCGACTTCGCGCTGCCAGGGATCGGAAATATCGGTGGAATCGTGGTAGAAGGCGGACATGGCGCCGACGACACCAACCATGATGGCCATCGGGTGCGCATCGCGGCGGAACCCCGAGTAGAACTTGTGCATCTGCTCGTGCACCATCGTGTGCATGGTCACGCGCTTTTCGAAATCTTCCAGCTCGGTCGCGGTCGGCAGGGCGCCGTAAAGCAACAGGTAGCAGACTTCGAGATAGTGGGATTTACCGGCAAGCTGCCCGATAGGGTAGCCACGGTGCAGCAACACGCCCGCATCGCCGTCGATATAGGTGATAGCGCTTTCGCAAGAGGCGGTGGAGGTAAAGCCGGGGTCATAGGTGAACACATCGGCCTGTGCGTAGAGCTTGCGGATGTCGATGACGTCGGGGCCGGCAGTCGGCGAATACATTGGCAGCTCGAATGATTTGTCATCAAAGCTCAGGGTCGCTGTTTTGGTGCTATCTGCCATGATCGTTCCTTTATTAGGCGGCTGGCGCGCAAAGCGCCGGTCGGTGGCGGTGTAGGCCCGCCAAGGAAGCTGGCCTACGCAATGTCGCTCGCGGTGCGCCAGAACCGGCATCTCGCAAGCAGGCCCGCGTGGTGATGCGGGCCGGATGTGTCGGGCGGGACGTCGTTGTCCCGCGTGGACCTGCAGCACGCAGCTGCATCCACGGGTCGCGCCCAATTGCGCGTCTGTGTCCCGTCGCGCCACGCTCGGGCGCGCGCGGATCTTTCGTCGCTACCTGTGCGGTGCACAGGCCGCCCCTGGCAGTCCCATGCCGCCCCTGGCGGGGCGAGACGGGGCCGAAACGGGGCCGTCGGACGTTGCGCCGATCACGGGGCCGCGCAGGGGCCGGATCGGGCGGTCAAACTTGCCTATGCCGCGTTGCGGCGCAAATGCTCTAATCTATTCCTGTGCCGCCTCGGCGATCCGCGCAAGGGATTCTTCGCGGCCAAGCACAAGCATGATGTCAAATACACTCGGGGTCGCGGTCCGGCCTGCAAAAGCGGCACGTAACGGTCCGGCCAGCTTGCCAAATCCGATGTCATGCGCTTGAGCGACACGCGCCAATGTCTCCTCCAGTACCTCGCGCTCCCAGCTAACACTTTGCAGCTGCGGCGTCAATTCTTGCAGTATACCACGGGATACCGGATCAAGCGCCTTTGCGGCTTTCTCATCCGGAACCACCGGTCTTGAATTTAGTGCAAACTCCGCCTTTTCAAGCAGTTGCGGATAGGTTTTTGCCGAAGACTTCAGGCAATACATCGCCTGTTCCAGCCGCTCTTTTTGCGCCGCAGTCAGGGCGGGAAGTGCAGCCGCAGCAAGATACCCGTCAATTTCGCTCAAGATTTGAGCATCTTCCATGATCGCCAAATGCTGTCCGCACAGGTTGGTCAGCTTTTTGGTGTCAAAGCGGGCAGGGGCTTTGTTGATTCCGTCCAGATCAAACCACGACATCGCCTGTGCATCGGTGAAAAATTCGTCATCCCCGTGGCTCCAGCCAAGACGCGCGAGATAATTGCGCATCCCCGCCGCCGGATAGCCCATCGCCTGATACTCGGCAACGCCGGTGGCCCCGTGGCGTTTGGACAGTTTCTTGCCGTCCGGACCGAAGATCAGCGGGATATGGGCATAGACCGGCAAGGGCCAGCCCATCGCCGCATAGACCAACATCTGGCGCGCGGCATTGTTGAGGTGGTCATCGCCGCGGATCACATGGGTCACGCCCATATCGTGGTCATCAACGACCACGGCCAGCATATAGGTCGGTGTTCCATCCGAGCGCAGCACGATCATATCATCAAGCTGGTCGTTGCGAATCGTAACATCGCCCTGCACGCGGTCTGCGATCACCGTCACCCCGTCGCGCGGCGCTTTGACACGAATGACAAAGGGCGCATCGGGATGGGACGCCGGGTCTGCATCGCGCCAGGGGCTTTGAAAAAGAGTGCTTTTTTTCTGGGCATGGGCCGCTTCGCGGAAGGCTTCGATCTCCTCTTGCGTGGAAAAGCATTTATAGGCGTGACCGCTGGCGAGCATCTCATGGGCGACCTCGGCGTGACGCGTGGCGCGCTCGAATTGCGACACGGGCGCGCCGTCGTAGTCAAGGCCAAGCCAGGCCATGCCTTTCAGGATGCCCTCAGTGGCCTCTGGCGTCGAGCGCGCCCGGTCCGTGTCCTCGACCCGCAGCAAGAACTTGCCGCCGCGCCCGCGTGCATAGAGCCAGCTAAACAAGGCCGTGCGTGCCGTGCCGATGTGCATTTCACCGGTGGGCGAGGGGGCGATGCGGGTCACAACCTGCGCGGTTTCGTCGGAATGTTTAGGGGTTTGATGATCGCTCACGGTCAGGTTTGCCTTGCGTTAAAGTCCTGCGGTTCCGCTCGGATCAGCTCTGTCTCGCACAGATCTGATCCGCAGGTTGCGCTGGCCGCCCGGCTGTTAAAGCCGCGTTAACCATATCGAAACCACTTCGGAACTAGCCTTAGGCAAGGGTCTAAGCGATGGCCCCGCACGACACAAGAGAGGCCAACCGTTTGACGGTGCGGCGTGACGGTGCGGCGCGATGAAATTGGGGGAGCATCCTGTGTGGCGCTGTGCGCATCTGACGGGGCAGGCGATGCTCGACGGGATCGAGCGGCAACGCGGGCAGCTGTTTTTATGGCTGCCAGTGTTCTTTGCGCTTGGCATTGGCGCGTGGTTCCAATTGGGCGGCGAGCCCGGGTGGGGCAGCTACCTTTGGGTCACGCTTGTGGCGCTGGGGGCTGTGTGGCGGCTGCGGGGCTGTTTGCGGGCGGGCGATAGCCGTCAGTCGCCGGTCTGGATCGCGCTGCTCTGTGTGACATGTGCCTTTCTCAATACCGGCCTGCGTGCCCATCTGGTCGCCGAGCCGGTGCTGGGCTTTCGCTACTACGGCGCCGTCGAGGGGCGCATTGTGGGCATCGACCGCTCGGCCTCCGATGTGCCACGGCTGACGCTCGATCAGGTCGTGCTCGAGAATGTGTCGCCCGCACGAACCCCGACGCGCGTGCGGGTGTCGCTGCATGGCGATCAGCACTGGATGACCCCCGAACCGGGCTTGCGGGTCACTTTGACCGCCAATATCGCGCCACCCGAAGGCCCGATTGAACCGGGTGGCTTTGATTTCCAGCGTATGGCGTGGTTCGACGGTCTGGGCGCGGTCGGCTATACCCGCACGCCCGTGCTGCGCGCGCAAAGCCAAATCGACCCAAGCCCGACCCTCTGGCTGCACCGCGCGCGCATCGCCCTGTCGCGCTACATCCGGGCTCAGATCGATGGTCAGGCAGGAGCCTTTGCCGCCGCGATCCTGTCGGGAGACCGCTCGGGCATTCTCGAACCCACGGAGGTTGCGCTGCGCGGTGCGAATCTGTCGCATTTATTGGCCATTTCGGGATTGCACATGGGGTTGCTGACGGGGGCGGTTTTTACAAGCCTGCGGCTGTTGTTGAACCTGATCCCGCCTCTGGCCTTGCGCATCAACACGAAGAAAACCGCAGCAGCGGGCGCGCTGGGGGTCGGGTTTTTCTATCTTGCCTTGTCGGGCTGGAATGTCGCAACAGAGCGGGCGTTCGTGATGGTCGCCGTGATGTTTTGCGCCATCCTGCTGGACCGGCGGGCAATATCCCTGCGCGCTGTGGCCATCGCGGCCTTGATCATCCTGATCTGGCGCCCCGAAGTTCTGGGCGAACCGGGGTTTCAGATGTCCTTTGCCGCGACCACGGCCCTGGTGTTCATTTTTGCGCAGCTGCGCGACTTTGGCGTGATGCGGCACCTGCCACGGCTGCTCGCCGTGCCGCTGACAGTGATCCTGTCCTCCGCCATCGCCGGTCTCGCGACGGCCCCCGTGGCGGCGGCGCATTTCAACCGCATCGCGGACTTCGGTCTGCTTGCCAATATCGTGGCCGTGCCGGTGATGGGAACGGTGATCATGCCCTGCGCGGTACTTGCGGCGCTGCTTGCCCCGCTCGGCCTGTCGTGGATTGCCTTTGGGATCATGACGCCGGCACTGAGCTGGATTTTGGCCGTTGCGGGGTTTGTGTCGGGCATCGACGGGGCTGTCACCCATGTCGCCCAGCCGCCTGCGCAGGTCTTGCCGCTGATCGCCCTGGGCGCGATTTTCACGGTGTTGTGGGTCGGGCGTGCCAGGCAGCTCGGCGTGATTGTCATGATGGCGGGCTTTGTGCTTTGGGCAAGAGCCGAGCGGCCCGATGTGCTGATTTCGCCCGATGGGCGGTTGGTCGGGGTTCTCGGCACAAAGGGGCGGGCGCTGTCCAAACCAACAGGTCAGGGATTTGCCGCGCAAAACTGGCTTGAAAACGACGGGGATGGCGCCCCCCAAACCGCGGCGAACGCCCGCCCGGCATTGGTGCACAAGACAGGGGAGGTCCGCTTTGCGCTGAACGGTATCCGTTTCGCGCAGGTCAGTGGTCGCAACGCACAGCAACGCGCCGCAGCCCTCTGCGCGCAGGTCGATGTCGTCATTCTGGCCCTCGAAGCGGCGGCACCGGGGCCGTGTTTGTGGCTGGATTCGGACGCGTTGAGCCGACTTGGTGCGCTCTCGGTGTCGCAGGACGGCAGCGGGGTCCGCATCATTACCGCGCGCGAATGGAGTGGTGCGCGAATGTGGAACACCGCCTCGTGGCAGCCCTGGCGCGCGATTGCGACCATCCATAAACCCACTGCACCGCAAGACGGTCTATTGTCTGGCCTTTTGGGCGGTGTGGCTCACGCGCAGGAAGGTCGTGTGCCGCAGATTTTGCAAGATCGCCCCATTCGCATGGATCTGGCGTATCTCTTGTCCCAGCCCTGAGGGCACACCCCCAAAGCACAGCGGCTTTGGCGTTGTGATGCTGGGGCGTTGTGATGCTGTCGGATCAGTAGCTGCGGATCAGGCCGACAAGGCGCCCCTGGATCTCGACCTGATCCTCGCGAAACACGCGGGTCTCAAAGGCAGGGTTTGCGGCCTCAAGCGCGATCATATCGCCATTGCGGCGAAACCGCTTTAGCGTTGTTTCATAGCCCTCGACCATCGCCACGATGATTTCGCCATTATTGGCCTGAGAGGTCTCGCGGATCACGACGATATCGCCATCGTTGATGCCCGCTTCGATCATCGACTCGCCTTTGACTTCAAGGGCGTAGTGGTTACCGCGCCCCGATAGCATCGAGCCGGGAACCGCGACGTTAAGCGCGCCATCCGAAATGGCTTCGATCGGAACACCGGCGGCAATCTTGCCCATGATCGGCAGGGACACAGCCTCGATCACCACAGGTTTGGCAGCGGCAGGCGCAGGGGTATCCGGGCGGTCGCCATCGATCACCGTGGGCTGGAACCCGCCCATGCTGGCGGCCGCGGGCACGCCCCCAAGGCTTTCGGGCAATTTCAGAATTTCGAGAGCGCGGGCCCGGTGGGGCAGACGACGGATAAATCCGCGTTCTTCCAGCGCAGTGATCAGGCGGTGAATTCCGGATTTGGAGCGCAGGTCCAATTCATCCTTCATTTCGTCAAAAGAGGGCGGAATACCATCGCGTTGCACGCGTTTGTTGATGAAATCCAGCAATTCGAGCTGCTTACGCGTCAACATTCAGTCAATCCTCTCTCAGCGGCACTCTGTCATAGGGATTTGCCGCGCATCGCGCCCCGTATCATGGCCGGTGTGCGTGATCCGCGACGATGGGCGGTCACACAGGCTTGGCCACTTGGCGGGGCTTTGCGGGGCAAAGCAAATCGAGCCTTGTTTTTTAAACGCCATGTTTTGCACGCGACCTTCGCCGCACCGACAAAGCGTTCCATCATTGTTCTTCCCCTGTTCTGCCCATGTTCCCCTAATGTGTCAAGGGGCTTTGGCGCAAAACGATGGCGCAGTCGCGGGCAGTGTGGCGGTCAGGAGATGAATGAAAGGTTAATTATTTGAGTTTGCGGCGTGTTCGCGCATTACAGCGGCAGAAAAGCGACACTGTCGCCGGCCCGTTTGGCGGGGTCATCCGCTGGGCGGATCAAAAGCGCGTTTGCTTCGCTCAGGATGCTCAACAGCGCGCTGTCCTGGCGCGCAAAGGGCGTGATCCTGTCGCCCTTGAGGCGGGCACGCATGTAATGGGCGCGCGGGCCGTTCGCGGGAAGGTCTTCGCCGAGAATGGCGCTCTGTTGGGGCGCAAGTGCCTCTAAACCCTGCATTTTGCGCAATGCCGGGGCCAGAAATATGAGGCCGCAGACCAGGGCTGACACCGGATTTCCGGGCAGGCCGATGAGGGGCGTTTCACCGATTTTTCCCGCCATCAGCGGCTTGCCCGGACGCATCGCGACTTTCCAGAAGGCGCGCTCGAGGCCGCGCGCGCTGGCCACGCGCCCGACGATATCATGGTCGCCAACGGAGGCTCCGCCAATCGTAACGATCACATCCGCACCCTGCGCGAGATCAAGCGCGGTGTTGAGCGAGGCCGGTGTGTCGCGCGCGATGGGCAGAAGCTGGGCGATGCCCCCGACTGCCTCGATTTGCGCCGCAAGGCCAAAGGCGTTGGAGGCGATGATTTGCGCAGGGTTCGGCACCTCGCCGGGCATGACCAATTCGTCGCCCGTTGCGATCAGCGCGACGCGCGGGCGGCGGTACACCGTGACCTGCGCGACATTCATCGCGGCCAGAAGCGCCAGCAGGGCAGGGGTGAGCAGACGCGGCGCTGCAAGGGGATCACCGGCTTTGAAATCAGCGCCTAGCGCGCGGACATAGGGTTGGGTGTCGTGGTCCGCCAGAAGTGTGATCGCATCGCCGTCGCGGGCTACATCTTCCTGTATGATCACGTGATCGGCACCGCGCGGCAAGGGCGCGCCGGTGAAAATGCGCACGGCTTGCCCCTCTGCAAGCGCGCCATCAAAGCCATGGCCCGCGGCGGCTTCGCCGATGACCTCAAAGCGCGCGCCTGCCGCTACCTCGCAGCCTCGCACCGCATAGCCATCCATCATCGCCGCGGCAAAGGGCGGCTGGTCGCGCGTTGCACTGGCGGTTTGTGCCAGAACGCGGCCATGCGCGGCCCGAAGCCCAACGGTTTCACAGGGCATCCGCGCCACAAGATCGAGGATACGGGCGCGGGCCTCCTCGACCGCGATCACGCGCGCGTCTCGCCACGATAGGGGCCGGATTTGCCGCCGTCTTTGCGCAACAGCCGCAGACCGGTGATTTCCATGCCCTTTTCCGCCGCCTTGAGCATGTCATAAACCGTGAGCGCCGCAACGGAGGCGGCTGTCAGGGCTTCCATTTCGACGCCGGTGCGGCCTGTGGTTTTCACTGTGGCGGTGATGCGCAGGCCCGGAAGACTGTCATCGGGGACCAGATCCAGCGTCACTTTGGAGATCGGCAGCGGGTGGCACAGGGGGATCAGATCGGCCGTGCGCTTGGCGCCCATAATGCCCGCCAGTCGCGCGACGCCGCAGACATCGCCTTTTTTTGCCGTTCCTTGGGTGATCAGCGCCAGCGTGTCGGCGCGCATCACCACGCAGGCTTCGGCAACGGCAAGCCGGTCGCTCACGTCCTTGTCGGACACATCGACCATATGCGCGTGGCCCTGCGCGTCGAAATGGGTCAGCTCAGCCATCAAAGCGATCCGGTGACAGGGTCTTTGAGCAAGATGCGGGTGGCGGTTTCCACATCGTCCTGACGCATCAGGCTTTCGCCGATCAGGAAACAGCGCGCGCCGTATTGCGCCATATCCGCGAGGTCTTGCGAGCTGCTCAGCCCGCTTTCGCAGACCAATGTCCGGTCGGCAGGCGCAAGCCGCGACAGGGTGCGGGTGGTGTCGAGCGAGGTCTCGAAGGTTTTGAGGTTGCGGTTGTTCACGCCCAGCAGCGGCGATTTCAACAGGGTCGCCCGTTCGAGTTCTTGCGCATCGTGGACCTCGATCAGCACATCCATGCCCCAGCCCAATGCCGCCTCTTCCAGTTCGAGGGCTTGGGAATCCTCGACAGAGGCCATGATGATGAGGATCGCATCGGCCCCCCAGGCACGCGCCTGCGCGACCTGATAGGGGTCGTACATGAAATCCTTGCGCAGGGCGGGCAGGGTGGTGGCGCTGCGCGCGGCGCTCAAAAATTCCGGCGCGCCCTGAAACGACGGCGTGTCGGTCAGCACGGACAAACAGGTCGCCCCCCCCGCCTCATAGGCTTTTGCAAGGGCGGCCGGGTCAAAGTCGGCGCGGATCAACCCTTTGGACGGAGACGCTTTTTTGACTTCGGCGATCAAACCGTACCCGCTGCGCGATGCGGTTTGGAGCGCTTGGGCAAAGCCGCGTGGTGCAGAGGCGTCGCGCGCTGCGGCCTCGACCTCGGCAAGGGGGATTTGCGCTTTTTGCGCCGCGACTTCGTCCAGCTTGTATGCTTTGATCTTGTCGAGAAAGGTGGTCATGGGCAGGCCTTGCGCAGTTGGGCCGCAAGCGGCCATCAGGAAGAATGAAAGAAGCTAGTGTCGGGCGGTGAGTTCGGCAAGCGCGGTCAGTTTGCCAAGGGCCGCGCCACTGTCGATGCTGTCTTTGGCCATGGCAACGCCTTCCTTGAGGTCGCTTGTCTTGTCGGCCACGATCAGCGCCGCTGCCGCATTCAACAAAACCGCATCGCGGTAGGCACCGGTCTGGCCCTCGAACAACGCGCGCATCGCGGCGGCGTTTTCGGCAGGGCTGCCGCCCAGAATGTCGCGCAAGCGGTGCACCGGCAGGCCGGCATCCTCGGGGTGAACGGTTTTCGAGGTGATCGTGCCGTTCTCAAGCGCGGCCACGGCGGTTTCGCCGGTGATGGTGATCTCGTCCGAGCCGTCCGAGCCGTGCACCAGCCAGGCCTTTTGCGAGCCAAGCTGTTGCAAGACCTCGGCCATCGGGAAAATCAGATCGATCGCAAAGGCACCGGTCAGCTGGCGCGTCACGCCGGCGGGGTTGGTGAGCGGGCCAAGGATGTTGAAAATCGTTTTGCAGCCCAATTCGGCACGCACGGGGCCGACATGTTTCATCGCCGGATGGTGCATGGGCGCCATCATAAAGCCGATGCCGATCTCGCGGATGGCCTCTTCGACCACATCCGTGCCCAACATCACATCGACCCCGAGCTGGCCAAGCGCATCGGCGGACCCCGATTTCGACGACAGGTTGCGGTTGCCGTGTTTGGCAATGGGCACGCCGGCACCGGCGACCACAAAGGCCGTTGCGGTGGAAATATTCAATGTTCCAAGCCCGTCACCGCCGGTGCCCACGATGTCCATCGCCCCCTCCGGCGCATGGACCGGCAGGCATTTGGCACGCATCACCTGCGTCGCGGCGGTATATTCGGACACGCTTTCGCCGCGCGCGCGCATCGCCATCAAGAAGCCGCCGATCTGGGCTTGGGTCGCGGCCCCTTCAAACAACAGGTCAAAGGCCTCGACGGCCTGCGCGCTGCTCAGCGGGCCTTCGGATGCGGCGAAAATCAGCGGTTTCATTTTGTCACTCATGCCGCTGTCTCCTTGGCGAGGGTCAGAAAGTTTTGCAGCATCGCATGACCGTGCTGCGAGCGAATGCTCTCGGGGTGGAATTGTACACCGTGGATCGGCAAGCTGCGGTGTTGCAGCCCCATGATCGTGCCATCTTCCAGCCATGCGGTGGGTTCGAGGCAGTCGGGCAGGCTCTCGCGCTCGACGATCAGCGAATGATAGCGCGTCGCATCAAAGGGCGAGGGCAGCCCGTGGAACAGGCCTTTGTTGGCGTGATGCATCGCGCCCATCTTGCCGTGCACAATTTCTTTGCAACGCGCAACGGTGCCGCCAAAGGCCTGACCGATGGACTGATGCCCCAGACAGACGCCCATCAAGGGGGTGCGCGTTTCAGCCGCCGCCAGGATCAGCGGCAGGCAGATGCCCGCGCTATCGGGGGTTCCAGGACCGGGGGACAATAAAATCATGTCCGGTTTCAAGGCCATAGCCGCCTGCACATCCAGCGCATCGTTGCGTTCGACCCGCACATCCGCGCCCAACTCGCCCAGATAATGCACGAGGTTATAGGTAAAGCTGTCGTAGTTATCGATGAGCAGGAGCATCGCGATCCCTTTCTCGCGCCCCCGTGACCAAGCGGTCGCGGGCCTGCGCTTTGTCCATGCCGTGTCCATGTCACGAAAGGGGATGAACCCGCTTCGCTGTCGGGCTATACATGTCCACGAGCAGAGCGTGAGGGTCAAGGGCACCCCTCGGATTTCACGCGGAATTTGCGCATCACAGGCAGGGCAGCGCAGGCGCGGGCCCCTGTCGGTGGCGGGCAGCGAGACAGTGGCGCAAATCAGGCCGTAACATAACGGTCCAAGCGCAAGCCGGAGGACGGATATGGCGAGCGGGATGATCTCAGGCCTTGTGTGGGGCGCAGTGGTGGGCGTGGTCGTCGGTGCGGTGGCCGATCAGGCGCTGCCGATCGTTCAGGTGACGCCCGCAGGGGCTCAGCGCGACGCGCAGCGCGCCCCCGATGCGACCGCGCAGACCGACACAGGTGCGCAAGAGCAAAGCCCGCAGGCGCCGGAGGCCCCCGAATCACCGCCCCTGTCGCTGGCGAACGACGCCGCGCAGGATCAAGCCGGCGACGCGGCGGGCGACGCGGCGAACAACAACGGGCCGGAGAACGCGCCGGAGAACGCGCCGGAGGATGCCCTCACAGCCCGCGATGTGGCCGCAGAGCCGTCGCGCTCGGCGGCGATGGAAACGGTCGACACCCCCGAACCACGCGATAGCGACATGCCCGAGATGCCGCAGGCCCCCGAGGCCGCGCCCGAGGTCGGTGCCGCCCCTGCGGACCCTGTCGCGCCCGTGCCCGACGCGGAGCCTGCGACCGGCGAACCGCTGGAACCGGTCCTTGCGACCCCGCAAGCCAGCGAACCTCCCCCCCCGGGCCTCGATACCGCGCCGCTGGTCGCAAGCGATGCGCCGCGCGCCCCCCAAGAGCCGCAACTCGCCCCTGAGGCGCAACCGCTCCCCGCGCAGACGCTCAGCGCAGGGGAGGGCGAAACGGCGCTCGACGCCAATGTTGCGGGCGACGCAGACCTGATGGAGACCCCCGCGCCGGCCGAGGCCGCTACCGCGCAGGACCAGCCCGCGCCACTCGAGCTTGCAGCCAAGCCCACGCTCGACCTGCAAGGCGACAGCCGTTTGGGCACGCAAGCATCCAGCGGTTTTGGCAATCTGGCCAGCAATGTGGTGACAGACCGCCTGCCTACTGTGTCGGCCCCGACAGAGACAGGGGCCGTTGACGGCGCAATCGGCGCTTTCGAGATGTTCCGCTCGGAGTGGCGCAATGTGTCGGGGCAACCGGATATGGCGGTGGTGTTGCTGGATACGGGCGACATGACCCTCACCTCCAGCCAACTGGCGGATCTGCCGTTTCCGGTGACCATGGCGGTCGACATCGCCGATCCGGACGCGCAAGCCCGCATGGCCGACTACCGCAACGCCGGTCTCGAAGTGCTGGCGCGCGTGGATATGCCCGATGGGGCATCGGCACAGGACGCAGCGATGGTGCTGGAACGCGCGCAGACCCTCGTGCCCGAGTCCTTGGGCTTTCTCGATGCGCCCTCGGGCAGCTATCAGGCCAACCGCCTCCTTGCCGAACAGATCGCCGCCACAGCCAAGCAATCGGGCCGCGCGCTTGTCACCTATGCGCGCGGGTTGAATGCGGTCATTCAGGAAGCGCAGCGCGCCGGTGTTCCCGCGGAAATCGTGTTTCGCGACTTTGACGGGGCCGGGCAGAATGTCGCCGCAATGAAACGCTTTCTGGATCAGGCGGCGTTTCGCGCGGGCACAGGCGAGCGGGTGATCATGATCGGTCGCCTCAAACCCGACACGCTCACCGCCTTGACCGAATGGGCCTTGGGCAACCGCGCCTCCACCGTGGCGATGGCACCGGTTTCCGCCGTCCTGAGCGACGACTGACCCCTGCGCGCCCGACAGGCGCCCCCTCTTGCGCGCGCCCGACAGGCGCGACAAAACGGGCGTGCAGATCACTCTGACACGCCCGTTTTGTCGCGACCTGACTTAGCGGTTGCCGTGGCGGGCAAATAGCCCGGCATCCTCGGCCGCCTTGCGGATCGCTTTGGATTTGTTGACGGTTTCCATGTACTCGGCTTCGGGGTCGCTGTCGTAGACCACACCGCCGCCCGCCTGAATGTAGAGCTTTTCGTCCTGCACGACCGCCGTGCGCAGCGCGATGCACATATCCATGTCGCCACCGGCGGAAAAATATCCCACACCGCCGCCGTAGACGCCGCGCTTTTCGGGTTCCAATTCGTCGATGATTTCCATCGCCCGCACTTTGGGCGCGCCCGATACGGTGCCTGCGGGCAGGCCCGACAACAGCGCCGACAGCGCGTCCTGATCCTCGGCCAGCTCGCCCACCACGTTGGACACGATGTGCATGACGTGACTGTAGCGCTCGATGATGAATTCTTCGGTCGGGCGCACGGTGCCGATTTTGGACACTTTGCCCGTATCGTTGCGCCCCAGATCCAGCAGCATCAAATGCTCGGCCAGTTCCTTTTTGTCCGACAAAAGATCCGCTTCCAGGGCGCGGTCCTCTTCGGGCGTGGCGCCGCGCGGACGGGTACCGGCGATGGGGCGAATGGTGACTTCGCCGTCAAAGACGCGCACCAGAATTTCGGGGCTGGCGCCGATCACCTGAAAGCCGCCGAAATTGAAAAAGAACATAAACGGCGAGGGGTTGGTGCGGCGCAACGAACGATAGAGCGCAAAGGGGGGCAGGCGGAATTCCTGACACCACCGCTGCGACGGCACCACCTGGAAAATATCCCCTGCGCGAATGTATTCTTTCGCCTTTTCAACGGCTTCTAGATAGGCGTCATGGGTGAAATTCGATGTCGGTTCGGCGGGCACATAGGCGTCGCCCAGATCATGGGAGGCATCGGCAGGCGCGCTGTCGAGGTCACGCAAAGCATCCATCACCCGCTCGGCGGCTTGGGCATAGGCCGCGCGCGCCGACAGGTTTGAGTCCACCCAAGCGGGGGAAACCACGCTCACCTCGCCTTTGACCCCGTCCAGAACCGCGACCACCGTCGGGCGGATCAGCATCGCATCGGGCAGGCCCAGCGGATCGGGATTCACGTTGGGCAGATGTTCGACCAAGCGGATCATGTCATAGCCCAGATAGCCAAACAGTCCCGCGCTGGCCGCAGGAAGATCGTCGGGCAGGGCGATGCGGCTTTGCGCAATCAGCGCGCGCAGCGAGGTCAGCGGATCGGCGTCACAGGCGACAAACCCGTCCTCGTCAAAGCGTGCCTGACGGTTGAGTTCGGCATGGGTGCCACGACAGCGCCAGATCAGATCGGGTTTGAGCCCGATGATCGAATAGCGCCCGCGCACCTCGCCGCCTGTCACCGATTCCAGCATGAAACTGTCTTTGCGCGCCGAAGCGAGCTTGAGCATGATGGAGACCGGCGTGTCGAGGTCGGCGGCAAGGCGGGTGTAAACCACCTGATTTTCGCCGCGCTCATATCCGGCGGCGAAAGTGTCGAAATCGGGGATGATCTGTGCCATTCGGGCGTCTTTCAGATAGGCCGCGTCAAAGCGCGTTGTGAACGGCGTTCACCGCCGCTTGGTTGATTTTGACGCCATATTGGTCGCGCAGATCGGTGGTGAATGCGTCCAGCAAGTCCTGTCCGAGGCTCTGGCTCAGGGTGTCGGACAAGGTGTCGCTCAAGGTCTGTGTCTCGGGCGTGTCCTCGGGCGCCCTCACCTGCGTCAGGGCGATCACGGCAACCGTTTCCTCCCCCGCCACGGTGGTGGCGGTGCCGACGGCAAGGGCCGGATCAAACAGCGCGTCAACCACACCTTCGGGGGCGGCATCGACAAAGCCCTGACGCCCGAGTGCCTCGAGCGGGCGCAGCGTCAGACTGGCGGTTTCGGCCAGGCTGGCAAGATCGGTGGTCTCGCTGACCTGATCCGCCAAAGCTTTTGCCTGCGCGCTCAGGGCGTTAAGGGTTTCGCGGGTTTCCCACGCGCTTTCGACCTGCGCGCGCACATCATCGAGCGGTTGCAATGCGGGCGGGGTGATTTCATCGAGGCGCAGGGCAAACATGCCCCCGTCGCTCAGCTGGATGACTTCGGGAAAGTCGCCCACCTGCGCGCTGCGCGCAGCCGATTGGAAATCGGCATAGCTGGCAATGCCCGTGTCCGACGCAGGCGTCCAGTCGATCTGGCCCAGTTCCATATCCGTGTCGTCGGCCAGTTCTTCCAACGTGGCCCCTGCGGCCAGTTCGTCGTTCACCCTGTCCATATCGCCCAGAATCTGGCGGCGGGCGGTATCGAGGGCAATATCGGCGGCGATTTCAGGGCGCGCCTCGTCGAAACTGGTGGTGGTGGCGGCCAGAATGCCGTTCACCCGGAACAGGGCAGGGCCAAGGTTGCTGTCGATGGGGCCCAGGGTGTCGCCGTTGGCGGCGGCAAAAACGCTGTCGCCCGCCGCGCCCAGATCGCTTTGCGCGACATCGCCAAGATCGGTGTCGGACAGTGCCAGACCGCGCTCGCTCACGACCTCTTCAAAGGTGACCTCGCCGCTGGCAATGCGATCCGCTGCGGCCTGCGCCTCATCGCCCGAGCCAAAGACCAGACGTTCGATCAACCGGCGTTCAGGTTGATTGTATTGGGAAATATTGTCGTCATAGACTTTGCGCAGCGCGTCCTCATTCAGGTCAACGCTGTCAACCAACATGTCCGGTGTCAGCCACGCATAGGTGATTTTGCGGGTCTCGGGCAGGGTGTAGGCGGCGGGATCTGCCTCATAGACGGCTTGCAGGGCGTCCGCGTCGGGGCTGCCGATCGGGGCGCTTAAATCGGCGGCGCTCAGCACCACCATCTCACCGGTGCGCGTTTCCGACAGCCAGTCGATCACGGTTGTCGTAAAGACCTGCGGCATGATCACACCGCTGGTTACGGCCCCTTGAATCAGGTTCGCGGCGATGCCTTCGCGCACCTCGTCTTCATAGGCGGAGGTCTTGATGCCCGCGCGCGACAGGGCGGCGCGGTAGCCTTCGGGATCGAAGGTGCCGTCAAGCCCCTGAAAGGCGGCGGTATTGACCACGTCCTGACGCACCTGTTCATCGCCTGCCGACAGGCCCAGACGTCGCGCGGCTTCCCGCACTGCCGCCGCGTCGATCAAGCGGTCAAGGACCGCGCCGGTCACGCCGAATTGTTCGGCCTGGGCGATGGTGAACTCTTGGCCGGTCTGCGCCTGCAAGGCTTGCAATTCCTGCTGCAGGGCATTGCCGTATTGGGTGGTGTCGATGTCGGTGTCCCCGACGCTGGCCACATTGCCGACATTTGCGCCGAAATTGGTTGCGCCAAAGCCGCCAAGCCCTACGACCAGAAGGACCATCAGCCCCCCATAGACGATTTTCGATCCAACTTTTGCGGCCATCATGCCCTCCCGACGTCCATCACGAACCCTGTCTCAAGTCCGGCAATGTCTATGCGGTCGGGGCGCTTGGGACAAGGTGAAAGCGCCCGCTACACCGAGAGAGCCGCGAGCCGCGCGAACAGCGTTGCGATCCCCGCAACATCGAGATTGGCAAAGGCCAGCCGCAGCTCCTGCGCCCCGTGCTTGTCACCCTTGGGGCGAAACATCGTGCCGGGCAGGCACAACACACCCGCGTCGCGCACCAGTTGCGGGGCCAATTGGTCGGCGGGGATGTCAAAGGGGTGGCGCAGATAGGCAAAATAGGCGCCACAGCCCAAAAGCGCCCAGCCTTTTGCCGCCAGATCCGCGAAGCCCGCTTCAATCGCGGCGCGGCGTTTCAGGATTTCATCCCGCTCGCCCGCAACCCAATCGCCCATATGCTGCATCCCGTAGAGCGCGCCATATTGCGCGATCTGGTTGGGGCAGATCGTCACCGTGTCGAGGTATTTTTCCACCTGCGCAAGCCGCTGGTCGCTGGCCACAATCGCGCCGACCCGATGGCCGGTCAATCTGTAGGCTTTTGAAAAGGAATAGAGCTGAATCAGCGTCTCGCCCCAGTCCTTTTGTTGGAAAACTGCATGCGGCGCTTCGTCGCGACTGTCGAAATCGCGGTAGGTTTCATCCACGACAAGCGCCAGATCGCGCTCCTTGGCGAGGGCATAGAACATGTCCACCAGCTTGGGCGGATATTCCACCCCTGCAGGGTTATTGGGCGTTACCAGCACAATCGCGCGGGTGCGCGGCGTGATGTGGCGCGCGCAGCCTTCGATGGTGGGGAGCATGTCGTCGCCTGTTGCAATCGGCACCGCTTTGACGCCGTTCATGTCACACCACATTTTGTGGTTGAAATACCAAGGCACAGGCATCAGCACCTCGTCGCCGTGCCCCGCAATCGTCGCCATCACCGCGGCAAAGGCCTCGTTGCAGCCGGAGGTGATCGCGACCTCCTCGGGGCGCACCGGCCCGCGATAGGCCACGGACCACTGGCGGGCCACTTCGGCCCGCAAGGCAGGCAAACCCAGCACCGGCCCGTAAAGATGCGCCTCATCGACCTCAAGGGCCACCCGCGCCATTTCCGCGCGCAAGGCATGGGGGGGCGGCGCGACGGGGGCCGCTTGGCTGACGTTGATCAGCGGGCGTTCCGGCGTAAAGGTGACCCCCTCCAGCCAGCGCCGCGCCTCCATGACGGGCGGTGCGGCGGTCTGCGCCATTGCAGGGTTCAACGGGTCAAGCGGCTCTTGTGCAAACAGGCTCACGCGGGTCGTCCTTTCGGCTGGGTCTTTGGGTAAACCTAGGCCCGCAGGCAGCCCGCTTCAATCGCCTCGCGGGCAGGAAAGCCAAAAGCCGCGCAGTCCCCCGCGCGGCTTTTCGTCTTATGTGTCTGCCGTTGTCTTCGGCGCTGTGCCTGGCGTTGTGTCTGGCGTTGTGTCGGGCGTTGTGTCTGGCGGGCCGCTTTGCGCTGTCGCAGGCTCAATCCTTGCCGCGATAGGGCTGCACGTATTGCAAAGCCATATCCCAGGGGAAGAAAATCCACGTATCTTGCGACACTTCGGTGATGAAGGTGTCCACCTGCGGGCGGCCCTTGGGTTTGGCGTAAACGGTGGCAAAATGCGCTTTGGGATACATGTCGCGCACCAGTTCCAGCGTTTTTCCGCTGTCCACGAGGTCGTCGATTACCAGAATGCCGGTGCCATCGCCCATCATCTGCGCATCGGGCGATTTCAATACCTTGGCTTCGGATTGATCCTGATGGTCATAGCTTTTCACCGAGATCGTATCGACAGTGCGCACGTCCAGTTCGCGGGCGATGATCATCGCGGGGGCCATGCCGCCGCGCGTGATCGCCACAATCGCGCGCCATGCGCCGTCATCGGGGCCGCGCCCGTCAAGCCGCCACGCCAGCGCGCGGCTGTCACGGTGGATTTGATCCCAGCTGATGTGAAAGCCTTTTTCATGCGGCAGGCGGTCGGTCATGGCAGTCTCCAGTGAGCAGGCGAATTTAAGTGAGGGCGATCTTGAGGCCGAACAGCCCGATAAGTCCACCCAAAGTGCGGTCGACCCAGCGCTTCATGCGGGCATAGCCCGCGCGCGCCGGAGCAAAGGAAAAGACACGGGCAACGAAAACATACCACAGCGTCTCGTTGAGGGTAATAACGGCCAGAAGGGCCGCAAGCACCGGCACAGGCGTGTCGGCGGGCACAAGCCCCGCAAAGACCGCGCCGAAAAACACCGCCGGTTTGGGATTGGCAAGCTGCGTCACCAACCCCAGCCGCAGCGCGGAGATCAGGGAACGCGGCGCGGCGAGGGCGCTGACGGGGGGCAGGGCGTCGCTGGCGTGGCGGATGGTTTTATAGGCAACCACGATCAGAAACACGCCGCCCGCGATTTTGAAGGCGCTAAAGGTCGCGGGCAGTACGTTGAACAGCAAGGCAAGGCCGAACAATGCGGCCAGGGCCCAGATCAACGCGCCCAGACCATAGGCCACCGCAAGGCCAAGCGCAGGGCGAAACCCCTCCGCCGCGGCGGTGCGCACCGAGACGACGAAAGACGGCCCCGGTGACATCGCGGCGACGAAATGCAGCGCAACAATCGACAAAAAGACGCCGAGCGACATGCGCGCTTAGTCTTTGGTGATATCGGGCGCGTCGACGGCTTTCATGCCGACAACGTGGTAGCCTGCATCGACGTGGTGGGTTTCGCCCGTCACGCCCGCGCTCAGATCCGACAGAAGATACAGGGCCGAGCCGCCGACATCGTCGATGGTCACATTGCGGCGCAGCGGCGAGTTATACTCGTTCCATTTCATGATGTAGCGGAAATCACCGATGCCCGAGGCCGCGAGGGTTTTGATCGGACCGGCGGAAATCGAGTTCACGCGGATGCGGTCTTTGCCCAGATCCTCGGCGAGGTAGCGCACAGAGGCCTCAAGCGCCGCCTTGGCCACGCCCATGACGTTGTAATGGGGCATGATGCGTTCGGCGCCGTAGTAGGTCATGGTCAGCATCGAGCCGCCATCGCTCATCAGAGCTGCGGCGCGTTTGGCCACGGCGGTGAAGGAATAGACCGAAATGTCCATCGTGAGGTTGAAGTTGGCGCGCGAGGTATCGACATAGCGCCCGCGCAACTCGTTCTTGTCCGAAAAGCCGATGGCGTGGACGATAAAGTCGATTTTGCCCCATTTCGCCTCGATGTCACCAAAGAGCGCGTCGATGGAGGCTTCATCCGACACATCGCATTCGATCAGAAAGTCGGACCCGAGTTTTTCCGCCAGCGGAAAGACGCGCTTTTTCAGCTGTTCGCCCTGATAGGAAAAGGCGAGTTCCGCGCCGTGTTCGGCCAAGGCCTTGGCAATGCCCCATGCGATTGATTTGTCATTGGCAAGGCCCATGATAAGGCCACGTTTGCCGTCCATCAGTTTTGTCATTGAATGTCCCTCGACCACGCTTTTCGTCACGTCCGCTGTGCGCCGTGCCATCTTGGACCGATGCTTTAGGGGGTTTGGCGTGGCGCATCAAGTCTTGCCGAGGGGGGCAGGGCGGTCGCGGGTGCTGTCGTAACTTGTGGTTGACGTTAGGGTAGGTTTGTGGCGGGTACTGTGGCAAGTCCGCCGGTCCGGTTGCGCGGCGGGGTGTTCACGAAATCGTGGGCTTGGCCATCCCTCACGTCAGGCTTGAAGTAGCGCACCGGTGCCTGTAGCGCCGACAACTTGATCTAGGAGACGCCAATGGGCATGGGAAAAGGCATATTTGCAGGGGAAGACCCCTTTGTGATCGCCCGGCGCTGGCTGGACGAGGCGCGCGAGACCGAGCCGTCCGACCCGGACGCCGCCGCCCTTGCCACGGTCGATGACAGCGGCCTGCCGAATGTGCGCATCGTGTTGATGCGCGCCATCACCGATGAGAGCTTTGGCTTTTTCACCAATTATAACAGTGCCAAAGGTCAGGAGCTGGACAGCGCGGGCAAAGCGGCGCTTGTGTTCCACTGGAAAACGCTGCAACGCCAGATCCGTGTGCGCGGGGTGGTAACGCGCGCCACGGCGCAGGCCTCGGATGACTATTACCAGTCGCGCGCTTTGGGCAGCCGCATCGGGGCCTGGGCCTCCGAGCAGTCCCAACCGCTCCACAGTCGCGCCACATTGATGGAGAAAGTTGCAAAGGCGGGCGTGCATCACGGATTGTCCCCCAAGCGACCGCCTTTCTGGGGCGGCTATGTGATCCGCCCGCACGAGATCGAATTTTGGGCTGCGGGCGAGTTCAGGTTGCACGATCGCTTCCGTTGGCGGCGTGAAACCGAGGCCGCGACATGGCAAATCGAGCGGCTAAATCCATGACATTCGCGCTTCGTGAATGGCAACATGTTGAAAAAGATAGGTTCAGGCGGCTTGCATGTCCCGTCGAGGTGTCTCACTTTCGCGCACAGGAAAGAGCGCAAGCTACAAGCGCCGGCAAGGAATAACATGGAAGACGAAGTACCCTCCAAGACCATCAGTGGTCATGTTAAGTGGTTTGATCCTGCCCGTGGTTTTGGGTTCGTGGTTGCTGACAGTGGCGGCCCCGATATTTTGCTGCACGCGAATGTGCTTCGTAATTTTGGCCAGAGTTCTGTGGCTGATTCCGCCGGTATCGATCTGGCGGTTCAAGAGACCACGCGCGGGATTCAAGCCATCGAGGTGCTGGCCATCCGCCCGCCCGAGAACGTCGAGGGTCCTGCTCTCGAAGATTTGGCCCCCCTCGAGGACAGCGGTCTTGATGCACCGCTCGAACCGGCGCGGGTCAAATGGTTCGACAAGGGCAAGGGCTTCGGCTTTGCCAATGTCTTCGGGCGCCCCGAAGATGTGTTTGTGCATATCGAAGTGCTGCGCCGCTCGGGACTTGCGGATTTGTTGCCCGGTGAGGCGATCGGTCTGCGGGTGATTGACGGCAAACGCGGTCGCATGGCGGCGCAGGTCCTGTCATGGGATACGGCGCTGCGCGACGACGAACTGTGAGCATAGGCGGGCAGGGATCACGCGCTGCGCGCCGCTCTGCCCGCGCTGCGCTTATGGGGAACGCCCCCCGGCGGGCTGCGCTGTGGTGCGGCTTTATGTGTGTCGCGCTTTTTGCGGCACGTCCCGCCTTTGCGCTCGACTGCGCCCTGGACCGCGTGGAGCTGCGCGGCGATTTCGGGGCGCTATCGTTCCAGATCGAGATCGCCGATGACGCAAGCGAGCGCGCACAGGGCCTGATGAACCGCGACAGTCTGGCGCGCGGGGCGGGCATGCTGTTTCTTTACCAAACGCCGCAGCGCGTGGCGTTCTGGATGGAAAATACCCTGATTCCGCTCGACATGATTTTTGTCGATGCAGCGGGGGTGATCACCCGCATCCATGAAAATGCCGTGCCGCTGGATCGCACCCCGATTGCGGGCGGCGACAGCGTGCGGGCGGTGTTGGAAATCAACGCAGGCTTGTCGCAGCGCTACGGGTTTGCGGTGGGGGACGAGCTTCATCATCCGGCCTTTGGTCCCACTGCGGCGTGGCCCTGTACCTAAGCCCCAAAAGCCGCAAGCCTGCGTCTCTGGGGCGGGTGGCAGAAAACCGCAGCCGTGCCAGAAACAACCCGCAATACCCCTTTCCATGCCGCGCGTTTCCCGTTAGGACAGCCTCGTCGGGGCGTAGCGCAGTCTGGTAGCGCATCTGGTTTGGGACCAGAGGGTCGTAGGTTCGAATCCTATCGCCCCGACCATTTCACCAACCTGTTCACCAAAATTTTGACGCGCTGCACTGTGCCCTGCTGCATCGGTGCACCTGCGCCTTGAGCACGGGGAAAGACGGCCTCTCTTGGCGCTGATCCCCGATGGCGGTCCCATATATCGACAGAAGAGCCGCGCTGACCCGCTATATCTGGCGGCGTCTCGTCTCTGAGGGCCAAAAAACGAATCGCGCTCTGGTTGCGCTGTTGCAGATTTGTTGTGGCCGGCCAAAGTCCCTTTTTTCTCTCATATGACGCTTTTG
Source organism: Aquimixticola soesokkakensis (assembly GCF_900172375.1). Taxonomy (GTDB): domain Bacteria; phylum Pseudomonadota; class Alphaproteobacteria; order Rhodobacterales; family Rhodobacteraceae; genus Aquimixticola; species Aquimixticola soesokkakensis. Next base: position 72,438 of record NZ_FWFS01000012.1, on the reverse strand, counting down.
TGGCGGTCCGGCATGTCGTGAGACGGTCTTGTGAATTGTTTTTACGGGGTTTTCTGCGGGCGGTGGCGGCGCTGGCGCAAAACTGGACACTACATATAGAGGGTGGTCGAAAATCGGGCACAGCTGAACTTGCGTGCCAGAACCATACATTTTTATACACCCAAGTTGTCCACAACTGTTGATAAGTCGGATGCGCAACGCGGTGGAATACCTTTGAAACAAAGGAGTTTCTTTCCTGCGTTAACCTTCTCGAATCGAGGGGCTCTGTGGGTCAAATCGGTCAACCTGAAAAAGCTTTCCAAACCCCTAATTTCGGCGTTGACCTGCGGTGGTCTCACGCTGCACATTGTGGGAGGCAAGCAGAATGCTACTACATGTTGTTGTTCCTGCCGGAAAGCGAACTAGACCCATCTCCAAGTGAGTCGCCACAGACCCTGTGGTGCGCGCTTTGCCATTCGGCAAAGCGGTAAGGGGCTGCGCCGTTCTGGCCGGGATCCAAAAGAGTCACCAGTGCATTGCGGTGCGCGGATTGAACAGAAAACCAGAGGCGACGTCGGATGAAGATCGAACGCAAATTTACCACGGCAGGGCAGGACGCTTACGCCGAGATCGAGTTTACAACCACGTCCTCGGAGATCCGCAATCCTGATGGCACGATCGTGTTCAAACTCGACGATTGCGAGATTCCGCGCGACTGGAGCCAAGTGGCCTCTGACGTGATCGCCCAGAAATATTTTCGCAAGGCGGGCGTGCCGGCCGCGTTGAAAAAGGTCCGTGAAAAGGGCGTGCCCGCGTTCTTGTGGCGCTCGGTTGCCGATGAGGATGTGTTGGCAAAACTCCCCCAAGCCGACCGCTTTGGCGGCGAAAGCTCGGCCAAGCAGGTCTTTGACCGTTTGGCCGGCGCCTGGTGCTATTGGGGCTGGAAGGGCGGCTATTTCACCACCGAAGCCGACGCAAAGGCCTATTACGACGAAATGCGCTTTATGCTGGCGCGCCAGATGGCCGCGCCCAATTCGCCGCAATGGTTCAACACCGGCCTGCACTGGGCCTATGGCATCGACGGCCCCGGCCAGGGTCACTACTATGTCGATTTCAAATCGGGTGAGTTGACGCGCTCCGCTTCGGCCTATGAGCATCCCCAGCCCCATGCCTGTTTCATCCAATCCGTTGCCGACGATCTGGTGGGTGATGGCGGCATCATGGACCTTTGGGTGCGTGAGGCGCGTCTGTTCAAATACGGCTCGGGCACGGGCACCAACTTTTCCAGCCTGCGGGGCGCGAATGAGGCGCTGTCGGGGGGCGGTAAATCCTCGGGCCTCATGGGCTTTTTGAAAATCGGTGACCGTGCGGCGGGCGCGATCAAGTCGGGCGGCACCACGCGGCGCGCCGCCAAGATGGTGATCTGCGACATGGATCACCCCGATATCGAGGAATTCGTGAACTGGAAGGTGATCGAAGAGCAAAAAGTGGCGTCCATCGTCGCGGGCTCCAAGATGCACGAACGCCAGCTTAACGAGATTTTCGATGCCATCGGCACATGGGACGGCAAAGAGGTCGATGCTTTCGATCCGTCGAAAAACGCAGCGCTGAAAGCGGCGATCAAATCCGCAAAACAGGTCTGCATCCCCGAAACCTACGTCAAGCGCGTGCTGGATTACGCCAAGCAGGGCTACGCCAAGATCGAATTCCCCACCTATGATACCGATTGGGATAGCGAAGCCTATGCCTCCGTGTCGGGCCAGAATTCGAACAACTCGGTGCGCGTCACCGATGCGTTTCTCAAGGCCGTCAAAGACGACAGCGAATGGGAGTTGATCAAACGCACCGACGGCACCGTGGCCAAGACCGTCAAGGCGCGCGATCTGTGGGAACAGGTCGGGCATGCTGCCTGGGCCTGCGCCGATCCGGGCATCCAGTTCCACGATACGGTCAATGCCTGGCATACCTGCCCCGAAGACGGTCAGATCCGCGGCTCGAACCCCTGTTCGGAATATATGTTCCTCGACGATACGGCCTGTAACCTGGCGTCGATGAACCTGCTGACCTTCCTGAGCGACGGCAAATTCCTGTCCGAACACTACATGCATGCGACACGCCTCTGGACGCTGACCCTGGAAATTTCGGTCACCATGGCGCAGTTCCCCTCCAGGGAAATCGCGCAGCGCTCCTATGATTTCCGCACGCTGGGTCTGGGCTATGCCAACATCGGCGGCTTGCTGATGAACCTCGGGTTCAGCTACGACAGCCGCGAGGGCCGCGCCCTGACCGGTGCGCTGACCGCCATCATGACCGGTGTTTCCTATGCGACCTCGGCTGAAATTGCCGGCGAACTGGGCGCTTTCGTCAAATTCGACAAGAACCGCGACCACATGCTGCGCGTCATTCGCAACCACCGCACTGCCGCCTATGGCAAGGCGACCGGCTATGAGGGGCTGGATGTCAAACCCGTGCCGCTCGATCACGCCGGTTGCCCCGACATCGAACTGGTAGAGCTGGCGAAATCTGCCTGGGACGAAGCGCTGACCCTTGGCGAGACCCACGGGTTTCGCAACGCGCAAGTGTCGGTGATCGCCCCCACGGGCACCATCGGTCTGGTGATGGATTGCGACACCACGGGCATCGAGCCGGATTTTGCACTGGTGAAATTCAAGAAGCTCGCAGGCGGTGGCTATTTCAAGATCATCAACCGCTCCGTACCCGCCGCTCTGGAAAAACTGGGCTATGCGTCGAACGAGATCGAGGAGATCGTGGCCTATGCGGTGGGTCACGGCACGCTCGGGAATGCGCCCGGAATCACCCATGCCTCGCTGATCGGCCATGGTTTTGGTCAGGCCCAGATCGACAAGATCGAAGCGGCGCTGCCCTCGGCTTTCGATATCCGCTTTGTGTTCAACCAATGGACGCTGGGGGCGGAATTTTGCACCGGCACGCTGGGCATCCCGGCCGCCAAGCTGAACGATCCGGCCTTTGACCTGCTGCGTCACCTCGGTTTTAGCAACAAGGACATCGCGGCCGCCAACGACCACGTTTGCGGCACCATGACCCTCGAAGGCGCGCCCTTTTTGAAAACCGAACATTACGCGGTCTTTGACTGTGCCAATGCCTGCGGGAAAAAAGGCAAGCGGTATCTGTCGGTTGAAAGCCACATTACCATGATGGCGGCCGCGCAGTCGTTCATCTCGGGGGCGATTTCCAAGACGATCAACATGCCCAACGACGCGACCGTCGAGGACTGTAAGGCCGCCTATGAACTAAGCTGGTCGCTCGGGATCAAAGCCAACGCGCTCTATCGCGACGGCTCCAAACTCAGCCAGCCGCTGGCGTCGGCCCTGATCGAGGACGACGAAGAGGCCGAGCAAATCCTTGCCACGGGGTCGGCGCAGGAAAAAGCCGCTGTGATCGCCGAGAAGATCATCGAGAAAGTGATCATCAAGGAAGTGGCGCGGGGCCGTGAAAAGCTGCCCGAGCGGCGCAAGGGCTACACGCAAAAGGCCATTGTGGGCGGTCACAAGGTCTATCTGCGCACGGGCGAATACCAGGACGGTAACCTTGGCGAGATTTTCATCGACATGCACAAGGAAGGCGCGGGCTTTCGGGCGATGATGAACAACTTCGCCATCGCGGTGTCGGTCGGTCTTCAATACGGTGTGCCGCTCGAAGAGTTCGTCGATGCCTTTACCTTCACCAAATTCGAACCCGCCGGGATGGTGCAGGGCAACGACAGCATCAAGAATGCGACCTCGATCCTGGACTACATCTTCCGCGAACTGGCCGTGTCCTATCTGGACCGCACCGATCTGGCGCATGTCAAACCAACGGGCGCTGCCTTTGACGATCTGGGGCGTGGCGAGGAAGAAGGGCTGTCCAACGTCAAAACGCCCTCCGAGGCGGCCAGCGTGAAGTCGATCGAAGTCCTCAAACAGATTTCCTCCACGGGCTACCTGCGCAAGCGGATGCCGCAGGAACTGGTGTTGCTGCAAGGGGGCGCAACGGTTGCTCTGAAGGACGTTGACGCCGCGACCGCCCTGCAAACGCTCGTCCCGCAGGCCAAGGCCAAACCGGCCACCTCATCGGCGGCTGTGACCACCGGTCTTGACGCGCGGGTGAAGGCAAAAATGCAGGGCTATGAAGGCGATCCCTGCGGGGAATGCGGCAACTACACGCTGGTGCGCAACGGCACCTGCATGAAGTGCAACACCTGCGGCGGCACCTCGGGCTGCTCGTAAAGAAAGAAGACGACATGCAATTTCTTGTGGGCGAAAGCCTGACCACCACGGAAGACTACAAGCTGCTCACCGGCGGAATTTGTGAAATCACCTTTCCCGCAGGCATGAATCAGGCCGTGGTGCGCGCATTGGTCGAAGATCAGTCGATCTATGCCTTCGAGGGCCAGGCGCGGCGCGGCGAGTTGAAAGTCGTCGAGGTGAACGAGACCATTTTTGCGCCCATGACCGCCACGTGCCGGTTTGTGAGCGAAGGCGTAAAGCTGCATTAGGCGGCAACGCATACCAAGTTTCCGGGGCGGATGCGTTCGCCCCTGACGTAGATCGGGCCGCAGGCATAAAATCGCGAGCAGCACCAATTAAGAGCCCGATAGACGAACCTCAGGCCTCCCTTCGGGGGGGCCTTTTTTTATGGGCGCGCGCGGCGCTTTTGGACTCGTGTTTGGACATTGGCGGCGGTTTATGAGTATCTGGAGCCAAAGACAGATCACAGCGCAAGGGGCCTTTCGATGCAGTTCAATGAGATGACGTTTGACAGCGCACAGCCGGTGGATGGCTATGGCGCGGGATTTTTTCGCATCGCGGGGCAGGTGGTTGAGGGGCCGGTGATCGTGACCGCTTCGGGGGTGACATCCTGGGGCGGGCTGAATGATGCGCAGGCTTTGGTTTCGCTGGCGGGGGAGATTGACGTGCTGTTTATCGGCACCGGTCAAAGCATCGCACCGCTGCCACGCGCCTTGCGCGCTGCGCTGGAGGCGGCGGGCATTGGCGTGGATATGATGGCCTCGCCCACGGCCTGCCGGACCTATAATGTGCTCGCCTCCGAAGGACGGCGCGTGGCTGCGGCACTTTTGCCAGTGTGATCTGGCGGGCAGGCGGGCTAAGGCAAAGCGATGAATGAGATGTCTTTTCTTTTGCAGGTCCGCGATCTTGCGGTGGCGCGCGGCGGTTTCCCCGTGCTTTCAGGCTTGAGTTTCGCGGTCGCGCCCGGGCAGGCTTTGGTGCTGCGCGGGCCCAACGGCTCGGGCAAAACCACCGTGCTGCGCTGTCTGGCGGGGTTGCAAGCGCCACTGGCGGGGGAGGTGCTATGCGCACCCGATGCCGTGGCCTATGCGGCCCATGCCGACGGGTTGAAAGCCACATTGACGGCGCTGGAAAACCTGCGGTTCTGGGCGGGAATCTACGGCATCGACGATGGCGAGGCTGCCGTGGCGCGCGCCCTTGGTGCCTTCGAGCTGGACGGGTTGCAAAGCCGCCTGGCGGGCAACCTGTCTGCTGGCCAGAAGCGGCGTCTGGGCTTGGCGCGGTTGCTGGTGACGGGGCGCCCGCTTTGGGTTCTCGACGAGCCGACGGTGTCCCTTGATGCTGCATCGGTTGCCCTGTTTGCCACGGCTGTGCGCGCGCATTTGGCGAGGGGCGGTGCGGCTGTCATGGCCACGCATATTGATCTGGGGCTGGACGCAGAGGTGCTTGATGTCAGCGATCTGCGCGCCACGGCAGCGGGCCTGACCCTTGGAAGCGGCTTTGACGGCGGCTTTGATGAGGCCTTTTTGTGATCCGCCTGTTGATCCGCGATCTGCGGCTTGCGCTGCGCTCAGGTGGGGGCTTTGGCCTTGGGCTGGCGTTTTTCCTGATCGTCGTGGTGCTGGTGCCCTTCGGGGTCGGGCCCGAAACGGGCCGGTTGCAGGCCATCGCGCCGGGGGTCCTTTGGGTCGCGGCCTTGCTGGCCTGCCTGTTGTCGCTCGACCGGATTTTCGCGTTGGATTTCGAGGATGGCTCGCTCGATTTGCTGGCGACCGCCCCGATGCCGATGGAGGCCGTCGTGGCGGTCAAAGCCTTGGCGCATTGGCTGACAACGGGGCTGCCACTGACAGTGGCCGCGCCGGTTCTGGGGGTCTTGTTGCATCTGGACGCTGCTGCAACCCCTTGGGTTCTCATCACTTTAGCGATTGGCACGCCGGCACTCTCGGTGATGGGCACCTTTGGCGCGGCACTCACGGTCGGGCTGAAACGGGGGGGGCTGCTTTTGTCGCTCTTGGTGCTGCCGCTCTACATCCCTACGCTGATTTTCGGGGCCGAAGTGGTGCGGCGCGGTGCGCAGGGCCTCGAGGTGGCCACGCCGCTTTTGATGCTGGGGGCCGTCAGCGCCGGTGCCATCGCTTTGGTGCCGTTTGCAAGCGCGGCCGCGATCCGCATTGCGTTGAAATAAGGGGCAATTCTCGCGATCAGGTGAGTTGAGCCAAGCAGGCGACCCCGCTAGGGTAGCCGCGAAATTGAGGAGAGGTCGATGGTGTCAATCTGGGGGTGGGCGAACCCGCGCAAGTTCATGGGCTGGACCGACACGGCCCTGCCGGTGATTGCCGTGCTGGCTGCGGGCATGTTGGCCTTGGGCCTCGTGTGGGGCTTTTTCTTTACGCCCGACGACTACCGCCAGGGTGCGACCGTCAAGATTTTCTACATTCACGTGCCCGCCGCGATGATCGCCATCAACGCCTGGGGCATGATGCTGGTTGCCTCGCTGGTCTGGATCATCCGCCGCCATCACGTGTCCGCTTTGGCCGCCAAAGCCGCCGCGCCCGTAGGCATGGTGATGACGCTGGTGGCGCTTGCGACAGGTGCAATCTGGGGCCAGCCCATGTGGGGCACCTATTGGGAATGGGACCCGCGCCTGACCTCGTTCCTGATCCTGTTTTTGTTCTACCTTGGCTATATCGCGCTTTGGGAAGCCATCGAAGACCCCGACACGGCCGCGGATCTGACCTCCGTTTTATGCCTCGTGGGATCGGTCTTTGCGATCCTCAGCCGCTATGCGGTGTTGTTCTGGAACCAGGGGCTGCATCAGGGCGCGTCCCTGTCGATGGACGCCGAAGAAAACGTGGCCGATGTGTTTTGGTATCCGGCTTTGGTTGCCACGGCTGGCTTTGCACTTTTGTTTGTGGCGCTCGTGCTTTTGCGCACGCGCACCGAAATTCGCGCAAGACGACTGCATGCGCTGGAAACGCGCGAAAGGATGGTCTCATGATGAGTATTCTGCCTGACCTTGGCAAATATGCCGGTGCGGTTCTGATGGCCTACGGGGTCAGCTTTGCCCTTTTGGCGCTGCTTGTGGCCCAATCCGTGATCCGCGCCGCGCGGATGAAAACCCGCCTGCGCGCGGCTGAAGCCCGCCGCAGCGCCGTGACCGAAAGCTTGCCAGATGCCTAGGATATCCCCCCTGATGCTCGCGCCGCCGCTGTTGTTTGCGGCTTTGGCTGCCCTGTTTCTCTTTGGAATGAACCGCAGCGATCCCGACCAATTGCCGTCGGCCGTGGCGGGAAATACCGCGCCACCGGTGGGCTTGGCCCCCTTGGGCGACATGGCGACCTTTGATGATGCAAGCCTGCGCGCGGGCGGTGTGACGCTGGTGAACTACTGGGCCTCGTGGTGCGCGCCCTGTCGCGCCGAACATCCCCAGCTCGAAGCGATGGCGGCAGAAGGGGTGACGATCTACGGCATAAACTACAAGGACCGCGATGCGGATGCGCAGGGCTTTCTGGCCGAATTGGGCAACCCCTACGCGGCCATCGGCACCGATTCGACGGGGCGCACGGCGCTGGATTGGGGGCTTTACGGCGTGCCGGAAACCTATGTGATTGATGGGACGGGCAAAGTGACCTTCCGCTTTGCCGGACCGATTACCGTCGAGGTGATGAACGCGCAAATCCTGCCCGCCATCGCTGCGGCGCAATAGGCCTCACGCGCAGAGCAACAGGACAAGCAGGGGAATCGCGATCAGCCATTCCCGCGTTGGCAGGGCGGTGACGGGGCAATGTTGCGTCAAAATCCGCAGGGCCTGAAGGATCGGATGTCTCATGGCCGTGAGCCTACACAGCGGCGGTTAACATTGCCTTAGGGCGGGGCGGGCACCCCGCCTCCTCCCGCGCGGGCGCGCATCTGCGCCATGAACCTGCGCAGCAAGATCACGCGGCGGGGACGAAAGCTTTCCTCACTCAAGCGATGGGCGCGAATGCTTGCCACCAGAAAATGGCGAAAATCGTCGCGCAGGCAACACCACGCCAGCACCATCACGCGCTCTTGGAGATACACCACCGCCAGCGGGTAGATGCGGCGTGCGCTGTCACGGCCCGACCGGTCGGTGTAGCAAATATCAAGAGCGCACTCGTCCCAGCACGCCTGACGGATGATCGCCAGATCGATCGCGCTGTCAGGGTTGCGATCCCAGCGCCGCACCAGCCCGGCGGCGTGGGTAACCTGACGCTGCTGGCGATCGGGCAGGGTGGCGGTGATCTTGGTCAAGGCGTCGCGCGCCGCCTCGGCCAGCGCGGTGTCGCCGCGAAACTGCACCTCCCCAAGGCCAAGGACCAGCGCCTCGATTTCCAACTGGGTAAAGGTCTGCGGCGGAAGGGCAATGTCCTCGATCATCGTGTAGCCCAGGCCCGCCGCCCCCTCGATACGCGCGCCCGCAAGGCGCAGCGCGTCGATGTCGCGATACAGCGTGCGCTCGGACACCTCCAGTGCCGCGGCCAGCCGTGCGGCCGTGACGGGCTGGGGCAGGCTGCGGATGCAGTGCAGCAGACGAAACAGACGATCCGAGCGCGCCATCTTGCGCAACCTCCTGACAGAAATTGACAGGAGCACCGTGCCAAAACAGGGCATCGGCGGTCAAGCCCGACCGCCCCCTTCCCAAAGGAGATACCCGATGATCACATTCTACCACGCCCCCTATAGCCGCTCGACCAACGTCCTTGCGCTTTTGCTGGCGATGGAAAAACTGGAGGCGGTCGATCTGCGCCTTGTCGATGTGTGCCGTCAGGATGGCACGGGGCAGCGCGATCCCGCCAACCCCCATCCCGAGGCAAAAGTGCCCTATCTGGTCGTCGATGGCCTCGGGATGCGCGAGCGCACGGCGATGTTCCACTTTCTGCCCGAGGTCTTTGACAGCCCTCTGGGGCGCAGATTGGGCGATCCCGACTACCCCGCCTATCTGAGCTGGCTGGCCTATTACGGCAATGTGGTCGAGCCGGTGTTGGTCGGCCAGTTCGGCGGTTTCGCGCAAAACCCGGCGCTCCTTTCTGCCTTTCGCGGCGCGCCCGAGATTGCGCAAAACCTGCGCAGCGCTTTGGCGCAGGGCCCCTTTCTGCTGGGCGATGAGTACTGCGCTGCCGATCTTCTGCTGTCCTCGCCCTTTCTCTTCTTTCCCGATTTCACACCCGACGACGATCTGATCCGTGCTTGGGTGGCGCGCTGCGGGGCCATGCCTTGGGTGGCCGAAGCGGCGGCGCATGATGAGGCGGCTCTGGCCGCCCGCGCGCAACTCCCCGCCTGATGCGCCTCAGGAGGCAGGATGGTGATGCGTCATGCGCGGATCCATCATGCCTTCCTTGATCCCGTGGGTGATAAGCCAGTAGTTCACCGGATAGGCCGCAAACAGCCCCAGGGTCAGCGACACCACAAGCGACGCCCAAAAGATCGGCTCGCCCATATGGGCCTTGCCCGCAAGGGTGAGGTCCACGGCAATGGCGACGACTTCCATGGTCAAAATCGACGGGGTCTCTGCCACAAAGGTGTCCTTCAGCGCCTTGCGCAGCGCGACCCCCTCCTGCACCAAGGGGCCCAGCGAAAGCGCAAAGCCGATGGCATAGGCAAGGCCAAAAGTCACCCCCGCGGTGACGTAGTTATTTGCCGCAAACAGCCATGTCACCAGGACCACACCAATGATTTCGCCCAGGCCACAACCAGAATAGCAATGGGCGACCGAGCGAAAGGCACGCCGCCAATCCGCATCATCGGGGATCTCCTTGCGTCCCGTGCGCCAATAAATCAGCAGGCCAACCGGACCGGAATAGGCAACCGCCAAGGTCCAGACCACTTTCATCAAGGACATCAGATGGCTGTTGTTCACGACCAGATCGCGGATGACCAAAACCACACAAATCACAGCCAGAACCAGCCAAGTCCCGATGAACCAAGGGGAATTGAAAAAACTTTGTACAACGCTCATGGGGGGCATCCTTGTCAGCAGAGGACATAGGGATAACGGGTTTGCGCGCTTTGGGTTCCTGTACCGATACGGCTTCTTTCGGACCCAAATACCCAAAAAGCCCCGCAGAAGCGGGGCTTTTCAATTTTTGACAATCGATGAGGCGCGTTAGGCCGATTTGGCGAGGTTGCGCAGCACGTAGTGCAACACGCCGCCGTTTTCGACATATTCGATCTCGGGCGCGGTATCGATGCGGCACTTGAGGTCGATGACCTTGGTGGTGCCATCGGCAAAGGTGATCGTGCAGGGCACGGTCGATTGCGGTTTCAAATCGCCCGCGAGTTCGGCAATGGACACCGTTTCATCGCCCGTCAGGCCAAGCGACTTGCGGCTGTCGCCATTGGTGAACTCGAAGGGAATGACGCCCATGCCCACGAGGTTCGAGCGGTGAATACGCTCAAAGCTTTCCGCGATCACGGCCTTGACGCCGAGCAGGGCGGTGCCTTTGGCAGCCCAGTCGCGCGACGACCCCGCACCGTATTGCTCACCGGCAAAAATCACCAGCGGAGTGCCGGCCTCTTGGTAGGCCATCGAAGCGTCGTAGATCGAGGTCTGCGCGCCATCGGGGCCTTTGGTGTAGCCGCCTTCGACATTGTCGAGCATCTCGTTCTTGATGCGGATGTTGGCAAAGGTGCCGCGCATCATGACTTCGTGGTTGCCGCGACGCGACCCGTAGGAGTTGAACTCGCGCGGGGCGACCTGACGCTCGGTCAGATATTTACCGGCGGGGGTCGATTCCTTGAACGAACCGGCAGGGGAAATGTGGTCGGTGGTGACCATATCGCCCAAAATCGCCAGCACTTTCGCCCCTTCAATGTCCGAGATCACGCCTTTTTCCGCAGCCATGCCTTGGAAATAGGGCGGGTTCTGGATGTAGGTCGATTGCGCGGGCCATGCGTAGGTTTCGCCACCGTTCACTTCGACCGCCTGCCATTTCTCGTCGCCTTTGAACACATCGGCATATTTCGACATGAAGGCTTCGCGGGTCACGCATTTTTCCACCAGCTCGGCAACTTCGGCATCGGTGGGCCAAATGTCCTTGAGGTAGACGTCCTGACCGTCTTTGCCTTTGCCCAGCGACTCTTTGGTGATGTCGACGTTCATGTCACCCACCAGCGAATAGGCCACCACGAGGGGCGGGGAGGCAAGGTAGTTGGCGCGCACATCGGGGCTGATACGGCCCTCGAAGTTGCGGTTGCCCGACAGCACCGAGGTCGCGATCAGGTCGTAGTCGTTGATCGCTTTGGAAATCGGGGCTTCCAGCGGGCCGGAGTTGCCGATGCAGGTGGTGCAGCCGTAGCCGACAAGGTTGAAACCCACAGCATCGAGATCTTTGGTCAGATCAGCGGCGTTGAGGTATTCGGTCACCACTTGCGACCCGGGCGCAAGGGAGGTTTTCACCCAGGGCTTGCGGTTGAGACCCAGCGCATGCGCTTTGCGTGCCACAAGGCCGGCCGCGATCAGCACATAGGGGTTGGAGGTGTTGGTGCAGGAGGTGATCGAGGCGATCACAATGGAACCATCATGAAGCTGGTAAGCGCCATCGTCGGTTTTGTACCAGCCTTTGTTGTGATGGCCGATATCGCCGGGCACATCGGCGGGCACGGGGGCGCCCCCTTCGGCTTCCCAGGTGACTTTGGCCTTTTCGGACACGTCTTTGCCCGAGCGCTGACCTTCGACGAATTTCGCAAAGGCGGGCGCTGCGATGTCAAGCGCAAGGTAGTCTTGCGGACGTTTGGGGCCGGAGATGGCGGGCACGATGGTGTCCATGTCCAGTTCCAGCGTCGAGGAATAGACGGGTGCGTAATCGGCACCGCGCCAGAACCCGTTTTCCTTGGCATAGGCTTCGACCAGCGCAATGCGGTCGGCGTCGCGGCCGGTCTGGTGCAGGTAGCGCAGGGTTTCATCGTCGATCGGGAAGAACCCACAGGTCGCGCCATATTCGGGCGCCATGTTGGCGATGGTCGCGCGCTGCGCCAGCGGCAGGTTGTCGAGGCCTTCGCCGTAGAATTCGACGAATTTGCCCACAACGCCGTGCTCGCGCAGCATTTCAACGACTTTAAGCACAAGGTCGGTGCCGGTGGTGCCCTCAAGCATCTTGCCGGTCAGTTTGAACCCCACAACTTCGGGGATCAGCATGGAAATCGGCTGGCCAAGCATTGCCGCTTCGGCTTCGATGCCGCCCACGCCCCAGCCCAGAACGGCCATGCCGTTGACCATGGTGGTGTGGCTGTCGGTGCCGACAAGTGTATCGGGGTAGGCAACTTCGACGCCGTCCTGATCCTTGTCGGTCCAGACGGTCTGCGCGAGGTACTCAAGGTTCACCTGGTGGCAGATCCCTGTGCCCGGCGGCACAACGCGGAAGTTCTGGAAGGCCGACTGGCCCCATTTGAGGAATTCGTAGCGCTCCATGTTGCGCTCGTATTCGCGGTCGACGTTCATCTGGAACGCGCGCGGGTTGCCGAACTCGTCGATCATCACCGAGTGGTCGATGACCAGATCAACGGGGTTGAGCGGGTTGATTTTCTGTGCGTCGCCGCCCAGGGCCTTGATGCCGTCGCGCATGGCGGCAAGGTCAACCACGGCCGGAACGCCGGTGAAATCCTGCATCAGCACGCGGGCAGGGCGATAGGCGATTTCGCGGGGGTTCTTGCCGCCCAGCGTCGCCCATTCGGCGAATGCCTTGATATCGTCGGTGGAAACGGAAAAGCCGCCGTCTTCAAAGCGCAAAAGGTTCTCAAGAACCACTTTCAGCGAGGCGGGGAGTTTCGAGAAATCGCCCAGACCTGCGGCGGAAGCGGCAGGGATCGAATAATAGGCAATGGAGGAGCCGCCGACTTTGAGGGTCTTGCGGGTCTTGTTGGTGTCTTGGCCGACGATAACGGTCATGGAGTTGGCCTCCCTTTCGAGGAACAGGGTTACGCTGCATCGCTTTTCACCCGAATGCCGCCCGCGTTCAAGGGGGGCTGGGTGTTTTTTTGTATGCGATGGTACACAAGTGAGTGCCGCATTGCAGAAAAGACGCATTTTATTCAGAAAATCCGCACGGGCGGGTGCGGTCAATCTGCGGCGGTGCAGGGCGCGCGCTGCGGGGGGCTGGCACGCGCTTGTGCTGAAAATAGCGGCAGTTGCGGCGTCTGGCAGGGAAATGGCGGTCGTTTTGAGCGGTTTGCGAAAGCGCGGCGGGGTGTTTTCAAGCCCGAAACCAACCGCCCGTGGGCCAAGAAGCAGCGCAAAGCGCGCAGGCTTTGGCCGTGCGATTTTGCAAAACGGCGGGTTTATACCTCAAAAGCAGTAGAATTTATCCGCGTCTTTGTGGAGTTTCGGGAACACTTTGCACAGGAACCGCGCCGCTAACGCCGATCTCGCAAAACCTTGATTGGCGCAGCCCTGCAGGGAGGCTTAAGACTGGCGCTCAAGAAATCGGCGCTCAAGAAAACGGCGCCTTCGCAGAGGGCCCCTTGGGGCACTTCTTTCAGACGTTTTAAAAGGGCAGTTCATGGCTGATCGCCGCGCAGGGCTTCATTCGACCGGTTTCGCGAGCGCCACGCGCGGCGCGCGGGCTGTGGCGGCGCTGTCGCTCTGGGCCGCTTGCGCCGCTGTCTCAAGCGCAAGCGCCGGGTTTGCCGAAAACGCGCGCACGCAGGTTGTGACGGCTCAAAACGGCCAAGTTCAAAACGGCCAAGCTCAAATCGGGCAGGGGCAAGCCCTCAAGCGTCCCAAGTTACCCGCACCCGGACAGGACGCCATTCCGGGGTGGGGCAAATCGCGCCCCGCGCCGATGCCCTTTGTCGAACGCGCCCTGCGGGTGGATCACGATTTCCCCGTGGTTGTCGAACTTTACACCTCTCAGGGCTGCTCCAGTTGCCCGCCTGCCGATGCGATGCTGACCGATCTGGCGGGGCGCTCGGATATTCTGGCCCTCGCGCTTCACGTCGACTACTGGGATTACATCGGCTGGAAAGATGCCTTTGGCGATGCGGCCTTTACCGACCGTCAGCGCGCCTATGCGCAGGCCGCCGGAACGCGCGCGCTCTACACCCCGCAGTTTATCGTGCAGGGGCTGGACCGTGTGACGGGGGCCAAGCCGATGAAGCTGGCCGAATCCATCGCCATGCTGCGCCGTAAACTGGCCGGTGTGCCGGTTGATCTTCTGGCAGTGCGCGAGGGCAACAGCCTGCATGTGTCCTTGATCCCCGAGGGCGACTTGCCCGAGGATATGTTGATCCAGCTTGTGCGGTATCTGCCACGCGCGCAGGTCGCGATCCGGTCCGGCGAAAATGCGGGCCGCACGATCGACTACACCAATGTTGTCACAAGCTGGCAGGTCCTGGGGGAATGGGACGGCGCGCGGCCGCTTGATGTCGCGGTGGAAGTCGCCGGAGACGAACCCGCCGCGATCTTGCTTCAGGCTGAGGACATGGGGCCCATTCTGGCGGCCCGCGTCGTCAAATAGGCGCAAAACGGCGGGCGGTGCGTTCAAGGCGTCCGTCGCGCAGCGCCCAATCGCATTGACCTGAGCGCAGCGGATGCTAAACCCGCAAACGATCCCTTTTTCGTGAGACGCCAGATGAACCTGTTTGCCGATATTCGTTCCCTTGTCCTGACTTCGCTTGAGGCGATGGTTGCCGAGGGGCTGCTGCCCGCCGGTCTGGAAACCGCCAACGTCGCGGTCGAGCCGCCGCGCGATGCGCTGCACGGGGACATGGCGACAAATGCGGCCATGGTTCTGGCCAAGCCCGCCGGTAAAAAGCCGCGCGATATTGCCGACGCCCTTGTGGTCAAACTGGCGGCGGATCCGCGCGTCGCTGTGGCCGAGGTCGCAGGGCCGGGCTTCATCAACATGCGTCTTGAGGGCGACGTCTGGGGCGCGCTTGTGCAGGCCGTATTGAAGGCCGACAGCTTTGGCACCTCGACGATGGGTGGGGGCAAAAAGGTCAACGTCGAATATGTGTCTGCCAACCCCACCGGCCCGATGCATGTCGGTCACACGCGCGGGGCTGTGTTTGGCGATGCGCTGGCCAGCCTGCTCGATTTCGCCGGATACGACGTGACGCGCGAATATTACATCAACGATGGCGGCGCGCAGGTCGATGTGCTGGCGCGTTCGGCCTTTGAACGCTACCGCGAGGCCAATGGCTTGTCGCCCGAACTGGCCGAAGGGCTGTACCCCGGCGACTATCTGGTCCCCGTGGGCGAGGCGTTGAAAGAAAAATACGGCGACAGCCTGCTTGACCAGCCCGAAGAGGTCTGGCTGCAGGATGTACGCCTTTTTGCGACCGAAGCGATGATGGACATGATCCGCGCCGATCTCAAATCGCTGGGCGTCGAAATGGACAGCTTCTTTTCGGAAAAGTCGCTTTATGACACAGGGCTGATTGAAGCGGCCATCGGCGAGTTGAAGGACAAGGGGCTGATTTATCGCGGCACGCTGGAACCGCCCAAAGGCAAGCTGCCCGAAGATTGGGAGCCGCGCGAACAAACCCTGTTCCGCTCGACGGCGCATGGGGATGACGTGGACCGCCCGATCCAGAAATCCGATGGCGCCTGGACCTATTTCGCCCCCGATATTGCCTATCACTACAACAAGGTAAAGCGCGGCTTTGACGAGATTATCGACATTTTCGGCGCCGATCACGGTGGCTATGTCAAGCGGATGAAGGCGGCTGTTTCGGCCCTGTCCGATGGGAAAGTTGCCTGCGATATCAAGCTGATCCAGCTGGTCAAACTGATCAAGGACGGTCAGGAGATGAAGATGTCCAAACGCGCGGGCACATTCGTGACCCTGCGCGATGTGGTCGAGGAAGTGGGCGCGGATGTGACCCGCTTCGTCATGCTCACCCGCAAGAACGACGCGCCGCTGGATTTCGATTTCGACAAGGTGATGGAGCAATCCAAAGACAACCCCGTGTTCTACGTGCAATACGCCCATGCCCGCGTGCAATCGGTGCTGCGCAAGGCGCATGATGCCGGCGTGACGCTGACGGATGTTGCGAACCTGACGGATGATGCGGAGATCACGCTGGCGCGCAAGCTGGCCGATTGGCCGCGTCAGGTGGAAATTGCCGCCAAGGGTCACGAGCCGCACCGCATCGCCTTTTACCTCTACGAGCTGGCCTCGGATTTCCACGCCCTCTGGAACAAGGGCAATGACAAGCCGCAGTTGCGCTTCTTGCAGGACGATCTGGCAGCTTCTTCGGCGAAAATCGCCCTGCCGCGCGCCGTGGCCGTTGTTATTTCTGCAGGTCTTGGTATTCTCGGGGTAACGCCTGCCAACGAGATGCGCTGAAAATACGGTGCCCGTCGGACAGGTTTGAGGGTGGGGCGTGGTGCGTCCCTCCCGCGAGCAGGCAGCAACCCGTATCCAAAAGCGGGGCAAAGACGAGGCAACAATGGCAGACTTCCCGATTGGGCAAGGCGGTTTCAGGGGGCATTCTGCGCCCCAAAAGCCGCGTGCGCGCACAAGCGAGCGGTATGAAGACTGGCAAGCGGCCCATCGGCCCGCGGCGTCAACCACCTCTGACCAGCCCAGCCAGCAGACCAATCCGCAGTGGCAGGACAATATCGCCGCGCAGAGCGCGCGCGGATCGGCTTTTTCCCAGGAAGGGCAGGGCTATCGCTATGTGCAAACCCGCGCCGGGCAGGGGGGCAGTGACCCCTATGGGGACGCCGGTTTTGCGCAGGACGACGACACGCCACCGCCCGTGCGCCTTGGCCTGCCGCAATTCGCCGCCGCCGCGATTTCCATCGCGCTCTTGGGGGGCTTTGCGGTTTGGGGCTATAAATTGATGGTGCGCGATATCAGCGGCATTCCCGTTGTCAGCGCGCTGGAGGGGGACATGCGGGTTGCCCCCAAGGACCCGGGTGGCGAGGTGGTCGACCATCAGGGCCTGAGTGTGAACAACGTCGCAGCCGAGGGCGAGGCCGCGCCGCCCCCCGACCGCTTGGTGCTGGCGCCGCGCACGGTGGGCTTGTCGGACGAAGATGTTGCGCAGGCGGATTTGCCTGCGCTGCCCGCGCCGCAACAGGCCGGCACGACCGAGAGCGCCCTTGCTGCTGACAGCCTTGCCGCTGGCAGCCTTGGCACTGACAGCCGGGCGCCGATGGGAGCGCAAAGCGACGCGCTGGGCGAGGATACCACGCTTTTGGGCGCGCTTGAGGCCGATCCGGTGGATGGCGCTGCACTGCCCCTCGCACCGCCTCCTGCACCGGGATCTGCCGAAGCAATCGCTGCGGTGACGGGCCAGCAGCCGGGCGCACAAACCGACCTCGAGGCCGATGGCGCGCTGTCGCTGTCCAGCGCTGAGCCGGGCTATGTGGCGCGGGGCGTCACCGCTTCGCCTGTGCCGCGCGCGCGCCCTGAAAACCGCGTGATCGACGTGGCAACGGCCCAGGCCAACAGCCCTGCGGTGCTATCGGCGGACCCCTCGTCCGTGGCGGCTGACATCTTTGCGGCGCTGGGCGGTGTGGAGGAGGTCGCGGTGGCCGATGTGCCCGCCGGAACCCGCATGGTGCAACTGGGCGCTTATGACTCGGAGGCAACTGCGCGCGCCGAATGGGACCGCATCGCGACGCGGTTCTCCGATGTGATGGCAGGCAAGGACCGGGTGATCGAACAGGCCTCCTCCGGGGGCTCGACCTTCTACCGCCTGCGCGCCATGGGCTTTGCAGACCTGTCGGAGAGCCGCCATTTCTGCGCCTCTCTCGTGGCGGAAAACGCGGCCTGCGTGCCGGTCGCGCAGCGTTAAGCCATGTCTCAGGGTGCCTTTATCCTCGGGCTGGAGGGCCCTGTTTTGTCCCGCGATGAAGCGGCGTTCTTTCGTGCCGCCAATCCTTGGGGCTTTATCCTCTTTGCGCGCAATGTCGTGGACCGCGCCCAGCTGTCACGCTTGACGGCGGATTTGCGCGCGAGCGTAGGGCGCGATGCCCCGATCCTGATCGATCAGGAGGGCGGGCGGGTGCAGCGGATGCGCGCGCCAATCTGGCGCGACTACCTGCCGCCGCTCGATCAATCTGCCCAGGCGCGCGACCCGATCCGCGCGATGTATCTGCGCTCGGTCCTGCTTGCGCATGAGTTGGCCGAGGTCGGCATCGACGTGAACTGCGCGCCGACCCTCGATGTCGCACGCGCGCAGACCCACCCGTTTTTGCGCAACCGCACCCTGTCCAGCGATCCGCTTGAAATTGTGGATCTCGCGCGCGCCTGTCTGGAGGGGATGGCGGTGCGCGGCGTGGCGGGTGTCATCAAACATATGCCCGGCCACGGCTTGGCACAGGCGGACAGCCACCACGATCTTCCCGTGGTCACCGCGGATCGCGCCGTGTTGGAAGCCGTTGATTTCGCACCATTTCGCGCCCTCAAGGACAGCCCGATGGCGATGAGCGCGCATCTGGTCTACACGGCGCTCGACCCCGAACGCCCCGCCACGCAAAGCCCTGTGATGATCGACCTGATCCGACGCGAGATCGGCTTTGGGGGTTTGTTGATGACGGATGACATTTCGATGAATGCGCTTGCGGGCGATGTTTCGACACGCAGCCACGCCGCGCTTCGTGCGGGCTGTGACGTGATCCTGCATTGCAACGGCAAAATGGACGAAATGGAAGCGGTTGCGGGGCTTGGTGCGATGTCTGCGCCCGCTCAGACGCGCGCGGATGCGGCGGCGCGTGCGCGCCCCACGGCCCGGCCCGTTGACATTGCGGCGCTCGAGCGGGACTTTCAGGACCAGTTTCGTGGCTGAGCCACGGCAGGAACGCAACCCGACATCAGGATGCCGGACATCAGGATGAGTGACGACCAGTTTGATTTCAGCGAAAGCCTGAGCGTTCAGGAACGGCTCAAGGCGGAGGCGCTGATTGTCGATGTCGAGGGCTTCGAGGGGCCGCTCGACCTGTTGTTGAACCTGTCGCGCACCCAGAAAGTGGACCTGCGAACCATTTCGGTGCTGCATCTGGCGCAACAATATCTGGCCTTCGTACAGCGCGCCAAAGCGCTGCGCATCGAACTTGCGGCGGATTATCTGGTGATGGCGGCATGGCTTGCGTTCTTGAAATCGCGCCTGCTGTTGCCGCCCGATCCAACCGACGAGGGCCCGTCGGGCGAGGAACTCGCGGCCCATCTGGCCTTTCAGTTGGAACGGCTGGCGGCGATGCGCGATGTGGCGGCGCGCTTGATGGCGCGTGACCAGCTTGGGCGGGATTTCTTTGCCCGTGGCGCGCCCGAGGACGTCGCGCGCGTGCGCAGGGTGACCTATTCGGCGACGCTGTTGGACCTGATGCAGGGCTATGCGCGCGTCCGCACCAAGGATGAATTTCGCCCCTTCGTCTTGGACCGCGAAGCTATTTTGAGCATGGAGCAGGCGCTGGAACGGATGCGCGGCTTGATCGGCTATGCAGGCGATTGGACCGATATTCAAAGCTATCTGCCCGAAGGCTGGGAACTGGACCCCAAACGCCGCCGCTCGGCGACCGCGGCGACCTTTGCGGCCTCGCTGGAACTGGTAAAAGCGGGCAAAATCGAAATCCGCCAGGGCGACACATTCGCGCCCATCCAGATCAGAAGGAAGCCGTAAGTGGCTGAATCATACGACGATAAAGAACAAAGCCTGTTCGATGCCCCGCCCTTTGCCGAGCAGGAGCGCATGGTGGAGGCGGTGCTGTTTGCCGCCACCGAACCTGTCTCTGTCGCGGGGCTGAACGCCCGTATGCCCCACGGCTGCAACGCCAAGACGGCGCTGGAAATGCTGGTCAAGCGCTACGAGGGGCGCGGCGTGCGGGTGGTGCGTGTCGGGGATGGCTATGCCATGCGCACGGCCCCTGATCTGGGCCATTTGATGCAGCGCGAAACCACCGAGATGCGCAAACTCAGCCGCGCGGCGATCGAAACGCTGGCGATCATCGCCTATCACCAGCCCACAACCCGCGCCGAGATCGAGGAAATTCGCGGCGTCTCGGTCAGTCGCGGCACCATCGACCAGTTGCTGGAAATGGAATGGATCCGCTTTGGGCGTCGCCGTATGACGCCGGGGCGGCCCGTGACCTATGTGGTGACGCCACAGTTTCTGGATCATTTCGGTCTGGAAAGCGCGCGCGATCTTCCGGGGTTGCGCGAACTGCGCGCAGCGGGTCTGTTGGACGCGCGCCCCTTGCCCGGTCTGGAGGGAAGTTCGGACGGCGCAGAGGTTGAAAATGACGCCGAGCAAGACGACCTGTTTGAGGATGACGCATAGGCTGCGCGGCGTGCGCGCAGGGCTGTGACCAAAGCGCACAGCGCAGCGAAAGGAGAGCTTTGATGCAAGCCGACCAGATTATCCGCATGATTTTGCGTATGTTTATGCGCAAGGGCATCAACAAAGGCATGAACTACGGGATCAAGAAAGGCGCGGATTTATATGCGCGCCGTGGCGAGGAGCGCGGCGACGTCGCCCCCGCAAGCGCAGAGCCCGAGCGTCCGCTGACCAAAGCAGAACGCCTGCAAAAGCGCCAAGCGCGCGAATCTGCGAAAAAGGCCCGCCAAGCGGCGCGGATGGCCAAACGCATGGGGCGGATGTAGCGCAGTCATCTCGGTTTTCGGGCAATGCGCGCGCGCGGCTGCGCGAAATTTAGAGCCAAAGCGCTTTGATGCCCGATGACCGGTAAATAAATGCCTACTTCGGTCGGATTTTAAAATTTTGGTAACGCAAATCCCGCAACACTGGCCTTAGAAAAGACCAATTCGGGGTGTCGCGCGTTTCGCGGGGCGCGCCACAGAGCGGAGAATGCGGACGAAGCGGCGTGGATCGCATCCACAACGCAGGGAGGGTGAGCGGCGCACGGCGCGGCGCTTGCAAAAACCGGCGCAATCATCTGCGCAGTGTATGTTTGGCTGACATCGACGAGGGTTGAGACCGTCGCCCGTGTCAGGGTGGTATGAGAGATGGCAATGAGCGAAGATGTCGAACTGGTAAAGCGGATTTCCCGTTTGGGATCAGTTTCTTACCGCCCGCTTCTATCTTTTATTCGTTTGCGGATGTTCTTTTCGCGCATGGCTGTGATCATTTCGGTGTGTTTGCTGGTCGCGACCCCGCTTGATCTGTTGGCCCCGATGCGCAGCTATTTCGGGGTCGCCACCCTCAGCCCGCTGACTTTGCTTGCGGTGCTCAGCCAGGCTCTTGGCATCGTGCTGGCCCCGCGATTCGGGCGCAAGCATGACCATAGCTGGCTTTTGGGAAGCTCCGTGGCCGCCGCGATTGCCTTGGCGCGGCTGGCGGAAATTTATGTCGTCCCTGTCGAATTTATCTCCGCCCCGCTGAATATGCTCCTGCATGAAGAGATCCGCGGCGTGTCGGCGATGGGGTCCAATACCGCCGTTTCCGTCTTGTTGATTGCCCTGTCCGTCCTCTTGCGCCGCCGCGCGCCCTATCTGGCGCTTTGGTCGGTCATCATCGGTATTTCGCAGCCTGTGATCGGGCTTGTGGGCTATAGCTACGGGTTTGCGCCGCTGTTCGGACAAATGTCGATCCCGAGCATCGGACTTTTGCTGCTCAACGGCTTGGCGGCCTTGACGCTGTTCCCGCGGACTGCGCTGCTACGGTCGATTTTCAACTCCGCAGCCCACGGCAGGTTCGCGCGCAACCAGTTGCTTCTCAGCTTTGTTGTGTTGTGGATTCTGGGATTTGCCCTGCGCCATGCGCCTGTATACATCAGCGCACAACATGCGATGGCGGTGATGGTTTCGGGCATGTTGCTTTTGCTGTTCTTTCTGATTTCGGTGTCTGCCCAAATGACGGAGCGTGCCGAATGCACACGGCGCAAGCTGGAGCGGGAATTGTCGCAGATGTTGATGCGCGATCCCCTGACCGGCGCTGCCAACCGGCGCGCTGTCGATGTGTTTGTCCAAAATGCGCTGCGCCGCAGCCGGTCGGGCAAGCGCGGCCTTGGCAATCGCCCGCGCGGCGCATTGGGCGTGATGTTGATCGACCTCGATCATTTCAAGGAGGTGAACGACCGGTTCGGCCACCGCACGGGCGACGATGTCCTGAGCGGTGTGGCATCTGTTTTGCGCGCGCGGATCAAGCGCAGCGATTTGCTGGCGCGCTGGGGCGGTGAAGAATTTCTGGTCCTAATGCCCGATGTCACGGGCGTCGACGAGGTGCGTGACCTTGCGCAGACCCTGCGCGAAAGCGTCGCGGCGCATGTGCGTATTTCCCGGACAGGGGCGGGCGGCGTTGCACAAAGCATACAAGTGACCGCCTCTTTTGGATGCGCCATCGTCGGGCGCGAGGAACAGGACCATGCCGCGGCCGTGCGCCGCGCGGATGAGGCCCTATATGCGGCCAAATTTCGCGGTCGCAATTGCGTTGTGGTCGAGGAGTCGGTTGACGCGCCGCAGCTTGCCACAGTCACCGTACAGGTGGGCTGAGCGGATTTGCGCCGCGCGCTTTTGACGAAACGTCAGCCGCGAAAATGTTTGGACAGCTTGAGGCCCTGACCCTGATAGTTGGACTTCAACCCTGCGCCATAGACCCGCTCTGGCGCGCTTGCCATGCGTTCGTAGACCAGGCGGCCGACGACCTGCCCGTGTTCCAGCACAAAGGGCGCTTCGTGGCAGCGCACTTCCAGCACGCCGCGCGATCCTGCGCCGCCCGCATCTGTCGTCCCGAAGCCCGGATCAAAGAACCCTGCGTAATGGACACGAAATTCGCCCACCATCGCCAGATAGGGGGCCATTTCGGCGGCATAATCGGCGGGGATATGCACCGCTTCGCGCGACACGAGGATGTAGAATGCCCCGGGGTCGAGAATGATCTGACCCTTGCTCGAATGGATCGGTTCCCAATAGTCGGCGGGGTCGTATTCCCCGATGCGATCGAGGTCGATGACGCCCGTGTGCGGCTTGGCGCGGTAGCCGACCAGATCGCCCTCGGCAGGTTTGAGATCGACCGAAAAGGCGAGGCCTTGGTCGATGATCGCAGGCCCGTCCACCAAGGGGGTTTGATCGTGGAGCGCTTGCAGGTCCAGATCGCTCAATTGCGCCGAGCCGCTGCGAAAGCGGATCTGGTTCAGCCGCATGCCGGGACGCACCAGCACCGAAAAGGAGCGCGGGCAGATTTCGGCGTAAAGCGGGCCGCTGTAACCGCTTGAGATGCGGTCGAATTCCGTGCCGCCATCGGTGATCAGACGCGTCAGCAGGTCCAGCCGGCCGGTCGAGCTTTTGGCATTGGCGACGGCTTGCACGCTGTCAGGCAGGTCAAGGCCCTCCATCAGCGGCACAACGTAGACGCAGCCTTTTTCAAGCACCGCGCCGTCGCGCAGATCAATCTGGTGCATTTCAAATTCGGACAGGCGGTGCGACACGCTTTGTCCTTCGCCCGCGAGAAAAGAGGCGCGCACACGCCACGCACGCGTGCCCAGCCGCAGGTCAAGCGAGGCCGGTTGGATCTGGCCGTCGATGATGTCGGGCGCGCTGGAAGAGGTGGTGATCGCGCCGCTGGCAATCATGTCGCGCAGCGCCGTGTCCGCCAGAACACCCGAACCCGCCTTGGCAGCCGTCTCAACACCCATGCCGCATTCCCCTTTGGCTTTAACGTCGTGGCGTCGCAATATCAGCCCAAGCGCTTTTGACATAGCCCAAAAACGCAAAAACGCCCGCACCGGAAAACCGGATGCGGGCGTTGTTTGTTGGTCGGGCTAGCAGGACTCGAACCTGCGACCTTCCGTCCCCCAGACGGACGCGCTACCAGGCTGCGCTATAGCCCGACGTGTGGGCTTTAATAGTGATATTCAGGGGGGGCGCAAGCGTGAAATTCACGCCAGGCACACCTTTTTTCGCGTGCGCTTTACAAACGCCCGTCAGAGGCGAGGCGCTCATGGAGGGCCTGCAACCGCACGTAGAGGCTTGAGAGCGCCACAGGGTCGGCTGCGCGCAGTTTGCGCGCGTCCAGCCCGCCGACAAGGCCCGCGCCGGGGCGAATGTGCCCGTCATCATCGGCGGGATCTGCTGGAACATCGCGCGCGCGATCGAGGGGGGCCAGGGTAGGCGCGACGGGGGCAGGCGCAACGGGGGCAGGCGGGATGGGGGCTGAGGGCGCGCCCTTTGGCTCTGTGCCTTGCGGGTCAGTCATCTGCGCCGGGGAGTCGGCGGGGCGGGCAAAATCCTCGTCGAAAGGCGCATCGGAGAAGGAGTCGTCAAAGCTCTCGTTGAAACTTTCGTCAACACCCTCCGCGTGCGGCCTCTGGTCTGCCGCCAGCGGTGCGGAGTCCTCCTCCGCCGTTTCCTGCAGCTGCGCGTCTTCATCGGCATCGACGGGCTGCTCTGACGGCGCCCAAGCATCCGGGTGGTCGGGCGCGCTCTGCGCGGCGTCGGTTGGGGCGGGGGGCGATGGGTCGGCCTCGCCCTGAACGGCCTGCGGCGAATCATGCCGGGGGGTCACATCCTGCGGTGACTCATCCTGCGGCGACTCATCCTGCGACATGGGGGGCGTTGGCGCGTCCGCAGCGGGGGAAGGGGCGAAAATATTGTCCTGCGCGTCGGTTTCGCTGTCCTGCGGTTGGCCGGTGTCAGCCGCGTCCTCGCTCAGAGGCTCCTCGTCGATCAGGGGCATATCCGGTTCTGACGGGCCAAACTCCGCCCCGAAATCAAACATCGGCGCGAGGTCGTCGGGGGCTTCGGGGGCAGGCTGAAGCGGTTGCGTTTCGGGCACAGAAGCACTTGCGCGCGGCGCAAGGGGGACGACATTCGTCGCGCCACCCGTGTCCTTGCCCTCGCTGTCGGGGGCGTCCTCAAGGGGCACGTCCACCGCCATCGGGGCCTCGGGAATCGCATCCGCATCAAGGTCGAAACTCTGCCCGTCAATTGCAGGCGACAGGGCGGACACGTGACGCACCCCCTCTTCGCGCAGCAGCTTTTGCACGCCGCGAATGGTCAAACCATCCTCATGCAACAGTTTTTTGATCCCGCCGAGCAGCGCCATATCGGCGGGGCGGTAATAGCGTCGCCCGCCTGCGCGTTTGACAGGTTTGATCTGCGTGAACCGGCTTTCCCAAAAGCGCAGCACATGGGCGGGCGTTTGCAGCCAATCGGCAACTTCGCTGATCGTGCGAAAAGCGTCCGGAGATTTCCCCATATTGTCAGTGCCTTAGTGCAGGTGGCTGCCGCAATCTGGCGCAAGGGCCAAGCCGCATATCATGCGCAGATGCGCCATCAGGATCGGATGTGCGGTTTAGGCTTTGTTGCCTGCGGCCACGCGATCTTTCATCAGATGCGACGGGCGGAAGGTCAAAACGCGTCGCGCGGGAATCGGGGCCTCATCGCCGGTCTTGGGGTTGCGCCCCACACGGGCGGCCTTGTCGCGCACCGAAAAGGTCCCGAAAGAGGAAATCTTGACGGTTTCGCCCGCGACGAGCGCGTCAGACATATATTGCAGCACGGTTTCAACCAGCTGCGCGGATTCGTTCCGGCTGAGACCCACTTCGCTGAAGACAGCTTCGCTGAGGTCCATACGTGTCAAAGTTTTCTCGCTCATCATTCCCCCCGAGGATTTTCGATGATTTGCCGCAATTGTTCGCTGCTATTTTCTTGAGCCAAGAATGTCCCCTTGCAAATCGCAAGTCAATATCAATGACTTGAGTTGGACAATTGAGGCGCTTTCCCGACAGTGTAATCACGGCGCTGCATAAAACATCAGCCCGGCCGCGCCGCTTTGCCTACCAGCGCAGGACCACCGCGCCCCAGGCCAGACCGCCGCCAATCGCCTCTGCGACCAGCAGATCGCCGTCTTTGATCTGCCCGCGCGCGCGTCCCACCGACATGGCCAGAGGGATGGAGGCGGCGGAGGTGTTGCCGTGGTCCTGAACGGTGACCACGACGTTGTCCATCGACAGGCTCAGCTTTTTCGCCGTGCCTTCGATGATCCGGATATTGGCCTGATGGGGCACAACCCAATCGATGTCGGCTGCGGTAATGCCTGCCTTTTCCAAAGCCGTTTCAGCGGTTTGCGCGAGTTTCGAAACGGCCTGGCGAAACAGCGCATTGCCCTGCATCCGCAGCTTGCCTGCCGTGCCTGTGGTGGACACCCCCCCGTCGACATAGAGCATGTCGCGGTAGCTGCCGTCCGAATTCAGATCGGTGGACAGGATGCCGCGATCGGCAGAGGTGCCCGTGCCCGCAACGCCTTCAAGGACCAGCGCGCCCGCGCCGTCGCCAAACAGCACGCAGGTGGCACGGTCGCTCCAGTCCATGATGCGCGAAAAGGTTTCCGCACCGATCACGATCACGCGCTTGGCCTGCCCCGAGACAATCAGCGCATTGGCATTGGCGAGCGCAAAAATGAAGCCAGCGCAGACGGCTTGGACATCAAAGGCAAATCCCGATGCCATTCCGAGTTCCTGCTGGATCATCGTACCAACGGAGGGAAAGGTCAGATCGGGGGTCGAGGTGGCGACAACGATGGCGTCGATATCGCCGATCTGCAGGCCCGCGTTTTCAAGCGCTGCGCGCGCGGCCTGTGCGCCCATCTGGCTGGTTGTTTCGCCCTCGGCGGCGAAATGGCGCCGCTCGATCCCCGAGCGGGTGCGAATCCATTCGTCGGAGGTGTCGAGGCTGCTCTCGAACTCGGCGTTTTCGACGACGCGCGCGGGCAGATAATGTCCGACGCCTGCGATTGCTGCCCGAAGGGTCATATCAAAGCCTGTCTTTTCTGTGCGTTGCCGAAAGAAACGGCAGTTTATTGTGCCGCATCTTCGGTCGCGGGGGCAATAGATGCAACCCGTGCGGCCAGCCGATCGGCAAAGTTTGACGCGGCCAGCTCATAGGCCAGTTTGATTGCCGCCGATACGCCGGTTGCATCGGCAGAGCCGTGGGATTTGACGACCGTGCCCCGCAGCCCCAAAAACACGCCGCCATTCACGCGGCGCGGATCAATGCGTTTTTGCAAGCGCTTGAGCGAGGTGAGCGCCAGCAGCGCGGCGATTTTCGACAGCGGCGTGGCCTGAAAGGCCTCCTTGAGGAAATCCCCCACCAGCTTGGCCGTGCCTTCGCCGGTTTTGAGCGCGATGTTGCCGGTAAAGCCATCGGTGACGATCACGTCGCAGCGATCCCCCGGAATGTCGCCGCCTTCAACGAATCCGACGAATTTGAATCCGCCGCCCTCGGCATTGTCGGAAATCAGCGTATGGGCGCTGTGCAGTTCGGAGCGGCCTTTGTGTTCTTCGGTGCCGACATTCAGCAGGCCAACCCGCGGCGCTTCAAGGCCCAGACCGTTGCGCGCATAGGAGGAGCCCATCATCGCATATTGCAACAGGTCGCGTTCATCGGCGCGGATATCGGCCCCGACATCGAGCATGACATTGAAACCGCCGCGATTGCGCGAGGGCCACAGGCAGGCAATGGCGGGGCGGTTGATCCCTTCGAGTTTGCGCAGGCGGACCATGGAAACGGCCATCAACGCGCCGGTATTGCCACAGCTCACGATGGCTTGGGCCTCGCCCGCGCCGACGGCGTCGATAGCCGAGCGCATGGAGGTATCCTTGCGGCGCATCGCTTGCGAGGGTTTTTCATGCATCTCGACAACGCCAAGCGCGTGGCGGATCGTGACACGATCCTTTAGGTTGCGCCGCCGCTCGACGAGGGGGGTCAGAACGGCTTCGTCGCCATGGACGATAAAGTCGATGCGGGGATTTTTACCTGCAGAGCGTGCCATGCCCGCGACCACAACGGCGGGACCGCGGTCTGATCCCATCGCGTCGATGGAAAGGGTGATACGTCCGGTGGGGGAAGGCGCTTCGATACGGCTCATCGTCTTGCTTTGCACGAAAGGGCGCGAAGTCTGCGCCGGTGTCCTGAACCCGATCCGCGCGCGGTCGAGCTTTTGCGCCGATCATGCCCAAAGGGCCGGATGGGGACAACAGCCGAAATGCCAAAAGCAGAAGGCGAACGCGCTTAAAGGGCGAAAAAACAAACAGAAACGGGGCCGAAATCCGTTTTCACGGACGCGGCCCCGATGTCTGCGAGACGGGGTGGCACATGCAGCCTCACGCGCAAGCGAGGCGACATCCGATCCGCACGGCGCGACAGTTTCCTGTCAAAACCGCGCGCAGGATGCCTGCACAGCCAGCCGCTTATGCGGCGTCTTCGTCGTCGAGATCGACGTCGTTTGCCTGTGCAACGACTTCACGGTCAGCATAGTGACCGCAAGCGCCGCACACGTGGTGGGGACGCTTGAGTTCGCCGCAGGACGGGCACTCGGAGGGGTTGCCGGCGACCAGAGCATCGTGGGCGCGGCGCATGTTCCGCTTGGAGCGGGTAACTCGGTTCTGAGGGACAGCCATGTCACAACCTCAATGTTCGGGGGGCCGATTTGCAGATGCCCCGGTGTGGTGGACCAAAGGGTCCGGAAATTCTGAACGCAAGCGTCCGGTGTGGTGGACGACTTCGTCCGCGTATCGGACGCGCGCGCCCGGTGTGTTTGGACGAGACCGTCCGGTTGATGCGGCCGCCCCGAGGGGGTTTGACATCGACGCAGGTTTTGCACCCACAACCCTTGCACCGAAGCGGTGCGCGGGGTGGGCAGCCCTGCGTGTGACGGACGTGTCCGTGTCTACAGAGGGTCAACCCGTTGTTTCCGCTAAGGTTCTGCCCCTCGCGCAAGTCGCGCAACGCACAGAATCCAACGTGGAAGTGAGGCCGGGAACATACTCGGAATCGCACAATCTGCAACCCCTTTGTTAAGTCCCTTGTTTTTAAGGCCCCGCAGCGTTGATTGGACGCGGATTTTCCGGCGCAACCGGACCCGTTTTGCGGGCCTTTCGCGCGGATTGGCTGCCGTCTACTCTTTATCGGCGAGTTTGTCACGCAGCGATGCGAGACCGGCGAAGGGTTTTGTGGCCTCATCGGTCATCGCGTCCTTGCCCGGCTCGGTGAACACGGCTTCGCCAAGGTCGGCATCGGGTGCGCGCGGGAAGGGCGGCAGGGCGAGGGCGAGGGCTTCGATGGCGACAGCCGCCAGATCGAGCGTGGCAGGAAGCGCCTCGGCGGTGTCATCCTCGGGGATTTCGATTTCCTCGGGGGTGTCGGCCTCGGGGTCTTCGCGCAGCTCAGCCAGATAGTTGCGCTCGAGGCTTTCGTCGATGCGGGTGGTCACCGGTGCCAGCGTGACGCCGCAGGGCTGGGTCACCGTGGCCCCGATGGTGCCCAGGAGCCGCCAATCCGAACGCCCCACGGGGCTGAGCGTGCCGGCAAAGCGGATTTTGCGCGCGCCCAGAATGTCGAGCTCTCGGGCGATTTGTGCGCTTTGGGCGGCATCGGGCGTGATCTCGAAGCTGTGATCACGATTTTTGGGCAGGGCGCGCAACGTTACCACATGGGTCCAGTTTTGCGCGTCTGCGCTGGTGGCGGCGGTGTTGGACGCCGCTTTGGAAGAGGGCGCGTCCTTGGCGCGCGCAGCGGTGTCGGGGGTCTGCGGGGGTGTCTTTTGCGACATAAGCGGCTCCTTGGGGTGCCCTGTCACTGCGCGCGGCTTGAACAGGAGGAAAACAATCTGTAATCGGGATACGAGGCAAGGCGCTGCAAGGCAAGGGGACCCCGTGACGGGGTCCGGAAGGCAAGGGGCCCGTCACGGGGTCTGGATGTGCTGCGCGCCAATCGAAGCGCCAATCGAAAAAGGGGACCCGTTCCAGCATGGGCCAAAATGAATCCGCCACAGGGATCCGCCGCGCGGCTGCGCGACTGAGCCAACTCGTTCTGGGCGCTGTCGTGTGCGTCGCTCTGGTGGCCTGCACCCCGATCGTCAAACGCCACGGCTATATTCCCCCCGAGGAAGACCTTGCGCAGATTTCGGTCGGCGTCGACAGCCAGCAAAGCGTTGCCGACAAAGTCGGACGCCCCGCAGCGATGGGGCTGATCGAAGGCGCGGGCTGGTATTACGTCGGCTCCACCTTTCAAAGCATCGGCCCCTTTGCGCCGCGCGAAACCCGCCGCGAAGTTCTGGCCATCAGTTTCGATGCCGCCGGGCTGGTGTCCAATGTCGAGCGCTTCGGCCTCGAGGATGGCAATGTCATCGTGCTGTCGCGCCGCGTGACCGACCCCAATGTCGGGGGCACCACCTTTGTGCGCCAGCTTCTGGGCAATCTGGGCCGGATCTCGGCGGATCAATTCATCCAGTAGAAACCGCCATCCCGGCGACATCTCACCCAGCGACCTCTCACTGTCAGTCCCGGTTTTGAAAAAGGGCGCCCCGTCGGAGCGCCCTTCTTGATGTCTGCGCGAGGGGGGGAAGAACGCCGCCTCAGGCGATGTCGGGCCGTTCAGGCCGGCTCGAACCGCAGCGACACGCCGTTGATGCAATAGCGAATGCCCGTGGGCTTGGGGCCGTCGGGAAACAGATGGCCCAGATGCGCGCCGCAATCGTCGCAATGGACTTCGGTGCGCACCATCCCGTGGCTTTCATCGCGGCTTTCTGCCACGGGCGCATCGTCCTTGGTCGCGTAAAACGAAGGCCAACCGCAGTGGCTTTCGTATTTCGTGTCCTTGGTGAACAGTTCCGCGCCGCAACAGGCGCAGCGAAAGATCCCGTCGCCCTCGGGAAAGCCCGGATGGGAAAAGGCGCGCTCGGTCCCGTGTTGGCGGGTGACGCGGAAGGTTTCGGGATCGAGCGCCTCGCGCCAGTCCGCCTCGCTCATGTCTGCGGGAGATTTGAAGTTGCCTTGCGGGGTGTCGGGAGAATCGGCCATGAAATGTCCTCTTTTGTGTTGTCCTTAAGGTAGGCATGCGCGCGCGCGGTTCAATATGCGCCGTCATTGGGGCGGGCGCGCTGCGCGGATTTCGCCGCGCGTTTTGGCATCAAAACGGGCGTTCATCGTCACCAAGCTGTCAATTGGTGGTTAAGCGGTTGTCACATCTTGTGTGATACGCTGGTGAGGCACATATTTTATCAGGCCTGCCGCTGCATGGCGCGCGGGATGGTTTTGGGGAAGGGTTCACATGATTGCGCTGCGCAAGCCCCGTTACATCGCCCGTTTTGCCGCAAGCGACAGCGATGTCGCCGCCGCCCAAGCGCTGCGCTATCTGGCGTTCGTTGCAAACGAGCCCCCTGGCGCCGCCCCGCAGCAGGGGTTTGACGCCGACCCGTTCGATGCGATTTGCCGTCATGTGCTGATCGAGGACACCCGCGATGCCGAAGCCACGCCGCACCGCCTTGTCGCCTGTTTTCGCATTTTGCCGCTGGGCGGCGGCTCCGACATCGCCCGCAGCTATTCGGCGCAATATTACGATCTGGACGCGCTGGAGCAATTCGAGGGCAAGATGGTGGAAATGGGCCGCTTTTGCCTGCATCCCCAAGTGCATGACCCCGATATCTTGCGCATTGCCTGGGGGGCGATGACGCGGTTTGTCGATGAAGAAGGGGTGGAGATGCTCTTTGGCTGCTCCTCCTTTCATGGCACGGATACGGCAGAGTATCTTGATGCTTTTGCGATGCTCAAACACCGCCATCTTGCGCCGGCGCGCTGGAAGCCACGGGTCAAAGCGCCCAATGTGTTCAAATTCGCCGCGCGCCTGCGCCGCAAACCCGATGCGCGCCGCGCCGCTTTGAAAATGCCGCCGCTGCTGAAAACCTACCTCCTGATGGGGGGCTGGGTGTCGGATCACGCGGTGGTGGACCGTGACCTGAACACCTTGCATGTGTTCACCGGCCTGGAAATCAAAGCCATCCCCCCCGCGCGCGCACGGCTGTTGCGCGCTTTGCCCGTTTGAGGCGCGTTTGTGACCTGTGAAAGGCCCATAAAAGCCCCCGTAAAAGCCCCCGTAAAAGCCGGGCGAAAGGCCCTTGTGTCGGGTCAGGACGCGGCGAGATGCGCGGCAGGCGTTGACCTTTTGTCCGTCTCGCAGTAGCGAGCGGCATGGCACGCGCACCCCTTCTCCAGCTTTCTGGCATCTCGCTCACCTTTGGTGGTGATCCCGTTTTCAATGACCTCGATCTGGTGGTCCAGCAAGGCGACCGTGTCGCTTTGGTGGGGCGCAACGGCTCGGGCAAGTCCACCCTGATGAAGGTGATGGCCGGATTGGTCGAGGCCGATCAGGGATCGGTCGTCATTCCGCCCGGAACGGCTGTGGGCTATATGGAGCAGGATCCCGATCTGTCGGGTTTTGCCACTTTGGGCGACTTTGCCGCCTCCAACCTGCCCGAGGGCGAGGAATACCGTGTCGCGATGGTGGCCGACGGGTTGAAATTCGACCCCGAACGCCCCGTCGAAACCGCATCGGGCGGGGAACGCCGCCGCGCGGCACTGGCGAAATTGCTGGCCGAAGCACCGGAACTCATGCTGCTCGACGAGCCGACCAACCACCTCGATATCGAGGCCATCGGCTGGCTTGAGGAAGAGTTGAAATCCACCCGCGCGGGCTTTGTGCTGATTTCGCACGACCGTGCATTCCTTGAGGCCACCACCCGCGCGACGCTCTGGATCGACCGCGGGCAGGTCAAGCGCAACGAAACCGGCTTTGCCGCTTTCGAGGAATGGCGTGACAAGCTTTGGGAAGAAGAGGACGACCAACGCCACAAGCTGGATCGCAAGATCAAGGCCGAGGCGCGCTGGGCGGTGGAAGGCATTTCGGCGCGGCGCAAACGCAATCAGGGCCGTGTGCGGGCGCTGGGCGACCTGCGCGCCGAGCGGGCCAATATGATCCGCCGTCAGGGCACGGCCGCGATGGCGCTGGAAGCCTCCGAGACATCGGGCAAACGTGTGGTCGAGGCGATTGGCGTGTCCAAACGCTTTGGCGACAAGCTGATCCTGTCGGACTTCAACATCAAAATCGGGCGCGGCGACCGCATTGCCTTTGTCGGCCCCAACGGTGTGGGCAAAACGACCCTGCTCAAGATGCTCACCGGCGAAATTCCCGCCGATAGCGGCGAGATCAAGCTTGGCACCAAGCTGGACATGGCGGTTTTCGACCAGAACCGCGAGGCGCTGAACCCCGAGCATACGCTGTGGGATGCGCTGACCACCGACAAGGATATGGGGGTTTCGGGGCGCGCCGATCAGGTGATGGTGCGCGGTGTGCCCAAACATGTCGTCGGCTACCTCAAGGAATTCCTCTTTACCGATGCGCAGGCGCGCGCGCCCGTGCGCTCCCTGTCGGGGGGCGAAAAAGCGCGCCTTCTGCTGGCCAAAATCATGGCGCATCCCTCGAATCTTCTGGTGCTGGACGAACCGACCAACGATCTGGACATCGAAACGCTGGACCTGTTGCAGGAATTGCTCACTGATTTTGACGGCACCGTGCTGCTGGTCAGCCACGATCGTGACTTTATCGACCGTGTGGCCACGCAAACGGTCGCGATGGAAGGTGACGGGCGTGCCACGGTCTATCCCGGCGGCTGGTCGGATTATCGCGAACAGCGCAAAGCAACCGCGAGCGGCAAATCGGCAGATAGCTGGGAAGCCAAGGCGGACGGCAAAGCGGTGACCAAAGCCGACCTGAAGGCCGAGCAAAAGGCCACAAAAGTCACACAAGGCGCGCCCGCGGCCAAAGCCAAACTCAGCTTTACCGAGAAGCACCGTCTGGATACGCTGCCCGCTGAAATCGCCAGGATCGAAGCGGAAATCGCCAAATTGGCCGAGCTGTTGTCAGACGCCGAGCTGTTCACCCGCGAGCCGGCGAAATTCCAGAAAGCGACCGAGATGATCGGCCAGCGACAGGACGCGCTGGATGCTGCGGAAATGGAATGGCTGGCGCTTGAGGAAAAGGCGGGCGGCTAACCGCGCGGTCCCTCTTCGCCCCAAAACGACGCAACAGCGGCTTTCGGCACACCGAGGGCCGCTGTTGTCTTTTGGGCCTGCGCGGGGCGTTTGGGACGCGCGGGGCAGGGCAGATCTGCGGTCAGACTGGCGGTTCCCATGAGTCGTGCGAACGTGAGCAGGGGTGAGGGGGCGGTTTGGTTTCACGAGGCTGTGATCACAAGCGATGTGTTTTGACATTCTTGTGATCACGTGTGGCGTTTTTGCGACATTGAACCGAGATTGAAAAAACCATGGAACCAGCATGAAATGGCCGATTACTTTTTGAAAACTGTTCAAAAACATGGAGTTACCGTTTTGGTTCCCTGTAACATTTCGCCGTCACGGTGCCGTGATCACGACCCCTCTTTTCTTTGGAACTTTCCAATGTCACTAGCGGTTCTGTCGTCACAATAGACAGCCCCGGAACAACCCGTGGGACAGAATTAGGAGACCTAAGAAATGAAATTCGCAACTCTCGCAGCAGCTTTCGCCGCAACCACCGCAGCAGCAGGTTCCGCAATCGCCGGCGGCTATGTCGCCCCCGTTGCTGAGCCCGTCGTCGTCGCTCCCGCACCCGTCATGATGCCCTCCATGGATTGGTCCGGCGCCTACGCTGGTGTGACCCTTGGTTACGACGATGCAGACTACGACAACGACGCAGGCGACGTGCACATCAGCGACGAAGCCGCCAACTACGGCGCATTCGCCGGTTACAACTACGACTTCGGCAAATGGGTCGTCGGTGGTGAACTCGAAGGCATCGGTTCGGACCTCGAGCTGAACGGCGCAGAAGCTGACTACATCGCACGTGCAAAAGCAAAAGTCGGTTACGACGCTGGCAAATTCCTCATCTACGGTACCGCTGGTGGTGCATACGCCCAGCTCGACCGCGCTGGCGACAAGCTGATCGACACCGGTTACCTCTACGGTGTGGGCCTTGACTACGCAGTGACCGACAAAGTCATCGTGGGCGCAGAAGTTCTGCAAACCGAATTCGACGATTTCGACGGCACCGGCACCGACATCTCGTCCACTTCGGTTGGCGCACGCGTTTCCATGAAGTTCTAATCGAACCTCAGGTTTGATTTACGAGTATCGGGCGTCCCTATCGGGGCGCCCTTTTTCGTCGCGGATGCTTGCGCGGCTCTTCGTGGCTCTGGGCCTTGCACGGACTCGGGCGGCATGGCTATCTGACGCAAAGCCGCCAAGGAGCACGGATCATGGCACTGGAAGATGCAAAAACCCAAGTCGATCTGGCCTTTACCACGACGCCCGATCAGCGCCGCGGTCTGGCGTTTGAAAATGCGTTCGGCGGAGCGCTGTCGTTCTTGCGCCGCCGCTACACCAAGGACCTGTCGGGCGTCGATCTGGCGGTCACTGGTGTGCCCTTTGATCAGGCGGTCACCAACCGCCCCGGAACCCGCCTTGGCCCGCGCGCGATCCGCGAAGCCTCGACCCTGCAGGCCTTTGATGCGCCCTATGGCTGGGGCTATTCGCCGCTCGAGGAATTTGACGTGATCGACTACGGCGATCTGGCGTTTGACTACGCCAAAGTCGCCGACTTCCCCCAAGCGCTTACCGATCACATCGCCCCCATTCTTGCCGCCGGAGCCGGGACGCTGGTTTTGGGGGGCGATCACTTTATTTCCTTTCCCGTCCTGCGCGCCCATGCCGCCAAATTCGGCCCGCTGTCGCTGATCCATTTCGATGCCCATTCAGACACATGGGCCGATGACGACATGACGCGGATCGACCACGGCACCATGTTTTACAAGGCGGTAAAGCTGGGGCTGATCGATCCGGCGCGCTCGGTCCAGATCGGCATCCGCACGGACAACCCCGACACGCTGGGCGTCAACATTATCGATGCGCGCGCTGTGCATGAACGCGGCGCAAGCTGGGTGGCGAGCCGTGTGAAAAATATCGTCGGCAATCATCCCGCCTATCTGACCTTTGATATCGACTGCCTCGATCCTGCCTTTGCGCCGGGGACGGGCACACCGGTCTGGGGAGGCTTGGCCAGTTGGCAGGCCGCCGCGATCCTGCGCGAACTCGCGGGGGTGCATCTGACGGGGGGCGATGTGGTCGAAGTCTCGCCGCCCTATGATGTGGGCAATGCCACGGCGGTGGCAGGGGCGCATGTGGCCATGGAAATCCTTGCGCTCTATTGCTGGACACGGCGCAATCAGAGGTCTTGACCACGCGGTCGCCGTTGTCCATTGAACAGCCTATGATCCCATCAGACAAACTTGCCCAGATTTCCGAACGGTTCGAATTCCTCGAGGCCAAGATGGCCACGGGGGGCGGTGATATTGCCGCTTTGGGCCGAGAATACGCCGAATTGCGCCCCGTCGTGGACCAGATCCGCGCCTATCGCCAGCTTCAGGCCGATCTGGCCGAGGCCGAAGCGATGCTGGCCGATCCAGAAATGCGCGAATTGGCCGAAGCGGAATTGCCCGCGTTGAAAGCACGCATTCCGGGCTTGGAAAAGGCGCTGCAAATCGCGCTTTTGCCCAAAGATGCCGCCGACGCGCGCCCGGCGATCATTGAAATCCGCCCCGGAACGGGCGGCGATGAGGCGGCGCTGTTTGCGGGGGATCTCTTGCGGATGTACCAGCGCTATGCGGAAACGCAGGGCTGGCAGTTCGACATCATCGATCTGGCCGAAACCGAATTGGGCGGGATCAAGGAAGTGACCGCCAACGTGCGCGGCGAGGGCGTGTTTGCCCAGCTCAAATACGAAAGCGGCGTACACCGTGTGCAGCGCGTGCCTTCGACAGAATCGGGGGGGCGCATTCACACCTCTGCCGCCACTGTCGCCGTTCTGCCCGAGGCGCAGGCCGTGGACATCGACATCAACCCCAATGACATCCGCATCGACACGATGCGCGCCAGCGGCGCAGGCGGGCAGCACGTCAACACCACCGATTCCGCGGTGCGCATCACCCATTTGCCCACGGGCATGATCGTCACCAGCGCCGAAAAATCCCAGCACAGGAACCGCGAAATCGCGATGAACGTGCTGCGCGCGCGGCTCTATGATCTGGAACGCCAGAAGGTGGATGATGCGCGCTCGGCGGATCGTAAAAGCCAGGTCGGCTCCGGGGATCGTTCGGAACGCATCCGGACCTATAATTTTCCGCAAGGGCGCATGACCGATCACCGTATCAACCTGACGCTCTACAAACTTGACGCGATTCTCGCAGGCGATCTGCGCGAAATCATCGACGCGCTGGTGGCCGAACACCAAGCCGCGCTGCTGGCCGAAATGGGCGCGTAATGAGCGCAGCTGTGACGGTCCAACAGGCCCTGATCGCCGGGAAATCCCGCCTTGACGCGGCGGGCCTTGCGGGCGCGATGGGGGATGCGCGCCGCTTGATGGCCTTTGCCCTGAAGATCGACGCGAGCCGCCTGACCCTGGTTGCGCCGGACCTGTTGCCCCCCGAGGCCCAAATCCGTTTCGAGGCGGCGATTGCCGCGCGGCTGACGCGCCAGCCCGTCAGCCAGATCATCGGCAAGCGCGCCTTTTACGGGCGTGAATTTCGCGTCACCCCTGACACGCTTGATCCGCGCCCCGACACCGAAGCCCTGATCAGCGCCGCCCTGCGTGCCCCCGCCACCCGGCTGCTCGATCTTGGCACTGGAACGGGGTGTATCTTGCTGACCTTGCTTGCAGAATTGCCGCAAGCGAGCGGGGTGGGCGCGGATGTCTCTGCGGCGGCTTTGACAGTCGCCCAGAGCAACGCGCAGGCATTGGGGCTGGGCGCGCGCGCGGCCTTTCTGTGGTCCGACTGGTTTAGCCAGATCGCGGGAAGATTCGATCTGATCACCGCGAACCCGCCCTATATTGCGCTATGTGAAATGGCCGGTCTCGCCCCCGAACTTGCGCATGAGCCGCGCATGGCGCTAACCGATGAAAGCGACGGGCTGACCGCCTATCGCGCGATTTGCGCAAGGGTGCGCGACTACCTTGCGCCAGAGGGGCGGCTTTTGGTGGAAATCGGCCCCACACAGGGCACGGCCGTGTCGCAATTGATGCGCGATGCGGGCCTCGTGGCGGTAGAAATCCTGCCCGATCTTGACGGGCGTGACCGTGTTGTCGCCGCCCATGCCCCCAAAACTGCCTCCCAAACGGCCCCCTAGAACACCCGCAGCGCGCAAGAAACTGCCCATGCGCGGTCGGAATTTATAAAAATATCACAGATTCAGGTGAAACTCGTCTTATTCGCTCTGAATCACCCTTGTCACAGCCCCTGTAAGTTGTTTACTCAGAGGCACGCGGGCGGCGGGACCAGTTTGGTCCCCCTCGCCGAATATCCAAATCAGTGCCGACCTTTATCGTGCTGCCCTGAACGACATGCCCTGCAAGGGGTGCCGTTTGAACAGGGCGAGACACCGGAAACCAAAACCGGAAACACAGGGTCGCACGAGAGCCAAACCAAGGCTGGACTGTAACCAATATGAGATCTTCGAAATCCCGTTCGCGGTCGAAATCGAACCGCACCCGTTCCGTAGGCAACGTCGTCAACCGTGTGTTTGATAGCTCGGGCCCCGAAGGAAAGGTGCGCGGCACGCCGCAACAGATCATCGAGAAATACAATCAACTGGCGCGCGACGCCCAGCTGAGCAACGACCGCGTGGCGGCCGAAAACTTCCAGCAGCACGCAGAGCATTATCTGCGGATGCTGGGCGAGGCGCAAAAGGAACTCGACCAGCAGCGCGAGCAGCAAGAACGCGAAGCGGCCGCGCGCCGCGAGCAATCCGAGCGCGACCAGCAACAGCGCGAGGCGCAACGCGAACAGGCGCGCCGCGAGCAATCCGAACGCGACCGTGCCGCCGCCCAGGCGCGCGCCGAAGTCCGCGAAACCATGCGCGAGCGCGATGACACCAGCGTCGCGCACAGCGAATCTGCGCGCGACGACCAGACCCGCGATGACCAGATTCCGGCGGCGCAAAAGCGTGAGGACAGCTTCGAGGGCGATAGCGTTCCGGCCTTCTTGAATACGCCCGCCCAGGACAGCGATAGCGGTTTGGTCGAGACGCCGGAAATGAACGCGACTTCGAACACGCCATCACCGGAAGCGGCGCAAAAGCCTGCCGAAAAGCCCAAAGTGACGCGGGCGCGCAAGCCCAAGGCAGAGACATCGACCGAGGCGCCGAAAAAACCGCGCGCGCCGCGCAAACCGCGTGCCCCCAAGCCCAAATCCGATACCGGCCCGGGCGACACGCCCAAAGCGGCGGAATAAGCCCGGCATGATGCCATGAAAAAGCCCCGCGTGGATCGCTCCGCGCGGGGCTTTTGCTCTCAACCAGAGCGCGCGTCCTGGCTAGGCGGTGGCTAGGCGGTGGCTTTGATCGCCCGCGCCAATGCACACCAGCTCTCAAGCCCGACTTCTTCGGCGCGCTGGGTGGGCTTGATGCCCGCGGCAATCAACTTGTCCTCAAGGTCAAGCGTTGCACCCTTGAGCGAGGCGCGCAGCATCTTGCGGCGCTGGTTGAACCCCTGCGCAACGATCCGCTCCAGCGTTTTGGCGTCGGCCTCGAACCGCGGCGCGGGCAGGGCGGTGAAATGCACCACGGCAGAATGGATTTTGGGCGGCGGCGAAA
Source organism: Aquimixticola soesokkakensis (assembly GCF_900172375.1). Lineage (GTDB taxonomy): Bacteria > Pseudomonadota > Alphaproteobacteria > Rhodobacterales > Rhodobacteraceae > Aquimixticola > Aquimixticola soesokkakensis. Next base: position 32,814 of record NZ_FWFS01000012.1, on the reverse strand, counting down.
AGGCTTCGGGCGGCAATTCCATCACAATGCGCGCATCGGTGCGCCACTGGCTGAGAATCGCGAGCCGCCCATAGGTCTTGGACCCCGGCTGCGCGACGATCCGCTGCGCCACCTCACGCTGGAACATCAGCGTAAGCGACGCCCAATAGGGCGGCCATTGCGCCGGCGTAAGCCAGCGCACCAACAGTTCCGTGCCGATATTATACGGCAGGTTGGCGACGATGCGCACCGGCGCGGTGAGGCGTTCGAGCGGGTCGATCGCCAGCGCATCGGCGTTCACCACCTCAAGCCGGTCGGGATAGGCGGCCGCGATTTCGGCCAAAGGGGCCATGGCGCGGCTGTCTTTTTCCACCGCCAGCACCCGCCGCGCGCCCTCGGCCAACAGCCCGCGCGTGAGCCCCCCCGGACCGGGCCCGACTTCCAGCACATCGCATTGGGTCAGATCCCCCGCCTGGCGGGCAATTTTCGACGTGAGATTCAGGTCGAGCAAAAAGTTCTGGCCAAGCGATTTCTTGGCAACAAGACCATGGGTCTCGATCACCTCGCGCAGGGGCGGAAGCCCGTCGATCAATGCCATCTCATTCTCTTTCTGTCACAAGCCGCAGCGCAATCGCCTCCGGCTTCTTTCGGACTTAAATACCCAAATGGCGCGCAGCGCCTCAGGACTGGGCGGCGCGGGCCATCCGCGCGGCCATGTTCAGCGCCGCAATCACACTGTCCGGGCGCGCGATCCCCTTGCCCGCAATATCAAAGGCCGTGCCATGATCGGGGGAGGTGCGAATAAAGGGCAGACCCAGGGTGACATTCACGCCGCGATCGAAATCAAGGGTCTTGATCGGGATCAGCGCTTGGTCGTGATAGGCGCAGACCGCCACGTCATAGGCCGCGCGCGCGCGGGAATGGAACATCGTGTCAGGCGGCAAAGGATCAGTGACTTCAATGCCTTCCGCGCGCAACTTCGCGCAGGACGCGAACATCCAGTCCTGTTCCTGCGTGCCCATCGCCCCGCCTTCGCCGGCGTGGGGGTTGAGGCCGGCAATCGCGATGCGCGGATGCGCCAGCCCCCACTGTGTGCGCAGCGCGCTCTGGGTGATGCGCACGGTCTCTTCGAGCACGGCAGGGGTAAAGGCGGCGGGCACAGCACTCAGGGGGATGTGGATAGTGGCAGGCACGACCCGCAACGCGTCGCAGGCAAGCATCATCACCACGCGCGACACACCCGCAAGCGCCGCAAGATATTCCGTGTGACCGGGATAGGCGAAATCCGCCCCGTCCTTGAGCGCCTTTTTATGGATCGGCAGGGTGCACAGCGCGCTGGCCGCGCCGCGCTGCACGAGGTCCACAGCGCAGGCAATAGCGTCGATCACCCCGGCTGCATTGGCAGGGTCTGCAACCCCGCGCGCGGCGCTTCCCTCAAAGGCGAGGGGCAGGACCGGCAGCGCCTTGGGGCAGATATCGAGCGCCTCCTGCGGGTCGGCAACGATGCGGTGGGGCAGGGTCGCGGGCAGGTGGCGCGGATCGCCCACCCACAAAAGCGGCAATTGCGCGCGGGTGGCCTGCCACGCCGCTTCCATCAGTTCCGGCCCCACGCCTGCGGGCTCGCCGCAGCTGATCGCGATGGGTCGGGCCAGATCGTAGGGCGCGCTCATTTGTAGGTGATGGCGGCGTCAGCCTTGAGCTGGGCCAGATAGCTGTCGGCCAGATTGGCCAGCTTTTGGTTTTGCAATTGCGCGCGGATATCGTCGCGCGACACGGCGCTCTGCGTGGCAAAACTGCGCCCGCACAGCATCAGGAACACGCGGGTTTGCCCGTCGGCGCGGGTGAGTGCGCTGGAGGCCTCGCCCGGATCAAGCTGCGCCAGTTGCAGCTTTACATCGTCGGGAATATCGCCAAACGGCAGGCTGTCGATTTGCAGCACCTGCGCGGGTTCGCCCTTTGCGATGCCGTATAGATCATCGCAGCTGTCGGCTTGGGCGGTGACTTGCGCAATCCGTTTTTGCGCGCGCGCGGGATCGCTGTTGTCGATGTAATAGGCGGCATATTCGATTTCGCTGGGGGCCTGCGGCGCGCCGTTGATTTCGGTCAGCGCGCGCAACTGGAAGATGCCCAGGGCGTTGGGCGTCGCCAGAACCGATGTCACCTCTCCGGGGGCGAGGCCGGCAATCTGGCCCGCCAGCGCGGGGGGCAACTGGTTCAGGGCAACGCTGTCCATGCGACCGCTGCGCTCGCGCGAGGGCGCGACGGAATATTCGCGCGCCGCAGCCGCAAAGGAGGCAATCGTGGCGTTTGCCGCGATGCGCGCGGCGAGTGCTTCGGATTGAGCGCGCTCGGCATCATCGCGCGCGGGGAGGAAAATCTCGCTCAGGGAGGCCTGCAAGCTGGTGTTTACCGCGCTTTGTCCCAGGGCGCGGTCGATTTCGGTCTCGCTGACCTGCGCTTGCGAAATAAACCGCGCGCGCGACAGGTTGCGCCATGCGACACCTGCCGAAATAAAGTCGCGAAAGGTCTCTGCGGCGACACCACGGCTGGCAAGCAGGCGCAAGAAACCCTCTGTATCCAGAGACCCGCGGGCGGCAAATTCCGCCATTCCCGTCTGCACCTCGTCAGGGCCAAGCGTGATGCCCGCCCGGAGTGCCGCTTGGGTGCGCAGGCGGTCGTCGATCAACTGGTCAAGCGCAACCTTGCCGACATCCGCACCGCCTGCGCCCAAAACCGACATCAAAGCGATGCGTTGGTTCAGCTCGTAAGAGGTGATCACGGCGTCATTCACGGTCGCAATCGGCGCGAACATGTTCTGGGCAACGGCGGCTTTTGGTGCCAATCCGCTAAAGCTCGCCAAGCTGGCGCCAAGGAGGCTGCTGCCCAAAAGAACGGCGCGCAAAACCCTGCCTGCGCTGCCGGTGCCTGCGGTCTGTGTCGTTTTGCCTGTGCGGTGCAAAGCCATGCCCGTTCCTCGCGTTTTTTGTCTTGTCTCTTCTTAGGCCGTTTTAGAGGCTGGGGAAAGCGACAAGCGCGCGGCCGGGAGGGGCGCGCAGTCCGACACAGGGGCGCTGGCGGCAATCAGCGCAGGCACTGGCTGCGCGCGGCGCTGGCTTGCGTGCCGCCAAACCCTGCGAGGGCCACGGAAAACGACATGCCCGTGGAGGCCTCAAGCGTGTCGGCATTGGTAAAGCGGCGCGTCACGCCGAGGGCCACGGCGACACATTCGTTGCGATAGCCAAGCTCGACCCCCAGTTTGCTGGCCTGACCGCCGTCAAGATCGTAGCGCACGGCAAGCCCGCTCGACCAGCGGCTCGACCATTGATAATCGGTGGCAAAGGTCAATTCGTTGAGGCTTTTGTCGCGGTTTTCGTCGGGATCGGCGCGCACATAGGCATGGACGATATCCGCCTCGAACTGCGGCCCCGCATAGGTCAGGCGCGTTTCGAGTTTTGCGGGTTCCAGCGCCCCGTCAAGCTGGGCGCGGGTGGACATATGCGTCTTGGCCCCGAGGCTGGCCTGAAGCGCAATCACCCAGTTGCTGCGATCACCCGTGGCAAGGGTGTCCCCCGTATCAAGGGTGAAAATCCGCCCCAGTTTCAACGAGTAATCGGGGATTTTTCCCGTGCCCGCATGGGCATAGCTAAACCCGAGCGCGGCGCGCGGGCCGGTTTCGCTTGCGTCATGACCCGGGTAGCGCGACAGGGCCATGAGATTGGCCTCGTCCAGTTCCACAAGGGTGCTGTCCTCTTGTGGGACGCGATCGCCCCGAAAGCCGCTCCAGCCCAATTGGGCGATGGGGGTGATCACATCGGTGCCGCGCGAGGTGGCGCGCAGCATCGGATAGGTCAGGGTGAGGCTGCTTGCGCCGCTCAGGCGGATGGCGGGGCTGGTTTGGGTGCTGTCGTCATGGGTCCAGTACTGATCCAGCGCCGCCGTGCTGTCAAAGCCGAGCAACAGCCCGCTGGGCATCAGCCAATCGCGCGACCAGCCGCCCTTGGCGCCAAGGCGCAACACATCGCGCCCGCTTTCATCCAGCGTGCTTTCGCGCAGCACCTGTCCCCCCGAGACCTGCCAATAGCCCTGACCGCCAAGGCCGGGCGCGCTAAAGCGGCGTTCGTAAAGTGCGGTGGCGTAATAGGCGGGCAGCGTGTCGGCGATATCGATATCGCTCTCGCGCAGGGTCTGGAAATGATACAGCCGTGCCAGCGCCCGTCCCTGCGTGTCGAATTTTTCCGCAAAGATCGCGCTTTCGAGGCGGTCAGCCGAGGAAATGTCATAGTCCAGCAGATAGGCGATGTCGGAGGTGGTTTTCAGATCAAAGCCATAGGTCAGCCCGCCCGCAGTTTGCCATGTGCCGCTCGCAAAGAGATAGCCGCGCGTCCTGTCGTCGGTCAGATCGTCAAAGGTGCCCGCGCCCGCAATCTCCAGATCACCGCGCGCAAAGGCTTGGCGGTACTGGACCCCCAGACTGCGTGCATTGGGCGAGACAAAGGGTGAAACCGTCACATCGGCGCTGTCACCGAGGGTGATGAAATACGGCACTTCGATGCCGACGCCAAGCTGGGTGGAGGTGCGGATATTGGGCACCAGAAAACCGGTGGCGCGCGACAGTTCGGGGTCGGGAAAGCGCATCCGCGGCAGGTAGAGCACCGGCACCCCCGCGATTTCAAAGGTGGCCTTGGTGAAATAGAGCTGCTGCTCGACCGAGTCATGCACCACTTCCTTGGCGCGGATCTGCCAGAGCGGCACGGGGCGCGCGGCGCAGACTTCGCAGGCCGAGGCGACGGTTTTATACAGTTGGGTGTAGCGCCCGTCGACGCGGTTGATTTCGGCGGCGGCAAGTTGCAGCTGGCGATCCAGCACAAGGCGGGCCGAGGTTAAAATCCCGTTGCGCAGATCGTCGCTGAGCTGTGCCGAGGAGGCAAGGATCACGACCCGTTCTCCCTGTTCGAGCCGGATCGGGCCGTCAATGGCAAGGCTGCCGGCGGTGCTGTCATAGGTGACGCGGCTGGCGGTCAGCCGGGCGCCGTCATACAGCACCTCGACGTTGCCCGCCGCCACAAGCACATTGCCCGCACCCAGCACAAGGCTGTCTGCCAGCAACACAGCGGGTGCGCCGGAGGCTTGCGTTTGCGCCCGCTCCTGTGCAGGGGCGCTTTGCGCGACACTGGCCAGCGCAAGGCAAGCGGTCGTCGTGAGCGCGCGCAACAGGCTGCGGCAGGGGCGGGAGAAGGGGCGCTGGATCATCATCCGTCCTCAAAATGCAAAAGCAGCGACAAGGTCAAGAGGATCACGGCGAGAGGGGGCACCCAAGCGGCGGCAATCACTGGCAACTGGCCGTTTTCCCCCAGAACCGTTGCGAAATTTCGCAGGAAATAGAACCCGAATGCCAGCATCAGCGCCGAGAGGACCGCAGGGCCGGTGCGCCCGAGCCGCGTGTGCCGCATGGTGAACCCCGCGCCGATCATGAGCATTGCAACAAAGGCAAAGGGCAGCGCCAGTTCCGACTGATACCACATCCGATAGGCGCGCGCCGAAAACCCCGCCGCTTCCAGCCGCGCGATAAACTGGGGCAGATCCCAGAACGGAATCGCGGAGGGCGTGCCGAAGCTGTCGCGGATTTCGTCAAGCGTAAGGGTGGTGTCGATGGTCATTTGCGCGGCGGTCGTGGCGTCGCGTTCGGGGTTGTCGCTGGCGCGCAGCGGCCAGACTTTGGCCTGCGTGAGCACCCAGGCGCCCGTGGTCAGCCGCGCGCTTGTGGCTTCGATACGCTCGGTGGGGGCATTGTCGGGACCAAACCCCATAAAAGTGACGCCAAACAATTCGGTCGCATCCAGATTGGAGCGGCTGGCACGGATCACGAAATGGCCCGCATCGCTGCCCTGACGCAGCCACAGCCCCTCGTCGGACACGGAAAACACCTGTTGCTCGCCCTTGAGCAATTCGGTGCGTTTGAGATCGTATTGGCGCGAGGTGGCCGAGACCATCGGGTTGAAAACGGTCACGCAGAGCACGCCGATGATGAAAATCACCGAAATCGGGGCCAGAAGCGCGCGCATGGCCGAGCGCCCCGCCGCGCGCGTGACCACCAGTTCCGACGATCGCGCCAGCCCCAGAAACATCACCAGAGTGGCGATCAGCACGATGATGGGTAGCAGTTGATACAGCCCCTGGGGCACATTGAGCAGCGTCATGCCCAGCGTTGGCAAAAACCCCAGATCGACTTTGGAAAAATCCTGCAATTCCTCGACCAGATCGACCATGACGAACAGCCCGAACAGCAGGGCAAACACCATCGCAAAGGTCAGCGCAAAGCGGCGGGCGAAATAGAAATGCAGCTTCATGCCTGTGCTCCGCGGCTGGGTTTGTGGCGCCGTGTAAACAGGGCCGGATGTGCTGCGATCCACAGCAACACAAAGGCCAAAGCCCCCCCCGCCAGCGTGGTCAGATAGAGCACGGGCCAGAGGGCATTGTCGCTGCGCGCGGTGGAAATGACGGCGTTGTCGAGCGCTTTGAGAACCGCAAGTGCGGCGATGGCCCCCAGAATCTGACGCCACAGCCCAAAGCGGGAAAACCCGCCCACCATCAGCGCGGCAAAGCCCACAACGGCGGTGATAAAGGCCAGCAACGCTTGGGAAATCCGCTCATGCGCCAGTTCGCTCATCCGGGCGCGTGTAGCACCGGTTTCTTCCAGAATAGCCTGACTGGGCGCGAGCAGATCGAAGGTGGTGATGGCGTTTACCCCGCGCGTGGGCGGGCCGGACGCGGGAATGAGCGTGCCCGCATCAATGGCAAAATCTTCGAAGGTGGTGACCGAGAGGCTACGGGTGTCGAGCGTCAATTGCTGCGCCATCCCGTCAAACATCAAAAAGGTCGGCGCGGCGTTTTCGCCATCGCCCTGCACGATCAGGGCGCGCGCCGCCAGATAGGTGGTGCGCTCGGTCAGGGAACGGCTGTCAGACAGGTAGATGTCGCGCAATTCACCGTTTGGCGTAATTTCGCGCACATAAAAGGTGATCCCGTCGGCGGGGTGTTCGAAACTGCCTTCGGTGAGAAGTTGCGCGGCGATATCATTGGCAATCTGGGCCGTGCGCAGATTGAGTTGATGCAGCGCGGTGGGCACCAGAATATGGGTCAGCACCGAAATCATCAGCGTTGCAATCAGCCCGAAGGCAAGCACCGGACGCGCAAGGCGGTAGGGCGAATAGCCCGTGGCCTGCACGACGACCAACTCGCTTTCGCCCGCAAGACGGTTCGTCGCGTAAACCGTTGCCACAAAAGCGGAAATTGGCAAAACGATACGCATCACCGACGGAATGGTCAGCAGGGTGATTTCGATGAATGTGCCCGCCGATTGCCCGTCCGCGATCAGCCGGTCAAACAGGACCACCGCGCGGTTGACCCAGAACACCAGCACCAGAAGCAGCGAGAAAAAGCCGAAATAGATGAGCAGCTGCGACAGCAGATACCGGTCGAATTTGGCCACAGCGGCTCTCCGTCACAACGTTGCGCGCGCGGGGCACGCGCGGACTGGCGTTCATCCTAGCAGGGCGCAGGCGCGTCGAAAACCGATAACGCGCACACAGATATGGCATGTGAACTGGCAAAGCCCGCACGGCGCGGCTAGGTATGGGTCAAACACGCATTTAGGAGAAGTCCATGACCCGTCCCGCAAGCCTGTCCGTTATCGTTCCCGATCTTGACGCCATCGCCACCTTTGTGGGCCGCGTCGCGGTGATCGTGCCCGAAGACGGCACGCTCGATCCTGCCGGTCGCCGCGTGAACAAGCTGACCAAAGGCGCGCTCAAGCGCTTCGTCGAAAGCGAGGCCTTCACCAAGCTCGCCTTTGGCGAGGCGCGCGATCTGCTCTGTCCGGTGGGGATGGAGGCGCAAGCGCTGCAAATCGTCAAGCTGGACCGACGCGGCGGCGACGAACATGTGGCGCGCAAGGCGGGCGCCTCGATCGGCAAGGGGATGTCGGGCACGGATGTGCTGGTTCTGGCGGGCACGGTGAAATACGGCGCCGATCTGGCGCTGGGCGCGCTGTTGCGGGCCTATGCTTTTACCGATCACAAGTCCGAGGGCGCGAAAACCGAGGTGCCGACGGTGACTTTGGCGCTGACCAAACCCGAAGAAGTGTCCGTTGATCAGGTCACCGCTTTGGCGGAAGGTGTGTTTTTCACCCGCGATCTGGTGTCCGAGCCTGCGAACATCCTGACCACCACCGAATTTGGCAACCGTCTTGAGGCGCTGCGCGGCATCGGCCTTGAGGTTGAGGTGCTCGAAGAGGACAAGTTGGAAGCGTTGGGAATGCGCACGCTGCTGAGCGTCGGCTTTGGCTCTGCCTCGCCCTCGAAAGTCGTCGTGATGCAGTGGAAGGGCGGCGATGACGAGGCCCCGCTGGCGCTGGTGGGCAAGGGGGTGGTCTTTGATACCGGCGGGATTTCCTTGAAACCCGCTGGGGGCATGGAAGACATGACCATGGATATGGGCGGCGCGGGCGTTGTGGCGGGCGTTATGAAATCGCTGGCCCTGCGCAAAGCCAAGGCCAATGTTGTCGGCCTTGTCGGGATCGTGGAAAACATGCCCTCGGATCGTGCCACCCGTCCGGGGGATGTGGTGAAATCCATGAAGGGCGATACCGTCGAGATCATCAATACCGATGCCGAAGGCCGCCTCGTGCTATGTGACGTGATGTGGTACGCACAGGAGCGCTTCAACCCGCGCGCCATGATCGACCTTGCGACCCTGACGGGCGCGATTATCGTGGGGCTGGGCCATGAGAATGCGGGCGTCTTTTCCAACGACGACCCCTTCTGCCGTGCCTTCCTGAAAGCCGCCGAGGACGAGGGCGAGGGCGCGTGGCGTTTGCCAATGGGCCAAGCCTACGATGACCAACTCAAATCCGCGATTGCCGATATGAAAAACGTCGGCACACGGGCCGGCGGGTCGATTACCGCCGCGCAATTCCTCAAACGCTTCGTCAAGGAAGGCCAGCCGTGGATTCACCTCGACATCGCGGGCGTGGCAAGCGTCAAAGCCGATACAACGCTGGCCCCCAAAGGCGCGACCGGCTGGGGCGTTCTGGCGTTGAACCGTCTGGTGGATGATCTGGACGCGACCCCGACGCCCAAGGTCTGACAGCGTGTCGGAGGTCTATTTCTACCACCTCACGCGCGCCACGCTTGACGAATTGGTGCCGGTCCTGCTCGAGCGTTCGCTCGCGGCAGGCTGGCGCGTCGGCCTGCGCGCGCCACAGCTGCCGCTGCTCGACAGCCTCGACCGCCTGCTCTGGCACGGCGCGGGGTTTTTGCCGCATGGGATGATCGGCGGTGCGCATGACGCGGACCAGCCGGTGCTGTTGACGACGGGGCCTGTGACCAATGGCGCGCAGGCGCTGATTTCGGTGGGGGGCGCGCCGGTGAGCGCCGAGGAGGTCGCCCAGTTCACCCGCGCGTCCATCGTGTTTGACGGTATGGACGGGGCGGCCGTGACGCAGGCCCGCAGCCAGTGGAAAGCGCTGACGGGCGCGGGCGTGAAGGCCAAATACTGGTCCCAAGAATCAGGGCGCTGGGAAATGAAGGCCCAAAGCCAGTAGTCCCCTGCGTAGCTGCCTCTTTTTAGTGCGTAATTTGACATGCAATCGCGGCGCAAGCCGGAACATTTTTCTCAAATTGCCCGCAATCGCGCGCGGGTGCAAAATCGGGATTGCGTAACGTCAAAGAACAGCGGAACGCTACCTTGCTCGCGGCCTGTTGGGCGAGTTTTTTTAGGAGTGTGACGAATGTCGCTTCTTTTTTCCCTCAAAACGACCCGAATTTTGAAAGGCTTTTGTTTCGCTGTTCCCTTCATGGTGGCGCTGACACCCGTCCAGCCAGGCTTTGCGGCGACCCCCGCACAGATCGAACAGTTGAAAAATGAAATTACGCCCTCGGTGATGAACAGTCTCGCGGGCTCGCCCGACACGTTGAACGCCACATTGGCGGCCGTGGTGGGACGCGCGCGTGGCCAAGGCTTTACCTCGGATGAGATCGACACGGGCATCGGCGAGGCCGCCGGTCTTTTGGTGGACGCTGCCAAGTTGTTCGACGCCCAAGGGGCTGGCGGCCTGCTGGCGGTCTACCCGCAATTGTCGGGCCCGCTGAACCAGATGAGCGGCGGCAATCCGGCCTCTCTTACGGCGGCCACATTTGATGCGCAAATCAGCGGGATGCTTACGGCCATGGCCGCGAATATGACCAATCCGACCGCAGCCGCCGCGTTGCTGGCTGTTGCGAATCTGGTGGCAAGCGGGCAGGCGGCGTCGATTTCGGGCGCAGCCTTTGGTGCGGTGCCGGCCGCGCTCGTGCAAAACCCCGCAAGCAACAGCTAAGCCCCGCGCAAATGGCCACAAGAACATGGCCACAAAACAAATCGCCACAAAACAAATGGCTGTCACAGGCCCGGCGGGTCTCTCGCCGGGCCTCATTCTATCCCGTTAATGCGGGCTTGAGTCATGGGGGCGGCCGGGTTTTGGCTTGTTTGCGCCCTTGCCTTTGCCATTATTCCATCCGTTGCGCTTGTCCGACCCATTTTTGCCGTTGCTCGAGGATTTATGCGATGCGGCGGTGAGTAGGCCGAGGTCCTCGGGCGTCTCGCTGGCCAGGATCAGGCTGCTCGTATCGGACAGGTCGCGCCCGTCGTCGTCGCTGAAACTGTCGCTCGTGCGCAGCGGGCCAAACGGCAGAAAGGTCGCAACCTCGGCGACCATCTGTGCCACGGCGGCATCATGGTCGGCCGGACTCAAGCCCGCGGACGCAAGATGTGTCAAAGCCTGCGCAAGCGCTTCGCTGCATTGGGCGGGCAACGCCGCGCAGGTGCTGGCCAGATATTGCCTTTGTATGACCTGTGCGTCGGTCGCGGTTGCCGAGGTCGCCCCCAGCGCGAGGATGGCCGTAAGGCCAAGCGTCGAAAATAATGTCTTCATCCTGTTCCCCTCGTTCTTCAAACTTGCGATCCGTGTTGCGCGTGCTGAGTGGCCCGCAAGGCGTCGCACGGGCCGCCTGTCATGAAGTGTCCCACAGAGCGGCGCGCAGCAGCTGCGCTTTCTCCAACGCGCCGATATGCAACAATCAGGGGTTGTTTGATTCGGTATCTTTGATACCTTGAGGGTGTTTGGTGTGCAGTTTTTGCTTGCGATGTAAAACAGGCGCAGAAATTGGAGTCCTGCATTGCTGCGCGGTCAAATCCACACACTCACGCCAGAATGGTGACGTTTTAGGGATATAAATCAACCGCTTGGTGATTCGCCTTTAGGGGGCATGGATTGCAGCCCAGCAGGGCTTAGCGCGTGAGCCGCAGCACGCCATCGCTGATTTCGATTTTCGAGTAGCGATTGAGGTAGTCCATACCCATCAGGGATCCGGGCATCTCGCCATTGGTAACATAGGCGCGAAAGCGGTCGTCGATCACACCTTCCAGCGCCAGATCAATATGCACGGGAGCGGTCTGCACGCGCCCGTTCGCGGTTGACGCCACGCCGGTAAAGGCAAGCTGGTCAAGGTCGATGCCCGCGCGCTGGGCATCTTCGCGGGCAAGGACGACCGTAGTCGCGCCCGTGTCGATCATGAAATTGATCGGGGTGCCGTTCACATCTGCGACCAGCCCGTAATGCCCGTCCGCGCCGCGCGGAATGTCGATCACCCCGGCGCTGACCACGGATTGACGTGGCACCAGGGTCGAGGAAACATCATTCCACATGCCATAGGCGGCAAGAAGCCCGATAAACAGCAGGCACCACATCACGCCATGGCGCGCCAGTCGCCCCAGTTCGCGGCGGTTGGCGACGATGACATAGGTCACGAGCGCCCCCAGAAGAAGGGCAAAATAGAGGAGTTGTGCGCTGTCAAACTGGTCCATGCCGCAAGATATGGGGTGTTCGCAGTTCAGTTCCAAGAGGTTTCGCGCGCGCGGGTCAGCTTGCGAGCGTGCCGACCTCGCGCAGACCGTCGATGACGAATTGCACCGACAAAGCCGCAAGCAACATGCCCAGCAGGCGGGTCACCACATTGGTTCCCGTCACGCCCAGCAGGCGTTCCAGAAGGCCCGCGCTCAGGAAAAACACCAGAACCATCGCAAGGACCAGCGCGAGCACACCGATCACCGCGACATCCAGAAGCAGGGTATCGGCGCGGTCCATCAGCAGGATCATCGACGCGATCGCGCCGGGACCTGCGATCAGCGGCGTGGCCAGCGGAAAGACCGACGGGTCGTCGGAGGCGTCATCGTCATGGGTGGCGGCCTGTTCGCCGCGCCGTTTGGTGCGCCGTTCAAACAACATGTCGAGCGCGGTGAGGAACAGCAAAATGCCCCCCGCGATGCGAAAGGCCCCCATGGAAATGCCCGCAAAGCCCAAAACCGCTTCACCGAAAATCCCGAATAAAACCAGGACGAAAGCGGCGATGGCGACAGCACGCACGGCGATGACGCGCCGTTTATGCGTGCTTTCGCCTTGGGTCAGCGCAACAAAGAGCGGGGCCAACCCGATCGGGTCAATCACCACGAACAAGGTGAAAAATGCTGCGATCAGGCCGGCCATATCCATGTTATTTCTCCGCTTTTTCCAGCTTTTCGAGGGCGGCCACCCAGAGGGTTTCCGCGCGGGTGATGGCTTCCATCACCTCGGCATATTTCTTTTGCCAAACGGCGGCCTCATCCACACGATCCTCGTCATAAAGTTTGGGATCGGACAGTTTCTTGGCCAGTTTCTGGCTCATGTCCTGCAGCTTGGTGACACGTTCCTCGGATTTGCGCACCTCGGCCTTGAGGGCCAGAATCTGGTCGCGCGAGGGTTTGGGTTTGGCGGCGGCCTTTTCCTTGTCGCGTGAGGATTTCGCCGGTGCATCCGGCGTGATCAGCATTTTGCGATAGGTTTCAAGGTCGTCCTCATAGGGCGCCACCGTGCCGTCCTTGACCAGCCACAGACGGTCCGCGACCATCGACAGGAGGTGCATGTCGTGGCTGACAAGGATCACCGCGCCCGTGTAGGCGGTCAGCGCCTCGACCAGCGCTTCGCGGCTTTCGATATCAAGGTGGTTGGTCGGCTCATCGAGAATCAGAAGATGCGGTGCGGGCAGGGTGGCCAGCAACAGCGACAGTCGCGCCTTCTGGCCCCCTGATAGGCGACCCACCTCGGTTTCCGCCTGATCGGCACCCAGGCCGAAACCAGCCAGACGGGCACGCAGTTTGGATTGCATCTCGCCCGGGCGCTCGCGCTGAAGGTGCTGAAGCGGCGTTTCGTCGATGAACAGCTCGTCCACCTGATGCTGGGCAAAAAAGCCGATGCGCAGCTTGTTGGAGCGGGTGATTTTGCCCCCCATCGCGGGCAGGCGGTCCGACAACAGCTTGGATAGCGTCGATTTGCCCTCGCCGTTGCGCCCCAAAAGCGCGATGCGGTCATCCTGGTCGATGCGCAGGTTCAGGTTTTTCAGGATCACCGTGTCGTCATAGCCCGTCGAGCCGCCCTCGATATGGATGATCGGCGGCGACAGTTCTTCGGGTTCGGGGAAGGTAAAGCGCGTGCGTGCCTCGTCCTCGGGGGCGGTGATCTTGACCATTTTGTCGAGCATCTTAACGCGCGACTGGGCTTGTTTCGCCTTGGAGGCCTTGGCCTTGAAGCGATCCACAAAGCTTTGCAGGTGGGCGCGGGCGGCGTCCTGTTTCTTGGCCGCAGCCGCTTGAATGGCACGTTGTGCCGCGCGGGCCTTGGCAAAGGCGTCGTAATTGCCGGTCCAGAGCGTCAGCTGTTTTTTATCGAGGTGCAGGATCGCCCCGACCGCGCGGTTCAACAATTCGCGGTCGTGGGAAATGATCAGCACCGTGTGGGGATATTTCGCCAGATAGGATTCAAGCCAGAGCGCGCCCTCGAGGTCGAGGTAGTTGGTCGGCTCGTCGAGCAGCAGGTAGTCGGGTTCGGAAAACAGCACCGCCGCCAGCGCCACGCGCATCCGCCAGCCGCCCGAAAAAGCCGAGCAGGGCATAAGTTGTTCTTCGGCCGTGAAACCCAACCCCTTGAGAATCGAGGAGGCGCGCCCCTCGGCAGACCAGGCGTCAATATCGGCAAGCCGTGTCTGGATATCGGCGATACGATTGGGATCGTCGGTCTTTTCTGCCAAAAGGGCCGCGCGTTCAACATCGGCGGCCAGCACCGTGTCGAGCAGGGAAACCTCATTGCCGGGGACCTCTTGGGCCACGCCGCCGATGCGCGCGCGTTGGGGGATATCGATCGTCCCGCCTTCAAGCTGCAATTCGCCGCGAATAAGTTTGAACAGCGTCGTTTTGCCCGCGCCATTGCGCCCGACAAGCCCGACTTTATGTCCGGTGGGAATCGTGGCGGAGGCCCCTTCAAACAGGGGGCGGCCTTCCACGGAATAGGTGATATCTGAGATCCTGAGCATGATCCGTCACCTGACCTATCCCAAACGCCAAGTCAATCGCGGCTTTCCATCACGCATGTCGCGTGATAAGTCGCGGGCCATAATCAAGGCGAGGGCGTAGGGCTCGCGCCGCTGTAGAGACGAGACATGAAAATGGCTATCGAACGTACCCTGTCGATCATCAAACCCGACGCAACCCGCCGCAACCTGACGGGCAAAATCAACGCCAAGTTTGAAGAAGCCGGCCTGCGCATCGTTGCGCAAAAACGCATCCAACTGACCCCGGCGCAGGCTGGCACCTTCTACGAAGTCCACAAAGAGCGTCCCTTCTACGGCGAACTCTGCGACTTCATGGCGTCCGAGCCGGTTGTTGTGCAAGTCCTTGAAGGCGAAGGCGCAATCGCGAAAAACCGCGAAGTCATGGGCGCAACCAACCCCGCGGACGCGGCGGCCGGCACCATCCGCGCAGAATTCGCAGAATCGGTTGGCGAGAACTCTGTACACGGGTCCGATGCTCCGGAAACTGCTGCGCAAGAAATCGCGTATTTCTTCTCCGGTCTCGAACTGGTTGGCTAAGATCAAGGTTGCGCAAGCAATTTTGATCCCGGTCAGAGCGCGCATTCACCTGCGCAAAGCCTGAAAAATTCGCCTGTTCGGTTCGCGCCGTGCAGGCTTTTTTATGCGCGGATGTTTTATGCGCGGATGTGGGGCTTGGGACGACGCGTAAAACCGGGCTTAGAACCAGGCGATGTCGCCGGAGTCATCCTCTGCCAGCGCAAAGGGCGTATCGACATCGTCAAACAATTTGTGGGCGAGGTGGCGCAGTTTGATGACATGGCTGAGGGGTTCGATCTTGATCCCCGCATGGGGCGATTGCGCCGCCATGAACCCCATCACCCGTTGCAGATCGTCGAGCGTCTGTTGCAAGCGGTCGATCGCTTGCAAGCTGCGCTGGACGGCGGGGGACAGGGAGCGCGCTTCGGCCAGAGTGGGGCCAAGTGCGATCTGCACTTCGGCCGCGAGGATCACCAAGGCCATGATTTCATCCTGGATACGCCGGTTGAGCAGCGGGTAATCGATCGTCTGCTCCTCAAAGGACGTCCCACCGGTCGTCCCGCGAAACGGGGAGGGAATGGTCATTACAGCCGCCCCACGATGGCTTCGATTGCGGCGCGCAACCCAGCGGGTTCAAACGGTTTTTTGAGAAAGTTGTTCATGCCGAGCTGTTTCCCTTTTTCAATGATCTCGCGATCTGCGCGCCCGGTGATCAGCAAAAATCCGACGCCGCGCGTGGCCGGCGCGCTGCGCAACGCGTGCAACAAATGCAAGCCGTCCATGCCGGGCATGTTGTAGTCGCTGATTACCAGATGGACGGGCGATGCGGCGATTTTTTGCAGGGCACTCGGCCCGTCGGATGCGCTGGCCACGGTGCGAATGCCAAAGGAGTCCAGCGCATTGGTGATCAGGCCGCGGCTGGTGGACATGTCGTCCACGACGAGAATACGAAGTTGATCTCTAAGCGCCATGTTGCTGCCCTTTCGCGACCGCGCCTGCGGTCGGTTTTGCTGAGGATGAAGGTGTCGCCCCCGTCGGGCGATAGGTCGTGACGCCGCAACTGGCGAACAATTGCGCCGAAGAATCATTGATCCGCTCGGAATGTCCCAAGAACAGCCACCCCTCACGGCCCAGCCGTTCTGCGTAGCGGCGGTACAGTTTTTCCTGCGTCGGCTCGTCGAAATAAATGACGACATTGCGACAGAAGATCGCGTCGAACTGGCCCTGCATCGGCCAGGTGGCATGCAGGTTCAATTCGCGAAAGGCCACCAAGGCGGCCACATTGGGTTTGACCGTCAGCTTCTCGTCCTCGGCGGTCCCGCTGCGGTCGAAATAGCTGCGCTTTGTGTCCTCATCGAGGCCCGTGGTCAAAGAGCCGGAATACACGCCCGCCCGCGCCGTTGCCAAAACTTCGGGGTCGATGTCGGTCGCAAGAATCTTGATGTCGAAGTCGCCGGCCTGAGGGAACACCTCCAGAATGCTCATCGCAATCGAGTAGGGTTCCTGCCCGTTGCTGCATCCCGCGGACCAGATGCGGATTTTCCCACCGGATTTGGCGCGCTCGATCAGCTTGGGCAGGGCTTGTTCCTTGAGCGTGTTGAAGTGGTGCATTTCCCGAAAGAAATGCGACACATTTGTGGTCAGCGCCGAGATGAAATGGCGCATTTCGGTGCGACCATCGGCTTCCCCCTCCAGAAAATCGAGGTAGCTGTCAAAGTCCGGCAGCTGCAAGGCACGTAGGCGCCGCGAGAGACGGGATTGGACCATCGACAGTTTGGCATGGGCCAGAACCAGCCCCGCTTCGCGTTGCGCAATTTTTGCGACGCGCGAAAACGTGGCGTCGGACATGGTCGCGCCGAATTTTGCGCGCTCCTCTGGGGCATGGTAGGTCAAGCGGCTTCCTCGCCTTGCGGCGGCATCACCGCGTTCAAATCAAGCACGCGGATCATCCGCCCGTCGACGATGGTCAGTGCGCTGACAAAGGTGCGGGCGTCGTCAGCCGCAAGGTCGGGCGGAGGCTGCATTTCATCGGTCGGAATCGCGAGGATGTCCGACACGGCGTCAACCATCAGCCCCGCGGTGCGCCCGCCAAGATCAACGACGATAATCACGTTGCGTTCGGTGTCTTGGCCGGTTTCAAGCCCAAGCCGTGCGGCAAGATCAATGATTGGCAGCACGGTGCCGCGCAGGTTGATCACCCCGCGCACAAAGGCAGGCGCATGGGGCAGGGAGGTCGCCTTGGCGGAGCCTCTGATCTCGCGCACGGACATGATATCGACCGAGTAATCCTGACCGCCGACGCGAAAGGACAGGAGTTCAATGGCAGAGTCGGGTTGTTTGGTGATGTCATTCATTGCGTTATCCTGCGTGCGAAAGGGACAGGCTGCGGTCTTTGGTGCGACCGCTGGCTTGGCTGATAAGATCCATCGGATCGAGGATGAGCGCGATTTGCCCATCGCCCAAAATCGTGGCGGCGGCGATGCCCGGAACGCGTCCGTAGCTGCCCTCGAGACCCTTGATCACGACTTGTCGCTGATCCTCGATCGCATCCACGACGAGGGCGGCGCGATGCCCGTCCTCCTGGCCGATCAAAAGGACGATGCCACCGACGTAGCTTTGTTCGGGCGTGCGATAGCCCAGTTCGGCACCCAGATCGAGCAACGGAACAAATCCGCCCCGCAGTTGCACCACATGGGTTTCAGGTCCGAGTTGTTTGATGTCGTCGTCTGTGAGGGTCAGCGTTTCGAGAATGGCGTTGAGCGGGACGACCAGGGTTTCGCCGGCCACCCGCACGACCATCCCGTCGAGCACGGCAAGCGTGAGCGGCAGAGAGATCGAAAAGGTCGTGCCTTTGCCTTCGACGGAGGTGATGGCGATCCGCCCGCCGAGCGACTGGATCGAGCTTTTCACCACATCCATGCCAACCCCGCGCCCCGACAGAGCCGAGACCTCTGCGGCGGTGGAAAAGCCGGGCAGGAACAAAAGGTTGTCGATCTCGCCATCGCTCAGTTGTGCCTCTGGCGAGACCAGACCCTTTTCGATGGCTTTTTCCAGAACGCGGGGGCGGTTGATGCCGCCGCCATCATCCGAGACATCGATGACGATCCGTCCGGAGCGGTGCTGTGCGGTGAGGGTCACATGCCCGTTGCGCGGCTTGCCGCTTGCGACCCGTTTTTCCGTGGTTTCCAACCCGTGATCCACCGCATTGCGGATCATATGGGTCAGCGGATCGGCGAGCCGTTCGATCACGGTCTTGTCGACTTCGGTATTTTCGCCGTCTGTGTGCAGGCGGACGTCCTTGTTCACGGCCGCCGAGGCTTCGCGCACGATCCGCCCCATGCGCTGGAACAGCGATTTGATCGGCTGGGCGCGGATCATCATCACGCTTTCCTGGATGTCGCGCGTGAGCTGCAAAAATTCTTCCAACCCGGTCGAGACCGCCGAATTGGCCGGCAGGCCGGCTTCGGTGACGGATTGGCTGAGCATGGCTTGGTTGATCACCAATTCCCCGACTAGGTTGACCAGACGGTCCACGCGCTCCAGGTCGACGCGCACGGTTGCGCGCGGTTGGGTCGGGGCGTTTTTCGCTTCGCGCGAAGGTGCATCGCTTGGCTCTGTACTTTCCGCGGCGCTTTCGATCGGTGCGGGCGGCGCGACTGGCGCAGCGGCTGGCGCAGGGATTGGCGCAGGGATTGGCGCAGCTGCAGCGCCGGGCGCAAGCCGGTCGGGCAGGGCGGCAGGCGCCGCTTGCGCGGGGCTGCTGGGCGGGGCCTCGGCGGCGATTGTTTCGACAGGCGCGGTCTCGGCCGAGTCGCCGGGCGCAAGCGGGATCTGCGCTGACGGGACATCGAGATCGGGCAGAGCCATGCTACCGTCCAAGGCTGCGTTCGTGATCGGTTCGATGGTGAGGACGCAGAGACCGTCAACGAATTCAAAGACATCGCGCACGGCGGTTTCGGGTTCCTCGGTCAGGAGCACCAAGGACCAGGACAGGTAACCGGTTTCGGCCGCAAGCGCCTCTGCCGCGGGCAGGCGGGAGGTGTCGCAGCGAACCGTTAAGTCGCCCAGATCGCGCAGGGCCCGAAAGAGGTAAAGCGGCTCGTTGCCGGAAATGAACAGGGCAGGTTCCGGCAGGAAGTGGATTTTAAAGCCTTTGCCAAGAGCAGCTTGTGCGTCATTGTCGCCCGCGACGTCAGGCGTTTCACTGCCCTCAGGCAGGCCGTCTGCCGACAAGAGGTCAGGCGATGGCATGTCGAGTGCTGGTAAATCCAGCGGGGGCAGGTCGCCCATCCCGCCGCCAAGATCCCCAAGTCCGCCGAGGTCGAGCGCGATGCCCGCAGGCACGAATTCCACCTCCTCCTCGACTTCCTCTTCCATGCCGACCAGACGTTCGAGCGAATCGAGCACCGGTGCGGTCATTTCGTCGAGAATCGGGGTTTCGTCGCGCGAGGCACGGACAAGGTCGCCCAACACATCCGCGCAGGCGAAGAATATTTTGATCGCTTCGCCATCGGGCACAAACCGGCCCGTGCGCACTTCGTCCATGGCGGTTTCGAACCGATGCGCGAAATGGACCAGATCGTTCAACCCAAAGGCTCCTGCGCCGCCTTTGATCGAATGGACCGCGCGAAAGACGATGTTGATGGTTTCACTATCGCTTTCGCCGTCATCCATCATCTGGAGGCCATCTTGCAGGCTTTCCAGGAGTTCCTCGCATTCGATAAAGAAGGAGGCGCGGATTTCTGCCATCGGGTCAGACATGTTCTACCTTTCAGCCAGCAACCATTTGCAGCGCTTTGACCAGTTTTGCCGGATCAAAGGGTTTGACGATCCAGCCGGTCGCCCCTGCCGCGCGGGCTTTGGCTTTCAACTCGTCGGCGCTTTCGGTGGTGAGGACCAGAATGGGAATGCGTGCCCATTTTTCCTCACGACGCACGGCGTCAATGAACCCAAAGCCATCAAGGCGTGGCATGTTGATATCGGTGATGATGACGTCCGGCTCGATATCTTCGAGCACTTCAAGGCCGTGCAGGCCATCGTCGGCAAGGTGGGCGGTAAAACCCGCCGAGGAAAGCGCGAGGTTCAACATGTCGCGCATGGTTCGGCTGTCATCGACAGCGAGGACTTCGAGGCTCATGCCCATTCCTCCGGTTGTGTAAGCGTTTCAGGGGTAAAGCCGAAGAGGCCCAGTTGATCGACGCAGGCGTCCGAGGCTTCCCTCACGCGGGTGGCCTGGTTGTTGGTGGCGCGGGTTTTGACCACGGCAAGAATCGTTTGCAGGGCCAGCGTGCCGATGTGGCGCACATGGGCGGCGTCGATCACAAGCTCAGCGGGGCCCGCCGCCAGCAAGGTATCGCGCAATGGCTCTACAGATTGGTAGTCGAGACGCGCGTCGAGTGTCACTGTCGTGCTCATGCCCGTCTCCGCAAGTCTGGTGTCAGAAGTTGCATCTATGTGTCCCTTGTCGTCCCGTCTGCGTCCTATGTCATAGCGGGCAGACCGTTAATTCGACGTTACGCAGGAAAGATTTTCGACATCACAAACGCAAAACGCGCGCCACTCAGGGCGCGCGCTGGATTGGACTTGGGGGCTGTCGGAGCGATTTATCCGTGTGTTTTATGGGCGATATGGCTGGCGCAGCCCACGAGAGCGGCGAAATCATCCTCGACAATTTTTACGCCAAAATCGCGCATGAAGGTCGAAAACCGGCCTTTGTCCTGAAAGGGTTTGGCGAAATTATCGCCTTGCAGCCACGGTGTGATCGCGCGCGCGACTCCCCCGATGAGATAAACGCCGCCGTAGGGCAGCTGTGTCAGCGCAAGGTCGCCCGCGACGGCCCCCAGCACTTGCGCGAAGGTTTCCAGCGTTATGACCGCCAGCGGATCGCCGGATTTCGCAGCCGCCCCGATGTCGGCGGCAGCCAGTTTGGCGGGCGTCCCGGCTTCGGTGCTGACCCAGCGGTAGATGTTTTCCATCCCGCGCCCCGACAGCACTTCCTCGACCGAGGCAAACCCGTGCTCAGCGGCGATAAAGGCGGCAAGGCGGTTGAGGCGCTCGCTGCCCACCGGCAAGGCGGTATGACCACATTCGGACGGGGCAACGAAACGCCCCGCTTCGGTGTCGAAAACGGGAGCCGCGTTAAAGCCGGTGCCGACGCCGATCACCAGTTTGGCGGCGTGTTCCTTGCCGCTCGGGCCGTCGATGATCACCCGCAACTTATCCTCTGACAGATAGCCGATCGCGTGACCCTGTGCCTGCAAGTCATTGAGAATGGACACATGTTCCGCACCCGTCGCCGCGCGCAGGCTGTCCCGGTCAAAGGTCCAGTCGAGGTTGGTCATCTTGCCCACACCGTCCATCACCGGACCCGCGATTGCCACACATGCGCCCAGACAATCAACGCCGCCCTCATCCGCGATATAGGCACGGATCACCGACTGCAGATCGCTGTGGTCGGCATTGGCATATTTGCGGACGCTTTGCGCCAGAACACGGGTGCCATCGGCCAGCGCCACACGGGTGTTGGTGCCGCCGACATCAGCGACGAGCGTGAGGGTATTGGCGGGATGGCTGGGCATGGCGTGGTCCTTTGTGGCGGCAACGGGGCGATCTGTGATAGCGCTAACGGGCTGTTTGGGCCTTGGTAGCAGGCCAAAGCGCGCGCGCAAAGGGGGAATGACCCGGTTGCGGCGTGCGGGCGTTGCGCAATGTTACACGGGGCAGGGGCCGGTGGAACTGCCCATCACCAGTTTGGCCTCAAGCTCGGTCTGAAAGCGGGCGGCCGTGTCAGGGGCAGCGATGATATCGAGCAGATTCTGCGCGCACATCCGCCCGGCATCGCGCACGGAGGACTGGGTGGCGGTAAAGACCGGCGCGCCGGTTTCCGAGCCGTTGCGCAAATAACTGAGGTCGTCGTCATGCACGATCAGCGACAGCTCGCGGCCCAGCTTCAGCCCGCGTTCCTCGGCGGCGCGCCGCACCCCGATGCCGATAATCAGCGAGGACACGATCAGCGCGGTGGGCGGCTCATCCAGGTCGAGCAGGGCGCAGGTGGCGCGGTAGCCAAAGCCCTCGGTCATCTCGTCGGAGAGGAAATAGCGCGCCTGCGCCTCGATCCCCGCCGCCGCCAGCGCGCGCTGCACGCCCTCGCGCCGCCGCAGGGCAAAGTCGAGCGTTTCCAACCCGTTCAGCAGGCCGATGCGGCGATGGCCAAGGTCGATCAGACAGTCAGCGGCGCACGAAAACGCGGTGACATTGTTCATATCCACCCAGGCATAGCCGGTGTCATCCGCGCTCATCCGCCCGTGAACCACAAAGGGCATGCCGATTTCGCGCAGCAAGGCGATGCGCCCGTCCTGTGCTTTGGGGCCATGCACGATCACGCCGTCCACGGTCTGGCGGGCAGTGATCTTGCGATAGGCTTCGGCCTCGCCCTGATCGGGCACGACCGTGAGCAACATGTCGTACCCATTGGCGGAATAGATTTCCGAGGCACCGGCCACAAAGTCGGAAAACACCGGATTGACGATTTCATGGCGGGTGGACAGCGGGATGACATGGCCGATGGACATGGTGCGCCCCGTGGCCAGACCGCGCGCGCGTGCATTGGGCGCATAGCCGTGGGCGCGCGCCATCGCGGTGACTTTCTTGCGCGTGGCTTCGGACACTTCGGGGTAGCCGTTCAGCGCGCGGCTGACGGTTGTCTGCGACAACCCCAAGAGGCTGGAAAGTTCCTTGAGGTTCATAGTCTGTCTGCGCCGCTCCCCGCCACCGGTCCCCAAAGGACCGCACCCCGCATTGATCTTGATCGCTTAAAGAATAAGCGGTTGCGTGCTGGAGGTCAAAACCTGAATGGCGCCCTGAACAGAGGGCGGGGCAGGCGTGCAAGTCTGGGCTTTCAGGGGGCGCAACCCAAGAGGGAATTGACCTCTGGACCAATCGCGTAAACTGTAGGGGCAGAACGGTTTTCGAACGCGCAGCTTTCATGGGGTGCGCGTGGCAGGGCCGTTGACACACGACGGGATAAGACCGTTGACACATAGTCATCTAAACGACACTCTGAGCGCACCCAAAGCGCTTTGGCTTTCCTGATTCACCCTGCACTCCCCGCGAGGAGGGGCTTTGCACGGGCAGGCGGCCGCGACACTTCGGAACCATACTGGGAGGTAATGGAATGAAATCTACACTATTCGCCAGCGCAGCCGCGCTTGCCCTCGTGTCCTCTGCCCATGCGCAGGACCTGAAATATCCCGTGGGCGAAGGCGACTTTACGTGGTCGGCCTATGAGGAGCTGTCCAAGCTGGACCTCTCGGGCGAAGTGATCACCGTTTTCGGAAGCTGGCTGGGCGCCGAGGCGGACAGCTTTAACGCTGCTGCGGCCTATTTCGAAGCCGCAACCGGCGCGGATGTCCAATATTCCGGCTCCGACAGCTTCGAACAGCAGATCGTCATCGACGCCGAAGCGGGCTCTGCGCCCAATGTCGCGATTTTCCCGCAGCCCGGGCTGGTCAAAGACATGGCCTCGCGCGGATTGCTTGCACCGCTCACCGATGAGGACGAGGCCTGGGTGCAAGAGAACTACGCCGCTGGCCAGTCCTGGGTGGATCTGGCAACCTTTCCCGATGAAAACGGTGAAGATCACCTGTTCGGCCTGTTCTACCGCGCCGATCTGAAGTCGCTGGTCTGGTATGTGCCCGACAACTTCGACGATGCGGGCTATGAAATCCCCGAAACGCTGGAAGATCTCAAGGCGTTGACCCAGCAGATCGCCGAAGATGGCGGCACCCCGTGGTGTATCGGTCTGGGGTCGGGGGCTGCGACCGGCTGGCCTGCGACCGACTGGGTCGAGGACATGATGCTGCGCACACAGCCACCCGAAGTCTACGACGCTTGGGTGTCCAACGAACTGCCGTTCAATTCCCCCGAGGTGGTTGGCGCAATTGAAGAATTCGGTTTCTTTGCGCGCGACGATGCCTTTGTGCAGGGCGGCGCCGGTTCCGTTGCAACGACCGATTTCCGCGACAGCCCTGCGGGTCTGTTTGCCTCGCCTCCGGGGTGCTACATGCATCACCAGGCATCGTTCATTCCCGCCTTCTTCCCCGAGGGCACGGAACTCGGCATCGACGCGGATTTCTTCTACTTCCCGGCCTATGCTGAAAAAGAATTGGGCAATCCGGTTCTGGGAGCAGGCACGGTGGCGGCAATCACCAATGACTCCGAGGGCGCGCGGGCGTTCGTGGACTACCTCAAGAACCCCATCGCCCATGAAATCTGGATGGCGGATGGCGCGTTCCTGACCGCCCATACCGGCGCGAACACCGCGACCTACGCCACCGATACGGCGCGCGGCATGGGGGAAATCCTGCTCAACGCGGATGTGTTCCGCTTTGACGCCTCCGATCTGATGCCCGGCGCGATCGGCGCAGGCGCATTTTGGACCGGCATGGTCGATTACGCCTCCGGCGAGGATGCGCAATCCGTGGCGGACGAGATCCAGTCCACCTGGGACAGCCTCAAGTAGGCCCGTTTGGCGCGGGCCGCATGTGCCCGCGCCACTTCGTCTTTGACAGGCTGTGCAACGCCCGCTCTTGGCAGCGACGCGCTTTGCGCTACCTGTAAAAGATGTGACGTATTTCTTTGTCTTTGCTGGCAAAAGTCGTGATCGGCTTTGGGGCACCGTCATCGACGGGGCCTGTACGGCGCACCCTTGAAAGGCTGCGCAACCCGGTTTGCGATGGCGCGTTGTGACAATTCGGGGAGGGGGAGAACCAGATGCTCGAGCAGATTACATTCGCACTTGGCACGATGATTGCAGGCGTGTTTGGCTGCGTGTTGTACTTTTTCATGTCCAATAAACTGCTGGATGCGGCGCTTCCGGCCAAGGGCGTGAACGCGGGGCGCAATATCAATCGCGCGAATCGCATCCGCCCGTGGCTGTTCATGTTTCCTGCCCTCTTTATCTTGGGGCTGTATCTTGTTTATCCGGTGTTCAACTCGATCTGGTTGTCCTTGCACAACCGCTCCGGTCGCACCTGGGTGGGGCTGGATAACTGGGTCTGGCTGGTCAAGGACGGCAAGTTTCGCGAGTCCCTCTTCAACAACATTCTCTGGCTGATCACCGTGCCCGCTCTGGCCACGTTTTTCGGCCTGATCGCAGCGGCGCTGACGGATCGCATCCGCTGGGGAAATTTCGCCAAATCGCTGATTTTCATGCCCATGGCGATTTCCTTTGTCGGGGCCTCGGTCATCTGGAAATTCGTCTATGACTACCGCGCGGCAGGTCAGGAACAGATCGGCCTGCTCAATGCCATCGTCTACGGGTTTGGGGGCGACCCCGCGGCATGGATTACCCTGCCGTTCTGGAACAACTTTTTCCTGATGGCGATTTTGGTGTGGATTCAGACGGGCTTTGCCATGGTGATCCTGTCGGCGGCGCTGCGCGGTATTTCCGAAGAAACCATCGAGGCGGCGATTCTGGACGGGGCGAACCCCTGGCAGGTGTTCTGGAAGATCAAAGTGCCCCAGATCTGGGGCACGGTCGCGGTGGTCTGGACGACCATCACCGTCACCGTATTGAAGATTTTCGACATCGTGCTGGCCATGACCAACGGCCAGTGGGGCACTCAGGTGCTTGCCAACTACATGTTTGACTGGATGTTTCGCGGCAACGACTACGGGCGCGCCTCGGCGATTGCGCTTGTCATCATGCTGATGGTGACGCCGATCATGGTCTGGAACATTCGCAACGCCCGCAAGGAGGATATCTGAGATGGACAATATCGCAGGGACAAAGTCCTCGCTGACCTGGGCGGTCAACATCGCGGTGGGCCTTTTGGTGCTGCTCTGGGTGGTGCCGACCTTTGGTTTGCTGATCTCCTCCTTTCGCGACCGCGACGCGATCACGACCTCGGGCTGGTGGACCGCGCTTTCGGCCTCGGAACAAAACATCGTCGCGCGCGCCAGCGCGCCGGATACCGCGAGGCAGGTGGACGGGGTCTGGGTGATCGAAGGCAACGTCTTTGAGGATGAGGGCGGTGCGGGCACGGTGTCGGATTTCGGCATT
This sequence comes from Aquimixticola soesokkakensis, assembly GCF_900172375.1. Lineage (GTDB taxonomy): Bacteria > Pseudomonadota > Alphaproteobacteria > Rhodobacterales > Rhodobacteraceae > Aquimixticola > Aquimixticola soesokkakensis. The sequence goes on along the minus strand of NZ_FWFS01000012.1, from coordinate 6,801 downwards.
TCCATCCGCGAACCGGCGGCCTTCAAAGCAGGGGAGGTGGCGCAGGATGACGGCCACACCCTGAGCGTTGCCGAGAATGGCGACTATGTGTTCACCTATGCCGAGCAGCCCAGCGGCAAGCGCGGCGAGCGGGTCTTTACCACCGTCAAAACCCCGCCCAGCTTTACCACCGCCAACTACACCCGCGTGTTGTTTTCCGAAGGCATCGGGCGCTCCTTCGTAAACACGTTTACCGTGACTATTCCGGCGACCATCATCCCGATCCTCGTGGCGGCCTTTTGCGCCTACGCCTTGGCGTGGATGGATTTTCCCGGACGTGCGATCCTGATCGCGCTGATCGTGGGGCTGTTGGTGGTGCCGCTGCAAATGTCGCTGATCCCGCTGTTGCGCCTGCACAATTCGATTGGTCTGGGCAAGGGCTACCTCGGGATATGGCTGGCGCATACGGGGTTTGGCCTGCCGCTGGCGGTGTATCTGCTGCGCAACTACATCGCCGGTCTGCCCAAGGAGATCATCGAAAGCGCCAAAGTGGACGGGGCGACGGATTTTGAAATCTTCCGGCGCATCGTTTTGCCGCTCAGCTTTCCGGCGCTGGCCTCTTTTGCGATTTTTCAATTCCTCTGGGTGTGGAACGATCTGCTGGTGGCGACCGTTTTCTTGGGCAACACCGAGAGCCAACTCGTGATGACGGGGCGGTTGCGTGAACTTTTGGGTTCGCGCGGGGGTGATTGGGACATTCTGGCGGCCTCCGCCTTTGTATCCATCGCCGTGCCGCTCGTCGTGTTCTTTGCAATGCAGAAATTCCTGGTGCGCGGCCTGCTGGCCGGCTCCGTCAAAGGTGGATAAGACTGACTATGACCTCCCAAATTTCCAAAACCCATATCGCCAAAGACCCTGACTGGTGGCGCGGTGCCGTGATCTACCAGATCTACCCGCGCAGCTATCAAGACAGTAATGGCGATGGCATCGGCGACCTTCTGGGCATCGTGCGCCGCATTCCCCATGTTGCCTCGCTTGGGGTCGATGCGATCTGGATTTCGCCGTTCTTTACCTCGCCGATGCGCGATTTCGGCTATGATGTGTCCGATTATTGCGATGTGGACCCGATGTTCGGCTCGCTGGCCGATTTCGACGCGGTGATCGAGACGGCCCATAGTTTCGGCATCAAGGTGCTGATCGATCTCGTGCTCTCGCATACCTCCGACCAGCACCCGTGGTTCAAGGAAAGCCGCGCCTCCAAGGACAACGACAAGGCCAACTGGTATGTCTGGGCCGATGCCAAACCCGATGGCACGCCGCCCAACAACTGGCTGTCGATCTTTGGCGGCTCGTCGTGGCAATGGGACACCACACGGTGCCAGTATTACCTGCACAATTTCCTCACCGAACAACCCGACCTGAACTTTCACGAACCGCAGGTCCAGCAGGCCCTGCTGGATGTGTCGCAATTCTGGCTGGATCGCGGGGTGGATGGCTTCCGTCTGGATACGATCAACTTCTACACCCATGACGCCGAGCTGCGCGACAACCCCGCGCTGGCCGAGGAAGACCGCAATCCGATCACGGCCCCTGCGGTGAACCCCTACACCTGGCAGGATCACCTTTATGACAAGACCCGCCCCGAGAACCTGATCTTTCTGGCCAAGCTGCGCAGCCTGATGAACGGCTATAATGCGGCGGCCGTCGGCGAGATCGGGGATGATCAGCGCGGGCTGGAAATTCTGGGCGAATACACGCGCGGCGATGAACACATCCACATGAGCTACGCCTTTGAGTTGCTGTCGGGCAAAATGCCGACGGCGGCCTATGTCGAAGAGGTGATGAACAAAGTCGATGAGGTTGCGGGCGACGGCTGGGCCTGTTGGGCCTTTTCCAACCACGATGTGCCGCGCCATATTTCGCGCTGGAATCTGGGCGACAGTGCGGCGCGGTGTTTCACCACGCTGATGATGTGCCTGCGCGGCTCGGTTTGCCTTTATCAGGGCGAGGAACTGGGGCTGCCCGAAGCGGATCTGCGCTTTGAGGATCTGCAAGATCCCTATGGCATCCGCTTCTGGCCAGCCTTCAAGGGGCGTGATGGCTGTCGCACGCCCATGGTCTGGGATGAAGCCAACCACCACGCGGGCTTTTCGGATGCTTTCACCACGTGGTTGCCGGTCTCGGGCGAGCACCTGAAGCTGTCGGTCGCCAGCTCCGAAGCCAATCCCGGGTCGTTGTTGCACCATTATCGCAAGGCCATTGCGTTTCGGCACGCCCATTCGTCGCTGAGAACCGGCGCGATGGACCGTGTGACGGTGATCGGCAACACCATCGCCTTTACCCGCAAAAGCGGCGACGAAACGGTGTTTTGCGCCTTCAACCTTAGCGACGACCCCTGCGCCATCGATCCGCCTGCGGGCAAATGGCATGCGGTGGGCGGCGAATTGAACTCGGCCCATGCGGGGCCGGACGGCAAGGTGCATCTGGGCCCGTGGCAGCCCTGCATCCTGCTGAAACAATAAACCACAAGAAGGGGAGGGGAGAGACCATGGCGGAACTCAAGCTCACGGATGTTGCGAAATCTTACGGTGGCAAGGTCGAGGTGCTGCGCGACATCAATCTCGACATCAAGACCGGCGAACTGGTGGTTTTTGTCGGGCCGTCGGGCTGCGGCAAGTCCACCTTGTTGCGCATGATCGCGGGCTTGGAAAAAATCACCGGCGGCACCTTCGAAATCGACGGTGTGCCGATGAATGACGTGCCGCCTGCGCAGCGTGGCATCGCCATGGTCTTTCAATCCTACGCGCTCTATCCGCATATGACGGTGCGCGACAACATGGCCTTCGCGCTCAAGATCGCCAAGAAATCCACCGACGAGATCACCGCCGCCGTCGAGAATGCCGCGCGCATCCTGCAATTGACCGACTACCTCGACCGCTTGCCCAAGGCGCTCTCGGGCGGGCAACGCCAACGCGTGGCGATCGGGCGTGCGATTGTGCGCGATCCCAAGGTCTATCTGTTTGACGAGCCGCTGTCGAACCTCGATGCGGCTTTGCGGGTCGCCACGCGGATCGAAATCGCCCAGCTCAAGGAATCCATGCCTGACAGCACGATGATCTACGTCACCCACGATCAGGTCGAGGCGATGACTCTGGCCGATCGCATCGTTGTGCTGGCCAATAAGGGCATCGCGCAGGTCGGCAGCCCGCTGGATCTGTACGAACGCCCCGACAATGAATTCGTCGCGCAGTTCATCGGCTCACCCGCGATGAACCTGCTGGCGGGCAAAATCAGCGCAACGGGCGCGCAGACCACCGTGACGCTGGAGTCCGGTGGCACAGCGACCGTGGCGATCCCCACAGAGGCAGATCAGCTCGGGCGCGCCGTCAACGTCGGGGTGCGTCCCGAGGATCTGGTGCTGGCCGAGGGCACGCCGCTCATCGGGGGCACGGTGGATTTCATCGAGGCGCTGGGCGAGGTGACTTTGCTCTATTTCAGCGCCGAGGGCGGGCGCGATCCGTTGATCGCCAAATTACCCGGCATCCACGCGGGGCTTCGGGGCAAGCGGGTGGACCTGAGCGCCGCTTCGGACAAGCTGCACCTCTTTGCCGACGGGCTGTCCCTGCGGCCCAAAGGCTGAGACCGGATTTGCGCAGCCAGGAGGCAGAGGGGCGACCCTTTGCCTGTTTTCTGTGCAAACCGTTTGCCCAGGCAGCGCGGCTGTGGCCATCGCTGTCGTGGTGCAGGTGACAGGCGCGCGCCAGCAGGCCAGAACAGGCAGGGAGTAGAAGCGGTGGGGCTGCGGCCCCGACATTGCTCGTCGCAACGACTTGGCGGGAGCAAAACATGAGCGACTTTCTGATTACCAATATCGCGCAGGGGCTGACCGGCGATCGCGCGGGCACACGGTTTGCGGGTGCGTTGCGGGTGCGCGGCGGCAGGATCGCGGCCCTTGGCGCGCTATCCCCCGAGCAGGGCGAGCAGGTCGTCGATGCGCGCGGCTGCGTTGTCACCCCCGGTTTGGTAAACACTCACCACCACCTGTTTCAATCCATCCTCAAGGGCGTGCCCGAGGGAGTGAACGAGGCGCTCGACATCTGGCTGGCCGAGGTGCCCTATCGCTACTGGCCGCTGATCACCCGCGAGATCTTGCAAACCTCCGCGCGTATCGGCATGGCCGAGCTGGCGCTGACCGGCTGCACAACTGTCAGCGACCACCACTATATTTTCTCCGAACGCTACGACTACGACCCTGCCGAAGTGCTGTTTGGGGTCGCGGCCGAATTTGGCATGCGCTTCGTTCTTGCGCGCGGGGGGATGACCAAGGGGCGGGCCTTTGCCGACGCCACCATGCCGCCGTCGCCCAACGAGCCGCTCGCGCAGATGCTGGAGCGGATCGCGGCGACGGCGGCGCGGTTTCACGATCGCGCGCCCGATGCGATGACGCGGGTGGCGGTGGCCCCGACCACGCCCACCTTTAACCTCTTTGAACCCGACCTGCGCGAGATTGCCGGTTTCGCCCGCAACCTGGGCCTGCGCCTGCATGCGCATCTGAATGAAAACACCGCCTACGCCGCTTTTACGCAAAAGATGTACGGTCAGCGTCCGCTCGAATGGCTGGCCCGACACGACTGGCTCGGAGACGACGTGTGGTTTGCCCATCTGGTTGATCTCTCCGAGCGCGAACTGGACCTCCTGGCCGAGACCAACACCGGCATGGCCCATTGTCCGCAGGCCAACGCGCGGCTCGGCTCGGGCGTGGCGCCGGCGGACCGCCTGCATGCGCTGGGGGGCAGGGTGTCATTGGCCGTTGATGGCGCAGGGGCCAATGAGGCGGCCGACATGGGCGCGGCCCTTTACAGCGCCTTCACCCTGCACCGCGCCACCAAGGGCGTGGGGGCAATGCGGCCCGAAACCATCCTGCACTGGGCGACCATGGGGGGCGCGCAGGCGCTGGATCTTCCCGCGATCGGGGAAATCGCCGTGGGCAAAGCGGCGGATCTGGCGCTGTTCGACCTGTCGGCCCCGCGCTTCATGGGGCTGCACGATCTTGCGCTTGGCCCGATCATCTGCGCCGGCGCGCCGGTCAAACACAGCTTCGTGGCGGGCCGGCCGGTGGTGGTGAACGGGGCGCTGCCACAGCTCGATCTGGCGACTTTGGCCGCACAATCGCGCGAAGCGGTTGCCGATTTGCGCCAAGCCCTGCGCGCGGCCCAATAAACCCTTTGCGCCGGCAAGCGTGGGGCCCATGATCGTAACAACCGACAGGAGACCCCATGCCCGACACTTCGCAGCCCGACACCCGCCCGCCCGCTGTCCTTTCGCCCGAGCCGCTGCTGCGGTCCCTGTTCGACCGCGCGGTCGAAGTGGCCGACCCGATGCGCTCCCTTGCGCAGGCCCTGCCGCCCAAACCGCAGGGCCGGGTGGTGGTGGTCGGCGCAGGCAAGGCCTCCGCGCGTATGGCCGAGGCGGTGGAGGCGCAATGGGGCCCCTGCGAGGGGCTGGTGATCACCCGCTACGGCTATGCGCGCAGCTGTCAGGGGATCGAGATCGTCGAAGCGGCCCACCCCGTGCCCGATGCGGCGGGGGAGGCCGTCACCGGGCGCATGCTCGCGCTGTTGGCGGGGCTGGGCGAAGAGGATTTTGTGCTCGCGCTGATATCGGGGGGGGCCTCGGCGCTGCTGTGCGCGCCCTGCGAGGGGGTGAGCCTTGCGCAAAAACAACAGGTCAACGCCGCCCTGCTGGCAAGCGGCGCCCCCATCGACAAGATGAACACCCTGCGCAAACATCTCTCGCGGGTCAAGGGCGGGCAACTGGCCGCCGCCGCCTATCCCGCACGGATGCTGACCCTGATGATTTCCGATGTGCCGGGGGATGATCCCGCCTTCATCGGCTCCGGCCCCACCGTGGGCGATGCCAGCCGCGCGCGGGATGCACGCGCGGTGCTGGCGGATTGGAACGTCGCGGTGCCCGAGGCCGTCACCCAAGCGCTGTCGCGCCCCACAGGGGTCGTTGCGCCCAACGATCCGCGCCTGTCAAAAGTGGAAAACGTGATCTACGCCGCGCCTGCGCAATCGCTCGCAGCCGCGGCGCGATTGGCGCGCGCGCAAGGGATCGAGGTCCGCCTGCTCGGTGACGCTGTGCAGGGCGAAGCGCGCGACGTGGCGCGCGCGCAGGCCGGACTGGCCCAAGCCGTGCGCCGCGAAGCCCTGTCCCATCCGGTGTTGCTGCTGTCGGGCGGCGAGTTGACCGTGACACGGCGCGGCGCAGGGATCGGCGGCCCCAATGCCGAATTCTGCCTCGCACTGGCCCTGGCCCTGGAGGGGGCCGCAGGCATCCATGCGCTGGCCTGTGATACCGATGGGGTCGATGGAGCCGCCGAAGTGGCGGGCGCGGTGATCGGCCCCGACACGCTGGCAAAGGCCGCGCAGGCGGGTTTCGACCCTGCAAACGCCCTCGCGGCCAACAATGCCCACGCCTTTTTCGCGGCCATCGGCGATCAGGTGATCACCGGCCCGACCCTGACCAATGTGAATGACTTTCGCGCCATCCTCATTCTGCCGTGACAGGGCAGGGCACGCCGGTGGTCTTCTTTCGGATATAAATACCCAAAAAGGGCAGGGCGCGCGCATCGGCACGCCACCTGCGCGCCGACTCGGCGCCACTTTTGGGTGTTTGAGGCGAGTCGGTTGTGGGTTGTTTTGGATTTATTTGGTGATTTTTGTTTTGGTGACTCGGGGGTGATTTGGTGTGTTTGGTTTTGATTTTTCGAAAGTTGCGCTTTGGGGTGTGGGTAAGTGGTTTTTGTTATCGTTTGGGGTG
>NZ_FWFS01000009.1 GCF_900172375.1 Aquimixticola soesokkakensis | reverse complement strand
CACAACCGCGACGTCACCACTCTCAAGTGCGCATCAGCCCATGTGCCACGTTTTTTAACGGGGTCCAGCCCACCAATAAGCCATCGGCAACTGCCCTTCGGCGTCAGTGTAGCACAGGCTGTTTCTACCGCGCACAGGCGGGCGTCGGCCCAGAATGGTTTTTTAGGATGTCGCGCTCCGCCGTGACCCGGGCCAGCTCTTTCTTGAGACGGCGAACTTCGGCATCCTGATCCGTCTGCCTCTGCGGCTTCGAAAATTGCGCCATCCAAGTGTAGAGAGATTTGGTGCTCACCCCGAGCCGTTCGGCGACCTCCTTGACCGAATAACCCCGCTCCGTGACCTGCGCCACCGCATCGATCTTGAACTCATCCGAGTAGCGAATTTGCCTTGACATTTGCATCGTCCTTTGCTTCCAAAATTATCAAGCAAAGCGTCTACAAATCTAGGGGCACCTCATCTTTGGTTTTAGCGTATATGCAAGACGGCGGTTACATTGCTGACTGGGGTTCTGCGGGTGAGGCCAATCGTCATGACTACTTTGTCGAGCTCAACAACGGTCGGACAGCTATCATCGAATTGAAGGGGTGTCTTGACGGCAACAACACAAACATATTCCAACGACCTCCGCACGTCGATGAGTTTATCGTATGGAGTGTGTGCAGCAATCCAGGTGCCGCCCCTAGACACAACGTCTGGTCCGGCATTCACACACGCCTCAGTGCGGAGATGATAGACCGCAACCAGCGCATAGACGGCTTGGTTGTATGGGACTGGATCTGCGGAACGACCGCAAGACCCTGCCCCAAGCTGCGCGGTGCTGAGGATCGCCTAACAGACATCGGCCCTTATCGACTGCCCCCACCCTGCATCTACCTTTTCCCTGGCACCGTGCCCAGCGTTCGCAACAACCCCGATCCTCGCGTCAACACGCTCGGCGACGTGGGTATACTGGATGCTATGCATCGTTGCTTTGGGGGTGAAGATGCTGAAGTTAATAGCGTCGGAATTGAGGTCGCACATCGCGGCGTCGAAACAGTCAGAACAACAACAATTCGAAGGGATGGTGTCGTGCAAAAGACTACTGACCCGACGCCTATTAGACGATCATAGCGAATTATTCAGTCGAATACTAAAAAATCCTGATTTCATTTTGAATCAGGAATCCCTTCTCTATTTCCACTGTATCGGAGTGACACAGCGCCCGATGCACACTGAAAATGGAGAAGAACAAATGACGGAAAAAACAATCTTCAAGCTACATCTTTGCGATGATCAAGAACACGTCCGCGAAGACTGCGACTTTGTGCGTAGCGAAACGGATCAACTCGAAATCGCACGGATGGACGAAACTGAGATCGCGGAACCAGCGTTTCTCTTGAGTAGGCTTAGCGTTCGGATCGAAACTCTGCTTGAGAAAAAGCGGTTAGAAACAGCCAGGCTCTACGGCGACATTCAATAATCAGAAACCACAAAGATCTCCGCCTCCCCGCCGGGCGGTTACGGAGACTAAACATGACTACACAATACGAAGATGATAAAATAATTGATGCTGTTTATGTCGAAAAAGACTGGCGCGAAATTGAGCTCGGACGGCTTGCTGCATTGCCGGGCGCGACTTTCGCAAGCACATTTGTCAAAGCGATATATGATTATGCCCGCGAAGATTTGTCAAACCGCGGCAACTACTACGGCTGGACAGAGCGCGATCGCGAAGCGCATTGGCCGACGGCTTTGACTAATGGTTACAAAATATATTCGGGCAACAAGCTTGCGGCAGGCTTCGATGACACGCCGACGCCAGAGCAGATAAAGACCGCTCAGTTGCGCTCCAAACAATTTTTGGACGGATGGAAGTTCATGACCGGCAACGACATGAAAGGCGGCCTACTGTTTGCACATGCTCGAATTGAAATCGGAAAGGGTGTTTCGGAAAATTTCAGGGACGCAGCAAAGGAGTTGAGAGATGAGGGCGTAACAGCTTTCGTCGATAAGCAACTGCAGCGCGGCTACATGCTGTCTCACGCAGAACGTGACCATCGAGATATGCATCAGGGGCGAGCGATAGCGCCGGTTAAAACGGCGCGTCAAAAACAGCGGGTGAGATGACCCTCGCAAATATGACAGCTCTTCGATATGAGAGCCGTCAAAATTGTGAGGATAGATTGTGGCAGATGATGAATTTGAGACTGCGTTCAAGCAATTGGGCGCGGCTGTTGATGTTTTTGCGGGCCCGATTGAGAAGAGCCCTCTGGCGCAGAGTGCGGTGCATATCGAGCGCCAGGACGGGGCTGACTATGTGCTTGTGAACCGGGACGTGTTCGAGGCTGTAGAAGCTAAGGCAGCGGCTTGGGATGAGGCTCACCGCGACGGCGATGCTGAAGTATCTGCAGAGGCAGAGCTGCTTGGGATGCTGAGTGAGCGCAAGCACTGAAATTGCCGAGGGCGGATCTTGAGACCCGCCCTCTTGCTTCCGGACCGGAGCGAACCCGGTGCCTGCCCTCCGCGCGGGGCATCCTCTTTGCAGTCAAGTGAGTCCGTGTTGACAAAATCGGCCGGACACGAACCCAACGCTTGAGGCGCTGGCGGTCATCGCCGAGGCGTGCCGCAGTTGAGACGAACACCAAAATTCAGGGTCGCAGGTAATGTGAGCCGGGGTATCAGTAGATCCCCGGCCCTGTCGTTTGCCAGCATCATCCGGTCATGAACCCGGCGATCGGCTGACTGAAAACCCCGCTGTTGCGCTTCGCCGAGAGGCGTGCGGGGTGTGTTGAATAGGAGATGTGTCCCAGCACGCCATTTCGTGCGCATTCCCAATTTTTTTTGATCGGCTCCGGGGACTAATTCCTTTTCAGAAAAAGGAGTCTGGCATGAGCGCAACAACGATCACGGATCAGGAGATCGAAAAAATACACGAGGCGCTCAGTGATGCATGGAGCGAGTATTCTGAGTGGATGCAGATCGCAGATGCCGCCGCCGAGGACGGCAAGGAGTTCCCGTTCTACATCTCCGGAACCAAGCGGCGCAGAGATCGGATGCACGGTGCCCGGGGGCTCATGCATAAGCTGAGGTGGGCCCTTGACGAGATGTCTGCATACCAGGAACTTCAGCATGTCGCGACGAGGTCTCGAGGGAATGCTGATGTTTGACTGACATGACACGCAACACATACGGCCGCCTGGTCGCCGCTGCCCACAAATACAACCGCACTCGCCGACCAGGAATTTTCCTGAAGCTGGCCGTCTGGCGATTACGTCGGATTGATCCGCGTAATCCGGCGTTGAAGGATGCATCAGTTGACGGGCAAGGCTATCTCAACCTGCATCAGTCCAGCAACTGATGCAATGTCCAGTTCAGGGTATGTTCCGTCCCGTTCACGGTGCGCTCCGACAAAAAAGCCGGAGCGATTTCCCGCCCCGGCCTCCGTAACGCACTGAAATATATAACTTTACCCGATCCTGTAGTTCGGCGATTCCCGGGTGATCTGCACATCGTGGACATGGCTTTCCTTGAGGCCCGCGTTGGTGATGCGCACAAAATTACAATTCTTGCGCATCTGCGCCACGGTCGCATTGCCCGTATAGCCCATCGAGGCCCGCAGACCGCCGACCAGCTGATGCAACACGGTGCCAGCCGGACCTTTATAGGCTACCTGCCCCTCGATGCCCTCGGGCACGAGTTTGTCGGAGGCGGCGTCTTTTTGGAAGTAGCGATCCGCGGATCCGCGCGCCATCGCGCCCAGCGACCCCATGCCCCGATAGGCTTTGAACGAGCGACCCTGATAGAGGATCACCTCCCCCGGGGATTCATCCGTGCCCGCGATCATCGAACCGACCATGGCCACAGAGGCCCCCGCCGCGATGGCCTTGGAAAAATCGCCCGAGAACTTGATCCCGCCATCGGCAATCACCGGAATGTCTTTGGCGGCTTTGGCGCAATCCATGATCGCCGTCAGCTGCGGCACGCCCACGCCTGCCACCATCCGCGTGGTACAGATCGACCCGGGGCCGATGCCGACCTTGACCGCATCCGCACCAGCACCGATCAGCGCTTTGGTCGCCTCGCCCGTGGCGACGTTGCCCGCGATGATCTGAACCTTATCGCCAAAAGCGACTTTGGCACGTTCGACGGCTTCAAGCACCCCTTGCGAGTGGCCATGCGCCGTGTCGATGACGATGATATCCACCTCGGCATCCACCAGCGCCGAGGACCGCTCGAACCCCGCATCCCCCACGCCCGTTGCAGCCGCCACGCGCAGACGGCCAAGGCCATCCTTGCAGGCAGAGGGATTCAGCACGGCGGTTTCTGTGTCTTTGAGCGTCAGCAGACCGGTCAGATGGCCGCTCGCATCCGTCACCAGCAGCTTCTCGATGCGGCGCGCTTTCATCAGGGAAATCGCCTCATCGCGGTCCGCCGGCTCGTGCAGAATCGCCAGATTGTCAGCCGTCATCACCACCGAAACCGGCGTGTCGTCGGAGGTCGCAAAGCGCATGTCGCGGTTGGTCACGATCCCGACCACGCGACGATTGGCGTCCACCACCGGAAAGCCGGTGAAATTATAGCGCTCGGCCAGCGCGCGTGCATCGGCGATGGTCTGATCGGCGCGCAGGGTCACGGGATTGTACACAATGCCGGACTCAAACCGTTTGACGCGGCGCACCTCGATGGATTGCCGCTCGATGTCGAGGTTTTTGTGGATCACCCCGATGCCGCCCGCCTGCGCCATCGCAATGGCCATACGCGCCTCCGTCACCGTGTCCATCGCGGACGACATGAGCGGAATGTTCAATTTGATCGATTGGGTCACCCAAGTGGATGTATCTGCCGTGGACGGCAAAACGCTGGACGCAGCGGGAACCAGCAATACATCGTCGAAGGTGAGAGCCTCGCGAATCTCCATCGGGTGTCTCCTTTGGGTGATCGATTTGGCACGTCCCTATTACATGGAAACGGGAGGCTGAAAAGCCAAATATGCCCCAGCCCGAAATTGAACGCCCGATGGTTTGTGCAGGCCACAGCCAATCTGCCCCCCAGCGCCGCGGATCAGAACAGTTCGACCTCATTGGCCGGAAGAACCACCGCCGCGACCGCGCGGATCGGTGCGTCAGAGACGTATTTTTGCCGCGCCTTGCCTTCATAGGGCACGAATTCAACCCGCCGTGCATGCGTCCCGCCCAGACTTTTACCCTCGCAAGGGATATTTTCGCGCTCGAGATAATCAAGCACAAACCGCCCGTTGAGCGTGCCGGCATCGGTCAGACCGCGATACATCTGCGCGCCGCCAAAAACCTTGGCGCGCAAACGGTCGCGATTGGCCCCGTGCCGGATCAGCGCATTGATCAACAGCTCCATGGCATTCGCTCCGTAGGAACTGACACCTTTGGTCGCATCGCCGCCCCCCTCCGGGAGAAGGAAATGATTCATGCCGCCGATCTGCTTTTGCGGGTCCCACAGACAAGTGGCGACACAACTCCCTAGAATCGTTGAAATAACGATGCCTGGTCGATCACCGACCGCGAATTCCCCTTGGGTGATGTAGCAAGATTGCATCGGACGATTATCCCCCATGCGCCGCGCTCCGTGGCGCGGTGGCCGCCAGGGCCAAAATGCGGTCCCCCATATCCTCGAGATCGACCCATTCGCTGACACCGCCCATTTCCCCGGCAACGCGGGGCATGCCAAAGACGACGCAGCTGTCTTTCGATTGCCCTAGGGTCACAGCCCCTGCGTCGCGCAACGCGGTCAAGCCGTCGGCACCGTCACGTCCCATGCCCGTCAAGATTGCCGCAACCACGCGCGGCGCGTGCGACAGGGCCGAGCGAAACATCACATCCACCGACGGGCGATGCCCCGACACCGGCGGCGATTGCAGCAAGCGGGTTACGGGCGTGCCTTCCGGTCCAAGTTCCAGATGGAAATCGCCCCCCGGCGCCAGGACCACCTCGCCTGCGCGCAGGGGCCGTCCGTTTTCGGCCAAAGTGACATGCGGTTTCACAATCGGGTCCAGCCGCGCCGCAAAACTCGCCAAGAACGGGGCCGGCATATGCTGGGTGATCATTGTCGGCGGGCAATCCGCAGGAAAGCGGGATAGAATCCGCTCGATCGCGTCCACAGCACCGGTCGAGCCGCCGATCAGGCAGATTTTTTGATAGGTCTGCCCCGACTGCACCCGCGCGACATGCGGCGTAACGGCTGCATCTTTCACCCGGGCATTGGCGGCAACGCAAATCGCTTCGATGAGCTTCTCGAAGGTGTCTTGCGCATTGCCATACCGCGGCTTTTCGATGCATTCCACCGCGCCGAGCGCCAAGGCCTCGACGGCGGCAGCGCTTCCCTGACGCGTCAGGGTCGATATCATGACAACCGGCATCGGGCGATGACGCATCAACCGTTCGAGAAATTCCAGCCCGCTCATATTGGGCATCTCGATATCCAGCGTCATCACGTCCGGCGCGTGAAGATTGACCGCATCACGCGCCTCACGGGCATCGCTGGCTTCGGCCACCACGTCAATGCGTGGGTCGGCGCTGATCGCCGTGCGGATCAATTTTCGCATCGTCGCTGAATCATCGACGATCAGAACACGGATCTTTTTCAAACTCATACTCCCGCTTTAAAACGCCGCCGCCTGTGGGCGCACTGCCCTTCGGTCGGCCTCCTAAAAATCTTCCCATCCGCCATCCGAGGCGGCGCCGGGCATTTCCGGAGCGTTCACCGCCTGCTTGACGACAGGGGCTGTCACGGCAGCGCGTGTCTGCGCAGGCGGCGTGGCCGGAGCCCGCGCTGCGGCCTGCCGTCGCCCGCTGTCGATGGTAAAGCGCGCCATTGTCACGGTGAGGGTTTCGGCCTCGCGGGTCAGCGAATGGCTGGCGGCGGTCGTTTCCTCGAACATGGCGGCATTTTGCTGTGTCACCTGATCCAACTGGTTCACGGCGATGTTGATTTCCGCCAAGCCTGAGGATTGCTCTCGCGAGCTGACCGCAATTTCGGCGACATGATTGGCGATTTCGGACACGGAAACGACGATTCCGCGCAACGCCTCCCCGGTGTCTCCGACCAGGCTGACGCCGCGTTTGACATGGGTGCCCGACTGGGAGATCAGATCGTTGATTTCGCGCGCCGCATCCGACGAGCGCTGCGCCAGGGCGCGCACCTCGGAGGCCACCACCGCAAAGCCACGCCCCGCCTCACCGGCCCGCGCCGCCTCGACACCCGCGTTGAGCGCCAGCAGGTTGGTTTGGAAGGCAATATCGTCAATCACAGACGTGATTTTGGAAATCTGCTCCGATGACGACTCGATCTCGCTCATCGCGCGGACGGCCTCTTCGACCACCTTGCCCGAGGCCTCGGCGTTGGATTTGGCGGAGGCGACCATTTCGGAGGCCTGATTGGCCCCATCCGCCGCAGAGCGGACCGAGGAGGTCAGCTGGTCAAGCGCGGTCGCCGTTTCCTCAAGCGTTGCCGCCTGTTTTTCGGTGCGCCGTGACAAATCGTCTGCAGCGTTGGAAATTTCCGACGCCTCGCCGCGGATCATATCGGCATTCTCGACAACGCTGCTCATGGCGTTCAACAGGTTTTCCATCGCCAGATTGAAATCGGCACGCAGGGTTTCATAGTCTTGCGCGAAAACCGTCTCGATCTTGCTGGTCAGATCGCCATCCGCGAGCTTTTTCAAGCCGACGCGCAGCGCATCCACAACCGATTGCTGGGCTGCCTGCATTTCTTCGCGCCGGACTTCGCCGTCGCGCAGGGCCTGCTGGGATTGCGTGATGTCATTGCCCAGCAGAATGACGCGAAACGGCTTGCCGCCCTGTTCCTTGACCGGGCTGAACGCCCCGTCAATGATCGAGGTCGCCCCCGCCCCATCGGTCAGGTTGAAGCGGCCATAGACGCTTTCGCCCGCCGTCACCCGATCCCAGACCGCGCCACGCTTTGCCGCCAGCGCCGGATCAAAGGCAAAGAGGTGATCGTGGTCACGTCCCACAAGTTCCTCAGAGGTCGCCCCCGCCAATTTGCAGAAGTTTTCGTTTGCGACCAGAAGCTTGCCATCCAGAGAAAACTCGGCCTTTGCCTGATTGGCATCCAGGGCCTCGATGATGGCGGCATTCTTGCGCATCTCGGTGACGTCTTTCCATTCCATCACACAGCCGATTTGCTGCCCTTCGAGATCGACCACAGCATTCACATCGAGCGCCAGATAGGTCTCGCCCACCTTCATGTCGGTGTAAAAGGGCAGTTTCGCCGGATCGGAAAGCGTCTGGCGGATCTCCTTTGGGTTTTTGTAAAATATATCAATTGTTTGACCGACGATCTTTTCAGCATCAAAGCTCGGGACCGTCTGGCGAAAGCTGGTATCATGGGCCTTCATCAGGGCCGAGGCCGCCGAATTCATGTAGATGACTTCGAAATCCGTGTTGATCATCATCAAGGCCGCGGAGGACCCTTCAAAGGCTGCGCCTTTGAACAAACCGTCGCGCGTGGCCTGTTGGGCACGCGACAAGGCGCCGCGAAAATCATCAAGGGCTTTCGCAATGCCGCCGATTTCATCCTGGCGTTCAATACCTTCGACGCTGATCCCGTAGTCGCCTTGCGAGACGGTGCGCATCGCACGCTCGACCAAGGTCAGTGGGCGCGACACCGAGCGGGCAATCAGATAGCCGATGATCCCGACGCCCAAGATCATCAGGCCGCCCTGCCACATCATCTTGAAGGCAAGGGCTTTGGCGGGCGCAATGATTTCGTTGACCTCCTGGGAGACGAGAACCCCCATGCTGATGCCTTCGAATTGCAGCGGGCGGTGGAAAATCAACACCTCTGCCTGCGTGCCTGCACGCGGAATCAGCGCGGTGACCATACCGCGCTCACCGCGCAGGGCCGCTTCGGTTGCGGGGCCCTTGACCGGTGTTTCCAGCGGCTTGGCCTCGGGGTCGAGACGCAGAGAGGTCCGGGTGGTGTAATCGGTGCCAAACAGCAGTGCCTCGCCCGTTTCCCCAAGCCCGTCGGGGCTGTTCATGATCGCATCCATGCGGCTGATCGGCATCTGGAACGCAATCGCGCCCTTCACATTGCCACGACGGTCAATGATCGGTGACGCGATAAAGGAGGCCGGAGCCCCGTAAGAGGGCGCATAGGACTGAAAATCCGCAAAGACGACCGTCGGCTCCGTGGCCGCCAGCGCGGCGGTGATCACCGATTGCAGCCCCGTGCCATCCACAATGCCGTCATTGATATTGGTGGCAAAATCCATCTCTTTGAAGACGGAGTAAACGATATCGCCCCCCTCGTTGACGATGAACACATCGTAATATCCACGCTGTTCTACGAGCGAGCGGAAATACGGGTGGTAGAGTTTGTGAACCTGGCTATAGGCGGAGCCGTCCTCTGCAAAGTCGAGGTTCAGTTTCTCGCCCTGTGCGAAGCTATTGTCCTCGATATACCACTTTTGCAGGTAGCCCTGCGGGTCCTCTGCGATGGCGCGCCATGCCTCGCCAAAACCGCGCACCGCCGAGCCGACGGTCGGGTTTGCGGCCTGACTTTCGATGTCCACATGGATCGAATCAAGGAAATCCGTCAGTTGGGTGGTGCGCGCATCCGCAACGACACTCAGTTTTGATTCCGCCTCCACCAGCAGCGATTTCGACGCGGCCTGATAGGACACGATGCTGCTGATCAGGATGGCAATCGCCGTCAGTCCGACCATGAAAACCGGCAGCTTGCGCGCCAATTTGATGCGATTCAAAAACTTCATTCAACGTCTCCTCACGGCGCTGATGGTCGCCGCCCCATCAGGTCGGGGCGGCAGCATCGCGAATTCCAGGCAGCGCGCAGGGCGCCGGATGGTCAGAGAATTGTCCGCAAGGAATGAAGATTCGTTTAAGTTGGCTCGTTTTTCGGCGGCTGCCGGTGCAAGCCCGCAAAAGACCTGTCGAAATCCGGCACCCCTGACAGGGATTTGACCCGTTGAAAGGCGCGAATGCCCCAAATTCCGGCCTCGCGGCCAAAGCCCGACGCCCCCGTCCCCCCGAAGGGCGCACCGGCCGCGCGGCTCTGGCCGTTGGCCTGTACCATGCCGCACCGAAGCTGCGCGCCGACCCGTGCAAGGCGCGCCGGATCCCTGGTTTGCACATAACCTGCCAGCCCGTAATCGGTGGCATTGGCCAATGCGATGGCCTCGTCTTCGCTGTCAAAGGGCGTGATGACCAGCACGGGGCCAAAGACCTCACGCTGGAAAATGGCCATCTCGGGGGTGACATCGGCAAAGACCGTCGGCTTGCAAAAATAGCCCCGTTCGACACCCTCGGGGCGTCCCAAACCGCCCGCAACCAGCCGCGCGCCCTCGTCAAGCGCCTGTGCGATGTGATCCTGCACCGCCGCGAATTGACGCGCATTTACCAGCGGTCCCAAGGGGTTGCGCGCGCCCGGGCTTTCGCCGCCCTGCCCCGCGCTGGCCACATCATAGGCCGCGCTTTCAGCGGCGGCTTTGGCGACCACCCTGTCGTAGATGGCGCGCGCAACCAGCATCCGTGAGGCCGCATTGCAGGACTGGCCCGAATTGCGCAGGCAATGCGCAACCCCTTGGGTGACGGCCAGATCGACATCGCAATCGTCAAACAGGATATTGGCGGATTTCCCGCCCAATTCCAACGCACAAGGGATCAGATTGCCCCCCGCAGCCGCGCCGATCCGCCGCCCCACCGCCGTTGAACCGGTAAAGGAAATCACATCGACGCCGCGCGCCGCCACCAGAGCCGCGCCGGTGTCGCCCGCCCCTAGAACCAGCGAAAACAGCCCCTGCGGAGCATCGGCCGCGGCCAGCGCCCCGGCCATGACCTGCGCAAAGATCAGCCCGCTCAGACTGGCCTGTTCGGAGGGTTTGAGGACCATGGCACAGCCAGCTGCCAGCGCCCCGCCGACCTTGAGCGCGATCTGGTTGAGCGGCCAGTTCCACGGCGTGATCAGCGCGGCAACGCCCAGCGGTTCGAAATGGGTAAAATGCCCGCCCTGCGCGACCTCTGTGGTGGTCTCATGCGCGACAAGCGCGGCGCGGGTGGCCTCAAGATGCGCCAAAGCAGCATCGACTTGCGCGCTTCGGGCCACCGCCAAAGGCGCGCCCATTTCGCGGTGGATCGCCTGCGCGAGGTCTTCGTGGCGCGTTTTGATGCCCGCGATCACCGCGCTCAGAACGGCCAGCTTGCAGGATGTATCGCCCCGCCCCTCCCACGCGCGCAGCCCGTCGCGCGCCCGCGCCACAGCGGCGGCGACATCCTGCGCGTCGCCCAGCGGCAGGCCCGCGACGGGCTGCTGCGTGTAGGGATCGGTGAGGGTCTGCGTTGCGGCGCTGTCCCAGCGCGCGGATCGGGGAAACAAAGGGTCCGCCCCCGCCTGAAAAACGGGGCGCGTCACGCGTCGCACTTCCTCGCCCCGTTGCGGGCGTTCCTGCGGGGTTTCGCTCATCGCGGCTCTCCAATCGCGCTGGCAAACCAAAGGGCCAAAGGTCCGTCGCAGCGCCTTGCGCCATCTCTTGCCACAGATCATCGCCCAAAGAAAAGGGCCGGTCCTTGCGGGCCGGCCCTTGGTCGTCGCAGCACGCGCGGCTTATTTGGCGCCGTCGTCCTTGGACACCCGTTCGGCGCCGGCAAACTGCGTCCCGGCGGTTGCGTCCTTTTTGTCCCAATCGCGTTTCACACCGAGCCAGAGCAGGATGTTGGAGGCGACGAAGACCGAGGAATAGGTCCCGATCACGATGCCCATCGTCATGGCAAAGACGAAGTTGCGGATCACATCCCCGCCCAGCACCAACAGCGCGATCAAGGCCACAAGCGTGGTGCCAGAGGTCATCACCGTGCGCGACATGGTTTCGTTGATCGAGAGGTTCAACACGCCCCGCAGGTCGCGCTTTTTGAACTTGCGCAGGTTTTCACGCACGCGGTCAAACACCACCACCGTATCGTTGAGCGAATAGCCGACGATGGTCAGAAGCGCCGCAATAATCGACAGATCGAAGGGGATGCCAAACAGCGCGAAGACCCCGATGGTGATCGACACATCATGCACCAGCGCCACAACCGCGCCGACCGCAAACTGCCACTCGAACCTGAGCCAGATATAGACCAGCACCACGGCGATGGCGGCCACAACCGCTTCGATCGCAGTCCAGATCAACTCGCCCGAGACTTTGGGCCCGACGCTTTCGACAGAGACAAACTCGATCGAGGGCACCACCGCGCTCAGGGCGTCCTCCACCCGTTTGATGGTTTCGGGGCTGATCGCGGCCACCTCATCCTGCGCGCCGATGCGCACGGAGGCGACATGTTGGTCGGCGGCGAAATTGGGATCGAAGATTTCCGTGATGGAAATATCGCCCAAATCCAGCGTGTTCAGCGCCGCGCGGTATTCGGCGATATCCACGGCCTGTGTGGCCTGGGTGCGGATGGTCGTCCCGCCCTTGAAGTCGATGCCGAAGTTCAGGCCCAGGGCCCCGAAGGCCACGACAGAGGCAAGAACCATCGCCACCGAAAAGCCGAAGGTATATTTGGCGCGGCGGAAGAAATCCCACGTGGTTTCATCGGGCACAAAGCTAAAGCCCTTGAGTTTCCAGCCCTTGCGGTTCTTGCGCCCGTACCACATCGTCACCATCGCCCGCGTCACATAAATGGCGGTGAACACGGAGGTCAGGATGCCAAGCGCCAGTGTCACCGCAAAGCCGCGCACCGGACCCGACCCCATGATAAACAGGATCGCCGCCGTCAGGAAGGTGGTCACATTGGCGTCAAGAATGGCCGAAAGTGCCTTTTCATAGCCCAGTTCGATGGCGCGGGCGGCGGATTTCGAATTGCGCAGTTCCTCGCGGATACGCTCGAAAATCAGCACGTTGGCGTCCACGGCCATGCCGATGGTCAGCACGATCCCTGCAATCCCCGGAAGGGTCAGCGTGGCCCCGATCATCGAGAGAAGCCCGAACAACAGCCCGACGTTGATCAGCAGCGCGATATTGGCGAAAATCCCGAAGGTCGTATAGCTGATCACCATGAAGACCAGCACCGCAGCGATGCCCACGAGCGAGGCGATCTTGCCCGCCTCGATGGAATCCGCGCCCAGTTCCGGCCCGATGGTGCGCTCTTCGAGGAAATTGATCTTGGCCGGCAAAGCGCCTGCGCGCAGCAGAACCGACAGGTTTGTAGATTCTTCGACCGTAAAGTTGCCCGTGATCTGGCCCGAGCCGCCGCGAATGGCTTCGTTGATGCGCGGGGCGGAAATGACTTCGTTATCGAGAACGATGGCGAAAGGCGCGCCGACATTGGCGGCCGTGTAATCGCCAAACTTGCGCGCCCCCGCGGCATTGAAACGGAAGGTCACCGAAGGCTGGCCGTTCTGGTCAAAGGCAGGCTGGCTGTCGGTGAGTTCGTCGCCCGTGACGACGGGTGCGTCTTCGAGCACGTAGAAAACGCCGTTGCCGCTGATGTCAGGCGCCACGAACTGCCCCGTGGACACGGCCGCATCGGCGGAGGCAACCGTGCCCACCACCGGGTTGAACGTCAGTTGCGCTGTGGTGCCGATCAGCGCCTTGAGTTCCTCGGCAGAGCCGATTCCGGGAACTTCGATCAGCACGCGGTCATCGCCCTGGCGCTGGATCGTCGGTTCCCGTGTGCCGACCTCATCCACACGGCGGCGAATGATTTCAACGGATTGCTGCATGGTGCGCGTGTCGGTGGCCGCGCGTTCGGCGTCTGAAAGCTGCACCGTGATCAGCGCCCCCGAGGCGGAGACGTCGATATCGCTCTGACCGCCCGCCGTGAGCGAAACCACCGGTGTCGCCAGCGCGCGCACGGCCGCAAGCGCTGCCTCCATGCCTTGAGGTTGGGAAATCTGGATCTGCAACTGGCCGGCGGGCGCATCCTGGCGGCGGATGGTGCCCACCGTGTCGCGCTCGGCGCGCAGCGCGTCGCGCACATCGGGCCACAGCGCATCCATGCGCGCCTGATAGACATCGGCCACCTGCACTTCACCGAGCAAATGCGCCCCGCCGCGCAGATCAAGGCCAAGGTTCACAAGCCCCGAGGGCAGGAAGGCAGGCCAGCCATCCGCAGCGGCCCGTTTCTGGGGCGTCTCCCCCGCAGCAACGATATCGGCGCGCGCGTCGTTGCTGGTTTCAACCCGCGTATAAAACGCATTGGGCAAGGCAAGGAGCAGGCCGATCGCGACGAGCCCCCAGATGGTGATACGCTTCCACAACGGGATATGCAGCATGAACCTGTCTTCTCTGGTTGGACGTGAATGCGGGGCTGACGGGCATTTCCCACCAGCCCCGCATCACATCGGAATCACTTGGCGCAAGTCGGGTGCACCGCCTGCACCGGTCCCAACCGCCCTCAGGCGGCAGGTTCGGTTTTGGAGATCACATTGGCCAGCGTGCCCTTGAGAACCCGCACCTTGATGCCTTCTGCAATCTCGACTTCCAGCTCGCCGTCTTCTTTGACTTTGCTGACCTTGCCGATCAGGCCACCGGCAGTCACCACTTGGTCGCCGCGCCGCACAGCTTCGATCATCGCCTTGTGTTCTTTGGCTTTTTTCTGCTGGGGACGGATCATCAGGAAATACATGATGGCAAAAATCGCGATCAGCGGCGCAAACTGCATGATCGGGTTGGTGCCGGCACCGGCTGCTTGCGCATAGGCAGGTGTCACAATGAAATCGAGCATCAAAGAAGTCCTTTTGGCGTGTGCGCGGGGTCTTTCCCGCTTTTGAGCAAGGCGCGCGAAAGAATTCCCGCGCGGGTTTGGCGCGCACCCTAGTCGCGCCCTTCGCGGAAGGCAAGAAAGCAACGCCCTTTGCCCCTTGCGGCGCGTCTGTTGCGGGCCGGCGTCCTGCGCGGCGCTGCTTGCGTCGCAATGCCCCTTTCCCTTGCCCCCCGTTTTCGGCCATAACCTGCCCCAATAAACCGTCCCAATCGACCAAGGTTCAGCCAAATGCACGATATCAAGACCATCCGCGAAAACCCTGCCGCATTCGACGCTGCGATGGCGCTTCGGGGGTTGTCCGGTCTCTCCGACCAGGTGCTGGCCGCAGACGAGGCCCGCCGCGCCAAAATCCAGGCCGCCGAAACCGCGCAGGCCGAGCAAAACAAAGCCTCCAAAGAGGTGGGCGCTGCAAAGGGGCGCGGCGATGAGGCGGAATTCGAACGTCTGCGCGCGCTGGTTGCGGAAAAAAAGGCCGCCGTTGCCACCCTGAACGAAGAGGCCAAGGCCTGCGACGCCGCGCTTGCGACGCTGCTGATGGGCCTGCCCAACGTGATGTACGACGATGTGCCCTTGGGCGCGGATGAGACAGAGAATGTCGAAATCCACCGCTGGGGCACGCCCAAAACATTCGACTTTGCCCCCAAAGAACATTTCGAACTGGCCTCGGTCACGCGCGGGATGGATTTTGGTGCAGGCGCGAAACTGTCGGGCGCGCGCTTTGTAGTGCTCAAGGCAGGCGTTGCACGCATCCACCGGGCGCTGGCGCAATTCATGCTCGACACCCATGTCGAAAAACACGGGCTGACGGAGGCCATCACCCCCGTCCTCGTGCGCGAGGAAATGATGATCGGCACAGGCCAACTGCCGAAATTCGGGGAAGACAGCTATAAAACCACGGACGGGTGGTGGCTGATCCCCACCGCCGAAGTGACGCTGACCAACCTTGTGAACGGCGAAACCGTTGAGGAAAGCGACCTGCCGATGCGCTATGCCGCGCACACGCAATGCTTTCGCTCCGAAGCGGGGTCGGCGGGGCGCGACACCTCGGGGATGCTGCGCCAGCACCAGTTCGAAAAGGTCGAAATGGTCTCCATCCTCAAACCCGAAGACTCCGAGGCCGAACATGCCCGCATGACGACGCAGGCGCAAAACATCCTTGAAGCACTCGAGCTGCCCTATCGCACCGTCAAACTCTGCACCGGCGATATGGGCTTTTCGATGAAGCGCACCCATGACATCGAGGTCTGGCTACCGGGACAGGACAAATACCGCGAGATTTCGTCGATTTCCACCGCAGGCGACTATCAGGCGCGCCGCATGAACGCGCGTTTCAAACCGAGCGGCGGCGGCAAGCCCGAATTCCTTCACACGCTCAACGGCTCCGGCCTTGCGGTCGGGCGCTGCCTGATTGCCGTGCTTGAAAACGGGCAAAACGCCGATGGCACCGTCAGCCTGCCCGTGGCCCTCCAGCCCTATCTGGGCGGTCGCAGCCTGCTCACGCTTGACGGCACCCTCGCCTAGGTCGACGCTTACGCATCCTCTGCCTCGCAGGCGCTTTCAACAGGCGCTTGCGCGGCAGATTTTCGATCAAATCGCCCCGCATGCGCACGACCGCCCCCGACATCAGCGCCTTTGGGAAAAAAACGCGCAGTTTCGGCTTTTTTTGTGATTGCGATTGAACCCGAGCGCGGTTTGAGACGTTAATCGCATATGATGCGTTTAAAAGCTTTCCTCCTTTTGATTGTCACCATCGCTTTTGCCTTGGGGCCGGTGCTCTTTCCCGGCTTTGGCGGCTTTGACCCCGACCTCTACCCTGTCCCCCAGATCGACCCGCCCGTGCAACCGGCCGGCTATGCTTTCGCGATTTGGGGGGTGATCTATCTTTGGCTGCTGGTGCATGCGGTTTTCGGCCTGTCCAAACGGGCGCAAAGCAGCGATTGGGACGCGCCGCGCTGGTCGCTGATCCTGTCGCTGGCCATTGGCGCCATCTGGCTGCCGACCGCGCAGATATCAGCGGTCTGGGCAACGGTTGAAATCTTTGCCATGCTGTTTTTCGCCCTTATCGCCCTGTTTTCGGCGCATCGCGAAACCGGTTTTCCCAAACCGCAGGTCACCGATCCATGGCTCTTGACGGCCCCGATTGCGCTCTATGCGGGCTGGCTTACGGCGGCGTCCTTTGCCGCCCTTGCCATTCTGGGCGCAGGTTTTGGCGCTGTGTTGGGGCAGATCGCCTGGGCCTTATTGGCACTGGCAGGCGCGCTGACGGTAGGATCGCTGGTGCAACTGTTGCGCCCCTCGGCGACCCTCTATGCCGTGGGGATCGGCTGGGCGCTGATTGGCATCGCGGTGCACAATTGGGGCACGGTCTGGATTGTCGCCATTCCCAGTTTGATCGCCACCGTGATCATTGCCGGCGTTGCATTTTTGGGTCTTTTGAAACCCGAAATCATCAAGTAACCCCAAAAAAACCGCCGCCCAAGTGAACTTTTTCGCGCGCGAGGTGTTGGTTTGCCTTATTCACCTGCGCGCACCGTTGCGTCCCTGTCGAAACACGCGATGACACACACCCAAGGCAAGACACACGCCCATGTTTCCTGACTTCCCCCCCAACTCTCGGCCCCCCAACTCTCGGCGCCCAAACTTGTGGCTCCAGAATGCGTGGCTTCAGGCGCTTTGGCGCGACCGCGCGCACCGTCGGGACCGCCGCGTTGCGCGGGCAGGTTGCATTGCACTCGCTTTGGTCCTCAGCGCCACCTCAGGTATCGCCAGCACGTCGGGGTCCGTGACAAGCACGGGAGCGACCCTGCAAACAGCGCTCCCGCTCGACATGGCGCTGTTCACCCCCTCGACCCTGAGCGCGGCACAGGCCAAAAGCCTGAAAAACAACCGCCTTCTCGTCGAGGGCAAGGCAAAAAGCAAAGCGCCCAAGCTTGCAAAACCAAAGGCCAGTGCCCCCGCCCAGCCCCCCGCTCAGACCCAAGTCACGCCCGCCCCGCACGCCAAAACCGTGAAAACCGGCGACACGCTTGCCGGGACGCCCGACCGGCGGATGCGCATGCGCGACTGGGACCTGTGGGGTTTGAGTGCGCCGCCCAGCGGTGCTGCGTGGTTTCGCTTTGGAACGGATGCGGTTCTGCTTGATCGCACCTCTCTGGAAGTTCTGAAAGTCCGCCCCAAAGCCCTGGATTTCGAAGACCAGTAGGCGCGCGCCACCCACGCGAGGCTTTGATGAAAAAACCGCGCCCTCACCGGCGCGGTTTTTCGTTCCAACCTTGATCTACTGCGCCGCAACCCTTTTTTGCAGCATGGATTTAAGGTAGCGCCCTGTGTGCGAGGCAGCGACCCCGGCCACATCTTCGGGCGTGCCTTGGGCCACAACCTGCCCGCCGCCATCGCCGCCCTCGGGGCCGATATCGATGATATGGTCGGCCGTTTTGATGACATCGAGGTTATGTTCGATCACAATCATCGAATTGCCCTGATCGACCAGCTCGTGCAGCACTTCGAGCAGCTTCTTCACATCCTCGAAATGCAGCCCCGTTGTCGGCTCGTCCAGAATATACAGCGTGCGTCCGGTTGATCGGCGCGCCAGCTCCTTGGACAGTTTGACCCGCTGCGCCTCGCCTCCCGAGAGGGTCGTCGCCTGTTGGCCCACCTTGATATAGCCCAATCCAACCCGCATCAGCGCATCCATTTTCTCGCGGATCGACGGCACGGCGGCGAAAAAGCTTTGCGCATCTTCGACAGTCATATCAAGCACATCGGCGATGCTTTTGCCCTTGAACTGGATTTCCAGCGTCTCGCGGTTGTAGCGCTTGCCCTTGCAGGTCTCGCATTCGACATAGACATCGGGCAGGAAGTGCATCTCGATCTTGATGACGCCGTCCCCCTGACAGGCCTCGCAGCGCCCGCCCTTGACGTTGAAGGAAAAGCGCCCCGGTTTATAGCCGCGCGCCTTGGCCTCCGGCAGGCCGGAAAACCAGTCGCGGATCGGGGTAAAGGCGCCGGTGTAGGTCGCAGGGTTCGAGCGCGGCGTGCGACCGATCGCGCGCTGGTCGATGTCGATCACCTTGTCGAGATGTTCGAACCCCTTGATCGTTTCGCAAGGCGCAGGCGTTTCGCGCGCGCCGTTCAATTTCGACGCGGCGTTTTTGTAGAGCGTCTCGATGGTAAGCGTCGATTTACCGCCCCCCGACACGCCCGACACGCAGACGAATTTACCCAGAGGAAAATCGACAGTCACCTCTTGCAGGTTGTTGCCCGTTGCCTTGACCACCGTCAATGTCTTGCCCGACCCCTTGCGCCGCTCGGCGGGCACCGCAATCTCGCGCGCGCCCGAAAGATACTGCCCAGTCAAGGACTTGGGGTCGGCGGCAATTTGGGGCGGGGTGCCTTTGGCAACGACCTGCCCCCCGTGCACCCCCGCGCCGGGGCCAAAATCGAACACATAGTCCGCCTCGCGGATCATGTCCTCGTCATGCTCGACCACCAAGACCGTGTTGCCCTGATCGCGCAGGGATTTCAGCGTGCCGATCAGCCGGTCGTTGTCGCGCTGGTGCAGGCCGATGGACGGCTCGTCGAGCACGTAAAGCACGCCTTGCAGTCCCGAACCGATCTGGCTTGCCAAGCGGATGCGTTGGCTTTCGCCGCCCGACAGCGTACCCGCATTGCGCGCCAAAGTCAGATATTCCAGCCCCACGTTGTTCAAAAATCCGAGCCGCTCGCGGATTTCCTTCACAATGGCACGGGCGATTTCCTCTTTTTGTTTGGACAGATGGTTGGGCGCGTCCTCGATCCAGGCCAGCGCCTCGCGGATCGATTTTTCCGTGACCTGCCCGATGTGCAGCCCGCCGATCTTGATCGCCAGGGTTTCTTCGCGCAGGCGGTACCCGTGGCAATGACCACAGGGGCGGTTGTTTTGATAGCGCTCGAATTCCTCGCGCACCCAGGCGCTGTCTGTCTCGCGGTAGCGGCGTTCCATATTCGGAATGACCCCTTCGAAACTGCGCGTGACCTCATACACCCGCCCGCCCTCATCGTAGCGGAATTTGATCTCATCCTTGCCGGATCCCCGCAAAAACACCTTTTGCACCTTGGGATCGAGGTCTTTCCACGGCTTGGACGCCTTGAACCCGTAGTGTTTGGCCAGTGCTTCGATCGTTTGCAGGAAATAGGGCGACTTGCCCTTGCGCCAGGGCGCGATGGCCCCGTCCGACACCTTCAGCGCGGCATCGGGCACCACGAGACGCTCGTCGAAAAACAACTCGACCCCCAGCCCGTCACACTGCGGACAGGCCCCGAAAGGCGCGTTGAAGGAAAACATCCGCGGTTCGATTTCGGGAATGGTAAAGCCGCTGACGGGGCACGCGAAATTTTCCGAAAACGTGATGCGCTCGGGCTCGGGTTCGGTCCCGTCGTCCAGCGCCCGCGGCGCGGTTTCGAGGATGGCGATGCCATCGGCCAGATCAAGGGCGGTGCGAAAACTATCCGCCAGCCGCGTTTCCAACCCCTCGCGCACCACGATGCGGTCCACGACCACGTCGATGTCGTGGCGGAATTTCTTGTCGAGGGTCGGCACCTCGTCGATTTCGTAAAACTGCCCGTCCACTTTGACGCGCTGGAACCCCTGTTTGCGCAGGTCGAGAAATTCCTTTTTATACTCGCCCTTGCGGTCGCGCACGATGGGGGCCAACAAATAGCCGCGCGTGCCCTCTACCATGCCCATGACGATATCGACCATGTCCTGCACCTGCTGTGCCTCGATGGGCAGGCCGGTGGCGGGCGAAAACGGCGTGCCTGCGCGCGCAAACAACAGGCGCATGTAGTCGTAAATCTCGGTGACCGTGCCCACGGTCGAACGCGGGTTTTTGGAGGTGGTCTTTTGCTCGATGGAAATCGCGGGGCTCAGGCCCGAAATGTGATCCACATCGGGTTTGCCCATCATATCAAGGAACTGGCGGGCGTAGGCACTCAGGCTTTCGACGTAGCGCCGCTGCCCCTCGGCATAGATCGTATCAAAGGCAAGCGAGGATTTCCCCGACCCCGACAGACCCGTGATCACCACAAGCTGGTCGCGCGGAATATCCACGTCGATATTCTTGAGGTTGTGCTCGCGCGCGCCGCGCACTTCGATTGTCTTGAGATCGGCCATGTCGAAACTATCCTCGGAAATCACGTTTGTAACGCCGGCTCGAAAGCGCGCGTTAACGGTTGATCCATATTTAGGCGAGAAGCGGCGCGCTTCCAACGGGAAAATGAGAACATTTTGTGAACCTGCAGGAAAAGACCACAATAAGGTGATTTTTCCACCAAGCGTTTCTTGCGCGCGGTCCGCGTTTGCCCATGCTAGCCTGTGCCAAATGTTTTACGGTAAGGACCAAGATGATGACCCCCGCCAACGCTCCCCTGCCCACGCCCGACGCAGTCGAGGCCGGTATCGCCGCCGGTGACATGGTTTTGCTGGATGTGCGCGAACTGGACGAAGTGGCCCAAAGCGGTATGGCGCGCGGCGCCCTGCATGTGCCGCTGATGAGTCTGCCGATGCGCGCCGACCCGCAAAGCGCGGATCATTTGCCCGACATCGACCCCGATAAAACGGTGGTGATCTACTGCGCTGTGGGCGGGCGCGCCGCGCAGGCGGGGGCCTATCTGAACGGTCTGGGGTTTGACAAGGTCATCAATTACGGCGGCCTGTCGGATTGGGTGCGCGCGGGCGGCGCTGTCGACTGAGACGCCCGCGCCGTCGTTCAGGCGCGCCGGTTCAGCACGGCTTTGGTCATGAGAATGCCCGCCGAAAGCGCCAGCACGAAAATCACGACATCGCTGTTGCCGGTCAAAAGCACCGGCAAGGCCCCGCCCGGACAAAAGCCCGCGATGCCCCAGCCGATGCCAAACACCGCAGCGCCGCCAACCAGCCGCGCATCGATCTTTCGGTTGGCTGGCAGGTGAAAGCGGGTGTCGAACAGCGGGGCCGCGCGGCGAAACACCTGCCGGTAGCCCAAAAAGCTGACAAGAACCGCGCCGCCCATCACGAAGGCGAGCGACGGGTCCCAAGTGCCCGCGACATCGAAGAAATTCACAACTTTGGCCGGATTTGCCATGCCCGACATCGAAATGCCAAGGCCGAACAACAGCCCCGCAAAATAGGTCATGATCAGTTTCATCGTCGTGCCCTCACAACAGGTGGCGCAGGGTGAAAACCGTCAGCCCGGCCGTGACCATAAAGGTCACAACCGCGACCGCCGAGCGCGGGCTGAGCCGCGCCAGGCCGCACACCCCGTGCCCCGAGGTGCAGCCCGCGCCAAGCGTCACCCCGATTCCGACGATCACGCCACCGACGATCAGCCCGAATTTGGACACAGGCACGCTGATCTCGGGCAGATGACCGCTGAAGGCG
Source organism: Aquimixticola soesokkakensis (assembly GCF_900172375.1). Taxonomy (GTDB): domain Bacteria; phylum Pseudomonadota; class Alphaproteobacteria; order Rhodobacterales; family Rhodobacteraceae; genus Aquimixticola; species Aquimixticola soesokkakensis. Next base: position 192,036 of record NZ_FWFS01000009.1, on the reverse strand, counting down.
GCAAAAACGAATGGCCCCGTCATCATCCCCGCCAGCGCAACGGCGCGCCAGATCCAGTCGCTGCGGCCATGCGGCAACAACACCCCCGTCAGCACGCCGGTCGCGCCGAAAATCCGCCCGTCAGCCAGCATCAAAAGCACCGCGCCAAGGCCGATCAACAGCCCGCCCCCCAGCGACACAAGCGGTGTAAATTCGGTAATCATCGGCCCGCCCGCCCCGACGGGAATTCTGGTGTGATCTGTGCCATCGCTGCGCTCCGCTGCTGTTTTCAGGTTCTGCCCCTGCCCTCGCACAAAGCGCAGCGCTTGTCAGTACAAAATCAATTTCTTGAATGAATAACCCTGCAGCCCGCGCGCGCGCGCGCGACAGAGGCACAAAAAAGGCCGCCAGTCTGCACTGGCGGCCTCGGGCATCGCGCGCTCGAAGGGAGGAGAGAGGCGCGCGAAACATTTGGGGCCTGCGCCCTATTTTATGATGATCTCCGGTCCCATCACTGCCGTGGGCAGCGCCGTCGAAATCCACGGCACATAGGTGACAAGGATCAGGAACACAAAGAGGATCGCCAGGAAGGGCGCCGCGGCGCGCACCACGGCCATCATCGGCATGCCCGCCACACCAGAGGTCACAAAGAGGTTCAGACCGACGGGCGGGGTGATCATCCCGATTTCCATGTTCACCACCATGATGATGCCCAGATGGATCGGATCGACACCCAGTTGCAGCGCAATCGGGAACACCAGCGGCGCGACGATCACGATCAGCCCCGAGGGTTCCATGAACTGCCCGCCGATCAGCAGGATGATATTGACGACGATCAGGAACATGATCTTGCCAAAGCCTGCGTCCAGCATCGCACCGGCGATCTGTTGGGGCACCTGTTCGGCGGTCAGCACATGTTTGAGGATCAGCGCATTGGCGATGATGAACATCAGCATGATGGTCAGCTTGCCCGCATCCAGCAGCGTCTTGCGTGTATCGGGATGCACCAGCGCCGTGATCAACGCCGAGGGGCGTTTGGCCAGCGGCACGGCAACCCCATCCTCGTTCAGCGGCCCCATGTCGCGATAGACAAAGGTGGCCACGATAAAGGCGTAGATCGAGGCGACAGCCGCCGCTTCGGTGGGCGTGAAAATCGCCCCCGTAATGCCGGGAATGCCATAGATGCCGACCATGATGATGACGATCAGCATCAGACCCCAAAAGGCGTCCTTGAAGGAGGCATAGACTTCGCCCCAACCGGCCCATTCGCCTTTGGGCAGGTTCTTGACCTTGGCGATGACATAGATCGCGACCATCAACATGGTGCCCGCCAGAATGCCCGGAATGACACCCGCAAGGAACATGCGGCCCACGGAAACTTCGGTCGCAGAGGCGTAGACCACCATCACGATGGAGGGCGGGATCAGAATGCCCAGCGTTCCGGCGTTACAGATGACACCGGCGGCGAAATCCTTGGAATAGCCCATCTCGCGCATCGCGGCGATGACGATCGACCCGATGGCGACCACCGTGGCCGGCGAGGAGCCCGACAGCGCGGCAAAAATCATGCAGGCAAAGACCCCTGCAATCGCCAGACCGCCGGGAAAATGGCCTACAAGCGCGATGGAAAACCGCACGATGCGCTTGGCCACGCCGCCCGTGGACATGAAGGACGAAGCAAGGATGAAAAACGGGATCGCCAGCAGCGTGTAATGCCCCGCCATGCCCTGATAGAGCGACTGCGCCACGGAGGCGAGGCTGTCGGTGGAAAACAGCAGCATGAACAGGATCGACGACAGGCCAAGCGAGACCGCAATCGGCACACCGATCAGCAACATGCCGACGATCATCACAAAAAGAAGGAGCACTTCCATGGGTTATACCTCTTTCGCGTCTGGCGTGGCATCGATGGCGGCACGCTCGACGTCTTCTTCGGCCTCGTGGCTGACAATCAGGCTTTTCTGTTCGCCGCGAATGATGCGCAGCCCGGCCTGGGCGACACGCACCACCAGCAACAAAATGCCAAAGGGCAGCACGAAATAGGGAATGACGCGGGGCAGCTTGTCATAGGTTTCGCCCATGTTGATCAGCGGCTCCAACCATTTGAACACCCAGATCATCGGCACCTGATCGGTGACGTACCAGGCCTGATCGCGCGTCGCCTCAAAGCCCAGCGGGAACCAGCGACCGGCGGTGCGATCCAGCCCCGCATAGGGCGCCCAGTAGTCCCACGCGCCCTTGAGCAGCAGCAGCGCATAGACCAGACAGGCCAGCGCCGAGACCAGCGCCGTCACCCGTTGCGCGCGCGTCGGCAACAGGTTGATGATCGCATCCACGCCCAGATGCATGGTCTTTTTGAAGCCGTAGGAAATGCCCAGCAGCACCAGCCATGCAAAGAGGATCAGGGTCACTTCGAGACCCCAGATAAACGAATGGTTGAACACGTAGCGCAAGACCACGTTGATGAAGGTCACAAGGGTCATCGCGCCGAGGATAAAGGCGATGACGCTTTCCTCGAAGGTGTCCCAGAATGTGCCCGATGCGGGTGAATGCCCCTGCGATGCCATGTCGGCCCCCTCGCTGGATGATGACAAAAGCGGCCCCGCCCGCAAAGGCAGGACCGCACGATCTGCATGTGTGCAAATTAGTGTTTGGCGTTGATTTCCTGCGCCATGTCGATGTTGCTCTGGCCAACGTCATCGGCGAATTCTTCCCAGACGGGCATCATCACTTCGACCCAGTCCTGACGCTGCTCGGGGGTGAGTTCACGGATTTCGCCGCCCGCATCGAGGATCGCCTGACGGCTCTGCAGTTCGACCTCGCCGACGGCGGCGTTGCGCTCCATCGACACCTCATGCATGATCTGGGCGATCTCGTCGCGCAGATCGGCGTCAAGGCTGTCCCACCAGTCGGCAGAGGTCACGACCATGTAGTCAAGCACGCCGTGGTTGGTTTCGGTCACACCGTCCTGCACCTCGAAGAATTTCTGGCCGTAGGTGTTGGACCATGTGTTCTCCTGCCCGTCCACAACGCCGGTTTGCAGCGCGCCGTAGACTTCGGCAAAAGCCATCGGTTGGGGCGATGCGCCAAGCGCTTTCATCTGGGCAACCAGCACATCCGAGGGCTGGACGCGGAACTTCAGACCCTTGGCATCGCCCGGCTCCAACAGCGGCTTGTTGGCCGAGAACTGTTTCATGCCCGAGTGCCAGAATTCAAGGCCGACCAGACCGCGACGCTCCATCGAGGATTTCATGTCCTGACCGGTGGGCGAGTTCTGGAATTCATCCACCGCATCCATGTTTTTGAACATGAAGGGCAGATCGAACAGGCCGAACACCTTGGTGAAAGTTTCGAATTTCGACAGCGACGGGGCGGCCATCTGCACGTCGCCCTGCAACATCGCCTCAAGCACCTGATCGTCGTTGTACAGCGTCGAGTTCGGGAAGACCTCGACACAGGCACGCCCGTCCATCTGGTCGTTCACACGCTCGGCAAAAAGGTTCGCCGCGATCCCTTTGGGATGTTTGTCGGTGTTGGTGACGTGGCTGAATTTGATCACCATTTCGCCCTCGTCGCAGGCAGCGAAAGCGGATGTTGCGGTGACAGACAAAGCGAGCGCCGTAGCGGCGGTTGCGAGAAATTTCATGGATGTCCTCCCAGACATGTTTCCTCCATCTGCTCAAAGATCAAACAGATTGCAGACATCAAATCGCCGTGAACCGCCCCTCACAAGGGCGATGTGACACCTTCGTGAAATTGGTATAATTTTTACTTTTAATCAGACTATTAGGCGAAACTTCTCATGTGGATCGACACAAGACCTACCCGCATGTGTCACTTTTTTCGCACGCGTGATTTCACCCTCTGTGCGAAAAACCGCACAGCTGTGCACGACGGGTTTTCCCCCAGACTCACGGCGTCCCAGACTCACGGCTTCCCAGACTCACGGCGTCCCCGACTCACCGCTTCAAAGCCTCACCGCTTCAAAGCCTCACCCAGCGCGCCCCGCCCAAGGGTCAGCCGCGATACAGATCCGCGCGCAGCCCGTGGCGCAGCAATTTGTCGTAAAATGTCTTGCGCGGCAACTTTAGCCCCTTGGCAGCCTCGGTGGCATTGCCGCCGTGGCGTTGCAGCGCAGCGATCAACAGCGACCGCTCGACCTGTGCCAATTGTTCCGACAGGCCCAGTTCGGCGCGCGCATCCTCGCCCTCCGACAACCCCATGGCAAAGCGCATCGCCGCATTCATCAGCGAGCGCGCATTGCCCGGCCAATCCTGCGCCATCAGCCGCGCGATGACATCGGGGGTGATCTGGGGCACCGGTAAATCCGACTGCTCGCAGGCAATATCCACATAATGCGCAAAGAGCACCGGAATGTCTTCGCGCCGGTCGCGCAGGGCCGGAATATTGACCTTTGCCGCCTGCAAACGGTAGTAAAGATCCGCCGAATAGCGCCCCTCGCTGACCTCGCGCGCCAGATCGGCATAGGTGCCCGCGATCACCCGCGGGCGCGCGTGGGTTTCGAGCAATTCCAGCAGGGCAAACTGCGCATTCGGGCTGAGATGGGCGACCTCGTCGAGAAACACCGACCCGTCCTCGGCCCGCTCGAAGGCCTGCGCAAGGCTTTCGGCACTCTGGCCCATCGCGGGCAGTTTGAGAAAGGGCGCGTTCGATCCGGCCCCGAGCAAATGCACCACTTCGGCCATTTTGGCCGTGCCGGCCCCTGCCTCGCCGGTGACCAGCACATCCGCCGCCGTGCGCGCCACTGCCCGGGCCTCAAAGCGCATCGCCTGCGCCGCCGCCGAGACGCCGCGCAACAGGCGTGCCGCCGCATCTCCGGCTTCGACCGCGCGGGTGAGACGACGGTTTTCCAGCACCAGAGCGCGGGTTTTCAGCGCCTTTTCCACCGTCGCCAACAGATCCTGCGGCGCGCAGGGTTTTTCGAGAAAATCAAACGCGCCCGCCGCAATGCCCCGCACCGCCATCGGGATATCGCCCTCGCCGGTCAGCAGGATCACCGGCAATTCCCTGTCGATTCCCATCACATATTCCAGCAACTGAAAACCGTCCTTGCCCGGCATCCGCACATCGCTCACGATGACGCCGGCAAAGGCTTTGGACACGTGATCCTTGGCCGCGATGTAGCTGCCCGCGAGCACCGGAACCAAATCGGCCAGTTCCAGCGTCTGCCCCAGCGCCTCGCGCACATGGGCATCGTCATCGACCAGCAAAACCTGCCGAGTGCTTTCCATTCACGCGCCCTTTTGTAGCGCCGCAACGGGCACAAAGGCCCGCGCGGGTTGAAGATCAATATCAAACTGCGCACCGCCCTGCGCCTTGTTGCGCCCGCGGATTTGACCGCCAAAGCCCTGCACCAACCCGTAGCTGATCGACAGGCCCAGCCCCATCCCCTCGGCGGCCCCTACCTCTTTGGTGGTGTAGAACGGGTCGAAAATCCGGTCGGGATCGCTGATGCCGCTACCCGTATCCGCGATGCTCAAACGTACCATGCCGGACTGCTGCGCCCCATCCAGCGTGATCGTGAGCACGCGGTGCGCCTGTCCGACCATCGCATCGACGGCATTGGACATCAGGTTCAGCACCACCTGTTGCAGGCGCACCTCGCCCCCGCGCGCCCAGATTTTCGGCCCCTGCGCAAAGTCGACCTGCACCTGCGCCGCCGCGATCTTGCTATTGGCCATCTCCAGAGCCGCCTCGACCACCCCGCGCAATTCCACATCTGTCAGCGCTTCGGGTTCCTGGCGCGCAAAGGCCCGCAAGTTCTTGATAATGCGCCCCATCCGGCGCGCCAGCTCCGAAATCCGCAGCAGGTTCTGCGCCGCTTTGTCGGGCTGGTCGCGCTCGACAAACAGCGCCGCGTTTTCGGCAAACGAGCGGATCGCCATCAAAGGCTGGTTCAATTCATGGCTGATGCCCGCCGACATCTGCCCCAAGGCCGACAGCTTGCCCGCCTGCACCAGATCGGCCTGCGCACGCGTCAACTGCGCCTCGGCGCGGGTCCGCTCGCCCACCTCGCGCGTCAGCTCCGCAATGGCGCGGCGCAGCTCGCTGGTGCGCGCCTGCACCCGCGCTTCCAGCTTGCGGTTGGCCATCGCCAGCGCACGCCTGCGCTCGGTCGCCAGAAACAGCAGCGCCCCGAACGCAAGGCAAAGCGCCGCCGCCATCCCCGCCGTGCGCCACGCCAGCGCCCGCACGGGCGCCACATCCAGCAAAAGCGCCCCCGTAAACCCGACCACCGGCATCTCCTGCGTCAGATAGAGCGCGCGATCGGGGATGTAGGGGCCGCCATCGAGCCGCCAGACCAGATGCGCCCCGACCCGGGTCTGCGCGACCAGCGGAAAGGGGCGCTGCGCACTGCCCGCCAACACCAGCTCGGTCAGATTGGTGACAAAGACCACGCCGCTGTCATCGGTGAAAAACACCGCCGAGGGGGTCACCGGCCAGCCCCATTCGATTCCTGCCACATCGGTGGATACAACAATCGCCCCCACCGCAGGCCCCGCCCCGTCAAAGATCGGCGCGGCATGGACATAGCGCCGCTGCCCCGCCTCATCCACGAAATGCGCCGCCCCCAAGGCCCCCTCAAGCGCCCGCGTCACCGCAGGGGCCACCCCCGCAGGCAGCGGCAGACCGCTGGAACTGGCGCGCATCACGCCGTCGCGCCCGACAACGGTGATGGATTGGGTGCCGGTCTTATCGGCCATTTTTACCAAAAGATCATGCGCCCCTGCGCGCGCCACCGCATCGGGACGCGCCTGAACCACAAGGCTGTGCAAACTGGGATGATCCGACAGGATGACCGCAATCTCGCGGTAGCGTTTCAACGCGCCGGTCAGACGGTCCGCCGCCAGGGTCATGCTGGCCCGCCCGCGCGCCGCGGCCTGATCCAGCGTCGAGCGATAGGACAGCTGCCACACCCCGACCGTAAACACCGCCAGCAGCGCCGCAAAGATCAAAACAACCGCAACGCGGCGCGACAGAACCGGCATGACGCCTCCTTGAGCTGGTGTCAGTCTAACAAACCTGCCCGCCCTTTGACCAGATGCGGCCTGCGCATCGCGCCCCCTCTTGCCTTTGGCCTGCGATCTGGCCCAGACAGGGCGGCACCATAGGAGCCGTTTCGCATGATCCACCTGTCCCAATCGCCCACCGATCCGGCGTTCGTTCAAAATCCCTACCCGTTTTACGACCGCCTGCGCCGCGCCGGAAAAATGGTCTGGTGGGACGACTATGACATGCCGGTGATCGCGAATTACGAGGGCGTCAGCATGGCCCTGCGCGACCGCCGTTTTGGCCGCGAGGCGCCACAGGGCTTTGCCCCCGACACACCACCCCATCTGGCGGATTTCTATGCGGTCGAAGCCAATTCCATGCTCGAACTGGAAGGCCCGCGCCACAAACGCCTGCGCGGATTGGTCCTGCGGGCCTTCACCTCGCGCCGCATCAAATCCCTCGAAGCCGATATCGCCCAGATCGCCCATGAGCTGATCGACACCCTCCCCCAAGACGCGCCCTTCGACCTCATCACCCGCTTTGCCCAACCCCTGCCCGTGCGCATCATCGCGCGGCTCCTGGGCGTGCCCGAAACCATGGCCCCCGAGTTGCTCGCATGGTCCAACGCGATGGTCACCGTCTATCAGGCAAGCCGCACCAAGGCGGGGGAAATCGCCGCCGCCAAAGCGGCCCGCGACTTTTCCACCTTCCTGCGCGGCTACATCGACAGCCGCCGTGGCGACCCGCGCGACGACCTGATTTCCGAACTGATCGCCGCCGAGGAAGACGGGGAAAAACTGACCACAGACGAAATGATCGCCACCTGCATTCTGCTGCTCAATGCTGGCCACGAAGCAACCGTCCACACCTTAGGAAACGGCGTCAAAGCCTTGATCGAACACGATTTCGGCCGAAACGTCCTCACCGATCAGCGCATCGAGGCCACGCTTGAGGAAATCCTGCGCTTTGACCCACCACTCCATCTGTTCACCCGCTGGGTGCTGGAGGATACCCGGTTTCTGGATCACGACCTCAAACGTGGAGATCGCATCGGCCTGCTGCTCGCCGCCGCCAACCACGATCCCGAGGCCTTCGACGGCCCCGACAGCTTCGAGCCCGAACGGCGCATCAAACAGAACATGAGCTTTGGCGCAGGCGCCCATTTCTGCCTCGGCGCCCCTCTGGCACGGCTGGAAATGCGCGTCGCCCTTCAGGTGCTGTTCGATCGCTGTGGCCACCTGTGGCTCAGCGCGCCGCCGCGCTACGCCGACCTCTATCATTTTCACGGGCTCGAGCAGTTGATGCTGCGCAGATAATGTCTTCTTTCGGATAAAAATACCCATTTTGCGCGGCATGCCGTCACGCTGCCCCAAGTATAGCGCACAGCCGCTCAAGGCTCAGTCAAGCGGCAGCATCGTCGTATTCTTGATTTCTTCCATCGAAAGCAGGGCGGTGACGTTGTAGATGGCCACCTCTTTGATCAGTGCCTGATAGAACTCATCATAGGCACGCGCATTCTTGACGCGCACTTTGAGGATATAGTCGATTTCGCCCGCCAGCCGGTGCGCTTCCAACACCTCGGGGCGCGACCGCAGCGCCTTGAGAAATTTTTTCTGCCAGTCCGCTTCATGGGCATTGGTGCGCACAAGGACGAAAAAACAGGCTTCCAGCCCCAGCGCATCGGGGTCGAGAATGACCGTCTGTTGACCGATCACCCCGCCCTCGCGCATCTTGCGAATACGGTTCCACACCGGCGTCTTGGAGGAGCCGACCTTGCGGGCAATATCGTCAAGAGACTGACTCGCGTCCTCCTGCAATTGCTGGAGTATCTTCCGGTCCATCGCGTCGATCTGGACAGTCATTTGCCTTTTCCCCTGTTTAGCGGAACATCGCCCCGCGCAGGTCGCACATGGGAAACGATCGTCCTTATTCCCGCGCGGGCATGGCGGGGAACAGGGACAATGTTCTATATAGTGGTTCACAAAACGCAACAGATTTGGAAGAGATAGCCATGGCCCGCGCCTTTAGCCCCAAAGTGGTCACCGCCAACGCCCTGCTTGAGGGCGATGTCATCTACCTGACCGCCGATGGCATGTGGGTGCGTGACATGTCCGCCGCCGCTCTGTTCACCGACGAAGAGGCCGCCAATGCCGCCCTTGCATCCGTCAAAGGTGACAACCAGCTCGTCGGTCCCTACCTGTTTGATGCAAAGGCCGGTGAAAACGGTCCCGAGGCCGTACATTTTCGCGAAGACTTCCGCCGCACCGGCCCGTCCAACTATTTCCACGGCAAGCAAGCCGATCCGCAAGCTTAAGGAAACACGCCATGTATAAATATAACGACTTCGACGAAGGTTTCGTGCGCGCGCGTGTGGCCCAATTCACCCAACAGGTCGAGCGCCGCATCGACGGCTCCCTGACGGAGGACGAATTCCGCCCCCTGCGCCTGATGAACGGGCTCTATCTGCAATTGCACGCCTATATGCTGCGCATCGCCATCCCCTATGGCACGCTCAACAGCCGCCAGATGGACCAGCTCGCACTGATTGCGCAAAAATGGGACAAGGGCTACGGCCATTTCACCACCCGTCAGAACATCCAGTTCAACTGGCCCAAGCTGCCCGACGTGCCCGCCATTCTTGGCGCTTTGGCCGATGTGGAAATGCATGCGATCCAGACCTCTGGCAACACCATCCGCAACGTGACGGCGGACCATTTCGCCGGTGCTGCCGCTGACGAGGTCATGGACCCGCGTCCCGTGGCCGAATTGCTGCGCCAGTGGTCCACGGACCATCCCGAATTCCAGTTCCTGCCGCGCAAGTTCAAGATTGCCGTGACGGGGGCCGAGGCCGACCGTGCGGTGGTGCGCGCCCATGACATCGGGATCGTGCTGCGGACGCGCAACGGCAAAATCGGCGCTGAAGTGCTGGTGGGCGGCGGTCTGGGCCGCACGCCGATGGTGGGCAAGACGCTGAACGATTTCGTCCCCTTCGAGGACCTTCTGCCCTATTGCGAGGCGGTGGTCTCCGTGTGGAACCTGCTGGGCCGGCGCGACAACAAATATAAAGCGCGCATCAAGATCACCGTGCACGAGCATGGGATTGACGACATTCGCGCCCGCGTCGAAGAACGCTTTGCGATGATCAAACCGACCTTCTCGGGTGTCGATCAGGACATGTTGCGCGAGATCGAGACCTATTTCGCCGCCCCCGACTATGTCGAAAAATCCACGCAAGCCTTTGACACAGCTTACGAAAGCGATGCTGTGTTCCGGGCCTGGGCCGATATGAACCTTGCGGCCCACAAGGCCGAGGGCTACGCGATTGCGACGATTTCGCTGAAAAAACACGGCGAAACGCCGGGTGACGCCACTGCAGAGCAGATGCGCGTCATGGCCGATATCGCGCGCCGCTTTGCCCATGACGAGCTGCGCATCAGCCACGAGCAGAACGTGATCCTGCCCCATGTCCATAAATCGGACCTGCCGCAGATTCACGCCGAACTCAAAGCGGTGGGGCTTGCGACGGCCAATATCGGGCTGATTTCGGACATCATCGCCTGCCCCGGCATGGATTACTGCGCGCTGGCAACGGCCCGCTCGATCCCCGTGGCCGAACAGATCGCGCTGCGCTTTGACGAGCTGAAGCTCGAGCATGACATCGGCGCGCTCAAGATCAAGATCTCGGGCTGCATCAACGCCTGTGGCCACCACCACGTGGGCCATATCGGGATTCTGGGCCTCGATCGCGCCGGCGTGGAAAACTATCAGATCACGCTGGGCGGCGACGGGACGGAAACGACCGTCATCGGGGAACGCACGGGTCCGGGCTTTGCCTATGATGAAATCGTGCCGGCCATCGAGCGTCTGATCAATGCCTATCTGGAGGTGCGTCTGAGCGCCGAGGAGACCTTCCTCGAATGCTACCGCCGCACCGGGATGGGGCCGTTCAAAACGGCGCTCTATCCCGAAAAGGAGGGAAAGGCCAATGCCGCATAACGCCGCTGCCGTCGCCGCGTTGCACGAAGAATTCGGCACCGTTTCCGAGCGGGTCGAACGGCTGAATGCGCGCTACAAACACCATTCCGCTACCTCGGTGCTGGAACTGGCGCTAAAGGACCGTGAACTGGGGCGCATTGCGCTTGTGTCCTCTTTTGGTTCGGAATCGGTCGTTCTGTTGCACATGCTGTCGGTGATGGCGCCCGACACGCCGGTGCTGTTTATCGACACGCAGATGCTGTTTGAGGAAACGATCCAGTACCAGCTTGATCTGATTGACAAACTTGACCTGCGCGATGTGCGTCGCATCACGCCCGATGCCGCGCGGCTTGCCGAAATCGATCCCGACAACACGCTGCATCAACGCGACACAGATGCCTGCTGCACCATTCGCAAAACCGAGACGCTGCAAAATGCGCTCTCGGGATTTGACGCTTGGGTGACGGGGCGCAAACGCTTTCAGTCGGGCACGCGCGCAGCGCTCGAGTTCTTCGAAAACGAGGCCGACCTGCGCATCAAGATCAACCCGCTGGCGCATTGGGCGCCGTCCGATGTGCAGGACTATATGATCAACAACCGCCTGCCGCGTCACCCGCTGGTGGCCAAGGGCTATCCCTCGATTGGCTGTGCGCCCTGCACATCGCCTGTCAAAGAGGGCGAAGACCCCCGTGCCGGTCGCTGGCGCGGGGCCCAGAAAGAAGAATGCGGCATCCACTTTGTGAACGGCAAAGTCGTGCGCGGCCCGATCCGCAAGGAAGGCCACGAAATGGACGCCTCACCCCAAACGAGTTCCGCAAAAGGAGACGCCGCATGAGCGTTATCGTCACCGATACGGGCTTTGGTCCCGATGATTTCACCGCTGACTGGACCGATTTCGAGGGCCAGCCGGCCAAACATCTGCATATCGCCTCCGACACCGACCCCGCCGCCCTGACGCAGGCGCTGGACGGGGTGGAAAGCCTGCGCATCGACTTTCCCAGCTTTTCGGACGGGCGGGGCTTTACGCTGGCAAAACTGGCGCGGATGTCGGGCTTTACGGGGCGCTTGCGCGCCCATGGCCATGTGATTTCCGATCAATATGCGATGGCGCGCCGCTCAGGCTTTGACGAGGTGGAAATTCCCGACGATCTGGCCGCGCGCCAGACCGAAGACCAGTGGCTGTTTCGCGCCGATTGGCAAGCCCATGACTATCAGACCCGTCTGAAATCACGCGCCAACGCCTGAGCCCCCTTCGCCGGGTTGCACCGCTTGCAGCCTGCATCCTTTTTTGACACGACAGAAGGCAGGCACCTCCCGCCTGAATTTATATGACCGAGACCGCCGCCGTGACCGATACACCCGCCGCCCGCCCGACCCCCAAGCTGCCCGACAGCGCCAAAGTGCTGTCTGTAAAACATTGGACCGACAAGCTGTTTTCGTTCCGCGTCGAGCGCCCGCAGAGCCTGCGCTTTCGCTCGGGTGAATTCGTGATGATCGGATTGATGCAAGACCCCGATCCCAAAACCGGCAAACAAAAACCGCTGCTGCGCGCCTATTCCATCGCCTCCCCCAACTGGGACGAGGAAATGGAATTCTACTCGATCAAGGTGCAGGACGGCCCCCTCACCTCGCGCCTTCAACATATCCAGCCCGGCGACGAGATCATCCTGCGCCCCAAGCCCGTGGGCACGCTGGTCACGGATGCTCTTTTGCCCGGAAAACGTCTGTGGATGTTTGCGACCGGCACCGGCATCGCGCCCTTTGCCTCGCTGATCCGCGACCCGGAAGTCTATGAAAAGTTTGAGGAAGTCATCCTCATGCACACCTGTCGGGAAGTGGGCGAGCTGGAATATGGCCGCCAGTTGGTCGAGGATGTGAATGCCGACGAAATGCTGTCGGAAATCGTCAACGGCAAGCTGCGCTACTACCCGACCACCACGCGCGAAGATTTCCACAAGATGGGCCGCGTGACTGACAACCTGTCCTCGGGCAAGGTTTTCAAAGACCTCGGGATCGAGCCGATGAACCCCGAAATGGACCGCGGTATGGTCTGTGGGAACCTGGCGTTCAACAAGGACATCATGGTGATCCTTGATGGCTTCGGCCTGCGCGAGGGGGCCAATTCCGACCCCAAAGAATATGTGGTCGAAAAGGCCTTTGTGGACTGATCGACAGCCGGTTTTGAGACAAGAAAGGGGCGTGGCCACAGCCGCGCCCCTATTTGCGTGGCGCGCCCCGTGTCTGCGCGCGTAAATCGGGTATTTTTATCCGAAAGAAGCCAAAAATAGCGCATAGAAAAGGGCCGCACCTGGGGGCGGCCCTTTTGTGATGTCAACCTGTTGCCTTATTCAAGGATCAGCAGCGATTTGACTTTGTCGAGCGCGGTGCCCAGCAGCATCGGATTGTTGCGCACCTTGTCGAGGGTCGTCAGCACGGTGGTTTTGGCCTGTTCCTCAAGGGAAGAGGCGTTCACGACCTCGACGACCTTGTCGTAATCAAACCCGTCCACGGTAAAGAGGCTTGCGGCCACCTCACCTGCGCCGGGCACCTCGACGGTGCTGGCGTTGTCAGCGGCTTGATTGGCGGCTTCGGTCGCGACGGAGGCCGCCTCGGAGGCTGCACCTGCGGCGGTTGCCGCAGCGCTGGCCGCTTCACCCGCGGCATCGGACGCGCTTTGCGCCGCCGTTGCTGCAGCGTCCGACGCCGAATCTGTGGCCGACTCTGCGGCATCGGCGGCAGCCGCCGCTGCCTCGGTTGCCGCCGTTGCGGCTTCGGCGGAGGCTTCGCCTGCCGCATCGGCGGCGTCATTTGCTGTGGTCGCGGCCGTATCTGCGGCTTGGGCGGCGGCATCGCTTGTGGCGTCCACAGTGGTGTCGAGCGCTTCGCCGCTTTCGTCGCCAACCTCTTGCGCCGCGTCGGAGGCCTGCGTCACCGCGCCGCTGGCCGCTTCGGAGACCGCATCGGCGGCGGCTTCAACCGCATCCGTGGCGGCCGTTGCCGCATCGCTGGCCGCATCGGCGGCAGCCGTCGCGGCATCGGCCGCGGCCGTCGCCGCATCGCTCACAGCGTCGCTGACAACATCGCTCACCTCGGCAGTTGCATCCGTTGCGGCCTCGGTGGCGGTGGTTGCGGTCTCTGAAACGGTTGCCGCCGCCTCTTGCGCGTCTTCTTTACACCCGGCCACACCAAGGGCAAGCGCTGCAACAAAAACACCGGTCGAAATACGCATCGTCATCGAAAATATCCTCACTAGATCGGGGACACGTTCTGTTCCCCCTCCCTTTGGATATGGCATGGCGCAGGCATGATGAAAAGACGTGGGAGCCGTGACGCGAACAATTTAGCGCTCACATTGGACCAATTGGCAGCGGATGCCCCGAAAGGGCAGCATTTTCGCGTCTTGATGACAATCCGACCTTGAAGATCGCGGCCAAGGGGCCTATTTTGCAGCCTCGGAATACGTTAACAACTTGAAGGACCTGCATCATAGCCCGTCGCCCCCACAACGCCCCGCCGACCCGTGACACTGGACCCCGCGTGAATGACCGCATTCGCTGCCCCGAGGTTCGTCTCATCGGCGCAGAAGGCGAAAACGTCGGTGTTGTCACACCGGCACGCGCTCTTGCCATGGCTGAAGAAGCCGGTCTCGACCTCGTCGAGATTTCCCCCAATGCTGCCCCGCCCGTGTGTAAAATCATGGACTTCGGCAAGTTCAAATATGAACAGCAAAAGCGGGAATCCGAGGCGCGCAAAAAGCAAAAGACGATCGAGATCAAAGAGATCAAGTTCCGTCCGGGCACCGACACCCACGACTACGATGTCAAGATGCGCTCGGTGTTCAAGTTTCTCGACGAGGGCGACAAGGTGAAAATCACCCTGCGTTTTCGGGGACGTGAAATGGCGCACCAGGATTTGGGTCGCCAGCTTCTTGAGCGCGTGTCAGAAGATGTCAAAGACATCGGCAAAGTCGAGAACATGCCCAAGATGGAAGGCCGCCAGATGGTCATGATGATCGGGCCGCTCCAGAAATAACGACGCGGGCAGTTTGCCGCGATGTCAAACCCCTGCGCCATCGCGCGGGGGTTTTTTCATGCGCGCCGTCGCGCTGCCTGCGCCGCTGGTCCTGCAAAAAAGGGCGTTGCGGGGGAAACGCAGACCCGCAACGCCAAGGATGTATGCTGCCCACGCACAACAGGCAGGATACCTGCGGCGCGCATGCGCGCCGCGCCCGTCGCAAGGGGGTGATCTGACTGCGAAAAACCGCCCCTGCGCCTGTCCACTGTCTAGGGCGTTTTGGCAGGCGTTGCTTTGATCTGGGTCAAGCGGGGCGACGATCTGTCCCTGTGTCAGACAGCGCGGGCGATGAAATGGCGGCCGTTTTTGATCGCCTCGGCCCAAGCGGGTGCGGGCGCCCAAATATCGGGGGCTTCATCGCCATAGGCATGAAGGCGCTTTTGCATCCTGAGCAACCCAAGTTGATCGGCATGGCACATCGGCCCGCCACGCCAGCGCGGAAAGCCCAAGCCCACCAGCGCCACCATATCGATGTCGATCGCCCGCGCCCCCAGCGGTCCCCCCATCAATCGCGCACCGGCATTTGCCATCGCCGCAAGCACACGCTCGACAATTTCGGACGGCGAAAAGGCGTAAGCCTCGATCCCGGCGGCGGCGCGAATGGCGTGTAGGGTCTCTTCCACCTCAGGATCACGCTCGGGGCTGCGCAGATCGGTGCTCCAGCGCAAAAATCCGCCCTCAAGGCTGCGCCCGACGCGCCCCTCCTGCAACAAGTGCCGCGCAACCGCCCCCATGTTGGTGGACAATCCGGCATTGTCGAGCATGGCGCAGGGCCCGATGGCAAAGCCATAGTCCCGCAGCGCCAGATCAAGATCCCAAGGTGTGGCGCCCATCAGCAGCAGCACATCCACCGCGGCCGCAATCGCATCATTGAGCGCGGTCGCAATCCGCGATCCGGCCCGCATCAAAGCCTGAGCGGGGCGGCCTTGGGCCTCAGACCCGCCTTGCTGCGGTGCGGGGGCATCGAAAACCGGCGTGCCGTTCACACAGACCGCCGCCTTGCCCATCTTGCGCATCACGGCGTGCAGCGTGGCCATCGTCGCATCGGAGGTCCGCACAAAGCGGATCAGCTCGGCGCAGCGGACCAGTTGCAGGGGCGAAAACACATGCAACCCGACAACGCGCGGGTCCAGGTCACTGTGCGCAAAGGTAAAATCCTGACGCCCCGCGGTCAGCAGCACCACGATTGCCTTTGGCGAAAGCTGCTGCGCCAGCCCCTCGGGATCAGGGCGATCCGCCGTGCTGGTGCTATGGCCATCGTAAAACACCATATCCGCTGCGTGCATCGCCGTCACATCCAGCGAGGTCGAGAACCGTTCAAGTCGCGCCTCCAGCACCTCACGGCGCAACTGGCCGAGTTTCACCGCGCGCTCGTAGGAGGCCGCCATGCGCTGATGGGCCCGCACCAGAGCATCGGCATCCGCGCCCACCATCACCACCTCGAACCCGTTCTCGAGCAACTGCATGGCCATGGCTGTCGAGAGGGCGCTGGTGCCGATGAGGCCCATCCGTGCCACGCTGCGCGCCTGTTTGGGATCAAAGCCTTGCGCCCGCGCCGCGCGGCGTTCGGCAAAGAAGGCATGGCGCAGGGCTTCGGTTTGGGGCGCTGTCAGCGTGTCGGCGAAACTGGTCTCCTCAAAGCCCACCGCCCCGTCGAAGGGCATCATCATCGCCGCTTCGACGCAGTCGATGATGCGCGCGGGGGTTTGCAACCGCGACCGCGCCAGGGCATCGCGCCGCCTGCGCAGGTGTTCCATGATCTGCGCCCCGTCGCGCAGATGCTCGCCAAGCGCAGAGCTGCGGCGTGGCGCAAGGCCGCTCTGTGCCATTTCGCGCCCCAATTCACGTGCATAAGCAAAGGCTTGCGGCCCCAAGCGCCCCGTGGCGACCAAATCCGCCAGCCCCAATCGCCGGGCTTCGGCCGCGGGGATCGGTTGCCCCCCCAGCATCAAATCCAGGGCCGCCTCGACACCGATCAAACGTGTGAGGCGTTGGGTTGCGCCGCCCTGCGGCACCGATCCCACCGTCACATCCGGAAAGCCCATCCGCGCCATGCGACCGGCGATCCGGTAATGACACGCCAGCGCAAGCGACAGCCCGCCCTCGATCACCGAGCCCGAAAGGGCGGCCACGACGGGTTTGGGGCTGGCCTCGATCACGGCGTTCAGCGCGCTCAGGCTTGGCGACAGGTTTTGCCCCCATTCGCGTTGATCGAGGCCGGAGGGAAAGGTGGTGCCCTGCCCCTCGATCAGGATCGCGCTGACGACAGGATCGTCAATGGCATTGCGCACCGCCGCGATCAGGTCACGGCGGATATCACGGCTCAGCGCATTGGCTGGCGGATTGTCGATCCCCACCAGCGCCACGCCATCCTCGATGCGAAGCGTCACCTGTCCTGCCATGTTCAACCCTGCCCGCAGTTGATGCCCGCAAAAATGCCAGCGCTGTTTCTGTCCTGCGCTGCCGCGCGGTGGTGGCGGTCAGGAGGCACCGGATGCACCGGATGCACCGCCTACCGCCGCGGTCTGTGCCGCGAATTGACCCTATTTTGTAGGCGAGGACGCGGGAAACGCAAGGATTTCATGCGCTTGGGGCTCTGATCTGTGCCGCAAAAGCTGCGCGACGCTCCTGCGGACCGCAAAACGCGCCCCGCGCGCGCGGGGCGAACGGGGTGAAAGACAGATCGGGGCTTGGACTGTGGGGCTTGGAATTGGGGGGCTTGGAGTGGCCGCACAAAACGGTGCGACCAAGCTGGCCCCGTCGCCCCCCTTGCCGTTGTTGCTCTGCATCTACCGCCAGCCGTCACTGCGGCCGGCGGTCTGTTGTCACACAGGTTTGTTCAACACTGGTTTGTTAAGGCTGGTTTGATAACACTGGTTTGTTAAAGCTGAGCACCGCTGTTCTTTTCAATACGGGACTCTTCAACGCTGTCCGGCCTCTAAACGGGCAAATTGTCCCACAGCTCGGCTTCATCCTCGTGATCTTCTGCCGCCGTCATCGGGCGAAACCGGTCTGCCCGGGCGCGCAGCGGTGCAGAAGGCGCAGGTGTTGCGGGCGCTGCACTATGCGGCCCGCCGTGGCCTGACGTTTTGGGGTGAATCGGAGTCGTGCGGTCTTGGGTATCGTCGCTGAACTGCATGATGATCTCTCCCGACAGGGGCCTTCGCAGCCCCGTCCCTGATCTGGTGAACACTGGCCAAGACTGGCCTGATGCGCCCCGCCTCCCCGCGGGATACATCATTGGGTTGTGCGCTCCGGCCAGCGCGGGGCATTTGAAAGCCCGCGCCGGACTGGGCGCCGTCTGTGTTTCCCGAACCGATATTTACCCCCGCCAAGGCGCATGTCTTCCCGTCAAAAGGCCTCTGATGTGAAGGCTTGGCGGGGGTGCAAACGTACAGGGCAAAATCGGATACCGGACGTCCCCTCCTTAGGACCCATCCTCGTCATATCTTGCAGGCAGGCTTTGACACAGGTCAAGCGGTGTTGTGGCAATTGACACAATTGCGCGCCTCTTTGCCGTGTTTTCGGGCGCGACCGGCGGATGATTCCCCCAGCGAAACAGGCAAAAGCGGCTGTGAGACTAGCTTGGGCTGTCGAGCGGCGGCAGGTCGCCAAGACCGCCAAAATCACCCAGATCCCCAAGGGGAGGCAGGTCTGGCAGGTCGGGTAAATCCGGTAAGTCCGGCAGCGGGGCGTCCTGTGGGGCGGGCGCGGCTGCGGGCATCGCGCCGGGAAGGCTGCTTAGGGCGCTTGCGCCGCCCGGGCCTGCATTCAGACTTGCGACCCCTGCGCCGAATCCTGCCTGCGCGCTGTCGTCTTCATCGGCTGCCAGCAAGGTGACCCGCACCGCGCGCATCCCATTGACCTGACCCAGCTTTGCACGGCTGATTTTCTGCCCGTCCGCGAGAATCTCCACCCGCGCCAGCGCTTCGCGCGGAATCGGAATCATCATATCGACTTCCAGCTCGCTGATGGTTTCGATCGGCAAGCTGACACGGTGCAGCACCGTGTCGAGCGTTGCGTGCGTCTTGAGGACGGCCTGTTCAAAATTGTGCTGCCACTCGCCGGTTTCGCCGGGTTCGCGCTTGGGAAGCGGGCGTTCATAGGGAAAGACCAGCTGGATCACCCCCTCCTTGGCCCCGCTGCCCAGATCGATTTTTATCTCGAACATCCGATAGGCTATATCGTCATAAGCCATGGAAATAGAGCGCTTTTCCGAAAGCATCGTGCTATAGCGATACCCCTCGACAGGCGGCGGGTCAGCGGCCTCTTGTACCGTGACCTCAAAGCTTGCCAAAAGTGCGTCGATGAAATCGCGACACATCACAGCATCGGTTTGAGTGGGCTTTCGATCCTCGCTCGCCGAATGCAGGACGGTGCCCGTGGTCACGGCTTCGATGATGCCGGCGACCATGCTGCAATCAAGGGTGCAAAGCCCGTAGGCCCCTTCGGGGCCGTCAAGCAACACCAACATGCCCGGATCGGGCACCTCATCGACAACGCGCGTCACGGTGGTGCGCGATTGCACGACCCCGATCACCGACGCGGCCATGCCCAGCACCTCTTCGGCCTGCTTGGCGACCTCCAGGCGCAGCGCCTTGGTCGCAGACATGGCGGTCACCTCGGGGGGAGGTCGCCCTGCCCCTGCCTTGCGCCGCATGGCTGTGATTGCTGCCTCATCACTCATGTGCCGACCGACTACTCATGGTTTGATCCTGACCAAAGGGCCCGGATCGTTGCGAAAATCCCCGCAATTGCGCCCGCAAAGGAGTGACTGGCGTCGCTCGGGCGGGGCCGTACGGTGTCCGTGGATACGGTGAGGCGCACCCACGCCTCCTTGCTTTGAAGGTATTTAGCCGCAATTTCGTTAACACAGTCTTTCGACCGTTAAACTTTTAGCGAAAGAGCACGCGGGGGGGATGTCACCGCCGCCCCCTGTCGTGACGCAGGCGCGGCAGCGCGACGCGAAAGGCAGCGCCGCCCTGTCCGGGCACATAGCTGATCGTGCCGCCGAGGTTGGACATGATTTCGCGACAGATCGCCAACCCAAGCCCTGCGCCCCCTGCGCGCACCGTTTCGCCCGCGCGCGAAAATTTTTCGAAAATCACCGCCTGATCGGCTCCGGCGATTCCCTGACCGTTGTCGATAAAATCCACCTCGATCCAATCGACACCCGCCGCATCGACATGTTTGCGCGTTGCGATCCGCAGCGTGGCGGCGGGGGCATTGCAATATTTCGCCGCGTTGCTCACCAGGTTGATAAACACCTGCGCCAGACGGTCGGCATCGGTTTCCAGCGCCACATGTTCGCTCATCGCCGCGCGCTGCACCGTCACCCCCGTGGCGCGCTCTCCCCCCAAAGCCGCCTGCACCGCCCGCTCGATCACATCGTGCAGATTGCACCGCCCCCAATTCAGCCGCACCGTGCCGCTTTCGAGAACGGACAGGTCGAGCAGATCGTCAAGCAGGCGCGTGAGACGCTGGGCTTCGGTGTGGATGATGCCCGCGTAACGCGCGCGTGCCGCAGCCTCGATGTCGCCCTCGCGCAAGATCTCGGAAAAGGCGCGGATCGAGGTCATCGGCGTGCGCAATTCATGGCTGATCTGGCTGAGAAACCCATCCTTCTGGATCGACAAAAGCGTGAGCTTTTCGTTCGCCTGACGCAGAGCGCGCGCGGTGCGGGCCAATTCGGCCGATTTCGCCTCAAGCTGGGCGGAATATTCCATGATTTGCGCTGTTTCGCCCGCCACTGCCATCAGGTCCTCGACCGAGACCACCGTGCCACCAGTGATCTGTGCCAGCATCGCATGGGCCGTGGCCGCGCCCACAGATCCGGCCAGTTCGCGCTCAAGTTCGGCCAGAAAGTCGCGCGTCGGGTCGGGCAGATATCCCGCGTTTCCTTGGGCGGCGGCGGCGCGCTGGAACAGGTCCTGGGCGCTGACGGGCCCCAGAATCCGCTGGCTCAGCACCAAAAGGTCTTCGGCGGCGATCCCGTCGGCCACATCGCTGCGCGCGGCGGTGGAATGGTCAAAGACATTGACGAATTGCGCGCCCTGCATCCGCTCGATCGGGTCGGGGAAACTGACGAGCGAGACGGCAACGAACAGGCCCGTATTGACCAGCATCGACCAGATGACCGCATGCACCACCGGATCGATCCCGGCAAGGCCGAACAGGGCCTGGGGGCGCAAGGCGGTGATGCCGAACGGCCCCTGGGCAAGCATCTGCGCGCCCATCACCGCGCCCTCGCCAAAGGAGGGCAGGAACAGCGTGTAGGCCCAGATCGCAAACCCCGCCACCAGCCCTGCAAGCGCCCCCGTGCGCGTCGCTCCACGCCAGAAAATCCCGCCCAGCATCGCCGGAAGCACCTGCGCCACGCCCGAAAACGACACAAGCCCAATGGCCGCAAGCGCGCCCGAACCGCCCGACAGCTGGAAGTAGAGATACCCCAGCGCCAGCACCCCCAAAATCGACAGGCGCCGCGCCATCAGGACCAGCGCGCGCAAATCGCCCGGCTCGCGCAGGCGATCCCCTTCGTCGCGGGTCAGCGACAGCCAGACCGGCAACACGATGTGGTTGGACACCATCGTCGACAGCGCAATCGCCGCCACGATCACCATCGAGGTTGCCGAGGAAAACCCGCCCAAAAACGACAGCATCGCCAGAGCGTTGCGGTCAAAGTCCAGCGGCAGGGTCAGGACGAACATGTCAGGGTTCGCGCCGGCGCCAAAATGCTGCAGGCCGACAACGGCGATCGGCAGCACGAAAAGCGACATCAGCATCACATAGAGCGGAAAGGCCCAGGCAGCGGTGTAAAGGTGACGCTCGTCGGCATTTTCCACCACCAGAACCTGAAACATCCGTGGCAGGGTCAAAAAGGCCGCCGCCGCCAGAAAGGTCAGCCCGATCATGCGCGAGGGCATCAGATCGAGCGTCGCAAAGCCCGAGGCCTCGATGCGCCCCATCACATCGCCAAAGCCCCCCGCCACGCCCCAGACGGTGAAAATCCCCACCCCCAGCAGCGCGACCAGTTTGACCACCGCCTCCAGAGCAATGGCAATGACAACGCCGTGGTGGCGTTCGTTGGCATCAAGGTTGCGGGTGCCGAACAGGATGGTGAACAGCGCCAATCCGCCCGCGACATACAGCCCCGTGGCCTCGGAATCCACGCGCCCGAACCCTTCGGGCGCGGCAGAGGCAAAGACGCCAAAGGCCTGCGTCACCGACTGTAGTTGCAGCGCGATATAGGGCGTGGTGCCGATCACCGCAAAGAGGGTGACGATCACCCCCAGAGCCGTCGATTTGCCGTAGCGCGAGGAAATGAGATCGGCCACGGAGGTGATTTTATGCGTGCGGCCGATGCGCACCAGCTTGCGCAAAATCCACCACCAGCCCACCATGACCAGCGTGGGCCCGATGTAGATCGTGGCAAATTCCAGCCCCGAGCGCGCCGCATAGCCCACCGCGCCGTAAAAGGTCCAGGCGGTGCAATATACCGACAGCGACAATGTGTAGACCAAGGGGCTGCGCAACCATCCCAATCGCCCCCGTTCGGCCCGCTTTTCCGCCCAAAAGGCAACCGCAAACAAGAAGCAGGCGTAGAGAAAACAAACGGAAACAAGTGTGTTAAAGGCCACTCTTTATGTGCCTTCCGAAGAGAAGGTATCGCGCGCGCTACCGGTGCGCGACTGGCGCTCGGGGCCGGAATAGGAGCCGGTTTGATCGCGCGCATCCGCCGATCCGGCTTGGGGGTCCGAGCGGCGCAAGGCGCGCGACAACAGCCCCGCCGCAAGGATCACCGCCCCCCAGACCACGAAGACATGCACATAGGCCCAGGCGGTTGTGACACCTCCCGTTGCGCCGCCGCCCGTGCCTGAGACCTTTTCTGCGACCTCTCCTGCGCGCTCTCCTGCGCCCTGCCAGATCAGCGGCACAAAGAACAGCCCCCCCGCAACCACCGGCAGCAGGCGTGCCGCATCAATCAAGCGGCGGCGGCGATAGCTGCGGCGCGCCAAAAAGACAGGCGCGGGTGCCGGGGCGTTTTGCGCAACATTCGATGGCACGGTCCCGCTCTCGGTCACAGGCGCCCCGTCACGGGCTAACTCGGGGCGCATCCGAGGGGCGCAATGCGCGCAATGCGGCCACGATGTCGGCGTTGGAAAAGGGCTTGGTCATAAAGGCGGTCGCGCCTGCGGCCTGCGCCAGATCGCGGTCGCGTTGCTGCCCGCGCGCCGTCAACATTAAAACCGGCACCGATGAGCCCTGCGCGCGCAGATCGCGCAAAATCTCGAACCCCGAGCGATTGGGCAGCATGACATCCAGCACGATCACCTGGGGTGCTTTATCCGCGATGGCGCGCAAGGCCGTTGCGCCATCGGCATGCGTGTCCACCAGCCAGCCGTCGCGCGACAAGACAAACCGCAGCGCCTCGGTGATATTCGGCTCGTCCTCGATCAGTAAAACCCGCATCCCGCTCTCCCTGCGCGTCCACGCCTCCCCGCGCGTCCCGCCCTTTATCACCCCTCGTTCCGGTCCTGTCAAAGATGTCGCAGCGCGCGTCACAGCGGCCCCGAAATCACCGATGGCTCGCGGCGCGCGGCGCAGTCTGCTTTGGGACACAGCCGGCAGGTCGTTCCCACCTCGAGCACCTCGTCGCGACGGGGCTGCGCAGGGTCAGCGGGCAACAGATCCTCGGGCACCAAAAGCATGACGGCCTCCCAGACGGTGGCACGGTTGAACCCCTGCACCCCCTGCGGCGCGCAGATGGCAAAGGCGACAAACCGCCGCTCGCCCTGCCCGGCCAAGGCCACCCGCTGGCGCAGCGGCTGCATGGGGCGCTGCAACGCCCCGTAGAGCGGCCAGAGCGGACAGGTGGGACCAAAGCGCGGCGGCGCGAACCCCTCGATCCCCTTGCGCCGCAAAACGGTCCCCGAACCGTCGCAACTGACAAAGCCCAACGGCTGCGCAAGCGGACCTTGATCCGTTGCAGGCACAGCCGCCAACCGGCGCAGCCCCTGCGCAAGGGAGGTGCCAAAGGCCGCGCAGATCTGTGCCGGATCAAGCCCGTCTCGCGGCAGATGCGCGGCAATCTGCGCGCTGAGCGGCGCAAGGGGCATGGCTTGGGCGTCAGACAGATATTGCGCCGCAACCGCGCGCAGCAGGCTTTGCGCCGCGCCACCGAGCGCCCGCACATCCTCACGCGCCATCACCGTTTCCAGCGGCGCGCCCGCCGGATCGGCCCCCTCCAGTTCGGCCAGATGATAGTCGCGCGCAGCCAGCCAGCCTTCCAGCTCGTCCAGCGGTGTCGAGAGGGCCACCGCCTCTTTGCCCTCGCTATCAAGATAGGACACCAGCGCCTGCGCCCCCTGCGCAAGCCTTTGACTATCCTCGTAAATATTGCGGTGAAAGCGCAGCTGCCAGTCACGCTCGATCTCGCCGCCATTGGCCAGAATTCCGGCGGTGGCGCGCACCGCCGTGACCATCGACAGCACCTCGTGCAGCGCCTGCGACAGATAGGGATCATGGGCCAGACGATCCGTCAGCGCCGCCACATTGCGTTCAAGCGCCGTGATGCGCAGGCGCTGCGCGGCGATCAGATCCGCCCAACCGGGAAAGCGCCCTGCGAAATCTTCAAGCCGGTCCAGTTCCGGCGCGCTGCCCGCAATATCGCGCGCCTGCGCGCCTCCGGCCTCGCGCAGCGCATCAATGACCGCTGTCTGCGCGCCTTCGGTCAGGGTGGCGACATCGACATGCAATCCGCGCGCCAGCGCGACCAACAGCTTGCCGCCAATCTTGCGCCGGTTGTGTTCGATCAGGTTGAGATAGGCAGGTGAAATGCCGACCTGCTGGGCCAGAGCCGCCTGCTTGATCCCCGCCAGCAACCGCCGTTCGCGGATTCGGGTGCCTGTCAGGGCTGAACGCGCCATCAATGCCTCCTTTGTGGCTGCCTTTACACCTTATCCGGAGTTATTCAGCCGAAATTTACACAAAAACGCAAGCATTCAGGGAATTTGCCCGATAATTTTCAACGCGCCCGAGGGGCCGACACCTGTCACCACGCGCCGCAGGACTGGGACCGCGTTAACCATGTTTTCAGCTCTTTGGCGCTAGAATACCCCATGGACATCGACCGCGACCCCGAAGATTCCGAGTGGCAGCAATTTTGTGATCACAATCTTGCCGCCCTGCCCCAGCGCAGCCTCTACGCCCAGGCCTGTGCGGCCGTGGGCCGTCCGATGACGCGCCTTGCCCTGCGGGAAGCCGGTGACATCGTTGCCGGTGCGCAGTTTTTAACCCGCACCCTATTGGGGGTGCCTGTCTGGCTTACCTCGCGCGGCCCGCTCTCGGGCAACGCCCCCCTGTCCCAGACCTGCGCGGCCCTGTCGTGCGCGACGCCGCGCCTGACCCTCATGACCCCACAAGACGCAGGGGGCGCGCCCCGCCGCCGCCTCTCCCTTGCGGGACCGCAGGTCGCGACGCTGGACCTGCGCGGCGGGCCCGAAGCGATCCGCGCAAGGATGCATCAAAAGTGGCGCAATCGCCTGGTAAAATCCGAAACCGCGCGCGTGACGCCCGCCCGCCTCAACGCAACCCCCGAAAGCCTCGCCCCGCTGCTGCGCGCCGAAAAGGCCCAGCAAAAGGCGCGCAACTACCGCGCCCTTCCGGCCGAATTCACCCTCGCGCTGCATCACGCCGATGCCCGCGCCCTCTGGCTTTACGAGGCGGCGGGAGGGCAAATGTTGTTTTTGAAACATGGAAACACGGCGACCTACTGGATCGGTCATGCGCCCGACGCCGCGCGCCGCGCCAATGCCCATAACGCCATTCTGTGGCGCGCGGCTTGTGATCTGGCGGCGGCGGGTGTTGTCCAGATCGACCTTGGCCGCGTGGACCCGCGCGCGGCGGGGCTTTTGCGCTTCAAACGCGAAAGCGGCGCGCGCCTGCAGAGCCTCGGGCGCAGCCGCCTGTTGTAAAAAAGCGCGCCCCGAGGAGCGCGCTTTCAGCCTCAAATCATCCAGCCTTTATTGCAGGGCCGCGTCGGTGATTTCCAACGTATAAGCCCCTTCGGGTTCCATTGTGATCACAGGGTCCGAACCGCCGCCCATCAAGGTCGCAACCGTGCGTTCGTAATCCGCAACGTCCAGCGCGCCGTTCGAGCCTGCGGTCAGTTTCGCCACTTCGCCCATCATGCGTTTTTGATGCTCTTCGGTCTGTGCGCCGGTTTCGTCGTAGTCGAGCACGATCATCGCGGCCTCGTCAGGGTTTTCCTCGGCCCATTTCCAACCCGCCATGGAGGCTTTCACAAAGCGCACCATCTTATCTTTGAATTCAGGATCTTCCAGGTTCTCTTCCAGAACGTAAAGACCGTCCTCCAGCGTTGCGACGCCTTCGTCCTCATATTTGAAGGTCACCAGATCGTCCTCGGAAATGCCCGCGTCGATCACCTGCCAATATTCGTTGTAGGTCATGGTCGAAATGCACGCGGCCTGCTTTTGCAGCAGCGGATCGACGTTGAAGCCCTGCTTGAGCACGGTCACACCGCCCTCGGACCCATCGGTGGCGATGCCAAGTTTGCTCATCCATGACAGGAAGGGGTATTCATTGCCAAAGAACCACACACCCAGCGTGTGATCGGGGAAATCCTCGGGGCTTTCCACACCGCTTTCTTTCAGACAGGTCAGCATCATGCCCGACGCCTTATAGGGCTGGGCAATATTGACCACCGGTGCCCCCTGTTCGCGCGCGGCCAGCGCCGAGGGCATCCAGTCAACCATCACATCCGCGCCGCCGCCCAAAAGCACCTGTACCGGCGCCACATCGGGACCACCGGGCAGGATGGTGACGTCAAGATCCTCGGCCTCGTACAGGCCCTTTTCCAGCGCGACATAATAGCCTGCAAATTGCGCCTGCGTGACCCATTTGAGCTGAAGATTGACCTCATCGGCGGCAAATGCGCCCCCTGCCATCATCGCGAGACCCGCGACCGAACCCAATACCGTTTTCATATCCAAACAACCTCCAAGTTGTGCAAAATAAACGGGTTTTCCCGTCTTTTATGGTCGCTTCGCGCTTATCCGCGTTGCGAAGGGTGCCAAAAGGTCACCCCTTTCTCGATCAGCGACACCGCCCCGTAAAAAACCGAGCCGGCGATAGCCGCCACCGTGATCTCCGCCCAGACCATATCAAGTCCAAGCCGCCCCACCTCCGTCGAGATGCGAAATCCCATCCCGCGGGTGGGAGAGCCGAAAAATTCCGCAACAATCGCCCCGATAAGCGCCAGCGTTGTCGCAATTTTCAGCCCGTTGAAAACAAAGGGCATCGCCGCCGGCAGGCGCAGTTTGACCAGCCCCTGCCAATAGCTTGCCGCATAGGTGTGCATCAGGTCGCGCTGCATGGCGGTTGTCGCTTGCAAGCCTGCAACCGTGTTCACCAGCACCGGAAAGAACACCATCACCACCACGACCGCCGCCTTGGAATGCCAATCGAACCCGAACCACATCACAAGGATCGGCGCGATGCCGACAATCGGCAGGGCCGCAACGAAATTGCCCACCGGCAACAGCCCCGCCTGCAAAAATGGCGAGCGGTCGATCAACACCGCCGTCACGAACGCCGCCCCGCAGCCCAGAACATAGCCCGACAGCGCGCCCTTGAGCATGGTTTGCACAAAGTCGATCCAAAGCGTCGGGGTCTCGGCGGCAAAGCGCTGCGCGATGGCCGAGGGCGCGGGCAGGATCACCGAGGACACGCCGAACAGACGCACCACCATTTCCCACAGCAACACCAGCGTCAGACCAAAGATTACCGGCACGGCAAGGCGAATGGCACGGATGTGGTGCCCGCGCGCCGCAAGCCGTGCGTTCAGTGCCCAAAGCCCGCCCCAAACCGCCAGCACGACCAGAAGTTTCAACAGGCTCATTGCGCCATCCCCATCCGTTTCAACACGCCCCGCTCGATCAGACCAACGATGACGACAAGCGCCGCCGCCAGCGCCGCCGCCGCAAAGAGTGCCGACCAGATCTGCACCGTCTGCCCGTAGTAGGAGCCGCTCAACAGGCGCGCGCCAAGACCGCGCGTGGCCCCTGCGGGCAATTCGGCCACAATCGTGCCGACCAAAGCGGCGGCAATCGCCACTTTCAGGGAGGCAAACAGATAGGGCATCGAACTGGGCAGGCGCAGCCGCCAGAAGGTCTGGCTGTTGGTGGCCGACCAGGTGCGCATCTGGTCAAGCTGCATCGCATCGGGCGCGCGCAGGCCTTTGACCATCCCCACCACCACCGGAAAGAACGACAGATAGGCGGAAATGATGGCTTTGGGCAGCAGACCGGAAATGCCGATGGAATTGAGCACCACGATGATCATCGGCGCGATGGCGAGGATCGGGATGGTCTGGCTTGCAATCGCCCAGGGCATCACCGACATATCCATGGCGCGGCTGTGCACGATCCCCACCGCCAGGGCGATCCCCGCCAAGGTCCCGATCCCGAAACCCGCCAAAGTGGCCGACAGCGTGATCCAGCCGTGATAGACAAGGCTGCGTTTCGAGGTCGGCTTGATCGCAAGAACACTGTCATAGAGCCCCTGCGCCACTTGATGGGGCGCGGGCAGAACGGGGCGATCCTGCGACCAGGTATCGACCACCAGTTCGCCAAACCCAAGCGTGGTCTCGGCGCGCGCCGCCTGATCGCGGGCCCATTGCGCATTCATACCCACGGCGGCGGCGTACCAGATCAGCACCAGCGCCACAATCACGGTCAAAACCGGCACAACTTTCGTCATGCGTCATGCCCTTCACGCAGGCCCTCGCGCACGCGGTGCGCCAGCGCGATAAATTCGGGACTTTCGCGAATATCAAGCGGGCGTTCGCGCGGCAGCGTGCTTTCGATCACCTCGGCAATGCGACCCGGGCGCGGGCTCATCACCACGATTTTCGTCGACAGATAGACCGCCTCGGGAATGGAATGGGTGACAAAGCCGATGGTCTTTTGGGTGCGCGCCCAAAGCGCCAGAAGCTGCTCGTTCAAATGGTCGCGCACGATCTCGTCAAGCGCCCCGAAGGGCTCGTCCATCAGCAAGATATCGGCATCAAAGGCCAGCGCGCGCGCAATCGAGGCGCGCTGCTGCATCCCCCCCGACAGCTGCCAGGGAAATTTCTTGCCAAAGCTGTCAAGCTCCACCAGCCCCAGCACCTTTTCCACCCGCTTTTCCTGATCGGCCTTGGAATAGCCCATGATTTCCAGCGGCAACTTGATGTTGCCCGCAATCGTGCGCCACGGATAAAGCCCGGCGGCCTGAAAGACATAGCCATAGCTGCGCGCCTTGCGGGCCTCGTCGGGCGTCAGGCCATTGACTGTCAGCGTCCCGCCCGTGGGCACTTCCAATCCCGCGATGCAGCGCAAAAACGTCGTCTTGCCGCACCCCGAAGGGCCGATAAAGCTGACGAATTCCCCCCGCTCGATGCCCAGATCGACATCCTTGAGCGCCTGTACCGGCCCGTCGTTGGTTTCAAAGGTCAGGCAAACGCCTTTGGCATTGATGACAGGAGTCTTCACCTCAAACCCCGCTTGCGGGAATGCCGCTGCGCACAACGGGACGCGGCGCGGTAAGGTCTTTCCATTTCGACAGGGCCGTGTTGACGGTGCCGTTCGGGTCGCGCGCCACAAATTGCCCATGCCCTTCTTGGGCCTGAAGCCTGCCCTGATCGACGGCCACAAAACCGCGCGTCAACACGTATTTGGGAAGCCCCTTAACCTCGATTCCCTCGAAGACGTTGTAATCAATGGCAGAAACCTGCGTATCTGCGGCGATGGTTTTCGTGGCCTCGGGGTCCCAAACCACCAAATCCGCATCCGCGCCAACCAGAACCGCCCCCTTTTGCGGATAGCAGTTCAACACTTTGGCAATATTGGTCGAGGTCACGGCGACAAATTCGTTCATCGTGATGCGGCCGGTGTTCACCCCCTTGCTCCAGAGCACCGGCAACCGGTCCTCAAGCCCGCCGGTGCCATTGGGGATCTTGGTAAAATCGCCAATCCCGTAGCGCTTTTGCTCGGTGGTAAAGGCACAGTGATCGGTCGCCACACAGGACAGCGTCCCGCTGGCAAGCCCCGCCCAGAGGCTGTCTTGGTGCTTTTTGTCGCGAAACGGCGGGCTCATCACACGCCGCGCGGCATGGTCCCAATCGGGATGGGCATATTCGCTTTCATCCAGAACGAGGTGCTGGATCAGCGGCTCGCCCCACACCCGCTTGCCGTTCATTTTTGCGCGCCGGATCGCCTCATGGCTTTCCTCGCAGGAGGTATGCACCACGTAAAGCGGCGCACCGGCCATATCGGCAATCATGATGGCGCGGTTGGTCGCCTCACCCTCCACCTGCGCGGGCCGCGAATAGGCATGGGCCTCGGGACCGGTATTGCCCTCGGCCAGCAATTTGGCCGACATTTCCGCCACAAGATCGCCGTTCTCGGCATGCACAAGCGGCGTCGCCCCCAGCTCCGCGCAGCGCTTGAACGAGGAAAACATCTCGTCGTCATTGACCATCAAAGAGCCCTTGTAGGCCATGAAGTGCTTGAACGTGTTGATCCCGCGCTCGGTCACGGCTTTCATCTCGTCGAACACCTGCTCGTCCCACCATGTGATCGCCATGTGGAACGAATAGTCACAGGCGGCCTGCGCGGATTTATTGTCCCAAACCTTCAGCGCATCGAGCAGGCTCTGGCCCGGATTGGGCAGCGCGAAATCCACCACCATCGTGGTGCCCCCCGCCAGCGCCGCCTTGGTGCCAGAGGCAAAATCATCGCTGGAATAGGTGCCCATAAACGGCATCTCGAGATGGGTGTGCGGATCAATCCCGCCGGGCATGATGTAGCACCCTGCCGCATCAATCACCTCGTCGCCCGAAAGATCCGGCCCGATCGCGCAAATCTTGCCCTCCTCGATCAGCACATCGGCCTTATAGGTCAGATCGGCCGTGACAATCGTGCCGTTTTTGATGACTTTTCTCATATTCCGTCTCCCGTGTTGGTTGCGGCCACATCTGCGGTGGCCTGCATCTTCTTTCGGATAAAAATACCCAAATTCCGCAATCAGCCGACCACTTGCGCCGTTTCCAGCACCGCGTGCAGCAACACATCCGTCCCCGCCGCAGCCCAGTCAGGGCTGATCTCTTCGGCCTCATTGTGGCTCAGACCGTCCACGCAGGGGCACATGATCATCGCCGTCGGCGCGACGCGGTTGATCCAGCAGGCATCGTGGCCCGCGCCCGAAATGATATCCATATGGCTGTAGCCCAAGGTCTCGGCGGCGCTGCGCACCGCGCTGACACAGGTGTCGTCAAAAGTGACCGGATCGAAATGCCCCGAGGGTTCAATGCTCAACCCCAAACCCAGATCTTGTGCAATTTCAGCCGCCTGCTCTTCAAAGGCCACACGCATGGCGGTCAGTTTTTCCAGATCGGGCGAGCGGAAATCAACGGTGAACACGACCTTGCCGGGGATCACGTTGCGCGAATTGGGATAGACATCGCAATGCCCCACTGCCCCCACCGCATCGGGTTGCTGGGCCATGGCGATCCGGTGCACGGCTTCGGTCATCCGCGCCATGCCAAGCCCTGCATTCACCCGCATATCCATCGGGGTCGAACCGGTATGGGCGTCCTTGCCGGTCACCGTAACTTCCAGCCACCACAGGCCCTGCCCGTGGGTGACCACGCCGATATCGCGCCCTTCGGCTTCCAGAATCGGCCCCTGTTCGATGTGCAGCTCGAACATCGCGTGCATCTTGCGCGCGCCCACTTGTTCATCTCCGACCCAGCCGATCCGCTGCAATTCGTCGCCAAAGCTTTTGCCCTCGGCGTCCAGGCGGCTATAGGCCCAGTCCTGCGTGTGTAGTCCGGCGAACACGCCCGAGGACAGCATGGCCGGCGCAAACCGTGTGCCCTCCTCATTGGTCCAATTCGTCAAAACAATCGGATGTTTTGTTTTGACATCAAGGTCTTGCAAGGTGCGCATCACCTCAAGCCCGCCCAAAACGCCAAGCACACCGTCGTATTTTCCACCCGTGGGCTGCGTGTCGAGATGGCTGCCCATATATACCGGCAAGGCGTCGGGATCGGTGCCCGCGCGGGTGGCAAACATATTGCCCATCGTATCCACACCCATGGTGCAGCCCGCCGCTTCGCACCATGTCTGAAACAGCGCGCGCCCCTCGGCGTCCGCATCGGTCAGGGTCTGACGGTTGTTGCCCCCCGCCACACCGGGGCCGACTTTGGCCATCTCCATCAGCGCATCCCACAGCCGGTCCTTGTTGATCTTGAGGTTCTCGCCAGCAGCCGCCATAGCCTGTCCTTTTTGTATCGCGGCATCCCCTGCCGTCTTGCGCATCGCCCCCAAGCGCTCCGCGCAAAGCGGCGCTCAGGTTTGACCAATTGGTCAGGAACACGCTAACAAGCAATCATCTCAGGTCAACAAGGGGGAACTGCCTCAATTCTTGGCAAAGCCGGTTTTTCAGCATTTTTTGACGCTTCCCCTGTTGATGCGACGCATTTTTAGGCAATCATAGGGGAAAACGCCCAATCCTTAAGGACGACACAGACAAATGCCCCTGCCCACTCCCCGCACGCGGATTCAGAAAAAGAATATCCAGACCATCATGGATGCTGCCTTGGGTGTCTTTTCACAAAACGGGTTTCGCGGGGCGACATTGGACCAGATCGCCAGCGAGGCAGGCCTCTCCAAGCCGAATCTGTTGTATTATTTCCCCTCCAAAGTCGCCATTCACCGCGCGCTGATTGCCGAGCTGATGACAACCTGGCTCGATCCGCTGCGCGAGATGGATGCCCAAGGCGACCCCATCGAGGAAATTCTGGCCTATGTGCTGCGCAAACTGGAAATGGCGCGCGAATTTCCCCGCGAAAGCCGCCTGTTTGCCAATGAAATCGTGCAGGGCGCGCCCAATATCATGGACCAGATCGAAGGCGAGCTGAAAACCCTTGTCGATGAAAAGGCAAAAGTCATTACCGCTTGGATTTCACAAGGAAAATTGGCCCCCGTTGACCCCTATCATCTGATCTTTTCCATCTGGGCCACCACCCAGCATTACGCCGATTTCGACGCCCAGATCCAAGGAATTCTGCCCGACAAAGGCACCGCGCGTTTTGAAGAGGCCGCAACATTCCTCAACCATATGTATCGCGCCATGCTGCGCCCGCAGATCGCCTCCGCCGCGCATTAACCACGCTTTCGATTGCCCCTCTCTCTTAAGACAGTCTTTACCCTATACTCGTTAGGATGAACGTGGGGGCTCCTTTGGGGAAAGGAGCAAGGCGATGTTGGACGTACTCAGTCAGTCTGCACTTGGTCAAACAACGAATAGCTTCCGCCAGCCTGTAGAGGCGGCCAAACTTGCCATCGCAGCCGTCAGCGGCGCACAGGGCAGCGGCGGTGCCGGCACCTCCGCGCGCCACGGGGAAAGCGGCGGTCAACACAACGGCAGTGATCTGACCGGCCAGCGCGTCGCGGCCAAACACACGCTGCGCGCAGGCAGCGCGACGACAAATAGCACCGCGCTCACGCCGCTTGGCCAGACGCCGCTTGGCCAGACGCCGCGCGCCCTGACGCCGCGCGGTGGCACTGTCGGCCTTGACGGTGAAACGGCCACGCTGTCCACCATGGCCAAGGCCATCGCGCCCCCAGAACGCTTCGATCCCGACATGTTAACAGGCCCGACACCGGCCTTTCAGGCCTCGATCCTCGAGGTGGAAAGCGACCTGCGCAACGTTCTGGCGCGCATCGAATCCGAACGTGCAATCCAGGCCGACAGCGCCGCCATTGCCACCAAGGACGCGGCCAAAGCCACAGCCGAGGCGCAGGCTCTGGACAGGGAAGCCAGCAGGCTGCAGGCCAGCGCGACCGCCGCCCAGTCGGCAACCACGACAGGGCTCACGACGCCAACTGCGTCGGGGACCACACAGCCCCCCCGCGCACAAGGCGAGACGGCACCCGTGGACGCCCCTGCCCCTACCAGCACCGCCCCCGCTATGCCCGCGCAAGTGCCGCAGGCCTCGCAGCAACAGGCCGCACCGCAGGACGGCTAAAACAATATTTCACATCCAATCACATCGGCGACAGAATCCGCCGCTCCCTGCCCGTTCACGCCAGTTCCAAGGTCACTTGGCGGGTTTTCATGGCCTCAAGCCTGCCCTATAAGCAGGTCAGCCAGAAAAAATAGCCCGCATAGACGGGCGGCAGGAACGGTCGAGGACCCTTATGTCAAAACAGAACAACGAATCCGACGTCGCCTTCATTCAGGCGCTTGCAGAATTGCTTAAAGCCAACGATCTGACCGAACTCGAGGTCATGCGCGAATACGGCGAAGACGACAGCCTCAACGTGCGCGTCAGCCGCTTGCAGCCGCAAGCCGCCGCCCCCGTTCACTACGCCGCAGCCCCCGCGCCGGCACAGGCGGCCCCTGCAGCCGCCCCTGCTGCTCCGCTCGCAGCCGCCGCGCCCGCAGATCCCGCCGAAGACCCCAATGCGGTGACCTCGCCCATGGTTGGCACGGCCTATCTTGCGGCAGAACCCGGCGCAGCCGCCTTCATCAAAATCGGCGATACGGTGACCAAGGGCCAGACCCTGCTGATCATCGAGGCGATGAAAACGATGAACCAGATTCCCTCCCCCACCTCCGGCACGGTCAAGCGCATCCTCGTGGATGATGGCACCCCTGTGGAATTCGGCGCTCCGCTCGTCGTGATCGAGTGAGGCCCGCAATGTTCGACAAGATCCTGATCGCCAACCGTGGCGAAATCGCGTTGCGCGTCATCCGCGCCTGTCGCGAAATGGGCATCCAGTCGGTTGCGGTCCATTCCACCGCCGATGCCGATGCGATGCATGTGCGCATGGCCGATGAAGCTGTGTGCATCGGGCCTGCGTCCTCGGCGCAGTCCTATCTGTCCTTTCCCGCGATCATCGCGGCCTGTGAAATCACCGGCGCGCAGGCGATCCATCCGGGCTACGGGTTCCTCTCGGAAAACGCGGCCTTCGTGCAGATCATCGAAGACCACGGGCTGACCTTTATCGGCCCCTCCGCCGAGCACATCCGCCAGATGGGCGATAAAATCACCGCCAAACTGACCGCCGAAGCGCTGGGAATCCCTTGTGTGCCCGGATCGGCTGGCGGCGTGCCCGATTTCGAATCCGCCCAGAAAGCGGCCGAAGAAATGGGCTATCCGGTCATCATCAAAGCCACCGCCGGTGGTGGCGGGCGCGGCATGAAAGTCGCCCAGAATGCCAAAGAGCTGGAAACGGCTTTTCGCACCGCGCGCTCGGAAGCCAAATCCGCTTTCGGCAACGACGAGGTCTATATGGAGAAATATCTCCAGCGGCCCCGCCACATAGAAGTGCAGGTCTTTGGCGATGGCAAAGGCGGCGGCGTCCATCTGGGCGAACGCGACTGTTCGCTGCAGCGGCGTCACCAGAAGGTCTTCGAAGAGGCCCCCGGCCCCGCGATTAGCCCGCAGGAACGCAAGCGTATCGGCGACATTTGCGCCAATGCCATTGCCAAAATGGGCTATTCCGGCGCGGGCACGATCGAATTCCTCTATGAGGACGGCGAGTTCTATTTCATCGAAATGAACACCCGCCTGCAGGTCGAACACCCCGTGACGGAAGCCATTTTCGGCCAGGACCTTGTGCGCGAACAGATCCGTGTGGCGGCTGGCCTTGGCCTGTCCTTCACCCAAGAGGATCTGGTGATCAACGGTCACGCCATCGAGGTGCGGATCAACGCGGAAAAACTGCCCAATTTCTCGCCCTGCCCGGGTAAGATCACGCAGTATCACGCGCCCGGCGGTCTCGGCGTGCGGATGGATAGCGCGCTTTATGCCGGCTATTCGATCCCGCCCTATTACGACAGCCTGATCGGCAAGCTGATCGTGCACGGGCGCGACCGCGACGAGGCGCTCGCACGGCTCAACCGTGCGCTTGGCGAGTTGATCATCGACGGGATCGACACGACAATCCCGCTGCATCACGCGCTGCTGGGCGAAAAAGACATCCAGAGCGGGGATTACAACATCCACTGGCTGGAAAAATGGCTTGAACGCACTTTCGCCTGACGCAAGCCCCTATCACGACCGACAAGACCGCTGCCCTCTTGCAGCGGTCTTTTTCTTTGCGTACCCCTGAAGCTATGGACCCGATCACACCTGCGCTTTTGCCCGCCATTACCCCCGAGCTGCTGCTGAATGCCTATGCCAGCGGCGTGTTTCCCATGGCCGAAAGCGAAGAGGAATCCGAAATCTTCTGGGTTGATCCCCGCCAGCGCGGGGTGTTCGATCTCGACAGGTTCCATATCTCGCGCAGCCTTGCCAAGACCTTGAAATCACAGCGCTTTGACATCCGGATCAACCATGACTTTGCAGCAACCCTGCGCGGCTGCGCGGATCGTGCGCAAACCTGGATCAATGCGGAAATCTTTGAGCTCTACAGCGCGCTGCACGAGATGGGCTATGCGCATTCCATCGAAGTCTGGCGTGAAAACCGTTTGGTGGGCGGGACTTACGGCGTCGCCCTGCAAGGCGCCTGGTTTGGCGAAAGCATGTTCTCGCGCGAAACCGATGCCTCGAAAGTCGCGCTCGCCTATACGGTCGCCCATCTGCGCGCGGGGGGATTTACGCTGTTTGACACGCAGTTCCTGACACCCCATCTTGCGTCGCTCGGCGCCATCGAAATAAGCCGGGCCACCTATCGCAAACAGCTTGGCGTAGCACTTGGCGTTACAGCGGATTTCGCGCCAAGGCCCCCGTCACTTTACGAGGTTTTGCAGCTCAGAACCCAGACGTCGTACCGCGGGTGATCCATCGCGTTCAGCGCGGGCGCCGAGGCGATCATCCAGCCGTCAAAAGCCGCTGTCTCCATGCCCTGTGCTTCGATGTGCAGATAGGCGTAGGCGTTGCCCGCGGGGTTGCCTTCGGGATAGCGGCACTGATCGAGCGTGACGGCGAGCCGCCCGAAATCCACGGTACCCCCCGCGCTGACATCGAGGTCGCTGACCCGTCCGGTCAGCTTGTCGAGCGCCCGAAGACGCGCCCCAGCGGCCCGGGCAACTTTGTCTTGGGTCTCGGTCGTGATGCCTTCAAGGTCGCTCATCGCGCCCCCCTGGGGCAGACGCTGTAATTCCTCAAGCGTCAGCGCGCCTTCGGTATCTTCCAGACTGCCGACCGACGTGTCAAAGCCGCCGGGGTTGCCGTTGAACGGCGCGAGGGTGCCCGTGTCCTGCGCCTGCGCGGCGGTGCTCAGCACACAGGCAAGCCCGAGGGCGCAAAGGGGGTTCACAAATCTCATTGGCCCGTTCCCGTGACATATTTGAGCAGCAGATTCATCAAGCTGACAGCCCCTTGGGTATCAACGATTTCAGCGCCCGCTTCGAGGTCGAAGACCCCGCCGCCTGGCAGCAATTCGACAAAATTTCCACCCAACAGCCCTTCGGAGGCAATAATCGCCGCCGTATCATCCGCAAGGACAACCGCGCGGTCCAGCGTCAGCGTCGTTTGCGCGCGAAACGTGGCAGGATCAAGCGTGAGATCGCTGACGGTGCCTACCCGCACTCCGGCGATGCGCACATCCGAGCCGACAGACACGCCATCCGCAGAGCGAAACGAGGCGGTGATGGTGTAGCTGTCACCGCCCGGACCCCGCCATCCACCGATCTGCCCCGCATAGGCCAAAAACCCGGCCGCCAGCAGCAAAACACCCGTGCCGACAATGACTTCAGTGGTATTTTCGGACATGGAACACCCCTTTTGCCGGGCCAGTGTCCCCTGACTGCGGCCTCTACGCTTGCGGTGTTTACTCGGGCTGCCAGGCTTCGTAATCGGCGCGCGGCGCGGGTTGATCGCGCCGGATCGACCCCGCGGGCGCATAGGCAAGCGGCGTGCCGGTCAGGTTCTCGTGGTGGGGCTTTTCCCATGTTTTATGCACAAGTGGCGTCGTGGCGGGCGCGTCATCAAAGGTGTGATGCAGCCAGCCGTGCCAATCGGGCGAGACGCGGGTTGCTTCGCTTTCGCCGTTGTAAATCACCCAGCGCTTCTTGCCATCCTTGGAGGTGTAGAACACGTTGCCCTCTACATCTTCACCGACTTTGACGCCGTTGCGTGCGGTGAATAGCTGGGTGCCGATGCTTTGACCGTTGTACCAGGTCAAGGCGCGCAAAACCGTGTTGAGAATGCTCATCGAGTGCCTCCGAATGTCGTCGTTTCCCGTATGACCCAAAGCCGCGCCAAGGTCCAGAGGGATGCGTGAACAAGGCGCGTGACGAGCGGGTTTTCGACCTTGCCACCGCGCCGACCTGTGAGCGGCCTGATCGGGTATTTGGGTCCGAAAGAAGCCAGAGCGCAGGCGCTTTGCCCCTTTTGAAAGAAAAGATGCGCCCCGCGGGGCGCATCTTTATCACTGTGTTCAGCCTGCTGTCGCTTCTTCCTTGTCGTCAGCGTAGATCATCAGCGGCTTGGCCGCGGCGGTCACCGCCTCGTCGTTCACAACGACTTCGACAACCGTGTCCTGACCGGGCAATTCGAACATCGTGTCGAGCAGGATATCCTCAAGGATCGAGCGCAGGCCGCGCGCACCAGTTTTACGTTCGATTGCACGTTTGGCAATCGAGGTCAGCGCATCCTCGGTGAAGGTCAACTGGGTTTGTTCAAGCTCGAACAGGCGTTGGTATTGTTTGACCAGCGCGTTTTTGGGCTGGGTCAGGATGGTGACAAGCGCGTCCTCATCGAGGTCTTCCAGCGTTGCGAGCACCGGCAAACGCCCGACAAATTCGGGGATAAGGCCGAATTTCAGCAGATCTTCGGGTTCGAGCTGTTGGAACAATTCGCCCACGCCCTGCTGTTCGTTGTCTTTCACATCCGCGCCAAAGCCCATGGCCGAGCCTTTGTTGCGCTGTGCGATAATCCGGTCGAGGCCCGCAAAGGCACCGCCGCAGATGAACAGGATGTTGGTGGTGTCGACTTGCAGGAATTCCTGTTGGGGATGCTTGCGCCCGCCCTGGGGCGGCACGGAGGCCACGGTGCCCTCCATGATTTTGAGCAGGGCTTGCTGGACACCTTCCCCCGACACGTCGCGGGTGATCGAAGGGTTGTCGGATTTGCGGGTAATCTTGTCGACTTCGTCGATATAGACGATGCCGCGCTGCGCACGTTCCACGTTATATTCCGAGGCTTGCAGCAGTTTGAGGATGATGTTTTCGACATCCTCCCCCACATAGCCCGCTTCAGTGAGTGTGGTCGCGTCCGCCATGGTGAAGGGCACGTCAAGAATGCGCGCAAGGGTCTGCGCGAGCAGGGTCTTGCCGCAACCGGTCGGGCCGATCAGCAGAATGTTGGATTTCGCCAGTTCGATATCACCGCCCGATTTCTGGGCGTGATTGAGCCGTTTGTAGTGGTTGTGAACCGCAACCGAGAGCACGCGTTTGGCTTTCGCCTGACCGATCACATAGTCGTCGAGGACCTTGCAGATATCGAGCGGGGTCGGCACACCTTCGGCGGCCTTGAGACCGTTTGTCTTGGTCTCCTCGCGGATGATATCCATGCAGAGTTCGACGCATTCATCACAGATGAATACGGTCGGCCCGGCGATCAGCTTGCGGACCTCATGCTGACTTTTACCGCAGAAAGAGCAGTAAAGCGTGTTTTTGCTATCGCCACTTGATGAGTTCGCCATCGTCTTCCCCTGGAGCGTTGCTCCGCATATTGCGCGCGGCGGTCCTGCCGCGCTTCGTCACCTAAGGGCCGCAAAAGCGGCATCCTCCCCGCATTGCCTTCCCTGCACGACCGCCCCCGGATCGGAGCAATCAGCAGGCCGGCACGCTGCAAGGCACCAGCGCCCTAACTGGCCATGCGCCAAACTGTAGGACAGCCCCCCAGCAGGTACAACGCCAAAATTGCCACCGCCCGCTTGCGTCGGGGCGGGCGGTGGCGGGTTGTTTTTCCCCTGCCTTAACCGGCGTCGGGGACGGCGCGCTGTTCGACGATTTCGTCGATCAGACCGAAGTCTTTTGCATCCTGGGGCGACATGAAGTTGTCACGTTCCAAGGCGTTCACGATTTCCTCAAGCGGGCGGCCGGTGTGTTTTTCGTAGATCTGGTTCAAGCGGTCCTTGAGCTTTTGGGTCTCTTGCGCGTGGATCATGATGTCGGTTGCCTGCCCCTGATAGCCGCCGGAGGGCTGGTGGACCATGACGCGCGAGTTGGGCAGCGAGAAGCGCATGCCTTTTTCACCTGCGGTCAGCAGCAAGGAGCCCATCGAGGCCGCCTGCCCCATCACCAGCGTCGACACTTTAGGACGGATGTATTGCATCGTGTCGTAGATCGACAGGCCACTGGTCACGACACCGCCGGGCGAGTTGATGTACATGGAAATTTCCTTGGAGGGGTTTTCCGCCTCAAGGAACAAAAGCTGCGCGCAGATCAGCGAGGACATGCCATCGTGCACGGGGCCGTTCAGGAAAATGATCCGCTCTTTGAGGAGCCGCGAGAAAATGTCGAACGCCCGCTCGCCACGGCTGGTCTGTTCGACCACCATCGGCACAAGGGTGTTCATATAGGTGTCCATCGGGTCTTTCATATCGTG
The DNA here is from genome assembly GCF_900172375.1 of Aquimixticola soesokkakensis. Taxonomy (GTDB): domain Bacteria; phylum Pseudomonadota; class Alphaproteobacteria; order Rhodobacterales; family Rhodobacteraceae; genus Aquimixticola; species Aquimixticola soesokkakensis. The sequence continues at coordinate 151,364 of NZ_FWFS01000009.1, read as the reverse complement.
TGCCGCCTCAAGCTGTACGTTTCAAAGGTTTGCGCCAAGTTTGCCCCTGTCCCGCCTTGGGGGCGAGGGCGCGCGTTTGGGCCTTCCATGAGTCTTAGTAAGCGGCGTGACTCCCTGCAAGACGTGGGCATGTATTTTCAATTTTATCTATCTCTGGTTAAGGCCGTCTAAACAGCAGTCAAAATGACACAAACGGCACCAAAATCGGCAAAATCCGCGCCCCTAAGCCCCCAAACACCCTCAAAACCGGTGATTTCGCGACCATCTGCGTGTCAGGCTAACGGCAAAACCTATGCGAAAGATTAAAAAACGGCGGCGGAAGATTTTTTCTTCCCCCACCGCCAAGCGCCGTCCGGTGCGCATTTCCCCCGGTTGAAACGGGGGGCTTTGGCCGGTGCCGCCTCAATCGAAGGCATCGTCCTCGCGATCGGGAATCCCTGCGTGGGTGCGCAGTCGCGTGACCGCGGCGACCTCGATACGGTCCCCGCGCCAATGCACGAGATCAAGATCGCGCAGCCGTGCCAGGGTCTTGTTGGTGTGCACTAGCGACAGCCCCAAAGCATCCGCCAGATCACGTTGGCGGTAGGGAAAGGGGAAACTGACGCCCCCCTCGCCAAAGGGATGCGTCATCGAGATCGCATCAAGGCGACGATAAAAGCGGTACACGGCCCAGCAGATCGACTCTGCCGCCCCGCGCTGGCCCAGGGTGACCATTTGATCCGTCGCGCGGCGCTCGGACAGCGAAAGCAGGCGGACGAGCGTCGTGGCGCGTTTGGGATTTTCGCACAAATGCGTCAGGAATCCACGCTTGTCGTAGACGCTCAGGCGCAGCTCTGTGGTGGCTTCGGCGGTGCGCGACACCGTATCGAGGAACCCGTCCTCAATCCCGATCACATCGTCAGGCACCAACATGCAGGTCACCTGTCGGCGCCCGTCCGGCAGGTTGACCGATTGCAGCCCCATGCCCGACTGCAGGCGAAACAGACCGCCCTGCCCCACGCCTTCATGCATGAAGGGACGCCCCGGGCGGATGGTCATTTCACCGGTTTTAAAGCGGTCGAGATCGGCAACTTCCGTGTGTCGCATGCGGCACCCTTCTTCGTGTCTTCACGGATGCGCGGGGAAGAGTCCCCGACCAAAAAGCGGCCTTGTTCACTCACGAACCTTTGGCCTCTCCTGCATCCTTTCACAAAGAAAACTGCGTCAAACGACATTTTGTTCCGCACCGATTAGCGCAATGACACCCCTGTGAAGATAGCCTTTCGCCACGCTGAAGGGCGCAAGACCGCGCGCGCGTGGACAGGTCCGGCGCGCGCCTTTTCACGCGGGCCGGATGTGTCGCTTCGGGCGGGGCGAAAGGCCCTTAAGGGCGCGAGACCGCCTTGATTTCGCAAAAATCCTCGATGCCATACACGCCGCCTTCACGGCCCACACCGGAGCGTTTGTAGCCCCCGAACGGCGAGCCGTAGGAAATGTCCGAGCCGTTGATATGCACCATCCCCGCCTTGAGTTGGCGCGCCACCTTCAGGGCATGATCCGCCTCGCCCTGCACATAGGCCGCAAGCCCGTAGGGCGTGTCATTTGCAATCGCGATGGCTTCGGCCTCGTCCTCATAGGCGATCAGGGTCAGCACGGGACCGAAAATTTCCTCGCGCGCGATGGTGGCCTGATTGTCGACATCCGCAAAGACCGTCGGGCGCACGAAATACCCCCGGTTCACGCCCTCGGGCAGGCCAGCGCCCCCCGCCAGAACGCTGGCGCCTTCGGCAATGCCGGTTTCGATCAGCGCCTGGATGCGCCCGTATTGCACATCCGAGACCACGGGTCCGATGTGCTGGCCCGGGGTTTGCGGATTGCCCACTTGCGTGGCGGCGGCGACCCGTCCGGCGATCTCTTTGGCGGCGGCGTAATTCTTGCGGCTCACCAGCATCCGCGTCGGGGCGTTGCAGCTTTGGCCGGTGTTGTTCATCACATGGCGGGTGCCGCACGTCACGGCCTCCTCCAGATCGGCATCATCGAGAATGATGTTGGGGGATTTGCCGCCCAGTTCCAGCGTCACGCGTTTGACCGTATCGGCGGCGTCTTTGGAAACCTGCGTGCCCGCGCGCGTCGAGCCGGTAAAGCTCATCATCGCCACATCTTCATGTCTGGACAGGGCACTCCCCACGGTAGGACCGTCGCCGTTCACAAGGTTGAACACCCCCGCAGGCACCCCCGCCGCATGCAGGATTTCGCCGTACAGCAGCGCGTTGAGCGGGGTCACTTCGGAGGGTTTGAGCACCACGGTGCAACCGGCGGCGATGGCGGGCAGCACCTTGAGCGCAATCTGGTTGATCGGCCAGTTCCACGGCGTGATCAACCCGCAGACCCCGATCGCCTCGTGCAGGATCAGATCGCCCTCGGCGTTGAGCGCCTCGAAGTCCATCCGCTCCAGCGCGCGCACCACGCCGTCAAGATGGCCGATGCCCACTTTGGCCTGCGCATTGCGGCTCAGATCCACGGGCGCGCCGAGTTCGGCGGTGATTGCGGCGACCATATCGTCATACCGCGCCTCATAGGCGCTGCGGATGGCGGCCAGAAGATCGAGGCGCTCGGATTTGGTGGAAAATTGCCAGGTCTGGAACGCGGCGCTGGCGGCGGTGACGGCCGCATCGACATCCGCCGCCGTGCCCATGGCGAGGGTGGCGATTTCTTCTTCGGTCGCGGGATTGATCACGCCGATGGTCTGGCTGCCCTGCGGGGCAACCCAGGCACCGTTGATGTAGAATTTCTGTGTGTTCAGCGGCGGCAGGGAAAGGGGTGCGGACAGGGTGGCGGACATGGGGGGGCTTCTCCAATCAGATTTGCTCCACCTGACCCGAGCGCGCTTGCAAGCGCAAGAGCCATTCCCCTTTGCTCACGCGCTTGTTCGTGCCGCTAGACCAGCCCGAGTTCCCCCATATCCACAATCGCCAGATCCAGGGTTGCCGCCACGGTGCAGGCGTGCAGATCATCCGCATCACGGCCCTCGAAATCCAGCATCGAACAGATCATCGCCACCGGCATCACACCGGCCCGGCGCAACAGGTCCAGCGCACCTTCGGCCTGACCGCCCGTGCCAATTTCACTGACCTGCGGGAAAATATGGCCCGGTGTCACGACCGCTTCGGGACGCGCGGGGGTGACGGCGGCGGCGGCAACCGTTGTCGCGCGCTCGCCCGCAGATATCCCCGTGGTGCAGCCGACGGCTGCCTCGATCGACAGGGTGTAGAGCGGCACCGGACGGCCCACGTTGCGGCGCGGTTGCAAGCTGAGGCCAAGTGCACTGGCGCGGCGCGGCGTGATCGCCATGCCCAGCAAGCCGCGCGCCTCGCGGGCCATGAAATTCACCCAAGTGTCATCCACCGCGCCCGCCGCCTGCACCATCACCGGCCCGCCATCGCGCGCGCCGGTCAAAATCACGGGACGCCCTGCGGCCAAGTCGTTCAAAGCGCGCGTGAGCGCGTCAGACATGATTTTTGCATCCATCATTACCATCGCTCAAATCCTTGTTCTGGCTGGGAATCAGTTCTTCAATTCGTGGAATTTGCGGCCCCAGTAGGCGCTTGCACTGGCCTGATCGTTTTCAACGACCCCCACCACCTCGGCAAAGATCACCTCATGGGTGCCCACAACGGTGCGCTGGCTGACGGTGCAGTCAAAGGACACCACCGCGCCGTCAAGCACCGGCGCGCCGGTCTTGCCTGCGGCCCAGTCGGCCTGCTCGAACCGGCTGGCCATCGGGGTTTTGCCGCCAAACAGCATCGCCAGATCCTGATGGTCCGGCCCCACCGTGTTCACACACAACACATCGTTTTCCAGAAACGCAGGGGCCGCCGAAGACGCGCGGTTGATGCAAACCAGCAGCGTGGGCGGGCTGTCGGTGACCGAACACACCGCAGAGGCGGTAAAGCCTGCGCGCCCCGAAGCGCCGTCGGTGGTCACGATGTTCACCGCCCCTGCAAGACGGGCCATGCCGCCGCGAAACGCCTCTTTGGACACATGCGCCAACAGCTGCGCGGGGGTTTCTTCGATCATCGTTTCACTTTGAGCGCTCATCGCAGTTCCTTTGGTAAAATAGGGCTATCGCCCGTTAACATCAGCTTAGGCAGGCAGGCCGCCGCCTGCGAAGTGAGAAGGCGGCAGCGCGGGCGTGAGGAAAACTCAGCTACCTGCCTCTCTCCCCCTCTGCGCCCCTCAGGTCAGATCATCGCCGGTCTGCTCAAAGAGCGGCGCCGCGAGCCCCGCCACCTTGATGGCTTTGCGATCCCCGTAGCGCCGCGCCACAAAGGAAATCCCCAGCGGCATCCCGTGCGGCCCCGTCAGGCCGGGCGCGGACACCACAGGCACCTGCAACAGCGTCCACATCGAATTGAGCGACGCATCCCCCGTGCTTTCCAGCCCTTCGGGCGCTTCGCCACAAGAGGACGGCGTCATCATCACGTCAAAACCGCCCATAATTTCATCAAAACTGGCGCGACACCGGTCGGCCAGCGCATAGGCCGCGCGCGCGCTTTCGGGGGTGATGCCGCGCGCATTGGACACAAGGTCACGGTATTGCACGCCGATATCGGGCGTATTGCGAACCTCGTTGAGGAAAGCAGAGCGGCCTTCGCGCGCCAGAATCACCCCATGCGCCTCGGCAATGCCGTTGAAAATATCGGGCAATTCGACCTCGATCACCTGCGCGCCTGCGCTCTTGAGCGCCAGCGCTGCCGCATCCATCGCCGCGCGCATCGGCGCTTCGGCCTTCTCCCACATCGGGGTGCGGCAAAAGCCGACCCGCAGCCCCTCAAGGCTTTGGGGCACGTCGCAAGGATCAAGGTCGAACACATCGGCCAGCATGTCGAAATCATTGATATCGCGCGCATAAAGCCCCAGCGTGTCGCAGGTCAGGGAATAGACTTTCAGCCCTTCGCGCGAAATCACGTTCCATGTCGGCTTCCAGCCGAAAATCCCGTTGAACGACGCGGGCCGGATGGTCGACCCGCCGGTCTGCGTGCCCAATCCCACCGCCGCCATGCCACAGGCCACCGCCGCGGCAGAGCCCGAAGACGACCCCCCCGGCGTGCGGGTGAGGTCATGGGGATTGCGGGTCTTGCCGCCGCGCGCGGTCGAGGCGAATTCCGTGGTGACCGCCTTGCCCAGAACGATGGCCCCGGCGGCGCGCAGCGTGTCCACGCAGGCCGCATCCACGCCGGTTTGCACGCCCTTGTAGCGCGCGGTGTTATGGCCTGTGGGCATGTCTTTGGTGGCAATCACGTCCTTGACGGCCAATGTCACCCCCGCCAGCGGACCTTTGACAGCGACACGATCCACGCCCTGCGCCTGGGCCACGACCAGGGCGGGGTCGAGAAATTCGAAGGCCTGCACTTTGGGTTCCCATTCGGCCACCACTTCAAGGCTTTGACGGGCAACTTCGGCGGCGCTGCGCGCCCCCGAGGTCACATCGCGCACGATGGCAGTGGCGGTCAGCGGATCACCCGAAACGGTTGTCTCGACATCAGGGGAATGGGTCATGGCAGGTGTCCTTCTGCGATAGGGTCTGGAATGCGATAGGCTCTGGAGGCGCTGCAAAACCGCGCCGCTCAATCGGTGTCCGGCCAGTCAAGCACAGAGCGCGCCGCAGCGCAGCGCAGCTTTCCTCACCGCTGGCGTCAAATTTTCTCATTTGCGGCTTTGCGCCCGACACGCTCACAGTCAAAGGGCAAACGACGGGGACAACCCCGCAGCTCTCGCCGCACTGCTGATCACCCAACCGCCTGCTCTCCTCATGTCGTTCACGGCATCCCCTGCAATCGCACCCTCAGCATGCGCGCGCCCATCACACCCACAGGAAGGGACATTATGACCGACGCCACGACCACCCCGAGCTACAAATACAAATCGGCCTCTGCCAAAACCGGCCTGTCGCGCCGTGCGCTGTTGAAAACCGGCGCAGCAGCAGCGGCCGCATCGGCCCTGCCCGCGCCGATGCTTTGGGCACAAAACATCAAGGACATCACCATCACCCACATCGGGCAGTCCTATTCGACCATTCCCCAGATCGCCGAAAAAGCGAATGAGGATCTGGACTTCGAAGTGGTGATGCAGACCGCCCCCGACACAACGACCCACGTGAACCGCCTGCTCACCCAGCCCGACACGGTCGATGTCACCGACATGCCCAACACCAACATGAAATATTTTCTGGGCCGCGGCGTTTTGATGCCGGTTCCGGTCTCGGCCTATAAATACTGGGATCAAACCCTGTCGCTGTTCGTGGATGGCACCTACCCCGATGGCACCGCCGCCAGCCTTGAGGGCTATGCGCCGATCAAGTCGCAATATTGGAAAGACGAAAGCGCGCAGGAATTCTCGCTTACGCCCACCGATTACCTTGTCGGCGTGCCCATGTATTACAACGCCGACACGCTGGGCATCCGCCCCGACCTGATCGGCCGCCCCATCGACAGCTGGGGCGAGCTGTTGAACCCCGAATTTGCGGGCAAGGTCGCCCTGCAAGACGGTGTCTCGACGGGCATCGCCGATGCGGCCATGGCGCTCGAAGCCCTGGGCGAAGTCACCTATGTCGACAAGGGCAACATGACCAAGGCGGAAATCGACGCCACCATCGAAAAGCTGATCGAATACAAAAAAGCCGGACAATTCCGCAGCTTCTGGTCCAACTTTGACCAATCGGTGCAATTGATGGCAAGCGGCGAGGTCGAATTGCAATCCATGTGGTCGCCTGCGGTGACCGAAGTGCGCACCCGTGGCATCGAATGCACCTATCAGGGCATGAAAGAGGGCTATCGCGGCTGGTACATCATGATGTCGGCGATGAACCACCTTGAGGGGCTCAAGCGCGACTGCGCGATCGAATACATGAACTGGGTGAATGCCGGTTGGGCCGGTGCGTTTATTTCGCGCCAGGGCTTCTACAACTCGGTGCCCGACAACGCCAAGGAATTCATGACGGCCGATGAATACGGCTACTGGTACGAAGGCAAAGCCGCTCAGGGCGACATCCTCAACCCCTTTGGCAAGGTCATGGAAAAAGCCGGTGCCACGCGCGATGGCGGTGCCCTTTGGGACCGCATGGGCAACATCGGCATCTGGAACACCCTGATGGACGAAGACCGCTACCTCGTGCGCCAGTGGCAGGATTTCCTGTCCGCCTAAGGGCTTACACATCGGCGCGTGGCAGGATGACCCTGGCGCGCGCCTCTCCCCACGGCCCACACGATACGACAGGAGCACGCCCATGCCCGCCGCCCAATCCGCCGCCCCTCCCCACCAGCGCCAAGTCCTCTCGCCCAAAGTGGCCTCATGGCTTCAAGTCGCGCCGATGGCGGTGATTTTCACCCTGATGGTGCTGATCCCGCTGGCAATCATCTTTGTCGTGAGCTTTCTCGACTATGATTTCGCGCAGGTGTTCCCCGAACTCTACCTTGGATCCTGGGTCGATCTGTTCACCTCGCAGCTGACGCTGAACCTCTACGCGCTGACATTCAAATTCGTCGCCATCGTCTGGGTCGTCACCTTTGTTCTGGGCTTTTGCATCGCCTATTTCCTGTCGTTTCACGTCCGCTCGGGCGCGCTGCGCCTCTTGCTGATGGCCGCCATCGCCATTCCGTTCTGGACCTCGGGTCCGATCCGCATGGTGTCTTGGGTGCCGCTTCTGGGCCGCGAAGGGCTGATCAACCAAGCGCTGATGGGGCTGCATCTGACCTCCGAGCCGGTGACATGGCTGATGTATAGCGAATTTGCCGTGCTGGTCGCCTATATCAACCTGCTCACCATGCCGATGGTCGCCGCCATGGCCAATTCCATGGCCAAGATCCCCCATTCGGTCATCCAGGCCGCCAAGGATGCAGGGGCCTCAGAGGGCCAGATCATCCGCGACATCATCTTTCCGCTGATCAAACCGGGCATCGCGATCGGCTCGATTTTTGTGGTCACGGCCGTGATGGGCGATGTGTTCATCGTCAAACAGATGTCGGGCAGTCAGGTGAACACCGTCGGCATGTCGATCGTCACCGAGTTGAACGCCTTCATGTACCCGCCGGCGGCCGCCAAATCCATCGTGCTGCTGGTCATCGTGCTGTCGATTGTCGGCCTGCTGCTGCGCTTTGCCGACATCCGCAAAGAACTTCAAAAATAAGGGCCCCGCCATGAGCAAACCCAATCCCCGCCGCGCGCGCCCGCTGTCTTTCTATTTTCTTGCCGCCATTCTGAGTGCCTTTTTGCTGTTCCTCTACGCCCCGATGGCCTGCGTCTATATCCTGTCGTTCCAGGGGCCGACGGGGGGCATGTCCTTTCCCATGCAGGGCTGGTCCACCCATTGGTTTCAGGTGCTGTTTTCGGGGGACGGCCAGGGGGTCGGCGACATCGGCAATGCCTTTCGCCGCTCGATCCGCCTCGCTTTTGTCGTCGCGATCCTCACCATGGCGATTTCGCTTTCGGCGGGCATGGCCTACCGGCGCAAATTCCGCGGGTCGAATTTCGTCTTCTACTCCGCGATCACCTCGATGGTGCTGCCCGGAATCTTCGTGGGCTTTGGCATCGCGCTGATGTTCAACCTGCTGGGCTGGCGCACCAACTGGTTCACCTCCGGCATCGGCGCGCAGCTGACATGGACCCTGCCCTTTGGCCTGTTGATCATGTTCATCGTGCTGGGCCGCTTCAACCCCAGCTACGAGGAAGCCGCCACCGATCTGGGCGCCTCCGCACGCCAGCGCTTTACCCAGGTGATCGTCCCGATCATCCTGCCCGGCATCATCGGGATCGCCATGGCCGGCCTCACCTCGTCCTATGAGGAAACCGCGCGCACCTCGCTGAATATCGGCACGGGCAACACCATGCCGATGGAAGTCACGGGGCTGCTGACGGCCGCGTCAACGCCGGTGCTCTTTGCCATCGGTACCATCACCACGCTGTTTTCCTTCACCCTCGTCATCGTCTCGCTGATCGTGATGAGCCGCCTTGCCAAACGCCGCCAGATGAGGACCGCCGCATGAAACTTGCTCTTCTCAAGACCCCTGATACCGATTTGAAAGTCTCGCCTGTGCCCAAAGATACCGCCCCAGCGACCCCCAAACTCAAACAGGCCACCCAAAGCCACCGCTTTGATGCGGAAATTGTATCGGTCACCAAACGCTACGCCCCACTGGGCGCGCCTGCGGTGGACAATATTTCGCTGCGCATCCCGCGCAATTCCTACTGCTGCCTGCTGGGCCCGTCGGGCTGTGGCAAATCCACGACCCTGCGCATGCTGGCCGGCCATGAGGACGTAAGCGAGGGCGCCATCCTCATCCACGACCGCGAAATCACCACCCTGCCCCCCGTCGAACGCGGCACCTCGATGATGTTTCAGGACTACGCGCTGTTTCCCCATCTGACCGCGCTGGACAACGTCGCCTTTTCGCTCAAGGTGCGCGGCGTGGCGCAGATCGAGCGGCGCGCGAAGGCGCGCGAATACCTGGAACTGGTGCAGATGGATCATCTGGCCGAACGCCTGCCCAACCAGATGTCGGGGGGCCAGCAACAGCGCGTCGCACTTGCGCGCTCGCTGATCACGCGCCCCAAGGTTCTGTTGCTTGACGAGCCGCTTTCCGCCCTCGATCCTTTCTTGCGCATCCGCATGCGCGCCGAACTCAAACGCATCCAGAAAGAACTCGGGATTTCCTTCATCCATGTCACCCATTCGCAAGACGAAGCCCTCGCGCTCGCCGATCTGATCGTGGTGATGAACGATGCCGTGATCATGCAGGCCGCCCCCGCGCGCGAGGTGTTCGAAACCCCCACCAACGCTTTCGTCGCCAAATTCCTGGGCGGTCACAACGTGATCCAGAGCAAGGGGCGAGAGGTCAGCGTGCGCGCCGACCAGTGCCACCTTGGGGCGCGCCCCGGCATGAACAGCCTTTCGGGTAAAATTTCGATGATCGAATATCAGGGCACCAATGTGCGCATCACCGTGACCACCGCCGAGAACGAAGACATGACCGTCCTCATGCCCGCCCTCACCTATTTCGACCACGCGCCGGAAATCGGTGAAACCGCGCAAATGTCCTGGGAGGCCAGCGACGAACACGCGCTTGCGCCGATGTAAGGGCCAACCGCTACTCGATCCTTTTGCGTGTCACAATGGACAGCGCCCGCAGACACCGGTGTCTGCGGGCGCTTTTCGCGTGTCAGCGCGGCGCATAGCAAAAGGGGCCCGCAAAGGCCCCCATGCACGTTGTGAATGCGCGTTCTGAATGCCGGTCCGTCGCGCCCCGCTCAGATCGCGTGAACCAATTCATTTGTCCGGACTTTTCCAACAATCCAGTCCTTGAAACGCTGCATGGTTTCGCGCCCGTCCGTTTTCCACGGCGAGAGCATGAAATAGGGCGAGCGGATCGGATAGCTTTCGGCCACGGGCACCAGAGTGCCGCGCGCGATGGCCTTTTCGATCAACAAGGAGCGGCCAAGGATCACGCCAACACCCGCATCTGCGGCCTCCATCGCGGTTCCGGCCTGATTAAAGCGCGCACCGTGGCTCAGATCGGACCGCGAGACGCCGTATTCGGTAAGGTAGCGCGCCCAATCGGGATAGGTGCCGTCCAGCCCGTCCTGAATGCGATCCACATGCACCAAGGGCGCATTGGCCAGAATATCGCGGGCGTTGCCACCGTATTGCGCCGCGATTTCCGGCGCGCAGACGGGGATGATTTCCTCTTCGATCAGCGGCTCGATCTGACAATCGAGCTGGCTTTGCCAGTTGCAAATGCGAATGTCGCTTTCCTGACTTTCGGCTTCCTTGCGGCTCAAAAAGGTGCGCACGTTCAGGTCCACTTCTGGCGCGGTTTTCATGAATTCCGACAGGCGCGGCATAAGCCACAGCGACACAACCGACGCCGAGGCCGAGACGGACAAGCGGCGGCGCACGTCCTCGTCCGATTTCTCAAGGCACAACACGGCTTCGTTGATCAGGTCGAGCGCCTGGGTGATCCGCGCGACATTCGCCCGCGCATCCGTTGTCAGTTCGATACGTGAATTTTTGCGAATAAATAGCTGTATTTGCAGGAAATCTTCCAACAGTCTGATCTGATGGCTAACGGCGGTCGGCGTGACACAGAGTTCATCTGCCGCTTTGACAACCGAGCTCATGCGCGCCGTCGCTTCAAAGGCGCGGATGGCATTCAAGGGGACCCGTTTTCGCATTTCTTATCCTCGTTGTTGTCTCCCTGTTACAAAGAGACGCCTCTCGAAGAAATTAAGCAAATGTTTTAAAATTAGATTGAAAGCACAAAACGACGATCCGCCTCCCTTGCCCAAATATAGGGCAAACGAAGCGGATCAACGCTTGATAAATGTACGGACTTACTCAGCCGCAGCATCCAGACCCCGTGGATCGGGTTCGAATCGGATCTGGCGCTTGTGGCCCATCCAGACCGCAATCCCCATACCCAGCGCGCAAAGCCCACCGTTCACAGCGATGGCCACCGCCACCGAGATGTTGGACGCAATTGCCCCCGTCATCATCGCGCCCAAGGGCGAGGTGCCGACAATCAGAAAGGTCACCATCGATGCCAGCCGCCCGCGCAGATGCGGCGGCGAAACCAGTTGCAAGGCGGTCTGCACGGAGGTGGAAAACACCACCGCCGCCGCGCCCACGACCGCAAACAGGGCACAAGAGACCAGCATCGAACTGCTTTGCGATATGGCGATCAACAAGACCCCGAAGGCCAGGCCCGCGATCAGGATGCGCCGCACCGTCGGGTCGCCCATGCGCGTCAACATCAACAGCGCCGCCAAAGACCCTGCCCCCAAAGCCGAATTCAAAAGTCCGAACTTAGCCGGACTGGCGTGCAGCAGATAGGAGGCCACAAGCGGGATCATCGTGGTGAAATTCTGCCCGAAAATGCCGATAAAGGCGGTGGCAACCAGAATAAAGCGCACCGGAAAGGATTTCAGCGCATAGCCCAACCCTTCGCGGGTGGCGGTGATCAGCGACACTTTGGCCCCGACAAGCACGGTTTTCTCGATGCGGATGGTCATCAGCACCAGAACGCAGCTCAGATAGGTCAGCGTGTTGATGAAAAACGCCGCCCCCACGCCAAAGCCCGCAATCACCAGCCCCGCCAGCGCAGGGCCGATCAGCCGTCCGATGTTTTGCGTGAGCGCGCCAAGAGCCACGCCGTTGGACAGGGCTTCGCGCGGGACCAGATCGGCGATCACCGCTTGGCGCAGCGGCCCGTCGATAGCGTTCACAAAGCCCAGGATCACCGCAAGCCCGTAGAGATGCCACAATTCAAAGTGGCCCGTGACGATCAGCATGCCCAGCACCAAGGCTTGCAGCCCGCCAACGATCTGCGCGCCGATCAGCAGGGGCTTGCGCGCCACACGATCCGCCAAGGCCCCGCCCATCAGCGTGAACAACAGGATCGGCATGAATTGCAAGGTCGTCACCCAAGCAAGGGCCATGGGCGAATTATGCACTTCCAACACCAGCCACGCCTGCGCGGTGATCTGCATCCAGTTGCCCGGCATGGAGACCACCGCAGAGGCGAAAAAGCGGCGAAACGCGGGGTATCCCAGCGCCGATGTCGGGCTTTTGGGCGCGGCCGTCCGGGGCCGCGAAAAGAGTCCCATGATCCTAGGCGGCTCCGCTCATGCGGGTGGCAGGGGGGCTCAGCGTATAGGCCTCTTCCATCCGGTTCTCGGCAAAGGCCCAGCGGGCGCGCACCTGTTCTTGCAACGCCATGTCGATCTGGGCGGTGATGACCTCGTCGCCCTCGGTTTTGGCCTTGGCGACGATGTCGCCCTTGGGCGAGCAGATGAAACTGCCGCCGATGAAGGTCGTGCCCAGCTCAACACCCGCTTTGCCGCTGGCAATCGCCCAGGTGCCGTTGGAATAGGCCCCGCCGCAAATCGCCAGTTCCGAGGCGCGCTGCCCGTCTTCCTGGGTGCCCCCGTCCATCACGGGCGTGTTGTAGCCCACGCAAAACAGATCCGCGCCGTTCAGCATCAGGCTGCGGTAGCTTTCGGGAAACCGGCGGTCGTAGCAGATCAACCCGCCCGCGTTCACGCCGCTGGTCGGATAGACGCCAAAGCCCAGATCACCGGCTTTGAAATAGCGTTTTTCAAGAATATTGAGCGGTTTGCTCGGGTCCGGTTCGACCTTTCCGGGGATGTGGACTTTGCGGTGCAGGCCCGTCTGGCTGCCGCTTTCGTCATAAAAGGCCATGGAATTATAAAGGCCCGCATCGGTTTTCTCGGCAAAGAACACCACCACGGACATGGCGTGTTGTTTGGCCTTGGCGGCGATGCGCGCCAGGGCTTTGGTGTTTTCGACAACCGACACGAAAGGCTCGACCGTGTCGCGCACTTGGGCGGCGAAATAGGGCGTCAACGCCAGTTCGGGCAGCACGGCAAAGCGCACGCCCGCGCCCGCCGCCTGATCCAGCAGGGCGCAAATCCGGTCGGTTGTGGCAGAAATCGTCTCAGAGGCAGGCCCGAGTTGCAGGGCAGCGGCGGTGAATGTGTTCATGATCGCTCCTCAGGCCGATTTTGCCAAAGCGGCGGGCGCGCCGATGACCTCAAGCGCCTCGCTCGCGCTAAGAACATCGCAAATCTTGAACTGCATGTCGAAGAGGGCGGCGGCGTGGCTCATCTCGATACGGTCAAACACGCCCTCCTCGATCACCTGCATTTTATAGCCCATCGCCTCGCCATCCACGCAGGTCGCGCGCACGCAGCCCGAGGTCGAATTGCCCATCACCAAAAACCCGTCGATGCCCTTTTCCTTGGCGATCAGGTGCAGGTTGGTGAACGCAAAACACGACGGCGTTTGTTTTTCGACCAGAATATCGCCCTTTTGCATCGCCACTTCGGGCGGAATTTCCGAGCGCGGATCATTTTCGGAAAACACACCCGATGCTGCATTCGCAAAGCCTGCATAGGCGTGGAAAATATGTTTGGAATAAATCACCGGCATGTCGGCGGCGCGCGCAGCGGCAATCATATCCTGCTGCACGGGAATGGATTTCCACGCATGCGGGCCGCAGTTTCCGGGGAATTTTTCGATCTGCTCGACAATCGGCAGGTTTTCCCCGATGGCCGTTACCTGCATGTCGATGACCAGAAGCGCCATGTGTTTTCCCGGCCCATGCGGCTGACGCAGATTTTTGCGCGCGGCCATGAATTTCTTGTCGTCCTCGGTCAAAAAGCTGTCCCATACTTTTGCCATGTCGCGTCTCTCCGTCTCAATTGGGGTCTTTTTCAGGGGTCTCGTGAGGGTGTCACGTGATGGTGTCTTGCGGCGTTGTTCCCCAACCTAAGGGCGTCACGCGGGCGGGCGGTACTGCGGAAAACTCGCACAGGGGCTGAAAAAGGTTCATCGCCCCATCTGCGGCCCACCGAACGGCCCACAGCGCGCCCCACCGCGCACCCCGCCCGCGCGCCCTGCCCTGTTGCACTGTGCTCATGTGATCCGCGCCCCCATGCCGCTGCGCGACTGAGAAAACCTGCGCGGCCGCCCTAGGTTTTCTCCTTTGACCCTTGTGGTCGCTTTCGTCCCTAAAGAGGGCATCAAACGAAACGGACCCCCATGCCCCAATTTGCCGACATCACCGAAAGCCGCCGCATCGCCATTGCCTTTGTGGTCGCCTGTGCCTTTTTGATGCAGGGGGTCGATACCACCCTGCTTACCATCGCCATTCCGGTGATCAGCGCTGATATGGGACGCTCGCCCCTTTCGCTGCACGTCCTCATCACCGCCTATTTGCTGTCGCTGGCGGTGTTCATGCCGGTGTCTGGCTGGTTTTCGGACCGCTTTGGCGCGCGGCGCGTATTTGTGCTGTCGATGGGGCTGTTCATGGCCGGATCGGTGATCACGGCCTTTGCGCCCGAGTTGTGGATGATGGTGCTGTGCCGGATGCTTCAGGGGTTTGGCGGCGCGATGATGACCCCCGTGGGGCGGATGATCGTGCTGCGCGCCTTTGGTCCGGGACGCACTTTGGACGGGATGACCTGGCTTACGGTGCCGGTTCTGATCGGCCCGCTGATCGGGCCGGTCATCGGCGCCAGCCTGATCGAAGTCGCGCCGTGGCGCGCGTTGTTCTTTGTCAATACGCCGATCTGTCTGGCGGCCCTGATCGGGGCGCTGAAACTTATCCCCGCGCTCCCCGCCGAGGGCGCCAAACGGTTCGACACCTTGGGCTTTGCGCTGGCGGGCATCGCGCTGGTGCTGTTCCAACTGGGGATCGAGGCGATCACGCACCCCGCCTACGGGCTGGTCGGGGCAGCCATTCTGGGGGCAGGCGCGATTGCGCTGTTCCTCGTGTACCGCCGCCATGCGATCACACTGGAAGCGCGCGGACAACGCGCCGCTCTTGCGCTGGACCTGTTCAAGGGGCGCGCCTTTGCCACGGGGGTGATTGCGGGCGGAATCGGGCGCATCGGGGTGAATTCCATGGCCTTTTTGCTGCCGCTGTTCTTGCAGCTCGGCCTTGGCTTTCGCCCCATTCATGCGGGCCTTATTTCGGCCATTTCCGCCTTTGGCTCGCTGGCCTCCAAACCCTTGCTCAAACGCTTGATCGCCCGTCACGGCTATGGGCGGGTGATCGTGGGCATCACGCTTACCTCCGTGTTTTTCCTCGGTATTTTTGCGACCGTAACCGACGGCTGGCCGATTGCCGCGCTGGTGGTTCTGGTGGTCTTTGCCGGCGCGATCCGCACCCTTTATTTCAATGCGCTCAACACGCTGACCTACAAGGACCTTACCGATAGCGAATTGTCGCGCGGGGTTTCGACCGCAGGCGTCTTCCAGCAGCTGAACATGGGCTTGGGCATTTCGCTATCGGCGGCATTTCTCACCCTGTTGCAGGGCACGGCCCCTGCGATCAGCATTGGCGACTTTCGCCTGACCTTTCTGATCATGGCGACGATCCCGCTGATATCGCTGCCGTTTTTGCGCCACCTCAAAGCGCCCGCAGCCCAAGATCTGCGCGAAGCGCCCCATCACGGCGTCGCGCCCAGCGTGGCCGATGCGCCCCTGCCGGCCAGCGCCCCCAAAAGCGCGCCCGCAGATGCACCCCCCGATCTGGCGCTCGATCTGGCGCCCGATCTGGGCAAAACAAACAAAGTCGCCTGAGCGCGCCCCGCCGCCCCCGACATTCCCAGCCAAGAGGCTCAGCACAGGGGCCCCGCAACGGGCTGAGAAAAACTCAATCCCCCCGTCGGAATAAGTCGATTGGCGAAACGACATTCTGCGGCGAAGCTACCCTCAACGGGCACAGACCCGACGCACTCCCCTCTTCAAGCGACCCCAAAAGATCGCGAATTTTTCCGACAGTGAAAGGACCCTCCACATGACTCAGATCGGCGTATTCGTCCCCGTTGGCAGCCGCGGCTGGCTGATTTCGACCACCGGCCCCAAAACCTATCCCACCTTTGATTTCAATAAGGCAATCGTCCAGCGCGCCGAACATTTCGGCTTTGATTTCGCCCTCTCGATGATCAAGCTGCGCGGCTATAACGGACCGTCGGAATATTGGGTCCACAACATGGAAAGCTTTACGGTGATTTCCGGCCTTGCCGCCGTCACCAAGAAGATCAAGCTGTTTGCCTCTTGCGCCATGCTGACCCTCAACCCTGCCTATACCGCGCGCATGGCCGCGACGATGGACAGCATCGCACCGGGTCGGATCGGCGTGAACATGGTCACCGGCTGGCAGCCCAAAGAATACCAGCAGATGGGTCTGGAACTGACGCCCGAACATTTCGCGCGCCGCTACGATTACGCGTCGGAATATGTGCAGATCATGCAAGAACTCTGGCAGGACGGCGTGTCGAATTTCAAAGGGGATTTCTTCACCATGGACGACTGCAAACTGTCGCCCCGCCCCGCCGCAGGCCGCATCCCGATCGTGGGCGCTGGCCAGTCGGAGAAGGGCATGGAATTTGTTGCGAAATACGGCGACTACAACTTTGTCGGCGCAGGCGGCGACATGAACGAAACCGGCCAGTCCAAGGAAATGGTGGCCAAAGTCAACGCCGCTGCCGAAAAACACGGCCGCGACACGGGCGCCTTCCTGTTGCTGATGGTCATTGCGGATCGCACCGAAGAACTCGCGTTCCAGAAATGGGAGCACTACAAATCCGGCACCGATATCGAAGCGCTGGAATGGCAGGCATCGCAAGCCTCTGCCGACAAAGTGTCCAAAGAAGGGTCCACCGCCGCGAACCTTGTGCGCGGCATCCAGAATCCGCAGCCCACAGGGATGCTCAAGCTGATCGGTTCCTACGAACAGGTCGCCGCGATGCTTGACGAAATTGCCTCCACCCCCGGCCTCAAGGGCATCATGCTGACCTTTGACGATTTCATCATCGGGATCGAGCAATTCGGCCAGTACATCCAGCCGCTGATGAAAACCCGCAACCCCGATCTGGCAAAAACGGCCTTCGCCGCCGAGTAACCACAGCACGCGATCCCCGTCTTTGTGCTTTTGGCCGCAGATGCAAATCTGCGGCCATTTTGCATGGTTTGACCGGATGATTGCCAGTTGGAAAAACCCGCGCTAGTCTTGACTAAGTCCAGACTAATAAACCAGCCTTTTTCCAACCGGAGTCCTCTATGACATTGACCCGCGATGACGCGTCCCCCCTTTATTTGCAGGTCACCCATCTCATTGAAAAAGAAATTTCCAGCGGCACCTATCCTGTCGGCTCCCTCTTGCCGCCCGAAGCGGATTTGGCCGTCCAACTTGGCGTTTCGCGCCACACGATCCGCCAGGCAATTGCCCAGATGCGCGCGCGCGGGCAGCTTTCGGCGCGCAAAGGGGTCGGCACGCGCGTTGAATCCCAGCGCGAAGACTGGTCAACGCGCTTTACCTGCGGTTCGCGCGATGCGCTTTACGATTTTGCCCGCGAAACCGAACTGCATTTCGCCTGTCGCAAAACAATCGAAGCGCGCGGCGCGCTGGCCGCAGAGATCGGCTGCCGCACGGGGCATAAGTTCTACCATCTGGCGGGTTTACGTTATGTTTCAGGGAATTCCACGCCGATGTGCTGGAACGAGGTCTACCTTGAACCCCGTTTGAAACCGGTGATCGAGGGGGTCGATATTCTGCGCTCCTCGCTGTTCACCCTGATCGAACAACACACCGGCGAGCGCATCCGCGAAATCCGCCAGGACCTGCGCGCCGTCGCCATGCCCGACCATATCGCCCCCGAACTGGGCTGCGCGACGGGCGCAATCTGCATGAAAATGTCACGCCGCTATATCGGCAGCGGCGGGCGTCTGCTGGAATATGCGGTGCAATACAACGTGGCGGAAAACTTTGTCTACCAGACGACAATCAGCTCGACCTAAGCGCGTTTTACAGGCGCTTTTTCAGGCGCTTTTTCAGGGGCAATCCTTGGGGATTGCGACCAAAAATACAGCAGTGGGCAAAGTTTTCAAAACTAATGTTTTAGACAGGCCCCCCGGACTCGCTGACCACCGAAAAATATGGATAAGTACGGACATAACAAGACACCTCTATAGGAGAATCGCAGATGGACATTGGGGTCTTCATTCCGATCGGGAACAATGGCTGGCTGATTTCCAAAGCCTCGCCGCAATACATGCCCAGCTTCGAGCTGAACAAGCAGATCGTGCAAAAGGCCGAAGGATACGGCTTGGATTTCGCCCTCTCGATGATCAAGCTGCGCGGCTTTGGCGGCGAGACCGAATTTTGGGATCACAACCTCGAAAGCTTCACACTGATGGCCTCGCTTGCCGCCGTGACCTCCAAGATCAAACTCTTTGCGTCCACAGCCATTCTCACCCTGCCCCCCGCCATCGTCGCGCGCATGGCCACCACCATCGACAGCGTCGCGCCGGGTCGCTTTGGCGTGAACATCGTGACCGGCTGGGCCCCTGCGGAATACACGCAGATGGGCGTCTGGCCCGGCGATGACTATTTCAAATACCGCTACGATTATGCGTCTGAATACGTTCAGGTGATGAAAGATCTTTGGGCCGATGGCGTGTCCGATTTCAAGGGCAACCACTTCACCATGGAAGACTGCAAAATGTCTCCCGCGCCTTCGGCGCCGATTAAAATCGTGGCCGCCGGACAGTCCGATACGGGCATGAAATTCTCCTCCACCTACGCCGATTACTCCTTCGTTCTGGGCAGCGGCATCAACACGCCGACCTCTTTCGCGCCGACTTCCAAACGTCTGATGGATGCGGCGGCGCAAACGGGGCGCGATGTCGGCGCCTACGTCTTGTTCATGGTGATTTCCGGCGCGACCGACGCTGAAGCGCGCGCCAAATGGGACGCCTACCAGCAAGGGGCCGACATGGAGGCGCTGTCCTACATGGGCGTGCAGGGCGCTGCCGACACCACCGCCGGTGAAGACTCGACCGCCAAGTCGATCAACGTCCCCGAGGGCGCGGTCAACTTCAACATGGGCACGATTATCGGCTCCTATGAAAATGTCGCCAAAATGCTCGACGAAGCCGCCACAGTTCCGGGCGTGAAAGGCATCATGATGACTTTTGACGACTTTATCGTCGGCCTCGACGACTTTGGCACCAAAGTGCAGCCGCTGATGAAATGTCGCGAAAAAATTGCCGTCGCTGCCGAGTAAGGCGTTGATATAACACATGATCTCCCACTGCGGGCCGCGCCTTTTGGCGCTGGCCCGTCTTTTTTGACAAACCTGCCGGAGCTTTTCCCATGCGCGATGATACCCTTTCCCCCACCGCCGACCTGTCGCGCCTGACAGCCACGCAGGCGCGCGCGGGCCTCAAGGCAGGGGAATTTACCGCCCTGGATCTGATGCGTTCGTGCCTCAAACGGATCGCCTTGCGCGACAAGGATGTCCGTGCCTGGATCACCCTCAACCCAGAGGCCGAGGCGCAGGCGGCGCTCATCCGTGCCGACGACCCGCGGCCTTTGGCGGGTATTCCGGTCGCGATCAAAGACATGATCGACACGGGGGATTTACCCACGACCCATAATTCGCCGCTTTATTCCACCAACCGCCCCGGATCGGACGCGCCCTGCGTCGAGGTGCTCAAGGCGGCGGGGGCCATTGTGATCGGCAAGACCGACACCACCGAATTTGCCGCCTGCGGGCGCAATGCCGCCACCGCAAACCCCTTTGATGTCGCGCGCACTCCGGGCGGGTCGTCGGCGGGGACGGCTGCGGGTGTGGCCGATTTCCACGTCCCCTTGGGGCTTGGCACCCAGACCGGCGGCTCGACGATCCGGCCTGCGAGCTTTTGCGGCGATGTGGCGCTGAAACCCTCTTGGGGGCTGATTTCCACGGAGGGTGCGAAACGCTATGCGGTGAGTTTCGACACGATCGGGTTGTTCGCACGTTCCCTCGACGATATCGCCCTGCTGGCCGATGTCTACAACCTGCCCCAAGCGCCCGATGTGCCCGCGCGGCGCCTGAAACTAGGGCTATGCCGCACGCCCTACGCGGATCAGCTTGCCCCCGAGGGCCGCGCCCTGATGGACAGCCTTGCGCAGCGGTTGCACGAGGTGGCCGATGTGGTCCCGTTTGATCTTCCCGAAGACTTTGTGGATCTCGACGCGCTGCACCGCTGCATCCAGCACTGCGAAGGGGCCTCGGCCTTTTTGAACCTGGCGCGCAAACGGGGCGCCTTGCTGCATGACGATTTTCACCACCGCGTCGACCTGCGCGAAGGCTTTACCCAGCGCGAACACTTCGAGGCCTACGACCGTCTGACCCTGATGCGGATGGAATTCGAACAGATGCTGGACGGATTTGATGGCGTGCTCGCGCCCTCAGCGCCGGGGTTTGCGCCGCTGGGGCGCAGCGCGGGCAATCCCCTGTTCAACGCGCTGTGGACGGCGTTGCAGGTGCCGGTGCTGGGCTTGCCCGCCTCGGGTTTCGATCTGCCGCTCGGCGTTTCGCTGATCGGCAAACGCGCCTTTGACCGGCAGGTGATTGCGGTGGGCGCGCGGATCGCGGCCCACCTCTGATCTGGCTATTGCGATTGGAACTTGCCGCGAAAAAAGGTCAGCGGCGCGCCCTCGCCCTTGGCGCGCACGCCTTTCACGCGGCCGATGACGATGGAAATATCGCCATGCTCGACCACTTTCTCGACCTCGCAATCAAAGACACCCAAGGCGTCTTTGAACACCGGCGCGCCGGTGGCCAGCGTGTCCCACGCATCCTGCTCGAACAGCTTGTCGCCCTTGCCGCCAAACATATTGGCAAGCTCTGCGCAGCCTTCGGGCAGGTAGTTCACCGCAAAATGTCCCTTGTCGAGCACCCCCGCCAGCGCCGAGGTCTTCTTGTCGATCGACACCAGCATGGTCGGCGGATTGGCACTGACATGGGCGGCAGAAAGGCCCAGAAACCCGTTTGGCCCCTCGGCACTATCCGTGGTCACAAGGGTCGCACCGATGGGGCGCTCGCCCAGGGTGCGCCAGAATTTCCCCATGTCAACGTCGTCACCTGTGGCTTGCATGCTCATGTTTTTTCTCCGGAATTTTCAAGGATTTGCGCCGACAGTCAGCGCAAACCGCGCCGTCGCGTCAACTTCATATCCCTCTGGGGCAACCCTGAGATTTTCTCGTCTGTGGCCGCGCCCGCGTGAATTGACTTCCGCCCCTCGCTGCCAGATGTCTGGTAAAAATCACCCGAAAATATAGAAACGGCCCCGATGACCGCCCCCATTCCCCCCGCCTCCCCGACGCTTTACGGCACGCTGTCGCTGACCACCCTGAGCCAGATCGCCGCCACCTCTTCGGTGCTTGCGCTGACCACCATTCCCACCGTCGTGGCCGATGCGCTGCACGTGTCCCCCCATGTTCTGGGCTATCAGGTCAGCCTGATCTATGCCGCGGGCATCGTGTTTTCGATGGTCTCCAGTTCGATGGTGAAACGCTGGGGCGCAGGCCGCGTGGGTCAGCTTGCGCTGCTGGGGGCGGGGCTCGGGTTCATCGGGATGGCCAGCGGCACGATCGTTGGCATGGCGTTGGCATCGGCGCTGATCGGCATCGGCTACGCGCTCAACAACCCCTCCTCGTCGCATATCCTCAGCCGCCTCGCCCCGCGCGCGCGGCGCAACCTGATCTTTTCGATCAAACAGGCGGGCGTGCCGCTGGGCGGCGTGCTTGCGGCGCTCGGCATCCCGCCCCTCGCCCATGCGATCGGCTGGCAGGCGACTTTGGCGCTTTTTGGGCTGTTTCCGCTGGCACTGGCGGCGATCTACCATTTCCGCCGTGCCTCTTGGGATACGGACCGCCAGCCGCAGGTGACACTGGGGCGCGGCATCATCGCGGGCCAAAAGCTGGTCTGGCGCACAGCGAACCTGCGGGCGCTGGCGATCCTGGGGTTTCTGTATTCGGCTGTGCAACTGTCGATTTCGACCTTCACCGTCACCATGCTGATCGAGGATTTCGGCTGGAACGCCATCAAAGCCGCCTCTCTTGCCGCCGCCTTGCAAGCCTTTGGCGCGGTGGGGCGCGTGATTTGGGGCCTCGCGGCAGATCGGGTCAACTCGGGCTTTCTGGTGTTGTCCTTCATCGGGCTGGTCACGGGGGGTGCCTCGCTCGGCTTTGCCTTGACGGGGTCTGCGCCGCTGATCGGGCTGGCGGCAATCTTTGCATCCGGCCTGACGGGGCTGGGCTGGAACGGCGTGCTTTTGGCCGAAACGGCGGATGCGTCGCCAGGACCGGGCACCTTGACGGGCGAAGTGCTGACCTACACATTCGTGGGGGTCATGGTCGGCCCTGCGAGCTTTGCGCTGGCCTATGAAATCATCGGCAATTACGCAGGGACTTTCGTGCTGTTTTCGGCGCTGTCCTTCATCGGCTGCGCGCTGGCCTTTGCCCGTCACATGGGGCGGCGACGCGCAAAGCCGCTGCTGGCCTAGGCGCGGGTCACGCTGACCGTCTGGGTCAGCGGCTGCGCCCAGTCCCGGGTTTCCAGAAAGGCCACATCAGCCGCATCGCGCCCGACGCAGATCACAACCAGATCCTGCGCCTGGCACATGCCGGTGGCATCGACCAGATGCCACGCATCCTCAAGCCAGACTTCGGCAACGGCGTGGAAATCGGGCGGGCTGACATCGGCCCCGTAAACAGAGGCATAGCGCGCGGGAATATTGGCCGCCCGCGCCAGCGCACAGACCAGATGGGTGTAATCACGACACACTCCCTGACGCGCCACAAAGCTGTCGGTCGCCGTGGTCGCGGCGTTGGAGCTGCCCGGCACATAGGCCATATGGCCGCGCACCCAGTCCAGGATCGCCGCAACTTTATCGCCGCCCTCAAGCGTGCCAAAGCTTTGCTCGACAAAGGTGGCAAACAGATCGGATTGACAGAACCGCGAAGGGCGCACATAGGGCAGCACCCCGGCAGGCAAATCGGGCAAGCCATTGGCCGCGCGCCCCGATAGCGTCACCGCAGGGCGCGTCACCTCGACCTCGGCGCGATACCGCAAATCAAGGCGCGCCACATCGACATCCGCCCAGATCCGTTCCCCGATATTTTGCGCACAGGCAATCCGCTGCACGCTTGCCCCGCCCAGATCGAGCGACTGCGCGCACAGGGTTTGCCCCGCACATTGCGCCGCCTCGATCGCCAAAAGAGCCGTCTCAGGCTGCGCAAGTTGATAGTCCATGTGAACGTCGATCAAAAAACGCATGCAGCCTCCAAGGCGAATGGATATGTGGGGAAAGGGCAGATGTGAGACGACTCACCTGCGGCCCTCCTATGCCACATCGACCGCCACCGAAAGCCCGATTCTGCGTCCGTTGCTGCGCCAAGACACCAACATGTCAAACTTCGGCCCCGCGCCCGATCCCGATGCCCCTCTGTGGCGGGAATCGCGGCGGCGCGTCGTTTGGCAGCACTCGGGTTGCAACACTTGAGGCAAAATATCCGATAAAAAACATCAACTTTACGTGGGGTGACTTTACCCCCGCGCCATTGCCGGAAATAGAGGGGGCCAACCTCAACCGTTTTGGACGCTGTTATGCCGCTCTCTTTTGCCCGCTCTGCCGCTCTTCTTGATCACCGCGCCGCCTATGGCACCATCAGCCGGCTGCTGCACTGGGCGCTCGCCGCGCTCATCTTGTGGCAACTGCTGGGGATGACGCTGCGCGCCCTGCTGGGACGCACGCCGCTGGTGTCGTTTTTCGTCGGCACCCATCAACAGGTGGGTACGGTGATCTTTGTCCTGGTCGTGGCGCGGGTGATCTGGATGCTTGCCATGCGCAACCGCCGCCCCGCCCATGGCGCTGGCCTGCTCGGGTGGATGGCCAAGGCGGGCCACGCTGCGCTGTATCTGGCGATGGTGCTGGTGCCGCTGGTGGCGATCTTGCGTGCGGCAGGGTCGACGCGCGGCTTTGCGCCCTTCGGCTTTCCCGTCTTTGCACCGCGCGAGACGGACATCGGCTGGATGAAAACCCTAGGCGATTCTTTGCACGGGGAGCTTGGATGGGTGCTGGCGGCGCTGATTGGCGGGCATGTTTTGATGGTGGGCGTGCATGAAATCCTCTGGCGTGATGGCACGCTCTCGCGCATGGTCTCACGCCGTCGCGCGCGCAACCTCTAGCGGCGCCGGCACGCTGGCGCAGCGCAACCTTTAGCGGCGCCTGCACGCTGGCGCAGCGCAGCCACTCAGATTACAGTTTTCAATCATTTACAAATATTTACACGCCAAACCTCACGTCGTGACTTAAGTATATTTGCAGCGAAAGGAGGCCGTTTTCGCAAGATAGACCTGCGCCGCAGATCGCCCAAAACCCACCCTAAACTCCAGCCGGAATTCCTGCCAAAGTTCCAGCCAAACCCCCAGCGAGTGTCGCAAAAATCGCACAGGGCATCAGGTTTCCTGCGCAGTGTTTGCATTCGACACGAAAAGTTGACAAAAACCGTCAAGTAGCCTGCCGCCGCCAGCTAAAACCTTTTCACCCTATCGCTGGGAGCACCCATTCCATGGGAAAATCGACCTTGCTTGCAGGCACGGCGCTAAGCCTTGTTGTCTGCATGGCCTTCACTCCGACCACTTTGCACGCACAGACTCTGGACGCGTTTTCTGACGACGACGTGATCGTTCTCGACCCGATCTACATCGAATCCTACGAAGAAGCCGTGCTGCAGGCACTGGGTGTGTCGACCATCAGCGCCGAGCAGCTGGAACGCACCCCGGTCGCCAATGACATCTCCGAAATCGTGCGCAAAATGCCCGGTGTCAACTTGACCGGCACCTCCTCTTCGGGCCAGCGCGGCAACAACCGCCAGATCGACATTCGCGGCATGGGGCCCGAGAACACGCTGATCCTGATCGACGGCAAACCCGTTCTCTCGCGCACCTCGGTCAAGGTCGGGCGTCAGGGCGAACGCGACACGCGTGGCGACAGCAACTGGGTGCCTGCCGAATTGATCGAGCGCATCGAAGTGCTGCGCGGACCGGCAGCAGCGCGCTACGGGTCGGGCTCTGCGGGCGGTGTGGTCAACATCATCACCAAGAAACCCGAGACCGAGCTTGTCACCCTCGGCCTGAGCTACAACCAGCCGCAAAGCGATGCGGAAGGCTCGGGGTATCGCGCCAACGTCATGTGGGCAAAGCCGCTGTCGGACACGCTGACCATGCGTCTGACCGGCAACTACAACCACACCAATTCCGACGATCCCGACATCAACGCTGCAACCTGCGAAGACCCCGAGGACTGTTCCGCCCCTGCGGGCAGCGAGGGCGTCATCAACAAGGATGTGACCGCGCTGTTCACCTGGACGCCGGATGCGATGAACAAATTCGACTTCGAATATGGCTATTCGCGTCAGGGCAATATCTACGCGGGCGACACGCAGCTTTCCAACCCCGATGAGACCTCCAGCGCCTTGGCCGAGGACGGGGCCGAAACCAACCGCATGGAACGTTTCACCACCGCCATCACCCACACGGGCGACTACGGCTGGGGGGAAACCAACAGCTATGTGCAATACGAGCACACCAAGAACGAGCGCCTGCAGGAAGGTACCGCAGGCAGCACCGAGGGGCGCATCAACTCGACTTCCGAGTGGAACACCTCCGGTCTGGACGTGCTGACGGGCAAAAGCGAAGCCATCGTGCAGCGCAGCCTGCTGGGCAAGAATGCCTCCGTCACGGTCGGCGCCGAAGTCCGCTACGAACGTCTGGATCTGGGCGATTACAACGAGACCGATCTGTCCTTCGAGTTCGAAGATGTCGCCGCTTCTGCCGAGGATCGCGACACCGTCAGCGACCAGTTGCAAATCGGGGCCTATGCCGAAAGCAACATCGAATGGAACGAGCGCCTCATGCTCACCCCGAGCCTGCGCGTGGATTGGGCCGACACCTTTGGCACCAATGTGTCGGGCGGCCTCAACATGGCCTATGAATTGTCGCCTGACTGGTCGCTCAAGGGCGGCGTGGCGCGGGCCTATAAGGCACCGGGCCTGTATCAGCAGTCCTCGTCCTATATCTACAACACCCGCGGCAACGGCTGTGCCTATCCCTATTACCGCAACGGGCCGTGCTATGTGCTGGGCAACGAGGATCTCGATCCCGAAACCTCGATCAACAGCGAAATCGGCGTCGCCTATGACAACCGCAACGGCTTGGCCGGCACGCTCACCTATTTCCACAACGACTATCACGACAAGATCCAGTCGGGCATGACGCAGGTTGCCACCCTGACCGAGGGCGACACCACCTATCGCGTCTACCAGTGGGAAAACATTCCCAATGCAAAAGTGTCGGGTCTTGAAGGCTCTCTGAGTGCGCGGATCAACGATGACATCCTGTTCTCGACCAACATGACCTATATGCTGGAGTCCGAGCAGGAACTGGAGCTTGAGGATGGGTCGAGCGTCAAGGTGCCGCTGTCCTTGGTGCCCGATTACACGATCAACGCCTCGGTTGAATGGCAAGCGACGGATCGCCTGTCGGTGACCCCCTCGATCACCCATTACGGGCGCATTGATGCCGCCCAGACAAGTGCTGCGACCGGCTATGCCAATGACGACACCGACAGCCGTGATCCCTACACGCTGGTCAACCTCGCGCTGGCCTATGAGCTGAGCGATCGGGTGAACCTGTCGGGGGGCGTGACCAATGTGTTCGACACCACCATCCTGCGCTCGGGTGACGGTGCCAACACCTATAACGAGCCGGGCCGCGCGGTTTACATCGGCCTCAACGCCAATTTCTAAGACCCGCGTTCGCTAAAACCCCAAGGCACGCAGGTTCTCCTTTGAGCCTGCGTGCCTTACCAATTCCGGCGCCCGCCTTATTCATAGTTTTTTTGTCGGATTTAACCTTGCGCGCCCCCCGCGCCTTGGCCTACCACCCTGACAGCGACCCGTTTTCGCGACATCTCCTTACATATGGTGCCCGCTCATGCCCCAGACCCAGCCCTCCCTTGCCTCCCCCCCTTCCGGCACCGACGCTGCCCAGGCCGCCGATCCGGTGCAGCTCTGGCCGGATGATTTTGCACAGCGCTACCGCGCGGCGGGCTATTGGCGGGACGTGAGCTTTGGCGACTGGCTCGACGAGATCGCCACCCGTTTCGGCCCCAATACGGCCCTGGTGGCGGGCGACACGCGCCTGACCTACAGCGACCTGCGCGCGCAGGCCCAACGCATTGCGGGCGGCTTTGTGGCGGCGGGCTTTGAGGCGGGCAGCCGTGTCTTGGTGCAACTGCCCAACAGCGCTGCGTTTTTGCCCACGGTGCTGGGCCTGTTTTATGCAGGGCTGGTGCCGGTCTTTGCCCTGCCCGCGCATCGCGCGCGCGAAATCACCCACCTTGTGAACGGATCGCAGGCCTGTGCGCTGATCCAGCCCGCGCAGTTCGAGGGCTTCGACTACGCCCCGCTCGCGCGCGCGGTGCAAGCCGCCTGCCCCAGCCTGCGCGCGCTGTATCTGGACGGCGAAACACAGGCCCCCGATATCACCCCGCTCGCCAGCCTCATTGCGGCATCCCCCTGCACCGCCCCGCGCCACCGCGCCCCGTCGGATGTGGCGTTTTTGCAGATTTCCGGCGGCACCACGGGGTTTCCCAAACTCATCCCGCGCACCCACAACGACTATATCTACAGCTTCGAGGCCTCCGCCGCGATCTGCGGTCTGGGGGCGGACAAGACCTATCTCACCGCCCTTCCGGCGGCGCATAATTTCCCGATGAGCAGCCCGGGCTATTTCGGCGCGCTCAGCGTCGGCGCCAAAGTGGTGATGAGCCCAAGCCCCGCCCCCGACACCTGTTTCCCGCTGATCGCGGCCCACGGCGTCACCCATACCGGCCTTGTGCCCCCCCTTGCGCTGCTCTGGATGCAGGCAGCGGGCAAAACCGGCCATGATTTATCCTCCCTTGAGGTGCTGGGCGTGGGCGGCGCGAAATTTACCGCCGAATCCGCAGCGCGCGTCAAACCCGTGCTTGGCTGTACCCTGCAACAGGTGTTCGGCATGGCCGAAGGGCTGGTGAATTACACGCGCCTTGACGATCCCGACGCGGTGATCATCCACAGCCAGGGCCGCCCGATCAGCCCCGACGACGACATCCTGATCCTTGCCGAGGATGGCACCCCCGTGCCGCGCGGCACGGCCGGATTGCTCTACGCGCGCGGCCCCTACACCATCCGGGCCTATCACAATGCGCCAGAGGCGAACCGGCGCAGCTTTACCCCGGATGGCTTTTATTGCACCGGCGATATCGTGCGCCTGCGCGCAGATGGCAACCTTGAGGTGCAGGGTCGTGCCACAGATCACATCAATCGCGCCGGTGAAAAAATTTCCGCCGAGGAGGTCGAGGATCACCTGCTCGCCCATCCGGCCGTCTTTGATGCCGCCGTTGTCGCAGTTCCCGACCCCTATCTGGGCGAGCGCAGCTGTGCCTTTGTCGTGCTGCACGCGGGCGAAACCGTCACGCCGCCTGCCCTCAAGGCGTTCGTGCGCGGGCGGGGAATTGCAGGGTTTAAAACCCCAGACCAGATCATTTTCACCCCCGCCTTTGCCACCACTGCGGTGGGCAAACTGGACCGCAAATCCCTGCGTGCGGCCCTTAAATCCGAACATTTCAGCAAAGAGTAAGCCCGATGGACCTGACCTTTGACGACCTGCGCCGCGACGTTGCCGATGCGCTTTACATCCCACCGGAGCAGGTGGGGATGGACGACAATCTGGCCGATCTCGGGCTTGATTCCATGCGGGTGATGACGCTGGCGCTGGCTTGGGAAGAGCGCGGGCTCGACATTGATTTCCTCAGCCTTGCGCAGCTGCAAACGCTGGCTGCGTGGAAAGCGCTCTTTGACGCAAAACAGGGTTAGGGCCATGACTTTCGACCTGTGCGACGCCCAAGAGGGCCTGTGGCTCGCGCAATTGCTGGCCCCGCAAAACCCGCTGTTCAACACCGGCCAATACATCACCCTGAACGGCCCGCTGGATCGCGACATCTTTGCGCAGGCCCATGCCCGCACGATGACCGAGGCCGATGCGCTGCGCCTGCGCATCAGCGCCCGAAGCGGGCGGGCGCAACAGAGCCTGAGCGCGCCCACCCCCGTGCTCGAGATCGTCGATCTGCGCGGTGCGCCCGACCCCCATGCGCAGGCCCTCGCCGCGATGCAAAGCGACAGCGACACGCCGATCGATCCGGCCACGGACCCGCTGGCACGCTTCATACTGTTCGTCCTCACCGACACCCGTCATCTGTGGTACGAGCGCCTGCATCACCTTGCCATCGACGGCTTTGGCATGGTGCTGTTGACCAATCAGGTCGCCGCCCATTACAGCGCAGCCCTTGCGGGCAAAGCCGCCCCCCAGCCGCTTGCACCGCTGGCCCAGGCCCTTGAGGCCGACGCCAGCTACCGCGCCAGTACGACCCGCCACGAAGATGCCGCCTACTGGCACGGCATCGGCGCGACTTTGGGCACGCCGGCCTCGCCCAGCCCGCGCTCTGCCCCGCGCCAAAGCAGCGACATGTTTTTGCGCTTGCACGCAGAGGTTCCCGCCACCACCGCGCAAAAGATCGCAGCGCGCGCACGACAGCTGCGCCTCGGCTGGCCCGATGTCTTGACCCTGTTCACTGCCGCCTATCTGCGCCGCGTGTCCCCGAGCGAGACGGGCGAGGCGGGCGACGACGCGGCACGCGCGGTATTCGGCCTGCCGTTCATGGCGCGCTTTGGCAGCGCCGCCGCCCGCGTGCCCTGCATGTGGATGAATGTATTGCCCTACCAGCTCGACCTGTCGGAAACCGACGACCTTGACACCGCGCTGACCCGTGCGAGCGCCCCGCTTGTACAGGGGCGCAAACACGGGCAGTACCGTTCGGAAACCCTGCGCCGCGATCTGGGGCGCACCGGCGTGAACGACCGCCTCTACGGCCCGCTCATCAACGTGCAACCCTTTGACATCGCGCCGCGTTTTGCTGGAATTTCCAGCAGGTTGCATATCCTGAGCGCCGGACCCGTGGATGACCTTACCGTGAGCTTTCGCGGCAATGACACCCAAGGGATGACGGTCGAAATCGACGCCAATCCCGCGCTCTATGACACCGCCACCATCCGCGCGCATCTTGCGCGGCTTTTGACCTTTCTCGACGGGGCGAGCACCGCCGCGCGCCTGTGCGATGTGGCAAGCGTGACCCCCGCCGAGCACCAGCGCCTGATCAAAGACCTCAACGCCACCGATCACCCCGTCCCTGCCACGACACTCACCGCGCTGATCGAAGCGCAGATGCAGGCCACGCCCGATGCGCCCGCCGTCGCGTTTGGCACCAGCGTGTTGAGCTACCGCGAACTGGACCAACGCTCGCGCGCGCTTGCCCAGCAGCTGGTCGCGCGCGGGGCGGGCAAGGACCGGCTGGTTGCCGTGGCGCTGGAGCGCTCGCCCCATCTGGCCGTGGCGCTGGTCGCCATCCTGCGCGCCGGCGCGGCCTATGTGCCCCTCGATCCTGCCCAGCCCGGCGAGCGGCTCAAAGCCCTGATCGCCCAGACCACGCCCGTGGCCCTGTTGGCAGAGCACGAACTTGACGCAGGCCTTGCGCCGCTTTGCCCCGCCGACTGGCCCCAAGAGCCAAGCGACGCCGCCCTGCCCGTCCCGGCCCCCCATGACCTGGCCTATGTGCTGTTCACCTCCGGCTCGACCGGCGCGCCAAAGGGCGTGATGATCGAACATGATGCCATCGTGAACCGCCTTTTGTGGATGCGCGACACCTTTGGCTTTTCGCACACCGACCGGATTTTGCAAAAAACCCCCGCAACCTTCGATGTCTCGGTCTGGGAATTCTTTCTGCCCTATCTGTGCGGTGGCACGCTGGTCTTTGCCGCGCCGGATGCACATCGCGATCCGGCCGCTCTGGCACAGACCATCCGCACGCAGGCCATCAGCGTGCTGCATTTCGTCCCCTCGATGCTGAGCGCCTTTCTGGATCACCCCGACAGCTTGGGCCTGTCGCTGCGCCAGGTTTTCTGCTCGGGCGAGGAGCTGACGGCCCCGCAGCGCGACCGCTTTCACGCGCGCATCTGCGCGCAGCTGCACAATCTCTACGGCCCCACCGAAGCGGCGGTGGATGTGACCTGGTGGAACGCCAGCGCCGGCGATACCGCCGTGCCGCTGCCCATCGGCCATCCCGTCTGGAACACACAGCTCTACGTCCTCGACGCCGAAAAACGCCCCGTCCCCGAAGGCGTGGCGGGCGAGTTGTACCTTGGCGGGCGGCAATTGGCGCGCGGATATCTGGGCCGCGACGACCTGACCCGCGCGCGCTTTGTCCCCAGCCCCTTTGAGGCCGGCGCGCGGCTCTATGCCACCGGCGATCTGGCCTGCATCCGCCCCGATGGCGCGCTGATCTATCTGGGGCGCAACGACCAGCAGGTGAAAATTCGCGGCATGCGGGTCGAACCCGAAGAAGTGGCCGCCGTCCTGCGCCAGATCGACGGCGTGTCGCAGGCCGTGGTCCTCGCGCGCCGCGATCTGGGCCCCAAGGTGCACCTTGTCGGCTATGTGGTCGCGGACGCGGCCTTTGATAGCGAGGCCGCGCGCATCGCCCTCGGCGCGCGACTGCCCGCCCATATGGTGCCAAGCGCGCTTGTGACGGTCGCGCAATTTGCCACCACCGCCAACGGCAAGCTGGATCGCAAAGCCCTGCCCGCCCCGCCGCGTGCCGCCGCGACGGGCACACCGTGCCAAACGCCGCTGGAGCGCCAGATCGCGACGGTGATGCGCGCAACGCTGGCGCTGGACGACCTGCCCCTGCGGGAGGCGGATTTCTTTGCTCTGGGCGGGGATTCCCTTTCTGCGTTGCAGCTTTTGCTCGGGCTTGAGGACCTCACGGGACGGCGCGTCCCCCTTGGCCAGATTTTTGAAACCCCGCAGATTTACGCCCTGGCCAACGCTTTGGGCCAACAGGAAAAAACCCACGCGGGGCTTGATCCCCTCTTGCCGCTTTCGCGCGGGGCCAGCGGCGCGCCCGCGCTGTTCTTGCTGCATCCTGCCGGTGGCCTTGCCTGGGGGTATCGCAGCTTGGCGCGCGCGTTGAGCGAGACCACGGGCTGCAGCGTCATCGGCCTACAATCGCCGGTGCTGACGGGGGCGGCGATCCCCGCCACCCTCACCGCGCTGTGCCGCAGCTACGCCGATCTGGTCGAGGCGCAGACCCCCAGCGGGACCATCCACCTCGGCGGCTGGTCTCTGGGGGGCATTCTGGCGCAGGACATCGCGGTCGAACTGCGCGAACGGGGGCGCAGCATCGGCGCGGTTCTGGTGCTGGATGCCTATCCCGCGCAGGCATGGCGCAACGAACCCGTCCCCGATCCCGTCACCGCCCTGCGCGCGCTTCTGGCCATCGCGGGCTTTGATCCTGCGGCCCATCCGGACCTCGACACCCGCGCCAAAGTGGTCGATTTCCTCACGCAAAACGCCCGCCTCCTTGGCACGCTGCCGCGCGATGTGCTGGATGCGGTGGTGCGGTTGGTGACGGGCACGAATGCGCTGATGCGCGCCCATGAGCAGCGGATGTTTGACGGCACGCTCACCCATATTCGCGCTGCAAACGACCACAGCGGGCGCGATTTGAGCGCCGCGATGTGGGCGCCTTATTGTCGCGACCTGCACTGTCTGGAGCTGCCCTGCCTGCATAAGGATATGGTCGCCCCCGCGCAGGTCGACGCCATCGCCGCGGGTTTTCAGGCGGCCCTAGCCAACGGCCCGTTCCAGCGCCTGCCCACACTAGAAAGCAGCAAAGCCTAGCGTGGGGGCCAGCGAATTGGGCAGCGTCGCGATATGGGGCGCGCCGTCGTAAATCTGGTGGGACAGATCGAAGCGCGCCAGAGGGGAAAGCCGCGCAACCAGCGCGCTGAAGGCTTCGGGCGGGGTGGTCGGGATCTCGCCGCCGCTACCGGTGCGCTGTTCGCGGTTGCCGCTGGCAAGGTAGAGCGCGACCGGCGGGGCCTGTGTCGCCAGACTGCGCTGCATCACCGCCTCGAGCCGCTCGGGATGCCACCACAACGACGGGCTGATGGCGCAGTAGCGCGCAAAGCTTTGGGGTGCCTGGAACATCAGGTTCAGCACGAACAGCCCGCCCAACGAATGCCCCCACAGCGTGCGGCGCGCCCCGTCCACAGGCACATCCGCCTCCGCCAGCGCGCGCAGCGCCCCCGTCAGCAACGACGCGAACTGCGGCGCGCCGCCCGTCAGGCGATCGCCGTACCCCGCATCCGCGACAAGGCCGCTCTGGCGCTCTGGCGCGGCGTCTGCGGGGGCGTGTGCGGGGGCGGTCAAATCGCGCGCGCGCGCGTCACGGTCAAACTGCGCGCGCCCCGCGTGGCCGATGCCGATCACGATCAACCCGGGCACCTGTGCCAACAGATCCGCGGTCAGAAAATCAAACCCCGCCGTGCCGTCCAACAGATAAAGCACCGGCCAGCCCCGCGCGGGCGCGCGCCCCTTGGGGGTTGCGCGAAAAATCCGGTAGGCGCTGGCGGTCGGTGCGGCCAGCGGATGGGTGATGGCGCTGGCGTCGATGCACTCGAGCCGATGGGTCGCGCTGCCGGTGTCAAACAGGCGCAAGGCGGCCTCGCGCCCTTTGTGGGGCGGCAGGTCCAGCGGCGTTGCGGGCACCACGGGGGCAAAGTTGAGTGCCGCGCGCAAGGACGCGGGGGACGGGCGATCGGGCATGGGACTTCAGGGCTTTGTTCTTGATATTTTTTGTCGGATTTGATTTACCACGCGCATATCAGGAAAGCCACGCCCCAGCCATCCGACCGTTCAGAAAGTCCTCCCATGCGTGCTCTCTCCTTGTCCTCTGCCTGCCTGCTGGGGCTTGCGCTTTTCGCCCAAGCCGCAGGGGCCGAAATCACCCTCACCGACATCACCGAGCGCCGCGTCACCCTGCCAGCGCCGGCGCAACGCATCGTGCTGGGCGATGCGCGCCATATCATCGAGTTGGCGATGCTGGACGATGATCCTGCGGCGCGGCTGGTGGGATGGCGCGCCGACAAGGGGCTGGATCCGGCGCGACTTGCGGCGTTTAGCGCCGCCTTCCCCGCCATCAGCGACATTGCGACGGTCGGGGCGGGCAACCGCCAGCTGTCGGTCGAACAGACCATCGCGCTGGACCCCGATCTGGTGGTCCTGTCGCTGGTTGACGCCGAGGACCCGCAGATGGACGTGCCGCTGAGCCAACTGGAGGCCGCTGGCATTGCGGTGATCTTTGTCGATTTCTTTTCCCATCCCATCGAAAACACGCCCCGCAGCCTCGACATTCTCGCCAAGGCCATCGGCGCCGAGGCGCGCGCAGCCGAGATCAACGCCTATTACACCGCGCATCTGAACGTGGTGCGCGACCGTCTGGCCGATCACATGCCCGAGGCGCCGAGCGTCTTTGTGCAGGTCCATGCGACGCCCGACAGTTGCTGTGCGACCGTGGGTGCGGGGGTGTTTCACGATTTCATCACCGCCGCGGGCGGGCATAATCTGGGCGAAGACATCGTTCCGGGCCTCATGGGAACGGTGGGGTTGGAAAACCTGATCGCCCTCGACCCTGACGTTTTTCTCGCCACGGGCGGGGCGCATTTGCGCGCGCGCGGCGGGCTGGTTCTGGGCGCGGGCGTCAGCGAAACAGAAGCCGCAGACAGTTTTGCCGCCCTGCTCGCAACCCCCGGGATCGCCGAGCTGAGCGCGGTTGAAAGCGCCAGTGCCACGGGCATCTGGCATCTGTTCAACGATTCGCCGCTGCATGTCGCGCTGATCGAACATCTCGCGCAGCGCTTCCACCCCGCGCTTTTCGCCGATCTCACCCCCGAGGCGACGATGGCCCAGATGCAGGCGCGTTTCCTGCCCGTCTCGGTGCCCGGCGTCTGGTGGATCGACGCGCAGTGACCCCGCCGCGCGCCACCGCCCACCCCCACAGGCGCCGCAACCGCCGGCGCGCCCTGCTGGTCGCAGGCCTTGCCGTGCTGGCACTATGCGGGTTGCTTGCCGATCTGACCTCGGGACCTTCGGGCCTGCCGCTGCGCGAGGTGCTACAGGTCCTCACCGGCAGCGATGCGCCCTCGCGCGCCGCGCAGGTGATCGTGTGGAACGTGCGCCTGCCCGTGGCGGTGATGGCGCTGTTGGTGGGGGCGGCCCTGTCGCTTGCGGGGACTGAAATGCAGACCGTGCTCGACAACCCTCTGGCCGAACCTTTCACGCTGGGCGTGTCCTCCTCGGCGGCTTTGGGGGCGGGTGTGGCGATCATTCTGGGCGTGGGCGTGCCGTTTTTGCCCCCTGTCTGGGCCGTGAGCGTCAACGCCTTTGTCTTTGCGCTGCTGTCCCTTGCCATTTTGCAATTTGGCGCGCGGTTTCGCGCGGGGGGGCCTGCGGTGGTGATCCTGTTCGGCATCGCACTGAATTTCACTGCCGGAGCCTTGCTGGCGCTGATCCAGTTCGTGGCCTCGGCGGATGCGCTGCAACAGCTGGTGTTCTGGACCATGGGCAGCCTTGCGGGCGTGCGCTGGCAGGGCATTGTGCTGGTCGCGCTGGTGCTGGGGGTGACGCTGCCATTTTCGCTGCGCGCGGCCTGGGCGCTGACGGCGCTGCGCATGGGCACGGATCAGGCCCAGGGCTTTGGCGTCGATGTGATCCGCCTGCGCCGCTGGGCACTGATCCGCGTCAGCCTGCTGGCGGCCTCTGCGGTGTCCATCGTCGGCGTCATCGGCTTTGTCGGGCTTGCCGGCCCGCATATCGCGCGCATCGCCGTGGGCGAGGATCACCGCTTTTTGTTGCCCGCCTCGGTGCTGACGGGGGCGGTGTTGATGTCCTTTGCCTCGATCCTGTCGAAAATGCTGGTGCCGGGAATTTTGCTGCCCATCGGCATCGTCACCTCGCTCGTCGGATTGCCCGTGTTTTTCGCGCTGATCCTGCGCCGCGGCGGGGCCCTGACGTGAGCCTCTCGCTGCACGATATCCAGCTTGCGCGCGGCGGCAAACCTGTCCTTGACGGGGTGAGCGCCGCACCGCTGACGCGCGGGGAATTCGTGGTGCTGGCCGGGCCCAATGGTGCCGGAAAATCCAGCCTGCTGCGCGCCATCGCCCAAAGCCTGCCCTATCGCGGGCGGATCGCGCTGGACGGCGTGGCGCTGGACAAGATGCCCCGCAGGCAGCGTGCGGATGCCTTGGGCTACATGCCGCAAAACCTGCACAGCCGGTCGGAATTGTCAGTGCTCGACAGCCTGCTGGTGGCGATGAATGCCGCCGGTCACGCCAAAACCGCGCCGCGCGACCAGATCGCGCAGGCCGAGGCCCTGCTGGCGCGGTTTGCGGTGTCGCCTCTGGCCCATCGCCCCCTTGCAAGCCTGTCGGGGGGGCAGCGCCAGACCGTAGGGCTTGCGCAGGCTTTGGCCCGCGAACCTGCGCTTTTGCTGCTGGACGAGCCGACAGCGGCGCTGGATCTGGCGATGCAGTTTCGCATATCGCGCGAGATGCAGAGCCTCGCCCATGAGGGGCGCATCGTGGTGGCGGTGCTGCATGATCTGACCCAAGCCGCACGCTGGGCCGATCGCATCATTTTGCTGCACGCGGGGCGCATTGTCGCCGATGGCGCGCCGGTCGAGGTGCTGACGCCCGCAGTTTTGGCACATGTTTATGGCGTGCGCGCGCGCGTTGAACATGACAGTGCAGGTCAGGCACTGATCGCCGTCGACGGCACGGTTTGACGTTCGCCCCAAATGCAAAACGGCCACGGGTATGTGCCCGTGGCCGCTTCAATGTCCTGCCGCTCGCCCTTATTTGGGCGCGATGCGCCAGAGGGTGTTGGCGTCTTCGGCCTCGTCGCGGGCCTTGTTCACGAGGTAGACAACACCGTCTTTGCTTTCCTCGACAAAGTTCGGGTTCGGGCCGCCGGGAAGATTGGCAACCAATTCGCCCTCGGGGGTGACGACCGCAAGGCTGTCGGAGCCACGGTTGGCCACAAACGCCAGCTTCGCGCCATCGACATAGACCACGTTGAGCGGCTGCACACCGACCGGCACATCCACCAGTTCGCTGCCCTCTGCGTCAAAGATTTTCAGATCATCGCCATTGGGCGTGGTCACGAACATCAAAGCGCCGTCTTCGGAAATATCGACCCCGATGGCCCCTGTCCCACCGGGCACCGCAATATTGGTCACCTCGCCGCTGGCCAGATCGATGCGCGCGGCCTCGGGCGTGGTCAGCGACACGGTGTAGAGCAGGCCATCGGCCTCATCCAGCGCCAGGCTCATGGTGTTGAACGTCTCGCGGCGCAGCGCCGAGGGCACGTCGATGGTCTCAACCAGCTCCAGCGTTTGCGTGTCGAACACTTTGATCCCGTCCGTGCCTGCGCTGACATAAACGCGGCCACGGGTGGCATCGACCACAGCGTCGCGCGGGTGGTTCGTCGTACCGTCTTCAAATTGTTTGACCAGCGACAGATCGTCCTGGGAATAGACGGCCACGGTGTTCTGACGTGTGTTGGTCACCCAGACAGTGCCATGCGCGTCATCGGCGGCCACGCCGTAAACCGCATAGACACCGCCCGGACGATCGCCCTGTGCCGGTGCCGCTGCGGGGGTGACTTCGGCCAGAACCTCGAGCGTTGCGGCGTCAAGTTTGAACAGTTTGGACTCTTCGACCGGCGGGCGGCCGACAGCAGAGGCGACAAAGAGCGTGCCATTGGCTTCGGAGACGGCAACCTGGTACAAGCCGCCGTCAAGTTGCACTTTGGTGATGTCGAACTGGTCCGCGCCAAAATAGTCGATCTGCGGCGACACTTTGACATCCATGACCTGGGCACTGTCCGGATTGGCGGTTTTCACGATGACCGGATGCAGGCCCAAAACGGCCTCTGCATCGAGATCGAAAGTGGCGCTAAAGGCGCCCTCGGCATCGGCAGTCACGCCCTCGACCAGCAAGGTATCGCCGCGCTCGACCTCGATGGTTTGCCCCGCGACGAAACCGCTGCCGGTGACGGTCGCCTGCGTGCCCGGATACAGCGGCGCGCCATCGGGACCGCTGATCGAGACGCGGCCCTCGAACGGCGCCGCAGTGTCAAACGGGGTCTGGGCAAAGGCCAGTTGTGTAGAGGCAAGCAAGGTCGCAACAACGCACAAAGGGCGCGCGACGGCTTGGGAAATACGCAAGGAATGGGTCATTCAAGCACCTGATCGGGTTCAATTTAAGGGGGTTCGCTGATGGCGCGATGAAAGGCGACCACGGGCTATGGCAGGGGTGTCTGTTGTTTTCGGGGCAAGGTCAAGACTTACCCGACAAATAAACTCGGAAAAGCGGGTTATGCCTTGAGCGTCGCACCGCCATCGACGTAAAGATCGGCCATGGTGATGTGACCCGCCTGATCCGACAGCAGGAACATCACGCTTTGCGCGATGTCTTGCGGCGTGGCGAGTTTGCCCAGCGGAATGCCGGTTTTATGGATCGCCAAATTGCCCGCGATCACGGCCCGCGCGCCGCTCGCATCGGCCCACATGCCGGTCTGCATCGGGGTCAATGTCGATCCCGGCGCTACAATATTGCAGCGAATGCCCTTGGGGGCGACCTCCAGCCCAAGGCAGCGCATATGCATGTGCAGCGCGGCCTTGCTGGCGGGATAGGCCCCCATCGCGAGACGCGGGATATCGGCGGAATTGGACCCCACGGCCACAATCGCGCCCCTGCCCTGCACCACCATGGCGCGCGCAAGTTCGGTGGTGACAAAGAAGCCGCCGTTGAGGTTGACGTTGACCACCCGCTGCCAGTCCTGCGCCGAGGTGCCAAGCATATCGGCCCCGCCCAGAATTCCGGCAGCAAAAATGCCGTGCCGCAGGGGACCGTAGAGAGCCTGTGCCTGCGCCACGGCAGCGGCCACGGCAACAGGATCGGTGACATCCAGCGCCGCCCAGGTCACCCCCGCCATCTTGGGCGCATCCTCCAGCGCCGCCTCAAGATCGCTGGCAAAGACCTGCGCGCCGCTGTCGGCAAGTGCGGCGACAATCGCGCGGCCAATCCCGCCGCCCGCGCCTGCGACAAAGGCCGCTTGCCCCTCGAACCCGGTCAGTTGCATGCTGCGTCTCCCAATGTTGTCCGCACCGCATCGCTTGCCATCGGCACCCCCGCGCAGGCCGCCACCCATGCCAGCGCCATGTCGTGTTTTTCGCGCGAAAAATCGGCCAGCGCATCGGCCACGAAAAACGGTTCAATGTCGCGCTGAAAGGCTTCGCAGACGGTGGCGAGGCAGCCGATATGGGCGTAAATGCCCGTGACGATCAGCTGGTCGCGCCCGCGTGCGCGCATCAGCTCGGCCAGATTGGACCGCTGGAACGCGCTGTAGCGGTGTTTGACCAGCTGAATATCGCCCGGCTGCGGCGCAAGCGCGGCGATGATGTCCTCATGTTCGGGGATCGCATTCATGCCTTTGCCCCACAAATCGGCCTGCAAGCCGCGATCCGCCAGCAGCTGATTGCCCTTCTGGGCGGTGTAGAACACCGGCACACCCGCCGCGCGCGCGGCCTGAGCGAGCGCGGCAATATTTTGCGTGACGCGCGCCAAGGTCGATCCCGCACGGCTCAACGCATCCGGCCCGAAGGCCGCGCAGAAATAGCGCTGCATGTCGTGGATCAACAGGGCCGCACGATCGGTTTCAAGCGTGAAACTGGCCCGCGGCGCAGGCAGATCGGTCGGGAGTGCGTAATCGGGAATGCTCGGGAGAGCCATGGAACCTCCGGTTTTGATGGAACGCGGGCGCTAGAGCCGCTCACAAATGCCAAGCGCAAGGCGCATCGCGCCGAATTTGGCGCGGGTTTCGGCGATTTCATCGGCGGCCTTTGACGCCCCGACGATCCCCGCCCCCGCAAACAGCTGCGCGCTATGTTGGGCGATGACCGCGCAGCGCAGCGTCACATGCCACGCGCCGTTGTTGTCGCCATCCAGCCACCCCAGCGTTCCGGCATAAAAATCCCGTGCGAAAGGCTCTTGCGCGTCGATTTGGGCCAGCGCCGCTGCCAGTGGAAAGCCCGCCACGGCCGGGGTCGGATGCAGGTCGCGCAACAGCGCCAGAACGGGGGTGTCGGCCTCCTTGAGCACGCCCGAAATTGCCGTGCCCAAATGCCACATCGTCGCCGTGCGATCCAGTTGCGGCTGGTCGGGAACCTTGAGGCTGCGGCAATAGGGCGTCAGCACATCGTGGATGTACTCGACCACCACGCGGTGCTCGATGTTGTCCTTTTCCGAGGTCAAAAGCGCCTGCCCGACGGCGGCATCGGCGCTTGCGTCAGACTGACGGCGCGCAGAGCCTGCCAGCGGGTGCGAGCGGATCGCCGCCCCCTGTTTGGAGAGCAGCAATTCGGGTGTTGCGCCCACAAGCCAGCGCGGCGCGGCGCTCTCGCCGGGCAGCGGTACGCAGTAGCTGGTGACATGTCGGTCCGCGCTCAGGCGCAGGGCCACCTGCACCGGATCGATCGGCGCATCGGTGTCATAGACAAGCGAGCGGGCCAGAACGACCTTTTTCAGCCCCCCGTCACCGGCGTTGATTTTTTGGGCCACCGCATCCACCGAGGCCCCGAAGCCCTGGGTTTCGGGCAGACGCGTCAGGCTGTGGCTGACCGCCTCATCGGCCGCGACCTGCGCCGGAGTCGCCTTGGGGGACAGGCGGTACAGATGGCCCTGGTCCGTGCGATCAAAGGGAAAGACGCCAAACAGCCGCCCTGCCTGAGGCGCCGTTTCGTGGCCGTCGTCCGGGATGGCCTGCGTCAGATCGCAGGTCGCAAACTGCGCCAATGTCGCCGTGTAGGTCTTTGTGATTTCGCCAAAATCCTGACCAAGCAAAAAAGCACAGCCAGAGAGACCCGCCTCGGGCGCGGGGTGTGTTTCGGGGTGTGTTTTCGGGTGTGTTTTAGGGGCGCTGCGCCCCGCAGACGAGGCCGTTTGCGCCCCCTCGATATCAATATTCAAGACCTGCAACCTTCTGCCTCGCGTCGATGGTTGCCTGCCAGATGGGTGGGTGACCTGAATGGATGGGTGAGCGCTTTGAGCTGTCTTGCGCCCGCGCTTGTCGGGGTGAGTAGCCCTGCCCAAACACTCTGTCAATGCAGCCACGGGGTTGAAACCCATTAACTTGACTTTTTTTGTCAGCATTGATAACCCCAGCCCAAACCGGTCAGCCAGACGCCAGCCAGAGCCCTCCCAGCTTCTTTCGTATTGGACTGCCCGCGATGAACAGTATTCTCACCCTGATTGCCCCCGCGCTTGACTTTTTGACCGCCGGAGGGCCCTCGATCTGGGCCATTGCCGCCCTCTCGGTGCTGACGGTGGCGCTGATTTTGTGGAAAACATGGGATCTGATCTGGCTGGGGTCGTGGTCGGGCGGGCATAAGGTTGCGCGCGCTCTGGACCTGTGGCGCAGCGGCGCGGATACCCAGGCCCAAAGCCTGCTGGAGGGGCGGCGCACGGTGCGCGCCAAACTGGCGCTTGCCGCGATGCGCGCCCA
This sequence comes from Aquimixticola soesokkakensis, assembly GCF_900172375.1. GTDB lineage: Bacteria > Pseudomonadota > Alphaproteobacteria > Rhodobacterales > Rhodobacteraceae > Aquimixticola > Aquimixticola soesokkakensis. Next base: position 109,412 of record NZ_FWFS01000009.1, on the reverse strand, counting down.
GAACGACACAAGCTTTGACAAGGACGCAGGCCGTGAAGAAACCACACGCATCGCCAAGAAACTTCTGGCGCGCGCGCGCGCCGGTCAGCGACCGCTGGAACTGATCGCCACCATCGCCCCGCTTTTGGGCCTTTTGGGGACAGTTCTGGGCATGATTTCCGCCTTCCAAGCCCTGCAGGAAGCGGGTGCGCGCGCCGATCCCTCGATGCTTGCGGGCGGCATTTGGGAGGCGCTTTTGACCACCGCCGCCGGTATGGCCGTGGCAATCCCCGCCTCGGTGGCGCTGACGTGGTTTGAAAGCATCACCGACCGTCTGCGCCTTGAAATGGAAGACACTGCAACGCGGGTGTTTCAACGCGCCGGTGCGCCCATCGCCAGCGTTGCGCCCCCGCGCGCAAGCGCAACTGCGCCTCAAAGCGTGCCTGCGGAATAAGCGCGATGGACCTGTCTTCTGCGCGCCCGCGGCGCCGTATTTCGCTCACGCCCATGATCGACGTGGTGTTCCTCTTGCTTGTGTTTTTCATGCTGGCCTCGCGCTTTGGCATGGATATGCAGGTGCCGCTGGTCACCGCCAGTGGCGGGGGCAGCGCCTATAGCGGTCCGCCGCGCCTTGTGCAGATCGAGGCCGATTCGGTGCTGTTGAACGGTGTTGCCAGTGCGGACTCCCTGCTGGCCGACCAGCTTGCGCCGCTCATGGAGACCCCGACCGATACCGTGATTTTGCGCGCAGGCGAGGCTGTCCCCCTGCAACGCCTTGTCGATGTCATGGGCACGCTGAACGCGGCGGGCCTGAGCAACCTTGTTGTCGTGGACTGAGCGATGGACCTGTCCGAGCCCCCCCGCCGCGCCCGCGAAGAAAACGTGATCCCGATGATCAACGTTGTGTTTTTGTTGCTTATTTTCTTTTTGATGACCGCGCAGATCGCGCCCCCCGAACCTTTTGAGGTCGATCCGCCCGCAACGGGTTCGCTGGAGCCGAGCGAAGGGGAGTTTACCCTCTATGTCGGGCCCGAGGGTGACATCGGGTTTCGCGACGCTTTGGGCGAAGAGGCCGCTTTGGAGGCGCTGCAACTGGCCTATACCGAGGCCTGCGCGGATCTGGGCTGCTTTGATGTCGCGACCCGCCCGATGCTGGTGATCCGCGCCGATGCGGCGCTGGAAGCCAGACAAATCCCTGCCCTTCTGGGCAAACTGGCCGCCCGCGACATCACCCGCGTGCAGCTTGCAACCAGCGAAGTGTTTGGAGACAGCGAATGAGTGTCCTGACCAAAAACAGCGTGAGAGCAAGCCTGATGACGGGCGCGAAAATCGTGGTGTTCGGCGGGCTGGCGCTGGGGGTGCATGTCGCCGCCTTTGGCCTCTCGCCCCAGGAAGGCGCGGCAGCAAGCGCGGGCAATGGTGGCGAGGATTTGCTGACGATGGCGGCGGCGCCTGCGTCTTTTTCCCAGATGGTCGAACAATGGGAGACCCCGCCTGAGGTCTCGGTGGAGACGCCCGATGTGCCGCCTGCCCCGCAGATGGCCGCGCCCGAGCTGGAAACACCGCCCCCCCTGCGCGAGACCGTGCGCCAGACCGTGCGCGAGGCCCAGCCGGACATGCCCCAGATGGCCGCGCTTGCGCCCGACCTGCCCGCGATTCCGACGGTCGATGACACGCCCCCGCCCCCCGAGATGACACAAGCGCCGCCCGAAGTGGCGCGCGAACGTCCCAAAGCGCGCCCCGATCGCAAGCCCGAGCCGCCCAAACCCGCCGCAAAGGCCGCTTCCAAGCCCCAACCCAAAGCCCAGCCCAAAGCTGCCCCCAAAACTGCACCCAAAAACGCACCCAAAAACGCACCGGCTTCGGCCCCCTCGAAGGCACAAAAGGCGGCCGGATCGGGCGGCGGACAACAGGCAGGCCAGTCGCAATCGGCACAGGCTGCAACCCTGTCCAAATCCGAGCGCAATTCGCTGATCGCACAATGGGGCGCGCGCATCCGCTCGTCCATCGACCGCGCCAAACGGGTGCCGCGCGGCGCGGGGTCGGGCAGCGTGACCTTGACGGTGGTCGTGTCCTCGGCGGGCGCGCTTCAGGGCGTGTCGGTCACCAGCAGTTCGGGCAATGCCACGCTGGACGCGGCCGCCGTCGAGGCCGTGCAGCGCGCGCGCAAGTTCCCCAAAGCCCCCAAGGGTCTGACCGGCAACAGCTTTAACTTCCGCCTCAACATCCAGATCGAGGGGTAGAGCTGTCAGTAGAGCCGCGATAGGCACTTGCGCGAGATTACGCGCAGGTCAGCCCCCTAGCGGTGGTGCCCCCTTCGACCTCAAGGGCGCACCGCCGACGGGCGCTGGTTTTGGGCCAAATCCGACGGCACCGCTGGGCTGAAAACCGGCCTTTACCGATTTGTAGCGCTACAGGTCGAGGTCCAGCAAAGCCTGCCGCATGACCTGCGGGTCCGCGTCGAGCCCCGTCCAGTATTTCAACCCGATCACGCCTTGGTTCACAAGCATCCCAAGCCCGTCGGCGGTTTGACAGCCCCGCGCCTGCGCCGCTTTGAGCAGCTTGGTGAGGGGCGGATTGTGGATGCCATCCGCGACCACCATGTCGCCGCTCAGGCTGTCGTGATCGATGTCGGGGGTCGCCTCCACATCGGGAAAGAGGCCGATCGAGGTGGCGTTCACCACGATCTTTGTGCCCTGCGGGATCGCATAGGTGCCCTCCCAGGCGGTGAAACTGGCACGCGCGGGGGTTTTGTCGTTGATCAAGGTCGCAAGCGCCTGCCCCCGCTCGGGCGAGCGGTTGACGACCGTGATCTGCGTGGCTCCGGCCAGGGCCAATTCAACCGCCACCGCACGCGCAGCGCCCCCGGCCCCCAAAAGCACGACCGAAGCGCCCTTGGGGTCGGTGACCGCGCTCAGCGCTTTGACAAAGCCCTTGCCGTCGGTGTTTTCGCCGATCAGCTGGTCCCCGCGGCGCACAATCGTGTTCACAGCCCCGATAAGCTTGGCGCTTTCGCCAAGGCCGTCGAGATGTTCGATCACCGCAACCTTATGCGGGATCGAGCAGTTGAAGCCCTTCCAGCCCATCGCGCGCGCGCCGCGCACCGCATCGCCCAAATCCTGCGCAGCGACCTCGACGTTGAGGTAGCGCCAGTCCAGTCCGTGATGGGCAAAGGCCGCCTCGATCATCGCAACAGTGGGGTTTTCCCCTGCAGGCTGGGCAAAAGATCCGGTGAGGGGCAGCAGGAAATCGTGGGACATGTGTCGACCTTTCAAAAAGAGCCACGCCAGGGGCGGCGCTGTCGGTATGGGTCTGTGATATAGCCGCGATGCAGGGCAGGACCATTCCCATCCGCCGCAACATTTTGTATGATTGCCGCATCGGCATCGTTTGACAGGACCGCAATGGCCCAGAAACTACCCCCAAATTCCCCCCCCGAGGCACCCACCACAGCGCATAAGGGCGCAGGCCATAGCGCCGCGCGAAAGCCCTGGTACGAGGCGGTGCAAATCCCGCCGGGGCAATCCTGCCTGAACTACGAACGGCGCTTGGCGGAATTTCGCTACAACTGGCACTATCACCCCGAATTCGAACTGACCCTCACGCTCAACAGCATTGGCACGCGCTATGTCGGGGATACGGTGGCGCCCTATGGTGACGGCGATCTGGTGCTGCTTGGGCCGAACCTGCCCCATGCGTGGAAATCCCGGCACGCCATCGATCCGCAGATGCCGCACCGCGCGATTGTCTGCTGGTTCACCCAAGACTGGATCACACAGCTTGCCGCGACCTCGCCCGAGCTTGCGGATATCGCCACGCTTTGCGGGACCGCAACCGGCGGGCTTGCCTTTTCGGCGACCACATCCGCGGCGTTTCGTGCGCGGCTGGAGCGGATCTGGACCCTGCCTCAGGCCCAGCAAATCCTTGAATTGCAATCTGTTTTACTGGGTTTGGCGCAGGGGGACGCGCCGACCCCGTTGGATCGCCCGCTGCGCGCCCCTCCCGCGCGGGCAGCGGATGTCGCGCAAGCGCGCCTGCAGCGGGTGCTTGACCACCTCGACGCGCATTACACCGACCACATCCGTCTTGCCGATCTGTGCGCGCTGGCCAATGTCACCCCAAGCCAGCTGCAACGGATTTTCAAGCGCGCCACCCGCGTGACGATTTCAGACTATGTCACGCGGTTGCGGGTTGCGCGCGCGTTCCAGCTTTTGGGACGCAGCGACTGGCCGATGACGCGGATCGCGCAGGACTGCGGCTTTTCCGACGGGGCGCATTTTTCACGAAAATTCAAGGCGGCCACAGGGCGCAGCCCCTCGCGCTATCGCAAGGATTTTCGCGACAGTGGCCCACCGCGCCCCGACGGGTATTTCCCGATGCTGCCGCAAGAAAAGCACCCGCCCCGATAAAGCTGCGCGGCTGCGCACAGAGGGGCTTCGCACCCGCGCAACATGGCCCCTTGATCGCGGCGCGCACCCCGCTAAATCTCAAAGAGTATTGAACAATTTACCGCGCACCGACGCGCCTGCGGGCGCGCACACCGGGGCGGACGCGCCCGCTCAGGCGGCGCGGTTTCCCGCATGAAAGGATTTTTTGCCATGAGTACACAGCCCCAAAAAGCGACTGAAATCGCCGTCATCGTCGGGAGCCTGCGCGCAGGCTCTGACAACCGCAAACTGGCGCAGGCCCTTGTGGCACTTGCGCCGTCCTCGCTTGCCTTCGAGTTTGTCGAGATCGGCGATCTGCCGCTCTATAACCCCGATCTGGATGAGGGCGCGCCGCCCGCACAATGGGCGGCCTTTCGCGCCTCCATGGCAAAGGCGCAGGCGGTGCTCTTCGTGACGCCGGAATACAACCGCACCGTTCCCGCGGCGCTGAAAAACGCCATCGATGTGGGGTCGCGCCCCTATGGGCAGAGCATCTGGTCAGGCAAACCGGCGGCGGTCGTCACCGGATCGCCGGGCGGCATCGGCGGCTTTGGTGCAAACCATGTGCTGCGCCAGTCCCTGGTATTTCTGGACATGCCCGCGATGCAACAACCCGAAGCCTATGTCAGCCATATCGCGGATATGTTTGACGAAAACGGCAAGGTGACATCGCCCGACTCCGAGGCGTTCTTGAACAAAATCATCACGGCTTTTGCCAAATGGGTCGATGCCCACGTGTAGGCGTCAAAGCAAAAGCCCCCAGCCAAAGCAATGACGTCAAAGGCCCTGCCAGTGCGGGGCCTTTGTGCATGGGGACCTAGCCCAGATAGTCGCCATCAGCGACATGTTCGAGCCAATCCACGACCTTGCCATCCTTCACTTCCTGAATGGCAATGTGGGTCATGGCGACATCGGGCGCAGCGCCGTGCCAGTGTTTTTCGTTGGGCTCGAAGAACACGCAATCCCCGGCGCGCACCTCCTGAATGGTATCGCCCCAGCGGCACACGCGCCCCACCCCGGCAGTGATCACAATCGTCTGGCCCAAGGGGTGGGTGTGCCAAGCGGTGCGCGCCAATGGCTCGAATGTGACCGTCGCGCCCTGCACCCGATCGGGAAACTCGGGGTTGAACAGCGGATCGACCCGCACAGTGCCGGTGAAATAGTCGCTCGGACCCTTGGTCGATGGTTTGGCGCCTGCGCGATAGATTTGCATGATGTTTTCCTTTGCTGGACCACGGGGCGGCTGTCATCCGCCCCTGTCCAATCTATCGCATCGCGCGCGCGCGCCCAGAGGCGTTTTGCAACAAGCCCCTATCGGTTTGACGCATCAATCGCGTTTGAGCGATTGCGCCAGATGCCGACAGGCCCGCACGGTTTGGGCCATCACCGTCAGGGTCGTGCCAGAGACGCCCGAGCCTGCAAAAGCGCTGGCATCCGTGACATAGACATTGGGCGCGTCCCAGAGCTGCCCAAAACTGTTCAGCACCGAACTGGCCGGATCATGGCCCATCCGCGCGCCGCCCGTTTCGTGGATCGCCGCGCCCATGACCATGACCCGCGAGAAGAACTTGCGAAACAGAAAGCGCGACAGCGGACCGGCTTCGGGATAGACCCCCCGCCCCCATTCGCGGATCCCCTTGGGCGTGCCCAGAAATTCGACCTGCCCGCCCGCGCCATTCACCGTATCCAGAAACGCGGCCTGTTGTTGTTCCAGCAGCGCCTCCTCTTCGGCGTGCATCGTGCAACGGATATGGGCGACAGGAATGCCCCATTTGTCGGTCTTTTTGGGATCAAGCGTGATGCGGTTGTCGGCATGCGGCTGCATCTGGCCAAAGCCGAAAAACAGCAGTTTGGCAGGATCGCTGTCGCCCACAGGCGCGCGCCCCACGCCGCCCTGAAAATCGAAATCGCCGCGCGCGGCAGGGTTGCCCTGATCGTCGAAACGCGGGATGAAAATGCCGCCCTGGGGGTCGTAAAAATCATCCTTGGGCTGGCTGTCATCGCCTGCAAACCCTTTGACGGGCGGGTAGATCCCCATGGCCAGCATCGGGATCTGATCCATGAAATAGCGCCCCAATGTGCCCGAGGAATTGCCCAAGCCCTGCGGATGCTCGGCCGATTTCGAGTTCAGCAACAGCCGCACGCTTTCAATCGGAGAGGCACAGAGCACGATACGGGGGGCCGTGACGACACGCACCGCGCCGCTTTGGGTATCGACCACCTCGACGCCCGAGGCTGTCGCGCCCACGGTCAGCACCCGTTTGGCCACGCTATTGTAGCACACGGTCAGCTTGCCACTGTCTTTGGCGGCTTTCATCGGCGGGAAAACGCGATCCGGCGAGGGCGCAAGCGAGCGCCAGGCAATCACGTGGCGTTCGGGGTTGCGGGCCTCCACGCGCGCTTTGAAATCCACTTCGGCGGGGGTCAGTTTTGCCGCAGATTTGTAGGTGCCATCCGGGATTTGCGCCAAACCGTCCGTGTTGCCATAAAGGCCGAGATGGGTTTCGACCTCGTCGTAAAACGGGGCCAGCTCGTCATAGGAGACCGGCCAATCCACCCCGCGCCCCGTGCGGCTTTTGGATTTGAAATCATCATCGGACCAGCGATAGAGCACACGGCCAAACGTATGGGTGCGCCCGCCGGCCTGCCGCCCCCTGATCCACACGAAGGGCGCATCTTTGGGCGTGGTATAGGGGTTGTGGCGATCCGAGACGTAGAAATGGGCCAGCATGCCGCGAAAAAACGCCGCGCGCGATTGGATGCCCTGGCCCATCACGGTGGCAATGGCGCGCTCGAAAATATTGATCGGCGCGGGTTTCTTGGGCTTTTTGCGCGGGTCGAAATCGCCCTTGCCCACCTCGCGCCCCGCCTCAAGCAACAGCACCGTCAGCCCCTGATCGGTCAGTTCCTTGGCCGCAAAGCTACCGGCGGCGCCGGAGCCTACGATGATCGCGTCGAATGCGGGAGTGCCGGGTACCAAAGTTTCTGCCATTGAAGTGTCGGGCATGGAAGTGTCGGGCATGGAAGTGTCCTTGCAAAAAAGGGGCCTGCCCTGGCGCGGCTGCGCCAAGGAGGGATGTTTTTGGATGCGTGATAGGGGTCAGGCGCCGCCAAGCGCCTTGAGTGTTTTGATCGAGCGCGTTGCAAAGCGTTTCCAATCAAGTGGTTGGTCGTGTTCAACCACCATGATTTGCGACCCTGCCGCCACGCCTGCATCCCAAAGCACCTGCCAGTCCAGCGTCCCGTGCCCAAGGTCGGCAAAGCCCTTTTCATCCAGACACTCGCCTTGGGGCGCGATGTCCTTGACATGGATCGCGGGGATGCGGCCTGTGTATTTTTCCAGCCAGACCAGCGGGTCTGCCCCGCCCACCACGATCCACGCAAGGTCCGGCTCGAAAGGCACGGTGTCGCCCAGCAGGTGATCGATCGGGTAGCTGCCATCGGCCAGCGGCACCATTTCGAATTCGTGGTTGTGATAGGCAAAGGTGAGGCCGCGCGATTTCATATCGGCGGTATACTCGGCCAGTTTCGCACCGATCGCCTGCCATCCGGCAGCGGTGTCAGGGCGGTCTTCGGGGTTGATATAGGGCACGACGACCAGCCACATGCCGAACTTGCGCGCAATCTCCTCGACCAGATCGGGGCTTTGTTCGAACACGTCCAGCGTGAAATGGCCGGTCTTGGCCGTCAGATTGTATTTGGCCAGCAGCGCCACATAGGTATCAAGCGCGCCCATGTCGTCGGGTGCGCCGAAAAAGAACGGCTGCACATCGGTATAGCCCAGCTCGGACAGGAGTTTGAGTTGCTCCTCAAGGCTGTCGGCCGCGCGCGAGGAAAACATTTGGAATGACAGATCACCGTTGGGGATCATGGGGGTCTCCTAAATTTCAGTGTGGGAAAAAGTCGCCTAAGTCAGGCGCTTGCCTGTGTCGGGATCAAACAGATGCGCGCGGGTAGGATCGGGCAGAACATGGATCACATCGCCCTCGCCTGCGGTGATACGTTCGCGAAACACCCCCGCCACAGCGGCCGTACCGAGTTTGAGAAACACCATTGTTTCCGATCCGGTCGGCTCGACCAGCGTGATGCTTGCGGGCAGTGCGCCCGCCACACCCGCCGCCGTCAGCGCCATATGTTCGGGGCGAAACCCGTAGGTCACGGCGGTGCCAACGGGCGGGTTTGCCCCCGCGGGCAAGGCCATTTCAACGCCGTCCTTGCTGATGAAAGCCGGACCGTTTGCCCCGCTTTGCACATGGCCTTCGATAAAATTCATCGAGGGCGAGCCGATGAAAGCCGCCACGAACATATTGGCCGGACGATCATACAGATTGAGCGGCGTGTCGCATTGTTCAACCACGCCATCGCGCATCACGACGATCTTGTCGGCCATGGTCATCGCTTCGATCTGGTCATGGGTGACATAGATCGTGGTGGTTTTCAGCCGGTGTTGCAGCGCCTTGATTTCCGAGCGCATTTCGACCCTGAGCTTGGCGTCGAGGTTCGACAACGGCTCGTCAAAGAGAAAGACCTGCGGATCGCGCACGATGGCGCGGCCCATGGCAACGCGCTGGCGCTGCCCGCCCGACAACTGGCGCGGATAGCGGGCAAGCAGCGGCCCAAGTCCGAGGATATCGGCGGCTTTTGCGACCCGTTCTTCGCGCTCGCCCTTGCCCATCCCCTTGAGTTTAAGCGAGAAATCCATGTTCTCGGCCACGGTCATATGCGGGTAAAGCGCGTAGTTCTGAAACACCATGGCAATATCGCGGTCCTTGGCGACCACATCGTTGACGATGCGCGACCCGATGCGCACCTCGCCGCCGGTGATGTCTTCAAGCCCTGCGATCATGCGCAACAGGGTCGATTTTCCGCAGCCCGACGGGCCGACAAGCACGACGAATTCCCCGTCATCGATGTCGATATCGACACCGTGAATAACCTTGGTCGGGCCGTAGTTTTTGCGAACATCGCTGATCACAACATTGGACATGTTTTGTCTCCTTTGAGCGCGGGGTCAGCCTTTGACAGCGCCGCCAAGGATGCCGCGCACAAAATAGCGCTGCATCGAGATGATGAGGAAAAGCGGAATGAGCACCGACAGAAAGGTCGCCGCCATCAGCGGGCCCTGGCCTTGGGTGGTCTGGGCGACAAGCCCTGCGAGATTGACGGTGATGGGGGCGGCCATGGCCGATCCGCCCATGAACAACAGCGGGATCAACAGGTCGTTCCACGACCACAAGAAGGCCATGATGCCAAGCGAGGCCATGATGGGCCGCGCCAGCGGCAGGACAATCGCGGTGAAGGTTTTCAACTCCGAGGCGCCGTCCAGATTGGCGCTTTCATAGAGTTCGACAGGAATGGAGGCGATGAAACCGCGCAACAAAAACACCCCGAACGGGAGGGTAAAGCCGACCTGATACAGCCAGATGCCGGGGATAGAGCCCGACAGGCCCACCATGTTGTACAGTTTGAGCAGGGGCACCAGCGTGATTTGCGGCGGGGTGACAAGCAGCGCCACCAGCAACAAGGACAGCGCCGTGCGCCCGGCAAATTTCATCCGCACCAGCGCATAGGCGCCGATCACCGACAGGATCACCGTCAGCACGGTCGTGGGGATCGCAATGGCCAGCGAGGTGCCCAGCGAGCCTGCGATGCGCAGCTGATCCAGCGCCAGACCGTAGTTGGCAAGGCTCAGATCGGGCCGCAGGATCGCCATCCACCAGCCGGAGGTTGCCGTGTCGGCCTGCGGGCGGACCGATGAGAGGAACAGCGCGACAATGGGCACCAGCCAGCCCAGCAGAAATGCGATGACAATGATGTTGAGCAGAAGACGCAGCAGCTTTTGCTTGCTGCGGCCCGTGCTTTTGCTGCGCAACTGCGCGGCAGGCGGATTGAGGGCGGCGTCGCTCATGCTTTATTCTCCGCGCGAAAATGGAAGATGTTGATCAAGGCCACGGGCAGCGCGCAGACCAGCAAGATCACCGCGATGGCCGAGGCGTGGCCAAGGTTGTTGGCTGAAAACAATTCGTAATACAGGCGGTTGGCGATGACATTGGTGCCGAAATTGCCGTTGGTCATGACGTAGACGATGTCAAAGACCTTGAGGGAGGCGATGATCATCGTGGTCAGCACCACCATCACCGAGGGCACGATATTGGGCAGCACCATCGAGCGGAAAATGCGCCATTCCCCTGCCCCGTCCAGGCGCGCGGCTTCCAGCATCTCCGAGCCGATATTCTTGATGGCCGAGGACAGGATCAGCGTCGCAATCCCCAGTTGCAGCCAGACGGCGATGAAAATCAGCGACAGCGTGTTGACCACGGGGGCAATCAGCCAGGGCACCGGGGCAAGGCCAAAGAGGCTGCGGATCGCGTTGAGCGTTCCGATCTGGGTCATGCCCTGGGGCTGGAAAGAATACATCTGCGTCCAGATCACCGAACCTGCGGTAAAGGAAATCGCGGTGGGCAGGATCACCACCGTCATGGCGACGGGTTCGTATTTTACCTTGTCAAACAGCACAGCGGTGGCAAGCGAGAGCACCAGCGTCACCGCGGGAAAGCCGATCAGCCAGATGATGTTGTTCTTGAGGATCGACATCATCGTGCCGGAAAACGCCCAAAGGTAGTTCGAGCCGCCCACGAACCCCTCGCCGCGCGCATCGCGCAGCGAGGTGAAGAGCGTGACGATGATCGGATAGATCAGGATCAACAGCACCAGAAGAATGGGCAGCGAAAGCCACACCCAAGGGCGCAGACTGCCCGACAGACCCTGTGGCAGGAGGCTCAGGATACCCTCCCCCAATCCCAGACCGACATAGGTCAGAACCGGAATGCCAATCGCGCCGATGGCGATCAACACAGGAACAAAAGCAAGCGTGTCAGTCATGGCAGATCCTCAGATGTGGCAGCGGCATTATTCGATGGTCGCCTGAACAGTTTCCAAGGCCTCATCCAGACTGTCGGGGTTCTGGATGTAGCTCATCACCGCGGCGTAAAACGCCGAAGACGTCGCGGATTTGTTGTTCAAATTGGGACCTGCCGCAAATTCCACATCGCCCGAGTTGAAATAATCGCGCGAGATTTCTTGCAGCAATTCAGAAGGATAGGTCTCTGCGGGCACGTTTTTATTGGCCACGGGCCAGCGGTTGAGGGAGGCCAGATAGGTCTGCGCAGGCGTTGAGGCCATAAACTGCAAAAACGCTTTGGTCGTCGGCTCGTCCGTCAGCCCGACCGAAATCGACGACTGATACAGCTCATAGGGGTAATAGGCCGGATCGGTAGCGGGCACGCGAAAGAAATCGATCGTCTCGCCCGCAACGGCGGTTTCCCCGATCAAACCGGGCACCCAAGCCGCCCAAAGCGCCACCTGGCACTGCGCAGGATCGCTGGTCAGCCCGTTGTAGCCCGTGGCAATGGAGGTCGAAATCGCGCCGAACGGCCCCCCTGCCACCTTGCCCTGCGCGACAATCGTCGCGCCGAAGTCTTCAAACGCGCCTTTGACCTCATCGGATGTCCACGCAAGGTCGCCCGCACCCCAAGCAGTATATTTTTCGGGGCCGTATTTTTTGAGGAACAGGTTTTCAACCATCTGCGCGCCGGGAAAACCCGAAGAGCCGCCCGCCCCCTGCGCCGCGCACCAAACCGCATTGCCCGCCTCGGCCTCGGCATTGGTCCAATCGACCATCTCCTGCCAGTCGGTGGGGGCGCTCGGGCCGGTGTAGGTCTGGGGGTTGAACCAGACCATGAAGGGGCTCATGCCCTGATAGACGCCGAAGACCTTGCCCTCCATGCTGGAGGTTTCAAGCAGCATTTCGTTGAAATTCGCGGCCAGTTCATCGCCAAAAGCGGCGCTCAGATCGACGGTTTTGCCCTCAGCGGCATAGGTTTTCGCCACGCCAAGTTGCAGGTCGGCAACGTCGGGCGGGTTGCCCGCTTGCACGCGGCTTTGCACCACCGCACCGGTGTCGGGCGTGCCGGTGTAGCGCACATCAACGCCGCTGCCCTCGGTAAAGGCGGCGTAGACGGCTTCCAGCGTCTGGCCTTCGCCACCGCTGGCCTGGCCGATCATTTCGATGAAGTCATCCAGCTCGACACCCTCGGCAATGCGCGCAGCCTCTGCAACGGCGGCGGCATAATAGGGGTCGGCGGCTTGGGCAAAAACCGGATGCGCAAAGCCGACGCTGGCACCCAGCGCGCAGGCAACGAGCGCGCTGGATTGGCGAAAGCGGCGCAGGGCCAATTGGGGCAATGTGGTCGATGTGGTCACTTGGTCGTCCCTCCGAAGGATGCGCGTGGCGCGCGGGCTGTTGGTGTGATCGCGCAGGATCACGCGATTGGGTAGCTGGCGTCAGCTTGCTGGTGTTTTGGCGCGCCGCTGGCGGGCCACACTCTGGTGCTTGTCCGAACATTTGGTCAGGCTTGACTTATTTTCGTCAATACTGATCTTATTCAGAGCAATACTGAAAAAATCTCAGGCATCGGTGCTGAGAAACCTGTGCTGCACTTGAAAAGACTCGCGGTGCCTGCGCGCCAAACACCCCAAAGCTCACAAAGGGCAGACCCATGACACAAACCCTCGCCCCCGCAGGCAGCCGCCGCGCGAAAGCCCAGGAAACGGACATCGCAAGCACCGCCCAAGTCCCGCTGGATGCAACAGAAATTTCCCTTTTGCGCGCCCTGCGCCACGGGGCAAAGGGGCGCGCCGAACTGGCGCAGGAAACGGGGTGGTCGCGCAATACGGTCGCCGCCAAACTCAACCGTTTGATCGACAGCGACTGGGTCAGCGCGGGCGATGCAACACAGGCCGAACGCGGGCGTCCCTCGGCGCGCTACGGGCTCAACCCGCAAGCGGCTCTCACGCTGGTTGCCCGTTTTGAAGGCGGTTTTCTGGAAGGCACGCTGTGCACGCTCACGGGCGATCAGATCGCCACCGGCCATCAGCCCCTTACCGCAGGCTACGATCCGACCCAGTCGCTTGCCGATCTGCGCGGGTTGCGCGACACCTTGCAAGCCCTGCCCGAGGCGACAGGGCCGATCCGCGCCTGTGTGCTGGTGGTGCCCGGGCCTGTGTCGGGCAACGGCCACACGGTGCCATGGTCGCAGGTCGGCGAATTGCCCGCCGATCTGGACGCGGCGCTGGACATGCGCATCGCGGTGGAAAACGACGCAAACCTCATGGCGCTGGGGGCGATTGGCGAACATCCGCAGGCCGAAAGCCTGCTCTATGTGCTGGTGCAAACGGGCATCGGCGCGGGGCTGGCCTTTGGCGGGCAGCGCGGCGCGGGCGCGCATGTGCATCGTGGTCTGGGCGGCTGGTCGGGCGAGGTCGGCCATATTCCGGTGCGCGCGGCAGGCGATCGGCCCTGCATCTGCGGCGCGCGCGGCTGTCTGGCGAGCGTGGCCTCCCACGTGGCGCTGCTCAAGGCGCTCTCCACCCCCGACCGGATTTTGACCACCACACAGGAGCTGCAAGACCTTGTGGCGCAGGGCAATATCGACGCCATCGTGGCCCTGCGAGACGCAGGGCGCACGATTGGCGAGGCGCTGGTGGGGCTGGTCACGGGGCTTGCGCCCGAGGTGATTTGCCTTGGCGGCCCGCTGGTGGAAAGCAGCGACCACATCAGCGCGGGCGTGCGCGAAAGCCTGAACCAGCGCACGCCGCCTGCCCTGTCCCAACAGCTGACCGTGCTGGCGGGGCGCGATCACGGCGACCTTGCGCGGCGCGGCGCGGTGGATCGCGCCTTTGACCTGCTCCTGCCGCCCGCCGCCCAGCCCTAGGCCAGCCTTAGCCAGCCCTAGGCGCGCAAACCCTCAGCCACCGGGCGGCGCAACACCCCCCAGGCGGGCAAAAGCGCCAGCAGGCTGACACCACATAAAAATCCCAGCGCCAGATGCACTTCGGACCAGCCAAGCGTTGCCGTGACCACTACATCCGTGCGCGCCGTGACAACCAGCGACAGAACCTGCGCCGCCCCGGCCCCCAAAATCACGCCCGCCACCGTGCCTGCCAGCAAAAGGCTGGTCGCATAGGTCCAGATCACCGCCACGACAAAGCGGTTGGGCGCCCCGAGCGCGCGCAGCATCGCGACCTGACGGCGAAACAATCGCATCAGGATGAACAGGCCCGACAGGACGGCGGCCGCAACCAGCCCCTGGCTGACGAGCGACATCACCGACATCGCTTGGCGCAAATCCCCCATCACGCCGTAAAGCTGCGCCAGCACCGTGCCGGGAAAAAAACCCATCGCCTCACCATCGCGCGAAAACTGGGATTTCAGCGCGTAATTGGCCCAGAGTTCACTGGTATGGACAACGATGGCCGGGGTTCCGGGGAAATAAGCCGGATCAAAGGGCGGGCCGATGGGATGCGCCGCCGGCGCGCGCGCGGCGTGGTCTTCATCCTGCGCATGCGCGTGGGTCTCGTGGTCGTCGTGCGCCGCCGCAGGGGCGTGGCCATTGGCCAGACCGTGCACCTCCCAGACGGCTTCGATCGGCACCAAAATCGCATGGTCCCACGGCGTGCCGGTGCGCGCCATTTGGCCCACAACCTCGAAATGCACGCCCGCATGGGCATGGCTGTCTTCCTCCAGCGCGACGCTGCCATGGGCGGGGGAAAATTCTGCGCCAATCTCAAGGGGCACCAGCGCCCCGATCACCGCCTCGGTCTCTGCGCCAAACACACGCCCCTCGATCCTGTCATCGCTGAGATAGGTCAAAAAATCCGCGATCGTGCCCACGACGGGCGCGCCCTCAAAGCTATCGCCAAAGGCCAAAGGGGCCGCGATATCAACATTTTGCGCCTTTGCCACCTCGTCATAAAGCGCGCCCGAGACCAGCGCCACATCCGAGGGCTGCAAGAATACCGAGGCCAGCAACAGCGACAGTTGCGATCCCGGCGCGCCGATCACAAGGTCGAATTTATCCGCCGCCTGCGCCATGCCCGCGCGCAGCGCCCGCTCTTGGGCGATCAGCGCGATGCCCATCGCGACCGACACCGCGATCAGCACCACGAACACCAGATTTGTACCCCAAAAGCGGCGCAGCATGGCGCGCACCAGGGGCAGCGGCGCAAAGCCGCGCCACAGCGCGGTCGCAATCAGCCCCAAAGGCAGGAAAAGCGCGCAGGCGACCAGCGCGTCCTGCGCAAGGTTCGGCACTCTGGCCCAAAGATCAAACATGCGCGTCCCCTGCGACAATCTTTCCGTTTTCCAGCCGGATCACGCGATCCATCCGCGCCAGAAGCGCCTCGTCGTGGCTGACCGTGATCAAGGTTGCGCCCCCGCTGCGGCTGAGCGCCACCAAATCGTCGCCCAGTTTTTCCGCCGCCGCGCGGTGCAGGCTGGCGGTGGGTTCATCGGCCAAAAGGATCAGGGCATCGCTGGCCAGCGCGCGGGCCACGCCGACACGCTGACGCTCGCCGCCCGAAAAACTGGCGACGCTGCGCGCGGTTTGGGGCACCGAAAGGTCGCGCAAAATGGCCCCGGCTTTGCTGCGCGGCTTTGCGCGCTCACCGCGGGGGCGAAACCATGCGCCAAGACCCGCGTTATCCAACGCAGAAAGTTCGTCAAACAACAAAAAGTCCTGAAATATCATACCCGTGTAGCGCGCGCGAAAGGCGGCACTTTGGGAAGGCGTCATCGCCTGCACATCGTGCTCACCCCAAAGAATTTGCCCCGAGGTGGCGCGGCGCAGGCCGCTCAGCGCGTGCAAAAGCGTGGATTTCCCCGCCCCCGAAGGCCCGCAGATGCCAAGGCTTTTGCCTGCGCGCACCGACAGGTCAGCAACATCCAGCAACACCCGCCCCGCGGGATCGTGCATCACAAGGCCGTTGATCGACAGATCCAGCGGCAAGGCCGCTGCCTCAGCTGCGCGCATAGCGGGCGTCCTCAAGGCGGATGATGCTCCAGAAACCGGTTTCGGGGTCGATGAATTCGGACAGGCGCAACACGCCGCGCGCCTCGATCGGGACGTTGAAAGGGATCACATCGACCCTGCGTTTGGAATAGACGGGCAGGATCGTGTCGGGCCATTCAACGCCGGGTTCGCAAAACGGACAGGTTGCCATGGGCATTTTGGTCAGCACGAAAAACGCGGCATCGGCCTTGAGCGGCGGCGCCATAAAACCCGAAATGGCGATGCGCGTGCCGTCCAGCGCGCGGGCCCGGGGCGACAGCACGGCCCCCTTGTCATAGAGGTCGCGGATTTTCAGCGGCGCATCGCCGGCCTGGGGCGCCGCTTGTGCTGCGGTGATCAAAAACGGCGTGCTCAGGCCTGCCCCCAAAAGCGCAAGCGGGCTCTGGCCAAGGAAAGAACGGCGGGTCAACATCATCGGCCCCTTTCAAATATCGATGGAACGGGAAAGGGAGGCCACGCGCGGCGGCCTCCCCCAAACTCTATCGCAAGGCGCAGGCTTATTCGCCCGCGTTTACAGCGTAATCCATGACGTGGAAGATGTAGTTCTGCTCGACGGTGCCATCAAAGAGATGCGCCCAGGGGCCTTTGGCATAGAGCGCCACATCCACACCCGAATGGCTTTCGCTGTCTTTGGGGATCAGCACCTGTTGGGTGTAGTCGATGTCCTGGGCCTGTTCCTGAGTCAGGTCGGGACGCCCATCGGGCGCGGCAAACGTGCCGTCTTCCTGTTCGACCAGAACCGAGGAGGCCCCGTTCAAATAGCCCACAACCGTGTAGGGTTTGCCATCGGCGGCAAGCACCGGCTCGTCGGTATGCAGGATGCCGGTCTGGGCCACATCAAAGCACAGACCGTCAATCGGCGTGCCGCGACCGCAATAGCCGTTCATCGCGATGGCGTGCTCGTGGTCGGCCGTGACGATGATCAGCGTGTCGGCATCATCGGTCATCTCATCGGCCATGGCCACAGCATCGGCAAAGGCTTTGCCGTCGATCATGGCGCGTTTGGCGTTGGTGGCGTGGTTGGCGTGGTCAACGCGACCCGATTCAACTTCAAGGTAGAAGCCGTTTTCGTTGGTCGAGAGCAGTTCGATCGCCCGTTTGGTCATATCGGCAAGCGAGGGCTCGGTCTCGGCGCGATCCGCTTCATAGGCGGCGTGGCTGTCGGCGATGAGACCAAGCACGGGCTTGGACCCGTCGAGCGCGTCCAGCTCGGCCTTGTCGGCGATGATGTCGATGCCTGCCTCGCGGGCCATTTCCACAAGGTTCACACCGTCGGCGCGACCGCCCTGACCACCGTTCGGGGTCTCGGTGCCTTCGGGAACGAAGTAGCGCGCGCCGCCGCCCAACGCCACGTCGAGCGTGCCGGCTTTCATCGCGTCAACCAATTGGGACGCAATGTCTTTTTGGGCGGTGCAGCCTTCGGGCACGGCGTCTTCCCAGTTGCGGTTGGCGGTTTTCGCGTAGACAGCCGCCGGGGTCGCATGGGTCAGACGGGCGGAGGTGACGGCGCCCACGGATTTGCCCGCTTGGGTCATCAGTTCCGAGAACAGCGTCAATTCGTTGCCAGCCACGGTCGAGCAATCGTCGTGAACGGCGTTCTCTCCGAGGTTGATCAGGTTGAAACGCTGTTTCACACCGGTGTTCATCGCGCCGGCGGTGGGGGCGGAATCGGGGGTCTGGGCGTTGATGTTGTAGGTTTTCACCAGCGCCAGTTCGGGGAAGGCTTCGAAAGGCTGAACGTAGTCGTCGCCCATGCCGCCCTCTTGTTGACCGGCCCACATGCGGTTCATGTAGTTCGATGCCACGCCGTTGCCGTCGGCCACGAACAAGATCACGTTCAGCGCGCGGCCGGTGTTGGCCTGTTTGGCCAGCATGGTTTCGATGGTGGCTTGGCCATCGGTGAACCAAGTGCTGCCGGCTTGCGGCAGATCTTGGGCAAAAGCGGTGGATGCGGTGGCCAGCGCCAGCACGGAAGCTGTGAAAAGCTTGTTCATTCTATCCCTCACGGTGTTCGCTTATTTTTAAGCAGGTGTTTACCTGAGGCACCGATTAGGCGGGATGGCCGACAGTTCTGCGACAGTCGGATGAAGGTTTTGTAACGCCGCTTACGCTTGCTCGACCGTGACCTGCGGCCGCGTGCCGCCCAGATTTTCAAAGGCCATCTGTCGGCAGGAAAACACCAGAATTTGCTGGTTTTGGGCCACCCGCGTGAGGGCTGTGAACATTTTGACGATGCGCGCATCGTCGGAAAACACCAAAGCATCATCCAGCACGATCGGCATGTGCAGCCCCTGGCGCGCAAACAGCCGCGCAAAGGCCAGCCGCGTCAGAATGGCGATCTGTTCGCGCGTGCCGCCCGACAGATCCTCCAGCCCCTCCTCGGTTGCGCCACGCCTCAGCCCCGCCGGCAAAAGACTGTCGCTGTCGAACTGCAACGAGGCCTCGCGGTGCAGGATCGCCAGCAGCGGCTTGAGTTCTTCCTGCACGGGGCCAAAATAGGTCTCGCGCGCGGCTTGGCGTTCGGCCTCAAGCGCATCGCGCAACCGCGTGAGCGCCCCGGCTTGGGCCGCAAAGCGCGCCACATCGGCGCGCGCCGCCTCAAGCTGCCCCGCCACCTCGTCGCGCCGCTCCTCGATCCCGCCGCCCGCCAGCGTCTGGATCATCGCCGTCAATGCCGCGTGCTGCTCGCCCAGATCGCGGCTTTGGCGCGCGGCCTCGGCCACAACCTGTTCGCAGCGCGCAAATTCCGCCTCGGCGGTCGCAAGGTCGGGGGCCGAGGCGCGCAGGTCGGCGTCAGCGGCCTGCGCCACGCGCAATTCCTCAGCCGCCTCGGCCTGTGCCTGCAACAGCGCCGCGCGCCGATCCGCCACGTCCTCGGGCGGCCCTGCCTGGCCTTGGGCGCGCGCCAGAGAGTCCTGTGCGACCTGCAGGGTGGCCTCTGCGCTGATCGCCGTTTCGCGCGCCTGACTGTGGTCGGCCTGTGCGCCGCTTGCGTCACGGCGCGCGCTGGCCTCTTCGCCCTCCAATCGGGTGACGGTGGCGCGCAGCGCGTCGATGCTCTCGTCCGGTATGTCCGTCTCTTGAGGACTGTCTGTGTCTTGGGGACTGTCTGTCTGCGAAGCTCGCGGCGCGCGCGCCGCGGTGGCGCGCAGATCGACGGCGGCCTTGGCGGCCTGCAACGCCTCTAGTCCCTCAGGCGCCAGCGTCACCAGCACCGCGCGTGCAAGCTCCACAGCCGCGGCATCCTCCTGACGGGCAGTCGCGCGCGCGCGTGCTTCGACGATCGTCTGCACCCCCACCTGCGCCAAAAGCGCCTCCAGATCCGCCTGTACCTGGCGCAAGCGCTCCGGCGCATCGCCGCTGGGCGCAGGCGCATGGACTTCAAGCGCCCCGATGCCCTCGAGCGTCAGAACCTGCGTGCCGCTCACCGTCACGTCACGGTCCGCCGCCAAAACCTGCCCGTCCAGCAAAACCCGC
This sequence comes from Aquimixticola soesokkakensis, assembly GCF_900172375.1. Classification (GTDB taxonomy): domain Bacteria; phylum Pseudomonadota; class Alphaproteobacteria; order Rhodobacterales; family Rhodobacteraceae; genus Aquimixticola; species Aquimixticola soesokkakensis. The sequence goes on along the minus strand of NZ_FWFS01000009.1, from coordinate 89,620 downwards.
CCCGAGTCGCCCGCCCCGTCGCCCCGCCCGTCGCCTCCCCCGTCCTGTCCCGCGTAGGACAGGCGCAGGGTGGTGGTCTGCGCGGCCACCTGCCCGGCAAGCTGCGTGACCTCGCGCGCCTGCGCCTCGACCTGCGACAGCCACGCAGCGGTTGCCCCGCAGGCATTCACCCGTGCAAGCGCAGTGTCGCGCAGGGATATCTGGGCCTGTGCCTTGGTGATCTGATCGCCCAACTGGCGCGCCTCGCCTTGGGCCGCGCGCGCATCCGCCTGCCCATGGGCCACATCCAACCGCTGGCGCGCCTGTGCAAGGCGCGTCCGGGCCGCTTCCAAAACCGCTGCCGCCTCTGCGTGACGGGCCTTGTGATCGCGGACCTGCCTGTCCGCAGCGCGGGCTTGTCCGCTGGCGGCCTCTTGGGCCTTTTGCGCCTCATCCAGAGTCGTTTGCGCCAGCAAAAAGCCCTGAAGGCTTTGATCGGCCCCCGTTGCGGCGAGCTGCGCGAGCTTGAGCGCCTGCGCCGCCTGCGCCACTTTTCCCGCATGGGCCTGCGCCACCTCGAGATCGCGGCGCGCCGCCTCGAGCGCCTGCGCGCGCAGCGCTGTTGCCTGAGGATCCGCGAGGCGCTGCAACGTGGCCCTTGCCGCCTTGCGCGCGCCCAGCGCCTCTTCCAGATCGGTGACTTGCGACTCCAGCGCGGCGTGATCCGTTTCCAAGGTCGTCGCCAGATCCAGCGCCGCTTTGAACGCACCGGTGGGCCGTCCGGTTTTCGTGTGCAGCACGCCAAGCTCTTCGGCCACGCGCCGCATCACGCGGTCCATGCGCCGCCCACCGGTCATCGTGTCGATTTCCCCCGCCACCGAGGACAGCAGATCGCGCCGCGTCTCGGTCATCGCCGCCCTGTCCTTGGGGGTTTCGGCCTCAAGGCCCAAGACCCCTTGGCGCACCCACAACAGTCCCGCGGGCCCCTCGCCCCCGCCCCCGCTCTGGGCCTTGCCCGCGCCAAGCATCTGGGAAATCCAGCGCTCCGCCTCGTCGTCCTGCGCCACCACGGCCATGTCGGACAGGCGGATGATGCGCGCGGATTTGCGCGACAGGAACCGTTTCTCAACCCGAAACCTCCCCGTTTGCGTCGCAATATCCGCCGCGACTTCCACCGCGCCGCCCCCATAGGGCTGAAGCGATTTTACCGGCTTGGCCGAGGAGCCGTATTTTTCGAAAAACAGCGCGTAGATCCCATCGAAAAAGGTGGATTTTCCAAATTCATTGGCTTGCGACACCACGGTGATCCCGTCGCCGATGCCGCTGATCGTGGCGGTTTTTCCGGCAAATTTGCGCACGTTGGTGAGCTGCAGGGACAATAGTTTCATCTTACGTCTCCATCGCAAAGCTGAACAGCAGCGACAGGGCCGCTTCGGCCTCGGCGCACGCCTCTTGGCTATGTGCGGGGTCTTGCGCCGCATCCGCCAGCGTCTGCGCGGCCGCGCGCAGCGCGCCGTGGCTGTCGAGAACATCCAGATCAGCAGTGTCGGGCAACAACCCCAGCGCCGAAAAATCGGCGCGGTGCCACAGGAAATCGGGGGCAATCTGCGCCACCGCCTGTTCCAGAGCGACCCGTTGGGGCGCGCGGATACGGCCCGACAGACGCAGGTCCATCAAGACCTGTGCCCGCTGCGCCAAAGGTGGCATCAGCGCCGCCAGTGCCGCCAGAGCATCCGCATGGCCGGTGACATCAAAATCGCAGCGCAGCCAGTTGATTTTACTTGTGCAAACGGGGGTAATCCTGGGCAGGGCGGCGTTGCTTTCGACCGTCACGACCAAGGCCACAGGCGCGTGGCTATGTTTGAAACCGTCGCTTTCCGGCGCGCCCGAATAGGCACTGCGCGCCCCGACCTCAAGTTGCCCGTGCCAGTCGCCCAGCGCCAGATAGGCCAGCCCCGCGCGCGCCGCGCGGTCGGGCGCGATGACCGAAGAACCGCCTTCCTCGGAGCTGTCAAAATCCGTCACCGACCCATGCGCCAAGCCGATGCGGATCGCCGTCCCCGTGTCCGCGCCGTCAAACCAGTCGGTCAGATCCCGTCCCGGATGGCGTTCGAAAGGCGGGGCAGGCAGAACCACGACATCCTGCGCCAGCGCAATCGGCGACGGGGCATCGGCAACGATCACATTGTCGGGTTTGTCGCGCGCGATTTGCGCCCAGAGTTCGGTCGCATTGGCGTGGTCGTGGTTGCCCGGCATCACCACCCAGATCACATCCTTTTGCGCACGCATCTGGTTGAGCGCCTGACGGATCACCTTTGGCGCGGGGGTCGTTTGGTCAAAGGTATCCCCCGCCAGCAGGATATGCCCTGCGCCATGCGCGCGCGCGACCTCTGCCAATGTGGCCAGCGTATCGGCGCGGGCCTGACGCAGGCGCACCCGCACATCTTCGGGAAAGCGGCCAAAGGGTTTGCCCAGATGCAGGTCGGAAGAATGGACGAAGGTAAACGCTTGCGGCACTGGTAGGCTCCCCTGCACGGTCGGTGTCGCGCCAACTTGCCGCCTTGCGCCGCGATTGGCCAGAGCCGATGCGCCCGTCAGGCGAACCGTTTGGCGCCCGCCACGCAGGCCACCGTAAACCCGGTGACCGCCACCATCCCGAGCGCGACGGTTTCCCCCAGCACCAGCGCCGACAGCAACAGACCAAAGAAGGGCTGCAAGAGTTGCAACTGCCCCACGCCCGCAATCCCCCCCAGGGCCAGGCCGCGATACCAGAACACAAATCCGATCAGCATCGAAAAGACCGACACATAGCCAAGACCGGCCCAAACGGGGGCGGGCAGCCCTGCCAGCGTGTCAGGGCGCGTTACAAGGGCGAGCACCAGCATCGGCGCGGCCGCCACGATCAAGGCCCAGCAGATCACCTGCCAGCCTCCCAAGCGGCGCGACAGGGTCGCCCCTTCGGCATATCCCAGACCACAGACCGCAATCGCCGCCAGCATATAGGCATCGCCCAGCAGGCTTGCCCCGCCGCCACGCGCCTGCCACAGGGCAAAGCCTGCGACCGACAGGCTTCCCATCAGGGAAAACAGCCAAAAGGCAGCGCGGGGGCGCTCGCCGCCCCGCAGCACCCCGAACAGTGCCGTCGACAGGGGCAAAAGCCCGATAAAGACCACCGAATGCGCCGCGTCGATCTGTTGCAACGCCAGCGCCGTGAGCAGCGGAAACCCCGCCACAACGCCCAGCGCCACGATGACGAGCGAGGCAGCATCCCGCCGCGCAGGCATGGGCTGGCGCAGCAAAAGCAAAAGGGCCGCCGCGATCAGGGCGGCGATCACCGCCCGCGCACCCGTCAAGAACAGCGGTGTCAGCTGCGAGACGGCAAGGCGGGTCGCAGGCAGGGACCCGCTAAAGATCAACATGCCGATCAGCCCCGCACCCCAGCCGCTTGTCCGCGCGCTTTGGCGCGACATCTGGCGCAGGCCTGTGCTGCGCAATCCGGTAAAACTCTGCATGGGGCCTCTTTTTTCTTTGGGTAGGGAATGTTTTCTTGTGGGTAGCGGCTTGGGGCTGGTGGCAACAGATACAAACCCATACAATTTCACCAAACTGTACCGAGACAATCACCCATACAGTTTACCCCGCTGACGCCCAAGGACCCTGCCCCATGCCCGAAACCGCGCCCGAAACTGTACCCGACGCTGCGCTTCAACCATCGCAAAGCCGCACCCGGCGCGTGATGGATCATGTCACACAGCTGATCGCGCGCCGCGAACTTGAGGCAGGCGAAAAGCTGCCCTCGATCCGGCGCTGTGCGGCGGCGCTGTCGGTGTCGCCCTCTACGGTGGTCGAGGCCTATGACCGTCTCGTGGCGCAGGGAGTGATCTATGCGCGGCGCGGCGCGGGGTTCTTTGTCAGCGATACCGCCGCCCTGCGCCCGCGCAGCCTGCCCCAGATCGATACGGCGCGCGCACGCGACATCGATCCCCTCTGGGTCTCGCGCCAGTCGCTGGACGCGGATGTTGCGGCGCATAAACCCGGCTGCGGGTGGCTGCCCGCCGACTGGATGCCCACAGAGGCCATGCGCCGTGCCTTGCGCGGACTGGCGCGCGCCGACGATCCGCTGTTGGCCTATTACGGCAGTGCCAAAGGCGAGGTCGCGCTGCGCAACCTGTTGTCGCGCCGCTTTGCCACACAGGGGCTGGCGGCCGAGCCTGCGCAAATTCTGCTTACCGCCTCGGGCAGTCAGGCGATCGACCTGATCTGTCGCCTGTTGCTATCGCAAGGCGACACCGTGCTGGTGGACGATCCGTGCTATTTCAACTTTCAGGCGCTGTTGCGGGCGCATCGCATTAAACTGGTTTCGGTGCCCTACACCCCCGAGGGACCGGATATCGCGGCCTTCGAGGCGGCGCTCAAGACCCATCGCCCGCGCCTCTACATCACCAATAGCGCGCTGCACAATCCCACGGGGGCGACGATGAGCGCACAGGTTGCCCACCGCGTGCTCAGCCTTGCCAGCGCCCATGATCTGACGGTGATCGAGGACGATATCTTCGCAGAGTTCGAACCCGACCTCTCCCCGCGCCTTGCCGCGCTGGACGGGCTACAGCGGGTGATCCGCATCGGCTCGTTTTCCAAAACCCTTTCGGCCTCGGCGCGCTGCGGGTTTATCGCGGCCCATCCCGACTGGATCGAGGCTTTGGTCGACCTGCAGGTGGCCACCAATTTTGGCGGCCCCTCTCCGCTTGTGGTCGCGCTGATCGACAGTGTGTTGAGCGATGGCAGCTACCACAAACACATGGAGGCGCTGCGCCTGCGCCTTGCCAAGCGCCGCCGCGAGGTGGCGCGCAAGCTGTCGGGGCGCGGTATCGTGCCTTGGGTCCAGCCGCGCGGCGGGTTTTATTTGTGGTGCGAGCTGCCCGACGGGGTGGACGCCGCCGAGGTTGCCCGCCACGCATTGGCGCGCGATCTGGTGCTGGCCCCGGGCAATGTGTTCAGCGCCGCGCAAAACAAGGCAGGGTTCATGCGGTTCAACGTCAGCCAGATGGGCACGCCCGAGGGGTTCGCGCGCCTTGGCGAGGCCTTGCAGGCCGCGCGCCCCTGAGGGGCCCCTCACCGCGGTTTTTACGACAGGGCCGCCTTCAATGAGGGCGGAGCGGAGGTTTTGTTGCGCAGGTCCAGCGAGGTCACCAGATCCAAGAGGTGGCTTTTCATCAGATCTTCCGCGCGTGCGCCGTCCTGATCGGCAAAGGCCGAAATCAGCGCATCATGGGCGTGGCTTTCACAGATCGCCGCGCGCCGCTGCCAATACAGCGCGATGATCAGCGACGAGCGCGAAATCAACTGGGTGATAAAGGCGGCAATCGTGTCCTGATCGGCGATCCGGGCGATGTCGATGTGGAACTGCCCCGACAGATACAGCGCCCGCCCGTAATCGCCGTCATGCAGGGCCGCATGTTCAGCGTCGATATGGGCCTGAAGCGCGGCGATATGCGCCGGGGTCATGCGCTGCGCCGCAGACCGCGCGGTTCGCGGCTCCAGCAGCGCGCGCGCCTCGAAGACCTCGCGGGCTTCGCGCACGGTCGGCTGTGCCACAAAGGCTCCGCGGTTGCGCCGGTGTTCGACCAGCCGCAGATGGGTAAGCTGTTGCAGGGCCGCGCGCACGGTGGTGCGGCTGACCCCGTAAATATCGCCCAGCTCGTCCTCGCCCAGTTTCGTTCCCGGTGCGAGGCGATGTTCGTGAATCGCCAGTTCCAATTTGGCAAACAACAGGTCGGCTGTCAGCGGCCCGCCCGGGTCCGCCTGGGCGCGCGTGGCATCATCGGGGGAAATCGGCAACTCGGTCATAATCGGTCCTTTCTCCCTACCCTTGGATTCGCGGCGCAAGAGAGGCAAGCGCAATGGTCTGCGGGGGCTGTCTTCAATGTTGTATACAATTTTGTGCGCAAAAAATGAAAACTTCCCTCACGGGATGCTCAAATTTTCCTCATCCCGTGGTTTGCCCCGTCTGCGCGCACGACAAACACTGGTCGCCCGCCCTGTTCATGACGTGAGCATAAGACAGAGCCGCGCCCCAAAGCCACAAGGCAGGAGCGCAGCGCAGCATCAACCAAGGAGCGGATATGGGCGGTGGATACGATCTTGAACTTGTCAATCTGACCAAGAAATACGGCACTACTCTGGCGGTGGACCACATCAACTACCGCTTTGCGCCGGGCAGCTATGTCTGTCTGCTTGGTCCGTCGGGCTGTGGCAAATCCTCGACACTGCGCATGATCGCGGGGCATGAAACCGTGTCGGACGGCTCGGTCGTTCTGGACGGGTTCGATGTTTCCGCCCTTGCGCCCGCCAAGCGCGGCACGGCGATGATGTTTCAAAACTACGCGCTGTTTCCCCATTTGAGCGTGCGCGACAACGTGGCGTTTTCGCTGCGGATGAAAGGCATCGACAAGGCCGCGCGCCACGCCCGCGCCAACACGCTGCTCGAACTGGTGGATATGACACGCTACGCGGATCGCCTGCCCGCGCAGCTGTCGGGCGGGCAACAACAGCGCGTGGCCCTGGCGCGCGCGCTGGTCACAGAGCCCAAGGTTCTGCTGCTGGACGAGCCGCTTTCGGCGCTTGATCCGTTCTTGCGCATCCGCATGCGCGCCGAGCTCAAGCGCATCCAGCGCGAGCTTGGCATCACCTTCATCCATGTCACCCACGGTCAGGACGAAGCCTTGGCACTGGGGGATGCGCTGGTGGTGATGAACAATGCGGTGATCGAACAGGCCGGCCCCGCCCGCGAGGTATGGTCGGCCCCCAAAACCGAATTCGTCGCGCGGTTCATGGGCGGGCACAACGTGATCTCGCTTGACGGTCACAAAGTCGCCCTGCGCGCCGATGAGGTGCAGCTGCGCGCCAGCGGCCTGCCTGCGCAGGTGACATCGGTTGAGTACCAAGGCGGCCATGTTGCGGTCACAAGCCACACGAACGCCGGTGAAGACGTGCTTGCGCTCGTTCCCGAAGCGGCGTTTTTCGACAACCCGAAAAACCCGGGCGATGCGGTGATGCTCGCTTGGGATGAGGGACGGGTTCACCGTCTCCAATCATAAAAACCACCCTTCCAACACCATAAAACTGTTTTCCAACAAGGGACTTTGTCATGACTAAAATGCGTTACAGCCGTCGCGCTGTGCTTAAGGGCGGCGCGGCTGCCGCTGCCGCTTCTGCCTTTCCCGCCCCCATGGTCTGGGCGCAGGAGATCAAGGATATCACCCTGCGCCAGTTCGGCACGGGCGTGTCCAACCTCAACGATGTGGCCACCAAAGTGAAAGAGGATTTGGGCTTTAACCTGGCGATGACGGCGCTTGATTCCGATAGCGTCACCCAGCGCGCAGCCACCCAGCCCGATAGTTTCGACATTGCCGATATCGAATACTGGATCTGCAAAAAAGTCTGGCCGACGGGCAATTTGCAGGCGATGGATGTAAGCCGGATTGCCAATTTCGATAAAATCTCGCCCATCTTTACCACCGGAAAACTGACCCCCGACAGCACCATCGCCCAAGGCACCGCCCCCTCTACGGTGGGCTTTATCCCCGAGCCGGGCGCGACGGAGTTTGCCGATGAGGTCACCAACTGGATGACGCTGATCCCGACGATTTACAACGCCGACACGCTGGGCATCCGCCCCGACCTGATCGGGCGCCCGATTGACAGCTGGGCCGAATTGTTGAACCCCGAATTCAAGGGCAAAGCGTCGATCCTTGATATCTCCTCGATCGGGATCATGGATATGGCGATGGTCTGCGAGGCGATGGGTGAAATCACCTATGGCGACAAGGGCAACATGACCCCCGAAGAGATCGACAAGACCTTTGCGATCTTCACTGAAGCCAAAAAAGCCGGACAGTTCCGTGCCTTCTGGAAATCTTTTGACGAAAGCGTCAACCTGATGGCTTCGGGCGAAGTGGTCATCCAGTCGATGTGGTCGCCCGCCATTACAGCGGTGAAATCGCGCGGGATCGACTGCGTCTACCAGCCGCTCAAAGAGGGCTATCGTTCCTGGGGCGGCGGTCTGGGCCTGTCGAAATCCCTCACCGGCATGGAACTGGATGCCGCCTACGAATACATCAACTGGTATCTGTCGGGCTGGGTCGGCGGCTATCTGATGCGCCAGGGCTACTACTCGGCGGTGCCGCAAACCTCCAAGGATTTCATGTCCGAGAACGAATGGGGCTATTGGTACGAAGGCAAGGCCGCAACGGGCGACATCGTCAGCCCCACGGGCGACAAGCTTGCAGCGGCGGGCGACGTGCGCGATGGCGGCTCCTACGAGGATCGCATGGGCGCTGTGGCCTGCTGGAACTCCGTCATGGATGAAAACCAGTACATGGTGCGCAAGTGGAACGAATTCATCGCGTCCTAAGCGCGGCGTAACGGCGGGCGGGGGGCTGTTGTGGCCCCTCGCCCTATACGCCCGCCCTGTGTGCCTGCCCTGTGTGCCTGCCCTCTAGGCCTGTCCTATGCGCCTGCCCTGCACGACCGGCCAGCGCGCTCCCCCCTTTTTTTTCCGCTTTTTCCTGTGAGGTTTGATGTTTAAATCCCGTGATCTCATCGCCTATGCTCAGGCCGCGCCCCTCGGGTTGGTATTGCTGTGCTTCCTTGTGGCGCCGATCATCATGATCGTGATTGTCAGCTTCTGGGGGGCGACCGAATTTTCGATCTACCCTGCGTTCCAGTTTGACAACTACGCCTTTCTGTTCGGCTCGCCCGTGACCTACAAGGTGTTCCTTGCCACTTTCAAATACGCTTTCATCACCTGGGCCTTCACCCTTGGGATCGGCTTTACGGTTGCCTATTTTCTGGCGTTCTACGTGCGCACACAGGCCATGCAGACGGTGCTGTTCCTGCTGTGCACCATCCCGTTTCTGACCTCCAACATCATTCGCATGATTTCGTGGATTCCCTTTCTGGGGCGCAACGGAATTGCCAACCAGACGCTGATGTCATGGGGCGTTATCGACGCGCCGCTGGAATGGCTGCTCTATTCCGATTTCTCCGTCATTCTGGCCTTTGTGCATCTCTACACGCTGTTCATGGTGGTGCCGATTTTCAACACGATGATGCGCATCGACACATCCCTGATCGAAGCGGCCTACGACAATGGCGCAACGGCGCTGCAAACGCTGTGGCATGTGATCGTGCCCCTGACCAAGCCCGGAATCATGATCGGAACGATTTTCGTGGTCACGCTGGTGATGGGGGATTTCATCACCGTGCGCTTCATGTCGGGCAGTCAGAAAGCCAATGTGGGTCGCCTGATTTCCAACGATATTTCCCTGCTGCAATACCCCTCGGCGGCGGCAACGGCCGTGGTGCTTTTGTGCACGGTGCTGCTGGTCATCGCGGTGCTCTTGCGCTTCGTCAACATCCGAAAGGAGCTTTAAGATGGAAACGCGGTCGCGCGCCTTTTACCTGCTGGCGGGATTTTTCACGCTGTTCTTGATCTTTCTCTACGGTCCAACCCTCACCATCGGCATCCTGTCGTTTCAGGGGCCACGCGGTGGGCTGACCTTTCCGATGAATGGTGTCTCGACCCATTGGTTTGCGGAACTTTTCCAGCAACAGGCGGTCGGCGACATCTGGGGCGCATTTCGCCGCTCCTTTGCGCTGGGTCTGATGGTGATGGTCTCCACGCTGTTTGTCGCCGTCACCGCCGGTCTGGCGTTTCGCAAGAAATTCACCGGCTCGGGGGTGTTGTTCTATCTTGCGATTACCTCGCTGGTGATCCCCTCGATCCTGATTTCGCTGGGGGTGGGGCTGATTTTCAACCAACTCGGCCTCAAGGTGCATTGGGCAACCTCGGGTTTTGGCAGCCAGCTGACCTGGACCCTGCCCTTTGGCCTGTTGATCATGTTTGCCGTCTTCAACCGCTTTGACAAATCCTTCGAAGAAGCGGCCCGCGACCAAGGCGCAACCCCGTGGCAAACCATCCGCTTTGTGATCCTGCCAATCATCGCGCCGTCACTGATCGGGGTCGGCCTGTTCGGCTTTACCCTGTCCTACGACGAATTCGCGCGCACCCTGCTGACGGCAGGCAGCTACAACACGCTGCCGCTGGAAATCTTCGGCATGACCACCAACGTGACAACGCCGGTGATCTACGCGCTTGGCACGCTTACCACCCTGTTTTCGCTCGGGATCATCGTGGTGTTTTTGCTGCTGGTCTGGGGCATGGGCCGCAGACGGGCGCGCCGGGGATCCGACGCGGGTCAGGGGCTGTGATGCGGCTGGTCTATGTCAATCCCAACGCGACCCAAGCCATGACCGATGGCATCGTCGCCGCCGCGCGCCGCGCCGCACCCCAGGCGCAGATCAGCGGGCGCACCAACCGCGCCGCGCCCCCGGCGATCCAGGGCCCCGAGGACGGCGAAAGCGCCCTGCCCGGATTGCTTGGCGAGGTCACAGCGGCGGCAAATGACGGTGCAGATGCGATCGTCATCGCCTGTTTCGACGACACCGGACTGGCACAGGCGCGCGCCGCCGTGACCTGCCCCGTGCTGGGCATTGGCCAAGCGGCCTACACGATGGCCAGCCTGTTGGGCCTGCGGTTTTGCGTTGTCACGTCGCTGCCGGTTTCCGTGCCCGTTATTGCGCAAAATATTGCCGACTCCGGCTTTGCGGGGCTGTGTGAGGGGGTGCGTGCCAGCGGTTTGCCCGTGCTCGAAATCGACGCAGGATCGCCGCGGACCCGCGCCCATCTGGCGCGCGCCATAAGCGAGGCGGCGCGCGATGCGGGGGCCGTTATTTTGGGCTGTGCGGGCATGTCGCCCCTGGCTGAGGACCTGCGCGCCCGCACAGGGGTGACGCTGATTGACGGCGTTGCGGCCTCGGCCCGTCTTGCCATGGCTACCGTGCAGCCCGCCTGAGGCACCTTTTTCCCGCTGCTGACGCGAAATCATCCGCTTGCCAGTTCGGGGCGGTCTGCGGGGCAGTCTTCGGGCGCGTGCCCCCCGGCCTGCCCCCCGGCCTGCCCCCCGGCCTGCCCCCCCCAAGCGTGACCCCCAGATTTTCCGCCACGGTTTCGCATCCCCTGCCACGGTGAAGGGCGTCGGGGCGCATCCGGTTCCCAAATGGCGCGCAGGGCGATAGGCTTGCGGGCGGGAGAGAGCGAATCGAGACAGGATTTGCTCATGCGACGGCTGCGGGAGAATATCTATTTCAACTTTCCTGCAACGCAGCGCTGTTTTAGCCGATACGCCTATACCGCCACGTCCCTTTAGTCATTTCGACTAAGGCAATGCGTGTACCTTCACGCCATATGAAACATAAAAACGATCAGGGAAGTCTTATGAAACACACGACAGTTCTGGGCGCATTCGGTGCGCTGGCCCTCATTGGCACCACCTTTGCGACACCGGCTGCGGCCGATAAACTTGATGATGTTCTGGGTTCGGGCACGCTGCGCTGCGCGGTTGTGCTGGACTTTCCGCCGATGGGCTACCGCGATGCGGATAACAACCCAGCGGGCATGGATGTCGACATCTGCACGGACCTTGCCGAACGGATGGGCGTTGAACCCGAAATCGTCGGCGTCACCTGGGCCGAGCGTATTCCCTCGCTGATTTCGGGCCGCACGGATGTCGCCATTGCCTCCTCCTCGGATTCGCTGGAGCGCGCGCAAACCGTTGGCTTCTCGATCCCCTACATGGTGTTCCAGTTCCAGTCGCTGCTGCCCGCCGACAGCGAGATCACCGAATGGGACGATCTGGCAGATGCCAATGTCGGCGTGGCCGTCGGCACCACCTACGAGACCGAACTCTCGGACTACAAAGACGCCAACTGGCCCGATGGCAAAGGTAAAATCACCACCTTCCAGGCGGAAAACGACACCTATCTTGCCGTGTCCCAAGGCCGCGTCGAAGCGGGGATTGCCACCGATACCGCCATCGCCAACATCCTGTCCTCCGACAGCTTCAGCGGCCTCAAAGCCGGTCCCGTGGCCCCCTTTGGTGCGGATATCGTCGGTTTCATGACCCAGCGCAGCGAATACGGCTGGATCAACTACCTCAACCTCTACATCAACCACGCCTATCGTGACGGCACCCTCGCGGGCCTCTACGAGACCCATATCGGCGGCGAAATGCCCGATCTCACGACCTTTGGCGTCTACTACTAAGCCTCCAAAACTTCCCCAACGGCGACGACAGGCCCGGTCCTGTCGTCGCTTCTTTTGAGAGGTCAGATTGATGGATTATCAATTCCACTGGCGCCCCGTCATCCAGGCGCTGCCCGATCTGCTGAAAGCCTCGCTGGTCACGCTTGAGGTCTCGCTGATCGCCATGGCACTGGGGCTTATGTTCGGGCTGGTGCTGTATTTCTGCCGCGCGAGTTCCCTGCGCCTGCTGCGCGGCTTTGGCTCGACCTGGGTTGAAATTGCGCGCAACACCCCCTCGCTGTTCCAGATTTTCGTCTTTTACTGGGGCTTGGGGGAATTCGGCATTTTCCTCAGCTCCTTTACGGCCGTTGTCGCCGCGTTGACCTTCAACTGCGCAGGCTACATGGCCGAAACCTATCGCGGCGGCTTTAATGCCGTTCCCGCCGGTCAGGACAAGGCCGCGCGCACGCTGGGTATGACCAAGCTGCAATCCCTGCGCTATGTCGTGCTTCCGCAGGTGCTGCGCGCCATTTACGGACCGATGACCAATCAGTTCACATGGGTCATTCTGGCTTCGTCTCTTGGCATGCTGGCGGGCCTGCGCGAATTGTCGGGGGAGACGCAGTATTTCAACTCGCGCACCTTCCGCACCTTTGAATTTTTCGCCGCCACCGCCGTGATCTACTATCTGATTGCCAAAATTGCGCTGATCCTGATGCGCCTTTTGGGACGGCCCCTCTTCAGGGCAGAAAGGGCGCGCCCATGACCCAGGTCTTTACAACCCTCCAGTGGAGCGATCTGTGGTTTCTGCTGGAAGGCGCTTGGAAAACCATCCAGATTTCGGTGGTTTCCATCCTGATCGGCACGCTGCTGGGCATGGTTTTCGGCTGGCTGATGTCGCTCAAAAACCGCGCGCTGACCTTTGGGGTCATGGCGGTGCTTGATGTGTTTCGCTCCGTGCCGCTGCTCATCCAGCTGATCCTCTTTGACAGCTTTATCGCCATCGCAGGGTTTCCGATGCCTGCCTTTTGGTCGGGCACTATCGTGCTGATCATCTACACCGCCTCGCTCGTTGCGGTTGTGGTGCAATCGGGGATCGAGGCCGTGCCTGTGGGCCTGCGCAATGCCGCGCGCTGCCTTGGCCTGAGCTATTGGCAGGAAATGCGCCACGTCACCGCCCCCGTGGGGCTGCGCACCGCCTTTCCGTCGTGGCTGGGCGTTGCGCTGGCGACGATCAAGGATTCCGCGCTGGTCTCGGCCATCGGCTATGTCGAATTGCTGCGTGCCTCGCAAATCCTCAACACCCGCACGCAGGAGTCGGTCAAAATCATGCTGATCGTCGGCCTGATCTACTTCGCCATCTCCTATCCGCTGTCGCGCATGGGCGCGCGCTACGAACAGAGGCAAAAATCATGATCGTTCTTGAAAACCTGCGTAAATCCTTTGGCGAGCTGGAGGTGCTGAAAGGCATCAACCTGACGGTGGACAACGGCGAAGTCGTCTCCCTCATCGGTGCGTCCGGCTCGGGGAAATCCACGCTGCTCTACTGCATCAACGCGCTCGAAAGCATCCATGCGGGCAAGGTCACCGTGGATGGCATCGACGTGCATGCCAAGGGCACCGACATCAACAAGCTGCGCCAGAAACTGGGCACGGTGTTCCAGCAGTGGAATTCCTTTCCCCATCTCACAGCGCTTGAAAACGTGGCACTGGCACCGCGCGTCGTGACGAAAAAATCCCGCAAAGAAGCACAGGAGATTGCCGAAAAGCAATTGGTGCATGTGGGCTTGGGCGACAAGCTGAACCACTACCCCTCGCAACTTTCCGGTGGCCAGCAACAGCGTCTGGCGATTGCGCGTGCGCTGGCGATGGAACCCAAATACATGCTGTTTGACGAGGCGACATCGGCGCTTGATCCCGAGCTGGTCGGGGAAGTTCTGGACATCATGCGCCTGCTGGCCTCCGAGGGCATGACGATGATCGTCGTCACCCACGAAATGAGCTTTGCGCGCGATGTGTCTGATCGCGTTGCCTTTTTCAAGCAAGGCGTTCTGGCCGAAATCGGCCCGCCCGAGCAGGTGATGACCAATCCCCAAGACCCCGACCTGCAGCGTTTCCTGTCCACCATCGGCTAGGCGCTGCCACAGCACAAAAGCCGCCGCCCACACAGGGGCGGCGGCTTTTTCATGCCCGATGGGGTGGTCCAGCTTTGCGGGGGACCTTGCGGGGGCCTAGCCCGCAAGCAAGGCCGCGTTGCCGCCCGCGGCGGTGGTGTCCACGCACAGATGCCGCTCGTGGGTGACATGCCCCCGATCTGGCATGGCGGTAATCAGTGGCAAAATTGGCCCGTTGCGCGCGGCCAGCGCCTGCGCAAAAAGGCGTGCCTCCCCGCCCCACCAGAGGGCCCCATCAAACCCGTCAAGCGCCGTCAAATCGGCGGGCGACAGCGCCCCGTCCACAGCCTGCGCGACGCCCCCCAGCGCCTCGACGGCAGCCACCTGCGCCGCGACGGCGGCCGCACCCGGCCCCATGCACAGGATCGGCCCACGCACATAAAGCCGCAGGGTATTTGCTTCACCGGTAGGCCCGGGCAAATCGGTTTTGGACAACAGTCTACCGGCAGGTTTATCAGCCAAGGCTTTGCGCAAGGCCTGGATGTCACATTCCCTGTCCCAGTTCCGGACCAACTGATCCGCCATCGGGTCCGGCGCGGCAAAGCGTGTCAGATAGCTCGGCCCGCCCGCTTTGGGGCCCGTGCCCGACAGGCCCTCGCCGCCAAAGGGCTGGCTGCTGACAATCGCGCCGATCTGGTTGCGGTTGACATAGATATTGCCAACGTTGAGGCCATCCGCGACCTCCTGAACCCGTGTGTCGATACGGGTGTGTAACCCAAAGGTCAGCCCGAAACCGCGCGCATTCACATCCGCGATCACCTTGTGGATCTGTTTGGATTTGAAGGTCGCGACATGCAGCACGGGGCCAAACACCTCGTGCCCGAGATCGGCAATGCCGCCCACTTTGATCAGCGTTGGCGCGATGAACAGACCAGTGTCGGGCACCGCGACCTGATGCAAGATCATGCCCTTTTCCCGGGCCTGCGCAAGGTAGCCGGCAATCGCGTCATAGGCGGTTTGGTCGATGACCGGCCCCACATCGGTGCGCAAGTCCCAAGGATCGCCAAGCGTGAGTTCGTTCATCGCGCCTTTGAGCATTTCCATGAAATGTGGCACAACGTCTTCCTGAACGTAGAGGCAGCGCAGGGCCGAACAGCGTTGTCCGGCCGATTGAAACGCCGAGGCCACGATGTCGCGCACGGCCTGTTCGGGCAACGCGGTGGAATCGACGATCATCGCGTTCAGACCGCCGGTTTCCGCGATCAGCGGCGCGCCCGGGTCCACCCTGTCGGCCATCGCGCGGCGGATGGCCTGCGCGGTGGTGGTCGAGCCGGTGAAGACCACCCCGTTGATGCGCGGATCACAGGTTAGCGCGCGGCCCACCTCGCCCCCCGTGCCGGTCACAAGTTGCAAGGCGCAGGCCGGAACGCCCGCCCGATGCATCAGCGTGACGGCCAGTGTCGCGATGACTGGCGTGGCCTCTGCGGGCTTTGCGATCACGGCGTTTCCGGCAGCCAGCGCCGCCGCGACCTGTCCGGTGAAAATCGCCAGCGGAAAGTTCCACGGGCTGATGGCGGTAAAAATGCCGCGCGCGGCGATGGCATCGCGCGCCTCGGCCTGATCGGCGTAATACCGCAGGAAATCAACCGCTTCGCGCAGTTCGCCTACGCAATCGGACAGGGTTTTTCCCGCCTCGCGCGCCAGAGTGGCAAAGATCACCCCCGCGTTTTCTTCGAACAGATCCGACGCTTTGCGCAGCACTTTCGCGCGCTCGGCCACGGGAGCGTCCCACAGGCGGGCATCTTCTATCGCGCGCAGGGCTGTCGCGCCATCGCCCTGCAACACCGAGCTTACCACCGCGCCCGTGGCGGGATTATGCACCGCCAAATGCGTGCCCGTGGCGGGGCGCCGCGTGATCGGATGGGCCAGTGGCAAGGCCGTGTCGCGCGCTGCAAAAAGCGCGCTCAACGTGGCCTCATCCGAGAGATCAAACCCCTTTGAATTGACGCGCCCCTCCTGTGCAAACAGATCTTGCGGCGCGCAAAGCGCCCCGGGCGCGCGCGCCTGCTCCAGCGCGGCAAATGGATCGGCCGCGATGTCTTCGGGGCTGACATCCTCATCCACCAATTGGTTCACGAAAGACGAATTTGCGCCGTTTTCCAGCAAGCGGCGCACCAGATAGGCCAGCAAATCGCGGTGCGCACCCACGGGGGCATAAATCCGGCAGCGGGTCTTTTCCTGTGCAAGAACAATGTCATGCAGCTGTGCCCCCATGCCGTGCAGACGCTGGAATTCAAAGGCGCGCCCCTTGGCCATCTCCAAAATTGCCGCAACCGAATGGGCGTTATGCGTGGCAAATTGCGGGTAAATGCGGTCGCTGTAGTCCAGCAACTTGCGCGCGTTGCTGATGTAGCTCACATCCGTGGCCGCTTTGTTGGTGAACAGCGGGAAACCCGCGAGCCCCTCGACCTGCGCGCGCTTCATTTCGGTGTCCCAATAGGCCCCTTTGACAAGCCGCACCATGATCTTGCGGTCATATCGCGTGGCAAGGGCATGCAGCCAGTCAATCGTCTGGCTTGCGCGTTTGCCATAGGCCTGCACAACGACACCAAAGCCGTTCCATCCGGCCAGATCATTTTGCGACACAACCGCCTCGATCACCTTCAGCGACAGAACAAGCCGGTCCTGTTCTTCGGCGTCGATATTGAACCCGATTCCGGCGGCTTTCGCTTTCAGCGCCAGACCGTGCACGACGGGCACCAGTTCGGCCATGACGCGCGCCTCCTGCGCGACGCTATAGCGCGGATGCAGGGCGGAGAGCTTGATCGAAATACCGGGGTTTGCCTCGACCGATCCATGGGTCGCGGCCCGCGCGATCCCCGCGATGGCCTTTTCATAGGCGGCTGTATAGCGGGTTGCGTCCGCCTTGGTCATCGCGGCCTCGCCCAGCATGTCGTAGCTGTAGGTATAGCCCTTTTTTTCGAAGCCGCGCGCGCGCTCCAGCGCGGTTTCGATGCTTTGGCCCAGAACGAACTGGCGGCCCATCTGTTTCATCGCTTGGCCCACTGCCACCCGGATCAGCGGCTCGCCTATGCGTTTGATCGCGCCGCGCAGCACCCGCGCAATTGCCGGGTCCCCTTCGTCAAGCACCCGCCCCGTCAACATCAGCGCCCAGGTCGAGGCATTGACCAGCGGCGATGTAGCCTCCCCCAGATGTTTGCTCCAGTCGGAGGGGGCGATTTTGTCTTCGATCAACGCGTCGATCGTGGTGGCATCGGGCACGCGCAACATGGCTTCGGCCAGACACATCAGCGCCACGCCTTCCGCCGTCGAGAGACCGTATTCGGCCAGAAACTGTTCCATCACCCCCGGATTTGCGTCCTTGCGAATCTGGCGGATCAACCCCGCCGCCCGCGCGCAGATGGCGCCGCGCGCGCGCGGCGAAAGCGCCGCCTGCGCCACAAGCTGCGCCAGAACCGGCGCGTCGGGGGCCGTTTTGGCAGGCTCTGCAAAGGTCTCGAAGGATAGATCGGCCATAGTCCACTCCGGTTTGTGTTTTGACCTGAATATCGCGGGCTGACTGGCCGTTGTGACCAAAGGTTGATACAGATGTGGTCAATTCGAACTTAATCCATCACCCAAAAAGGAAATAAGCGATGATCGACGAGGCGGATCGTAAAATTCTGCGGGAATTACAGCGCAATGCACGGATTCCCGTCACCGAGCTTGCCAAACGGGTGGGCCTGTCCAAAACCCCCGTCGCGGTGCGGATCAGGCATCTTGAGGAAACGGGCGTCATTTCAGCCTATCGCGCGGTGGTCTCGCCGTTCAAGCTTGGCCTGAGCCATGTGACGTTTGTCGAGGTCCGCCTGACCGATACCCGCGAAGCGGCCCTCAAAAAGTTCAACGAGGCGGTCAAACTCGTTCCCGAAATCGAGGAATGCTACATGATTGCCGGCGGGTTCGACTATCTGATCAAAGTCCGCTCCAAGGATATCGCCCATTACCGCGACATCATGGGGGATGCGATTTCCGCCCTGCCCTATGTCAATTCCACCTCGACCCATGTGGCCATGGAGACCGTCGTCGAGCCGTCCGAGATCGTGATTTAGGCCCCGCCGCCCAGCGCCGTCAAATCTGTTGCCGAGTGCCGTGAAAGCGCGTATTTTCGCGCCCAAGGCACTCGGCTGTCTGCGTTGGAGTCACCTCTTGTGGCGCGTTTTTTTCCAAACATCCAAACATACAGAAAAGATGTGTCACGTCGTCGAAAACAGGCGGCGAACCCTTGGCAGGTGACGCAACATGGCGCAGCAGACCATTTCTATTTTCGCCACCAGTGGCGTAAGCATTACCCGTGATCTCGACGGCAAGACGCCCCAAAACGGCAACGTGATCACCAACGCTCTCAACGGCAATGCCTTTAGCTGGGAAAGGCCCAGCGATCTGACCATCAAGATCAGCGGCCCCACGACATCCATCACCTTCGAGGATGCCGATGGTGTGCTGACGGATGATCCTTTTTCGGGGTCCAGTGTGATCGACCAGCGGCTCACGCAGGCGGTGACCCTTGACGGTGTGACCTATACGCCCAATGCCGAAACGACGCGCTGGAAATTTCCCGCGCCGGTCAACGTCGAAAACGAATATGAAGTCACGCTTTATGACGGTGCGGGCACGGCCTATCGCATGGTCGGCGTGTCGATCACCACGGGCTATACCACCAAGGTGGTCGGCGTGATGTTTGATGGGGCGCAACCGCCTGCGGGGACGGTGTTGCACTATATCCAAGGGGTCTCGACCTATGCGGGCAGCGGTCAAAGCCTTGTCATCCCCACGGCTGCGGTCTGTTTTCTTGCGGGAACCCTGATCGAGACCCCCACCGGCCCCGTTGCGATCGAGGACCTGCAGGCGGGCATGTTGGTGCAGACGCTGGGCAAGGGCGCACAGCCAATCCGCTGGATCGGGCGCAGCACGGTCTGCGGCCTTGGCACACTCGCGCCCGTCCGCTTTGCCGCCGGGGCCATCGGCAACAACCGCGACCTTTTCCTCTCGCCCAACCACCGCGTGCTGCTGCAATCGCCGCTGGCCGAGTTGAACTATGGCGAAAGCGACGTGCTTGTGCCGGCCAAAGCGCTGGTGAACGGCACCACCGTGGCGCGCGTCCCGCAGCGACGGGCAGACTATCTGCACCTGATGCTCGACAGTCATGAAATGGTGTTTTGCGAGGGCATCGCCTCGGAAAGCCTGTTCAGCGGCGATATTGCCCTTGGGGTGCTCTGCGCAGAGGCGCTGGCCGAAATTCAGGCCATTTTTCCCCAGTTGCACACGCACCCGATGCGCTTTGGCCATCTCGGGCTGACCATGTCCCAAGCGCAACATCTTGCGCGGCTGAACAATTATGGCGGGGTGCACCTCTAAAATATGCAACATCCCGAATGTGGCTCACGCGATTGTAGACCAAAGCCTCTAGGCGCAGGGGCCGCGCAGCCTTAGCCTGTCGAGGTCACAGGGCGGATGGGGGCGCAGATGCCCCCCCGCACCCGATCGCGAGGTTTTCGATGCACAGACGCCGTTTCCTGAGCACTGGCGTGAGCTGCGGTTTTGCTTTGGGCCTTGGCGCGGGGATCGGGCTGAGTGCCCTACGCCCCGCGCAGGCCCAGCAACGGCGCGCGCCCGAAAGCTATGAGGACGCGCTGCGCCGTTTGCCCCAGATGAACGCGCTGCTGATCCAGAAGGGTGATCAGGTGGTCTTTGAGGCGGCGCGCCAATCGGGCGGTCTGGACAGGCCCACCAACATCAAATCCTGTTCCAAAAGCCTTGTGGCGCTGTTGCTGGGCGCGGCGATTGCGCGCGGCGAGATTGCGGATGTCACCGCGCGACTGGGCGATGTTGCCCCCGATCTCATCCCGCGCGATGCGACGGCGGGCGTCGCGGATATCACCCTGCAGGATCTGGTCACGCTGCGCGCCGGACTTGCGGGAACCTCGGGGCGCGATTACGGCGCTTGGGTCGCCTCGGACAATTGGGTGTCTTATGTTTTGCGCCAGCCGATGATCGCCGAGCCGGGCGGGCGGATGATCTATTCGACCGGCTCGACCCATGTGCTGGGCGCGGTTCTGGCACAGGTCAGCGGCCTGTCGTTGCTCGATCAGGCGCGCAGCCGCTTGGGGGCGCCTTTGGGGATCGACATTCCCCCCTGGACCCGCGATCCGCAGGGCTATTATTTTGGCGGCAACGAAATGGCGCTGAGCCCGCGCGCCATGCTGACGGTGGCGCGGATGATGCGCGCGCGCGGCGCGCTCGAGGGGCGCGCCGTGATTGCGCAGGACTGGATTGACGCCTCGTTTGAGCCGCGCACGAAATCCCCCTACTCCGGTCTGGCCTATGGCTATGGCTGGTTTTTGAGCCAAAGCGGCTATGTTCTGGCGCGCGGCTACGGCGGGCAGGTGATCGCCATCCACCCTGCGCGCGACCTCGCCATTGCGATTGCCTCGGACCCCACCCTGCCTGCCCGCTCGCAGGGGTATTTTGGCGACATCCTCGCCCTGCTGAACGGGCCGGTTCTGGACGCGTGATCTTTGCGATGCGTGCTGGCGCGACGGGGGGCAAATATGCCGCAAAAACAGGCAGCGCCTGCCCAGAGACTGACCAGTGACTGCCCCGTACCCACCTTAGTGATGTTCACGGTTATGTTCACGGTGAGGGCCAAAACCGGCAGGCCGACAGGCGAAAAAATCACCGCCATCGCCTGCGTCGCATTTCTACTGGTGAACTGCCCTAAAAATCCTGTCTGGCGCGGCGCATCGCGAGGACAGTTTTAGCCTATCGTCATGCGGGGCGCAGCGCCCTGCGTCTGACGCGGGCACAACAGGGACAGGCGCCAGATGAAAAAATCCTTGGTCAATTTGCCGTTCGCGGCGACCATAGCGTCAGCGACCTGCCCTGCGGTGTCGCATCTGTTCTTTTGTCCTGCGCTTGCCCCCCGATCCGCCCCTCTCCTTTTTTCGCAGTCTTGAAGGTTTCCCTTGATGCGTGACATCCCCGATATTGCCGCCCTCGTGGCCCGTCGCGAAGCCTTCAAAAGCCTTGAGGCCCCGTTTTACACCGCCGCCGAGATCTATGATCTCGATCTGGAGGCAATCTTTGGCAAAATGTGGATTTTTGTCGCCTCGGATGCCGAATTGCCCGAGCCGGGCGATTGCGTGACCTTGAGCGTCGGCACGACCTCGGTGCTGTTGTTGCGCGGCGATGACGAAGAGGTGCGCGCCTTTCACAACGTGTGCCGCCATCGCGGGGCCAAGCTGATCAACGAACCCACCGCCACGATCGGCAATATCGTCTGTCGCTATCACGGCTGGACCTACAACGAGGATGGCGAATTGATCCTTGCCGACCACATGGGCAGCGATTTCGACAAGGATTGCCACGGGTTGAAAACCATCCATGTGCGCAGCCTGGCCGGTTTGATTTTCATCTGCCTCGCCGAGACCCCGCCTGCCGATTTCGACGAGATGGCGCGCGTGATGCAGCGCTATCTTGCGCCCCATGACATCGCCAATTGCAAAGTCGCCCACCAGTCCGATCTGATCGAGGATGGCAACTGGAAGCTGACGATGGAAAACAACCGCGAATGCTATCACTGCGAGGGCAACCACCCGCAGCTGACCGTGCCCCTGTCGGAATTCGGCTTTGGGTTCTCGCCCGACGATATGGACGAACGCCGCTCGCAAGACGTGGCAAACTACCTTGCGGATGTCGCCCGGAACCATGCCAAATGGGAAAGCTGCGGCCTGCCCTCCGCCGAGGAAGAACACCTGTCCAATATTTCGGGGTTTCGCACCATGCGCCTGCCGCTGATGTGGGAGGGCGAAAGCCATACGGTGGATACGAAAGTGGCCTCCAAAAAGCTGCTGGGCGATTTCACAGACCCCAAACTGGGCGGGCTCAGCTTCTGGACCCATCCCAATTCCTGGCACCATTTCATGAGCGACCACATCGTGACCTTCTCGGTGCTGCCGCTGAGCGCGGGGCGCACGCTGGTGCGCACGACATGGCTTGTGCACAAGGATGCGATCGAGGGGCAGGATTACACGCTCGACAATCTCACGCAGGTCTGGCGCTACACCAACCAGCAAGACGCCGATCTGGTGGCCCTTGCGCAGCTGGGCGCGGCACAGCCCGCCTATGAACCTGGCCCCTATTCGCGCTACACCGAACCCCATGTCGAAGCCTTCGCCGCATGGTATATCGCGCGCATGGCAGAGCATCTGGACACCGCCGCGCTGCAGGTGGCCGCGCAATGAGCGATGACGACAAATACACCGAAGTCACCCGCGTCCCGCTCTGGGATGGCGAAGTGGACGACACGCTGGTCTGTCGCCACGTGCGCCAGGAAACCCATGACGTCAAAACATTTGTCTTTGGCGCGCGCGAGCCGCGTGCCTTCAAATTCTACCCCGGTCAATATATGACCTTCGAGCTGCCCGTGGCGGGAATGACCACGCGCAGCTACACGATCTCCGCCTCTGCTGCGCGGCCCTACCGCATTGAAATCACGTGCAAACGTGTCGCGGGCGGTCCGGGGTCGAACTGGCTGCATGACAACATGCTGCCCGGGCGTGAAATTCGCGTCAGCGGCCCGACGGGCGATTTCACCACCGATGCGACGACCCCGCGCAAGCGGCTGTTCATCTCGGCGGGCAGCGGGATCACCCCGATGATGTCGATGACCCGCACCGCCTGCGATCTGGGCGCGCCCTTCGATCTGCATTTCGTCCATGCCGCGCGCAGCCCGCAGGACCTGATTTTCCGGCGCGAGCTGGAATTGCTGGCCGCGCAGAACGCCAGTCTCAAACTCGCCTTCAGCGTCACCACCTCACATGCGAGCGACGCTTGGACGGGCTACACGGGGCGGCTTGATCTGGCGAGACTGGAAATGATGTCGCCCGATTTTCGCGACCGTCTGGTGATGTGCTGCGGCCCTGCGCCCTTCATGGCCGGGGTGCGTGCGATGCTGGAACAGGCGGGTTTCGACATGGACCAGTATTACGAGGAAAGTTTCGATTTCGGCACCTCCACCGAGGGCACGATCGAGGATCACACCGCCGCCCCCGAAGTGACGGGACAAACCTTTCGCGTGAGTTTTCCCAAAAGCGGCCATGTCGTCGATGTCCACCCCGGCATGACGGTGCTGTCGGCGGCGCGCGAGGCGGGGCTGTTGCCGATGGTGTCCTGTCAGCGCGGCATCTGCGGCACCTGCAAATCGGTGCTTGTGTCGGGGGAGGTCGAGATGAACCACGGCGGCGGCATTCGCAAACGCGAGATCGATCAGGGCAAGATCCTGATCTGCTGTTCCACGCCGCTGAGCGATGTCGAGGTGGAATTGTGAGCCGCTCTCGCGCAGGCGCGTGACGCAGACTTGCGACATCTGTGGCGCAAATCTTCGATTAAATCCCGCGTTTTGGCGCAATCCTACGCCAAAGCCCCTTCGTCTTCGCGTGAAAGCCCATACCCATGACCCATTTCAGTGCGCTCTCTCTCGTCAAAAATGCCCTGTCGGGGCATAAAAACTGGACCGAACAATGGCCCGAGGTCGAACCGAAAGCCGAATATGATGTGATCATCGTTGGCGCGGGCGGCCATGGGTTGGGGGCGGCGCATTATCTGGCCAAAGAACACGGCATCACCAATATCGCCGTGATCGACAAGGGCTGGCTGGGCGGCGGCAACACGGGGCGCAACACCACGATCATCCGCTCGAATTACCTCTATGACGAAAGCGCGCGTCTCTATGACCACGCGGTCGATCTGTGGCAGGATCTCAGTCAGGACCTGAACTACAACGTCATGTATTCCAATCGCGGCGTGCTGATGCTGGCGCATAATGTCCATGACGTTCAAAGCTTCAAGCGTCACGTCCATGCCAACCGTTTGAACGGCGTGGACAACCGCTGGCTCACCAAGGAAGAGTGCAAGGACTATTGCCCGCCGCTGTCGATTTCGCCCGACGCGCGCTATCCGGTTCTGGGCGGTGCGTTGCAAAAGCGCGCAGGCACCGCGCGCCATGATGCGGTCGCTTGGGGCTATGCGCGCTCTGCCGCCGCGCGCGGGGTGGACATCATCCAGAACTGCGCCGTCACCGCCATTCGCCGCCACCCCGACGGCTCGGTCGCCGGGGTCGAAACCGCCAAAGGCTTCATCAAGGCCAAAAAGGTCGCCGTCTCGGCGGCGGGCCACACCTCGGTGGTGATGCAAACGGCGGATGTGCGCCTGCCGCTGGAAAGCTACCCCTTGCAGGCGCTGGTGTCAGAACCCGTAAAGCCGGTTTTTCCCTGCGTGGTGATGTCGAACGCCGTGCACGCCTATATCAGCCAATCCGACAAGGGCGAGCTGGTGATCGGTTCGGGCACGGATCAATACACCTCCTATTCGCAGCGGGGCGGTCTGCCGCTGATCGAACATACCGTCGCGGCGATCTGCGAAATTTTCCCGATGTTCAACCGGATGCGGATGCTGCGCAAATGGGGCGGCATCGTCGATGTGACGCCCGACCGCTCGGCCATCATTTCCAAGACCCCCGTCGAGGGGCTTTATGTCAACTGCGGCTGGGGCACGGGCGGGTTCAAAGCCACCCCCGGCGCGGCCCATACCTTTGCCTGGACCATCGCCAAAAACGCGCCCCATCCGATCAACGCGCCCTTCACGCTGGAGCGGTTTCGCACAGGCCGGCTGATCGACGAAGCGGCCGCCGCCGCCGTCGCCCACTAAGGAGACATGCCATGCTTCTGATCCATTGCCCCTATTGCGACGACACGCTGCCGGAACTGGAATTTGCCTATGCGGGGCAGGCCCATGTAGTGCGCGCCCCCCTGCCCGCGACCCAAAGCGATGCAGAGTGGGAAGAATTCCTCTTTATCCGCGACAACGCGCGGGGGCCGCATTTTGAACGCTGGCGCCATATCCATGGCTGCGGGCGGTTTTTCAACGCCGTGCGCGACACCGTGTCGGACCGCTTTTACACCACCTACAAGGCAGGCGCACCGCGTCCCGACCTTGCATCGCTGATCGGAGAGGCCCCATGAGCCGCTTTCGCGTGCGCGGCAAAGGCCGCGTGGACGCCGCCAAGCCGATGATTTTCACCTTCGACGGCACGCCCTACACGGCGCTCAAGGGCGACACCGTGGCCTCGGCGCTGCTCGCGCACGGGGTGCATCTGATGGGCCGTTCCTTCAAATACCACCGCCCGCGCGGCGCGATTGCGGCCGGGTCGGAAGAGCCCAATGCGTTGATCGGCACCCGGCGCGGCGACGGGCGCTTCGAGCCCAACACCCGCGCCACCGTGCAAGAGGTCTGGGGCGGGCTGCAAACCACATCGCAAAACAAGTTCCCCTCGTTGCGCTTTGACGTGGGCGCCGTGAATGACGCCGCTTACATGCTGTTTTCGGCCGGTTTTTACTACAAGACCTTCATGTGGCCGAAGTCCTTTTGGGACAGGGTCTACGAGCCGTTCATCCGCGCGGCGGCGGGTCTGGGCGTTGCGCCAACCGAGGAAGACCCCGACAGCTATGCCTCGCGCTATCTGCACTGCGACCTGCTGATCGTGGGCGCAGGGCCGGCGGGGATCGCGGCCGCGCTCGCCGCCAGCGCCACGGGGCGCTCGGTGGTTCTGGTCGACGAGAACGCCGAAATCGGCGGCACGCTGCTGTCCGAACCCGACGCGCAGATCGACGGCACCCCCGCCTGGGACTGGCTGGCGCAAAGCCGCGCCGATCTGCTGGCGGCGGGCGTCAAAATCATGCCCCGCACCACTGCCATCGGCTACTACCACCAGAACATGATCGGCATGGTGCAAAAGCTGACCGACCATCTCACCGAACTGCCCGCCGACACGCCGCGCGAACGCCTGTGGCGGGTGCGCGCCAAACAGGTGGTCCTCGCGCAGGGTGCGCTGGAAAAACCGCTGGTGTTTCACGGCAACGACCGCCCCGGCGTGATGCTGGCGGGCGCGGCCCAGACCTATCTCAACCGCTACGGCGTCAAGGTCGGCGACAGCCCCGCCGTTGTCACCAGCCACGACAGCGCGTGGTTTGCGGCCTTTGATCTGGCCGATGCGGGCGCGCGGGTCCAAGTCATCATCGACACCCGCGCGCAGGTCCGCGCCGATCTGCAAGAGGCCGCCCGGGCGCGCAGCATTCCGGTGCGCCTTGGCCACACGGTTACGGCGACTGCCGGCCGGCTGCGGGTGAAAAACCTGCGGGTCAATGCGGTGAGTGGCGGGCATGTCGGAGCAGGCACATGGATCAATTGCGATGCGCTGTTGATGTCGGGCGGCTGGACGCCGTCGCTGCATCTGTTTTCCCACACCAAAGGGCGGCTGGCCTGGGACGATGCGCTGACCACCTTCCTGCCCGAACACACGCCCGAAGCCTGCGTGATCGCGGGGGCCGCGCGCGGGCTTTGGGGCGTCCAAGCCGCGCTCAATGACGGGGCCGCGCGCGCGCGTGAGGCGCTCGACGCCTTGGGCGCAACGGTGCAGGCCGCGGTCTATGCGGTTGCAAAGGATCGCACCGGCACCGGTGTGAGCCTGCACGAATTGCCCACCGACCGCAGCGCCAGCAAGGCCAAGGCTTTCGTCGATTTCCAGAACGATGTGACAGCCAAAGACCTGCGCCTTGCGGTGCGCGAAGGGATGCGCTCGATCGAACATGTCAAACGCTACACCACCAACGGCATGGCCACCGATCAGGGAAAAATGTCCAATATCAACGGGTTGAACATCGCCGCTGACGCGCTTGGCAAACCCCAGCCCCAGGTCGGGCTGACCACCTTTCGCCCGCCCTACACGCCAACCAGTTTTGGCGCGTTTTGCGGCTACCATCGCGGCGATCACTTCGAGGTGCTGCGCCGCACCCAGATCGACCCTTGGGCCGAGGAAAACGGCGCCGTGTTTGAACCCGTCGGCCAGTGGCGGCGCGCGCGCTATTTCCCCCAAGGCAACGAGGACATGGACGCGGCGGTGCGGCGCGAATGCGCGGCCACGCGCGCAGGAATCGGCATGTTCGACGCCTCGACCTTGGGCAAGATCGAAGTGGTCGGGCCCGATGCTGTGGAATTCATGAACCGGATGTACACCAACCCCTGGACAAAACTCGCGCCGGGGCGCTGTCGCTACGGGCTTTTGCTGGGCGATGACGGGTTTATCCGCGACGACGGGGTCATCGGGCGGCTCGACGCCGACCGCTTTCACGTGACCACGACCACGGGCGGGGCGGCGCGGGTGATGAACATGATGGAGGACTACCTGCAAACCGAATGGCCCGATCTCGAGGTCTGGCTGACCTCGACCACCGAGCAGTGGTCCACGATTGCGCTGAACGGGCCGAATGTGGTCAAATTGCTTGCGCCCCTCGTTGAGGGCGTCGCGCTGAACGAGGCGGATTTTCCCCATATGTCCTGCGTTGAGTGTACGGTCGCGGGGATGCCGGCACGGCTGTTTCGCGTCAGTTTCACCGGCGAGGTCGGCTTTGAAATCAACGTTGCAGCACCTTTGGGGCGGCAGTTGTGGGAGACGCTCTGGGCGGCGGGACAACCCCATGGCATCACCGCCTATGGCACGGAAACCATGCATGTTTTGCGCGCCGAAAAGGGCTATATCATCGTCGGTCAGGACACCGACGGCACGGTCACGCCCTATGATGCGGGCATGGGCTGGGCGGTGGCGAAATCGAAGCCCGACTTTGTGGGGATGCGCGGCCTGGCACGCCCCGATCTGAAGGCGGCCAACCGGCGCCATCTCGTGGGTCTGCTCACCGAGGATCACAGCCTGCTCGAAGAGGGCGCACAGATCGTCTTTGACCCCGACCAGCCCATCCCGATGACCATGCGCGGCCATGTGACCTCTGCCTATGCCACCGGCACCACGGGGCGGCCTATTGCGCTGGGGCTGGTGGAGGGCGGTCACGAAAAGCTGGGCGAAACGGTCTATATCCCGATGCCCGATCGCACGATTGCGGCAAAAATCACCAGCAGCGTGTTTTTCGACCCCGACAACACACGCCTCAAGATTTAAGCGGAGACATCATGGCCCAGTTCCTTTCTTCCCTGACGCCCGCGACCCTTGCACAGACGACAGGGGTGACGATCACCACCCAAGGCCCGATGGACCGCCTGTCCTTGCGCACGCGCGCAGATCCGGAGGCATTTACCACCGCATTGGGGGTTGCGCTGCCGCGCGACATCGCCGCCACGGCCAGCAGCGGCGCGCTGCACATCGCCTGCCTTGGACCCGACGACTGGGTGCTTGTGATGCCTTCGGGCGCGGGGGCGGCGCTGCGCGAAAAACTTGCGCCGCTCTCTCCTGCGCATCCCCATTCCCTAACCGATATTTCGGCACGCGAGGTGACTCTGGCGATCAGCGGACCGCAGGCGGGCGAGCTGTTGACCCTCGCCTGCCCGCGCGACATCGCGCAGATCGCTGTCGGCACGGCGCGCCGCACGGTGTTTGACGGCGTGACGGTGGTGCTGTGGCGCGACGAAGCACAGGCGTTTCGCATGGATGTCTGGAACAGTTTCGCGCCCTTCGTGGCCCAAACGCTGACCACGGGCGCGCGCGAATGCGCCGCGCAGGCGTAACGTGTTTCTCTCCGTCACGGATGTGTTCAAACTTGGCATCGGGCCGTCCTCGTCGCACACAATGGGCCCGATGGTGGCCGCTGCCCGTTTTGTGTCGCAGATCGCGCAAGGGCACGGCAAATATCCCGGCTGCGGGCCTCTGGTGCGCCTGAGCGCCACGCTTCACGGCTCGCTCGCCTTTACCGGCAAGGGGCACGCCACCGACCGCGCGGTGATTTTGGGGCTCTGCGGGCTGACACCCGACACGCTCGATCCCGATCGCGCTGACGAGGTCGAAGCCGATGTGCGGCGCGATCTGCACATCCCGCTGGCCGGATTTGGCCCCCTGCGCTTTGACCCGGCCCATGATCTGGTCTTTGACTACGGTCCCGCGCTGCCGCGTCACGCCAACGGGATGGTGTTGCGCGGGCATGATGCGCAGGGGCATATCTACTACGCACAGACCTATTATTCCGTGGGGGGCGGTTTCATCGTCACCGAAGACGAGCTGAGCCGCGCCGAACAGGGCGTCCCCTTGCGCGCCCATAAAGAGGCGCTGGATTTTCCCTTTCCCTTCGGATCGGCGCGCGAGATGCTGGAGATGGGCCGCGCATCGGGCAAGACCGTTGCCCAGATGAAACGCGCCAATGAACGCAAGCTGCACGGGCCGCGCCTTGAGGGGGAACTCGAGCGGATCTGGGGCGCGATGGAGGCCTGTATCAACCGTGGATTGGCCCGCGATGGCATCCTGCCCGGCGGGTTGAACGTCAAGCGCCGCGCGCGGGACCTGCACGGTGCGCTGCTGGCCGAACAGGGGCTGAACCAGGCCGCGCCCCATGTGATCAACGACTGGATGAGCCTTTATGCCATGGCGGTGAACGAGGAAAACGCCGCCGGTGGGCCGGTGGTGACCGCCCCCACAAACGGCGCGGCGGGTGTGGTGCCTGCCGTCATGCGCTATTACCGCGACCACTGTCTGCCCGCGCGCGGCGGCGACCCGGTACAAAAGCGGCACGATTTTTTGCTGGTTGCCGCCGCCATCGGCGGGCTGATCAAGCACAATGCCTCCATTTCCGGCGCCGAAGTCGGCTGTCAGGGCGAAGTGGGATCGGCAGCGGCAATGGCGGCCGCGGGCCTGTGTGCGGTATTGGGCGGGACCAATGAACAGGTTGAAAACGCCGCAGAAATCGCTCTGGAACATCATCTGGGAATGACCTGCGATCCCGCGGCGGGGCTGGTGCAGGTTCCGTGCATCGAACGCAACGCCCTGGGCGCGATCAAGGCGGTCTCTGCCGCCTCGCTGGCGCTGCGCGGGGATGGCACCCATTTCATGCCGCTGGACAATTGCATTCAGGTGATGCTGGAAACGGGCCGCGACATGAGTGCGAAATACAAGGAAACCTCGACCGGCGGCCTCGCCGTCAATCTGCCCGAATGCTAGGGCCGCGCCCTGCCCTCATCCGGTCTGCGCGCGTAGGGAATGCGGCGTGCCGCCAAAGCGGCGGCGAAACATGCGGCTGAGGTGCGAGCTGTCGCAAAACCCGCAATCCACCGCGATCTGGGCGACGGATTTTTGCGAGGTCTCGACCAGATGCTTTGCCATATCCAGCCGCATTTCCAGATAGGCCGCCTGCGGTGAAGTATCGAGCGAGAGGCGAAAATGCCGCTCGATCTGGCGCTTGCTTTTGCCCATGCGCTTGGCCACGTCCTGCACGGACACCGGCGTGTCGATGTTTTGCTGCATCAGCAACAGGGCGCGCTGCACGATGGGATCTTTGGTCTTGAGATTGAGCGTCAGGCCCGGCTGGGGTTTGTCGCCCTGCAAGGGGTCGTCGATGATCATGATATGCAGGCTTTTGCTGGCCTGCGCGCGGCCCACATGTTTGTCCACCAGATAGGCGGCGACATGGGCCGAACTTGCCCCCCCAGAACAGGTAATCCGGTCACGATCCACCACGAAAATCTGATCCGCAACGGGGTCAAGCCCTTCGAATTGTTCCAGAAAATCGGTGTGGTGATACCAGCTGACGCAACAGCGGTAATCCTTGAGCAACCCTGCCTTATACAGGAAAAACGCCCCCGTGCAGACGCCGATCAGCGGCACATTCGCCCCTGCGGCCTGATGCAGAAAGCGGTGGTAGGCAGGGTCCAGATCGGGGGTCTCGTCCATCAATCCCCCCACCACCACGATGTAGTCAAAGCGGCGCGGATCGCCCAGACGTTCGGTCGGCTGCACCGAGACCCCGCTGGAGGAGGGCACCGGGTCCATCAGATGCGACAGCACCGCCCAATCGCACAGGATCGGGCGGCTGCGGTCCCCCTCATCGGCCGCCAGACGCAGCACATCGACGAAATTGGCAAAGGCGCAGAGGGTGAAACGCCGCGTCAGGATAAAGCCCACCGACAGGCGCGAGCCGCCTTTGGCCCCCCTGAGGGCGCGCGGATCACCCGCGCGATGCGCCGTGCGTGTGGATGGCGAAAGCCCCATGAAACCTCCAAGCCCGACAGGCGGCGACACATGTCGTAGCGCTCATCTTGTTTTGCCGCAATTGTTCTATTTTCCGGCGCAAATAAACAACAGACTTTTGCGATAGCCGTTCGGTTTTGTCGCCTTGTGCCGGTGCAAGCGCCCCCCGCGAAAGGGAAATATGTCAATGACGTCAAAATACTACAACCTGCGCATCGCCTGCGATGATAAATTGGGCATTGTGGCGGCTGTCGCCTCGGCGCTGTCGGGGCGTGGCGCAAATATTGCCGAATGCAACCAGTTCTGGGACGCCAGGACCAACAAGTTTTTCCTGCGCATGGGCTGCATTTTCCCCGAGGCCATCGCCAAGGATACGGTCGAGCTGGCGCTCAAACCCGCTGTGGATCGCTATGACATCAAGCTCAAGGTCGAGGACAAGACCCGCAAGCCCAAGATCATCATCATGGTGTCGAAATTCGACCACGCGATGCTGCATCTGCTCTATCAGATCAAGACCGGCTGGCTGGACGCCGAAGTGGCCGCCATCGTGTCCAACCACGAGGAGGCGCGCGCGCTGGCCGCGCTTGAGGGCATTCCCTTTCACCACCTGCCGGTGAGCAAGGACACCAAGGCGGCCCAGGAGGCCAAGCTGCTGGAACTGGTGCACGAAACCGGCGCCGAACTGGTGGTGCTGGCGCGCTACATGCAGGTGCTCTCGAATGAGTTGTCCACGGCGCTTTTTGGCATGATCATCAACATCCATCATTCGTTCCTGCCCTCTTTCAAAGGCGCAAAACCCTATCACCAGGCCCATGAGCGCGGTGTGAAACTGATCGGGGCCACGGCGCATTACGTCACCCCCGATCTGGATGAAGGCCCGATCATCGAACAGGAAACCGAACGGGTAAGCCATGCGATGGACGCCGAGGATTTCGTCGCCACCGGGCGCGATATCGAAAGTCGCGTGCTCGCGCGCGCCGTCAAATACCACCTTGAAGGCCGCGTGATGCTCAATGCCCATCGCACAGTGGTGTTTGCGCCCTGATCCGTCATTTTCGGGGGTCACAGCGGCCCTCAAACCGCGCAGAATTGCCCAACCGCCGCGCCCTCGCTCACTCAACAGGATTTACGAAACATGTCATCCTTCCCCTCCAAGGCCAAAGTTGTCATCGTCGGTCTCGGCGGCATTGTCGGGGCCTCTGTGGCCCATCATCTGGTCGAAAACGGCTGGGACGATATCGTCGGGCTGGACACCTCGGGCATCCCCACGGATGTCGGATCGACCGCCCATGCCTCGGATTTCTGCTTTACCACGGGCCATGATCTGCTGACGACATGGACCACGATGTACTCGATGGATTTCTACGAAAAGATGGGCCATTACGAACGCATCGGCGGCATCGAAGTCGCGCGCGTGGGGGATGATGCGCGCCTGCAGGAACTCAAGCGGCGCATCGACAGCGGCAAGGCCTTTGGCAGCAATGTGCGCATGATGAGCACGGCCGAGGCCAAGGAAAAATTCCCCCTGCTCGAAGAGGACCAGATCCAGGGCGCGCTTTGGGACCCCGATGCGGGGCTTGTGGTGCCGCGCTCGCAAACCGTGGCCGGCAAGCTGGTGGATCAGGCCGTCAAGGCGGGCAAGTTGCAGGCCTTTGCCAATACGCCCGCGCTGGAATTGATCCATGAGGACGGGCGCATCACGGGGGTCAAAACCCGTCGTGGCACCATCATGGCCGATTACGTCGTGGTCTGCGCGGGGCTTTGGGGACGCTTGATCGCGGAAATGGCCGGCGAGGATTTGCCGGTGATGCCCGTCGATCACCCGCTGACCTTCTTTGGTCCCTACGATGAATTTGCCGGCACCGGCAAGGAAATCGGCCGCCCGCTTTTGCGCGATCAGGGCAATTCGGCCTATCTGCGCGACACGGGCGACCCCAAATCCACCGAGGGCGGGCAGATCGAATGGGGCTATTACTACGAGAAAGAGGCGCGCATGGTCCATCCGCGCGACCTGCAAACCAAGGAAGAGGCGCGCCTGTCCCCCTCGCAACGCGATCTCGAGCTTGACGATGTGATCGAGCCGCTCGAACGGGCGATGGAACTGACCCCCGTGTTGGGCGAACTTGGCTTTAACGAAAGTCATTCTTTCAACGGGTTATTGCAAACCACGACCGATGGTGGCCCCTCCATGGGCGAAAGCCGCAAGCTGCGCGGGCTGTGGTATGCGGTGGCGATCTGGGTCAAGGACGGTCCCGGCATGGGCAAGCTGCTTGCCGATTGGATGACCACGGGGCGCACCGATCTGGACCACCATTCGATCGACTACGCCCGCTTCAACGATTTCGCCCTGACCGAGGATTTCATCGCAGGGCGCTGCGCAGAAACGGCCGCGAAAATCTACAACCCGCCGGTCCATCCGCGCGAACCCTTTGGCAACGGGCGCGGTATCCGCCGCTCGCCGTTTTACGAGCGCGAAGTGGAACTGGGCGGCTATTTCATGGAACTTGGGGGCTGGGAACGCGCCCATGGCTACGCCGCCAACGAACATCTGCTCGAGACATATGCAGACAGCGTGCCGCTGCGCGAAAACGAATGGGACAGCCGCCATTTCTGGCGCGTCTCCAATGCCGAACAGCTGGCCATGTCGAACGATTGCGGCCTGATCAACCTGTCGCATTTTCACATGACCGATATTTCCGGCCCCGACCACGTGGCGCTGATGGAATATCTGTGTGCGGCGAAAATCGGCGGCGATGCAATGATCGGCAAAGGGATCTACACCCATATGCTGGACGACGAGGGCATGGTGCGCGCCGATTTCACCGTTTTCCGCATGGCCGACCGCTGTCGCCTTGTGAACGGGGCGGATGCAGGCCCGCGAGACCTGCAATACATGGCCCGTATGGCGCGCGATCGCGGGCTGGATGTGACGATCAGCGATGTGAGCGAAGCCTACACCACCATTGGCATCTGGGGACCGAATGCGCGCAAGAAGCTGCAACAAGTCGTGGCCGATCCTGCCGCGCTGGAGCTGGACAACTTTGCCTTTGCCGCGATAAAACCCATTGAAATCGCAAACAAAACCGTCACGGCGTTTCGCATTTCCTATGTCGGGGAACAGGGCTGGGAATTGCACATGCCCTACGAGGACGGGCTGGCCGTCTGGGATGCCTTGCGCGACATCGGCGTGATGGTCGTGGGGGTGGAAACCTATGCCAACTCGCGGCGGCTGGAAAAATCCCTGCGCCTGCAAAACGCCGATCTGCACACGCAATACAACCTTCTGGAAGCCGATCTGGCGCGCCCAAAAGTCAAAGAGGCCGATTTTCGCGGCAAGGCAAAACATCTGGAATACCGCGCGCGCGACCATCAGCCTGCGATGTTGTGCACGCTGGTGATGAGCGACAATATCGACGCGCAAGGCGTTGCCCGCTATCCCGTGGGCAGCCAGCCGGTGATCGACCCCGAGACCGGAAAAACGCTGGTCGATGCGCTGGGGCGGCGTTCCTTTACCAGCTCGATTGCCTATGGGCCGAGCGTAGGCAAAAACATCGCGCTGGCCTATCTGCCGTGGGACTATTGCGAACTGGGGCGGAAATTGCAGATTTCCTATTTCGACGAACTCTATCCCGTCGAGGTCGCAGGCGTGGGCTATGCGCCCCTCTACGATCCAAGCAACAGCAAACCGCGCAGCTAAAAGAACGGCCCGCAGAACCTGCGGGCCGGTTCGGATTTCGACAGGTTCTAGCGCTGGGAGTCCTGCCAGTCGGGATTGATCCACGGCTGGGCATTGTCGCGCGCAAGCGGTTGTTTTCCCAGAATATGATCGGCCGCTTTTTCGCCGGTCATGATCGACGGGCCGTTGAGGTTGCCGTTGGTGATCTGCGGGAAGATCGAACTGTCGGCAACCCGCAACCCTTCCACGCCGATCACGCGGCATTCGGGATCGACCACGGCCATGGGATCGTCCGGCGCGCCCATTTTACAGGTGCCGCAGGGGTGATAGGCGCTTTCGGCGTGATCGCGGATGAAGGCGTCGAGTTGCGCGTCACTGACTTCGTCCGCGCCCGGCTGGATTTCATGCCCGCGGTAGGGCGCGAAAGCCTCTTGGGCGAAAATTTCGCGGGTGAGGCGGATGCAGGTGCGAAAATCCTCCCAATCCTCGGGATGGGACATGTAGTTGAACTGCACCTTTGGCGCCGCCGCCGGATCGGCCGAGCGTAGCGTGACCGCCCCGCGCGATTTCGAACGCATCGGCCCGACATGGGCCTGAAACCCGTGCCCCTCGGCCGCCGCCTGCCCGTCGTAGCGCACCGCGATGGGCAAGAAATGATATTGGATATCAGGGTATTGCACGCCCGCCTTCGAGCGGATGAAGGCGGCACTTTCGAACTGGTTCGACGCGCCGACGCCGGTTTTGGTGAACAGCCAGCGCGCGCCCACCCAGGCTTTGCCCAGCAGGTTCCAATATTTGAACAGCGACACAGGCTTGATCGCCGCCTGCTGGATGTAGAGTTCCAGATGGTCTTGCAGGTTTTGCCCGACGCCGGCGCGATCCGCGACCACCGCGATGCCATGCGCGCCCAGATGTGCCGCAGGGCCGATGCCCGAAAGCATCAACAGTTTGGGCGAGTTGATGGAGGAGGCCGACAGGATGACCTCTTTGGATGCCGCAATGATCTCGACCGCGCCTTTGCGTTCGATTTCAACACCGGTTGCACGCCCGTCCTTGATTTCGACCCTGCGCACAAAGCCACGGATCAGGGTGACATTGCCCGTGGCCAGCGCGGGTTTGAGGTAGGCTTTGTAGGCCGACCAGCGTTCGCCCTTGTGAATCGTCGCGTCGTAAGGGCCAAAGCCCTCTTGTTGCTGGCCGTTGTAATCGTCGGTCAACGGATAGCCCGCTTGCGCCCCCGCCGTGACAAAGGCTTTGACCAGCGGGTTGTCGCGCTTGCCGCGCGAGATATGCATCGGGCCGCTTTTGCCGCGCCAGTCAGGATCGCCGCCGTGACCGCCCGCGTCCCAATTTTCCATGCGTTTGTAATAGGGCAGCACGTCGGCATAGGCCCAGCCGCGCGCGCCCATCGCATCCCATGTGTCGAAATCCAGCGCGTGCCCGCGCACATAGACCATCCCGTTGATCGAGGACGACCCGCCCAGCACCTTGCCGCGCGGGGTGGCCAGACGCCGCCCGCCCAGCCCCGCTTCGGGTTCACTTTCAAAGCCCCAATTGTAGCGCGTCATATTCATCGGATAGGACAGCGCACCGGGCATCTGGATCAGCGGTCCGGCATCGGTGCCGCCATGTTCGATCACGGTGACTTTGCGCCCGGCTTCGGCCAGACGATAGGCGATGGCGCAGCCCGCCGAGCCTGCGCCGACAATGACATATTCAGCTTGCATGGGGGCTCTCCTCAGAACGGGGCTTCGGTATCGCCAAGACCGACGTAGACGGTTTTGACCTGGCTGTAATGGGCGATGGCCGCCTTGGAGTTCTCACGCCCCACGCCCGAGAGTTTCGAACCGCCAAAGGGCGCTTCGACGGGGGTGAGGTTATAGGCGTTGATGTAGCAGGTGCCCGCCTCGAAGGCGGCTGCCACACGGTGCGCGCGGGTCAGATCATTGGTGAACACGCCGGCGGCCAGCCCGAACTCGGTGGCATTGGCGCGCCGGATTGCCTCGTCTTCGCTGGAGAATTTCAGCACCGACATGACGGGGCCAAAGATTTCCTCGCGCGCGATGGCCATGTCATCGGTGACATCGGCAAACAGGGTCGGTTCGATGTAGAACCCCTGCCCTTCGATCTTTTGCCCCCCTTTGACCAGACGCGCGCCTTCGGCCAGACCCTTGTCGATATAGCCCAGCACGATATCGCGCTGGCGGGCCGACACCATCGGGCCGATGGTGGTCGCCTGCGACATCGGGTCCCCGATCACGGCCCCTGCCATCCGCTCTGCCACGCGGGCGACGAATTGATCATAGAGTGCTTCGTGCACAAACACCCGCGTGCCGTTGGAACAGATCTGGCCCGTGGAATAGAAATTGCCGTTGATCGCCGCGGAGACGGCGTTTTCCAGATCTGCGTCGTCGAACACCACGATGGGGGATTTGCCCCCGAGTTCCATCGTGACATGGCGGATGCCCTCGGCCGCTGCCGCATAGACCTTGCGCCCTGTCGGCACGGAGCCCGTCAGCGACACTTTGTCGACGCGCGGATCGACGACCAGCGCCGCGCCGACATCGCCGTAGCCCTGCACCACGTTGAACAGGCCCGCAGGCGCGCCCGCCTCCATCAGGATTTCCGCCAGTTGCAACGCCGACAGCGGCGTCATTTCGGAGGGTTTGAACACCATCGCATTGCCGCAGGCCAGCGCGGGCGCGGCTTTCCAGCTGGCGATCTGGATCGGGTAGTTCCACGCGCCGATCCCGACGCAGACGCCCAGCGGCTCGACACGGGTGTAGACGAAATCGCCCCCCGGAACGGGGATGTGCTCGCCGGTCAGCGTCGCCGCCAGGCCGCCGAAATATTCCAGCGCATCGGCGCCCGAGGTGGCATCGGCCACAAGCGTTTCGGACATCGGCTTGCCCGTGTCATGGGTTTCGATCACCGACAACGCGTGGTTGCGCGCGCGCATCAGGTCGGCGGCGCGGCGCAGCACCCGGCCCCGCTCGACACCCGAAAGCGCCGCCCAAGCCGTTTGGGCCCTGCGCGCGGCGTCAAGCGCCTGTTCGATGATCGCGGGCGTGGCGCTGTGCAGCCGGGCAATCACCGCGCCCGTGTGGGGGTAGATCACCTCGATCAACGCGCCGCTGGTGTCCTCGACATAAGCGCCGTCGATGAAATGGCTGGCCTTGGGGGTAAAATCAGGATGGGTCATATCAGTCTCCGGCGGGAAAGCGTTTGCTGGCCTCAAGCACGTTGAGGTCCATGTGGTTGCGCATGTAGCGCTCGGAGGCATCGCGCAGCGGCTGGTAGTCCCACGGGTAGTAGCCCCCTTCGCGCAGCGCCTCATAGATCACCAGACGGCGGGCCTGACTTTTGCGCACATCGGCGTCAAAGCGCTCCAGATCCCAATAGGACAGCGCCTCGGCGCGCAGCGCAGCGTGGGTGTCGGCATGGGCAGGATCAGCGGCAAGGTTGGTTTGCTCCTGGGGGTCGGCCTCGAGGTCGAACAACTGGTCGGGGTCCAGCGCGCAGAGGTTCAGTTTGAACCGGCCGCGGCGCAGGCACACCAGCGGCGCTTCGGAGGCCTCGGCGGCATATTCGATGCGCACCGGCGTGCTGCGCGTGCCCCCCTTGGCCAGCGGCACAAGGCTTTCGCCATCCGTCCAAGGTTTCACCTCGTCCATGTCCACGCCCACCAGATCGCACAGCGTCGGGCACACATCGATGGTCGACACCGGCGTCGTTTCCAGACGCGGTTCCAGATCCGGTGCGCAGATCATCAGCGGGACGCGCGCCGATCCCTCAAAGAGGCTCATTTTGAACCAAAGCCCCTTTTCGCCCAGCATGTCGCCATGGTCGGACACGAAGAGAATGATTGCTTCCTGCTCGGTGTCTTCGAGCACTTGCAAAATCTGGCCGATCTTGTCGTCGAGATAGGAAATATTGGCGAAATAGGCCCGGCGCGCCCGCGCGATCTCGTTTTGCGTAATCGTGAAGTTCTTCCAGTCGTTCGCGTCGAAAATCCGCTTGGAATGCGGGTCATGCTCGGCGTAGGGCAAGGCGGCTTCCTTGGGGGCCAACCGGTCGCAATCGGCGTAGAGATCCCAGTAGCGTTTGCGCGCCACATAGGGATCGTGGGGATGGGTGAAACTGGCGGTCAGGCACCACGGACGATCGGCATTGGTGCTGCGCGCGGCATCGTAAATCCACTGCTGCGCCTGAAATGCAACGTCATCGTCATATTCAAGCTGGTTGGTGATTTCGCCCACGCCCGCCTGCGTCACCGAACCGAGGTTATGATACCACCAGTCGATCCGCTCGCCCGGCTTGCGGTAATCCGGCGTCCAGCCGAAATCGGCGGGGTAGATATCGGTGGTCAGGCGTTCTTCATACCCGTGCAACTGATCGGGGCCGACAAAATGCATCTTGCCCGACAGGGCCGTGCGATAGCCCGCGCGGCGCAGGTGGTGGGCAAAGGTCGGGATATCCGCACCGAATTCGGCCGCATTGTCATACACACCGGTGTGCGAGGGCAATTGCCCCGACATGAAAGCCGCCCGCCCCGGCGCGCACAGCGGCGATCCGGTGTAGGCATTGGCAAACCGCACCGAGCGCGCGGCAAGTTTGCGCAGGTTGGGGGTGTGCAGAAAATCGGCAGGGCCGTCGGCAAACAGCGTGCCGTTCAACTGGTCCACCATGAGGATCAGAATATTCGGTTTGGTCATCTCAGGTCCTCGGATTAGGGGCAAGAAGCGCCGGAGGGCGCGTCGAAATTGTCAGTTCGCTGGCATCGCGCAGCACCGCACATTCGGCGGCGATCGCCCGCAGCACGTCTTTGGCCCCTTCGGAGCCATCGACCTTGCCGATCAGCGCGCGGCCCGTGCGATGCGCGCTGGCGGTGTCGAGCGCATAGCGCAGGTACAGCCCGTCGATCAGACCCGCCGCACGGCGCGCCACATCGGGGGCGTGACCGTCGATTTTGGGGCGCAGCGCGTGCACAAGATT
Organism: Aquimixticola soesokkakensis; assembly: GCF_900172375.1. GTDB lineage: Bacteria > Pseudomonadota > Alphaproteobacteria > Rhodobacterales > Rhodobacteraceae > Aquimixticola > Aquimixticola soesokkakensis. The sequence goes on along the minus strand of NZ_FWFS01000009.1, from coordinate 49,634 downwards.
GGAATGCAAGCGGCGGTGGTAAATGTAGAGCAAGCGGCGCGCGGGCACGGAGCGCAGCGCAAGGGCATAAAAGTTGACCCAGGCCGAAATCGCCTCGCGCCGGAAACTGGTCATGCCGAAGCTCGCGTGGACGATGGCGCGCAGCCGCTCGTCCTCTGAGCGGGTGCCTTTCAGCGCCAGCCGCACGTCGCGGCCGTAATCGGTCAGGATCGAGCGCATCGCCGCCAGGAACAGCCCCTCCTTGTCGTTGAAATAGTGGAACGCAAGCCCCGGAGAGACGCCTGCGCTTTTGGCGATCTGGCTGGTCGTGACCTCCAAAGTGCCGGACGCACCGATCTCGCGAATCGTCGCCGCGATCAGTTCGGCGCGACGCACATCCTCTGATTTCCGTGACTTAACTGACATTTAGCACCCTTTACGCCAATCGCTTGCTTTTGTGAGATAGGTCATTATTAATTGACTCGTCAATCAATAACTAAAAATTCAAAACAGGGATCTGTATGAAAATCTTGGTATCTTCCTCCGTTCTGGCGCTCTGCGCGACCGCTGCATTTGCCGATTGCACCGAGGTGTCCTTTTCCGATGTGGGCTGGACCGACATCACCACCACCACCACGATCGCCAAGCAGATCCTTGAGCCGCTGGGCTATAAGGTCGATGTGTCGGTCCTGTCGGTTCCGGTGACCTTTGCCTCCCTCTCGGGTGGCGATACCGACATCTTCCTTGGCAACTGGATGCCCGCGCAATCGGGCGCTGTGACCCCCTACCTCGAAGATGGCACCATCGAGTCCCTGCATGAAAACCTGCAAGGCACCGTCTACACCCTCGCCGTGCCCGCCTATACCTATGAAAAAGGCCTCAAGGATTTCGCCGATATCGCGACCTTCTCCGACGCGCTGGACGACACGATCTACGGCATCGAGCCGGGCAATGAGGGCAACGATTACCTCATCAGCCTGACCGAAGCCGACACCCACGGCCTTGGCGGTTTCGATGTCAAGGAAAGCTCCGAGCAGGGCATGCTCAGCCAGGTGCGCCGTGCCTATGACAAGAACGAGGACATCGTTTTCCTCGGCTGGGCGCCCCATCCGATGAACGTCGAATTCGACCTTGAATACCTCACCGGCGGCGAAGATTTCTTTGGCGGCGTGGGCGTGGTGAACACGCTGACGCGCACCGGTTTTGCCCAAGAATGCCCCAATGTGGGCAAGCTGCTGACCAACCTCGACTTCACGGTTGAAATGGAAAGCCAGATCATGGGGGCGATCCTGACCGATGGCGAAGACGCCGATGACGCGGTAAGCGCCTATATCACAGCCAACCCCGGTGTCCTCGACGCATGGCTTGAGGGCGTAACGACGCTTGAGGGCGACGCGGGTCTGCCGGCTGTAAAAGCCGCCTACGGGCTCTGAACAACAGCACGTCTGATCAGGCCTCGCCCCAAGGGGCGGGGCCTTTTTCGGTGATTGGTGAAAAGAATAAAGGAACTGGCTGTGGAGTGGCTCACTGAACGAAAACTACCGGTTGGGGATATTGCCAGCGCGGTGTTCGAATGGATCCGCGACAATGCCGAGGGCGCGCTGGACGCCATGGCGGTCGCGATGGAAACCCTGATCGACGCGATCCTTTGGGTTTTGCAATCGCCCCCGCCGCTTCTGGTCGTGCTGGCCTTTGTCGCACTGACCTGGGGGATGCAGCGCAACTGGAAAACCTGCTTGCTGGTGCTTGTGGGCTTTTTGTTCATCCTCAACCAGGACTATTGGGAAGAAACCACCGAAAGCCTCACGCTGGTGCTTTCGGCCTGCGTGGTCTGTATGGCCATCGGGGTGCCGATCGGCATTGCGGCGGCGCATCGCCCGAAATTCTATCGCGGCCTGCGTCCTGTTCTGGACCTCATGCAAACCCTCCCCACCTTCGTCTATCTCATTCCGGCCATTGTATTTTTCGGCATTGGCATGGTGCCCGGCCTGATTGCCACGGTGATCTTTGTGCTGCCCGCGCCGATCCGCATGACCCAGCTTGGCGTCGCCTCGACGCCCGACCGCCTGACCGAAGCCGTGCTGGCCTTTGGCGGCACGAAACGCGATGTCCTTTTGAAAGCGGAACTGCCCTATGCCCTGCCCCAGATCAAAGCGGGGCTGAACCAGACCATCATGCTCGCCCTGTCGATGGTCGTCGTCGCAGCCCTTGTGGGGGCGGACGGGCTTGGCGTGCCGGTGGTGCGTGCGCTCAATCAGGTCAACACCTCGCTGGGCTTTGAAAGCGGGCTGGTGATCGTGGTTCTGGCGATCATTCTGGACCGGATGCTGAACAAGGGAGACGCGTCATGACGCAAGCAACCGCTATGACATCGGGCAAGAATATCGCCGTCAAAATCGACAATGTGTCCATCGTGTTTGGCGACCATCCCCAGCGCGCCCTGCCCCATATGGACGCCGGTCTGGACCGCAGCACCGTGCAGGAGGAATGCGGTCAGGTGCTGGGCGTGCACAACTGCTCGCTCGACATTGAAGAGGGGGAAATCCTCGTGCTCATGGGGCTGTCGGGCTCCGGGAAATCCACACTGCTGCGCGGCATCAACGGGTTGAACCCCGTGGTGCGCGGCGCGGTTCATGTGCGCGATGGCGCGGATCTGGTCAATGTCACCGCCGCCGCCCCGGCCGACCTGCGCCGCATCCGGCGCGAACGTCTGGCGATGGTGTTCCAGCAATTCGGTCTGCTGCCCTGGCGCAGCGTGGTCGAAAACGTCGGATTGGGGCTTGAACTTGGCGGCACCGACAAGAAAAAACTGCGCGCCAAGGCGTTGGAGCAACTGGATCTGGTCGGCCTGTCGGATTGGGCGGACAACAAGGTCAGCGAACTGTCGGGCGGCATGCAGCAACGGGTGGGCCTTGCGCGCGCCTTTGCCACGGATGCGCCGATCCTGCTGATGGACGAGCCGTTCTCGGCGCTGGATCCGCTGATCCGCACCAAGCTGCAAGACGAGCTTTTGGAACTTCAGACCAAGCTGAAACGCACCATCATTTTCGTTTCCCACGATCTGGACGAGGCCTTCAAACTTGGCAACCGCATCGCGATCATGGAGGGCGGGCGCATCATTCAATGCGGCACGCCCAATGATATCGCCAGCAACCCCGCCGACGCCTATGTTTCTGAATTCGTGGCCCATTCCAACCCGCTGACCTTTTTGCGGGCCAAGGATGTCATGCAGGAGGGCAGCGGCGAGGTGCAATTCAGCGTCGAGGCCGAAACCCCCGTGATGGCCTTTGCCCAACGCATGACCGAACAATCCCTGCCCGTTGGCGTGCACAGCGAAGGGGCGCAGATCGGCGTGGTGACGGCGAAATCCCTGCTGGACCGGTTGCTGCGCTAGGCGCTCAATCGCCCCAATACAGGCGGCGCGCGGTTCGCGACATCACCTTGGCCCGCGTCGCCGGATCGGGCAAAAGCCGCTCGGCAATCGTGATCTGCGTGGCGTAATCCACCCGCTCGGGAACGCGCAAAAACGGCCAGTCCGACCCCCACATGCAGCGCTCGGGCGTGAAAGCCTCCATCAGCGCCTGCAGATAGGGGTCGGCCTGTTCAAAGGGCCACGGGAAAGCCGCATATTTATGCTGGCCGCTGATTTTGATCGCCGTTTCGCCCGCGCGTTCCGACAGGGCCAACAGCGCGCGAAACGCCTTGGACGAAAGGCCTTGCGCAAGATCGGGACGACCTGCGTGGTCGATCACGCAGCGCACGGGCGTTTTGGCCAGCAGTTGGGCCGCCTCGAACACCCCATCCCCCTCGAACTGGATGTCGAGCACCATGTCGAGCGCCACAAGTTTTTCCGTCACCCCGGCAAAGGCATCGTAATAGCCCGGCGCGTAAAACGGCATGTTATAGGCAACGCCAACCACCCCCTGCGCCTTGAGCGCGGCGAGTGCGTCATAGCTGATATCGGCCTCGACCACGGCAATGCCGCGCCATGCCCCCTGCGAGCGTGCCAGCGCATCCAAAAGTGCGCGGTTGTCCGATCCATAGCCCGAGGTGGGCTGGACCAAGAGCGCGCGGGTCACGTTATGGGCGGCGAAGACCGCGCGCATCTGGGCGAGCGTTCCGATCTCCTGTCCCGCTGGGCGGTACTTTGTGTCCGTGCGATAGGCAAAGCGATCCGGGTCCAAAAGATGCAAATGGCAATCGATGATATCCGGGCGGTGTGTTTCAGGCATCTGCGCAATCCTTGGGGTCGTAAGCAATATTTTGGTCCTGAATCGGAGGTCAGAGGGGAACGGGTTGTTCCCGATCACACCTCAAGGCATTGAAACAAAAGAAACAACACCACGCACCGACTATGTTGTGCAGTGTGCGGGGAAACGCGCGCCACCTCCAGCCCTAATTGCACGCGCCGCGCGCTGAGTCGGTTTTGGGGCTGTCAAAAAGCACAGCCAAGAGACAACTGTTCTGCTTAGAAACAATGCAGGTGCTCGATTTCGGGCGTTTTTCGGATCTCTGTACCGCTGGGCGAGCAACTTTCTTACCGAGACCGCCGCAGGATGGAAAATTTAAACCCTTTGCCAAAATGTCGCAGGCCGGATCGGCGGGAAATCGCGCCTCTGCCCCTTTCCCCTCAAAAGCGCAGGTCTAGAACGAGCCACATAGAACAACATGCGGAACAGGACCTTGGCATTTGCAAAACGCAGCGCTTCTTGGGCGCTAGGCTTCTCATTCACCCTGTTGTCAGGGTGCTCTTTTCTTTCGTCTCCGGTGATAGACGCAAAAGGCCCCGTGGCAATCGCCCAGCGCGACCTGATGTTTACCGCCCTGGGCATGATGCTGGTGCTCGTGATCCCCGTGATCGTGCTCACCATCGTTTTCGCGGTGAAATACCGCGCAGACAAAGGCGCGAAATACACCCCGATGTGGGACAATTCGCATCTGATCGAAACCATCTGCTGGACGGTTCCCGCCATTCTGGTGGTGATCCTTGGCGTGATGGTGTGGAATTCCACCCATGCGCTCGACCCCTACAAGCCGCTGGCCAGCGACCAGGAGCCGCTGCGGGTGGATGTGATTTCGCTCGATTGGAAATACCTGTTTTTGTACCCCGATCAGGATATCGGCGCCGTGAACGAGTTGGTCTTTCCCGTCAACCGCCCGTTGGAATTGCACATGACCTCGGGCACGGTGATGACGGCGCTGATGATCCCGACCTTGGGCGGTCAGATTTATGCCATGGGCGGCATGGAAACCGAACTCAACCTCATGGCGCATGAGGAAGGCAGCTTTATGGGCCGCAACACGATGTTCAGCGGCGACGGCTTTTCGGCCATGTCCTTTGAAGCGCGCTCGGTCAGTGACACAGCCTTTGACGCCTGGGTCGCGGCGGCAAAATCGCAGGGCAGCGAGTTGGACATGGCGCGGTTCCAGGAGCTCGCCAAACCCACTCAGGACGTTGCCCCCGAAGTCTACGCCGATATTCCCGACACCCTGTTCAAAACGGTGATCTACAATCTGGGCGGGGCCAGCATGGGCATGGCCGATCCCAACGCGCACACGAACATGGGCGCGATGCCCGGAGACGGCGAAGGCGTCAGCGCACAGGACACCAGCGCCTATGAGACCGACGGCGTCGCGCCGCCCGACGCGCAGGGCACGGCCACCGCCCCCGCGACGCAAAGCGCCGCCCCCCACTCACCTGATACGACAGACTGACGCAGAGAAAGTGACCACCCTATGGGACGTCTAAATTGGGATGCACTCCCCTTTTATAGCTGGGTTGCCTTTACCGGCGCCCTCGTAACGGTCGGAGGCGGGCTTCTGGTTGTGGCCCTGATCCTCTACAAAGGCTGGACGCGCAAGCTCTGGACCGACTGGCTCACGACCGTGGACCACAAGAAAATCGGCATCATGTATATCGTTCTGGCGATGGTCATGCTGCTGCGCGGCTTTATCGATGCGCTGATGATGCGCGCCCAACAGGCCATCGCGATGGGCAACGAGGGCTATCTGCCCCCCGAACATTTCGACCAGATCTTTTCCTCCCACGGCACGATCATGATTTTCTTCATGGCGATGCCGTTCCTGACCGGTCTGATCAACTACGTCATGCCGCTGCAGATCGGCGCGCGCGATGTGGCCTTTCCGTTTCTGAACGCGGTGAGCTTTTTCATGACGGCGGCGGGCGCGGTTCTGATGCTGCTCAGCCTTGTCATCGGCGTGTTTTCCACCGCCGGCTGGACAGGCTACCCGCCCTATTCGGGCGCGCAATATTCGCCCGGCGTAGGGGTGGACTACTGGATCTGGTCGGTGATGATCAGCGGGATCGGCACAACGCTTTCGGGGGTGAACTTTGTCACCACCATCATGACACAGCGCGCTCCCGGCATGCGTCTGATGCAGATGCCGATGTTCGTGTGGACGGCGCTGTGTTCGTCGATCCTGATGGTTTTTGCCTTTCCGGCGCTCACGGTGGTGACGATGATGCTGGCGCTTGATCGCACCTTTGGCTTTCACTTTTTCACCAATGCGGCGGGCGGCAACCAGATGCAATACGCCAACCTGTTCTGGATGTGGGGCCACCCCGAGGTCTACATCCTGATCCTGCCCGCCTTCGGGGTATTTTCCGAAGTCGTATCCGTCTTTTCGTCCAAGCGCCTGTTTGGCTATGTCTCGATGGTCTGGGCGACGATGGCGATTGCGGTCCTGTCCTTTACGGTCTGGCTGCACCACTTTTTCACCATGGGTTCAAGCGCCAACGTCAATGCCGCATTCGGCATCGCGACGATGATCATCGCCATTCCCACCGGCGTCAAAGTGTTCGACTGGCTGTTTACCATGTATCGCGGACGCATCCGCATCACCTCGCCGATGCTCTGGACCATGGGCTTTATGGTCACCTTCGGGATCGGCGGGATGACGGGCGTATTGCTGGCCATTCCGGCAGCCGATTATGTGATGCATAACACCACCTTCCTTGTGGCGCATTTTCACAACATGCTGGTTCCGGGCGCGCTATTCGGCTTTTTCGCAGGCTATATGTACTGGTTCCCCAAAGCCTTCGGGTTCCAACTGTCCGAAGTCTGGGGCAAGCGCGCTTTCTGGTTCTGGTTCACCGGCTTTTACTGCGCCTTCATGCCGCTCTATGCCCTCGGGTTCATGGGCATGTCGCGCCGGATGGAACATTACGATGTGGCCACATGGCAGCCCTATCTGATCTTTGCCTGCTTTGGCGCGGTGCTGGTGCTGCTTGGGATCATCTGCCTGGGAATCCAGCTTTGGGTGTCGGTGCGCGACCGCGTGGCGCTGGCCGATACCACGGGCGATCCCTGGGACGGGCGCACGCTTGAATGGGCGACCTCCTCGCCCCCTCCCGAGTATAATTTTGCCCATATCCCCGACGTCAGCGATCTGGATGCCTTCTACGAGATGAAGCAAACGGCCCGCACCGCCCCTGCCCCCTATGAGGACATCCACCTGCCCGCAAGTTCGGTCTATGCGCCCCTGATGGGGGTCGCAGCGGCGATCTTCGGCTTTGCGGTGATCTGGTGGATCTGGTGGCTGGCGGCGCTGTCGCTGGCGGCACTGGTCGCCCTGACCATCGCCCGCAATGTGACCGGCGAGCCCCATGTCACCATTCACGCCGCTGAAGTGGCCAAAATCGAAGGAGCGCGCACATGAGTTCTGCCATGACGCCAGAGGCGCAACCCATCACCGCCCCCCACACCAGCGCGCATCTTGAAGACCGCGCGCGCACCGAACAGATGGGCTATTGGCTCTATCTGATGAGCGATGCGATCCTGTTTGTGGCCCTTTTTGCCACCTATGCGGTGCTGCACGCCAATAGCGCGGGCGGCCCCGAGGCATCCGATATTTTCGAATTTTCCCGCACGGCGCTGAACTCGGCGCTGCTGCTGACCTCGACGCTGGTGCTGGGGTTTTCGGGCATCGGCTTTGCCAAGGGCAACAAGGGCGCAGGCTTTGGCTGGCTTGCGGCCGCCTTTGCCTTGGGCGCGCTGTTCGTCGGACTGGAAGTGCAGGAATTTGCAGCGCTGGTCGCACAGGGCGCAAGCCCCCAGACCTCGGGTTTCCTGTCGGCCTATTTCGCGCTGGTGGCCACGCACGGGCTGCATGTCACGGTCGGGCTGATCTGGATGCTGACCTATGTCGCTCTGTTGCTTTACGAAGGGCCAACGCGGCGCGTACTGGCCAATGGCAACCGTCTGGCGGCCTTTTGGCACATGATCGGGATCGTCTGGATCGGGATTTATTCTGTCGTCTATTTGCCGGGAATTTTGCAATGAGCGCCTCGCACACCTCTCCCACCGCCAATCCCCAGAGCCCGACATACACGGGCTATCTTACGGGCTATGTTCTGGCCGCAGTGCTGAGCGTAATCCCCTTTGGGGCCGTGATGCTGGGGGGGCTTTCGACCCACGCTGTGATGGTCATCATCGGGCTTACCGCCCTGATCCAGGCCGCGGTGCAGCTGAAATATTTCCTGCATATCGACTTTAAACACAGCCCCAAGGAAAACCTCTTTGCACTCGCCTTTGCCGTTGTGCTGGTGGTGCTGATGATCGGCGGCTCGCTGTGGATTGTGAGCGATCTCAACGCCCGCATGATGCCGGCGATGGGCGCCAACATGGAGATGCCGCAGGAATTGTGAGCCATGGTGCTTGTGTCAGACAAAGGCCCCGCCAGATGTGCGGGGCCTTTATCATTAAAGAACCGGCCCGATCGTGGCGATGACATTGTGCCAGATACGGGTGTAGAACCGCCAGGCGAGGACCGCATCAAGGTTGATTTCCTGCGCCTGTGCCAGATACACGTCCTGACGCGCCTCAAGCTGCGCACAGAGTGGCGCGTCCTGTAACAACAGGTTGTTTTCATAGTTCAAATCGAAACTGCGCAGGTCGAGGTTGCTCGATCCAATCAAAACCACCTGCCCGTCCAGTGTCAGGGTTTTGGCGTGCAGCAGCCCTGCGTCATATTCGAAAATCCGACAGCCGGAGGTCAGCAAACGCCGATAGTAGCTGCGGCTGGCGGCACTTACGATCCAGCTGTCGTTGCGCGCCGGAAAGATCAGCCGCACATCGACCCCGCGCTCGGCACAGCCGCAAAGCGCCTCCAGCACCGCCGTGTCGGGCACGAAATAGGGCGTGGTGATGGTGACACGCGCGCCCGCGCAGCCCAACAGCGTTGCAAACATCTGGGGCATGGCCCCTTTGCGTTCCGTCGGCCCGTCCCCGATCACCGTGGCCGCGAACCCTTGGCCTTGTACGCCATCTGCGGGGCCGACACGCGCCGCCAGCACGTCGATATCCGCCAGCTCCTCGCCCGTAGCCTGCATCCAGTCGCTGGCAAACAGCAATTCCTGCTGCGCCACCACCGGCCCCGTCAGGCGCAACATCACATCAACCCAAGGGCCGAAACGGGCTTTGGGCAAAAACGCAGGATCGGCGGCATTGCGCGAGCCGATAAAGGTCACGCGCCCGTCGATGACGGTGATCTTGCGGTGATTGCGCAGGTCCAGACGGCTGGTCACCATGGTGTGCAGCGGCCGGTCCAGCGGTAGGGCCACCGCCACCTCGACCCCCTTGTCGCGCATCTCGCGCCACAGCGCACTGCGGATCAAACGCCGTGACCCCAGCCCGTCCGCAAGCGCGCGGCAGGTCACACCGCGCTGCGCCGCACGGATCAGGGCCTGTGCGATCTGCCCGCCTGTCTCATCCTCGAGCCAGATGTAGTAGAGCACATGGACGTGATGACGCGCGCTGTCGATGTCGCGGATCATCGCGCTCACCGTATCCTGCGCCGAGGCCATCAGGGCGGCGCGATTGCCCCGCTCGACCGGAAAGCCGTTGACGGAAGCCGCATGGCGAAAGGCCGGCCTGTAGACCGGCGCGATGTCGTCCAGCGCCCCGTCGATGGCCTGTGTCTGACCAAAAATCGCGCGGGTCCGGTTTTGCAGGGTTTGCGTGATCAGCGCATAGCGCCGGTTGGCCTCGCGGCCCAAGGACACCTCGCCAAACAGGAAATAGATCAACGATCCAAAATAGGGCACCGCGTTCAGCACGGCAAACCATGCAAGACGCGCGGGCGGGCTGAGGTCATCGCGCAGGAGAATGCGCAGGGTGAAAATCGCCAAAATCACCAGATGCGCGGCGACAAACAGGCTGATGTGCCAGCTCAACGGTTCACCTCGAAATCAAGCACCACCGGCAGGTGATCGGAGGCGCGTGCCGCCTGCGTCGAGTGGTGGACATGGCTGCCAAGAACGCGCAGCCCCCCGAAAACGGCAAAACGATCCAGCCGCGCGCGCGGTCGCGACGTGTGGAAACTGGGGCCCGGAATGATCAGCTGGCACACATCCGAAAGCGGTTCAAGGTGGGCCACGCGGGCGTTGAAATCGCCTGCAACGATGGCCGGAAAATGACCACGGGTGACATGGTCATGCAGGGCCTGCAATTGTTTGCGCCGCATTCCGGCGGTCAGCGCAAGATGGGTGCCAATCACTTCAAATTGCCCCAGGCGCACCGATACCGCGCCGCGCGGCTCAAGGGTCGGAATGGGGACGCGCGTGGCCACCTGGTCAGGCGCGCCCTTGGGGAAAAGCGCATCGCGCAAGAAGATCGCATTGCCGTGCCAGCCGTGACTGAGCGGACGTTGCGCGAGGGGGACGATGTGGTAGCCCTGCTGGGCAAGGGCCGCATCGCTAAACACCCCTGCCCGCGCTCCGACGCGTCGATCCGCCTCCTGAAGGACCACGATATCGGCGTCGATTTCCGCGAGCACCTGCAAAATCCGCGCCGGATCGCGTTTCCAGTCCAACCCGACCGCTTTGCGAATATTATAGCTGACGATGCGCATGGGCGGGCTCCTTTTGATCGCAACCTGCCCCGCGCAGATCATTGAGCAGTCACAGGGCAGTCACAGGACAACCTAGGTCGTTACCGGGAAATTGCGCTGCAAATATATTTGATTTCAAGGTATTCCTCGATCCCGAATTTCGACCCCTCGCGCCCCAGTCCCGATTGTTTCACCCCGCCAAAGGGCGCGACTTCGTTGGACACAAGTCCGGTGTTATGCCCGACCATGCCGTATTCAAGCGCCTCGGAGACGCGCACGAAGCGATCATGGCTTTGGGTGTAGAAATACGAGGCAAGCCCATAGATCGTGTCGTTGGCGCGCGCGACGACCTCCGCTTCGGTGTCGAATTTGAACAACGGCGCGACGGGACCGAAGGTTTCTTCTTCCGTCACGATCATATCCGATGTCACCCCCGACAGAACCGTGGGTTGGAAATATTGCCCCTCAAGGCGCGCGCCCCCCGCGATCACCTTGCCGCCCTTGTCGAGCGCATCCTTGATGTGGCTTTCGATCTTTTCAATGGCCTTCATTTCGATCATCGGGCCAACATCTGTGCCCTCTTTCGTGCCGTCGCCCACCTTGAGCGCGCTGACTTTCGCGGCGAGCTTTTGCGCGAAGGCCTCATAGACCCCCGCCTGAACGTAGATCCGGTTGGCGCAGACACAGGTCTGCCCGCCGTTGCGGAATTTGGCCACCATCGCCCCCTCGACCGCCGCGTCGATGTCGGCATCGTCAAAGACGATGAAGGGGGCGTTGCCGCCAAGTTCCAGCGACAGCCGTTTGATCGTGGGCGCGCATTGTTCCATCAGCAAGCGCCCCACTTCGGTCGAGCCGGTGAAGGAGAGTTTGCGCACCACCTCGCTTTGGGTCAGCACCTTGCCGATCACGCTGGAACGACCGGTGATGACCTGCAACACGCCGTTTGGCACACCGGCGCGCTGCGCGAGTTCGCCAAGGGCAAGGGCGGTCAGGGGCGTCAGATCCGCCGGGCGCACGATCATCGTACAGCCCGCAGCCAAGGCAGGCGCGGCCTTGCGGGTGATCATCGCGGCGGGGAAATTCCAGGGGGTGATGGCGGCGGTGACACCGACAGGCTGGCGAATGACGCTCAGGCGCTGGTTCGATTTGGGCGCAGGGATTGTGTCGCCGTAAACGCGTTTCGCTTCCTCGGCGAACCATTCAATGAAGGAGGCGGCATAGAGCACCTCGCCCTTGGCTTCGGCCAGCGGCTTGCCCTGCTCGCAGGTGATGATCATCGCAAGGTCATCGGCGTGCGCGACCATCAGGTCGAACCATTTGCGCAGGATTTTCGAGCGCTCCTGAGCCGGGCGCGCCGCCCAGGGGGCAAAGGCCGTTTGCGCCGCTGCGATGGCCTGCGTGGCCTGATCCTCGCCCATCACGGGCACGGTCGCGATCTGCGCGCCCGTCGCGGGGTTGATCACCGCTTTGGTGGCGCCATCTTGGGCCGCGACCCATGCGCCATCCAGCAGGCAGGACTGTTTCAAAAGGGTTTTGTCATTGAGATGCATGTGATTTCTCTCTTTTTTGCGACCATCCCAGACGGATCGCCGGCGCGGCGCGCTTGATTTGTGACGCAAACGCGCGACTTTGACCATTGGTTTCATCACAGGCCCCTCGATGGCGCAGCGCCGCGGGGCCATCAGGGCGCGCGCAAGCGGCTCGATGCAAGGGTTTGCAAATTCACCCGCATGACACGCATGAAAGCCGCACCAAGCCGACGTTTTTGCGCAACTAGCGGTGACAGAAGACCCCCCTCACAAAAAGGTGAGAACGCAGGGAACCATTCCTACGCTCGCGCGTTTCCACTTTTGAATTACCTGCACGCTCATGACTGGCAGGACTGTAGGGAGCAGGCTTGAGGCGGCCCATGAGGGGCGTTACCGACGCCCAAGCGCGCCAGAAGCGACAGTAAAGAAAAGCGAAAATGGTGGGGCCATTTTGACGAACAAGACAATCCACGACCTCCAGCCCGCGTCGCCGGAACCGCGCGCGCGCCGTGATGCCGCCCAGACGGAGGCGACATTTCGCCACCGTTTGCGCCGCGAGACCGCGGTGCAACATGCGCAAACGGAAGACGCCTTTGCCCCGTTCATGGCCGATCCCCAGCCCCATCTTGCGTGGTTTCTGGCCGCGCAGCGCGCTGGCCTTGTGGCTGTTTTTGACAGTCGCGAGGTTGCGAGCACCCCGGGTTGCACCGCTTTGATGGCCCAATTAACCGACAGGCTTGATGCCGATCTTGCGCAGCTTGGGGCCCGATGTGTCGCGACCCCGCCCGACAGCGGGCTTGACCCGCTGGCGGTTGACTACCTCGTGCTCGGGTCGCGTCTGGGCACCGAAGTCATGCGCCGCCAACTCTGGCCACAGGACACGGGCGCTCTTCCCCCAAGCTATTTTCTTGGCGGTGATGCACGCGATTTGTGGCGTGCGCATTGCAGCGCACTCGACGCCATTGCCCCCCAAAGCCCGCGCGCCGAGCGCGTCATTTTTGACTCCAGACGCGGGTTCGCGCTATTCCATCGCGCCGCTCTTGCGCAACGAACACCGTCCCCGCGCCCTGCCCCCAGCGGCGCACACCCCATTGAACTGCAAGGGCCGCGCGGCGCAGCGGCCCACCTGCGTGACGCAAGTTAAAGGACCTGACGTGAACCATCCCACCGGCCCTCATTCCGACTCTCTTTCCGGCTCTCATGCAACGCAGCCCGTCACCCTGACCAATTGCGACCGCGAGCCGATCCACCAATTGGGCCGCGTGCAATCCTACGGCGCGCTGGTAGCCGTGTCGCAAGACTGGATCGTCCAACACGCTTCGGAAAATCTTCCCGAAATTCTGGGAATTCCGCTGGAACACGCAATCGGCCTGCCCTTGGGGCAGTTGATTTCAGCCGAAGGGTTCCAGCGCATCCGGCGCAATCTGCGCAGTGTCGAACTCAAGGACGGCGCGGCGCGGCTGTTCGGGGTCGAGTTGCTTCAAACACAGGGACCGCAAAACGGCTTTGACGTTTGCCTGCACCAGTCGGGCCGGCATCTGATCATCGAATTCGAACCCAAGATCACGCGGCGCGACAGGGATGTCCTGACCGAGGTCTACCCGCAAATCGCGGCGCTGCGGCGCGAGAAAGGCATGGATATTCTTGCGCGCGACGCCGCGCGTGGCCTGCGCGAGATTTGCGGATTTGACTCAGTGATGGTCTATCAGTTCCAGCCCGATCATTCGGGCAAGGTGATTGCCGAACAGCGCGCCGACGGGCAAAGCAAATACAACGGCATGATGTTTCCCGCCTCCGATATTCCGGTGCAGGCGCGCGCGCTTTACAAACGCTCGCTGCTGCGGCTGATCGCGGATGTGAACGATCGCGGCAGCGCCGTTTACCCCGCTCAGGATATCAACGACGCGCCGCTGGATCTGTCGCTGGCCGTCACGCGGGCGGTTTCACCGATCCATGTCGAATACCTGCGCAACATGGGGGTTGCGGCCTCGATGTCCGTGTCGATCATGAAAGACGGCGAACTCTGGGGGCTTTTTGCCTGCCACCACCACAGCCCGCGCTATATCGACTATGAACGCCGCACCGCGATTGAAATGTTTGCGCATCTTTTTTCCTATGAAATCGCGCGCTTCGAGGAAGGTCTTCGCAAGAAAGTCGAAGCGCAAACCAGCCGGATGCAAAGCCGCCTGATGGCGCAGATGGCCGAAGGTGCCACGCTGTCGGACAGTCTTATGGCCGTCTCGCACGACATCGGGGATGTGATCGCCCATGACGGTCTGGTGCTCTATGAGAACGAGACGTTCCATGCCACCGGCGCGGCCCCCACCGAGGATGAATTTCGCGCGATTGCCCGCCTGCTCGACACCCGCGCGGGGGCTGGCACCTTCGCTACCGACAGGTTGGGTGCGTTGCACGATCCGGCGCGCGACTACGCCGATCGCTGCGCGGGGATGATGGCCATTCCCGTGTCAAAACGTCCCCGTGACTATCTGATTTTGTTTCGCAAACCAGTGGCAAGCACCGTTTCCTGGGCGGGCGATCCAAGCAAAGCGGTCGAAGTGGGCCCCAACGGCACGCGCCTGACGCCGCGCAAGAGTTTCGATGTCTGGCGCGAGACCGTAGAGGGGCAATCGGCCCCGTGGTCGGCGCAGGAGTTCCACGCGGCCGACCTGTTGCGCACGGTCCTGTTGGAAATTTTCCTCAAGGTGACGGATGCAGCCAATCTGGAACGCAAGCGGGCGCAGGAACAGCAACAGCTGCTGATTTCCGAGCTGAACCACCGCGTGCGCAACATTTTGAACCTGATGCGCGGGTTGCTTGCCCAGTCGCGATCCTCTGCCGGAACATTGGAAGAATTTACCAAGAACCTGGACGGGCGCATTCAGGCCCTGGCGCGTGCCCATGACCAGCTCACCTCGGAGCAATGGGAACCGACCTCGATCAAATCGCTGATTCAATGCGAATTTGACGCCTATGCCGATGCCAAAGCCAGCCGTGTCGAGATCAGCGGATCTGATGCGATGATCTCGCCCAATGCGTTCACAACCCTGGCGCTGGTGCTGCATGAGATGGCGACCAATTCGATCAAATACGGTGCGCTGTGCGATCGCAGCGGGCGCGTGCTTGTGTCCTTGCGCGAGGACGCCAGCGGCGGGCTTGTGATCGACTGGGTCGAGCGCGGCGGACCGCCCGTCACCCCGCCCAAGCGGCGCGGTTTCGGGTCGCTGATCATCGAAAGTTCGATCCCCCACGAGCTCAAAGGCGATGCGGAAGTCTCCTACAAAATGAGCGGGCTTGAGGCCAGGTTCCGCCTGCCCCCGGCAGTGATTTCCAGTTTCGAGCGCGAGATCGAAGATGCGGCGCCCGTTCCCGACGACGCCCCCCCGAGCGAGACCTTCACCCTTTCGGGTCAAGGCTTTGTGCTGGAGGATACGCTGATCATCGCCATGGATGCTGCGGGCATCATGGAGGATATGGGCGCACAGGAAGTGGCGATTATTTCCACCGTCGCGGCGGCGATGAAACATCTGGAAACCGCCCATGTCGATTTTGCGGTGCTGGATGTGAACCTGGGCGATGAACAATCCGTTTCGGTGGCCCATGCGCTCTACGAACGCGGCACGCCCTTTGTGCTTGCGACGGGCTATGGGGCGGCCGCGGATCTGATGGACACCTACCCGCCCTGCGTCGTGGTGCAAAAGCCTTTTTCCACCACCTCGCTGCAATCCGCGCTCGCGCAGGCCTTTGCCAAAGCGCGCTAGGGCTTCGTTTCAGAGCCGTCAAACCGCGCCCCTGTAGAGCGCGCGCACGGCGCCCGCGATTGGGAACGCGCGCAACAGGACGCGCCGTTTCTCACTCGACGCTGTCGCCGGTCTCACTCGACGCTGTCGCCGGGCCGCAGATGCGCGGTTTTGCCTTCGATTTCGTCCGAGGCGGTCGCAATGGCCTTGGCGACGATATGGTGAAACGCGGCGTAGTCGCGCAGCCGGGCGCAGGCCCCGTGACCGCTGTCGCCGCCGCTGTGCGAAAGGCGCGCACAGATATCCTCGATCCCCGTTCCGGTCCGGTCGAGCCGTTGGGAAATTTCGCGCAGCAGCGTGGCGGAATGAACGTCAACCAGTTCGAAATAATCCTGCCGCTCGCCGCTGCGTTGCACCCGCGCCAGCACGCCGCGCGCCTCGAGGGTCCGTGTGTTGGTGCTGATGCTGCCCCGGCTGACGCCCAGCGCCACCGCAAGTTCCCCAAAAGACAGCGCGCGCCCCTCGAACACCAAAAGCGCAATGATCTGGCCGGAAATGCGCGATTTGCCCTCCGCTTCCGATGCGGCGCCGATCAGCGCAAGAAACTCTTGTTGTGCGGTGGAAATATGATCTGTCATCGGCTCTGGCTCGTAGGTTGAGGGACTGTAGCGGATGGGGTTTGTTTACTCAAGACTGAACGCGCCATTGACAGTTCCGCGCCACGTTCCTATCTACCGTTCAGTCAGAATTGAACAAACCGCGCACCGCCTGTTTTTTCGCCCGCCCGCGCCGCACCGCTTCATTTTATTTCGCCGCAAATCTTTTCGGAGACCACCATGCCGACCTTTTCCCTTTCTCGCGGCGCCGTCGCATTTGTCCTTGTTGGTCTGCTGGCGCCCCTGCCCGCAGTGCTTTTGCCCGCCAGTGCCGCAGCCGAGGACGCGCAAAAGCCCGCCAGCCAGAGCAGCGCACGCATTCCCACCGTCACCACCGCACAGGCGCAGCCGCGCGATCTGGTAGCCCGCGTGCCCGTGACCGGAAGCCTCGTGGCGCGCGGCGAAGTGCTGGTGTATCCCGACACAGGCGGCTACGCGGTGACGGCCCTTGAGGCGGATATCGGTGACAGCGTGGCCAAGGGCGATGTCCTGGCAACGCTGGACGCGCGTACCCTGACCCAAAAACTTGCGCAGGCGCAGGCCGAACTTGCCCGCGCGCAGGCCGCCGCGCGTCAGGCCGAAAGTCAGGTGATTTCAGCACAATCGGCCCGCACGCAGGCCGCCCAGACCCTGTCGCGCAGCCAGAGCCTGCGCGACAGCGGCGCAACCACCCAAAGCGCGCTGGATGATGCGCTGACAGCCGACCAGACCGCACAGGCAACTTTGCAAAACGCGCAGGACGGTGTGGCTGTCGCACAGGCACAAACGCAACAGGCGGAGGTCGCGCTGGCCATCGCGCGGCAGGATCTCGACGCCGCGCAGATCAAAGCGCCCGCTTCCGGTATCATTTCCGCGCGCAACGGTCAGATCGGCGGCATCGCCTCGGCCAGTGGCGAACCGCTGTATCGCATCATTCGCGACGGCGAGGTGGAGGTCGAGGTGGAGGTCACCGAAACCGACCTTGCCCAGCTTGCGGTCGGCCAGAGGGCCACCCTCGACATCGCCGGTCTTGCGCCCGTCGAGGGCCGGTTGCGCCGCCTTGCCCCCGTGGTCGATGCCACCAGCCGCCTCGGTGCGGTGCGCATTGCGACCCCCGCCCAAGCCGGCCTGCGCCCCGGTCTGTTCGTGGGCGGCTGGATCACCACAGCCGAACGCAACAGTCTGGCCGTGCCCGCCACGGCGGTGATTTCGGATGCGAGGGGCGACTATGTGTTGCTGGTGCGCGAGAGCGCGCAAACTCCCGGGGTCGGCACGCTTGAGCGGCGCGATGTGACGGCGGGGCTTTTGTGGCAGGACTGGCGCGAAATCACCGACGGCCTGAGCGCGGGCGATGTGGTTCTGGCACGTGCGGGGGCATTTTTCGCCCCCGGCGACACGGTGCGCAGCGCGGCGGAATCCGCCCAAGACAGCGGCCCAACGACAGGCGCCGCCGCTGCAGATCAAACCGCTGACGCAGGGAGCGCCCAGTGAATATTTCCACCCTTTCGATCCGAAACCCCGTTCCGGCCATTGCGCTTTTCCTTGCACTGGTGCTTGTCGGGCTCGTCAGCTTTGCGCGGATGCCCGTCACCCAATATCCAAACGTCGATTTGCCCGTGGTCACGATCAGTGTCGGCCTGCCCGGTGCGGCCCCCGCCGAGATCACCTCGCAAGTCGTGCAACCCATTGAAAGCGAAGTCAGTGACATTGCCGGGATGCGCCATGTCACGGCCACGGCCTCCGATAGCGCGGCCAGCCTGACGGTGGAATTTGCCGTTGGCACCGACACCGACCGCGCCCTCAACGACGTCAAAGATGCCATTACCGCCGCGCGCAGCGAAATGCCCGAAACCATCACCGAACCGGTGGTCAAGCGCCTGGACTTCAGCGGTGCGCCGATCCTGACCTATGCGGTCTCCGATCCCACGCGCAGCACCGAGGACCTTTCGACCTTTGTCGACGACGTGATCGTGCGCGACCTGCAAACCGCCGGGGGCGTGGGCAGTGTCGCCCGTCTGGGCGGGGCCACCCGCGAAATCGCCGTCGATCTTGACCCTGACCGTTTGCTCGCTTTCGGGCTGACGGCCGCGCAGGTCAGCAGCCAGCTTGCCGATGTGAACCAGGATCAGGGCGGCGGCGGCGGCACGCTTGCGGGGCAGGACTATTCGATCCGTGCGCTTGGCTCTGCCGACAGCATTGCCGCGCTTGGCGCGACCCCGATCCGGCTGGGCGGCGGCGATGTGATCCGCCTTGACCAACTGGGCACCATCAGCGACGGGGCCCAGGAGGCCACCAGTTTTGCGCTGTTCAACGGGCGTCCGGTCGTGGCCTTTGGTGTGTTTCGCGCCACGGGGGCTTCGGATCTGGATGCGGGCGAAAACGCCAAGGCCCGCATCGCGGCGCTCAGCGCGCAATATCCCGATATGCAGATCGATCTGGTCGATGATGCGACGATCTACACCGAGGCCAATTTCCAAGCGGCCATGTCCACCCTTTACGAGGGCGCCATTCTCGCGATCATCGTGGTGTTCTTGTTCCTCAAGGACTGGCGCGCGACGGTGGTGGCCTTTGTGGCGCTGCCGCTCTCGGCCATTCCGACCTTTATCGTGATGGATATGCTGGGCTTTTCGCTCAACACCATCAGCCTGCTCGGGATCACCTTGGTGGTGGGTATTCTGGTCGATGACGCGATTGTGGAAATCGAGAACATCGTGCGCCACATCCACATGGGCACCCCAGCCTATCAGGCCTCCGAAGAAGCGGCCTCGGAAATCGGCATGACGGTGATCGCCATCTCGCTCACCATCGTCGCCGTCTTTGCCCCCGTCAGTTTCATGGGCGGCATCGCGGGACAGTTTTTCAAGCAGTTCGGCATCACGGTCGCCGTGGCTGTGTTGTTCTCGCTGCTCGTGGCGCGGATCATCACCCCGATGTTCGCCGCCTATTTCCTCAAAAGCAAAGCCGTGGTCGAAGAAACCAAGGACGGCTGGCTCATGCGCCGCTATCTGGGCGCTCTGGCCTGGACCCTGCGCAACCGCACGGTGACGCTGTTGCTGGGGGTTGCGATTTTTGCCGGTTCGATCTTTTCGGCGACGCTTTTGCCGACCGAATTTATCCCGCCCTCGGATACGGGGCGCGCGGTGGTCACGGTGCAATTGCCCCCCGGCACGACGCTGGCCCAAGCCCGCAGCACCGGTGCGCAGCTCAACAGCCTGATCCGCGAAACCCCGGAAGTTCAGGGCGTGTTTGTGGACGGAAGTTCGGCCACCTCGTTGAATGTGCAGGTCAATTTCGGCGACAAATCCCACCGCGACCGCAGCTCGGACGCGATCAAGGCCGAATTGGCGACCCGTCTTGCCGCGATCCCCGATGTGCGGCTGTTCGTGCTGGACGAGGACGCGGCACGCGCGCTGTCGATCAATGTTCTGGGCGATACCGAAGCACAGGCGGCCGAGGCAGCGGCCCAGTTGATGGCCCAGATGAAAACCCTGCCCGATCTGCGCGATGTCTCCTCGGATGCCGCCCTGATGCGCCCCGAGATCCAGATCACGCCCGATCCAGAACGTGCCGCAGAGCTGGGCGTCAGCGCGGCGACACTGGCCAATGCCATTCGCATCACCACCCAAGGCGACACAGATGCCAATCTGGCGCAGTTCAGCGCGGGCGAAAAACAAGTGCCGATCCGCGTGCGCATCGACGAGCAGGCCCGCGATGACCTCTCGCGTCTGGCGGGGTTGAAGGTGCAATCGAGCACCGGATCGCTGGTGGCGCTGGCCACAGTTGCCGATCTGCGACTCTCTACCGGCCCCGCTACGCTGGAACGCTACGACCGCCGCTACCGTGTCGCCATCGAGGCCGATCTGGCAGAGGGGGCGATTTTGGGACCGGCAACGCAGGCAGTCAGCGCACTGCCGCTGGCCCAAGACATGCCCGCGGGCACAACGCTGCAACCGGCGGGCGATGCGGAAACCATGAACGAGGTGTTTTCCAGCTTTGCACTGGCGATGGGCGCGGGCATCTTGTTGGTCTACGTGGTTCTGGTGCTGCTGTTTGGCAGTTTCGTGACCCCGATCACCATTCTCTTGTCCCTGCCCCTTGCCATCGGCGGCGCAATCTTTGCGCTTTATCTGTATGGCGCGGGCATTGGCCTGTCGGTGGTCATCGGCTTTTTGATGCTGATGGGGATCGTCACGAAAAACGCCATCATGCTGGTGGAATTCGCCCTTGAAGCCATGAAAGGCGGTGCAACGCGCGCCGAAGCCATGCTGGATGCGGGCCATAAACGCGCCCGCCCGATCATCATGACCACCATCGCGATGGTCGCGGGCATGATCCCCTCGGCGCTGGCCCATTCCACCGGCGGCGAGTTTCGCGCCCCGATGGCCATAGCGGTGATCGGCGGGCTGATCCTGTCGACCCTGCTGTCGCTTCTGTTTGTGCCGTCGCTGTTCAGCGTGCTGGACGGGCTGAAAACCCGTCTGCGCTGGGTGCTCGGACGGGTTTTGGGGGCCGACACCCATGCCCGCCCGCGCACCGGCGACACCCACCCAAACTAGGCACGCCCCCTCAGCCTCTCCCTGCGCCTGTCGCAATCGGGGCTGAGGGGTCAGTTTTTCACAGGTTCCGCCCTGTGACATCCGCCGCAGCCCCCGCTAGTCGATGGCCTTGAGATCCGACCAGCGTTGATGCTGGTTGCTTTGCCCGACCTCAAGGGTGATCAACCGCCACTCCGATGCTGCAAGCTCCAGTGCCACTTCGGGGCGATGCGTCCCCTCGATTGCGAGGGCAAGATATTCGTTCAACGAATTCATGTAGTTGGAATACCCCGGGACATAGAGGTTCAAACTGGCATTGCGCATCGCGGCGCGGTGGACCTTGAGGAAGGCACTCGAATAGACCTCCTCGATCACCGGATCGGCATAGTGAACCTCGTTGAAGGGGTCGAAATAGCCCTCCGCTTCGCGCACCGCCAAGGTCGACACGCTGTCAGACACCGCAAACCGGGCGAAAAGATAGCCAAGTTCTGCCAATTTTGCCGCGCGCGGAATGACGTAGGACCACCCCCAGTTGAAATAGGCCGACGACCTCCCCTGACCCGCAGGCAGCTGGGCGTGGATCATATTGCCCCGCAGCGGAGAGCCAGGCACGTTAAACATCTTTTGCGAGCCGCCCCACCCGACATTGGCGTAGATTTTCGTGTTGCGGTACAGGTCCCAATTTTCAAAGAGACCCGATGTTGCGGTCGCCGGATGGAGAAAGGCGGTCGCGCGGATCATGTCCTCAAGCGCCTCGACCGCCGCATCGCTTCCAAAATTCGGCTCGAACCCGGCACCGATGATGCGCGCGCCCTTGTCATTGAGGCGCGAAAGATATTCCCAAGCCAGATAGCCGGCATTTCGAAACAGCGCACCGCCGTAGCACCCTTCTGTCGGGTCATGAAAAAACGCCATCTGCCGGTCCAGTTCGGCCCATGTGTCTGGCGTTGCCAAAGGATAGCCATGCTGCGCCGCATAGGCCCCGGTTGCATTTGCCTGCTCTGCCAAATCCTTGCGATAAAAAGCAAGATAGACATCGCCATCGGTTTGGAACCCGTAGCGCGCGCCATCGACAAAATCTCCGTCGCTATAGAGCACCTGCGGACCGAGAGCCGGCGCCAAGCCCGCGGGCGCAAGCGCATCGAACGGTTGCAACGCATTGCCATGCACCAGATCGGCGATGCCGAAAGTCGCCGGAAGCGCCACATCATAGGTCGTCATACCGGTGAGGGAATCCGACAGAATGCGCCCGTTGATGTCATCAAGGCTCTCTGTTTCAAAGGTCACATCAAGCCCCGTCTGGCGGGTCCATTGCGCAAGGACGGCGTCTATGTTGGACTGGCTTCCTTCGGGAAAAAGGCAGTGCAAGACGGGCTTTGTCCCGCCGGCCAGGGCCTTCGCCGCCGCAGCTTCGGGCAGCAGGGGGTGCGCAACGCTTGACGCGCGCACAGCCGCGGGCATCGCGGCGGCAAGCGCGGCCGAGTTTACCAAAAACTTCCGTCTGTTCATTCTATGTCCTGCTCCCTCGGAAAATTTACCAGCAATTAACTCTCGCCCAGTATTGATGAAGGCGAGTTAATATTTGGCTAATCATGAAACATCTGAACGCGACCAGTCTTTTGCGCCTCTGCGTCATGCTGTTGACGGCCATCGGCCTTTTGCTTTTTTACGTTTCTTTCCTTGTAATTGCGGACGCAGGAACCCGTTTTCTTTCCCTGACGCAAAAAACCGTTCCCGTTTTGCTTGATCTCGATGAAATGAGCGAATCTGCCTTTGAAGGGGCCGGTTCGGCCGTTCTGATCATGTCGGCCAACTCGAAGGAGCAGCGCCTTGCCGCGCTTGAAGAGACACGTAAAAGTGTTGATCTGTTGAATGAGAAAGCCGTTGCCGCCCTTGAGGCCGATGCATCGCTTACGCCCGACATCCGCAACCATCTGGCAATCATCCAGACACAGGTCGATCAATTGTCTAACGACATCCAGCTATTGCCCGATGATAGGCATACAACGGTTGCGAACCTGCGGGAGATGGAGGCCAAGTTGAAACTTCTGTCGGAAAAACTTGAATATTCCAAATTGTCGGCGCGCAATATTCCAAATGGCACTGAAGCGCCCCTGTTGACCAGCACCCTGCAACGCCTTCTCAATGCCTCCGCCGATCTGGCATTCATCCAGGACGGGGTCCGCGATTTGATCGACGCGGAATCTCTGGGCCAGATTGCCCGCGTCAATGACTCCGTCAAGCGTCGGTTCGTGGATTTCTACGCCACGATCTCGCGGATGCCCGACACGCCGCTACGGACCGAATTGGGCACCACCATCGCCCCGTTTTACAGGGCCTTTTTAGACGGTTCCGCAACGCGCAACAAGGTCGAGGACCTCACACGCGAAGCCGACATTCTGGCGGCGGCAGGCAATCTGGTTGCGCAGTATTCCCTGTTGAAAGCCGATACCTCTGCCGTGGTCCAAGCCCAAAGGGCGTCGGTCAAAACCTCGACAACCGAATTGGAATCAAGCCTTCTGTCGAGCAAATTGTTTTTAATTTTTGCCGCATTCGTCTTTTTCGGCCTTTCGAGCCTTATCATCTTCTTTGTGATCGAACGTAAAATCGTGCGCCGTTTGCGCGGAGTCGAGCAGCAGGTATATGCGATTCAGCAGGATGATTTTTCCGATATGGGGCGTTTGAGCGGTCGCGATGAGATTTCCGCCTTGAGCGCTGCGGTAGATCAACTGCGGTGTCTCAGTCAGCAACGCAACGAATTTGAAGAACAGTTGAAAAAATCTAAAATTGAAGCGGAATCTGTCGCCAAAATTAAAACAGATTTCCTTGCGATGATGAGCCACGAAGTACGTACGCCCCTCAATGCCATTATGGGAATGTTCGAATTGATTGAAGCCGCCGACATTCCCGCGCGCCAGAAAAAGCGCGCCCATCACGGTCGTGCCGCCGCTGAAGGATTGTTTCATCTTTTGACGAATATTTTGGACGCAGCACGGATTGATGCCGGTCGCCTTGAGTTGAACGTGTCGGATTGCGCGTTGCGTGGGATCGCAGATCAGGTTGCCCTGCTGATGGAAGGGACAGTGGCCAAATCCCAAAAGCCAATCACCCCGAAAGTCGAGGTCGATCCCGGATTGCCGGAAACGATGCAATGCGATCAGGACCGGCTTATCCAGATTCTTGTCAATCTCGTCGATAATGCGGTGCGCTTTACGGATGAGGGCATGATCCGCATTCGCATTGCGCCCGCGATGCTCAGGGGCGCAGAGGCTGTTTTGTTCGAGATATCCGATAGCGGGATCGGCATCGAGGCGCATCTGCACGACCAGATTTTTGAAAAATTCCGCCAGATCGACGGAGGCCCGTCGCGTAGCGTTGGCGGAAGCGGTCTTGGCCTTCCGATCTCGCGCGAACTGATCGAGATGATGGGCGGAGAAATCCACCTGCAAAGCGCGCCCGGGCACGGGACCACCTTCTTTGTGTCCCTTCCCGTCCATGAAAGTCACATCAACCCGTTAAACATTGGGAAAGCTGCATGAAATCGCACATTCTAATCGTCGAAGATGATCCCACCAGCCGGTTTCTGATGAGCGAAATGCTTGATGATCTTGGCGTGGGGTGTGAAGAAGTCCCCAACGGCCAGGCCTGTCTGGAAACGCTCTCGCAAAATAGCGGTCGCTTTGACGCTATTTTCATGGACATCCACATGCCTGTCATGACCGGCGACCATGCCACGCGTGAAATTCGCCGCGCCCATGACGACCCGCCGCGCAACCTGACGGTCTTTGCGGTCACCGCAGATACATTTTGGCATGATTCCCAAGTTGCCAGCGCAGCAGGGTTCAACGGTGTCATTTCCAAGCCGATCACACGGGCAAAGATTGCGACGGTGCTGGAGAGTTTGCGCGCCACCTAAGGGTTCTGGCCGCCCCATGCGGGCGCAAGGCCCGTTTCGCGACTGCGGGGACGCGATAGGCTGGGTTTTAAACGATTGGGCTAAACGGGTCCGGGCTTAACAGGTCCGGGCTTCAACGGGTCCGGCGTTTAAAGGGTCCGGCGTCTAGCGGATCACTGACCGCCTGTGCGCGCCTGACAGGGCGCGCCATGCCCTCCGCCTTGACCATCGGGCGCTACTTCGCCCGGGCCGCTTGTGTCCATGTGGCTTGTGTCCATGTGGCTTGTGTCCATGTGGCTTGTGTCCATGTGGCTTGGGCCCGTGTCGCTTGTGCCCGTGTCGCTTGTGCCCGTGTCGCTTGTGCCCGGGCAGCGGCGGAAGTTCACCCGACCAGATAATTCGCCATCGCCGCAAGGTCCTTGGCCTGGACAGGCTTGCGCAAGAACCAGTCAGGACTTGAGGCGGTTTCAAAATGTTCGTTGTTCAAGAACACGTCCGATCCGGTCAGCATGATCATCTTGGTCGCGGGCGTGCGGATTTTTACCCAATCCGACAAGGCGATCGTATTGCCATCGGCCACAAACAGGTCCAGCACGACCAAATCAAAGGGACGGCGCAACAAGGCCTGCATCGCCAGACGGCAGGAATCGACCGACAACACCTCGAAGCCTTCGCCTTCAAGGGTTTCTTCCCACATGAATCGCAGATTTGGATCATCTTCGACTATGAGTGCCTGCATCGCTCGTTCCCACTTCCTGATGCACAATCTTTGTCCAAAAAACCTGAATTTCAGGTTAAGCCCCTTAGAACTGTTTCATTTTTTTGATTATGGCCTGAATCACGGCGCGCATCGCCGTCTGCATCGCCCCCCGCAGAAGGGCCTGCCAAGCGCGCCCTGACCGACCGGCAACGCCGCAGTGCGCCCTAGTTGCAAGGGGGCTGGGTGCGCTACTTCGGCAGCGCCGCAAACAGGATGCGCACCTGCAACCCGCGCCCCTTGGCGCTTCCCTGACCGTTCGGCGCCGCCTCAAGGGTCAGTTTTGCACCGTGCAAGGCGCAAATCGCCGCCACAAGGCTCAGGCCCAGCCCATTGCCCTCGGTGGTGCGGCTTTTTTCCATCCGGTACAGGCGGCGCAGCACTTTGTCGCGCTCACCCGCCGGAATGCCCGGCCCGTCGTCGCAGACCAACAGTTCAACCTGCCCTGCCGTCGCACCGGCGATCCGGCGCAGCGTAACGCTGATCAGCGCGCCGCGAGGCGTGTGCCGCATGCTGTTTTCGATCAAATTCGCCAGCACCTGCGCCAGCAAATGCCGATCCCCCGCCACCTCGAACGGCCCTGCCCCCGCGATATCCAGCGACAGGCGGTCGCCCAGCGCCTCGGCTTCGGCCTCAAGAAACTCAACCACATCCACCGTGACCTGACGCAGATCGGTGCGGGTCAGACGCTCGCGCACCGCGCCGCCTTCGATCTGGGCAAGTTGCAGCAGCGCCTGAAACGTTTTGACGATCTGGGCGGTTTGATCCTGCGCTTGCCCGACCAGCGCCTGCTGCGGCGCGCTCAGATCCGACTGGCGCTCAAGCCGGTCCAACAGCACCGCCACCCGCTGGATCGGTGTTTTCAAATCATGGGCAATGTCGGCGGTGACCTGGCGCATCGAGTCGATCAGCGCCTCCTGTGCGCTGGCCATCGTATTCACCGCCGCCCCGATTTGCGAAAGATCGTCGCGCGCGGGATGTGCGTGGGGGACGCGCGCGCGCATCTGGCCCGAGGTCAGTTGTTCCAGAACCGTTTGAATGCGCGCAATTTTACGGCCGGACACGCGGGCGAGAAATCCCCCCGAAACCGCGGCCACCGCGAGGCTTGGCAAGAGACCAAGCAGCACGACCCCGAGCATGATTTCCCCCATCTCGATCACCTGCGCGCGCGATTTGGCGATGATCAACTGGCCCGCGCCCACCCGCAGGCTTCGGGCCAGATAGCTGTCGGCAAGATCACCTCTTCGCCCCTTCAGCGCCCGCTCTGACAGGACGCGCGTTCCGTGAAACGGCGCAATCGGTGCGACATTCGCAAGGGTCATGCCCCTGTCGGGCTGGTACTGAAGCAGCGTCAGCTCGGGATCGCTGGTGCGGATATCGCTCGCCAGGCGCTGTTCCAGGGCTGCCTGCGTGCCAAGCTGTTGGTAGAGCGTGACCTGCTGCTCGATCTCGCTTGCAAACGCGCTGTCCAGAGTGCTGCGAATGACGAAATAGGCGCTTGCAAAACTTGCGCCAGAGGCGACCACGAAAATCGCCACAAGGATCATCGTCACCCGCATCGGGGTCGAGCGCGCCAACCAGTGGCGCGCGCCGCACAGGCGCGCCACTGCGCCACGGGGCGCGCGCAGGAGGGCGTGCAGAGCGGCGTCAGGGCGCATCAATACGATAGCCCGATCCGCGCACGGTCTCAATCAACTCGCGCGCAAAGGGTTTGTCCACCTTGCTGCGCAACCGGCTGATATGGGTGTCGACGACATTGGTCATCGGGTCGAAATGGATGTCCCAGACGCTTTCCATCAACATGGTGCGTGTCTGGACCCGTCCCTTGCGCCGCAGCAGCACCTCCAGCAGTGCAAACTCGCGCGGCAAGAGGTCGATCACCTGCCCTGCCCGCGTGACCTTGCGCGTCAAAAGGTTCATTTCCAAATCGCCCGCCGTCAAAACCGTCGGCGTGTCCTGCGGTTGCGGACGACGGCCCAGCGCCGCGATCCGCGCGCTCAATTCGCCAAAGGCGAAGGGTTTGACAAGATAGTCATCGCCCCCCGACTCCAGCCCCTCGATCCGGTCGTCCACACCGCCAAGCGAGGTCAAAAACAGCACAGGCGTCCAGTTTTTCGCACCGCGCAGGGTTTTCACAAGGCTGATGCCGTCAAGTTCGGGCAACATCCGGTCCACCACCAACACATCGTACTGGCCCACGGTCGCTTGGATCAGGCCCTGCGTTCCGGTGGTAAACAGATCAACCGAATGCCCCAGTTCGCGCAGCCCGTCGCAAATATAGGCGCCGGTTGTCGCGTCATCTTCGACCACGAGAATTTTCATATCACGTCCTGTCACATGCCACTGGCCAGTTTGCACCGCCGCCCACCGGAACCATCAGGGGCCATCGGGGGCCATCGGGGGCCGCCCTGCCGGCAAAGCATTGCCACGCTTTGCCCCCTGTATAGCAGATCCGCGCCCCTTTGGCAGAGCGCATGTGCCCGATCGGCCCCAAGCTTGCCCCTAGGCCGCAGCTTCTTCGCAGGGCGCGGGCGCCTCAGGCGCCGCTGCGGGGCGCGCGGCAAAGGTGATGCGCGCCGCCAAGGCCAACATCGCGCCGATGACAACCGCAGTGGCAACGAACAAGATCCCCGCCCCCAAGGCCGCCAATGCGGCAAGGCCAGCCAAAGTCGCGCCCAGAATGTTTTTCAGTTTCGTCATGTCAGATCTCCTGTGTGGTGTTGTGATAGATTTGCGCCCTGCCCGTTTCATTTACCCGTCAACGACATTACAAATTTGCAATGCCGCCGATCCGATTTGGTGAGAAACCGCGCGCAGATATCACAGGGCCGGAAACAGGTCCGGCCGCTTACCTTGGAGACCTCTGTGCCCCACAGCCTCGATCAACTTTTGCCGTCCTTGCAATCCCTGGGCATCTGGACCTACTGGTTTCTCGCGGCCTGCGCCTTGCTGGAGGCCGTCGTGCTGACAGGGATGATCGCCCCGGGCGCCTTGGCGGTGATCGCGGGTGGCATTCTCGTCCAGCGCGGCGTCATCGACTTTTTCGATCTGGCGTGGTTCGTCGCAGGTGGCACCATCCTTGGCAGCGAAATCAGCTATCGCCTCGGGCGTCTGGCGACCCGCGGCCTGGCCACAAAAGAGGGCGGCGCGCCCAAACTCCCGGGGGCCGCGCAACTGGTGCGCGCGCGCGGCCTGCTGCAACGCTACGGCGGCTTTGCCATGGTTGTGGGGCGGTTTTTGGGGCCACTGTCGGCCTTTGTGCCCTTTGCGGCCGCGATGGCGGGCATGGAGCGACGCCGCTTTACGCTGTGGAATATCGCCAGTGCGCTGCCCTATGCGCTTACCTTGCCGGCTTTGGGATATTTTTTCGGCAGTGCCGCGGCGACCATGGGCGCGGCCACGCCGCGCCTTCTGGCCTTTGGCGGGGCGGTGGCGCTGATCACCGGCGCGCTGTGGCTTTTGGTTTGGCAGGTCCGGCGCAGCCTGCCCCCTCTCATCGCGCTGTGCCGCTCCCTGTGGCACGAGATACGCACCCACCCGCGGGTCGAACAGAGCGTCGCGCGCCATCCCCGCAGCGCCGCCGCCCTCAAAGCGCGCCTGCGCAGCGACCGTTTCAGCGGCCTGCCTGCCACGTTTCTGGCGCTGGTCTTTGCGTATCTCTGCGCCGCCTATGCGGAATCGACCTTTGATTTCGTCACCTCAGCACAGGTCACCGAGACCGATTTGCGCGTGGCCAATGTGTTTTTCGCGCTGCGCAGCCCGCCGCTGATCACGCTCTTTGGAACGATCACCGATTTTGGCAGCTGGCGCATCCTTGTCACGCTGCTGATCGGCATGACCCTGACCCTTGCGCTTTTGCGCCGCCGCGCACTGGTTCTGGGGCTGTGGATCGTGGTGATCGGCAACCAATGCAGTGTCACCTTGCTCAAAATCCTGTTCAACCGCCCGCGCTCGCCCTTGGGGTATTTTGTCGAAACCTCCGGCAGCTTTCCCAGCGGCCATGCCGCCGCCTCGGTCGCGATCTGGGGGATGTTCTTTTATGTGCTGTGGAAAATTCGCGCCCTTAGCGGCACGCTTGCGGGGCTTTTGGCACTGACATTTGCGTTTTTCATCGGCCTGAGCCGCCTGTATCTGGTCGAGCATTACCTCTCGGATGTGCTCAACGGCTATCTTGTGGGCGCGCTTTGGCTGGTGGTCGGCATTGCCCTGTGCGAAGCCCTGTCGCGCCGCCCCCGCGTTAAAAGCCCCCAAGCGCAGCCTCTGTCGCTGCGCGCCCTCAGCCCGTTTGCGCTGGCCATCTGCGCCGCCGTGAGCCTCACCGCGCTGCACAAAAGCCCCCTCAACAGCCTGCCGCCCCTCCCCGCGCTCACGCTGAGCGATCCGGCCCAAATCCTGACAGAAAATCGCTGGCCGCAGGCGACCACCACCCTGCTGGGCCGAGCGCGCGCGCCCCTGTCCAGCGTGTTCGCAAGCCCCGATGCCGCCACGCTTGGCGCGGCCCTTGCGACAGCAGGATGGCAGGCAGCCCCGGTGCCCACGCCGCGCCGGCTGGCGCAGGCGCTTTGGGCGCAGTGGACACAACAGCCCCTGCCCGCGCCCTTGGTGGTGCCCCTGTTCTGGCGCGACCTGCCCCAAGATCTGGCCTTTGCCCTGCCGCCCGACCCTGCGAGCGCGCGAAAGCGCTGGCATCTGAGGCTGTGGCAAACGGATGTCATGCTGCCCGACGGACGCGCCCTGTTTGTTGCCAGCCTCACCTTCGAGGACCCGCTTGAGGACGACCCGTCAGACGACCCGGCAAACGCAGTGGCCCAGGCCGCGCCCCAGCCGTCCCCCCAGGCTTTGCCCTTCGCCTTTGCACCCGCAAGTGCCACCACGCGCACGGCGCTGCCTGCCCCTTAGGCGCAGGGCTTGGGGGTTCCTTTTGCGCCAGTTTGGGCTATATCGGCGCGATCCGTTGTCAAAGTGTCCTGACACGCCTCCCCCTTGTCCGATCCTGCCAGAGAGGTCACCGCCATGCCCGTCTCCCCCCGCCCCCTGCAAACGGCAGCCCGTCTGTCCGTGGCTCCGATGATGGATTGGACCGACCGCCATTGCCGCTATTTCCACCGGCTCATGTCGCGCGAGACCCTGCTCTACACGGAGATGGTGACCGCCCCCGCGCTTGTGCGGGGCGGGGCGTTGCATTTGCTGGACCACAGCCCCGAGGAACACCCTCTGGCGTTGCAGCTTGGTGGCTCCGATCCGCAGGAATTGGGCAAAGCCGCCGCCTTGGGCGCTGCTGCGGGCTATGACGAGATCAACCTCAACGTCGGCTGCCCCTCGGATCGCGTCCAATCGGGCTGTTTTGGCGCCGTGCTGATGAAATCGCCCGATCTGGTCGCCGATTGCCTGCACGCGATGCAGGACGCAAGCAGCGTCGAGGTCACGGTGAAATGCCGCATCGGCGTGGATGATCAGGACCCCGCGCAGGTGCTTCCCGCCTTTCTTGAACAGCTGTCCAGAGCCGGTGTCCGCCGCGTGCAAATCCACGCCCGTAAGGCGTGGTTGCAGGGCCTCAGCCCCAAGGAAAACCGCGACATTCCCCCGCTCGACTTTGATCTGGTCCAACAGATGACCCAGAGCTTTCCCGACCTGCATCTGTCAATCAACGGCGGGATCAAAACGCTCGATGAGGCGGAGGCGCAGCTTGCTGCGGGGCTGGACGGGGTGATGGTGGGACGGGCGGCCTATCACCAACCGTGGGACATTCTGGGCACCGCCGATGCGCGCATCTATGGCGCGGCGCAGCCCCCCAAAACCCGCACCCAGATCGTTCACGAAATGGAGCCCTACATCACCGCCCATCTCGCCGCGGGCGGCAAGCTGGCGCAGATCACGCGCCACATGCTCGGGCTGTTTGCCGGTGCGCCCGGAGCGCGCGCCTGGCGGCGGGTGCTGTCGGACAATGCCCATCGCCGCGATGTGGATTTCACCCTTTTGGTGGCGGCTTTGGCGGCGCGCGATGCTGCGGCCCCTGCCGGTGCGCCCTCCCCAAACGCGCGCGTTTAATCGCGCGACGCCCAGCCTTTTTCGCCCGCCGTCATCCACGGATAAGCCGCTTCGGAAAACCGCCGCCCCGCCTCGGTCGCATCGGGCTTGCGCATTGCCACGGCGGCTTTCAGCCCCTCAAGCAGTCCCAAAATCACCGTAGAAGAGGCCGATTGCCCGTCGGGCGCGGGGGGGACAAAGAGGCTGGTTTGTGCCATCGCCGCAAGGGGCGAGGCCATTGTGTCGGTGATGGCGAGCACCGGAATGCCCGCCCCGCGTGCCCATTGTGTGATGCGCAAAGTGTCGGTGTAGTAATGCGGAAAGGCGATGGCGATCACCAGATCCTGCGGGCCGAAATCGAAAATATCGCGGATTGCCCCGATGGACCCGCCGCCGTTGGTCGCTGAGCTTGCCCGACAGCCCACCATCGCCAATTCAATCGCGAAGATGCCGCCCAAATGCGCCGCAAGGTCGAAACCGGCGATGTGAATGCGCGCCGCACCTGTAATCATTGTTACAGCCGCGTCCAGGTCCTGCGCGGATAGCGCGCCCGACGTGCGCTGAAGGCTGGCCACATCCGACGCCAGTGCGGTGCGCATGACCCCCACGGGTTCGTCATGTTCGGCAAGGTCGCGTTCGAAGCGATCAAGGGGGGCAAACAGCTGCTCGAACCCACGGATCAACTCGTTCTTGAAATCGGCGTAGCCCTCGAACCCCAGCGTTGTCGCAAAGCGATTGGCCGTCGCAACCGACACGCCCACAAGGGAAACCGCATCATGGATGCTGAGACGGGCGACTCTGAGCGGCGCGCTGCGCACCAGTTCGGCAAACCGACGCTGGGCTGTTGTCAGCTCGGGATAGGCCTGCTGAATTTTACGGGCGACCAAAGTTTGAGCGGGAAGGCCATAGTGCGCCTGATCCATAGGCATCTCCAAAAGTTCTCGCGGGTCCATCGGCATACTTGGTAACAAATGGCACATTTTAATTGAATTGATGTAACCACAGTCATACGGACCTTCATAGATGTAACCACAGTTACGGGACCTTGACCGCAAATGACACCTTTCTCTGCGCTCTCGCGCCGCAATTTCATGGCAGGCACCTCTGCCCTGCTCGCCGCTTCCGCTGTGCCCGCCCTGTCGCGCGCTCAGGGGGCGCACGCTCAGGGGCTGACCCCCTTGACCACCGCGCTCGGCTGGATTCCCAATGCCGAATATGCCGGACTTTGGGTGGCGCTGGAACGGGGATATTTCGCGCAGGAGGGCATCGAAGGCCTCTACACACCGGGCGGCCCGAATGCGCCGGGGGTTCTGGTGCAACTGGCCGCCGGTCAGGCCGATTTTGCAGGCGGCGACTGGGTGCCGCTGCTGGAAGCGCGCGCAAGGGGCAATGATTTTATCGTGCTCGGCTGCAACTTTCCCACCAGCCCTGCCGCCATCATGTCGATGGGCGATGCCCCCGTGCTGACGCCTGCGGATCTTGTCGGCAAACGCATTCTCAGCCAGTTGCCTGCCGATGCGAACACCCTCAATTTCGTGCTCGACAAAGCGGGAATTGCGGGCGATTTCGAACTCGTGGCGACCGGATTTTCCCCCGAGCCGCTGCTGGCGGGTGACGGCGATGCCTATATGGCCTATGCGACGAACCAGCCGATCACCTTTGAAAACATGGGGTTGGTCGAGGGCAAGGATTTCCACGTCACCCTCTTTAGCGATCTGGGCTACACCGTGCCCGGTGCGCCCATCGTCGCCAGCCGCGCCTTCGTTCAAGAGAACCGCGCCCTTGTCGTGGGGTATCTGCGTGCCCTGCTGCGCGGCTGGATCGAGAACGGCAAAGACCCCGCATTTGGCGCGACCCTGGCTGTGGAAAAATACGGCGCGGATTTCGGCCTCGATCTGGACCAGCAAATCCGTCAGAGCACATTGGGCCAGCCGCTGATCAGCGCAAAAGAGGGCCTTGGCCCGTTCTGGTTCGACCCCGCGCTGGTCGAAAGCGTCATCGCCCCGGTTGCCGCCGCCTCTGGCATCGAGCAGCCGGTTCTCGCGGATGAGCTTGTCGATCTCACGCCGCTCCAAGAGGCGCTTGCCTCTCTTTAAAGCCGCCCGCCCCTTTCCTCTTTGTAGACGCGCCCAACGGAGCGGAGCCCCATGCCCGACATCCCCCAGACCGAGTGCCGCGAGGCCATCGCGCTGCGCGCTGCCGGCAAGGCCTTTGCGCTTGATGATGGCGGCAGCGTTGTCGCGCTCGATGGCATCGACATATCGATCCGCGAAGGGGAATTCGTCGCCATTCTGGGGCCCTCGGGGTGCGGCAAAAGCACTGTTTTGCGCCTGGTTGCCGGTTTGGAAACCGCGACCAGCGGGACGGTGCACATCGAGGGTCGCGCCCCGGCCGAACTTGCGGCGCATCACCGCCTCGGCGTGGCCTTTCAGGACCACGCGCTGCTGCCGTGGCTTTCGGTGTCCGACAATGTGGCCCTGCCCTTTCGCGTGGCGCGCAAACCTGTGGCGCGCGACACGATCGCCCGTCTGATCGCATTGGTCGGCCTGTCGGGCTTTGAAAACGCCCGCCCCAGCCAGCTTTCGGGCGGGATGCGCCAACGGGCGTCGATTGCCCGCGCGCTTGCCCTTGATCCCGATGTCTTGCTGCTGGACGAGCCCTTCGGGGCGCTCGATGCGGTCACGCGCCGCCACATGAATATCGAATTACAACGGATCTGGAGCGCGCGCACCCTGACCACCGTTCTGGTGACCCATTCCGTCGAGGAAGCGCTGTTTCTGGCGGACCGTATCATCGTGATGACGGGGCGGCCGGGGCGGGTTTTGCGCGACGTTGCGGTGCCCTTTGCGCGCCCGCGTACCCCCGAGGCCCTGCGCACCGCGCAGTTTCATGCGATGGTCGACGACCTGACGCGCGCCCTGGAACCGCAGGGTTGATCGGGTGGCGGGCTTGACCTCTCTGCCCACGCGCCTGCGCCGCCTCAAGCGCAGCTGTGCGCAACGCGCCCCTGCGCTGATCGGGATCGGCCTGTTTTGCCTCGCGTGGCAGCTCATCGGGTCCTACCGCCTTGCCGGGCTGACCTGGCCGCCGCTGAGTGTCGTGATTGGCTACCTTGTCGACCCTGACCACCACCGCCTTCTGACCCGCGCGGCCAGCACAACCCTGCGCGCCGTCGCGCTTGGCTATCTGATAGGCGCGGGCATCGGGCTGTTTCTGGCACTTGCGGTGCGGCTGTTTCGCCCCGCGCGCGCCGGTATCGACACCTTTGTCGCGCTGATCCATGTCACGCCGGCCATCGCGCTGGCCCCGGTTTTCATGATCCTGATGCACCGCGATGCCATTCCTGTTGCGATCTGCGCGCTGGCGGTGACCTATCTGATCTATGTCGCCGCGACCTCCGGTCTGGACGGCGCGAAACGCCATCACATCGACCTGTTTGCGGTGATGGGCGCGCGGCCCTGGCAGCGGTTCTGGCTGTTGGAACGGCCCACCGCCCTGCCCGCCATCGCCTCCGGCCTGAAGCTTGCGATCCCTGTGGCCTTCATGGGCACCATCGTGGGCGAATGGTTCGGAGCCGCGCGCGGTCTGGGGCTGTTGATGGTGTCGGGGATGCAGAACTTTCAAATCCCGATGCTCTGGGCCGCGGTGCTGCTGACCACGCTCACCTCGCTCGTGCTCTACGCACTGATGGGTCTGGTCGAGCGCGCGGTAGAAAGGCGGTTCGCATGAACCGTCTTGTGCCCTTTCTCAGCCGCTACTGGGCCGTGCTATTGCTGGTCGTTGTCTGGCATGCCTGGGTCACGCTGGGCGACTTGAATTCCATCGTTTTGCCCGCTCCGCTTCCGGTTCTGGCGGATGTCGTGACCCATCCAGCACTTTACCTCACGAATGCGGCGCAGACCATGGCGACAGCGCTGGCCGGGGTCGCCATCGGTGTCCTTCTCGGTGCTTTTGTGGCCATTCTGGCTTGGGCCTCGCGCCTCTTGGCGGGTCTTCTTACGCCGCTTGGCCTGATCTTTTCGTCCGTGCCCATCGTGGCGCTGATCCCCATTCTGGCGCGCGTGCTGGGCTATGATATCTCGACCGTTGTGGCGATTGTGGCTGTCTCGGCCTTTTTCCCGACCTTCGTGTTCACGGGCGCGGGCCTGCGCGATCTGCCGCGCGCAACAGACGATCTGTTCAAGGTGTTGGGCGCGACGCCTTGGGGGCGGCTGCGCCACCTCGTTCTGCCTGCCACCGTTCCCAACGTCATGATTTCCTTGCGTTTAACCGTGCCAGAAGGCGTCCTTGCCGCAATCCTTGCGGAATTTTTGATGGGGCGCAGCGGGCTTGGTTTCATGTTTCGCGAGGCGGCCAGCCGCTTTGCGATGGAACGCGCGCTTGGCACCTCTTTGGTGGTTACCCTTGCCGCCGTCCTGTTTTTCACCCTTGCACATCGGGCCGAACGCGCCGTGAAGGCGCGTTGGTCGTAAGCGCATCAATCCCCTTGGAGTCCAAGATGATCAACGTCCAACAACCCCCCGACCCCTGGCAGCGCACGACGACCGACCACGGCTTTGCTGCCGATGAGGTGATTTCCGCGCTGCAAAAATGCCTGCGCCGCGGGATGCTTGAAAACGCCATTCTGCTGGGCTGGGAAATGTTTCTCACCAGCCCCGAACTGGAAGAAATGATGTGGTCGCGCCTCTGTGTGATCGCAGTCGAAGATGTGGGCGCGGGCAATGCCCAACTGCCGGTGCTGATCGAGACGCTCTACCAGCAGCACGCCCGCTATCCGCGCCCTGCGGGGGACCGGTTTCTCTTTGCCGCCCATGCCATCCGCCTGATCGCGGGCAGTGAAAAAGACCGCACCTCCGACGATCTGGTGAACTGGGCGCGCCGCTCGGTCGAGCTTGGCGAACGCCTGCCCCAGATCCCCGATGTGGCGCTCGACATGCACACGCGTCAGGGGCAAGAAATGGGCCGCGACTACCGCTTTTTCATGGAGGAAGCCTCCAAGGTGATCCCGGAAATCGCCCACAAGGACCAGACGTGGAAAAACTGGATTCTGGCGGCACTGGATGCGGGGAAATTGACATGAGCACGCCCGAGACCACGCATAAAGTCTATCTTGCCGGACCGGATGTCTTTTTTCGCAACGCCGCCGCGGTGATGCGGCGCAAAGGCGAACTGGCGCTGTCCTACGGGTTCCTGCCCTCCTCTCTGGCCGAAGACAGCGGCGCCCTTGGCGGGGACACGCCCTTTGACTTTGGCATGTCGATCGGCGTTGCGAATGAGAAAATGATGGACAGCAGCGACTTCATCCTCGCCAATCTTACCCCCTTTCGCGGCATCTCTGCCGACATCGGCACCGCCTTCGAGGTCGGCTACATGCGCGCGCAAGGAAAACCCTGTTTTGGCTACACCAACAGCGCGCGCGACTATTTCACCCGCCTGTCGGATGATTTTTACGCAGGGAGCGCCTTTGAAAGCGATGGCGCGCTGACCCGTGCCGCTGACGGTCTGATGATCGAAAACCACGGGATGCGCGACAACCTGATGCTCGACACGGCCATCGCCAAAAGCGGCGGGCGGTTTGTCGCAGGCTCGGTGACGGGGGCAGCGATGGGGGCGCAGATGCTTGAGGATCTGACCGCCTTCGAAGAAGCGCTCGTCGCGGCGCGCGCGTTTTTCGATCACGCCGCCTGATCGCCGCACCGCGCCGATCACCTCCGCAGGCCGCGCCTTTCAAAAGGGGCGGCCTACTGCGCCACCGGCTGGATCAGGCTGGATCCTGCTGGATCAGACCGGATCAGGCTGGCCGAAAACGACATCGGCGGCGGATCGCACCCGCAGGCCGTTCAGGGCGCTCATGCCGTTCAGGCCGGCAGGATTTCGTACCGCAAGGCGACGGCGACCGCTTCGGACATGGTGAGCGCCGAAAGTTTGCGGCGCAGATTGCGGCAGTGCAAATCGACCGTGGGCAGCGA
The DNA here is from genome assembly GCF_900172375.1 of Aquimixticola soesokkakensis. Classification (GTDB taxonomy): domain Bacteria; phylum Pseudomonadota; class Alphaproteobacteria; order Rhodobacterales; family Rhodobacteraceae; genus Aquimixticola; species Aquimixticola soesokkakensis. The sequence goes on along the minus strand of NZ_FWFS01000009.1, from coordinate 11,717 downwards.
GATATTCAACTGATGCCCGATCCGGTCGCGCCGCAGTCCCGATGCGGCCAGTTCCAAAACCCGGTATTCGCGCGCGGTGAGGGCGGGGAATAGATCACGGGCCTGGCCTGTATCGGGATCGTCCCAGAACACCAAGATCCGCGCGCGTTCCGGCTGAAACGGCAAGACATTGATCTGGATGACGCTCTGCGCGTGGGGGAGGCCTTGCGAAAAGATGGTCGCATCGGGCGCAACGGGGCGGCAGGCGGTCCAGAGCGCCGCATCAAGTGCCGCCGGTGGAGACATCTGGAACCGCTGTTGAGAATCGCAATGCTGGGGATAGCGGTCCAGAAACCGGCGCGCCGTCGCATCGCAAAACACAATACGCGACGCGGGATCGACATCAAGACAGGCCATCGCCAGGGTCTCGGCGGGCGCGCCAAAAGCCGCCCCGGCGGGCAGGGTCACCCTCTGCGTCATGGTCAAACCTCCCAAATTCAAGGGTCATTGATCCAAGGCTAACGCGCTCCCCCCTGCCCAGCGCCCCCCTCAAGGGGGGCAGATTGCAAAAACACGCGCGCGCCGGGGTGCTTTTCCTTGTGTCCTGAACCATTCTGGGAAACCCTTGCAGCGATAAAAACCACGGTCCTTGCGCGCAAACGCCGCGCCGTGACCCCGAGCGGAGACAACACAGGGGCCCCATGGCGCGCTCATCCCAGTTCATCCAGATCCTGTCGAGCGCGCTGAAAACGGCGCCCGTCGCCCTGCCCTCGGAAGAGGCCCTTTTACACCCTCCCCACAGCGAAGCGCAGAGCGCAGGGTTTTTCTATCGCCATTTTGACCAATGCCGCCTGCCCGTGACCCTATATGATCGCGCGGGCAGACGGCAAATCAACGCCGCTGCGGCCGACAGCGACCCGGTGTTCCCCGCGCAGCTGCGCATGCCCGCGCAATCGCTTTCGGGCAGTTCCCTCGTCGTTGTCGAGGACAGGTTGTTCTTTTTGTATGATCGTGTCGAACGCTGGCCCGATGTGCCCGATCCGGTCGCCTTTCTGGCCGTACATCTCGACGCCTCCCATCTGGCCGCGTTGTCGCAGGCGACACCAGGCCTGTCGCTGTCGCAAGCGACACCAGGCCTGTCGCTTGCGCCGTCGGAATATGTGCTGCTGGCCCATCTGTTGAGCGGCAAGGATTTGCAGGCCGCGGCCACGGCGGTGGGGGCAGCCTACGACACGAAACGCAAACAGATCCGCCTTGTGCTGGACAAATTCGGGGCCAAAACCCAAACCGCGCTGCTGCGCGCGCTGACGCTTGAGATCACGGCAGCGGTCCTCGACGAGATTTTACCCCAACACCAGCGCCGTCCGGAAACCGTGCAACTCAAACGCCAATTCGGCCGCGATGTGGTGATAAACCACCTGTCGATCGGCGCGCAGGACGAGGTTGCGATCTGGGAATTTGGCGCTAGGCGCGGGCAGCCGGTCCTGTATTTCCACAGCATGTTGTCCCCCATCCTGTTCGATATCGACATGGTGCGCCGGCTTCAGGCGCAAAATCTTCGCCTGCTTTTGGTGCCACGCCATTTCTCGGGCTTTGCGCGCGACATCGACCCGCAGGTGCGCATGGACCGCTTTTCCAACACGCTGGCCGAGATCGCGGCGTCCCTCAGCGACGCCCCGATCCTTTGTCTGGCCGAAAGCGCAGGGGTGCCCTGGGCCGCCCATTTTGCACATCACCACCCCGCGCAGGTGTCCAAACTTGTGCTCTGCGCCACGCCGCAGCTTTACAAAGCCGTCAAAGCCGATGCCGCACCGACGATTTTCGTCGAAATGTCGCAACGGTTGCGTTCGGATGCGCGGGTGTTGGGGGGGCTGACGCAGGTCTACAACGCCGTCAGCCGCGTTCCGGCCTTTGCCCAAAAGGGGCTGGGCCACATGTTTCGCAAATCCGAGGCCGACACCGCCTGCCTTGCCGCGCTGTTTGCGCGCGCCGCTCTGGCCGACTGGCTGCGCCTCATCGCAAATCACGCAACTCTGGCCTCGATCGACGAGATGATCAGCCTGCAACGCGATTGGCACGCAGACCTGCTGGGCGCGGCGTGTCCGGTGGTCATGCTGCACGGGGTTGAAGATCCGATCAGCCCCTTTGGCGATGCCAAAGCCCTGTCCGAGCGCAGTCCAAACGTCACCTTCGAGCCCGTCGAAAATGCCGGACATCTGGTGCTTAGCCAAGCTGTGGATCGCGTGCTGCCCCATCTGGTCTCTTCGCGCATCGACACCGCCACGCGCAGCTAGAAGCGATAGGCCCAGCCAAGCCGGCACTCTGTCGTTCTGGACGCATAAAGCGCGACATTCGAGGTCTGGACCTTATAGCCGCAAGACAGGGTCGGCGTTGCCCCCATAAGGGAGAGGCGGCTGTCCGACAGCATCCCACCGACCCGATAAACCATGTCACGTCGGGCATAATCGAGGGATGGGAAATCAGTGTCATAGCGGCGCAGGGTTGCACTGGCATCGATCCCCGCACGCAGCGTGTCTGACAGATCAAACCGATAGTCCGCGCGCAGCCCCGCCCCCCAATAGCGGTGGTAGGCCAGCGCGGGGGTGCTGCGCTCGATTGTCGTGCCAAACGCGAGCGCCTGTGACGGTCCAAGGGCCATGTGCCCCCCAAGAGAGAGAGCGCCAAAAGGCCCCGACAGGGCGGGTTTGTCGAGATACGCGCGGGTTTCAAACCGCCCCGACAGCGTGAGCGATGCGCTTTGGGACAGGCGCGTGGACCAGCCTGCGTGCAGGCCCCGTGTCAGCCGGTTGGCGCCGCTTTGCGCGCCCGCGTCGAAACGGACACCCGCGACATGCACCCCTGCGCGCGCGCTGGTCTGGCGGGTCTGCGATGTCACATCCGCAAAAAGCCGCCCGCGCCAGTACCGCAGCTCCTGTGCGCGATACCAGACGCGGCCAAGGTTTGCGCCGATCTCGAGCGATTGCCCTGCGCCAAGAGGCCGACGATACAGCACCTGCGCGCCCGCATCGACTCCGACACCGGAGGTCTGCGCGCCGCCATCTTCGATCGCAAACCGCCCCCAAAGCGTGTCGAAATAGGTCTCGGAGGAGGTGTTCTTGATATTCGAGCTCGGCAAAAACGCCAGCGATGCGGAAAACTGGAACGGGTAGCGCCGCGCAAGCTCGTCCAGCGCCGCAAGATACAGCGCCGCATTTTCCTGTTGCGTTGCATCGCGCAAAAGATGGTGCAAAAACGCCTCGGCGCGGCGCGGCTGTCCCGATTGGGCCCATGCCTGCGCCATCGCAAGCTGCGCGCGCGGATCGCGGGGCGCCAGACGCAGGGCCCGGGAAAAAGCGGTCAGGGATGTGTCGGGGTCGCCTGCGGCCAAAGCCGCCCGCCCCGCGTTCATCAGCTGCGCATGCACCGCCTGCGCACTGCCCGACGGATCGGCCAAGGCGCTCTGGCTCAGGGAGAAAACCATCACGGCCAGCAGCGCGCACAGCCTGCGATACATGCGGTCCAAGCGGCCCATGCGGTCCAAGCGGCGCGACGTGAAAGAGTTCATGCCAGTCCCCCTTTGCGTGAGGGCCGTGACGCAGCACCCCGCGACACGGCCCGTTTGACAGTGCACTCGTTAAAATCGAGGCCGTTGAAATCGAGGCCGTTGAAATCAAGGCGGGGGATCAGTCCTCGATCGCCCCGAAGCCGCCTTCGTAGGTTTCGCTGTCGATCGTCCCCTCCAGGTCGCCGTAAAGCGCAAGTTGACCGTCGTAGTCGTAGAAGGTGCCACTCAGATCCAGATCGACGCTGTGGTCTTCGCCATCGTTGACCGTCCCGATGGCATCGGCGGTCAAAGACGTGCCAGCGGTCGTCCCCGAAATCGCAAGGGAGCCCGAGAGCTCCTCTTCGAGAGCCTGCGTGTCTTCGTCATACAGCCCGAAATTATCCGCCGTCCCCGTCACGGTGCCGCCGGTGAAATCTGCGGTCAGGCTCAGGTCCCCGATGGCTTCGAGCTCCTCGTCGTCGCCAATGTCACTGATGGCCAAAGCCCCCGACAGGTTGGCGGTGCCGCTCATCATGGTCTCGGAAGCGGTGGCAAGGTCCCCATTTTCCGCCGCCGTCACGAGTCCCTCGAGGCTGGCGTATTGATCGGGAAGGTCAACTTCGGACAGATCCCCCACAGAGGACCCTCCGCAAGCCGCCAAAGAAAGAGAGGCCGCCGAACAGGCCGCCAGTGCAAAAATCCGCATGTCATGTCTCCTAAACCCTTGCGCGTCATTTCGTTCAGATCCCTTGAGACCCGATGAAATTCAGCCCGCGAACGGGGGGCAAAACAACCTATGAGAACCTATAGGTGCGTTGATTTCATGCGCAAATTTAGTGACCTGTGGCGTCGGTTTCGCAGGGACGATCGGGATTTCGCCCCAAAAGCGGCGCACGCTGCGCTTAGCGCGCAGCAGGGTCAAGCGCCCTGCGAAAGAACTGCGAGGCATAGGCCATTTTACCGAGCTCGCGGGCGGCCTGCATCAAGGCCGCACCATGGGCCTCCATCCGCTCGGGCACAAAGCGCACCGAGGGGCCTGCCACGCTGAGCGTCCCGATGCTTTGATCGGTATCGGGATGGCGGATCGCCGCGGCCATCGCATTCATCCCCGGCATGAAACAATCGACAACCATCGAGAAGCCGCGCGCGCGGGTCTCGGCCAGACGCTGCAACAGATCGCCAGCACCCGTGGGCGCGTTCGGCCCATTCGTGTCAATACGAAACCCCTGTTGCGCCGCACGCATCAGCGCGGCGTCATCGGGCAATGTTGAAAGCCACACAAGCCCGCTTGCAGAGGATGCCAGATGGGCAACCACCCCCTGATCTTCGCCCGGATCGTAGCGCAGGCCCATTGTTGCGCCCTGCGCCACGCCGATCCAGATCAGGTCATTGGTGTCGACCACGCTCAGACGCACGAGTTCATGCGTGGACTGCGCCAGCGCATCCATGACCGGTTGGGCAATATCGACAACCTTGCTGCGGCGCAAAAAGCTCATGCCGATGGCGGCTGCCTTCATGGTCAGCCCGTAGTCACCCTGCGTGCGGTCCTGGGAAACATACCCGCTTTGGACAAGCTGGTTGAGCAAGCGGTGCGTGCCGCTGGCCGGCATGTCCAGATGCTCGGCAATGGCGGAAACCGACAGCCCGTCCGGTGCTGTGCTCAGCAATTCCAAAACGGCAAAGGTGCGCTCGACGACAGACCCCATCGTGTTCCTTTCACGGTCTGCGGCCCCCCCCGGATGGTCGGCGCGGTGGGCGCAGGATGTCCCCCCGGTGCACCTGCGCGCCCGGATCAAGGTGCCGCTAAAATCTATGCGCCAACCATAGAGCGCCGCGATGCAGACACAAGAAGCAGACTTAAGGAAAAGCGCCAAAGGCCCCTGCCCGCCGGCCCCGCCAGCCAGTCGCGCCCGCCGTGAAGGCGGTGCCTCTGCGCAGGGGGCAAAGGCCGGACTGCGGCACAGGTCAGGCTTGGCCGCTGTCCCCCACAGAGGAGGCTGATGCAGTTTCGGCCCTGGCAAACCGCGCCGGCGACATGCCGACCCGTTTGCGAAACGCCGTGCCAAAGGTCGCCGGAGAGCTGTAGCCCACCCGCTCGGCCACCCGCGCGATGGGCACATTGTCGCGCAGCAACCATTTGGCAAGCGCCATCCGCCAGTTCGACAGATGCTCCATCGGTGGCACCCCCACAAGGCGGGTGAAGCGGTCAAAAAAGGCCGAGCGCGACAGCCCCGCCGCGCGGGCAAGCTCGCGCACGGTCCAGGCCTGCGCAGGGGCTTCGTGCATGCCGCGCAGGGCGATGGCAATCTGGTGATCCGCCAAGCCGCGCAGCAGCCCCGTATCGCTTGGCTCGGTGGCCCCGCGCAGACCCTCGATCAGCAAAACCTCCAGCAACCGGTTCAAAATCACCTCCCGCGCGGGGCGATGCGCGCCCGTTTCATCGCGGATCAGCTGCACCAACATCGCTAGCCGCGGATCGGCGCGCACATGCACCAGCCGTGGCAACAAGGACACGAGGATCGGGGCATCGGGCGTCTCGAAAGCACAATAGCCAACGAGGAACCGCGCCGAAGCGGCCCCTGTCGCCGCGCCCAGCCGGAACACGCCCTCGGCCAGTTGCACCGGTTCGCAGGCGACCCGCGCCCCGCCCTGTGCCCGCTCCTGTGCCCCGTCCTGTGCCAGCCCCGCCGCATCGTGCGACATGACAAACTGTTGTGCCTCGGGGATCAGCACGAAATCCCCTGTCTGCACCTCGATCGCCGCCTGCCCCTCGCCTTCAAGGCGGCACTGGCCCTCCAGCATCAGACAATAGAACGGACGCCCCGCCTCGGCGCGATGAACCCGCCACGGCGCATAGGCCACGACCTGTTTCGAAAACACCGCCCGTGGGCGCAGCATGGTGACGATATCGGCCAGAGGATCGAGCATATCGGACCTTTGAGATATTTTTACGGATGAACAACTATAGATCGTCCGAACCGAGCCGTCCATATTGATCAGCGAAGTCACCCTTAAACACCAAGGACCCTTGCTATGCCGCTTCCCTCCCTGATCCCGGACACCGCCCCCCTTCCCCAAGCAACGCCCTACCTGAGCTACACCTTCACGCTAAAGGTTGCCGATCGCCCGCGCCCGATGGAGCTGCGTGTCTGGGCCCCCCAAACGGGCGAGAATCTGCCCGTGATCTTGCTGTCGCACGGCCATGGGGCCTCGAATTACCTGTCGTCGATCCGCGGCTATGGCCCTCTGGCGGAATTCTATGCAGCCCACGGGTTTGTCGTGATCCAGGTGACCCACCTCGATTCCACCACGCTTGCGCTTGCCCCGACAGGGCCGGAAGGGGCGCTGTTCTGGCGGTCCCGCGCGCGCGACATCAGCACGTTAATCGACCGGATCGCCGAGATCGCACAGGCCGTGCCCTTCCTTGGCACGCGGCTGGACAGCACCCGACTGGCGGTTGTGGGGCATTCGCTGGGGGCGCATACGGCAACCCTGCTGTGTGGCGCGCAAATGAGCGATGCGCACGGCGGCGAGGTCGTGGACCTGCGTGAACCCCGCCTGAAAGCTGCCGTGGCCATCGCCCCGCCGGGCAAAGGGTCGGATTTGGGGGGCTGGGCGTCGGAGCATTTTCCCGCCCTCAAAGCCACGCGCTTTGACACCATGACCCAACCCGCGCTCATTGTTGTGGGTGATGCGGATTACACGCCGCTGTTTTCAGCGCGAAAGGATTGGCGCAGCGATGCCTATCATGCGGCACCGGCCCCTAAAACGCTGGCCACACTGTTTGGCGCGCAGCATATTTTTGGCGGAATTTCAGGCTGGGATGCCAGCGAAACCTCCGACGAAAGCCCGCAACGTGTGTCGGATGTGCAGCGCCTGACATGGGCCTATCTGCGCAGCGCGCTCTACCCGGAAGACACCGCCTGGGTCGGGGTCTCCGCCGACATCGCCGCGCGCAACGTCGGTCGGACCGACCAGAAGTAGCCGCCCGAGCGCAGCCACCTGCGCGAATGATCCCGCCGGCACGGCCCACACTTTCCCTTTTGGCGGCTTTGAGCGCCGCCAAAAGCGCCCATAGCAAAAGAAACGGCGCGCGCATGTCGCGCATGAGCAGCCCATCCGGCCGCGTCTTGAAGCCGCCGCGCATAAAAATGGAAACCTATTCAACTTTTAAATATTGTTTTATTTTACCCAGACCTGTTATAGTAGCCCCAAGTCCCCACAGGCAGAGGACCAGGGAGGATCTATACTCATGCGACTGGCGATCATCGGCGGCGGCATCATTGGCCGCACCCATGCAGAGGCGATCCGCGCCTGCCCGACCAGCGATCTGGCGGCCATCGTTGATCCGTTCGAGACGGGCAAAGCCCTGGCGCAAGAATACGGCTGCGCCCATTTTCAATCCCTTGACGATCTCATCGCATGGACCAGCGGACCAGAGGCCGGCGCGCGGGTTGAGGGCGTTATCATCGCCACGCCGAACGCGCTTCATGTGCCCCAAGCGACCCGGATGATCGAAGCGGGCCTGCCCGTTCTTGTCGAAAAGCCGCTGGGCGAGAGCCACGCAAAGTGCACAGCGCTCGTGGCACTGAGCGAAGAGACGGCCGTGCCCGGTCTGGTCGGGCACCATCGTCGCCACAACCCACTTTTGCAAGCGGCGAAAGCCGCCGTTGACAGCGGGGCGTTCGGCCAGTTGGTCAGCGGCACGATTTCTGCCACACTCTACAAAGACAGCCCCTATTTCGATGTGCCCTGGCGCCGCGAAGCCGGGTCCGGTGGCCCGCTGCTGATCAACCTCATCCACGAAATCGACCTTGCGCGCTACCTGTTTGGCGAGATCACCGAAGTCTCGGCCCTGAGCGCCAATGTCCAGCGCGGCTTCGCGGTCGAGGATACCGCCGCTGTCATCTTGCGCTTTCAGGAGGGCGGGCTGATCACCATCGCCCTCACCGATGCGGGCGTCGGGCCGTGGTCTTGGGATACAACCGCGGGCGAGAACCTTGCCCGCTTTCCGGCCATGCCCGCCGTATCGCATATGTTTTCGGGCACGCGTGCGGGCATGAGCCTGCCGGATCTGGCGTTCTGGACCCATGAGGGGGCGCAAAACTGGACCACGCCGCAGGTAAACCGCCCGCGCTCCGTGCAGCCGGCCGATAGCTACATCGAACAAATCCGCCATTTTTGCGCAGTGATCAGCGGCGAGGAGACGCCGCGCATCACGCTTGCCGATGGCGCGCGCAACATCGCGGTGATCGAGGCCATCCAGCGTTCCGTGCAAGACAGATGCCCCGTCATTCTTGACCCCGGCCAAAGCCGCGCCGTGTAAGCACTTGCACGGACCAAGGCATTGATTTCACAAGGCTCCTAGCCCCACCCCGCCCCCCGCGCACAACCGGCGGGGGAACGACCGACCTGTTAGCGATCTGCTCAAAGGGCCCCCATGACACCGCAAACCGCCGCCTCGCAAGAAACCTTCGACCTCATCGTGATCGGCGCAGGCGCAGGCGGGCTTGCTGCCGCCGTGACCGCTGCACGGATGGGGGCCAAGGTCGTGGTGCTGGAAAAAGAGCCCGTCATGGGCGGCACCTCGGCCTGGTCGGGCGGCTGGATTTTCGCGCCGCGCAACGCGCTGGCGCAGCGCGCCGGCATCAATGAGGACATCGATGCCCCGCGCCGCTACCTCAAGGCTGTCACCGGCCCGTTCTTCAAAGCCCAAAAGATCGAGGCATTTTTGACGGCGGCCCCGGAGATGGTGACGTTTTTCGAGGAAAATACCGCCCTGCAATTCGAGGGCGGATTGCACATTCCCGACACCTACGGCCATCAGCCCGGGGCGGGGATGGGCGGGCGCTCGGTGATTGCCAAGCCCTTTGACGCGCGCGAACTGGGTGACAATATCCGCCTCTTGCGCAAACCCCTGCCCGAAACCACCTTCAAGGGCATGACGATCCAATCGGGGCCGGACCTCAAGGCCTTCATGACGATGACACGCTCGCTCCCCGCCTTTGCCCATGTCACAGGCCGCGTTTTGCGCCATTTTCGCGACCTGATGCTGTACGGGCGGGGCATGGATCTGCGCAACGGCGCGGCACTTATCGGGCGGTTGTTGAAATCCGCAACTGAGGCCGGTGTCGATTTGCGCGTCGGTCAATCCGTCGCCACCCTGACCGGCGAGACAGGTCACATCTGTGGCGTGACGCTTCGCGATGGTCGCCGCCTTCTGGCACGGCGCGGCGTTGTGCTGGCTTGCGGCGGCTTTCCCCATGACCCTGTGCGCCGTGCGAAAACCTTTGAGCGCAATAGCGAAAACCTGACCTTGGCGGTGCCTTCGGCAACGGGCGACGGTCTGCGATTGGGCGAGGCCGCCGGCGCGACGCTGGACCTCGACATGGCAAGCCCCACGGCCTATTGCCCGGTGTCCCACGTCACCTGGCCAAACGGTGCCAGCGGGGTGTTCCCCCATATCATCGATCGCGGAAAGCCCGGCGTGATCGGCGTGCTTGCAAACGGAAAACGGTTTTGCAACGAGGGGCATGGCTATCACGACTATGTCACGCAGATGCTCGCCGCGACCCCGCCGCAGGAGGCCGCGCGGTCCTGGCTGATCTGTGACCATCGCTTTGTGCGGCGCTACGGCTTGGGCATTGTGCGGCCTGCGCCAGTGCCAATGGGCTACTGGCTGAAATCCGGCTATCTCAAAACCGCAAAGACCCTTGGCGCACTGGCTGTGGCCTGCGGCATCGATCCGGTCGGACTTGAGACGACGGTGGCCACCTGGAATGCGGGCGCGCGCCAGGGCGAGGATGCGGCGTTCGGGCGTGGCACCACCGCCTATATGCGGCTGCAAGGCGACCCCGAGCAAAAGCCAAATCCCACCGTCGCGCCCCTCGAACGCGCTCCGTTCTATGCGGTAGAGGTTGTCCCGGGCAGTTTTGGTACCTTTGCCGGGCTCACCACCGATGGGCAGGCGCGCGTGCTTGGCACGGATGGGGAGGTGATCACGGGGCTTTATGCGGCAGGCACGGATAACGCGAGCCCCTTTGGCGGCTTCTATCCGGCAGGGGGCATCAACCTTGGACCCGCGATGACCTTCGGCTTTATCGCAGGGCGCCACGCGGCCACCCGCGCTGCGAAGGAATAGACCCCTGAGGTGCCCCTACTTTCCTAGACACCTACCTTTTCCAGTTTGAGCTGTCTTTCTTCGAAGTCAACGGGCGACAGCATGCTGTTGTTCGTGTGCTTGCGCTTTGGGTTGTAGAACATCTCGATGTATTCAAAGACGTCTCGCCGTGCTTCCTCGCGGGTCCGGTATTTCCTGCGTCTGACCTTCTCCCGCTTCAGGAGTTGAAAGAAGCTCTCTGCGACAGCGTTGTCGTGGCAATTGCCCTGATGGCTCATCGAATGTTCCAATCCATGTTCGCGCAGGAAGGCGGCCCATTCACGGCTTGTGAATTGCGCGCCTTGGTCGGAGTGGATCAGCAGGCCTGGCCCGGGCTTTCTCCGCCAGATCGCCATGAGAAGGGCCTGCACAGCGAGTTCTGATGCCTGGCGGGACTGGACAGCTCAGCCGATGACCCCGCGTGAGAACAGATCGATGACAACGCAGAGATACGCAAATCCTTCGCGCGTGCGCAGATAGGTAATATCCGTTGCCCACGCCCGATCCGGAGCATCAACCGCGAATTGGCGATCCAGCGTGTTGTCGACGACGACTGTATGGGGTAATCCCCCCATTTTTAACGGGGTGCATCCGTAGAACTTACGCGGCCATTGCCAGTTTCATTGCGGGTGTGATGCCGCCGATGCCCATGTTGGGGCGGTCGTTGTTGTAAGTCCAGAGCCATTGTGTGGCCTGATCCTGAGCCTCCTCGATGGTTTCGATGATGTATTGGTCCAGCCATTCATGCCTGACGGTGCGGTTGTAGCGCTCGATATAGGCGTTTTGCTGGGGCTGACCGGGTTGGATGTGCTGGATCGTTACACCCTGCTTCTCAGCCCATATTCTGAGCTTCTCGCTGATGTATTCGGGGCCATTGTCCACCCGAATAGTGCCGGGCTTACCGCGCCATTCGATGATGCGGTTCAGGCTGCGAATGACCCGTTCTGCGGGCAACGAGAAGTCAACCTCGATCCCCAGCCCTTCTCGGTTGAAGTCGTCCAGCACGTTCAGCAGCCGGAACTGGCGGCCATCGCC
>NZ_FWFS01000002.1 GCF_900172375.1 Aquimixticola soesokkakensis | reverse complement strand
GGCGACAAGATCTTCGGGCGTTGCGTCGCGGATCGTGACACCCTCAAGGCGCGCCACGGCGCGGGCCTCTTCGTCGCGCAGATAGGCCGCGGCGGCCTTTGAGGCCTCAAACCCGCTGTGCGCGTCGATCACCGCTTTGAGGTCGTCGGGCAGGGCGGCGTAACTGTCGGTGTTCATCACCACAAAGGTCAAGCCACCGCCAAAGGGCGCGTTGTAGATTTCGCGGACCAGGCTTTCGATGCCGAAATCAAACACCGCACCGGGGGTGGTCATCAGCCCGTCCACCGCGCCTTTGGACAGGCTTTGGTAGAACTCGGGCACCTTCAACGCGATGGGCACGCCGCCCAGCCTGTCGATTTGCGCCGCGCGGATTTGACTGCCCATGCCGATTTTTGCACCCGCAAGTGCTGTGTAGTCGGCAACGGGGTCCCGCATGAAAAACGAATAGTTGCTGGCCACCTGCATCCAGAGGATTTTAACCTGCGGATAGTCGCCAAGCGCGCCGGATTGATAGGCCTGCCACACAGCACCCGACGCAGGTTCAGGGTCAAGATACAGTCCCGGCAGGCCGATAACATTCAGCCCCGCAAACCGCGCGCCGTAAAACCCGGGCACATCCCAGGCCACATCGGCGACGCCCTGCTCGACGCGGTTCACCGCATCGCCCATTTTGGCCAGCGTGCCATCGCAGTAAAGTTCGTAGTCGATGCGCCCGTTTGACGCCGCCTTGATCGTTTCGCCCCACAGATCGAGATGGCCGTTGCAGATATTGCCGTTCGACGCGGTGCCCGAGGCGATGCGCAGGGTGACTTCGGCCTCTGCGGCAGCGGGCGCGCCCAAAAAAACGGTCAGCATCACAGCGGCGATGACGGGAAGGGTCGGGGCGAAAATGCGCATTAGTTGTCCTTTCTCGGGGTCACTTCCGTGCAGCTTGCACGCGCAGGCGGGCGCGGTCTTGTCGCTGACAGGACAGTTTTGTGAGCCCCCGCCAAGATTTGTCCACTTTGAGGCTACTGGTTTGATGGCCCAGCAGTCTAGTCTGGCGCGACCTCGAAACGAACGTCTGAAAAAGGACCACAGCATGAGCACCCTTGACCTGTCGACCCAAACGCACGCCAGCGCGGCGCCAGATCAGGGCGCGGCCCTGTCCGAGGCTTTGGGGATCAGCCACCCGAGCCTCGCCACGATCGCGCGGATGGATCCGGCGCTGGCGGGTGAATTTGCCGCCATGGCGCGCGCGGTGCGCGATGCCAATGTTCTGAGCCTGAAAGAACAGGCGCTGATCATGCTCGCGATCAATGCGGCGGTGGTGCATTTGAACGGCGACATGGTGCGCGCCTATATCCAGGCCGCTCTGGCGCAGGGGGCCAGCGCGGGAGAAATCCGCGAGGTGTTGCAACTGACCTCGGTGCTCGGGATTCACGGCACCTTGCCGGGCACGCTGATCCTGACCGAGGCAGAGGGTGGCCTGGAGGCGATGCAAACAAGCGCCGCGCCCGAGCGGCGCGCGCGCGCCGAGCTCGCGCAGGCCAACTTCGAGGCCAAGCGCGGGCCGATGACGCCCGCTTGGGTGTCTTGCACCTATCACCTGCCCGATCTGGTCGAAGCCTACGCAGGATTTTCCGGCGTGCCATGGGCAAGCGACCACCTGAGCGCGCAGTTCAAGGAACTGATTTACGTGGCCATCGACCTGATGCCCCAGCACACGCATATGGAAGGCACCAAGGTCCACATGAAAAAGGCGCGGGCGCTGGGAGCGAGCGATGCGCAGATCAATTCCGTGCTGCAAATGATTGCCCTGATGGGCGTTCAGACCCACATGCTTGCTTTGCCGATTCTGGAAGAGGAACTGGCCAGGGCGGGGCTGTAGCCGCTGCCTGCGATCCTCATTGTGGTCCGTTTTGCACATCCGCGCATCCCTTGGGGTGCGCGGTTTTTTGATGTGTCGGGGCGGGTCTGTCGCCGCGGTTGACCCCTTGTCGCCTTTCTCTTGGTCGCCACGCGACAGGGTGCCCGGCACACTGGACAGGCGCGGCGCGCGGGCGTGAACTGGATGCAACCCCCAACAAAATCAAGAGGATTCCCATGCGATTTTCCGATCAAACCGCCATCGTCACAGCCGCCGCGTCCGGCATCTGTCGCGCGGCTGCCTTGCGCCTTGGTGCCGAGGGCGCGCGCGTTGCCTGTGTCGATGTCTCGCCCGCCGTCCAGGAGACGGCCGATGCGATCATCGCTGCTGGCGGTCAGGCGACGGCAGTTGTGCTGGATGTCAGCGACGAGGCCGCTGTGGCGCGCGTCATGGCCCAGATCGAGGCCGAAAACGGTCCCACCGATATTCTGGTGAACGGCGTGGGCCGTTCCTCTGCGGTCAAGGGGGGCGGGGATTTTTGCGACAGCGATCCGGCCAACTGGCGCGAGGTGATCGATATTTCGCTGATCTCGGCCATGCTCACCTGCCGCCAGATCGTCCCGGGCATGAAGACCCGCGGCTTTGGTCGTGTGGTGAATTTGGGATCGGTTGCGTTTTTGATGCCCACGCCCAGTTTTTGCGACTATGCGGCGGCCAAAGCGGGGGTTGTGGGGTTTACCCGCGTGCTGGCGATCGAAGTGGCCAAGCATGGCGTGACCGTCAACACCGTGTCGCCGGGGCCGATCCGCACCCCGGCCACTGCGAAACACCCGCCCGAGACCACCGCACGGGTGCTGTCGACCATCCCCATGGGCCGCTACGGCGAACCCGAAGATGTGGCCGCGGCGATCCTGTTCCTGGCCTCGAAAGATGCGACATTCATCACCGCGCAGAACCTTGTGGTCGGCGGCGGGCGTGGGATCGTGTGATGCGCTATCCGGCAAAACAACGCTGGGCGAGTGCGGCCGATTTGCTGGCCTTGCCGCCTCGCCAAGCCGTGACGCCTGACGATCTGGCAGCGCGCGCCGCGATTGGCGAGCTCTATGCGCGCTACGGCATCGCCCATGACGAAATCGACCTTGCGGCGATGGGCGATGTGTTCACCGAAGGCGGCGTGCTTGAGGTGTCTATCGGCGGGCCGGTTTTCGAACGCCACACAGGGCGCGCGGCGATCGTCAACAACTTCGCCCGCGTCACCGCCACGCAATCGGACCAGCGCCGCCACGCGATCAGCAATGTCGAGGTGACGATGGCGGGGCCGGCACAGGCCACATCGCGCGCCTATGGGCTGGTGTCTGCGGCGAACGGCGAGACGCTGAACCTTGTGGTGAGCTGTGCCTACACGGCGGATTTGATCCGTGAGGCCGATGGGCTGTGGCGATTTGCACGGTTGTGGATCGGCATGGATGACTACGCGGGCAAAGCGCCCGGAACCCAAGAAGGAGGTGCGCAGGATGCGTAAGTTCGACGCGTATAAAGACCGCTATCAAACCCTCAAAATGGAACGCGACGCGGAGGGCATTTTGCTGCTCACCTGCCACACCGATGGCGGCCCGCTGCGCTGGGGCGCCTTGCCGCATGAGGAATGGCCCGAAGCCTTTCACGACATCGCCATGGACCGCGAAAACCGTGTGATCATCCTGACCGGCACGGGGGATGAATTTTCCGGCCCGCGCCCGCCCGCGGCCACGCGCTATGCCCGCCCCGTGGCGGATATGGATCGCATCGTGTTCGACGGGCGGCATCTGCTGGCGAACCTGCTGGAAATCCAGGCGCCGATCATTGCCGCGATCAACGGCCCGGCGATCCGGCATTCGGAAATCCCGCTGCTCTCGGATATCGTTCTGGCCAGCGAGACAGCCGACATCGAGGACGCGGGGCATTTCGACAGCGGTCTGGTGCCCGGCGACGGGGTGAACCTGATCTATCCGCTGCTGATGGGCATGAACCGCGCGCGCTATTTCCTGTTCACCTCCCAGCGGCTCACCGCCCAGGACGCCCTTGATCTGGGGCTGGTCAACGAGGTGCTGCCCCAAGACGATCTGATGGCGCGCGCGTGGTTCTGGGCGCGCAAGCTGGCCAAGCACAACGACATGCATCTGCGCAACACCCGTCAGATCCTGACGCTCGAACTGCGGCGCAAGGTGCAGGAGCATTTGGGCTATACGCTGACGCTGGAAGCAATGGCCAATCTGGGGCGCGACAAAGCCCCGCAAACGGGAACCGCGTAATGGGCGATTTTGCAGTCATCAACCCCGCAACGGGGACAGAAATCGCACGCGTGCCCGACATGGGCGCCAGCGCCGCGCAGGCGGCGATCGCAGCGGCGCAAAGCGCGCTGAAAGCGTGGAAAGCGCGCACCGGCAAGGAGCGTGCCCAGGTTTTGCGCCGCTGGTTTGATCTGGTCACGTCCGCCACAGACGAGCTGGCCGCGATCATCACCGCCGAAAGTGGCAAGCCGCTGGCCGAGGCCGCGGGCGAAGTCGCCTATGGCGCGGCCTTTATCGAATGGTTCGCCGAGGAGGCCAAGCGCATCTACGGCGAGACGATCCCCGCGACAAAACCCGGTCAGCGGCTGATGGTGCTGCGCGAGCCCATCGGCGTGGTGGCCGCGATCACCCCGTGGAATTTTCCGCTGGCGATGATCACGCGCAAGGTCGCGCCCGCTCTGGCCGCAGGATGCACGATTGTGCTCAAACCCGCCAAGGAAACGCCGCTTACGGCGCTGAAGCTGGCGGAGCTTGCCTATCAGGCGGGGGTGCCGCGGGACTGTTTTGCGGTGGTGACCGCCGCCAATTCGCGCGCCATCGGTCAGGTGATGACCGATAGTCCGATCGTGCGCAAGCTGACCTTCACCGGGTCGACGGCCGTTGGCAAAACCCTGATGGCGGCAAGTGCGGGGACGATGAAAAAGCTGTCTCTGGAACTTGGTGGCAACGCCCCTTTCATCGTGTTTGACGATGCGGATCTGGACCGCGCGGTGGCGGGGGCGATTGCGGCGAAGTTTCGCAATGCCGGGCAGACCTGCGTCTGTGCCAACCGCATTCTGGTGCAAACGGGCGTGTACGAAGCCTTTGCCGAGAAATTCTGCGCCGCGGTTGCCGCCTTGCCGGTGGGCGACGGGGCCGATGCGCGAACGCAGATCGGTCCGCTGATCGGGCAGGGCGGGGTGGATAAATCCGACGCCCACGTCAGGGATGCGCTTGCCAAAGGCGCGCGCGCGATGCTGGGGGGCACCCCGCTTGAACGCGCGGGATATTTCTATGCCCCGACGGTGCTGCGCGACGTGCCGGTGACGGCGGATGTCGCGCGCGAGGAAACCTTTGGCCCCGTTGCCCCGCTGTTTCGCTTCGACACCGAAGCCGAGGCGATTGCCATGGCAAATGACTCCGAATTCGGCCTTGCCGCCTATGCCTACACCCGCGATCTGTCGCGCGCCTACCGTGTGATCGAGGCTCTGGAATACGGCATCGTCGGGTTGAACGAGGGGATCATTTCCACCGAGGTCGCCCCCTTTGGCGGCGTGAAGGAAAGCGGTCTGGGGCGCGAAGGCTCACGGCACGGGATCGAGGATTTTCTGGAACTCAAATACGCCTGCATCGGCTTGGAGGGCACGCCATGACGGTTCCTGCGACACAGGGTATCGGCATTGCCGATTTCAAAGCCGCGATGCGCGCCTTGCCCGCGCAGGTCGCGGTGATTTCTGCCCAAGCGGGCGATCTGCGCATCGCAATGACGGCCACGGCCGTGACCTCGCTCTCCGCCGAGCCGGCGCAGCTTTTGATCTGTGTGCATAAAATGGCGCGCCCCGCGGCGGTGATCCGCGATGCGGGGGCCTTTGCTGTCAACCTTGTGAGCAGCGCGCAGATGGCCGTGGCCAACCAATGCGCGCTGCCCGCTTTGACACCCGAACAGCGGTTCGAGCAGGGGACCTGGACGCGCTCTGACAGTTTGGGCCAGCCGCTGCTTGACGGTGCCTTGGTGAATTTCGACTGTCGGCTGGTGTCGCAGGCCGAACATGGCACGCATTACGTGTTCGTCGGGCTGATCGAGGCGGTGCGTTTTGCGCAGGGCAAGCCGCTTTTGTACCACGATGCGAGCTACCGCGAGGTCGGCCCGCGTCTGGATGCGCTGCATCTGGAATGGGATAGCGCCACGCGCGGCTTCTAAGAGATCTCCCTCAAATGCAAAACGGCCCGAGAGTGATCCCGGGCCGTTTTCGATTCTGCGCGCTTTTGCGTTACATGGTTGAGGGCAGCCATGTGACAATGGCGGGAAAGGCGATCAGGATGATGATTTTCACCACGGAAGAGGTGAAGAACGGCCAGCACCCTTTGTAGACTTTGGAAATCGGGATCGATTTATCGAGCGCCGAGATGACAAAGATGTTGAGGCCGAAGGGCGGCGAAATCATCCCCGCTTCCATGCAGATGATCGTCATCAGGCCCCACCAGATCGGGTCATAGCCCAAGGACACGATCAGCGGCACAAAGATCGGAATGGTGATCACCATCATCGCAAAAGCATCCATCGCCGTGCCCAGCACGAGGTAGCACACCACCAGCGCGATGACGACGCCAAGCGGGCTCAGGCCCAGGCTATTGACGAAATCCACGAAGGCGCCGGGCACATTCGAGACCCCGAAAAAGAACGACAGCATGGTGACGCCAAAGATCAGCGAATACATCATGGCAAGGGTTTTGGTCGTGTCGGCCAGGGTGGACCAGAAACTTGTCGCGTTGATTTTGCCCCGCGCGACGGCGATGGCAAAAGCCCCCGCTGCGCCGACAGACCCGGCTTCGAGTTCGGTGAAAAAGCCGAAATAGATCCCGCCCAGCACAACGCCCAGCAACAACAGCACCGACCACGCGCCTTTGGCAGCCGCGACAAGTTCCGTCAGCGGCGCTTTGGGACCGCGCTGTGCGTGATTGGGAAAGAAGAACAACCAGACGGCGACCGCGCTCATGTACATGAGCGTTGCCAGCACGCCCGGCAGGATCGCGCCCATGAACAGTTGCCCGACCGACTGTTCGGTCATCACCGCATAGAGGATCAGCGCCGAGGAGGGGGGGATCAACTGGCCCAGCGTGCCGCCCGCCGCAATCGACCCTGCCGAGAGTTCGACCGAATAGTTGCGCTCGCGCATTTCGCCCAAGGCAATTTTGCCAATCGACATTTGGGTCGCCACCGACGATCCGGTCAGCGTGCCGAATGCCGCGCAGGCAAGGATCGAGGCATGGGCAAGACCGCCGCGGATATGGCCCAAAAGCGCATAGGCCAAACGGTAGAGGTCAGAGCCGATGCCCGCCACCGTCGCAAAAGCCCCCATCAGCAAAAACAGCGGCAGCACACTGAGCGCGTCCTGGGTGATGAAAGCGGTGGTTTCCGAGCCAAGCACATTCAGTGCCACACCCGGACGCAGCAAAGTGGCGGTGCCCACCAAGCCCGCAATCCCCATGGCAACGCCAATCGGAACCGTCAGCAGCACAAGAACCCACATGCCGATAAAGACAACGAGCGCCAGCAGAAGGCTGTTGTCAGGGGCAAAAATGCGAAAAGCTGCGCTTGGAAAAACCCCAAGCAGGGCGCCAAGCGCCCAGCCGATCAGCGCGAACACCAAAAGGCCCGCCAGAAGGCCCCGCGCCCCGCCCCGTTTGAGCGATACCTGCGCGCAGCGCAGGACGGCAAAAACCTGGATCACGGCGGCAAGACCGATGGCAATGGCCACGCCGTAGAAAAACGGTGCCTTGGCGATATTGGTCATGATCGTGGTCTGGCCCGTGCGCTCCATCGTGGCCGCAACCCCCCAGACCCGCCACGCCAGAAGGGCGAAAAACACCATCGACAACAGGGCCGCTGCCAGATGCATGGCGTGGCGCAGGCGGGTCGAGACGCTTTTCTCCAGCACATGGATCACGAGGGCCGATCCGGTCAGCAATCCGTAGGGCAGGCAGGTCGACACCGCGATGGCGACCAGCAAGGCATTGATTTCGTTCAGCCCGTACAGGGAAGTTGCGAAAAAGTTGCGCAAGATGATGTCAAAGACATTCGCAAAGGCGATCAGCAACACGCTGGCCGCCGCGATCGAGGCCACGCGGCGCGCGAGGCCCCGCACAAGGGCCTCGACGGAATGCGACCCCTCGCTTTGAGCAAAACGACTCCCCTGCGGCGTTAGTTCTTTGGTTTCCACGTTGTCCTCCCTGCCCCTCGCAAAAAGGGGAATTGTTCCACCTCAACCTGCGCTTTCGGGCGGGCCTGCGTCTTGTTCATGAATCGATGACGACTTGGCGCTCAGACCAATGTCGCGCCAGATCTGTTGCGCTGATTTGTCGCGTCATGCTAGCGTCATATCTGTGCCGACCTTGGGAGGGGGATACGCAACATGCAGAAAAATGCAATCGCAACGCAGGCGGGACAGCAACAGTTTTTGACCGAGCGGATGCTGTCGATGGTCGATAGCCAACAGGTGCCCGAGGCCAATCGCCTCGATTACTGGAAGAACCATGTGCATTCGGCCAACGGTCTGAAAATCGAATGCGCGACGAATAATTTTGTCGGCGTGATGACCAACCGCACCTTGAGCAACTGTTCGGTCCACGGGGTCAAGATCCAGACGCCGCACCGCGCGATCCGTGAAAGCACGACCCAGGATTTGTGCTTTGTAAACGTCCAGGTGCGCAATGAGGGCGCGCGGTTCAATGGCAACCGCGAATTCTCGATGCAGCAGGGGTCGCTGATTCTGTACGAGGCCTGCGAAGCCTATGAGTTGGATTTCGACGGCGCCTCGGAAAGCCTTGTGATTGCGATTGCGAAATCGGACCTCGAAAAACGTGTGGCCAATATCCAGATGCATCTGGACGAGGCGATCACCTATGATCCTTTGAAAACCACCATGCTTGCGGGC
Organism: Aquimixticola soesokkakensis; assembly: GCF_900172375.1. Lineage (GTDB taxonomy): Bacteria > Pseudomonadota > Alphaproteobacteria > Rhodobacterales > Rhodobacteraceae > Aquimixticola > Aquimixticola soesokkakensis. The sequence goes on along the minus strand of NZ_FWFS01000002.1, from coordinate 291,257 downwards.
CTGTTGCGCGGGGTCCTGTCGATCAATGGCGAGACCCGCCAAGCCGTGAAAGACGGGCTGTCCGAAGCGGTGCTCAACATGCTGGTGGCAACGCTTTATGATTGTGACGAAGCGGTGTTGAAAACGCCCACCAACGGGTCTGCCGCGATTTTGCAGCGCATCAAATCCTTCATCAACACCCATCTCGACAACCCCGATCTCAACCCTGTGATGACGGCGGAGGCGATGGGCATCACGGTCAGCTATCTGCACAAGATTTTTCTGCAAAACAACACGACCCTGATGCAATTCGTGCTGGCCGAACGGCTGGAACGGTGTCGACGCGACATTGCCAAGGGCGACCGCGCCGACGGGATCAGCCAGATCGCCTATCGTTGGGGCTTTAACGATGCCTCGCATTTCTCGCGCAGTTTTCGCAAACGCTTCGGGACCAGCCCGCGCGACTACCGCGCAGATGTTTTCGCCCGCGATCTAAGCAAGCTGGCCGCGAACCACTAGGCCGGCTTGGCGCGGCCTGCGCTGGCGCTTTGCCCCGCTACCGCGTCTCCGTCCCCGCTACCGCGTTCCCGTCCCTGTCGCGCGGCGGGTCAATCGTTTGATCCGTGCGCTGCGCACCACAAGGGCGGCGATGAACATGCCCGTCAACAGCAGCACGATTGTCGGCGCGGGCGCACTATCAAGCCAGAAACTGGCGATGATCCCCACGCCCCCCGCGACCCAGGCACAGGCGATGGCAACGACAAGCATCACGGGAAAGCGGCGGGTCAGCAAAAAGGCAATGGCCCCCGGAGCGATCAAGAAGGCCACGGCCAGAATAATTCCGACCGAGGAGAGCATGGCCACGATGGTGGCCGACAGGATTGCAAGCAGACCGTAGTGCAGCAGACCCGTGTTCAGCCCGCTCATGCGCGCCTGGATGGGATCAAAGGCCTGCGCCAGAAGATCGCGCCATTTCAACGCCAGAACCAGCGCAACGGTGCCGGCAATCAGCCCGGCCGTCCACAGGTCGCCTGCGCCGACCCCAAGCATATTGCCGAACAAAATATGATCGAGATGCACAGCGCTCTCGATTTGCGTGTACAACACCACGCCAAAGCCAAACATGCCCGAAAACACCACGCCCATCACCGTGTCCTGTTTGACACGCGAATGGTCATTGATAAAACCGGTCAGCAAGGCGCAGATCAGACCTGCCAGAAACGCGCCGATGATCAGCGGAATGCCCGCAACATAGGCCAGCACCACACCGGGAAGGACCGCGTGAGAGGTCGCATCGCCCATCAAAGACCAGCCCTTGAGCACCAGAAAACACGACAGCATCGCCGCGGCGGGCGCGATCAACAGGGTGATCAGCAGCGCGTTTTGCATGAAGGGAAACTGGAAGGGCAGCAACAGGGTGTCCATCACGCGGCCTCTTGGAGCGCGCGGCGGGCACGACGACGCGCCGCCAAAGTCCCGTGTTTGGGCGCAAAGACAAAGGCCAGCGCGAAGACGCCGGTTTGCAGACAGACGATGACACCCCCCGTCGCCCCGTCCAGAAAATAGCTGATGTAGGCGCCAAAGGCACTGGTGAGCGCGCCAATGGCCACCGACAGCGCGATGAGGCGGGGAAAGCGGTCTGTCAGCAGATAGGCCGTTGCGCCGGGGGTAACCACCAAGGCGATGACCAGAAACGCCCCGACCGTTTGCATCGCCGCGACCGTGCAAGCGGCCAGCAAGGTAAAAAACAGCACCCGCAAGCGTTCGGGTTTCAGGCCGATGCTGCGCGCATGGGCTTCGTCGAAAAACACCGCCAGAAGGTCACGCCATTTGGCCAGAAGCACAACAAAGGACAGCCCGCCAATCAACGCCAGTTGCAGGGTATCTGCCGGGGTGATCGCCAGAATATTGCCCATCGTGATGGTCTGGATCGACACGGCCATCGGGTTAAGGGAGACCATGAACAACCCGAGCCCGAAAAAGGAGGTAAAGATCAGGCCGATCACCGCATCTTCTTTCAAGCCCGAGCGCTGGCGCAAAAACAGCATCGACAGGGCGGCCAGACCGCCTGACAGGAACGCGCCAAAGGCAAAGGGCAGACCCAGCATATAGGCCCCCGCAACGCCGGGAACGATGGCGTGGCTCAACGCATCGCCAATCAGCGACCACCCCTTAAGCATCAAATAAGCAGACAAAAAGGCGCAAACCGCGCCCACAAGTGCAGACACCCAGATGGCATTGGTCATATAGCCATAGGAAAACGGTTCGAGCAAACTGGTCACGTGCTGGAACCGCCGCTGGTGTGGGTGCGCTGGTCGTAGATCACGAGCGGGCGCTCGTCGTCCGAGAGCACTTCAAGACGGCGCGGGTCGGCGTCGTCATGCAGGCCGTCGCCCTCCAACATGAAATGACGCAACACGCCGCCAAACGCCTCGCGCAGGTTCTGGGCGGTAAACACCTCTGCCGTGGGTCCATGGGCCAGAACGGTGCCCTTTACCAGAACCACGCGGTCGCAAAATTCCGGCACCGAGCCAAGGTTATGCGTGGCGACAAGCATCACACGCCCCTCGTCGCGCAGGTCACCGAGCAGGGCGATGATCTGTTCTTCGGTTTTGACATCAACGCCGGTAAACGGTTCGTCAAGCAAGATCACCCGCGCATCCTGCGCCAGAGCACGCGCCAGAAAGACGCGTTTTTTCTGTCCGCCCGACAGTTCTCCGATCTGGCGGTGGCGAAAGTCGGCCATATTGACCCGCGCCAGCGCCTGCGTCACGGCCGCGCGGTCTGCCGCCCGCGCGCGGCGCAAAAACCCCATATGTCCGTAGCGTCCCATCATCACCACGTCCTCGACCAGCACGGGAAAGGTCCAGTCGACCTCCTCGGCCTGGGGAACATAGGCCAGATCCTGGCGTTTCATCGCCACGCGCACTGGCTGCCCAAGGATTTCAACCCTGCCTGAGGCAAGGGGCACAAACCCCATCAACGCCTTGAAAAGAGTGGATTTCCCTGCGCCGTTCACCCCCACAAGAGCCGTGATCGTGCCGGTGGGAATGGTGAAACTGGCATCGCGCAGCGCCGTGTGACCGTTGCGATAGGTCACGCTCAACCCGGTGGCGCGGATGCCTGTTGTGGCAGGCTGTGTCATTGCGACAGCCCCGTGACGATGGTTTGCGAGGTGACCCGCAGCAGATCAAGATAGGTCGGGACTGCGCCGCCCTCTTCGCTGAGGCTATCCACATACAACACCCCGCCATAGGCCGCGCCGGTTTCGCGGGCGACCTGTTTGGCGGGCTTGTCCGAAACGGTGGATTCCGAAAAGACCACCGGAATATCGTTGTCGCGCACCGCATCGATGACACGGCGCACCTGTTGGGGCGTGCCTTGGGCGTCGGCGTTGATGGGCCACAGGTAGACTTCTTGCAGATCGAAATCACGGGCGAGATAGGAAAAAGCCCCTTCGGAGGTCACCAACCAGCGCCGGGCGGGCGGCAAAGCGCGCACCTTCTCGCGCAGCGGGGAAATCACGGCGGTGATCTGGGCTTTGTAGCTTTGGGCATTGGCGGCGTAGGTTGCGGCATTTTCGGGATCGGCCGCCGAAAGCGCGGCGCGGATATTATCGACATAAATCAAGGCCGAAGACAGTGCCATCCAGCCGTGCGGGTTGGGCTTTGCGTCATAGTCGCCCCCGAAAATCGGCATCGGATCAATGCCTTGCGAGACGACCGCGGAATCGACATCGCGCAGGTTGGCCAGAAACTGTTCAAACCATAATTCAAGATTGAGCCCGTTCCACAGGATCAGGTCGGCCCCCTGCGCGCGCACCAGATCGCGCGGCGTGGGCTGATAGCCGTGGATTTCCGCCCCCGGTTTGGTGATCGACGCCACATCCGCCGCATCGCCCGCAACGTTTTGGGCCATATCCGCAATAACGGTAAAGGTGGTGATCACTTGCAGCTTTTCGGCGTTTGCGAGGGCAGGCGACAGGGCCCACAGGCTGGCCACGCACCCGATGGCAACCCGTTGCGCGACATGGCGAAGCGACATGCGAATCTCCTATTTATTCAAGTGTATGCAAAGGCGAAGCTGCGGCGAGTGTCAAGCCAGTTGCGAATGATTTGCAAGAAAGCCGTTGAAATCATCCGCAAGCCTGCGCAAAATAGGGACATGATTGACCCGCCGGACCAACCGCATACTTTGGAAACGCTTACCGCCGCCCTGCGTGCGGCTGGCATTCGCGTGACGCGGCAACGCGCGGCGCTGTTGCGCGTCCTTGCGCAGGCCGTCGATCATCCGGATGCGCCCGAATTGCAAAAACGCGCCGAAGGCGACGTGCCGGGAATATCCCTGTCCACAGTCTATCGCACCCTCGCAACGCTCGAGGCGCAGGGCGTTGTCTTGCGGCATCAATTTGACGGCACATCCGCGCGCTTCGAACCCGCGCAGTCCACGGAGTCAGGGCACCACGATCACATGATCGATGTGGACACGAGTGAGGTCATCGAATTCTGCTCGGACCGGATTGAACAGCTTCAGGCGGAAATTGCCGCCGAGTTGGGCTATGAAATCGTGCATCACCGGTTTGAACTTTACGTGCGCAAGGCAAGGGCGCGCGATTAGGGCGCGCTCGGGGGCGGATGCAGCCGCCCCGATGTCAGCGCCGCGAGCGCCACCAAGGCGGCGGCCGTGCCCATGACACAGGCCAGCCCGCCGATTTGATAGGTCAGCCCCGACAGAACCGTCCCAAGCAAGCGCCCCGCGGCATTGGCCATGTAATAAAACCCCACATCCATCGTCACCCGTTCGGATTTGGTGAAGGCAAGGATGAGGTAGGAATGCAGGGACGAATTGACAGCAAACACCGCTCCGAACGCAAGCAAGCCGACCACCAGCGTGGCCGTGAGCCATGGTTGGGGCGTGGGGGAAAGCACCAAGGCCAGCGTCAGCGCTGCGGGCACGCAAAACAGCCCCATCGCCCAATGCCGCGCGGCGCGGATCAGATCGCCTTGTGTCCTTTGGGTAGCGCGCAGGATTTTCGGCGCGCTGGCCTGCACAAGACCGTATAAGATCACCCAGAGCGCCATGAAGGTGCCGATCATGAAAAACGCCGCGTGATTGCCCGATGGCGTGCCATCCGACAGCACGGCGTAAAAGTAGATCGGGATGCCGACAACAAACCAGACATCGCGCGCGCCAAACAGGAACACCCGCGCGCCCGAAAGCCAGTTAACGTTATGCGACTTGGAAAAGACTTCCGTGAATTTGGCCGATTTTTTCCCTTTGGGCAGGCCGGGCGGCATAAAGGCGACCACCCCGCCCAGGATCACCGCCAGCGTCACGGCCATGGCCATCACCGCCCCGACAAAACCCACCGCGGCCAAAAGCGCGGCCCCCAGCAGGAAGCCAAGGCCCTTGACCGCGTTCTTAGAGCCGGTCAGCACCGCCACCCAGCGAAACAGCCCGCCTTGAGAGGACGGCGCCAGCAGTTTGACTGCCGATTTGGACGACATTTTGGCAAGATCCTTGGCGACGCCGCTAAGACCCTGAATGCACATGACAAAGCTGACCGAGAGGGGGATGCTCCAGCGCGGATCAAGCTGCGCCAGCAGGACCAGCGCAAGAACTTGCAAGGCGAGGCCTGCGTAGAGGGTCGCCGTCAGGCCAAAGCGCGCCGCGATCCACCCCGCCGCCAGATTGGTCACCATCCCCGCGATTTCGTAGAGGACGAACAGATAGGCGAGCTGCACAGGGCTAAAGCCCAGCGTGTGAAAATGCAGCAGCACCAACATGCGCAAGGCGCCATCCGTCAACATGAACGCCCAATAGGCGGCGGTGACGGCAATATAGGCCGAAAGTCCTTCGGGGCGTGGGCGCGACAGGGGGATCACAGCGCGGCTCCCACCATCAGAGCCACATCCACCAGCCGGTTGGCATAGCCGAATTCATTGTCGTACCACGCGTAGAGTTTCAATTGCGTGCCGTTGATGACCATGGTCGAGGGCGCGTCGATGATCGAGGAACGCGGATCATTGGTGTAATCGCTGGACACCAGCGGGCGGGTTTCATAGCCCAAGATGCCTTTGAGCGGCCCCTTCGCGGCGGCCTCGAAGGCGGCGTTTACCTCCTGGACGCTGGTCGGGCGCTCCAGCTCGAACACGCAATCGGTGAGCGAGGCGTTGAGCAGCGGCACGCGCACCGCATGCCCGTTCAAACGGCCTTTCAGTTCGGGGTAGATCAGGGTGATCGCGGTGGCAGAACCCGTCGTCGTGGGGATCAGCGAATTCAGCGCCGAGCGGGCGCGGCGCAGGTCTTTGGCGGGGCGATCGACGATGGTTTGGGTATTGGTCACATCGTGGATTGTGGTGATCGATCCGTGTTTGATGCCAAAGGTTTCATGAACCACTTTGACCACGGGCGCGAGACAGTTGGTCGTGCAGGAGGCGGCGGTGACAATGTGATGCTGCGCCGGGTCGTAGCTTTGGGAATTGACCCCGAAGACGATATTGGCGGCGTTGCCATCCTTGACGGGCGCAGAAACAACCACTTTTTTCACCCCCGCATCAAAATAGGGGGCAAGTTTTTCCTGGGTTTTGAACACGCCGGTACAGTCGATCACCACATCAACCCCCGCCAGCGGCAGATCGGCAATCGCCTTGACCCCGACGAAGGGAAGACGGGTGCCGTTGATTGTCACGCTCTCGGCGTCATGGGCGAAATCGGCGTTCCAGCGGCCGTGGACCGTGTCAAATTCCAGCAGATGCGCGTGCATTTCGGGATCGCCCACCGCATCGTTGATCCAAGCGATATCGGCGCCGCTTTCCATCAGGGGTTTGAGGGCGAGCTTGCCCATGCGGCCAAGGCCGTTCACGGCGTAGGTTGTCATGCGCTCTCTCCTTGGGCAGGGCGGCCGATGGTGTCGATGGTCTCTTGCAGGGCAAGGCGGTTCAGCGCGCTGATGTCCAGAGCAGCAAACAGTTCGATGCGCTGCTTCAACGCGCCGTAGGCCTCTTGGAATGCGAGGGCCGTTTGCGCCGGTGTGCCACTGGCGGCGACCGGATCGGGCATCCCCCAATGGCCGGTGACCGGCTGGCCTTCCCATGCGGGGCAGTCTTCGTTTGCGGCCTGGTTGCAGACCGTAAAGACAAAATCGAACTGTGGCGCGCCCGCGCCGGACAGTTCCGACACATGTTTGGCGCGCAACGCAGAGGTGTCGATGCCTTTATCCTTGAGCACCTGCACGGCAAAAGGGTTCAACTGCGATCCTGGACGCGTTCCTGCGGAATAGGCGTTGAAGCGATCCGGCGCGATGTCACGCAGAATGGATTCCGCGAAAATCGAGCGTGCGGAGTTGCCCACACAAATGAAAAGGACGTTGAATTTCTGATCGGTCATGGGAATAGGTCCTGATGAAATCGGCATGCAAACATCGGGGCGACCGCGACAGCACTCGTTGAACAGAACGTCAAACATCTGTTGCACGGCTGACATCCGGATCGCGTATAAAAGCGACGTTCCCGCGCGCTCCTGCGTCACCAGGCCCGCCTGCGACAAGGCAGCGAGATAGGTGGACATGGTGCTTGGTTTGATCCCGAGGGCAATGGCCAGTTCACCCGCCGCAACACGGTCGGGATAGCGGCGCATCAGCAAACGAAACACCGACAGGCGGTGGGGATGACCAAGGGTCGACAGGCGCTGGGGAATCTCTTTTTCCATATTTCATGGAATAGTGAATTTATACCCGCGCGAGAAGTGAATTTTTTGTAACAGGGACGGCGCGCGCCAAGGCATGCGGTGGGGACTGCGTCAGGGCGCAGGATGCGTCGCGATGGCCTGCAATCGGGCAAGCGTATCGGCCAAGAGGCTGCTCTGTAATTCCCCCACTTTGCGCGCGGCATGGGACAGGGGACGGCGCGCATCGACAACAAGGCTCAACGATTGGGGTTTGAGACCGGTGTCATGGATAGCAACAAAGCACAATTCCCCCGCCAGAAGTTCGGCGGCGACATCCATCTGCGACGTAATCGCCATCAATTCACCCTGCGCAAGCACCTGTTTGAGCAACTGTTGGGAATTGGTGACCAACACAGGCTTTACCGGATTGAACAACCAGCCGTAGCGGCGCTCAAGATACGCACGCACCGGTAGAATTTCGCTTTGCGCGGCAATGGGATGGTGCGCGGCATCCTTGAGCGACACGGAGCGCGCGCCCCATAGATCATGCCCGCGCCCGACCACACATCCAAAGGGCAGGGGCGTCGACCAGAGCACATGGCGCGTCTTGTCGGCCGCAAGATTGAAGGCCAGCGCAAGATCGACAGTGGCCTGGTCCAGTTCACGCGCGGCCTGTTGCGGTGTCACGATGTCAACCGACAGGTTGATGCCCGGATGGGCGGCACTGACGGCCTGCATCAGGCGGGGCAGGACGGAATTGGACAGGCTGTCCATTGCCGCCAAACGCACGGTGCCATGTTCCATGCCGCGCATTTGGCGCAGCTCACCCGAAAGCCGGTCCTGATCCGCCCGCCAGCGGCGCGCCATCAACACCACCGCCTCACCCGCCGCCGTCAGGCGCATGCCGCGCGGGTGGCGGTCAAACAGCGGCACCTCGCATTCCTCCTCAAGCCCGATGATCTGGCGGTCGATGGCAGAGGCCGCAATCCCGAGCGCACGCGAGGCGGCTTGAATGGACCCGAGACGGGCGACCGCTTCGAGATACTGCAAGGCGCGCGGGTAGATATGAAGCGGCACGAAAGGCTCCGAGTGGAAAACTGCGTTCTCATTTTGAGAATGGAGGGTGGCTCATATTGAAATAGTTGGCAACGCATTTCGCGACTACCGTACAGAAGAATCAACGGGAAATGACCATGACCCTCCGAGAACCGAACAGAGAACCGCATGTTTTTTCGATCCCCAAGCTGAACCGCGCCAGCCTGCCCGAGGCCGTGGCTTTGCTTGAACTTGTGACGGAGCGCTCGCCCTGGTTGGCCGCCCGGCTTGCCGCGCTGCGCCCCTTTTACGATATTGCCGCGCTCAAGGCGCATCTGCAGCGCGAAATCATGGGGCTTTCCCCCGCGCAACAACTGGCTTTGGTGCGCGCCCATCCCGAACTTGCGCCCGCCGCGCCCGACATGATGACGGCGGCCTCGCAACAGGAACAACATCGCCTCGGGCTGGCGCGCCCACAGCCGCGCGAGGCGGATCGGTTGCGCAGGCTGAACGCCGCCTACCAGGCGCGGTTCGGCTTTCCCTTTGTTATCGCGTTGCACGCTTGCGCGGATTACGCGGCGATGATCGCCCAGTTCGAGAGCAGATTGCGCAATCCGCGCGCGCGCGAGATCACCCGCGCCCTAAGCGAAGTTGTCTCCGTCGCGAGCGCACGTTTGGATCGTCTGACGCAGCCGGCGCAGGATGCGCGCGCGCCAGATTTTGACAGCGAAAGGACAGACACATGAGCAACCTTCAACGGCAATCGCCCCGTGACCTGGAGGCGGCGCGCGCCCCGCGCGCTTGGCTGGGCGCCCTTGGGGGTGTGGGGCTGTTGGCCCTGAGCCTCGTGTTTATCTGGGGGGGCATTGGCTTGGGCCTGGGCGCGCCCCGCCGCCTCGGGACCGGCGCGTTTCCGGTGATCACCGGCTGTGCTTTGGCCGCCCTCTCGGTCGCAATCATCGTCATCGACCTGCGCGACACCAGTGCTGCGGAACGCCCCGACTGGATGTCCTTTGCAGCGATTGGCGCCGCGCTGGCCGCTTTTGCCATCGTCGCGGATTGGTTTGGCCTCATTCCGGCGGTCTTTGCCACAACGGTGGTCGCAAGCCTGCCCGATCCGACCCTGCCGATCCTCGGCAAGCTGATCCTCGGTCTCGTCGTCTCACTAGGCTGTTGGGGCCTGTTTATCGGGCTGCTCGACCTGCCTCTCCAAGCATTCAAAGGGTTTTGAAAGATGGATATCCTGTCGAATTTCGGCGACGGCCTGCTGATCGCCCTGCAGCCCTACAACCTGTTGTATTGCTTTATCGGTGTCTTTTTGGGGACTTTCATCGGGGTTCTGCCCGGCATCGGGTCGATGGCCGCGATTTCGATGATCCTGCCGCTGACCTTTTATCTCGAGCCGACCTCGGCGCTTGTGATGATTGCCGGCGTGTATTACGGCGCGGAATACGGCGGCTCGATTGCCTCCATCTTGATGAATATTCCCGGCACGCCCTCCTCCTCGATCACCTGTATCGACGGCTATCCCATGGCGCGTGACGGGCGGGCAGGGGTGGCGCTATTTGCCAGTGCCATCGCCAGTTTCGGCGGGGGGATCATCGGCATGGTGGTCATGGCGCTACTGGCGCCGGTTCTGGCCGCACTTGCGCTCAATTTCGGTCCCACCGAATATTTCGCGGTGATCCTGCTGGGGCTTGTTGCGGCCTCCGCAGTGTCGAACGGCAGCCCTGTAAAAGGGGTGGCCACGGTGGTCGCGGGGTTGATGCTGGGCACGATCGGCGTGGATATCACGACGGGGGCCGAACGCTTTACCATGGGCATTCCCGAGCTGCGCGACGGGGTGAACCTTGTGATTGTGGCCATGGGGCTGTTCGGGGTCGGTGAATTGATCGTCTCCATTCGCGCCAATAGCGGCGGCGCGCCGAAAAACCGGATCGACTATGCCAATTTCTATCCCAACCGCGCAGAATGGAAGGCAATGTTTGGCCCGATCCTGCGCGGGGGCGGTATTGGCAGCTTTTTCGGCGCATTGCCGGGCACGGGGCAAACGGTCGCCTCGGCCATTGCCTATGCCGTCGAGAAGAAACTGTCCCCCAACCGCGGCCGTTTTGGCAAAGGTGCGATCGAAGGCGTTGCGGTGCCGGAATCGGCCAATAATTCCGCCACCCAGACCGCCTTTATTCCAACCCTCACCCTGGGCGTCCCCGGCTCGGCCTCGATGGCGCTGGTGATCGGGGCGCTGATGATCCACGGCGTCACGCCGGGGCCGCGTTTGTTGATCGATCACGCCGACCTGTTCTGGGGACTTGTGGCGAGTTTTCTGGTCGGGAACCTGTTGTTGCTTGTGCTCAATATTCCGATGATCGGCCTGTGGGTGCGCCTGCTGCAGATCCCCTACAAATACATGTACCCCACAATCATCGTGCTGATCTGCATCGGGGTCTATTCCGTCAATAACAACGTGTTCGACATCTGGCTGACACTGGCCTTTGGCTGGGCGGGCTATTTGATGCGGCTGTTTCGCTTTGAACCTGCGCCGCTGCTGATCGGCTTCGTGCTGGGCCCGATGATGGAAGAACAACTGCGCCGCGCCATGCTGTTGTCGCGCGGTGACCCCACGGTGTTCCTCACCCGCCCCATTTCGGGGGTCCTGATTATGATCACCGCCGCGCTGCTGGTCTACAGTTTTGGCGCGGCCCTCAAATCCCGCCGTCATGCCCGCCAATCGGCCCGTTTGACACACTGACGTTTTCCTCCTCCCTCTCCTCACACAAAGGCATCCTCTGATGAAACTCTCTCGCATTCTTGCACTCCCCGCCGTGACCCTGATGGCCACAACCGCCCTTGCCGATCCGGGCGCCTGGAGCGACGCGCCGGTGCGCATTGTCGTCACTTTTCCGCCGGGGGGCACCAGCGATCTGGTCGCGCGCATTGTCGCGCAACACCTTGAAAGCGATTACGGACAAAAGGCCGTCGTCGACAACCGCCCCGGCGCGGGCGGTACGGTAGCAGCAGATTATGTCGCGCAGCAACCGGCGGACGGCACAACGCTTATCCTGGGCAACAACGCGCCCTTTACCATCGCGCCGACGCAATTTGACAGCCTACCCTATGCGCCGCTCGACGGGTTCACCCATATTGCCTATCTCGGTGCGTCGACACCGGCGCTTTTCGTGCAACCCGATGCGGGCATCACAACGCTGGATCAGTTCATCGCGACCGCGAATGAGACAGGTATCACCTACGGCTCCTCGGGGGTGGGTTCGATCACCCATATTCTGGGACAAGCGGTCGATAATGCGCTGGATATCGAGACCATCCATGTGCCCTATCAGGGCAGCGCCCCCGCAATTCAGGATTTTCGGGCCGGTGTTCTGGACAGCTACTACGATATGCTGGCCCAGAACGAGGATCTGATCGCCGAGGGCGCGACCCTGCCACTGGCGCTTGCAGCCCCCGAACGTGCGCCGCTGTTCCCCGATCTGCCCACGTTTCGCGAGCTTGGCTACGACGTTGTGATTGAAAACTGGACCGGCCTGAGCGGCCCTGCGGGGATGGACCCTGCGATGGTCACGACCATTCACGACAGTGTCGAGGCGATCATGGCCGATCCCGAGGTGGTCGCGCAGATGGCGCAATGGGGCATCCGTCACACGGCAATGACAAGCGCCCAGTTCACGGATTTCGTTGCCCAGACCATTGACCTGTGGCGCCCGCTGATCGACGCGGCCAACGTCAACGGTGGGTGATCCGATGGCACAGACTCACATGGCGGGGCGGGCGGGCGATCTGCCCGTCCGTTTCATCCTCAACACCTTCTATTCCGGCCCTCAGGCCTGGTTTTTCCTCGCCCAGGACAGGGGATATTTTGCCCAGGAAGGGCTGGATGTGACCTTCACCGAAGGCACCTCTCTGGCCAAGGCCGTCACGACGATGACCAGCGGCACCTTCGAGGCAGGCTACGGCGATCTCAACGAATTGGTGCGGATGCGCGCCGCGGGCGTCAGCGCTGCGCCGGTCGGGGTGATGGCGATCCACAACCGCCCGCCCTATACGATTGCGGTGGCGCGCGGCGGGCGGATCAGGACCCCGGGCGATCTGGCGGGGGCCAAATTGGTGTCCCATCCCCAAGATGCCGCGTGGCTGCTCTTTCCCGAGTTTTGCCGCGCGACAGGGATCGACCCCGACAGCGTCGATATCACCATCTCGAGCGCGCCGCATACCGAGATGGTGGCGCAGATGCTGGCGGGGGAGTGGGACGGGATTTTCGGGTTTGTGAACACGATTGCCGCACAGGCGATCGAGGCCGGTGTCGATGCCCGCGCCGCGCTGCACCATCTGACGTGGATCGACCATGCGCCGGCATTCTATGGCGGGGCCTTGATGGTCTCGCGCGCCTTTCGCGCAGCACAGCCACGCGCCGTGGCGGGGCTGTGTCGTGCGATCAATCGCGGGTTGGCCGATACGGTGGCCGATATCGACGCCGCGATCGCGGCCGTGGCCCGGCGCAACCCGGCCTTGGATCGGGCGGCCAATCGGGCGCGCTTGTTGGGCACGCTTGCGTTGGAAATGGGCGATGAGGCGGCGCGGCGCGGGCTGGGTGATGTGGAGGATGCGCGCCTGCGCGAAATCGCCCGCCTCATTTGCGAGGCCAAGGGCTACGCAAAGGCCCCCGCGCCCGACGATATTTTCGACCGCAGGTTTCTGGTGCCCCCAGAGCTGCGCGCGAAAATGGCGAACCCGGGTTCTGGGTGGGGCGCGTGATGAAGATTGGCGTGATTTTTGTCGGGGAGGTCCTTGATCGCGGTTTCAACGCCAGTGCGTTGGAGGGCGCGCAGGCCCTGCGCACCCACAGCGGTCTGGACGTCGAGATGATTGACGGCGTGCCCTATGACACGGGCGCGATGACGCAGGCCCTGACGGCGGCGGCAGCGCGCAATGACGGGGTGATTTTTGTCGGCGGGCAGGGAAATGACGTGACGCCGCCGGTGGCGCGTGCCACGCCTGATTGCCTGTTTGGCGTCGTGCAGGGCGCGGTGAGCGGCCCCAACCTTGCCAGCTACGATGTGTTGCAAGAGCAGTCCGCCTTTCTGGCCGGCTGCCTTGCGGCGCGCGTCACCAAAAGCGGCGTTGTGGGCCATCTGTCGGGGCACCGTGTCGCACCGGGCCTCAAGGGGCGCGCGGCCTTTGCGGCGGGGGTCGCGCATATTGACCCCGCGATCACCTTGCTCACCGGCTTTTGCGGCACCCAAGATGACAGCGCCGTTACCGGCGCTTGGGTCGCGGCCCAAGCGCGGGCCGGTGCGGATGTGGTTTTTACCATGCTCAACGCCGCGCGCGGCGGTGCCATCGAGGCCTGTCGCGCGGGGGGGATCTTGCAGATCGGCAATGTGTTGAACTGGTGCGACATCGCGCCCGAGGTGTTTGTCGGCTCGGCGCTGGCGCGGATTGAGCGCGCGGTCCTGCGCGCCGGATTGGACATGCTTGCGCGCCGCCTGCCCGCTGAGGTGCAGCCGATGGGGCTCGCGCAGGGCGACGCGGTCGGCCTTGCGCTGTCGACGCAGGTGCCACGCGCCCTCGCCGATGAGTTGGCCCGCCTGCAACGCGATATCGCCACCAACGCGATCGCGGTGACATCGCGCTACGACGGCCCCGAATTCACGCTTTAGGGGATGTGTGGCCGGCAACATGGTTTGCGGCAGCTTGCGCGGCGGTTTGGCAGGCCTGTTCAAGGGCCGCACCGCCAATAAGCGCATTCGCCAAAGCGCCGGTGAAACAATCGCCCGCCCCATGCGAGCTGACGGCATTGACCTTGATCGCAGGCAGGGCCGTCGCCTTTTGGGGGTCACGCGCCACGCCCAGACCCTGCGCACCGGCGGTGACCACGACAGCGGGAAACTGCGCCGCCAGTTGCGCAGCGGCGGCTTTGGCGCTTGCGAGGTCTTGCACCGGCGGTGTGCCAAACATTTCCGCTTCAACGGCATTGACCACAAGAATATCCACCAGATCCGAGAACGCGCGCGACAAGGCACGCGCGGGGGCGGCGTTCAACAGAACGGGGATATTACGGGCCTTGGCGGCGCGCGCGGCCGCAAGGTTCACCGCCTCGCTCACTTCGTTTTGCAACACGAGAATGGCAACATCCTGCCAGACCCCGGCGGCGGAGAAACTGTCAGGATCAATGGCAAGATTGGCCCCCGACACGATGGTCGCGGCATAGTCCCCGTCGCGGTTCATGATGGCCACACTCATGCCGGATGCTGCGTCGGGCAGGGTCGCGACATGGCTGTGATCGACGCCCGCCTCTTGCAGATGCGCGCGCAAAAATGTGCCAAATTCATCCGCGCCCACGGCGCCTACCATCCGCGAGGGGCGCGCGGCCACGGCCTGATTGCCGCCCTTGCCCCCGAATTTGGGAAACCATCGCGTGCCGACGGCGGTTTCATCCAGACGCGGCAGGTGGTCGGTTTCGACCATGATGTCGTAATGCAGCGAACCGATGATCAGGGCGAGGGGCGTGGGTGCAGTCACTTTCGTCTCATTTTCGTCTTTTCTGGACAACGGAATTCATTGTGCGACGCAGGTTTGCATCGGCGGCCACGCGGTCTCTTTGGGCGGTGGCAACGAAGAGCGCATCCAGAAGGTTAAGCTGGGCGATGCGCGCGGTGGCGTTTTCCCCCAGCAGGGCAGAATTTTCAGCCGTCGAGCAGAGCACGACATCGACAGCGCGCGCGAGGGAGCTGTCGTGATAGTTGGTCACCGCGATCACCCGTGCGCCGTTTTTACGCGCCAGCTCGACCGCGTCGATCAGGATGGCGCTTTCGCCCGAATGGGAGAAGGCGATCACCGCATCCTTTGGCCCCAGAAGCGCCGCCGACATCATCATCATATGGGCATCGTCAAACACCGAGCTGCGCAGCCCGATGCGCAGGAATTTGTGACTGACATCGCGGGCAATCTGGGCAGAACCGCCAAAGCCGTAGAAATCGCGCTGCTGTGCCTGATGCAGGAAATCGGCGGCGCGATTGAACGCGTCGAGATCGAGAATGGCAAAAGTTTCCTCCAGCGCCTGCATGGCGGTGCGAAACACCTTCTGCACGATCTCGCCGGAGGTATCATCGGCGGAAATCTCGCTATGAAGGGCCGCGGACCCCGAGTGATAGTAATCGATCAGCCCGCGGCGGAATTCGCGAAATCCCGCAAATCCCAGCTTTTTGGCAACCTTCACCACCATCGCCTCGGAGACATCCGATTTTTCCGCAACCTCGCGCAGCGGCGTGTCGGCGGTGATATCCTTGCGCGCAAGGATGTCCGCCGCAACCTTGCCTTCAAGCGGCGTGAGGCTTGGCAGGCGCATCCGGATTTGCGCAGCAACGGTTTGGGGGTTGTCCATCGTCATTTTCCACTTGTAGCCCGATCAATCAGCATGGCGACAATGATGATAATCCCCGTTGCGAGCAACTGGTAGAAGGCCTGAACGTTCAACAAGGTCAGACCGTTGCGCAACGCCCCCAAAATGACGCAGCCGATCAAAGTGCCAACAATCGAGCCGCGCCCGCCCATAAGCGAGGCCCCGCCAATGGCCGAAGCGGCAATGGCGTCGAGTTCCCACAGGTTGCCAAGGGTGGGTTCGGCCGCACCGAGACGGCCGATGAGGATCAGCGAGGCGATAGACGCCAGACCGCCCGAAATCATATAGGCCGACAGTTTGGTGAGGGTGACGGGCACACCGGCAACGCGCGCCGCTTCGGGGTTACCGCCCACGGCCATCAGATATTCGCCCAGCGGGGTTTTCGTCAGGATCACCCAAGCGACAAAGGCCAGGACGCCCACGGCAATCACAGGTCCGGGCAATCCAAGGAGCGTGCCATTGGCGATGGCGCGAAACTCGCCAGGCAGGCCGAAAATCGGGGTGCCGCCTGTATAGATCAACGCCAGCGCGCGGTAGAGCGACAGACCGCCCAGCGTCACGATGAAGGGTTGCAAACCGCCCCAGGCAATCAGCGCGCCGTTGAAAAATCCACATGCGACACCGGTGGCAATCGCCCCCAACACCGCCAGCGGCACAGGCACCCCGGCCACCATCATTGCCGCGCCAAGCGTGGCCGACAGCGCAGCCACCGGCCCGACCGAAAGGTCGATCCCCCCCGAAATGATCACCAGCGTCATGCCCAGGGCAATGCAGGCGTTGATCGAGCTTTGCTGGAGGATGTTCACAAGGTTGGGCAGCGTCAGAAAGCTTGGGCTGAGAAAGGAAAACACGATGGCGATCAGGATAAGTCCGACCAATGTGCCCGCATCGCGAAACCGGATGCGGGAAATAAGGGGTAGGGATGTCAATGCCTTGCTCATGGCTGTCCTCGAAATCAATGGGTGTGGGCGCAGGGGCTGTGGGCCGGTTCAGCCTGCGGGAATGGCGTGGCGGGCGATATTGGCTTCGCTGATCTGGTCGGCCGAGAGGCTGCCTGAAATCCGCCCCTCGCACATCACGAGGACCCGATCCGACAGGCGGATCACTTCGGGCAGTTCGGAGGAGACGACCAGAATGCCGCAGCCCTCGGAGGCGAGTTTTTCGATCAGGTCGTAGATCTCTGCCTTGGCACCGACATCAATGCCACGGGTGGGTTCGTCAAAGAGGTAGATGCGCGTGCCAGCCGCCAGCCAGCGACCAATGATGGCCTTTTGCTGGTTGCCACCGGAGAAACTGCCGATGGGACGGGTCACATCGAAGGGGCGCAGGTTCACCTCGCGCATCAACGCCTGGGAGCGTTTGTGAAGCAGGCCTTTGCGGATCAGGCCGGCGCGGGTGAATTTATCCATCGCGGGCAGGCCGATATTGGCAGTGACGGGGCGGTGGCGGATGATCCCGTCGCGTTTGCGCTCTTCGGGCACAAGGCCAAGCCCGGCACGGATGCGCGCGCGCGGATTGGCACCGCTGACGGCGGTGCCCTCGATGGTCACGCTGCCGCGATCCGGCGCATCGACCCCTGCGATAAGCCGCAAAAGCTCGGTGCGCCCCGAGCCGACCAATCCGGCAATCCCGAGCACTTCACCCTTGTGCAGCGTCAGGTCGGCGCCTTGCACGGCGCGGCCTCTGGTGAGGTCGCGCACCTCCATCATCACCCTGTCGGTGGCAAAGGAGCGGTGGTGCGCATGGGCCAGTTCGCGCCCGACCATATGCTCGATCACGCGGGGGAGGGGCGTCTCGGGGATCGCCACGCGGGTGACAAACCGCCCGTCGCGCAGGATCGTGGCATTTTGGCACAGCCGGTACACCTCGTCCATTTTATGCGAAACGTAGATCACCGAGACGCCTTGCGCGGTGAGCACGCGGATCACCTCGACGAGGCGTTCGAATTCCTTGGGTGTCAGGCTTGAGGTCGGCTCGTCCATCGCAATCACCCGCGCCTTGGAGCGCAGCGCCTTGGCGATTTCGACGATCTGGCGCTGCGCGACCCGCAGATCGCGGATCGGGGCGGTCACGTCGATATCGGGGTCGAGCGCTGCGAGAATCCGGCGCGCCGCGCGTTCCTGTTCGCGGTGATCGACAAATAGCGCGCCGCGCCGCAGGGAGGCCCCGAGGAAAATATTCTGCGCCACGGTGAGTTCGGGAACCTGTTGCAATTCCTGATGGATCATCGCGATGCCGGCGGCCGCCGCGTCTTTGGGGCGGGTGATCTGGACCGGCGCGCCGTCCACTTCGATGACGCCACCGTCATGCGTGACGACACCGCAAAGCACGTTGAGCAGGGTGGATTTTCCGGCGCCGTTTTCACCGAGCAACCCGTGAACCTCGCCCGGTGCGATGCGCAAAGAGACGCCGTGCAGCACTTGGATCGGGCCGTAGGATTTTGTGACGCCCGTCAGGTGCAGGCGGGCTAGCGGATCAGAAGTCATGTGTCTTCCTTGGGGCAGGGTGGCTCGCAGCGTGGGAGACGCCGCGAGCCCGATGGCCGGGATCAGGCCGGGAGAATGGCTTTACTCGGCCATCAGCGTCGCGCGCAGCGCGCTCAGGTCGCTGGTCGCATAGGTCTCGATATTGTCTTTGGTGATCAGCGCCTGCGGGGTGGCGACCACGCGGGGAAGATCCTGACCCGCCGCAAGACGCAGCGCGACCTCCATCGCGACCTCGCCGGTCAGGACCGGAAAGCTGTCCACAGTGCCCGTCAGATCGCCCGCGCGCACGGCTGCATAGGCGTCCGAAATGCCGTCAGTGCCAAAGACCGCCGTCTGATCGGCTTTCCCTGCGGATTTCACCGCCTCGACCACGCCAAGGGCCATCCCGTCGTTATTGGCGTAAAATCCAATCAGATCAGGGTGTTGTTGAAGAATAGTCGCGGCGGCGTTAAAGGCCAGTTCGCGCGACCAATCGGCAGGCACCGAGGCGACAACGTCAAAATTGCCCGCTGCAAGGATCGTCTCGGTGAAGCCCGCCGTGCGCTGACCGGCGGCAAAAACGCCCGCCTGTCCTTCGATGACCGCGACCTTGCCACCTTCGGGATGGGTGTCGATGAACCACTGCGCCACGCGCATGCCGTTGTCTTTTTGCACGTTGCCCACGTAATGCGCGACGGTGGGGATCACGGCGTCATTCACGTTGACGACCGGAACGCCCGCCGCCGTCGCCTTTTCCAGGGCGGGGATCAGATTGGCATCGGTTTGCGGCGAGAACAGCAGCGCGTTAAACCCCTGCGAAATCAGCGTTTCAGCGATGGACAACTGGCCAAGCTGGTCGCCCTCGCTTTGCGCGGCCTGGTAGACGACATCAACGCCATGGGCATCGGCAAAGCTTTTGTAGCCTTCGCCCAGCGAGCGCCAGTATTCATTGGTGAGCGTTTTGGAAACGCCGCCCACTTTTGTACCATCGGCGGGGGCGGGCATCGGGCCGAATGTCGCGTCCAGCTGGGACCAGTCGATACGATCAGGCTCGCTGTCGGAATTGAGCGGTGCGAGGTCTTGGGCATGGGCCATGCCGATGCTCACGCTCAGGGCGCCTGCCGCGAGTGCGGCCTTCAGGAAATGTTGCATGTGGGTCTCCTCCCGTTTCAACAATTATTTTAAAATTCAGTCCGTGAGCAATTCCCCACGCAGCGCAAGTTGCGCAACCTCTTGGGCAACCACCGGATTTTGCACAGCCTGCGCAGCGCTCAGGCGGTTGTTGGACGCCATCAGGTCCACCGCCTCGAGCATCCGGCGCACGGTGCGGATGTTGAGCGCACATTCGGCCACCGGATCAAGGCCGGAGGCATCGGGGAATGTGTCGAAATAGATCGCGCCATCATAGCCGCCGCGCTTGACCGCCTGCAGCAATTCCAGCGTCGCCTGGACATGGACAGAGCCAACCATCAGCCCGTCATCGCGCTTGGCGTAGCCATCGTTGAGATGCATCCCGAGCAGCTTAGAACGGCGCAGGATGTGAGAGGCCGACAGCGCGGGTTGCTCGTTGGCATAGAGCGAATGCGCGAAATCAATCGTGACACCAAGATTGTCCGCACCCACCTCGTCGATGGCCATGAGCGTCGTCGCCGCATCGGGCAGAAGCGAGTAGGCGCGCGGCTCGTTGGGTTTGTATTCGATCGAAATCAGACAGTCGCGATCATGGGCGGCGACTTCGGCGATGCCGGCAATCTCGTCGGCCCAAAGCGCCGCGTAGTCGCATTGAAACCCGTAATCGAACCCGTCCTGCCCCAGCCAGAGCGTCATCATCGGCGCCCCCATTTCGCGGGCCGCGTCGATCCCGCGTTTGGTCAGGTCCAGCGCCTCCTGGCGCACCGCGCGGTCGGGATTGGTGAAGGCGCCAAGTTTGAAGGCAGGGTTGGTGTAGTACCGCATGGCGAGGCCGGACACGCTCAGACCGGTATCCGCCACCATTTTTGCCACCGCTTTGGGGTCGTCGGTGACGTGGTCAGGGTAGTTGAGATCCAACTCCGTCAGCCCCTCGACGGTCGCGGCGCGCGCGATCATCTGGGCGAGGCTGGGCTTGCCGGTGAGCTGGGGCCAATAGCTGCCAGCATCGGAAGCGAAGGAATTGATACGGGTTGCGAAACGGTGTCCAAGCATAAGGTTCTCCTGTTCTTCACAACTTAGCGTTAAGTTGTGAAGTTTTGAAAGCACAAAATCGCTGCTTCGAAAAAATCCATATTAACACTTTGTTTTTACTTGAAAGTATTTCCGCTACTCAGCGATTTTCGCCACGGCGCAGATCGCGATATGCGGTGTGCCCCCCCTGTTTCCTGCCTGTTTCCTGCCTGATTCCAGCAAAACACCAACCGGTGCCATCGTGTCTGCGTGCTGCGCCGTTGCGCGCATGTCGCAAGTAATCGCAAATCAGGCAGGCCGGTGTGTCACAGCGAATTTTCGCGCTATGTTGGTGCCAAAGAGGAGCGATTCCATGGACCCCAAGCTTTCCGACATCGAGCATCCCGCCACGCAACAAGACCCGACAACGCCCTATGACCGGCATCCGGCGGGGGGCTGGGGATCGGTTGAGGGAATTGCGCGGGTTGTTGCGACCTCGCAAACATCGGCTGTTGCAGCGCGGATTCTGGCGAAGCTGAACAAGCCCGGGGGGGTGATGTGTTCCTCTTGTGCCTGGGCGAAACCGGCGGGTCCGGCACGGTTCGAGTTTTGCGAAAACGGCGCCAAGGCGACGATGTGGGAACTGGACCGCAAACGCGCGGGCGCTGACTTCTTTGCCGAGCATTCGCTCACGAGCCTGCGCGCGTGGCACGATCACGACCTCGAACGCACGGGGCGCCTGACCGAACCGCTGCGCTATGACGCCGCGACCGATCGCTATGTGCCAATCGGCTGGGAGGAGGCCTTTGCGCTGGTGGGGGCCGAACTTCGGGCGATGGACCCCCAAGAGGCCGTGTTCTACGCTTCGGGCCATGCGGGTCTGGAGGCGGCCTATCTTTACGCGTTGTTTGCGCGCGCCATGGGCCACCAGAACCTGCCCCAAAGCTCGAATATGTGTCACGAGACCACCAGCGTGAACCTCAAGACCTACATCGGAACACCGGTTGGCACCTGCACGCTTGAAGATTTCGACCATTGCGATGCGATTTTCTTTTTTGGCCAGAACACGGGATCAAACAGTCCCCGGTTTCTCAATATCCTCAAAAAGGCGGTGCAACGGGGCTGTCGGGTGGTCACCTTCAATCCGGTGCGCGAACGTGGGCTGATCGAATTCAAATCGCCGCAAAACGTCAAACAGATGACAATCGGCGCGCCGACACAGATTTCCGAGAAATACTACCAATTGCGCCCGGGCGGCGATATTTCGGTGCTTGCGGGGCTGATGAAATGCGTGCTTGAGGCCGAAGATGCCGCGCCCGGAACGGTGTTGGATCACGCGTTCATCTCCGAGCATACCGAAGGGTTCGAGCAGACAGTCGAAGCGGTGCGGGCCACCACTTGGGCCGAACTGGAAGCCCATTCGGGGCTGACCGAGGCCATGATCCGCGAGGCGGCGCAGGTCTATCTGACCGCCAAGAACGTCATCGGCATCTACGGGATGGGCATGACCCAACATGTGAACGGCTGGCTCAATCTGGGAATGCTGTGCAACTTTCTGATGATGCGCGGCAATCTGGGGCGGCTTGGCGCGGGCGTGTCGCCGGTGCGGGGCCATTCCAACGTGCAGGGCCAGCGCACCGTGGGGATCGGGGAAAAATCCGCCCATATGCCCGCCGACAAACTGCGCGCGCTGTTCGGGATCGAGCCCCCCGAGCAAGACGGATTGAACGCGGTTCACGCCTGCGAAGCGCTTCTTGAGGGGAAGGTGCGGGGGGTGATTTCGCTGGGTGGCAATCTGCTGCGCGCGCTGCCCGACATCGAGCGCATGGAAGCGGCGTGGCCCCGGCTGCGCCTGAGCGTGCAGATCGCCACCAAGCTCAACCGCTCGCATCTTGTGCCCGCCGAGGTTTCGCTGATCCTGCCCTGTCTGGGGCGCACCGATCGCGATATTCAGGCGGGCGGCGAACAGGTGATTTCGATGGAGGACACGTTTTCCCATATTTACGGCTCGGTGGGCGGCGCAGAACCGCCAAGCGACAGCCTGCGCTCGGAGCTGGCGATTGTCGCGGGTCTGGCAAAGGCAACGCTTCCGCAAAACCCTAACTTCGACTGGGACGGCTGGTGCGCGAATTATGATCGGGTGCGCGACCTGATCGCCGCGACCTTTCCAAAGGATTTTGCCGATTTCAACGCACGCCTCATGGAGCCGGGGGGATTTTATCGCGGCAATCCGGCACGCGAGCGGATCTGGAACACCCAAAGCGGCAAGGCGCAGTTCACGCCGCCCACGATGCTATCGGCGCTTGGCGTGATCCCCGACCAGCCGGATGTTCTGACCCTGATCACCCTGCGCTCGAACGACCAGTTCAACACCACGATCTATGGCTACAGCGACCGCTTGCGCGGGCTCAAAGGCAGCCGCGAGGTGGTGCTGATCAATCGCACGCAAATGGCGCGTCTGGGTCTGAGCGAGGGACAAAAGATCGACCTTGTAACCGCCATCGAACCCGAGACGGAGCGCCGGGTGTCGGGCTTTACGGTCACGGCCTATGATCTGCCGGATGGCTGCATCGCGGGCTACTATCCCGAATTGAATCCGCTGGTGCCACTGTCCTACCACGAAAAACATTCCAAAACGCCCGCCTATAAGGGAACGCCGGTACGGCTTGTGCCGTGAGGGGCCAACCGGCACCACCTCGCGCGCCCTAACGCGGTCAGGTCCTTAGGATTTCCCGGAAGATTTACGGGTCTTCTTTTTGGATTTTTTGCCCGCGGATTTGCTGCGGTTCTTACCGGATGCCTTCCCCGATTTTGCCGAAGATTTTTCGGACGCTTTTTTGGTGCTTTTCTTGACGCTCTTTGCGGCCTGCTGTTTGGCGGCCTTTTTCAGGGCTTTCTTGGCCTTCTTACCCTTTTTGGAGGTGGCATCGGGCGTCTCTTTGACGCGGTCACGGGCGGTTTTGGCCGTGTCTTTTGCGGCGCGGGTCTTGGGTTTCTTGGCGCTTGCTTTCTTTACGAGCGTCACCGCCTCATCCGCCGTTTGGGTCGGCGGCTGTGGCGCGGGCGCGGGTGTGGCAGGCGTTTGGCGCACGGTTTTGGCGCGCGCGGGCGTGACCAAAGCTTGGGCCGCCGCCAACATGGCAGAAACCCGTGCCGGGCCGAAACGCGGCAGGGCAAGCAACACGCCGGGCGCGGTCTGCGCGAGATCTTCGGCCGTTTTGATGTTCTTTGTGGCCAACAGTTTGGCCAGCGCAGGGCCAACGCCCGCGACATTCAGGATCGGTGTCATGTGGAAACATCCTTGAAACGCGCCAAGCCAGATAAAGCGCTCACGGCGGCGCAAAGATCAAAAAAAGGGGCCGGCCGTAGCGCCAGCCCCTCATGCGTCATCGCAAAATCAAGCGGCTTTCTTGAGCGCTTTTTTCGCGGCTTTAAGCTTGCCAAGCTGACGCTCGACTTTGCCTTTGCGCAGTTTGACTTCTTTTTTCAGCGCTTTGATGTTGGATTTTTTCGACATGTTTACTCTCCAGTTTTTAGGTCTTGCCCAGACGGCTGACCGTCGTGCTCTTGAAGAAAGTCACGGATAAAGCGGCGAATTTCGCGCGCGGCACTCGTGTCCAGTTCGTCGCAAAGCGACACGAACCTGTCGCGATCAGAGGCCGTGATCCTGACGATCAACTGGCTGTCTTTGCGCTCTTTCTTCTTTGGCTTCTTCTTGTCGGTCATGGTCGTTGACTCGCGTTGGGCAAGTAGAGTGTTACGACATTGAATATCATTTGTATATACATTTTTACGCGACTCGGATTTTGGACACGCCAAAGCCCGCACAGCACCAGTCAATCAAAGCGTTGCCGCAAGCGCGAGAGCCGCACCGGCAACCACCGGATCAATAACGGCCAAGCCACTATCGCGCTCAAGCTGCGCGCGGATGGGCGCCATGCCCGCACAGCCCAAAACCACCGCACCGGCTCCCATGTCGCGCAGCTGCAAGGCCAGCGCCAACGTCATTTTATACACCTCGCGATCACGTCCGGAGGCTTCGGCAGAGACATCGGGCAGGGGCAGATCCGCGACCAACCGCTCGCTCACGCCCATCGTGCGGATTTTGCGCAAATGGCGCTCGATCGACTTGGGGGAAAGGGCGATGATCCCGAAACGGTCAGCGCGCGACATGGCCGCGAGTATCCCGGCCTCCTGAATGCCGATCACCGGCTGGCGCACTTTCGAGCGGGCCAGATATAGCCCGGGATCGGAAAAACACGCGGTCACGAAAGCGGCCGCTTGAGGGCGCGCAGCGCATATGTCGGCAAAGACCAGCCCCGCGCGATCCACGTCTTCCTGGGTGGCAATGGTCGCAGGCGATGCGGGGATGTCGCAGACCTCGAAACGCCCGCCAAAGGGGCGCAGCGCCTCACGCAGCCCCTGCGTCACGGCGGTGCAGGAATTGGGATTCACAACAACAATAGGATCCATCATTTGCGCTCCTCGACGCCGGTCTGTGGGGTGATCTTGGTGGATTCTGCGACCCTGCAAAGTGCGGCGAAATTGAAGAGGGTGGCGTTGCGCAAATCGCATGTGGCGCCATCCGCTTCGGCCCCGATCATCGGTTTCGTCATGTAAACGTCCTTTTGAACCATGTCAGCGCTGAACGGCGAGCTCGCGTTGAAAGCGCGAAATAACCCGCACGAGGGGCCAGAGCACCACAAGATACATCGCCGCAGCGAGGATCAGCGGGGAGGAGTTATAGGTCGCCGCACGCGCCATCCCGGCAGAGTACAGCAGCTCCGAGAGCGAAACGACCGAGGCAAGGGAGGTCATTTTGACAACCTCCACCACATTCGAGAGCAAGTCGGGCAAGACGTTTCGCACCGCTTGGGGCAGGACGATCCGGGTCATGGTATGACGGGCCGAGACGCCTGTGGCACGCGCCGCTTCGCTTTGACCGCGCGGGATCGACAGGATGCCTGCGCGAAACACTTCTGCAAAATAGGCGGAGTTGTTGAGCATGAAAGCGATCACGACCGCCACGAAGGGCGAGAGGCGAATCCCCGCAAACGGCAGGCCGGAGTAGATGAAAACAATCAACACCAACGGCGGAATGGCGCGAAAAAGGTCGATGTAGCTGATGGCCAATGCCCGCACAAACCGCCGGGAGGAGAGGGCGCCAAGCGCCAAGGTCAGCCCACCCATCAGGCCAAGGGCAATGACGATGGTGCACAGTTCAAGCGTCATCACCGCGCCTTTCAGCAGCAAAGGCCACGCCTGTCGCATGATGTCGAAATCGAAGAAGGTCTGTAAAAACAAGTCCATGTTCTGTCCTTACGTCGCGTAGTGAAAGCGGCGTTCAATGCGGTGCGACAGGATCACGATCGGCAAAAAGATGATGATATAGGCCCCTGCGGCCATCGTGAGCGGGGTCGCAGAGCCGGAAAAACTTTGGGCCGAGCCTGCGACGGTCAGGATTTCCTTCACGCCGATCACCGAGCCAAGCGCTGCCATTTTGGTGATCGCGAGCGCGCGGTTGACCAGCGGCGCAATGCCCATGCGCCACGCCTGGGGCAGGGCGATGCCCATGAGCACCTGAAAGAATGACAGGCCCGTCGCGCGGCCCGCTTCCCATTGGCCCCGCGGCATGGCGGTCAAGCCTGCCCAGATGATTTCTTCGGCAAAGGCGGCAAGCACACAGCTGAGCACCAGATACAGCACAGCCCATCCCGACAGCGTCACCCCGAAAGAGGGTAGGCCAAAATAGAGGATCAGGATCAGCACCAACGGGGGCATGGCGCGCATGAAATCGGCGAAGATGACGATCAGCGCCGAGAGGACGGGCAGGCGGTAGGCGCGCAGGCAAGCCAGCACAATGCCCAAGCCGATGCCCGTGACAATGACGCTGACACCAACACCGATGGTGACGAAAAACGCGTCACGGATGTCGGGGAAATACTTCGCCATCACGGAAAAATTGAAGAATGTTTCGAGGAAACCCATTATTCTGTCTCGTCCTTTGCCTGCCCTGCGACCCGCGGAAAACAGGCGTTGAGGCACTCGGATTTGGGCGCGCCAACGATCTGATCGCGCAGGCCTTGCATCACCTTCAGCGCCAATGTCGGCGCCTCAAGGCGGTTGCCGCAGCGCAGCATCGTCGATTTCCCAGATCCCGAGGAGCCGATCACAAAGTCCGGCTCCCCCTGACGGACCTTGAGGCTGATCGCTTTGAGCACCTGCGTATCGCCAAAAGATGTCTCCAGCGTGCCGGTCTCGGTCAGGGGCCGCGTGGGGGTGACTGTTGCTGGCGATAGCAAATGCGACATCAGACGGCCCTCAACAGTCGGGCGTGTGGTCTGTGTCGTCGTAATTTGCCAGACCGGGAACGCCGAAGCCCGCAAAGACAATGTTTTCCGCGTCATCGGCACCCGGGGCAACGCCGAACCATTTTTCGGATATGTCCGCGATCTTGCCGCTCAGCTTGAGGCACTCGATGGCGGTCTCAAGCCTGTCGCGCATCTCGACATTGTCTTTGGCGACGGCCAGCGACCAATGCGAGCGTGTGTCGGTCATCACAAATCCCGGCTCGAAGCTGGGGACTTTCAAAGCCGCGTATTTGATGGTGCTGGTGCCGCCAAGCTGGTAGTCGGCGCGCCCGGTGACAACGGCGTCGGTGGCAGAGGTAAAGCTGTCGAGGGTAAGCGCGCTGAACCCGTATTTTTCAGCGTTTTCCTGCGCCCACTGATCGTAGTTCGACCCCTTGTTCACGGCCACGGTTTTACCCGCCAGATCGTCGAGAGAGGTAAGGTCGGGGGTGCCGGATTTATGGCCGAACTCAAGCCCTGTGTAGATGTAGCCTTCGGTAAACAACATGTTTTCGGCGCGCTCGGCATTGGCCGTGACGGGGGCGAGAATGAAGTCGTAGGTGCCTGCGTTCATGCCGGGAATGATCCCGACAAAGTTGACGCCAGCCACGTCGATGGTCACGCCGAGCTGCTCGGCCAAAGCATCGCCAAGATCAAGCTGGAAGCCCTCCAGTTCACCGCTCAGGGTCATGGAGGCATGAGGGGCGAAGTTGGGATCGACCGCCGTGTGCAGGGTTTCTTGCGCACTGAGCGGAGCCGCGAGGAGCAGGGCGGCGGCGGTGAGGGGCGGAATGAATTTCATCGGGAAGGTCCTGTTGGGAGCGCGTTGGTTTTTGGGTGGCGACGGGGAGAGCCATACGGCCTTGCGAGACCGCCCTTGCAGTAAAGGCATCTCCAAGAGCATTACGAAAGATTAGTTATCTTTTAGAAATATACGAATTATTTATGCGTTCATGCGCAGCGCCTGGATCTGCCCCTGTGACAGATGCAGGGTGATAGATTGATTTTACAGCGTAATTTCTTGACTTGTTTGCGAAGCCAGTCGGGCTGCGCAAAGACCCCTGCGCGCGATCCAAGCGCCCGCCACCTTTGAGGTGCGCCCAAATTTTAGGCGCAACCCAAAGACCCAACACGGCAAAGCCCCAACAACGATGCTGCGCCGCCTATGCTGTTTGCGTGCCCCGGCAGCGAGCAGCGCTGATCGCTTTGAACCGCGCTTGATCTCCGGGATGAATGTCTTGACGCTCGCCGATCTGTGTGACAGGTTCAAAATATATCATACAACATGATCGTTTTGCAGCGCGCACACGGTCTGGGCGCAGTGGGAGGAAAATTATGCGGCGTGCAATCGTGGGACAGGTGGCCGGTGTTCTGGTCACCTTGTTTGGACTTTTGGTTTTGACCTTTGTCATCGGTCGGATCATGCCCGTCGATCCGGTGCGCGCCATGGTCGGGGAGGATGCGACACGCGAGGTCTATGACACTGTGTATCGCCAACTCGGGCTGGACCGCCCCGTCTGGACGCAATTTTTCTACTATCTGTGGGATGTATTGCATTTTGATTTCGGCACGTCGATCCGCACGGGGCAGCCGGTGCTCGAAGACATCAAACGGGTCTTGCCCGCCACCATCGAACTGGCAACCTTTGCCATCATTCTGGGCGCCAGTCTGGGGATCGGCCTGGGCGTGGCGGCCGCGGTGAACAAGGACAGCTGGATCGACCATCTGATCCGCGTTGTCTCCCTTCTGGGGCATAGCATGCCGATTTTCTGGACGGGCATGATCGGGCTGTTGCTCTTTTATGCCGGTCTGGGATGGGTGGGCGGCTCGGGACGTATGAGCCAGTTCTACATCGGCCTTGTCCCCGAACGCACAGGTTTTCTGCTGATTGACAGCGCCATTTCGGGAAACTGGGAGGTGTTTCGCTCCGCGCTGAACCACGTGATCCTGCCTGCAAGCCTGCTGGGATATTCCTCGGCGGCCTATATCACGCGCATGACGCGCAGCTTCATGCTTGACCAGCTTGGGCAGGAATATGTGACCACCGCCCGCGTCAAGGGTCTTAGCAACCACCAAACCATCTGGCGTCACGCCTTTGCCAATATCCGCGTGCAACTGGTGACCATTGTCGCCCTCGCCTACGGCTCGCTTCTGGAGGGGGCCGTGTTGATCGAGACGGTTTTTGCCTGGCCCGGATTCGGACAGTATCTGACGTCGAACCTTCTTATTGGCGACATGAATGCGGTGATGACCTGCGTGCTCGTGGTGGGCGTCATTTTCATCGGTCTCAACCTGATTTCGGACCTTCTTTACCGCGTTTTCGACCCGCGCACCCGCTAACCGGAGCTCTTCATGACCCTTACCAATACCGCTTCGCAGCCTCGCAAAAAACCGCACGCACAGTGGCTGCGCGCGGGCATGAATATCCTGCGCTTCCTGTTGCACAGCCCCCCTTCGGCCTTCGGGTTGACGGTGCTGGCCGCTTTGGCGCTGACCGCCCTCTTTGCCCCTCTCATCGCCTCCCATGATCCCTATCTTCAGGATCTTGGAAACGCTTTGGCCGCACCGAGCCGCGCCCATTATTTCGGAACCGATGAATTGGGCCGCGACATCTTTTCGCGCTTGGTCTTCGGGGCGCGGATCACGCTGACCATCGTTTTTCTGGTGACAATCGTTGTCGGACCTGTGGGTCTTTTTGTGGGGAGCGTGGCGGGATTTTACGGTGGACGGGTGGACACGATCCTGATGCGTGTCACGGATATCTTTTTATCCTTCCCCTCGCTGATCCTTTCGCTCGCCTTTGTGGCCGCTTTGGGACCAAGCCTCAACAACGCCATCATCGCGATTTCGCTGACGGCATGGCCCCCGATTGCGCGGCTTGCGCGTGCAGAAACCCTCACATTGCGCGCGGCGGATTACATCGCCGCGGCCCGTCTACAAGGGGCAAGCCCAAGCCGCATCATCTGGCATTCCATCGTGCCGATGTGCCTGCCCTCGGTGCTGATCCGGCTGACGTTGAACATGGCCACTGTCATTCTGACGGCCGCGGGTTTGGGGTTTTTGGGGTTGGGCGCGCAGCCGCCCTTGCCCGAATGGGGCGCGATGATTGCAACGGGACGGCGGCATATGATCGACAGCTGGTGGCTTGTCACCTTTCCCGGGCTGGCGATCCTGAGCGTCTCTTTGGCCTTCAACCTGCTCGGGGATGGTCTGCGCGACGCGCTTGACCCCAAACAAATGAACAAAAGGTAATGGTCATGGCGCAAACAAATCCCATCCTCACCGTCAAGAACCTGTCCGTGCGCTACGGCGCAAACGCAGAGCCCGCCGTGCGCAACCTGTCCCTGAGCTTGGGGCGCGAACGGCTTGGAATCGTGGGCGAAAGCGGGTCCGGCAAGTCGACCGTCGGGCGCGCCATCCTGCGGTTGTTGCCGCGCGCGCAGGTGACGGCGGAGCAGATGCAGTTCGAGGAGATCGACCTCTCGACCGCCTCGGAGCGGCAGATGCTTGCGGTGCGGGGCCGGCGGATGACGATGATCCTGCAGGACCCGAAATTTTCGCTCAACCCGATCCAGCGCGTTGGCGCGCAGGTCGCAGAGGCCTATCGCACCCATTTTCGCTGTTCGAAAGCGGTCGCGCGGGCAAAAAGCGTGGCCATGCTTGAGGCCGTACAAATCCGCGACCCCGAACGGGTTTACGATCTTTACCCGCATGAGGTGTCGGGCGGCATGGGGCAACGGATCATGATTGCGATGATGTTGCTCACCGATCCCGATCTGGTCATCGCGGACGAACCGACATCGGCGCTGGATGTGACGGTGCGCTTGAATGTGTTGAATATTCTGGACGGTTTGGTGCGCGACAAGGGCATCGGCTTGATCACCATCAGCCACGACCTCAATCTGGTGCGCAATTTTTGTGACCGCGTGCTGATCATGTATGCCGGTCAAGTTGTCGAAGAACTGGCCGCGAAAGACCTTGATCGCGCGACGCATCCCTACACGCGCGGGCTGCTTGCCGCCCAGCCGCGGATCGGGGGCACGCGGCAACCCTTGCCAGTACTGGAACGGCAAAGTGAGTGGAAAACGGCAGGGGGGGCTGTATCGTGACGGCATCTGTTTCGATCGACAAAATGGGCATCCGATTTGGCTCTGTCCAGGTCTTGCCCGAGGTCTCTCTCGAGGTGGGCGCGGGCGAATGTTTCGGGCTTGTGGGGGAAAGCGGATCGGGCAAATCCACTGTCTTGCGGTGCCTGTCCTTGCTGCTCGACAACTGGAGTGGCGAGGCGCGCATCGGGGGCACATCGGTGCGCGCGCTGGACGTGATGACGCGTTGTCGCACGGTGCAGATGGTGTTTCAGGACCCCTATGGGTCGCTGCACCCGCGCCATTCGGTGCGCAGCACGTTGTCCCAGCCTTTGGCCATCCACAAACTGGACGCTGTCGAGGACCGGATGGCGCAGGCGATGACGGATGTGGGACTGCCGCTCGACTTTCTCGATCGCTACCCGCATCAGCTGTCGGGCGGACAGCGCCAGCGTGTCGCCATCGCGCGCGCTTTGATCCTCGAACCGCAGGTTTTGTTGCTGGACGAGCCGACCTCGGCGCTGGATGTGTCGGTGCAAGCCGAAATCCTGAATTTGTTGCAACGGTTGCGCGCCGAAAAAGGCTTTACCTATCTCATGGTGAGCCACGATCTGGCGGTGGTGGATCATATGTGCGACCGGTTTGCGGTGATGCAGGCGGGCAATATTGTGGACATCCTTCCGCGCGATGCGATTGTCGGAAACGACGCCCGGCACCCCTATGCACATGAATTGATTGCGGCCAGTCTGCGCTATGAACGTGCCCTCTGAGCGCGCGGCGGTGCCCTCCCTTGCACCCTTTCTGGAACAGCGGCGGCTAAATCTGTCATATGACTTGGCCTTTGATGCGACAAGAGAGGCCTTTGCCGACTGGGCCGAGCGCATGCGCGCGCTGTGGCGCAGTAGTTTGCCGCCCTGTCGCGGTCCCGCAACGGGGAGCTGCGATACAGGCGCTGTCGTGCTCGGCTTTGCGAGCGGCGCGCAGGCCGAGGGGCGGTTGCAGCTCCCCGAGGGCGCGGGACCCTTTCCCGCCGTGCTCTTGCTGCACGACCACGGCGGTCGCTTTGACATCGGCTGGCGCAAGATGTGGGATGACCCGCTCTCGGCCGATACGCGCGGCGCGCTTTACGACGGGGTCGCGGTTGCGCAGGCCCTGGTCGAGGCGGGGTTTGCGGTGCTCTGTATGGATGCCTTGGGCTGGGGCGAGCGGCAAAGCGGC
The DNA here is from genome assembly GCF_900172375.1 of Aquimixticola soesokkakensis. Lineage (GTDB taxonomy): Bacteria > Pseudomonadota > Alphaproteobacteria > Rhodobacterales > Rhodobacteraceae > Aquimixticola > Aquimixticola soesokkakensis. The sequence goes on along the minus strand of NZ_FWFS01000002.1, from coordinate 258,901 downwards.
GGATATGCCGGACAACAAGCTCTCGCCGCGAACGCTCTGGGGCTGGGCTGGTCACTTGCGGGTCTGGTCGCGGCGGAGGATCTGCAAGCCGCCCGCTGGCTGGCCGCACACCCCAAAATTGATGCCGCGCGCATCGGAACCTTCGGGTTTTCTTTTGGTGGGTTTCGCGCGTGGCAGCTTTCGGCGCTCAGTCGCGACATTCGCGCCGCCGTCAGTTTGAGCTGGCTTGCCTGCCGACGGGACATGATGGTCGCGGGCGCGCCGCTTTTGGCGGGGCAATCCGCCTTTTACATGCTGCATCCTGCGCTCGCCGGACGCCTCGATTTTCCCGATATGGCGGCCTTGGCCTTGCGCGCCCCTCTGTTTTTAAGGTCTGGCCAGTCGGATCGCCACATGCCCACAGACAGCGTCGCGCGGGCCTATGGCGCGCTCGATGCGATGGCCGATGCGGGCGCTGTTGCGCGCGCCGATAGCGGGTTTCACACGGCAGGCCATCAATGTCCGGCGCCGGTCATCGCACAGGCGATTGCCTTTCTCGACCGCTCCCTCACCGCATAAAAAAGGGACGCAGCGCCTTGCCTGCGTCCCCTGTGCTGTCTTGATCCGCCCGCCTTAGCGGGACTTGGTCACATCTTCAAACCGCAACACCCACGGGTTGACGATCAAGCCCGAAATGTCATCCTGATAGGCGGCTGTCACCACACGCTCGGAGAAGGGCAGGATGGACGGCACGACCTCTTCGATCTGGTTTTGAATATCTTCATATAATGCGATTTGAACATCGGGGTCTTTTTCAAGCAGAGCCGCCTCGATATTTGCATTCAGATCAGCATCATAGAAGGAGGTGCGCCAGCCTTGGTAGTTGGTCAGGCCTGCCTCGTCGGAATTGTCGGGATTGTAGACCATCGCGCGCAGGTTGCTGTCGGGGTGCGGTTGTTGGCCACCGCCACCACGCCCCACAAGCAACTCGAAACTGCGCTCGCGCATCGCGCCATAGATCTGGCCGCCGTCGCCCGTGATGATTTCGGCATTGATGCCAGCCTGTTTCAACGTGTTCTGAATTGCCGTGGCGCTATCGAGAAATTCCTGCGTGGAAATGACACGAAGCGTGGTGTCAAAGCCGTCGGGATACCCTGCCTCTGCCAAGAGAGCTTTGGCCTTTTCCACGTCGAGCGTATAGCCGGGATCCGGGAGAACCGCGAAAGCATCCGAGTTGATCGGGCGTTGGCGTTTCACGCCGAAATAGGGCATGATCGCGGTGTTGATCCCGTCGTAATCAATCAGATACCGCAGGGCCTCGCGCACCTTTGCATTGGCAAAATGCGCGTCCTTCATCGATACCGCAAGATAGTAGAAGCCCGCCGAGGGCACGGTTTCGACGGTGATATCTTCATCTGCCGCAAGCGCCTTGAGATCAGCCGCCGCCAGCGAAAAGCCGACATCGAGGTCGCCCTGTTCCAGCGCCAGACGCTGGGACTGGCTTTCGGGCAAATGGCGCATCAGAACGCGCTCCATGGCGGGGAGGTCTTTCCAGAAGTTTTCGTTCTTTTCCAGAATGACATATTCGTTGGAGCGCCACTGGCCCAGGGTGAACGCGCCGGAGCCTGCGGCATTATTGGTCAACCACGCTTGGCCCCAATCGCCATCCACTTCATGTTCCTGAACGAGTTTGCTGTCGAGGATCGAACCGCGCCCGGATTCGGCCATGACCATCATGATCAAACGAGGGTCATCGGGCTGCGGCAAGGTCATGACAAAGGTCTGGTCGTCGAGGGCCTGAAACGCGCTATCCACCGCCTCGGCCGTAAAGCCGCGCGACATCAATGCCGAAGCCTGTGCCAGTCCAAGGGTCATAAACCGCTTGAAACTATAGGCGACATCGCGCGCCGTCAGCGGGTTTCCGGAGGCAAAGGTCAGGTCGGGCCGAAGGTGAAAGGTGATCGACATCGCATCGTCGGAGATGTCCCAGCTTTCGGCCAGACGCGGTTCAAGCGCCAGCGTTTGCGGGTTCAACTGCACCAATGTGTCATACACATTGTTCAGAATCTGGACGGTTTCGCCACCGGTGATCGCTGCGGGGTCCATTGTCAGCACGTTGTTCATGTTGAGCGCGGCGATCAATTGCGTGTCAGGCGTTTGTGCCTGCGCCATAGGGGCGCCAAGCACCAAGGCGCCCAAAGCCGCAGATGTCAGTAGATGTTTCATTCTGTCCTCCCTGTTTTGTAGCCTCGCGTTTCGAACGACACAGCGTCGTCCTCCTACGAAACGCGATTGTTTTCGATGTGGTCAAAGTCGATATCTTCTCCCAGTCCCGGACGGTCGGGCACATGGACAAACCCCTCTGCATCCATCGGATCTGAAAGGGATTTCAAGTAGTCAAAGCCGTCGTCATACTCGAGGAAGGGATGCAAAAGCCCCCGCTCGTACCAGCGACAATTTTTGCTGGCGGCGACCACATGCAAATTCATCGCCGTGTTTCCGTGAACCTCGCAGGCCATGCCGAACGCCTCGGCAAGATGCATGGTTTTCATCGCAGGCGTGATGCCCCCCACATCGTTCACACCCGTGCGCAAGATATCGCAGGCGCCGGCCTTGATCCATTCGGCGCGATGCCAATGTTTGCCCGCGGCGCTTTCGGGCCCGATCACCGGAATGTCCAAGTTGTCCGACAGCCATTTGTAGGAGGACATGGATTGCTCATCCATCGGCTCTTCGATCCAGTCAAACCCCAGTTTTTCCAGGCCCCGCCCCAGCTTTAGCGCATCGACGCGGCTGTACCAGTGAAAGGCGTCGATCATCAGCGACACATCCGGCCCCACAGCTTCGCGCACCGCAGCGCAGGCTTTCAGATCCATCGCGACATCGGGCGCCCAGCTCACCGGCGGCATCCAAGTGTGTAATTTGATGCCTTTATAGCCGCGCTCGACCAGCGTTTGCGCAAAGCGGCCGTAGTCCTCGGGCGTTGCCAAGCCCCCTTCGATCTCATCGCCACACATGATCGAACCATAGGCCAGAACCTTATCGCGATATCCGCCTATCATCTTGTAAACAGGTTGATTCAAGGTCCGTCCGGCAAGATCCCACAGCGCGCAATCCACCACGGCCAGGGTGCGGTCCGTCAGTTGCGCCGCCGAACCGCGCTGCCAATGGGCAAGGTCCTGCCACAGGCGTTCGCGATCCCGGTGATCCTGACCGATCAGGACTTTGCGCACAAATTTCTCGATCACATCGGGTCGCACCACCTGAGGCGGACAAAAGGAATATCCCGACTGGCCGCTCTCGGTCGTGATCGTCAGCATGGCTTGTTGCACTTGATGCGCAGGCCCGGGGTGGGCGTGACCTGCCGTGTCGGAATGCCGGCGCGTCGTGTGGGAAAAAACTGTAACGCTGACGTCGGTGATGATCATGAGTCTTCCTTCTTTCGGCGGCACTGTCGCGGTGGCGGCCTAACATGTATGACAGATTTATGCGATTGGCGTCATTTTGTAAACATCTATCATATTAATTTTGCCCTTCAGGACGGCCCGAGTGCTCAAGAAGACTTCAATACCGCTGATTTCGCTGCTATCTTAGGGTATTGGCCGATTTTTTGATCGCGCATCTCTTGAAAAAGGACTTCGACCATGACCGCCACCTCCGCCGCAAAGCCCCAGGTCCGCACGCTTGTCAGTCAGGTGAGCGAGGCTTTGCGACAGGAGATCGAGGCGGGAGCCTTCGAGCCGGGAGATCGCTTGCCCAGTGAAGCGGCCTTAACCCAAGTGCATTCTGTCAGCCGGACGGTCATTCGCGAAGCCATTGCAATTTTGCGCTCCGATGGGCTGGTCGAGACCCGCAAAGGGGCGGGGGTTTTCGCTCTCGATCCCGCGGTGCGCCAAGGCAGCAGCCCGTTTTCCAACCTCAACACCGGACGGATTTCCGAGGCGATCGAATTGCTGGAAATGCGCAGCGCTTTTGAAATTCGCTCTGCTGGCTTGGCGGCGTTGCGCCGCTCAAGTGCGCAGCTTGACGCCATAGTGAGCGCGCATGACGCGGTGGGCCGATGCCTTGAAGGCGGCGACAGCACGCGCGAGAGCGATTTCCAGTTCCATTTTGCCATCGCCGAAGCCACGCAAAACACGCGTTTCCCGCAGTTTTTGACTTTGATCCGCGATGGGATCGTGCCGCGTGCAGAATTAACTGCCACGACCGGCGCGCAAAAACCCGTTCCCAACCCCTCGCTGCAACAGGAACATGGCGCGATCGTGGGCGCCATCATGGACGGCGATGGCGCAGCCGCCGAAGCTGCGATGACGCTGCACCTCGATGGCAGCTTGCGCCGATACCGCGACATCCTGCGCGCCTCGCTGGCACGATAGGCGCGCCCAGATCGCCACCACAGGGTACGCCCCGCGCGGCCCTGTAAATTATTATCATAATCCTAATTATGCGTGCTACGCCCGATCACCCGCAGGGGACCTTGGCCGTGCACGTGCGATTGCGCTCAGGTCAAGGTCGCGTGATGTGGCGCATGCGCATCTTGTTTCCGCTTGCACCCGCAGGACGGTGCGGTGCATTTTCCGCCAAGTCATTTGACCGAACACAACACCGCGCCGCCGCGATTTTCGAGCCGCCGTGTGTGTGCCCATAATTGAAGGGGCTCAAGATGAAGCCAACAGCACGTCGCGCGCAAAATCCAGATATTGTCTCGGTGAACCGCGTGCACAGATTAACGCCGAATATGGTCAGAATTACCTTTTCATCAGAGGATATGTCCGTTTTTTCGGATGGCGGCGTTGGGGGATATTGCAAACTCTTTCTGCCACAGCCGGATCAAACGCTGACGGATTTCACCGCGCAGATTGCGCGCAAAGACCGGCCCGCTGTGCGCACCTACACCGTTCGCAACAGCCGCCCCGATCTGGGGGAAATCGACATCGATTTCGTCGACCATGGCGACAACGGCCCTGCTTCGGCGTGGGCGATCAATGCCACAGCCGGATCGTTTTGCGGTTTTGCAGGAGCTAACCCCCTGAAACGCGCAAGTTTTAGCGCCGATCACTATCTCATCGCAGCGGATATGTCCGCTTTGACGATGGCCGCGGCCACGATCGAAGCTTTGCCGCGCGATGCGGTTGGAAGCGCGTTTTTCGAAATTGAAACGGCGGCTGACAAACAGGATATTGACGCGCCCGCCGGGCTGGAAATTCATTGGCTGGTCTCAGATAACCCCGCCTGCCCCGGTGCAAAAATTGTCGCGGCGATCGAGGAAATGGATTGGCCAACCGGGCGGGTACAAACCTGTTTTGCGGGCGAAAGCACGATGGCAAGATCCCTGCGCCTTTACGCCCTCAAGGAAAAAAACCTTCCCCGCGAAGACGCTTATATTTCGGGATATTGGAAATTCGGCTTGGTCGAGGACGAACACAAAGCGTTCAAACGATCCGAGGCGAATGGGGCGTAAGGCGTAGCGCCAAGCGCCCTATCCGCGCAAAACAGCGTCAGTGCGAGCCCCGCGCAAATCGCGAGGGGCTTTGATTATGACGCAGCCGGAACGCTGTGGCAAAAGCCGTTGGCGTTTCGTAGCCCGCAATGCGCGCCGCTTGGGCAACGGGAAGACCGGCGCTGAGCGCGCGTTCCGCCTGCTCCATACGCATGTCGTGCAGCCAGGTCCGGATCGGTTTTCCATAGGCACGGTGAAACAACCGCTGCATGGACGACACGCTCATACTGCCCACGGCCGCGATGTCCTCCAAGGGGGGAATGGGGCCCGGTTTGGTGGCAAAACTATTAATTTTCAACAACTTGCGGCGCTGATGTGCGGGGATTGCATTTGTGTCGTCAAGGAGATGCGTCAGGGCATGCCGGATCATCGCCATGGCGAAAGCTTCCGTGTCTATCATCTGCAGGGCGGTACCTTGAGGCGCGTTGATCGCGTCCAAAAGCTGTTCTGCCTGCGTGGTAACCACCAGCGGGGCAACCCAACTTGCGTGGCGCTGGCAGGCCCCGTGCAGGATATCGTCGAGCGCGATCCCACGAGTGTGCAGCCAGTCCCAAGGCACAAGCACCGTGACCTTGCGCAAATGCTCGCCGCGCGCGATCCGGCGGCGAAAGATGCGCGACTGGCCCAGGGCGCTCATGACGATGCAAGCCGGAGCACCCTGCGCCCGTGTGAGGTCGAGGTCTTCTGCGTCCAGCCGTGCAGCGACAGTTCCCGCCAAAACCAGATGGAAAATGACGTTTGCAGGCCGTGTCATCCGCGTTTCAAACCCGCGTTGCGCCAAGCTGTCCTCGAGATTGACCACAAGGCCGGAGGGCAACACCGTGCTGAGGCGCGCGCCGGATAAAACGACCTGATCCTGCGCAAGGGTCGCGCCAAAATCATGGACGGACATCGAGGGGCCGCCCGCAATCTGGCGCAGGTTGATTAGGGCCACGATTGTTCTCTCCTTTCTCACGAATGGCAGTTTCCAGAAGCATTTTGACCAGCGCCAAAAGGATCGCTCACTGGTCGCGGATCAACATACACCCTAAAGATTGATGAAAATAGTCAGAATTAGGATCGGCCCATGCCCCGCTTTTCTCGCCCCTCCCTTCGTGTGGTCTTTTTCGCCACGACCGCCCTCGGCAGCTATGGGGTGTTTGGCCCTGCAATGGCCCAGGAGGTCTACGATCTCGAGGCGATTTCCATCAAAGGGTCGAGCTATGAAACCGAAGACAGCGACAGCTACGCCACCGACCTGATTTCCGTGGGCGAAAAATCGGCGCTGTCCCCCCGACAGGTGCCGCAATCGACCTCGGTGGTCACGCATAAGCAGATCGAGGATGGCGGATACACCGCACTTGAGGAAGCACTGAGCGATACCCCCGGCATCATGATCTTGAACAACAACGTGGGGCGCTCGTCGATCTATTCGCGTGGCTACGAATTCGACTACCTCTATTTTGACGGGTTGCCGGCACCGGTCAGCTCGATCTACGGCACGCAGCCCGACCTGTCGATTGTCGATCACGTCGAAGTCCTCAAAGGACCCGCCGGTCTGTTCATCGGCACGGGCGAGCCGGCCGGATCAATCAACATGCGCCTCAAACAGGCGACGGCGACCCAGGTCAAAGGCTATGCCACGACCGCGCTCGATTCCCACGGGCAAGCGCGCGGCGAACTGGATATTTCCAACGCCTTGAACGCGGATGGCACGCTGCGGGGCCGTTTCGTGGCCGCCTACGGCGATGGCGACAGCTTTGTCGAGGGGGTCGAAAACGGCGTGTCCTCCCTGTACGGCGCTTTGGCCTGGGATGTGAGCCCCAGCACGAAGCTGACCTTTTCGCTAAGCCGCATGGAGCGCGATATCGTCCCCTACAACGGGTTGCCAACCGATGGGAGTGGCGATCTTTTGTGGCTAAAGTCCGATGCCACGACCGTTGTGGACTGGAACGATTTCAACAGCACCACCACCGATGCCGTCCTCGCGGCCGAGCATCAGCTTGCCGCTGGCGGGCGCTTGAAATTCTCCGCCCGCAGGTCAAATCAGGCCGCGAATTTCCTGTATGCCTATGCCGCAAGTGCCGCCGATGCCGACAATCAGGTATCGCGTCTGGCATGGCTGGCGCGTGACTTCGAGCAGGACAGCCTTGCGCTGGATGCCCATGTCGACCTGCCCTTCCAGCTTGGAAACTGGCGCGGGAATGCGATCATCGGTGCCGATTGGCAAAAGGTCGAAAGCACGATGTTCCAGGCCCGCGGCGCGATCAACGGAAGCTGGGATCTGGACGATTGGGACACGTCGGATGTCGCCAAACCCGATGCAAGCTACACCACCCGCACCGATAGCGACACAACGTCCAAAGGCGTCTACACCCAGCTGCGCCTCTCGCCGTTTGAGCCGCTGAACCTGATCGGCGGCGCCCGGCTGAGCTGGTTTGAGGGCACGAGCGATACCACCACCCTTTCCACCGGATCTGTGTCGCGCGACCGCTTTGATGTGGACGCCAAAATCACGCCTTTTGCGGGGCTGACCTATGACATCACCCCGGATGCGACGCTCTATGCGAGCTATTCGGAAATCTTCATTCCCCAGTCCGATCTGGATGTGGATGGCGCGCTGTTGGACCCCGTCGAGGGGCGGCAATATGAAGTCGGCGTGAAGGCCGCTCTGGCCTACGGGTTGAACGTTTCGGCGGCGCTTTTCGATCTGCACGAAACCAACCGCGCGGTGCAGGTCACGGGCGAGGATTACTTTGTCGCGCAGGAAGAAGTGGCCTCGCGCGGCTTGGAACTGGAAGCCTCGGGAGAACTCGTCGCCGGCCTGCATCTGGCGGGTGGCTATACCTACACGAAAACCGAATACCGCAACGGGGACAACGCGGGCGAAGACTTTTCGACCTATACGCCCGAGCACATGTTCAAACTGTCGGGCAGCTACGATGTGGACAGGGGGATGTTGACGGGTTGGAGCTTTGGCGGACGTTTGACGGCGATGTCGGGCTTTTCCTCCAACGGGATCGAGGCCCCCGGCTACGCGGTTGTGGATGTTGCTGCGACGAAAACATTCGGAGCGGACATGTCCCTGCGCGTGGGTGTCGATAACCTCTTTGACAAGGCCTATTACACCCGCGTCGGCAGCCAAACCGTGTTCAACTTTCGTGGCGAACCGCGCAGCCTGAACGTCGCGCTGACCAAAAAGTTCTAAACCAATCGACCCGCGCCCTTGTTCACAGCGCGCGCCTTGGGACCGCCCGAGGCGCGCGATGACCTTTGGCACCTCGGGCCCGAAAGGCCTATAACGCCAGACCGCTCTGCGCCGCGAACAGGTGGATGCGGCCCTGCGTCACGTCAAAGCGCAACATATCGCCCGCAGCGGCCTCAAGGCGATCTTTGAGGACGACGGTGGCGTCCTGACCCGCAATGTCGAGCGCGATGAAGGTTTCCGAGCCGGTCGGCTCGATCAACTTGACCCGCCCCTGAAGCGGACCTGCAGGATCAAGCGTCAGCGTTTCGGGACGCAGACCCAGCGTCAACTGTTGCCCCTCCGCGACCTCGCCTGCGCGCGCGCCCAGCGGCACGCGTTGACCATCCGCCAGCTGCGCGGTGTTTTGCGTGATCGTTGCGTCGAAAAAATTCATCGCGGGCGAGCCCAGAAAACCTGCGACAAATTTGTTCGCAGGGTGGTCATAGAGATCAAGGGGCGATCCGATCTGCTCGACTTTGCCAGCGTTGAGCACGACGATCTTATCGGCCATCGTCATCGCCTCGACCTGATCGTGGGTCACGTAAAGGATCGTGGTGCCAAGGCGGGCATGCAGCGCCTTGATTTCGGCCCGCATCTGGACCCGCAGCTTTGCATCGAGGTTTGACAGCGGCTCGTCGAACAAAAACACCTGAGGTTCGCGCACGATCGCGCGCCCCATCGCAACCCGTTGGCGTTGACCGCCCGACAGATTGGCAGGTTTGCGATCCAGAAGCGGCTCAAGTCCGAGAATTTCCGCCGAACGGGCAACCTGGCGGGCGATGTCGGCCTTGCTGTGACCGGCCATTTCCAGCGCAAACCCCATGTTTTGCGCGACCGTCATCTGCGGGTAGAGCGCGTAGTTCTGAAACACCATGGCGATATCGCGATCTTTGGGAGCGAGGTCGTTGACCACGCGATCCCCGATAGAAATCGTGCCGCCGGATATGTCTTCCAGACCGGCGACCATGCGCAGCATCGTCGATTTCCCGCAGCCCGAGGGGCCGACAAGGATCACGAATTCACCCGGTGCAATGTCAACATCAATGCCATGGATGACATCGACCGCCCCATAGGATTTTTGCAGGTTTTTGATCGTAACAGAGGACATGTCAGGCCTTTCTGCGGCAACGGATGCACAGCCCCGGTTTGCGCGGCAGCGCGACACCGAACGCAGCATCCGGTTTGCGCGGGCGGATAATCTCGCCGTGGCGCACGGGGTGGTTTTGCGGTGCCGTTTGCTTGGCAAGCGGCGTAACGCTCATCTCCCAGGTGTCGATCAGATCAAGCTCGTAATCGCCATCCTCCTCAGGCAGTCCCAGCGTCCAGATGACGGGCTGGTGTTCGCCCAGATAGATGTAGCGCACATCGCCATCTTGTGCGCCTGACACACGGTGCCAGGGCCACTGCGCTTGCGGGCCAAGCGGTTCCAGCCCGCCGCGCACGTCCTCTTCCAGAACCGCGCGCATGAATTTCAACCGTTTCCAAGCCTCGCCGTGCAAGACCCCGCCCTTGGCCCACCAGATCAGATCGTCAGGGTGGGAATAGGTTTCCCCATGCCCCGCGTAGCCCCCGCGCATCATCGTGGTCCAGAACCGATGCACCAGTTCCTGCGCGGTGATATTGCCCCAGCACTGGATGATGTCACCTTCATATTCGGGCTCGTCGTTGATGACGGGTTTACCCCAGGTATCGCGCCATTCCTGCGTGCGTTTCACGTCCCAGTTCTGGATGCAGGTGTGCGTCACCCAGGGTTTGCGGTGGTCGTAATTGGCATCAGCGGCGCCGTTGTGAATGGATTTGAGGTGGCGTGCGGGGTCTTCTTCTTCGAGGATCTGGAAAAAGCGATCCCAGCGCTCCATCGGCTTGGTATCGATGAGAAAATCATATTCATTCGCGAGCGCCCACCAGACGTTGCGAAACCCGCCATAGCGCGCAGCCAGATAGGCAACATAGCGATAGTCCTGCGCCTCATCCATGTCGCAATAGCCCCAGCGGTCATAGGGGTGGAACAGGATCAGATCGGCCTCGATCCCCATGTCGCGCAGCGCCGCGACCTGGGTGTCGAAATGGCGAAAGGCCTCGTAATTGGGTTGATCGAAATCACGTTTTCCGTCCACGACGTGATAGATGTCATGCAGCGGCTCGTTGACATTATAGGGGTAGTCTTTGGGGAAAACCCCCATGCGAATTTTGTTGAACCCCGTTTTGGCAAGGGTTTGCAGTGTCTTGGCCTGCTCGTCCAGCGGTTGGTGGGTCCACGCATAGCAGGTCGTGCCAAAGGACAAAAACGGCGACCCATCCGCATAGGCAAAGTGGAACTGGTTTTTCACCCGCACCGGCCCCTTGTTCGTGCCCGTGGGCGCGACAACGTCAAGCGCACCGCGATGCCCGTTCAATTCGGGCGTCTCAGAGCGCGTTTCGAACTGCCACTCCCCCGTGGTTTCGGGCATGAAGCGCAGCCGGTAAACGCCTGCGCCGTCATAAAATCCCGGCACACGGACTTCGCGCTCTTTGAGCCGGAAGATAGCGTCAAAGCTGACGTCCAGATAGGGGTTGCCCGTGGCAGGCCCCGTGAACTCGGTCTCGAACATCCCCCATTTTTCAATGGTCGCTGTGGGTGTGGTGGTGGTCGACATATCTGTCTCCTCTCTCAGCCTTTGACCGCGCCGGAGGTCAATCCGGACACGAAATATCGTTGGAAAATCAAATAGACGAGCACGGCGGGCAGAACCGTCATCACGATCGCCGCATTGAGCTGTCCATATTCGTTGGAAAATTGCCCCTGAAAGGACATCAGACCCAAGGGAAGCGTCCATTTGTCAGCGTCTTGCAAGATGACCAGAGCCATCGCGAATTCGTTCCACGTTGCGACGAAATCAAGGATCAGCAAGGCGGCCATGACCGGCAGGGTGATCGGCAGGAAAATGCGCCGGAAGGTGGTGAAATGGCTGGCCCCGTCAATGAGTGCTGCTTCGGACAGTTCCTTGGGCACGGATTTGAAAAAGCTGTGCAGAATGAAGATCTGATAGGGAATGCCAAAGGCAAGATAGGGCAGGATCAGGCCCAGATAGGTGTCCACCAGTCCCAGCGAATTGACCAGCGTGAACAGCGGCGCAAGCATCACCTGAAACGGGATCATCGTGCCGAAAACGATGAACAAAAGCACCAGCTTGTTCCAGCGGTTTTTCATCCGCGCCAAAGCATAGGCGCTCAGCGCGGCAATCATCAAACCCAGCGGAACCTTGATGACCGTCACAAAGACCGAATTGAAAAACGCATGGTCAAATCCGCCGCGGTTCCATGCGGTGGCATAATTCTGGGTCACAAGCGCGCCGGGCGGCGTAAAGGCCCCCGAGGTCATGATTTCAGGGGAAGATTTGAGCGAGGTGAACACGATGAACACGAAAGGCGCAAACCAGATCAGGGCGAAGACCAGCAGGCTTAACCAAAGCCCCATCAGAACGGGATCGCGTCGGGTGGCGGCAATCATTTGCTTCATTTCAGTTGCTCCTCGCGGCGTTGCGACCAGCGCAGATAGGGGATGACGACGCCCACGGTGATCACCAGCAAGACCACCGAAATCGCCCCGCCGCGTCCGAAATCGAACACCTGCATGGATTGGGAAAAGGCCCAAAGCGCAAGCATCTGTGTGGATTGCGACGGTCCCCCGCCCGTGAGGCCATAGACGATGTCAAAGGCCTTGAGCGACTGGATCAGCGAGAGCACCAGAACGATGGTCATCGTCGGCGTGATGGCAGGCAGGGTGACATGTTTGAACCGGTTCCAGCGGCCCGCCCCGTCAATTTGCGATGCCTCGACAAGGGAGGCATCGACGCTTTGCAGCCCTGCCAGAAACAGCACCATCGAAAACCCGACCTGTTGCCAGAAATAGGCGATAAACACCGAATAGAGCGCCAGGTCGGGATCGCCCAGAAAGTCGGGAATACCGATGCCGAGATTGGTCAAAAGCTGCGCAAAAAGACCGAAAAACGGATCGTACATCCACCGCCACATCGTCGCCACCGCGATCGGGGCGATGATCACCGGCAGGTAAAACACCGCGCGCAAGGTGGCTCGGCCAAACAGGGGCTGGTTCAGCGCAAGGGCCAGCAAAAGCCCCGCAAGCGGCGGAAAAACCAGCGAGAGCGCCGTCCAGATCAGCGTGTTGCGAAAGGCCGTCCAGAACACGGGGTCTTGGGTGAAAATATATGTGTAATTTGCAAGGCCCACGAAATCACGTGTGGGATCAATGCCATTCCAACGCTGGAAACTGACCAGCGTGACATCGATCATAGGCCAGATCGCAAAGACGGCATAGACGGCCAGCGCCGGCGCGAGGAAAAGCCACGGCGCATTTGCCATTCTGTCGAAGAGACGTGTCATTCAGGTCCATCCGCTTGAAGAAAAAGGGAGGCCAAAGCACTGGCACGGCCACATGCTTTGGCCAACGCCGCGCAGGAGAGGACCTTGCGCGGCGTCAAAGAGCGCGTGTTAGCCCAGATTGTCGATGTAGCTCTGAAGCGCATCCGCGGCGTCTTGCGGGGTCATGTCCCCCGTAGCCGTCTGGTTGATCACCCGGAAATATTCCGCCGTGACCGAGGCCGGAAAGCCCTGATCTCCGTTCACGAACATGGCGTCATATTGCGCGAACAGGGCGTTCCACTCGGTTTCCAGCGGCAACTGGTTTTCATACACCACATCCGCATTCACCGAATTGGTCGTCATCGCGCCCAGATAGCGCTGCTGTACGTCCGTCGAGTTGAAGTAATCGAGGAATTTCGCTGCCATATCGGGGTCATCCGCACCCGCGCTGATGTAGTGATATTCGGCAAACCCGTACAGACGGTCTGTGCCTGTCGGAAAGGCAAAAAGGCCATAGTTGTCGAGGTCGCTCACCTCATTCAGCTGCTGGACAAGCCAGTTGCCCTCCAGCATCATCGCCGCGCGCCCTGCAACAAAGAGGTTGAAGGATTGGGGCTGATCGATACCCATGAAGGGCTTGAGGAAATAGTTTTCGCCCCACATCTGCATTTGCGCAAAGGCTTCGGTCGCGCAGGGGGTCTCGGACCAGTTTGCCTCCATCGCGACAAGCGCGTCATGGGTCTGTGCCCCGCATTCGGTTTCCAGCAATACATCCATCAACCGCATGACGTGCCAATTGACCGAACCACCAAAGGCAAAGGCAGGAATCCCCGCGTCTTTAAGGGCTTGCGCCGCCGCGACGAGCGCGTCGTAGGTCGTCGGCTCCTCGGTGATGCCCGCCTTTTCAAACAGGGCTTTGTTGTAATAGACCGCTTCGCCCTTGAAGGTGAACGGCACGCCGTGCTTGTGCCCGTCACCGTAGGATGAGGCAAAGGCCGCCGCCGTGGGCAGCAGGGTGTCGTCCCATTTGTAGCTGTCGTAATAGGAATCGAGCGGCTGGGACATGCCTGCGGCGACATATTCACCGCCCAGGCCAAGCCCTGCCCAGCTAAAGAAGATATCGGGGCCCGAATCAGTGCCCGCCGAAACCCGCAGCGCGGTTTTCAACTCGTCAACGCCGCGCTGGGTCCAGATAATATCGACGCCGGGATTCGCCTCTTCAAATTCCTGTGCGATGGCGTTCAGCGCGTTATTCGCCTTTTCGGACGAAAAATTGAGCGTCCAGATGTCGATTTCCTGCGCCATCGCGCCTGTCGTCCCCAAGGCTCCCAAGGCCCCTGCCCCCAGCGTTGCCGCACATAGCAGGCGGCCAAGGACCGTTTTGCGGTGAGAATTGGTCATGAATTTCCTCCCTTTGCGTCACGCCTTGGACCCGTCTTGGGGGCGTGCTCCTCTGCGACCCCCTCCACAGGGTCGTGGTGCGCTGCCACTGGCGAGCGCCTCAACTGGTATGATGACGTGATTAGATTAGGTCTGGCAATAGTTTTTTTGCCCAGTTTGTGCAAAACCGTCTTATCCGCCCCATTTTGCGAGCGAGGCAGCAAGTTCGGGATGCGCGCGCGCGTAATCGGCAAGCGAGACGCCCTGCTCGGCCGCCTCCCACGCCTGACGGATCGCGCGCACGCCCGCGCAAGCGCCCATCGGATGGCCATGGATGCCGCCGCCGCCCAGATACATCAGATCCAGCGTGCGCCCCGTACGCTCATAGGTTTCAACCGCCTGCCCGCCCCACTGCCCCGAACAGACCACAGGCAAGGGGCAATCCTCGGGGGTGAACATCGGCGTGCGAATGTCGTGAAAGCTTTTGACGAAACTCTCGTCCGGCTCCCAATATTTCGCGCCGATCCCGTTGATCTGGAACTGGTCCACGCCCAAAAGCCGCCAGATTTTCTGATAGGCCCGAAACTCCATCCCAAGAGCGGGGTGGCGGGTGAGAATGTCCCAGCCGTTGCGATGGGCATGCAGGCACAAAGCCGAGCGTTTGCGCAGGAAACTCATACCGCCGTAGCCGATGGAGTTGATGTTGATCACCGCCGCAACGCCCCCTTGTTTGACGACGTAGTCGTGGTGACGCATCATGGTGTCAGGATCTGCCGACGAAATCCCGAAAGCATACATCACCTGTTTTCCGGTCTTTTGCGCATGATCCCTGATCACGGGCATGATCGCATCCACCCGCGCCTCCAAGGGCGCATAGGCTGGCGACATGAGTTTCTCGTCGTCCTTGATGAAATCGACGCCCGCTGCACATAGGTCGGCCACCACTTGGGCGGTTTCTTGGGGCAACAACCCCAGCGAGGGCTTGATGATGGAGGCAATCATCGGCCCCTGCGCCACGCCCATCAGACGACGCGACCCCGCCACGCCGAATTGCGGTCCGGGGTGACAGGCCCAGGCAGACGGCAGGTCGATGTCCATCACCCGGATCCCCGTAATCCCCCGCACGGCAAAGACACCGCCAACGGTCACCGTCATCAGCGCGGCAATATCGGTGCCGATGGCGTCAAGCGGATAGGCGATCACGACATCGGCGCGGCGAAACGGCCCCTGTTCGGTACTGGGAAAGCCCGCGCTCTGTGCATCGGGCAAGGGGGTAAGCGCCTGGACCCGCGCGGCGCCACGCGCGCGCACCGCAGCCGTTTCACCCGGCAATTCCGTGAAGGTGCCCGTGGATTGATCTGCTGCGATCTTGGCGGCCATGGCCGCGGGATCACCGCTACATTCAATGCGATAGGTCACACGGATGAAATCGTCGCGGCTGTCGAACTGGCCCATGTTGTCCTCCCGAGGCTTCATCTAATATACTCATCATACCTGTTGACTTTTGGAAAGGCCAAAGTCACTCTTTTGCCCAGCACACTCAAGACGGGGGGAGACGTCATGCTAAAAGGCGCATTGATCGGCTGCGGGTTTTTCGCACAAAACCAGATGCACGCTTGGGCGGGAATCGAGGGCGTGGAGATCGTCGCGCTGTGCGATCGCGACCCCGAGCGTCTGGCACAGACCGCGCGCGATTTCGGCATTGCCCGCTGCTACACCGATGCCGCAGACCTGTTCGAGGACGCAGGGTTCGACTTTGTCGATATCGCCACGACCGTGCCGACGCATAAATCCCTGGTCGAAATGGCCGCCCGCGCGCAGGTCCATGTCATTTGCCAAAAGCCCTTCGCGCTGACCCTTGCCGATGCGCGCGACATGGTGAGCGCCGTGCAAGCCACGGGCAAGACGCTGATGATCCACGAAAACTTTCGATGGCAATCGGCCGTGCGCCGCACCATCGACTGTCTGCGCGCAGGCACGATCGGCACGCCGTTTTTCGGGCGGATCAGCTTTCGTTCGGGATATGATGTCTACGCAGGCCAGCCCTATCTCGCCGAGGGAGAACGTTTTATCATCGAGGACCTCGGGATTCACATCCTCGATATCGCGCGCGCGCTGTTCGGTCCCGTTGCGCAGATCACCGCAACCACAGCGCGCATCAATCCCGCAATCAAGGGCGAGGATGTCGCGACCATGATGCTGGCCCACCACAATGGGGTGACCTCCGTGGTGGATTGTTCCTATGCGACCAGGCGGACCCCCGAAACCTTCCCCCAGACCCTGCTCGAAATCGACGGCACAGCGGGCAGTTTGCGCCTTGATGCCGGCTACAGATTGAGCGTCCACAAGGAGGGCGCAGCCACCTCCTACGACGTTGCGCCGCCGCTGCTCGACTGGGCCTCGCAGCCTTGGCACAACATTCACGAAAGCGTGGCCCTGATCCAACGCGATTTCATCGACTGCCTGCTGGACGGGCGCACGCCGGAAACCAGCGGGGCCGACAACCTTGAAACCTTCGCGCTGGTCGAGGCCGCCTATCGTTCCGCCGCCCAGGGGCGCACGATCGATCTGGCCACGCTATGAGCGGCAACACCGACCTTGTGGCGCTGTTCGGCACGCCAACGCCGCCCCCCGTACGTGAGAGCATCGTGCGCGGGCCGGTGCACGTCACGCTTGAGGATGGCACCCTGCGCCATCTCAAGATCGGGGGCGTTGAAATCCTGCGTCAGGCGGCATTTTTGGTGCGCGACCGCGATTGGGGGCGCGTCACGCCCACCCTCGCGCCAGCGCGCCGCGATGACAGCGACGACGCCCTCGTCCTCACGCAGCCCATGGTCTTTCGCACCGCAACCGGTGCGCTGGATGTGACGATCACCGCCACCCTGCGCGCCCATAGCCTCACGCTTGTCGCTACCGGGCAGGTGACGGGCCTGTTCGACACCAACCGCAGCGGGTTCACCCTGCTCTATCCCATCAACGGCATGGCGGGGGCGCGCGCCTGCGTGACCCACAGCGACGGGTCGCAAGAGGACAAATGCTTTCCCGATGTCATTGCGCCCTGGCAGCCCTTTGAGGACATCGCCGCGCTGACCCATCAGGCCAACGGCCTTGCGGTGACCTGCGCCTTTGCGGGTGACGTATTCGAGATGGAGGATCAGCGTCAGTGGGGCGATGCCTCGTTCAAGATCTACAACCGCCCCCTCGCGCGCCCGTGGCCCTACCGCTTGGCGCAGGGCGCTTTTCCCACCCAAACCATGAGCCTGACTTGGCAGGCCGCACCTAAGGCCGCCCAGCCGCGCCCCGCCGGACTGACCCCTGCCCTCACCGATCAGCGTTTTGCCCAGACCGCGCTGGTGCTGGACAGCGCACAGGCGGCGCGCGCCGCGCTCTCGCCCCAAGACCTCGTGCAAACCGGCGCGCAGCGGGTGCTGTGTCATCTTGATGCCACCGCCAACACGATGGCAGCGCAAATGGACAGTTTTGCGCGGTTGCAATCCGCCTGCCCCGACCTTGCCTTCGATCTGGAACTTCTGGGCCGCTTTGACGCAAGCCAGACGCCCGAGGAAGAATTGACGGCGCATCGGCGGGCGATGGATCAGGCGGGCCTGTCGCCCGCGTCGGTCTTTATCTGTCCCGCCGTCGATCGCCAGTCCACACCGCCCGGATCGACATGGCCCGACTGCCCACCGCTGGTCGATATTCACAGCGCGGCGGCCTTGGTCTTTGCGGATGTGCCCCGCGGCGCGGGCATGGCCAGCTTTTTCCCGGAACTCAATCGCAAGCGCCCGCCCCGCGATGGCGCGCTTGCGCAGGAATTGGCGTTTATCACCCATGGGCTCTGCCCCATCGTCCATGCCGCAGACGATGTTTCCGTGCTCGAAACGCTGGAAGCCATCCCCCATATCGCGCGCTCGGCGCGCGCCATCGCGGGCGCGCGGGGCTACCGGATCGGCCCGTGCACGCTGGCCATGCGCCAGAACCCCTACGGCAATCGCACCCTGCCCAATCCAAACCTCGAACGCATCTGCATGGCCGATATCGACCCGCGCCATTTCGCAGCCTTCGGCGCGGCCTATCTTGTCGGGCTTGCCAGCGCACTCGCCCCCTTTGCCCCGCAGGTCTGGACGCCTGCCGCGCTTTACGGGCCACGCGGGTTGCTGGGCGCAGGCCCGGTTCCGCTGGCCGGCGTGGTGCGCTGGCTGGCAGAACGCGCAGGCGGGCGGGTGGAGGTCGCGCAGATCGACAACGCCGTCGCCACGCTGGTGATCTCGGGCGAGCGGATCGTCGCAAACCTGTCCGGCAGCCCATGCCAGGGGCTTGGTCCTTTCGAGGTAACAAAATAAGATTGTTTCCAAGCCCTTGCGCAGCTATTTAAAAAGACCATGAGCCAAATTGACCCCAAAGCCCAATCGGCGGCCCCCACTGCCCCCAAAGAAAAGATCGTGCGGCGCAAGCTGGCCGATCAGGTGCTGGACCGTCTGCGCGATATGATCCGCGAGGGCGAGTTGAAAGCGGGCGATTTCATGCCCTCCGAACGGGCCTTGATGGACCGCTTCGGCGTGGGCCGTCCGGCGGTGCGCGAGGCGCTGCAATCGCTGCACAACAGTGGGCTGATCACGATCAACCACGGCGAGCGCTCGCGGGTGAATGACATCAATCCGGCGACGGTCCTGTCACAGTCGGATGACTTGGCCCGCTTGGTTCTAAGTGCGGCACCGGCCAATCTTGGGCATCTCAAACATGCCCGCCAGATGTTTGAATTGGGCATGGTGCGGGTTGCCGCCGAACGCGCCAGTGCTGAGGACATCGCCCAACTGCGGGCTCTGGTCGAAGACCAGCGCAGCAAAATGGGGCAGGCAGCGGTGTTCGTCGCCGCAGACATCGCCTTTCACCGCAAAATCGCGGCGATTTGCGCCAATCCGATCATTTCCTCGGTTGCAGATGCGATGCTGGGGTGGCTGTTTGAATATCACGTCAGCCTGCTGCACCGTTCCGACAGCGAGACAGTGACACTGGCCGAACATGCGCGCATCGTCGATCTGATCGAAGCGCGTGATGCCGATGCGGCCTGTGACGAAATGCGTCACCATCTGGAACGCTCGCGGGGCGCCTTCGAAACCCATTAGCGCGGGCCCCCACCGGCGCGAATCCAGCCAAAGAAGTCTTCGCTGCCCATCTGCCCCCCTTTGAGCGCCAGTTCCAGCCCGTCATGCGCCCCGACCCCATGCGCGCGATTGAGCGCAGCACCGGGAATTGTCGGGGCCAGCGCTTCGAGCGCCTCGATCCCGAGGGCGCGCATGCCATGGCCCGAAGTGTCCCCGCCTGAAATCACCGCACGGCGCAGGCCCGTCCGGCGCAGCACCTGATCCAGTGCCTGTCCCAGTGCCTGCCCGATCCGCGCGTTCGCCTGCTCGGGCGCAAGCCGGCTGCCGCTCAGCGCCTCCCAAAACCGTGCCACCATCGGATCGTCGGGACCGCGCGCCGACACGATCAGGGGGCTGTTGCCCGACTGCGCCGCGTCGCAGGCCAGACCGACAACCCGCGCAACCTCGCGCGACAGCTTTGCCGGATCGGCCAGCGCGGCGGTCGTGTCAAAGGCGATCACCGCAAACCCCTGCGCCGCGCCCCACGCGATCTGGCGCGCCGTGCTGGGGGACACAGAGCCGGAGACCGCGGCGATCTGACGAAGGGATGGCGCAGACCGGGGCGCAGGCGACGGGCCAAGCGCGCCGCTGGTTTGCCAGTGACGCACCAGCGCATACTCCAATCCTTGCGATCCGGCCGCAAAGGACAGCGCGCAACGATTGTGCCAGATCACCTTTCCGATGACCGCTTCCGTTTCGGGCGACATGTTGTCAAAGGACAGCAGGCGCGCGCCCCGATCCAAAGCCTGCACCAGCGCCGCCTGAGGATCGGGACCGCCCAGCATCTCAAGGTCGATCAACGCGGCGTCAAGCGTGCTCAGACCGGCCAGATGTGCCAACACGTCGGCCTCGCGCATCGGCGTCACCGGATGGCGCGCCATCACCGGATGCCGGTCCAGCCGATGCACCCCGTCGAAATCGCCCGCGAAAAGATGGCCAAATGCCTGATAGCGCCGCATCTGCGGGGCGGCCGTTACCAGCGGCACGGCCTGAGCGGGGCGGATCGACAGGCCCAGATCGATCGCCTTGCCGATATTGCCGCTGTGGGCCGCGGAATCGAGCGTCGAGCAATATTTGTAATGCAGGATCTCTGCGCCCGTGTCGTGAAGCCACTGGAGAGGCGCGGGCAGGTGGCGCTCCATCCAAGCGCTATCATGGGTGCGCGCCGTCGAGGCAATGCCCACCGCATCCAGATCGCGAAAGCGGTCCGTCATGGCCTGCGAGGGGATATCGCTAAACAGGATCGCGCGCAGCCCTGCAAAGGCCAGCACCTCCATCACCGCGGCCGATCCCGTGAAATCATCGCCATACCATGCCAGTTTCGGGGTCATGCGCGCCTCCTGCTTGTCTCCCTTCCGTCGTGCCAGAAGTAGATTGACAATACAAGTATCATGTTATCTGATCATACCAGTTGACGATCTGGAGGAGAATTGATCATGACCACAGTTGCGCTGTTTGGAGCGGGCGGAAAAATGGGCGTCCGCCTGTCGCTCAATCTGGCCAAAACGGACTTTGACGTCCGCCATGTCGAGGTCAGCGCACCCGGCATCGCGCGGCTAAAGGCCGAAGCGGGCGTCGAGGCCGTCACTGCGGATGTGGCAATCGCCGGCGCGGATGTCGTCATTCTGGCTGTGCCTGACACGGTGATCGGCAAGGTCGCAGCCCAGGTTGTGCCCGCGCTTGATGCCGGCACGATGGTCGTCATTCTCGATGCGGCCGCGCCCTTTGCCGGACATTTACCCGAGCGTGCGGACATCACCTATTTCGTCACACATCCCTGCCACCCGCCGATTTTTCACAATGAAGCGAGCGAGGCGGCGCGGCTGGATCACTTTGGCGGTGTCGCGGCCCCACAGGGCGTTGTGAACGCGCTGATGCAAGGCCCCGAAGCGCATTACGCGCTTGGCGAGTCCATCGCCAAGGCCATCTACGCCCCCGTTGCGCGCAGCTACCGCGTCAGCGTGGATCAAATGGCCCTGCTTGAGCCGGGCCTGTCGGAAACGGTCTGCGCCTCGCTCTTGGTGGTCATGCGTCAAGCCATGGACGAGGTGGTCGCCAGAGGTGTCAGCTACGACTGTGCGCGTGACTTTTTGCTCGGCCATATGAACATTTTGGGCGCGGTGATTTTTGACGAAATCGAAGGCCAGTTTTCGGACGCCTGCAACAAGGCCATTGAATTTGGCGTGCCGATGCTGATGCGCGACGATTGGAAACGGGTCTTCGAGCCGCAAGAAATCGCAGATAGCATCAAGCGGATCACCTGACACAGCAGGGAAGCGCCGCGCCTGCGGCGCCCTCCCCCGACCCGCTTGGGGCTCATAATGACTTCAAACAGGTGATAATTTCGTCCCGGATCGCGCGCAGACGCGCCGAGAGCACCCGTTTGCGCCGCTGGATCAACCACAGATCGTGCTGCACCCGCTGCGCCAAAGGCGCGATGGACAGCCGGTCGCGGTCGCGAAAGGCATCCACCCCGCTTCTGGGCAGGATCGTGTAGCCAAGGCCGCGCACAACGGGTTCGGGAATTTGCCCGATCTGGTTGATGAAACTGCGCCGCGTCAACGTCCCGGCGCCGCAATAGTCGTCGGGAAAATTCACCCCCAAAAGCGCATCCGCCTGCGCGTAGCCATCAGGATGGGCGATAAATCCGAGATCCTGCAGATCGGACAGCCGCTTGGGCAGCGGATGGCCCAGCGGAAGCAAGAGGCACAGCTCGTCCTGCCCCGCTTTCACCCCTTCGAGGCGGGGGTGGGTTGGCGCGGCACTGAGGATACCCAGATCGACCTCCCCGTTCAGCACGCCCTCGATAATCCCCGCCTGCGGCCTTGCCTGCACCATCAGCCCCAGTTTCGGCGCCTGCGCCATCAGCTCCATGAATCGCGGGTAAAGCAGCAGCGCAAGCGACCCGGAACAGGCCACACAGACCTCCCCCTGTGACGGATCGTCAAACCCCAGTGACTGGTGCAGCGCGATATCCTCGGCGCGGCGACGCCGGGCGATGGCCAACACGTCTTCCCCCACCGGCGTAAGCGTAAAACTCTTGCCATCGCGCGCAAGCAGCGCCTGCCCCACTTGAGCCTCAAGCTTTTGAATATGCTGGCTTACGCCGGGCTGGGTCATGTTCAGCATTGCGCCCGCACGGGTGAAATGGCCGACGTCGCACAGCGTTGCAAACGTGTCCAACCAAGTGGCGTTCAACATGCGTCATTCCATTTTATTATTATCTTCATACTTTATGATAATTTGAAGTTCGCCCGCTGTCACCTCACATGCAGATCAAAGCCAATGAGGACTCCCATGACCCAAACCACTCCCAGAACCTTTTCACATATCGGACTGTCTGTGCCCGACCTCGACAAAGCCGTCAGTTTTTATCGTGACGTCATGGGGTTTTACGTGATCATGGAGCCGACCGAAATCCTGCAGGACGACAGCGACATCGGCCAAATGTGCGACGATGTGTTCGGCCCTGACTGGGGCAAGTTGCGCATCGCGCATCTGTCAACCGCCGACCGGATCGGCTTTGAGCTGTTCGAATTTCCGCAAAACCATGCTCCCGAGGACAATCTGCCCTATCGGCAAACGGGGCTGTTCCACTTTGCGATCCAGGACCCCGATCTGGAAGGGCTGCTTGCGAAAATCATCGCGGCAGGGGGCAAACAGCGCATGCCCGTGCGCGCCTATTTCCCCGATAAAAAGCCCTATCGCATGGTCTATGTCGAAGACCCCTTCGGTATCGTTTTTGAACTGTATTCCCACAGCTACGAGCTGACCTATTCCGCCGGCGCGTATACGTAAGGCCCCAAACGCCAAAGCCTGCGCCGATCGGGCGGGCAGCGCGCCGCCATTCTGCACGCGCCACGGGACCAAGAGAAATCCCGTGGCGGCCGATCAGGCGGCAAACAGCCCCTCGAAATCTCGAAAGCCCTTAATTTCTATGGGATTGCCGGAGGGGTCGAAAAAGAACATCGTTCTCTGCTCGCCCTTCTCCCCTTTGAAACGGATCACAGGCGGGATGTCGAAAGACACTCCCGCCGCCGTCAAACGCTCGGACAGGGCAAGCCAGTCACCCAGCGGCAACACCGCGCCGATATGGGGCATCATCACCATATGCTCCCCGACTTTGCCGCTGCGTGTTGTTGCGAAAGGCTCTCCAAGATGCAGCGACAATTGATGCCCGAAAAAGTCGAAATCAACCCATGTGTCGGTTGAACGGCCCTCCTCACAGCCCAGAAGATCCCCGTAAAAGCGGCGCGTCGCCTCAAGGTCGCGCACATGGATGGCGAGGTGAAAAACAGAAGTCATGTCAGGTCCTTTTGTCGTTGAAAGCGGCTCACCCGGCCGCAAGCGCAGGCGTTAGTTTCCCAAGAGAGGTTTTGAGCCGCGCAATCGCCTGCCCCAAAAGCTGGTCGTCAATCGCATAGGCCAGACGCAGATAGCCCGCCGTGCCAAAGGCACTTCCGGGCACAACGCCGATATGGGCATCGCGCACCAGAAAGGCGGCAACATCCCCGTCCGTTTCAAGGCGCGCCCCGTCCGGCGCGACGGTCCCGAACAACCCGCGACAATCGGCAAAGACATAAAAGCTTCCGGGCGGCACATCACAGCTGAGGCCCGCAATGTCGTCGATCGCGCCAATCAACAGATCGCGCCGCGCCCGAAGCCGCGCCCGCCAGCCCGCCACAAAGGCCATATCGCCGTCCAAAGCGGCAATCGCCGCGGCCTGCGAAATGGTCGAGGCGTTTGACGTGCTTTGCGATTGCAACGTGTCCATCGCGCGAATGAGCCAAAGCGGGCCCGCGGCAAAGCCCAAACGCCATCCGGTCATCGAATAGCCTTTCGAAACGCCGTTGATGGTCAAAATCCGCTCGAATAAATCCGGCATGGCGCTGGCGGGGGCGATGAATGTGCCCTCGTGGATCATGTGCTCGTAGATATCGTCTGCCATGATCAACGCGTCATGCCCAACAAGCACGCCCGCAAGGGCGGCCAGCTCGGCGCGGGTGTACACAGCGCCTGTCGGGTTGTTGGGCGAGTTCAAGATCACCCATTTCGTGCGCGGCGTCAGATGGGCGGCCAGATCCTGCGGGGTCAGTTTCCATCCCGTCCGGGGGCTGGTGGCGACAATCACCGGCTCGCCCCCCGCAAGCCGCACCATATCGGGGTAGCTCACCCAGTAGGGCGCGGGCACCAACACCTCGTCACCGGCGTCAATCGTGGCCAGCAAAGCGTTGAAAATCAACTGTTTTGCCCCCGCCCCAGCGATAATCTGCTCTGGCGGGTAGGTCAGATCGTTGTCACGCAGGAACTTGCGCGCAATGGCCGCCTTCAACGCGGCGGTGCCCGAAACGGCGGTATATTTGGTCGCGCCGGCACGAATGGCCGCGATCCCGGCCTCACACACATGCGGAGGGGTGGCAAAATCAAGCTCGCCTTCGCCCAGGTTGATGACATCATGCCCTTGGGCAGACAGGCGGCGCAGCGTGTCGGAAATCGCCGCTGTGGGTGAGGCGCCAACACGCGACATGCGAGAGGAGAGATGGGTCATGAACAGTCTTTCAGCTTGGGCAGCGGCGGCGTTACCCGACCGCGCGCGCCCGTCTTGAAGTGAGGGAAATTGGCCGCGCAACACCGCAGGCAAGGCTCAGGCGTCAACGCGGTGCAAGTCGCGCGACACGGTGCCAAGCTGCTCGTAGCCGTTTTCGGTGACGACGATGGTCTCGGACACGCCCACCGTAAAGCGGCCGTAAATCCGCAACGCGGGCGGCAAATGGAACGCCATGCCGGGCTGCAACTGGGTGGTGACACCTGCGTTGAGCGAAAGGATCGCCCCCTCCCCCCAATCAGGCGCAAAGGAAATTCCCGTCGAATAGCCCAGTCGTTTGCGGAAATTATCCGTGTAACCCGCCTTGTCGATGACCGCCTGACAGGCCAGATGCGGCACCTCGCAGGTCACGCCGGGGCGAATTTGCTCAAGCGCGGTGGCCAGCGCCTCCTGACACACTTTCATCATGTCCTCGGCCTCTTGGGGCACCGGCCCCACCCACGCCGACCGCATCAAGGCGGCGTGGTAGCGGTCATGCACCCCTGCCATTTCCAGAAAGGCCGGATCATTGGCCGACAAGGGCGTGCGCCGCCACGTGCCATGGGGCACACCTGTGCGCCGCGCCGTGGACACCAGCGGCTCCATCCCCATGTATTCCGACCCCGCCGCAATGGAGGCCTGCAACATGGCGGCAACCAGATCGTTGTCGGTGGCCCCCGCCCGCACGGCCGCGCGCCCGGCCAACATCCCCGCATCGACGTAGGAGGCGGCCTTGCGCAGCTTGTCCACCTCAAGGGGCGATTTCACCGCGCGGCCCGTTTCGACAATCCCCGCCCCGTCCTCGATCGCGCCCAAAGCGTCCTGCATGGTTTCATAGACCGCGATGGGCAGGAACCAGCCGCGCTTGTCGATGGCCACCCGCCGCCCGTTCAGCCCCATACGCCGCAAAACGCGCATCAAGGCTGCAATCGGATCTTCGGCGTCCTGATAGATTTCGGCATCCGACATAAACGTGTTGGCGATAAAGTTGAAATATTCCAACTGCCGGATCACGAAAACGGGGTCTCCCTCAGCGGGCAGGATCAGCGCCTGAAACGTGTAGTAGCCGGGCGTCTGTTGTCCGGTGAGGTAAAAGATGTTTTCCGGTCCGGTGATCACCAGCGCATCCAGGCCAGCGGCGCTCAGGCGCGCGCGGGCACCGGCTTGGCGTGCTTCATACTCGGCTTTGGGAAAGGCGGTTTCCTGCCCCTGTTCAACGCCTGCGGTTTCCATGTCAGTTCTCCATCATGCGCGGCGCGCGCCGCTTGTCGAAAGGTAGTCCCAGCCCCGCGGCCTGCGGCAGGGCAATCTGCCCCTGCGCATAGGTCAGCCCGCTGGCAGGATCGTCAATCAGCCCGTCAGCGCCGTAGAGTTCGGCGGCGACAGGCGATGTCGCGAGCGCCAGATGCGCCGCGGCGGCTGTGGCCAAGCCGCCCTCGTTCATCTGGCCAATCATGTAGGGCACCCCAGCGGCCTCAAGCTGTCGCACCGCCGCCAAGGCAGGGGTCAGGCCGCCGGTCTTGATCAGTTTGAGATGCGCCCAAAGCTTGCGCCCCGAGGCGTCGAACTGCGTCACGATCTGGTGCAGGTCCTGCGCGCTGGCCATGCTTTCGTCGAGCATGAGCGGCATGGGGGCGGCTTTGGCGAGCGCCACCATCGCCGACCAGTCCCCCGCTGCGATGGGCTGCTCGACGTATTTGAGCGCAAGGGGGGCAAGACGCTGCAACCGCTCTGCGGCCACATCCGCCTGCCACGCGCCATTGACGTCGATGGCAAGGACCAGATCGGGACCGAACCTGTCGCGCAGCGCCGCCAACCGCGCGAGATCTGCATCAAAATCCGCCCCGAAGCGGATTTTCAGATCGTGAAAGCCGCGCGCAACATACCCTTCGGCCTGCGCCATGAAATCCGCATCTTCTGACAGGAACAGCGTCTGGTTTGTCCCGCGCGCCAAGGGCAGTGCGCAGGCATCAGGATCGAGCGCGCTATCACGCGCAAGATGGGCGGCTAGATAGGCGGCTAGATAGGCGGCGAGGGGCTTGCCCGCCCGCCGTGCCTCAAGGTCCCAAAGCGCTGTATCAAAGAGGGCGCGCACGGGGGCGGGCGCCCCGCTGGCGGCGATCCCCTCCCGCAGCGCGCGCGGGGGTTTGTGCCATGGCAAACGGTTCGCAAGATCGCGCGCGCGGTCAATCAAATCCTGCGCCCCGTAGCCGTTGAGATAGGCGCAGTTCAACCGCACCTCCCCGATTGCCTCACAGCCATCCTGTGGCGACAGCACCAGATAAAGCGTGTCGAGCGCGGCAATCGCACCCGAACTGGCGGTATGAAGCGTCAGACCCGCATAATGAAGCTGCGCTCGATGAAAGGTAAGACGCATGGCCTAGCGCCCCAACACACGTTGGGCAATGTCACGGTAGATCGCGCAAGAGGTGATGAATTCCGCCTTGGGCACAAATTCATCGGGCTTATGCGCGACACGGATGTCGCCGGCCCCGATGACCGTGCCGCTGGCACCTGCCTCGATGAAATGCACCAGATCGCAGGCCCCTTGAAATCCGAAAGGCCCCGCGTCCAGCACGCCCGCCGCCTCGCAGGCCGCAATCGACATCTGCACGATTTGCGCGTCAATCGCCGTCTGCGCGGCACCGCCGGTTGTCGCGTTCTTGCCGACAATTTCGCTTTTGACGCCAATCTCTTGCGCGGCGGTGTGCAGCAACCCCTCGAGTTCCGCCACCGCGCTTTCGTCCGTCTCGCCGGGAATAAGGCGACGATCCAGCAGCATCTCGCAGGCCTCCGGGATGACGTTGTCCGCATGCCCGCCCGAAATCCGCGTCACCGTCAAACTCGGACTGCCCACCAGCGGATGGCTGCGCCGCGCCAGAACCTGATCGTGAAAGGCGGCCAGGCGCGGCATCAACGCCCCGGCGCCAAATATCGCGTTTTCCCCCAGATGAGGACTGCCCGAATGCGCTGCTTTGCCAAACACGCGCACACGCGGTCGAAACGATCCTTTATGCGCGCAAACGGTCGTATTTCCCGTGGGTTCGCCCACCACAACCATGTCGATCTTGCCGGCCTGTGCGCGGTAATGCTTGGCCCCCTCGCTGGCGACTTCCTCGTCGCCCGTAAACACCCCCATCACGGTGCCCGACCAGCTTGCACGATCCTGCGCCATCAGACGCAGCGCCTCCAGCATCGCCGCCAGCGGCCCCTTGCAATCGCAACTTCCGCGCCCGAACAAGCGCCCCTCGCGTTCGCTCAGAACAAAAGGATCGCTGGTCCAGCCGCTGCCGGCAGGCACGGTGTCCATATGGGTGTTAAAGGCAAACACCGGACCCGCGCCGTTGCACAGAACCGCCTCCACATTGAAGCGCTCGGGCGCATATTCCTCAAGGCGCAGGGTAAAGCCGAAAGGGGCCAGATAGTCGCGAATATACTGCGCCACGGCCCGCTCGCCGCCCGGCGGGTTTTCTGATGGAATGGCAATCAGCGCACTGAGGGTCGTCAACAGGCGGGCGGGATCAGGGGGAGCAATCATCGAAAGGTCCGCTTCAGGGTTAAGTGTTCAGTTTAATGAAGGATTTGCGAAAGAAACTTTTGCGCGCGCGCATTCGCATCGCCGCCAAAGAAGGCCTCGGTCGGGGCGTTTTCCAGAATGCGCCCCTCCTCCATAAAGATGATCCGATCCGCCGCGCGCCGGGCAAACCCCATCTCGTGGGTCACGCAAACGCTCGTCATCCCCTCCTGTGACAGATCGCTCATCACATCCAGAACCTCGCGGATCATTTCAGGGTCAAGCGCCGAGGTCGGCTCGTCATAGAGCATGATCTTGGGACGCATCGCCAAAGCGCGCGCAATCGCGACCCGCTGTTGCTGCCCCCCCGACAATTCGTCGGGGAAATGATCGGCGCGCTCGGGGATATGGACCTTGCGCAGCAACTCCAGCCCCACGTCATGCGCGTCCTTGCGGCTCATCCCGAGCACTTTCATCGGTGCAAGCATGATGTTTTCGATGGCACTGAGATGTTGGAACAATTCGAAGTTCTGGAACACCATGCCGATATTGCGCCGCAGCCGGTCCGCACCGCGCGGATCATCCGTTATTTCGCGCCCTTCGAACAGAACGCCCCCGCTGGTGGGGGGCTCCAGAAGGTTGATGCAGCGCAACAGCGTGGATTTCCCCGACCCGGACGGGCCGATCAGCACGATGGTTTGCCCCTTGTTCACGCGCAAATTGCAATCGGTGAGCACCTGCAACCTGTCGAAGGTTTTCGAGACGTTCACAAGTTCCAGAATCTTTTCGTCAGCGGACATTGTCGCCTCCCGCAGTCGTCGTGTTGGACAAAATTCGGCGCAGGATCGCGCGCAGACCCGCCTCCCCATTGGCGCGCCGCCTGCGGGCCTTGGGATCAAGAGCCACCTCCATTGCGCCCTGTGCGATCATGAAAATGCTTGTCAGACCAAGATAATAGATGCCCGCAGCGCAGAGCGCCTCGAAGTAGCGAAAATCGGCAGAGGCCGTCTGGTTGGCCACCAAAAGCAAATCCTGCACCGCAATGACCGACACCAGCGCCGAGGTCTTGAGCATGCCGATCATCTGGTTGCCCATCGGCGGCAAAACGATCCGCGCCGCCTGAGGCAAGGTGATCCAGCACAGCACCGACAGGTGTGACAGGCCCAAAGCCTGGCCGGCGACCCTTTGGCCTTTTTTAACCGATTGAAGCCCCGAGCGAATGATTTCGGCCATATAGGCCCCCTCGTTCAGCGACAAGGCAATCACACCGGACCAGAAGGCGCTAAAGCGGATGTCGAAGCTGGGGAGAACGTTGTAGATAAATATTATCTGGAAAAGAACCGGCGTTCCGCGAAACAGCCACAGATAGGCAATCGTCAGAATTTTGATCGGCAAAAACCGGGTCTGCTGCGCAAGCGCAAGGACCAACCCCGCCAAAACACCAAAGAACAGCGACACGACGGTGATCAGGATCGTGACCCAGGCGCCGTGCAGGAAAGGTTGGGAAATCAGGTATTGGGCAACTAGGTCTAATGACATCGCGCTGCGCCCCCTCTGTCTGGGCGTCCTGCAGCCGTTTCGCTGCAGGACAAGGCTTCGATATGGCTGGCTGGCTCAGTGAAAGATGGACACAGAGGCAGGCAGGTTCCATTTGGCGACCAAGTCGTCGTAGGTCCCATCCGCAACGATCTGCGCCAAGGCCGCCTCAAGCGCCGCTTTGAGGTCCGCATCCCCTTTGGGAACGGCCATGCCGATGCGGGTGTCTTGCTCGAATTCCGCACCCACCGCTTCATAGGTGTCGGGCACTTTCTCGAGCAACATCACCGCACCCGGTGTGCTGTCATAAATCGCATCCGCACGCCCCTGGCGCAGGGTCAGCGCGCTGTCTTGTGCGGTTGGCAAGGTCAACACTTTGATGCCCGCCTCCCCCGCAGCAAGGCAGCGGTCATCATCCGCGCGCGCCTGGCTTTCCTGAATGCCGCCCAAGGTCACGGCGATGGTCAGGCCGCACAGCGTGTCATCGCGCCCCGTGATGCCTTTGGGGTTGCCGGCCTGAACGATCACGCGGTTTCCGATTTGCATATATTCGACGAAATCAACCTGTTCTGCGCGCGCGGGATTGATGTACATCGCCGAATTGATCAGATCGATGCGCCCCCCCTGCAGCGCGGGGATGAGGCCTTTGAACTCCATGTTCAGGGGCGCCGGCGTGGCCCCGAGTTCGGCGGCGAGGGCTGCGAACATGTCGATGTCGAAACCCGCCAGATCGCCGTCCTTGGTGAACTCGAAAGGGGCAAAGGTCGCTGCGACGCCATAGGTCAAGGCGCCTTGCGTCACCAGACCGGAGTCCGGAAGATCGACCGCCAAGGCGGGCACGGCGGCGCAAGCGCCAAGGGCAGTGGCGAAAAGGAAAGGCGTCAGTCGGGAAGTCGTCATGAAAAATACCTCTGTTGGTTTGCGCATCGGGGAGAGTGCCTTACGTGTCCACAATTGTACAAAAACACCTCATTAGTACAAACAAGCAGAAACATGATCTGCACAGGGCCTTTCGCCGCATCGCCGCCAGCCTGTCCTAAAAATGAGCATTTATCGCATTATTGCTTATTTTTTGATGCTTTTGTGCTCTGGTCGGCTCTTCCGCAGGATCGAGAGCCACAGCAATAATCAGTTTCACTTTGCGGTTGTCTAAAATTTATTGTTCGATATTACTTGTTAAGTACAATTTTGGACATGAGTATGAACGCCGCACAACAGGCCCGTTTCCACCTCGCGAACCGCATTCTCGACCTGATCATCGAGTCGCGCTTCGAGCCTGGCCATCACCTGCGCGAACAGCAGCTTGCGCTGATGCTGGGCGTATCGCGCACGCCGATCCGCGCGGCCCTTGCGCTTTTGGCGCAAAAGGGCGCGTTGGAATCCGTGCGCAACAAAGGCTATTTCCTGAACCTGCGCGCCGACCAGCTGACCCGCCTCGAAGTCGACACGCCCCCTTCCGCAACCCAGCAGATTTACACGCGGATCATGCAGGATCGCCTTGCCAAGCTGCTTCCCGAGGAGGTGTCCTTGAGTGATCTGTCCCAACGCTACGACACCGATCGCGCGATGATGCGCAACGTCTTGTCCGAGCTGGAGCGCGACGGGTTGATGGCGCGCGGCTCCGGGCGCAGCTGGTCCTTTTTGCAGACCATGCAGGACCCCGAAACCCAACAGTCAAGTTATGAATTTCGCCTGCTGCTGGAACCTCAAGGCCTGCTATTGCCAAGTTTTCGCGCGCAAAATTCTGTCCTCGAGCGGCTGCGGCTTCAGCATCTGTATTTTCACGACCATCCCAATCTGACCTCCGCCATGGGCAAACAGCTTTTTGAACTGGACGCGACCTTTCACGAAACCATCGCCGAATTTTCACGCAACAGCTTTCTGTTTCAAGCGGTGCAGCATCAAAACCGCATGCGCCGACTGCTTGAATTTGCCAGCTATGAAAACCGCGCCCGCATTCGCGAATGGTGTCGCGAACACATCCAGATCCTCGATGCAATCACCCAAAACAACCTTACTCTGGCCTCCGATTTGATGGCCCGCCACCTTGAGGGCGCGCGGCGTGCCAGCCAGGCCCAACGCAGCCGAAAGCCGTAAATGACTGTTCCCCCTGTCGCGCCCGTGCCACGCACCATTTGCCCCGTGCCACGCACCATTTACCTTGTGTCCCACACCACCCAAAGCCCGGCGCTGGACGGGATGTTGGCCGGTGTGATCGCCGCGCAGATCGGGGCGCGCATGCTCACGCTGGATACCGCTGGCGGCGGTCTCGGGGCCTTCGAGGCCTGCCAGCATGTTCTGGCCACGGGGGCGTTGACCGCCAATGGCACCTTCTGGTTCGAATGGGCAAGCGGGCAATTCGCCGCCGCGCCACTGCCCCCGAGCGTCATCGCGCAGCACCCCGACCCTGTCGTGGTCCTCCCCGTGAATGCGGCTGTGGGCGCACAGGTCGAGCTGGCCGAGCGGCTTTTGACCCTGCCTGCGCGCGGCGCTATGACGGTGCGCCAGATCGGCGTTCAGGAATGCGACGACGGTTGGCGGCTTGTGGGCGATGTGCCGCGCGACGTGCCGCGGCTGTGGTGGCGCGATGACTTTGGGCGTCCTACCCCCGACCAGCCCGCCCGCGCCACGCGCCGCCAAAGCGTGCACCTGTTGATCATCGGCGCGCAGCAGCGCCTGCGCCACACCTATCCTGCGGTGCTGGCGGCCCTTGGCGATGCCGCGCAGGCCACCAATCTGGACCTGACGCTGGACTTTTGGGACCCCGCACAAGCCCCTGACACAAGCCTGCCCGAGGCCCTCGGAACCTGTGACGGCGTCCTGTTGCCCGGCGGCGCGGATATGGCGCAGGTGGGCGGGCAGATCCGCGTTGCGCGCCACGCGCTCGCCCGTGATCTCCCGCTGCTGGGTCTGTGCCTTGGCATGCAGACCATCACCACCGCTCTGGCGCAATTGCGCGCCGGATTTAACGACGCGAATATGGCCGAAGCCGCGCCCGACGCCCAAACCAAAGTGTTTCGCCGCCTTGCCCAAAACGAAGTGTCGGGCGGATTTCGCATCGGCCTGCACGAAATGCGCGTGCTCGGCGGCACACGGCTCGCCCGGATCATGGCCGGGCGCGTCCCGCTCATCCACACCAACCATCGCTACGTGCTGGACCCCGGCCTTGTCGCGCGACTCGAAACCGTGGGGCTGCGGGTCTGTGCGCTGCAAAAAGACACGCCGCTTGTGGATGCCATCGAAGTGCCAGACCAGCGGTTTTGCCTTGGGCTGCAAGGGCACCCCGAACTCATGACACGCCGCGCCGCGCCCGCGCCCCTGTTCACGGCCTTTCTGACGGCCTGCGCGTAAAATGACCTTTGAAATTTCTCCTGCCTGAAAGCCAAACGATGTCCAAGACCTCTAAAATCGCCCTTGTCACCCGCCTGTCGGACGCCGCAGAAGACACCTGGCTGGCCCTGTTGCGCGCGGCCCTGCCCCAAGAGGACATCCAGAGCCTGCGCCACCTGCCTGCGCAAGAGGCCGCCTCGGTGGAGATCGCGATCGTGGCCAATCCCGATCCGGCAGCGTTGCAAACCCTTCCCAACCTCGTCTGGGTGCAAAGCCTCTGGGCCGGTGTCGAACGCCTTGTCGCCGAATTACCGCAGTTTACCCCGCCCATCGTGCGGCTGATCGACCCCCAGCTTGCGCGCAACATGTCCGAAGCGGCGCTGGCATGGACCTACTATCTGTTTCGCGACATGCCCGCCTATGCCGCGCATCAGCGCGCGCGCGACTGGGTGCAGGAACCCTACCGCAGTGCGCGCGAGGTCAGCGTCGGCATTCTGGGGCTGGGCGCGTTGGGCGCCGCCTCGGCGCGCCGCCTGCAAGAGCAGGATTTTAACGTCTTGGGCTGGAGCCGCAGTCAAAAGTCGCTCGAAGGCATCACCTGCCTGTCGGGCGAGGACGGGTTTGACACGCTTCTCTCGCGCAGCGACATCGTGATTTGCCTCTTGCCGCTGACCTCAACCACAACGGGCCTGCTGAACGCTGCGGCCTTTGGCAGGATGAAACAGAGCGCGGCGCTGATCAACTTTGCCCGTGGCCCCATCGTGGACACCGCTGCCCTGTGCGCGGCCCTCGATGCGCAGCAGATCAAACACGCGGTTCTCGATGTTTTCGATCAAGAGCCCCTGCCCGCCGCCTCGCCGCTCTGGACCCAGGCGGGCATCACCGTTCTGCCCCATATTTCCGGCCCCACCGATCCGCGCACAGGCGCACAGGTCGCCGCCGACAACATCCGCAAATACCGCGAGACTGGCACGATTGCGCAGAGTGTCGACCTGACGGTTGGCTATTGATCCCCCGCTTGTTTCTCGGGGCGCGGGCGCTTGGAAGCGGCTGTTTTCGCGCCTGCGGGAATGGGGGCTAGCCTGCCGCCCTAGCGGCTGAACTCCACCAGCCAGAGCGCGATCATCGGAAAGGCCAGAATGGCCACCAACCGCAACATGTCCATCACAAAGAAGGGCATCACACCGCGAAAAATCCGCATGATCGACACTTTGGGCAACATCGCCTTGAGGATGTAGACATTCATCCCGACCGGCGGGGTGATCAGGCTGATTTCGACGATGATGACCGTGACAATTCCCCACCAGACAAGGTCATAGCCCAAGGCCGCAACCACCGGCACAACCACGGGCACCGTCAGAAAAATGATCGCGAACCCGTCCAGAAAGCACCCCAGCACCATGTAAAACGCGATGAGGCATAAAATGACATGGAAGGGGGACAGCCCGAGGTTGCTGATGCCGCCCACAAGGTCGCCCGCGAGGCCGGAAATATTGACGAACTGGTTCAAGACCAAGGCCCCGGAGGCCACAAGGAAAATCATCCCCGAAATCCGTGCCGCTTCGCGCAGGCTTTCTGCCAGAACGCCAAAGGACATGCGCCCGCGCGCCACGGAGAACAAGAACGCGCCCCCCGCGCCAAAGCCTGCCGCCTCCGTCGCGGTGAAAATGCCAAACACCAGACCCAGCATCACCATGGCAAAAAGCGCCAAAACCCCCCAGACTTTGCCCAAAGCCGCAAAGCGGTCGCGCCAGCCAAAGACCGGACCCGCCGGTGCCCAGAGCGGGAACAGCCGCGCGACGATGCCACCGGCAATCACATAGAGAAACAATTGCAGCAAACCCGGCACGAGACCGGCAATGAACAGCTCGCCAATGCTTTCCTCGGTCAACAGCGCATAGACGATCAGCGCGCCGGAGGGCGGGATCAAAATACCCATCGTACCACCGGCGGCGACGGCAGCGGCGCTAAAGCCCTCGTCGTAATCCGCATCGCGCATCGGGGGCACACAAATTTTGGCCATGGTCGCCGCAGAGGCCGTCGAGGACCCCGACAAAGCCGCAAAGCCGCCGCAGGCGAGAATGGTGGCCATGCCCAAGCCGCCGCGTTTGTGTCCGATCCAGCGTTGCGCCATGCCAAACAGATCATCCGCCAGACCGGCTTTGACGACGAAAACCCCCATCATCACAAACAACGGCATGGTGGCGAATTGTTCGTTCATCGCAAGGTTGACGATTTCGCGCTCCGCGATGGAAAAGGCCGCATCAAAGCCGCGCGGATGCAACAGGGCAATCCCGCCGATACCGCAAAGAACCATCACGAATCCCAAGGGAATCCGCGTCAGTGTGATCAAGGCAACAAGCGTGCCAAAGACGATGAGAAAGGCCATTTTACTTCTTTTTCTGAGGAACGGAATGCGCACCACGAGGGGACTCGGGGCGGCTTGGGCGACGGTGATGGGTGAGGGCGCGCTCGCCGAGGAAGACCAGCGCACAGAGCAGCAAGAGCGCGCCGGCATAGACAAAGGGATAGAGCGGCACGATGTAATGCGTTCCGAGCGTCCCGATATTTTCCAACCGCGCGGCGCGATCAAACACCATCCAGACCAGCAAAGCAGTGCACAGGGCCTCGATGAGCGCGCCAAACACGCGTTCGGCTTTGCGCAGGCCCGCGGGGTACAACTCCACCAACAGCCCGACGCGGATATTGGCGTTTTCGCGCGTCACCAGGGACAGGGACGCGAAAAAGAAAATCGCCAACAGAAACGAGACCGCCTCTTGTGCGCCAAGCAGGGGACGCGAAAGCTGGCGCCCGATGCTGTCGGCGAAATTGAACCCGATCATGGCGATCATGCACAGGCCCGATACGGTTGCGCAAAAAATGTCGAGATATTTGCTGAGTTTGATCATGGGATCGACCTTTCAAAGGAAACGCCCGCGGCACGTCTGCCCCGGGCGTCTGTCATGCGCCGGATCAGTTTGCGCCGGTTTCGCGCGCCAGAACCGAGCGGTAGAAGGCCAGCGCCGCATCCGCGTCGATGCCTTTGGCGGTGGCCCGTTCTTTCCACCCCGCAATCTGCGCCTCCATTTCCGGTGTCAGCGCTTCCAGCAGGTTCGCCGGCGACTGAAGCACCGTCAGCCCGCTCATGTCGGCCTGGGCATCCGCCGCATCAAGCGCCGATCCCGTCCGTCCGGGCAGGCCGTCCGCTGCGCGCAACACCGCCGCCTGTTCCTCCGCGCCAAGCGCGTTCCAGCGCTCTTCGCTGATGGCGACCGCAAAGGACACCGACCCCAAACCGCCGGGCACGGTGGTGTAATATTTTGTGCGCTCAAGCACCTTGGCCGCCTCCGCCGATCCGGGCGTCATCACCAGCGCATCGACAAGGCCTTTGGAGACGGTTTCGAACACTTCGGGAAAGTTGGTATGCACCGGCACCGCGTCGAGCGATGAAATCACATCCGTCAGCGGGCCGTTGGGCACCCAGAATTTCGCGCCCCGCGCCGACTCCGCGCTGTCGATGGGATCGTCCAGCCCCATGATCTGGCGCCCCGGCAGCACATGGGTCGACAACAGGACAACGCCCTTGTATTCGCCCGCAGATTTGAACATCTCGCGATAGGTTTCCCACAACGCAACCGAGGCCGCCCGGGCACTGGGCGCATTGCCGGGCAAATCGGCAATGCCGTTGAGCGCCACAAGCTGCGACAGGTCGTCGGTTGCCAGAAAGGCCATATCCGCCACACCATCCAGCAACATCTCATACTGCTGGTCGCTCGGGGCGAGCGTGCTGTCGGGGATGGTGATCGTCACCTCGCCACCGCTTTGCGCCTCGATTTCGGCCGCAAAGTCGGTGAGGGCGGCTTTGCGCGACGCGTTGAACGGCGGCAGATACGAGTTGAAAATCAGATCGGTCTGCGCAAAGACCGGCGCTGCGCTGAAACTTCCCATCGCGACGACAGTCGCTGCGGTCAATGTCCGAAAGTGGTTCATAGGTTCCTCCCTAAGATGTCATTCGCAAATGGCGAGGATCGAACTGGCACGCAAAGTCGCAAAGTGATCCCCTTTGCAAGCCTGCAGTTCTGGGCTGTCGTCCTCTCGAACCAGCGGGTCTTGCCTGCGCTCCCTTACACAGATCGAACCTGTGCTTCCCTGCGCAGGAAAACCCACTGCCGCGATAGTTGTTTGTTGACCATCACGCCAAGGAGCGAAAATCATAAATTGCCCGATCGCCATCAAATATTGCCATAGTTTACGCGTCTGACGACGGCGCCAGCCTTGCGCGCGCGCACGCATTTCTTTTGGGGCTGGCTCTTTTCTCTATTGGGAGGCGGGGGCGCGGGCATGTTAGGCCAAACGCGCGGCAATGTGCCGGTCAGACAGGCTTGGCCCAGAACATCCGGTTCTGGGGGCGCTGGCGGCGCGCGATACGTCCAAAGAGACTCAGGGAGAGAGGCTCGAGGAGGAACGCGCAGAGACCGGCGGTGGAGGACCATGATGACCCAGAATGCAAAGATACAGATTGAAAAAGCAGGTGCCGGCAAGAAGGGCGTGATGCTGATGAACCGCATCGGCCCGTCCAGCTCGATCCTGTATATCTCGAACGCGGATGGCAGCGACGAGCGCGCGCTGTTTGAGGCGTCGGATTTCGACTATCACGCCAGCTTTTCGCCCGATGGTGCCTGGATCACCTTCACCTCCGAGCGCAATGGCGACGGCAATGCGGATGTGTTTCGCTGCCGCCCCGATGGCAGCGATGTGCACCCCGTTGTCGCCACCCCCGCGGTGGAGGATATTCTGGTGCTTTCGCCCGACGGGACGCAGGCGGCCTTTGTGTCCACTGCGGACGGGTTCAAAGCCAATATCTGGGTCATCGACCTTGCCAGCGGCGCGCGGCGCAACCTGACAGGCAGACCCGACATCGCCGGACAGGCCGATAGCCCCGACAGCTACCTGCGCCCCTCCTGGTCGCCCGACGGGCAGTGGCTGGTGTTTTCCTCGGATCGCAACACCGCATGGCACGGGCATTTTCAGGGCCACGGCTGGGAGCACACGCAGGTGCTGGGCATTTACGCGATCCGCGCCGATGGCAGCGGGTTTCGCCAGATTTCATTCAAAGACGACCACGCCCAAGGCACGCCCAAATTTTCCCCCGATGGCAAACGGGTGGTGTTTTACGAAATGGAGCGCGAGCACAACTGGTTCTCGCGCCGCCCCGAAAAAATCGCCAACGGAGTCTCGCAAATCGTATCGGTCGATTTCGAAACCGGCGGAGACCGGATCGAGCACACAACAGGTCCGGGTGTCAAAATCTGCCCGCAATTCATGCCAAACGGCACGGATGTTGCCTATTATCTCAAGGGCGTCGGGATGGATACGAACATCCGCGAAACCGACCTTGCGTGGATGAATTACGAAGGCCCCAAAACCGGCCTCTATTACACCTCCGGTGCCCCGCCGGTCTTTCGCGCGCTGCGCTCGCCCTGCTGGTCCCCCGATGGCACCAAAGTGATCTACGAAAAGGTCAACTTTGCATGGCGCGCGCAGGGCAAGCCCTTGTTTTCGTGGGACAAGGATTGGGAATATCGCTCAACGGATGTCTTTCCCACCGTCTCGCGCCAGGGCAAACTTGCGATCACCGAAAAGCAGAACGGCAACTCCTCGATCGTCACCTGCAACGCCGACGGTTCCAACCGCAAGCTGGTCTTCGATGTCACCGGCAAGGGGTTGAACCCGATCCAGAACAAGAAAGGTCTGGCGGGGGCGTTTCAGCCGACCTGGTCGCCCGAAGGGGACTGGATCGCCTTCGGCCTTGGTCCGTGGTTCGACGCGCGCGGCAATGCCACGGCGAAAATCATGCGGGTCAAAAGTGACGGATCGGCATGGGAAGATCTTACGGACGGCGCGCAACACGCGGGCTTTCCCAGCTATTCTGCCGACGGCAAATCCGTGGTCTACCGCGTCTGGGGCAAGAAAATGGGCCTGCGCATCGTCGATGTGGAGACCAAAGAGGTCCGCGACCTGACGACGCAGATCGACAACATGCCCTGCTGGTCACCCGATGGGGCGTGGATCACCTTTACCCGCGAATTCGGGCGCGCCGACTACCATGTCTGCGTCATTCGCCCCGATGGGTCTGACTTCAAGGTGCTCACCCAGACCCGTGCCACCGATGCCCATTCGGTTTGGACGCTGGACGGCAAAATCGCCTATTCCACCGCGCAATACGGCTTTCGCGACGAGGCGGCGATCTATGACTACACCTTCCAGCCCTATGGGCAGATCATGGTGATGGAGGCCGACGGCAGCAACAAGCGGCTGGTGACAGACAGCCTGTGGGAGGACTCGATGCCCTGTTTCATCCCCAACGACTTTTTGACCTAGCGCGCGCGGGAGGGGCATCGTGGCAGCGCGCGCGGCCATGGACCCCGATTGCAACAAACTGTAACAAGACCACCCGTTTCGTTTTTCGCCAAAAAATCACCTAACCTCTTGAAAGATATCCCTCTTAACTTTGTCACTTAACCTTACGTAAGGGAAATTATGGCTTCTGCCAGAGAGTGATTGGCGCGGCCAAGCCGATCTTGCCTAGCCTGTGGAAGTCGGCATTTGGGCGCTGTGCGGACCGTGATCAAGGAAAGCGCCCTCTAGGGAGGAAAAGATGACTTCACTGAAATCCACACGCAAACTGCGCGCGCTGGTTGCGGGTTTTGCGGCCACGACGGCGCTCGCGCCCGCTGCCGGTTTTGCACAAGAGGCTGTGACGCAGACCTTTGTGCATCTTGCGACGGGCGTACCTGCGGTGCTCTACGAGCCCGCCGAAAAAGGCCCCAAATCCGGCGTGGCCATCATGTTGATGCACTCGGGGGGCGACTATTTGAGCCATGTGGGCTGCACCGAATTGTCGCAACGCGGCTACAGCGTGCTCTGTGCGAATAATTCGACCAGCAAAACAGGGCGCAATTCCGACCTTGATATCTATCAGGCGATCAGCGAGGTCGGCAAAGGCGTCGATTACCTGCGCGGCCATGAGGGGATCGAAAAGGTCGTTCTGATGGGGCACAGCGGCGGATCGGGGCTGTTTTCGGCCTATCAGAACATCGCTGAAAACGGCGTTGCGGCCTGCCAGACCGACGCTTTGCTGATCAAATGCGAGGGCGACAAGGTTGCAGGGCTTGATCCTGCCGATGGTGTGATGTGGCTGGATCCCAACTACGGCATGAGCGTGATGGCGCTGTTCAGCCTGGATGCGGGCGTGGCCGATGAGGCCACGGGGATGATTTCCGACCCCGCGCTCGACCCCTACAACCCCGACAATGGCTACAAGGCCGATGGCACCACCACCTATCCGCCCGAATTCGTCGAGCGGTTCCAAAAAGCCGTCGGGGCGCGCAGCACCCGCATTATCGAAACCCTGCAACACCGCCTTGAGCTGATCGAAGCGGGTCATGGGTTGTTTGCGGATGACGAACCCTTCTACGTCCCGGGCGGCATGTTCGTGGGCTTCAACAACAAGCTGTTTTCCGAGGATATGAGCCTTCTTGGCCGGACCGCGAAACCCTGGCCGTTGATCCATCCCGACGGCAGCGTGGAGACGATGATCGTGCCCACCGACCGCGTGGCGCGCGGCTCTCACATGCGCACCGACGAATATATCGACGGCACAATGAAATCGACCGTCAAACGCTATCTGGGCGCTTTCGCGATCCGCACCACCGAAGATTTTGCCTATGGCGCGGACTTCATCACGGGGGTGGATTGGCACTCAAGCATCACCACACCGATTGGCAATGCCGAAGGCATCACCGTGCCGATGTTGTCGATGGGGATGACGGC
This sequence comes from Aquimixticola soesokkakensis, assembly GCF_900172375.1. Taxonomy (GTDB): domain Bacteria; phylum Pseudomonadota; class Alphaproteobacteria; order Rhodobacterales; family Rhodobacteraceae; genus Aquimixticola; species Aquimixticola soesokkakensis. Next base: position 217,513 of record NZ_FWFS01000002.1, on the reverse strand, counting down.
GGGCTGGGAATATATCTCGGCGGAAATGATCTATGAACATGCCGCCAGCGAAGATAAATCCATCGCCTTTGTCGAGGGGGCGACCCATGTCTACACGCCCTGCGCACCCTGCGAAGAGACCCCGGGCGAATTTGGGGACACGGTGAAAACCCTGTTTGACCACGTGGATGGCTGGCTTGGCGCCCAAGGCCGTTTCTTGTGATTGAGGGGCGGGGCCGCAACACCGCCTGCGGCCCCGCCCTGTTTGTCACGCCCGTTTACCCCAGACGTTTGTTCCATGTCGCGCGGCGGCAAGGCAGGCGCAGGACCGGCAAAAGCTGTAGCCTGACTAAAATATAATTTATTCTCCTTAGAAATTTTATACTCTGCGCAGATGTCATCCGTCAGCCAGAGGTGCCCATGACCCCGTTTCGCGCGATTTCCGTTTTCCATCAGGTGGCGACGCTGAACTCTGTGTCGGCCGCTGCCGAGCAGTTGAATGTCACGCCCTCCGCCGTCACCCAGCAAATCCGCGCGCTGGAGGAACAGATCGGCACCGCTTTGGTGGTGCGTGTGGGGCGGCGCATTCGCCTGACCGAAGCGGGCGAGCGGTTCTTCGAACTGATCGCGGATCAGGTTGAAACCATCATTTCCGCGACGCAATTGATGCAGGGCAGCAAAACCGCAACGCGGCTGACCATTCGCACCACACCCACCGTCTCGACGAAATGGCTGCTGCCGCGATTGCCGCAGTTTCTGGAGGCCAATCCCGACATCGACCTGCGGCTCGACGGCACGAATGAACCCACGGATTTCAACCGCGACCACGTGGATCTCGACATCCGGCACGGCACCGGTCGCTGGGCCGGATTGCATGTCGAACCGCTGGCCGTCGAACGTTTTATGCCGGTGTGCTCGCCCAAACTTGCCGACCCGTTCTCGCTGGAGCCGGCCGATTTGCTCACCTTTCGCATGATCCGATCTGTAAAGGCACAAATCCAGTGGGAACAATGGTTTACCCATTTTGACCTGCGCGACACCGCGCTCAAGCATCACCTCTTGTTCGACCGCTCGCATATGGCCGTGGACGCGGCTGTTCTGGGCATGGGCGTGGCCTTGGAAAGCAATCTGATGATGGGGCAGGAACTGCGCGACCGCCGGTTGGTGGTGCCGGTACGTGGCGCGCCAGAGATGCTGATTTCCACGCAATGGCTTGTCTGCCCCCACACCCATATGCGCCGCAGCCGGGTGCGCAAATTCATCGATTGGGTCAAAGGCGAAGCCGCCCTGTGGCAAAGCGAAAGCGAGGCGGCAAGCCTGTCTTGATTGTGTAGTTTAACTAAATCAAAAAGCAGAAAAGTTAAATTGTTCTGCGCGGCGCGATCAGCAACCCTATGAGCAGCGAATGGCCCTGCGCCATCCGTGAGGGGAGGAGAACGCGCCGCAGCGCCTGATGGCCTATGGGCCAACAGGGACGCGTGGCCCCTTTCCCGCCAGACATAGCCCGCAGGCCCCGCAGGGTCTGCCCTACACAGACGGAGACAGGACGATGAACCTTCATTCCATGCTCGCAGAGCGCGCCGCCAACGGTCGCCCCATTCGCGTCGGCCTGATCGGCGCTGGCAAATTCGGCTCGATGGTCCTTGCACAGGCGCGCAAAATCCCCGGTTATCACATCGTCGCCGTGGCCGATCTCGACGCAGGCAAGGCCCGCGGTTCGCTGGCACGCACCGGCTGGCAGCCCGATGAATACAGCGCCACCTCCTTTGGCAACGCGATGGATACGGGGCGCACCTTTGTCACCGATGACGCCAAGGCGCTGTGCGATTTCGACGGGATCGAATGCGTGATCGAGGCCACCGGCCACCCGATTGCAGGCACCCGCCACGCGTTGATGGCGATCGAGGGCATGAAACACATCGTCATGGTCAACGTCGAAGCCGACGTGATGTGCGGTCCGCTTCTGGGCAAAATGGCCCGCGAAAAAGGCCTGATCTACTCCATGGCCTATGGCGACCAGCCCGCCTTCATGTGCGAGCTTGTCGATTGGGTCCGCTCCTGCGGTTTCGAACTGGTTTCCGCCGGCAAGGGTATGAATTTCCAGCCGGAATACCGCTATTCCACGCCCGATACGGTCTGGGGCTATTTCGGTTGGTCCGAGGAATTCGTCGCCAAGGGCGACTTTAACCCCAAGATGTACAACTCTTTCACCGATGGCACCAAAGCCGCCATCGAAATGGCCGCCGTCGCCAATGCCACCGGCCTCGATTGCTCCGACAACGGTCTGGCCTTTCCGCCCACCGGTCTGCACGACCTTGCACAGGTGTTCAAACCGCAGTCCGACGGCGGGCGGCTGGAACGCAGCAATATGATCGACATTGCCGCCTCTCAGGAACCCGACGGGCGCGAGGTGATGAACAACATCCGCTACGGCATGTTCGTGACCTTCAAGGCCCCCGATGAATACACCAAGAACTGCTTCGAGCAATACGGGCTGCTGACGGATAAATCGGGCTGGTACGGGTCGATGTGGCGCCCCTTTCACCTGATCGGCCTGGAAACCTCCGTCTCCGTCATGTCCGCCGTGTTGCGCCACGAGCCGACGGGCACCTCGAAACTGTTCCACGCCGATGCGGTCGCCACGGCGAAAAGCGATCTCAAGGCGGGCGAATTTCTGGATGGCGAGGGCGGCTTTGCCACTTGGGCGAAATCCGTTTCGGCCAGACATTCCACCGCCGTGGACGCGCTGCCGATGGGGCTGGCCCATCACGTCAAACTTAAAAACAACATCAAGCGCGACCAGATCGTGAAAATGTCGGATGTCGAATTCACGGACGATCTCGATGTGGTCGATCTGCGCCGCGAACAGGTGCGCACCATGGGCCCGGCAGCGCCCCTACGCGAAAGGGCCGACGCATGAGCTACGTAGTTCTCCCGGAATTCCACGTCACCCCCGACAATCAGGCGGCGTTTCTGGACGCCGCGCGGGCGGACGCCGAGGCGTCGGTGGCAACAGAGGCCGGATGCCTGCAATTCGATGTCATTGTCGATGACAGCGCCACGCCGATCCGCGTGATGTTCTACGAGGTCTACACCGACCGCGCGGCCTTCGAGGCGCATCTTCAGACCCCCCACCTGGCCGCGTTTCGTCAGGCGCTCGCGCTGTGCACCGAATTGCCCGTCCGCCAGTTCGAGCGGCGCGTGCCATGAGCGCGCCGCGCACCATTGCCGTGCTGGGAACGGGCCTGATGGGCGCGCCGATGGCGGTCAATCTGGCGCGCGCGGGGCATCATCTGCGCCTGTGGAACCGCGATGCGCGCAAGGCCCATGCCATTGGCGGCGGGACGCAGGTTTGCGAAACCCCCGCGCAGGCAGTTGCCCTGGCGGACATTGTTGTGGTGATGCTCTCCAGCGGACCCGTCTGCGAGGCGGTTCTGTTTGGCGACAAGGGCGTCGCCGCTTCGATGCGCGCCGGTGCGATTTTGGTGGTCATGTCCTCCATCGGGCATGAGGAGGCCTGCGACATGGCGCGGCGCGCGCGCAGCCTTGGCCTGCGCTGGATCGATGCGCCGGTGTCGGGCGGCACCAAAGGCGCACAGGAGGCCAGCCTGTCGATCATGGCCGGCGGCACCCAAGACGACGTGGCCGCCGTCACCCCCGTGTTGTCGGCCCTGGGCACCGTCACCCACATCGGCCCGCACGGCAGCGGCGCGCTGTGCAAACTGGCCAACCAGATGCTCGTCGCATCGACCATCGCCGCTGTGTCCGAGGCGCTGTTCCTTGCCAAATCCGGTGGTGCCGATCCGGCCAGGGTGCGCGCGGCCCTCATGGGCGGCTTTGCCAACTCGCGCATCCTCGAACAACACGGCGCGCGGATGATCGCGGGGGATTTCACCCCCGGAGGCCCTGCAAAATATCAGGTCAAGGACACGCAGGCAGCGCTGGATGTTGCGCAAGCCCTTGGGCTGGAGCTGCCGCTATTGACACAGGCCGATGCGCTTTTTAGCGACCTCGTGGCCCATGGCGGTGCGGATCTGGACCACAGTGCGCTGCTTCTCGAACTGGAACGCCGCAACGCGACCCCGCCATCCAAAGAGGTCGCGCTGCCCCGAAAACTTTGAAACCGTCAAACTGGGAGGAGACCCGAATGACCCATTTCATCACCCGCCGCACGCTTGTGCAAAGCGCTGTCGCATTTGCCACAGCCGCCACGCTTTTGGCCGCGCCCGCAGCGCAGGCCGCAACCCAGCTGCGCCTTGCGGTGCCCGATCCGGCCGACAGTTCTGTCGGTCAGGCCGCCAGCCGATTTGCCGCGCTCGTGAGCGAAAAAACCGACGGCGAAGTCAGCTTTCAGGTCTTTCCCGATGGCATTCTGTTTGGCAAAGACCAAAATGCCGCCGTCAACCAACTTGGATCGGGCGCGCTGGACGGGCTGATCCTTGCCAGCTCGGTTTACGCCAGTTTCGAACCCAAAATGAACGCGATTTCGCTGCCCTATCTCTTTGCCGATTACGACCAGTTGCAGGGATATCTGTCCGGAGAGCCGGGAGAGGACCTGTTGGCATCGCTCGAACGCTTCGACATCCACGGCCTCGGGTTTTTCCTGCGCACTTTTCGCAACGTGACCAGCCGGGACACCGCGATCACGACGGCCGCCGATTTTGACGGGCTGACATTGCGCACCCCCAACAATCCGCTGTTTGTCTCCTTGTTTGATGCGCTTGGCGCGAACCCCACGCCGATGGCCTTTTCCGAGGTCTATTCGGCGCTGCAACTCAAAGCGATCGACGGTCAGGAAAACCCCGTCGAAGTGCCGCTCAACAACCGCTTTTACGAAGTGCAGGGCCATTTGAACATGACCCAGCACCTTGCCGACAGCTTCCTTTTGGCGCTTTCGGACGCGGCTTGGGACAAAATCCCCCAAGAGTTCCACGCCGCCGTGCAGGCCGCCGCCGATGAGATGATCCTTGAACACGATGCGCAGGAAATTGCACAAGAGGCCGAAATCATTGCACAACTCGAAGCGCAGGGTATGCAGGTCAACCGTTTTGCCGAGGGCGAATTGGCCAAGGTGCAAGAGATCGCGCGCGGCATCTATCCCCAGTTCGAGGATCAGATCGGCGCGGATTTCATGCAAATGAGCATCGCCTTCACGGCACAAAACTGACGCGACAGCGCCCCTGCACAAATGAATTGACGGTTGTGCCGCCAAAGGGTGGCACAACCCCTCTTGTGCCTTTTCAACTTTCTACGCGCGGAGAAAAATATGCCCTTAATTGACAAAGCGCTCTGGCGACTGGTGGATGTCATTCTGCTGATCGCCGTGCTCGGCATGGTCTGCCTGATCGGGTTGCAAGTCGGGTCGCGGCTGCTTGGCAACTCCCTGCCCTGGACCGAAGAATTGTCGCGTTTCTTTTTCATCTGGACGATCTGGCTGGGGCTGGCGGCGGGCTTTCGCAACGGCCAACATCCGCGCGTCACCATTGTGAGCGACCTTGCCCAAAGCCGCCGTCTGCGCCGCGTGCTGGATCTGATCCCCGCGCTGGCCGCGGCCGTGCTTTTTGCCATTGTGACACGCCACGGCTGGGATTTGCTGTGGCAACAGGTGCGCTTTGGCGAAACCTCGGCCATTTTGCAAATCGGCATGTGGATCGCGTCCCTGCCCATCGTTTTGGGTGGCGCGCTGGCCGTCATCGGCGCCCTGATCCACGGGATCGCCGCGCCCGCCCCAAACGCCCAAGGAGCCGCAACATGAGCCTGACGTTACTGGGAATTTTCGCCGTTCTCGCAGCGCTTGGCGTGCCTTTGTCGGTCGCGCTCGGACTGGGGACCGTGACGGCGATGGTCGTGTTTGACCTGCCGCTGTCGATGCTGACGCAATCGCTTGCGACCTCGATCAATTCGTTTTTGCTGATCGCTGTGCCGTTGTTTATTCTCGCGGGACAAATCATGGAACGCGGCGGGCTGTCGGAGCGCATTTTCGACGCCGCCGAGGCCGTTGTAGGCCGGTTTCGTGGCGGGCTTGGCCATGTCAATATTGCGTCCTCATTTGTCTTTGGAGGAATTTCGGGATCGTCGGTGGCCGACATTGCAAGCCTTGGACCGATCACCATCCGCTCCATGACCCCGCGGGGCTATCCGCTTCCCTATTCTGCCGCTTTGACCTTGATCACGGCGACACTTGCAACGCTTGTGCCCCCGTCGATCCTGATCATCGTCGCGGCCTCTGCATCCGGGCAATCGGTGGGGGGCGCTCTGGCGGGCGGTTTGGGACCGGGTCTGTTGCTGGCAGGGGCTTTGGCACTCTACAACTCTGTTATTTCACGCAAACGCGGCTATGGAACCATCACCGGCTTTGACCGCAAAGCCTCCGCCCGCGCGTTTTTGCGGGCCTTGCCATCGGTGGGGGCGCCGGTGATCATCCTCACCGGCATGTTCTCGGGCATCGTCACGCCCACCGAAGCCGCCGGGCTTGCGGTGATCTACACCCTGCTTGTTGCGGGGCTGGTTCACCGCGAAATCGGCCTGCGTGATCTGGTCGAACTGGCCATTCTGGCAGGGCAGCTCGCAGGCACGGTCCTGCTGATCCTGATGGTGGCCTCGGCGGCGACATTTGTGTTCACCGTTGATCTGCTGCCCCAGAAAGCGTCGGGCCTTCTGGCGGGGTTCACCGGATCGCCCTTTGTCACCCTGCTGTTGATGGGACTGGTGTTCCTGATCGTCGGCATGTTGATGGATATCGTCGCAGCGGCCCTGATGTTGATCCCCGTCCTGATGCCCGCGGCCGTCAGCGCCGGAATTGACCCAATGCATTTCCTGATCTTCATGGTCACCTGCCTGGCGGTCGGCCTTGCCTCGCCGCCCGTGGGCACCTGCCTGTTCGCGACCGCCTATGTGTCCAAAGTTCCCACCGAACGCCTCGTGGTCGCGGCCCTGCCGTTTTACGCAATCAATTCGCTCGTGCTGTTGCTTGTGGCCGCCTTTCCGCAGATCATCTTGTGGCCAATGGAGCTTTTGACATGACCACACCGACCAAAACCGCGCGCCGCATCATCGTGATGGGGGTGAGCGGCTGCGGGAAATCCACCATCGGACAGGCGCTCGCGACCGCTTTGGGCCTGCCCTACCTTGAGGGCGACGACCTGCACCCGCCCGCCAATGTCGCGGCCATGTCGGCGGGAACGCCGCTGACGGATGCGATGCGCGCGCCCTGGCTGGACCTGATCCGCAGCGCCATGAGCGAAAGCCTGACGCGCAGCACGGGCGTTGTCGCCAGTTGTTCGGCGCTCAAACGCAGCTATCGCGATCAGTTGTCGCGCGAGGGGGCGGTGTTTTTCGTCCATCTTGCGCTGAGCCCGCAGGAGGCGGTGGCGCGCATGTCACAACGCCCCGGCCATTTCATGCCCGCCTCCCTCGCCGCCAGTCAGGCCCAAACCCTTCAAGCGCTTGAACCCGACGAAGCCGGCGTGACGCTGGAGGCGGTCCGCCCCGTCGCCGATCTGGTCGCACAGGCGCGCGCTGCGCTGGATCAGCACTGCCTGACCTGAGGCGCAGCAGCGGCGCGAGACGGCGGTCTGGCCGTTGTGGAGCGCCCCGTTTTCGCGCTTGACACCCGAGGCGTCTCGCCCCAGCTTGCGCCACATCCAGGGGTGCTCCGAGACGGGGCTGAGATGCGCAAGCGGCGCGAACCCTTCACAGCTGATCCGGACAATGCCGGCGGAGCGAGGGAAACCTATGTTTATTGGCGCACAAGTGTCGCTCTATCCGATGACATCGGATTTTGTTCCAGTCATCCTGTCGGGGCTGCAAGCCCTTGAGCCTTATAAAAAAGATCTGAGAATCGAAACGGACGACATCTCGACCTTGATGGTGGGATCGCCCGATCCCCTGTTTGATGCGCTGCGCGATTTCTTTGCGCGCGCCGCCAAGGAACCCGCGCATGTGACCATGCATTGCACCGTGTCGCGCGGCTGTCCGGGCGAACCCGACGACCCCAATTGCCGCTGCGATATTCTGGCCGTCGGGCAAAGCCTGCCGCTTGAGGTTCGTCAGGCCAAGGCACAGGAGGCCGTCGCGCAGGCGGCTTCTGCGGGCGTTGAAATCGATGTGCAGTTTTCACTCTATGTGCTGGGCCAAGACCGCCACATGGACGAAATTTACGGCTGCATCGCGTTTCTCAAAAGCTCGGGCACATTTCTGAAATCCAAAAACTTCTGCACCCGGCTGCGCGGGGATGCGGGGGCGGTTTTTGAAACCCTGCGACAGGCGTTTTTGCGCTTTGGCCCCGCGCAGGGCCATGTGACCCTTGATCTGACCGCCTCCGCCAACAGCCCCAGCCGCCGCTGAATATCCCGACAGGATTTTGCCTGATGCTTGCACGTTGTTTGCCGGCGCTGGTCCTTGCTGCCCTCGTTTTGGCGGTCTGGGAAGTAAGCTGCGCCGCACTTGCCCTGTCGCCGTTGATTTTGCCGCCCCCAAGCGGCGTTGCAACCGCGCTTTTTGTGAACCGCAGCGAGATTGCGCGCCACGCCGTTGCGACCCTGATGGTGGCGGGGCTGGGCTTTTCCCTCTCGATAGGATTTGCCTGGGTGACCTCGGTGGCGCTGTATTTCGCGCCGCTCGCCCGCCGCGCCCTCATGCCGCTCTTTGTGGTCAGCCAGACGGTGCCCTTGGTTGCCCTCGCGCCCTTGATGATTTTGTGGTTCGGATTTGGCCTCTTGCCCAAAGTGCTTCTGGTCATTCTTGTTACGTTTTTTCCCATTCTTCTCAGCCTGTTGTCGGGGTATCGCCAAACGCCGCCCGCCTTTGTCGACCTGTTGGTGTCGATGGGGGCATCGCGCTGGACGGTGTTCTGGCGCGCCTGTCTGCCCGCAGCGCGCGCCGCCTGTCTGGCAGGTTTGCGCATTTCAGCGACCTATGCCTTTGTCGCGACGATCTTTGCCGAATACGCGGGCGCGCGACGCGGGCTTGGCATCTATATCCTGATGGCCAAAAACAACTTTCGCGCCGATCTTGTGCTGGCTGCGGTGGCCCTGTCGGCGCTGCTGACCCTTGCCCTCTTGGGACTGATCCACCTTGTGGATCGGGCCAGCCAGCGCGGCCCACAGGAGCGCCGTGATGCTTGAGCTGCGCGGTCTTACGATCACCACTCCCGCGCGCGCCATTGTGCGCGACCTGACCCTGACGCTGCGCGCGGATGAGGTCACGGCCCTGATCGGCCCCTCGGGCTGCGGGAAAACCTCGGTGCTGAAATGGCTGTCGGGCATCCTTGCCCCCCCGTTGCAGGCGACGGGCACGCTGTTTCTGGACGCAGCCCCCATCACCTGCCCCCATCCCGTTCTTGCCTATCAGCCCCAGCAGGATGCGCTGTTTCCCTGGCTGACCATTGCGCAGAACGCTGCTTTGGGGTTGGAAATCGCGGGGCTAAGCCGCTCGGCGGCCCGCGCCCGTGTCGCCCCGCTTTTTGGGGTCTTCGGCCTTGCGGGCTGCGAAGATCACTATCCCGCGCAGCTGTCGGGCGGGATGCGCCAGAGGGCGGCCTTTTTGCGCACCATCGTGCAAGACAGCCAGTTTGTGCTTTTGGATGAACCATTTAGCGCGCTTGATGCGGTGACGCGGTTGCACATGCAGGCTTGGCTTTTGGCGCGATTGGCCGAACGGCCACGCGGGCTGCTGATGGTCACCCATGATTTGTTCGAGGCAACGGGACTTGCCGACCGCATCCTTGTGATGTCTGCAAGCGGCGCAATTTTGCGCGACATCCCCGTTCCAATCCCCCCAAAACACCGCAGCCAGGCGGCCCTTGCCACGCTGCGCGACACATTGAAAACGCTTTTGACAAAGGACCCTTTCCCATGATCCGCACCTTGTTTTTATCGGCCCTGCTGACCATTCCCCTCTGCCTGCCCGCCGCGGCGCAGGCCCAGACCGCTGCGCTGCGCGAGGTCACGATGGCGCTGGATTGGACGCTCAACACCAACCACATCGGGCTGGTGGTGGCCAAAGAAAAGGGGTTCTACGCCGATGCGGGGCTTGCGGTTGATCTGCTGCCCTATTCCGACACCAGCTCGACCGCGCTTCTGGCCGCAGGCATTGCGGATTTCGCCTATCTCACCTCACTCGGGTTTATGGGGGCCAAGGCGGGCGGTGCGGATATCGTCGCGCTTTGGGCCACGATGCAGCATGAAACCGGCCGCCTCGTTTACAACAGCGACAACACCGCCATCACCCGTCCTGCCGATCTGACCGGCAAAACCTACGCCGGATTTGGCAGCAATTGGGAAGCGGCGCTGATTGGCACGATGATCGAAAACGACGGTGGCGATGCGACCTATGACACCGTGACGCTTGGCACGGGCGCCTATGAGGCGCTGGCCGCGGGAGCGGTTGATTTCACGCTGGAAGTGGCCACCTGGGAAGGGGTGAATGGCACGCTTTTGGGGCGCAAACAGTCCAGTTTTGCCTATAGCGACTATGGCATTCCCGACCAGCAGAACGGCTATATCGGCGCGCGCAGCGAAACGCTGGCCCAAGCCCCCGATCTGGTGGCGGCCTTTATGCAGGCCACACAGGCGGGCTACGTTTGGGCCGCGGATCACCCCAAAGAGGCGGCCCGGCTTTTGATCGCCACCGGCGACTTTCCCAATCCCGCCCTTGTCGAAGGCTCGCTGGATATGATTGCTGCGGGGGGATACCTGCGCGACGGCGACACAGCCGTGGGCAGCATCGACCCCGAGCGCTTTGAAAAAATGGCGACGTTCCTGTTTGACACCAATGTTCTGACAGGCGCGGGCGGCGTGCCGCTGGAATGGCCCGGCACGGTGTCCGATTGGTACGATCAAAGCTGGATGGGGCAATAACCCGCCGCGACGGGGACGCGCAGAAATCAGGCACGTCCCCACAAACCTGCCCACGCGCAGGGCGCAGGGCGCAACACTGATGGCCGATCCCCTCGGGATGTCTTATACAGGGCGCGGAGCGCAGCGACGCATCACGACGGGGCAAGATGGGGCAGAATATCAACCTGCCACGCTTTGGCCGCCCGCCCACCTGTGTTCGCCCGCCTGCATTGTTCGATTGGGAACCGCATGTCCAAAGACGCAAAACTGCATGCGCATCGCTTGCTCAGCTATCCCGGTGTGACCCTGCGCCATCTTGAAATATTTGCCAAGATGATGAGCGGCTCGACCACCGCCGAGGTGGCCGAAACCCTCGGGGTCAGCCAACCCGCCGTCTCCGTCAGCATCCGCCAGCTCGAGGAAACCTTGGGGCTGGTGCTTTTCGAACGCAGCGGGCGGCGCCTGTCGCCCACGGATACGGCGGTGCTTTTGAATGAGGATGTCAGTTCGGTGATGCTGGCGCTGCGCGGGTTTTCGCGCCGTGCCGCCGATCTGTCCCAAGGGGTGACGGGGCGCTTGCGCATTGTGTCCACGCCGCCGTTGGGATACTCCCATGCCCCCGAGGCGCTTGCGCGGCTCTATGAACATTTCCCTGCCCTGTCAGCGTCTTACGATGTGCGGCGCATTTCCGAAGTCTACACAGCCGTGCAAACCGGCGAGGCCGACATCGGCCTTGCGGTGTTTGACGGCAACCGCGACACCGCGCTGCAAATCACCCCGATCCACAAGACCCGCATGGTGGCCCTCGTGCCCAGCGACAGCGATCTGGCCAGCGCCCATCTGGTGGCCCCCGAAGACCTCAAGGCGCGGCCCTATATCGGCCTTGAGAACGACAGTATTTTCGGACAGGTCATCCGCTCGTCGTTTCGCGCGCGCGCGGTGGCCTATGACCCGCGCATCGAGGTGCGCTTTTGTGCGACGGCCGCCGCCCTTGTGGAACAGGGGATTGGCGTGGCCATGGTCGATCCCTATTCGGCATCGTCCTACAGCTTTCCCAATGTGGTGCGCCTGCCCTTTGCGCCTGCCATCGAGGTCTCGGCCTGCGTGGTCACGCGGCGCGGCATCCCCCATTCCAGCCAGCTGCGCACCTTCACAACCCTGCTCAAGGACGTGCTGCACCAAAAGGAACTCAGCCTCCCGCTTTAGGCCTACCAGCCGGTGCGGCGTTCCTGAATCTGCGAGGTGATGCGCACCAGCGGCCAGAGCGCAAAGAAATAGATCGCCGCCGCCACGATCAGCGGCGTGGCATTATAGGTCAGGCTTTGGGCCTGCATCGCGGATTTCAACAATTCATGCAGCGCCACCACCGAGGCAATCGAGGTCAGTTTGACCAGTTCGATGACATTGGACATCAGATCGGGAAAGACGTTGCGCACCGCTTGGGGCAAGACGACAAGGATCATCGCCTGGGGCCCCGACAGACCGGTGGCGCGCGCCGCCTCCAGCTGGCCCTTGTCCACGGAGGCAAAACCGCCGCGAAAAATCTCGCTGGCGTAGCTTGAGGTGTTGAGCGTCAGCGCCAGTGCGGCAGCCGCGAAGGGCGCAATGTCAAACCCCGCAAAAGGCAAGCCGTAGAACAGGAACATCAACAGCACGAGCGGCGGAAAGGCCCGCATCACATCGACATAAAGGCGAACCGCCCAGGCCAGAACAGGATGGGTCGTGCGCCCCAAAAGCGCAATCGCCAAACCGCCCAGCATCATCAAAGGCACCGACACGAGCGCCAGAAGCACGGTCATTTCAATCCCGTTGACGATGATCGGCCAGGTGCGTTGCAACACGGCCAGATTGAAAAACTGATCGGTGAAATTCATTTGTACACACCTTGTGCAAAGCGGCGTTCCATCCAGCGCGTGACCTGCACGAAGGGAAGGAAGATCATCAGGTAAATCGCCGCCGTCAGGGTAAAGACCGACGGGTTCGCGAGGTCGGATTGCAGTTTCGATGTCACCGCGAGCAATTCGGGAGCGGCGACCACCGCGCCAAGGGTGACGCCTTTGGTCACCCCTATCGAGCGGTTGGTAAGGGGCGGGATCGACAGGCGCAGGACCTGGGGCACCGCGATCAAAAACAGCGTCTGGTTATAGCTCAGCCCCGTGGCCCGCCCAGCTTCCCAATGGCCCTTGGGCACCGCGCGAAACGCGCCCCAGAACACTTCTTCGGCCACCGCCGATAACACGCAGGCCATCGACAGCACCGTTGCCCAAAAGGACGACAGCGTCAGCCCCGTCATCGGCAGCGCGAAATAGACCAGCACGATGATGACCAAGGCAGGCACGGCGCGAAAAAAGTCGATCCACAGGATCAACAGCCAGTTCAGCGGGCGGATGCCGTACAAGCGGAGGATGGCCAGCAAAAGCCCCATCGGCAGGCCGATCATCAGGGTCAGCGCCGCCATGCGCAGCGTCACCCAGATCCCGCCAAGGATAACAGGCCAGGCACCGGGAAGAAAATCGAACCGGAAAAAGGTGTTGAGAAAGTGGTCCATGGGGCCTCGAAATCTGGGGGCAAAGCGCGAAAAATCGGGGGGGGATCGAGAGCAGCCCCCGATCCCCGTTCAGTCTGTGCGCCGCTGGCTTACCCGCAGGTCAGCTCATGCGGGGTCTCGTCGTAGCCCTCAAAGCCGGGCGCGCCGAAACCGGGATAGATCGTGGCGGAGGCCGACCCTTCGGGGGGCAGAACGCCGAACCATTTTTCAAAGATCTGCGCAAAAGTGCCATCGGATTTCAGACATTCGAGCGCCAGCTCGACCTCGTCGCGAAAGGCCACGTCATCCTTGCGAAAGAAAAAGGACACATTGAGGCCCACGGGGATGGTAAAGGCCACCTCGACCGCGGGGGTCTGCGCGGCGACATAACGGCTCGCGGATGCATCGGCCATCGTGCCATAGGCGCGCCCCGACATCACAGCGCGCAGGGCGTCGGGTTGGGAATTGTAGCGTTCCACGCTAAAGCCGTATTCCTCGGCCCATTCGGTTGCTTCCTTGTCGGCGCCCGACCCGTTGTTGACGGCGATCACCTTGCCCGTCAATTCCTCCAGCGATCCCACGCCCTCGCCCTTGCGGGTCAGAACCGAACTTTCGGTGGACAGATAGGGTTCGGAGAACAGCATGGTTTCGGCGCGCGCCTCGGTGCCATTCACCGGCGCGACGATCAACTCGTAGCGATCGGCCTGCAAGCCTGCAAAGATCGACGAAAAGGGCGTATCGACCGGCTCAAAGGCGGGGCGACCCATCTGCGCGGCAAGAGCAATCGACAGATCATAGGTAAAGCCGGTGGTGTTGCCATCGTCGCCGGTGAACACGAAGGGGGCAAAGCCGCCGTCATAGGCCGCTTTTAGCGGCGCAGCGGAGTCGTGGCTTTGGGCCATTGCCGCCGGAGCGGCCAAAAGCGCAAGCGCGCAGATGATTGATTTCGTGACGTTTTTCAAAATTTTAGCTCCTGTTGGGGATCGATGCTGGGCCATTGGGCCGCAGCCAGGGAAAAGCAGCGATTGTGCTGCGGTGGCCATGATGTGTCATGTGCCGGTGTCGCGCTCCTGGAGGAGAAAAGAGACGCGAGAGGTCGGGGCTGTGCGGCAGGAACCCGCCGCCAGCAAAGGAAAATCAGGGTGTCAGACCAGATCTGCATCGCGGCGCGCCTCCATGAAGGCAAAGGCGGTTTGGGCAAACCGCACGTAGTCGCCGGGTGCGTTGTGCTCGGCGATCATGGCCGTGACCCCGCGCTGCGCGGCGCATGCCCAGAGCGCGACCAGGTCCAGAACGCCCGCACCCGGATCCGCCCAGCCCGCTTCGGTCAGGCTCGCCGTGGCGGGGGCGACATCCTTGAGGTGCATCAGGGTGAGATGCGGTGCGTGTTTTTGCAGCGTTGCCAGCGGGTCACCCCCCGCGCGCGCGATCCAGCCGACATCGGCCTCCCAGTCCACGCCACTTTCAAGCAGGATATCCAGCGGCGTCAGCCCGCTTGGCAAAGGCGCCAGCTCGACGTCGTGATTGTGCCACGCAAGGCGAAACCCCTTGCCCGCCAGCAGGGCGTTCAGCGCGCCCAGACGATCGGCAAGCTGGCGCCAGTCGTCCTCGTGCAGGGGGCGGTCCTGGGGCAACATATCGCCGGCCACCAGCGTCTTGATCCCCAGCGTCTCGGCGATCCGCAGGCAGGCCAGCGGCCTGTCCAGCAAGGTTGCGACGTTGAAATGCCCGCTCGCGCAGGACAGGCCAAAGCGATCCAGCAAGCGGCGCATCTGCGCGGGGTGCGCATAGCTGTCGCAATGGGGTTCGACGTTGGTAAAGCCGATTTTGGCCAAAGTTTCGAGCTGGGTTTCAAGCGGCGGAAAATTGCGGCTCGAACTCAGTTGAAACGAAAACGGATGGTCAATGGTGCCCGTCATCGCAGCTGCGTGCCAAAGTTTTGCGCCGGGTCGAATTCGGGCGCGGTAAAGCCGGCCTTGCCGCGCAGATCCACCGCTGCGCGTGCGAAAAACCGCCCCTGCCCTTCCTGCGCCATCAGCGTGCCATGCGACACGATCGTGGCCCCGCGGTTCATCACCACCTCCGGCACGCCGGTCAGCTCCATGCCCTCGAACGGCGTGTAATCCATGTTGTCATGCTGGTCGGCCTGCACCACGGTGCGCGTCACCTGCGGGTTCCAGATCGCGATATCGGCATCCATGCCCGGCGCGATGCGTCCCTTGGTCGAGCAGCCGAAGGTCTTGGCGGCATTGGTTGACGACAGGGCGACAAACTGCTCGGGGGTGATGCGCCCCTTCACGACACCTTCGGAAAACAGATAGGGCAGCCGCGCGGCAATGCCGGGCATCCCATTGGCAATCGCGGGATAGGCCACATCGCGACCATTCAGGAATTTCCCTGTGTCATCGGCGCGGTAGGGGGCATGATCGCTGGACACGCTTTCAAAGGTGCCCATGGCGACATGTTTCCAAAGCGCATCCTGCGTGTCGGCGCCGCGCAGCGGTGGCGAGCAGATATATTTCGCCCCCTCCATGCCCGCGCGGTCCAGATCGTCGCGCGTCAGCGCCAGATATTGCGGGCAGGTTTCAGCAAAAAGCTTTGCGCCGTTGAACTTTTCGCGCCGCACGATCTCGGCGCCGCCAGCGGTAGACACATGGACGATAAACAAAGGCGCATCGACCAGTTTGGCCAGTTGGATCGCGCGGTTGATCGCTTCTTCTTCGGCCAGTTGGGGGCGGGAAATCGCGTGATATTTCGGCGCGCTCAGCCCTTTGTCGGCCAGCCGGCGGTTCATCCATTTCACCATGTCGTTGTTTTCGGCATGGACCATGGTGATCGCCCCGTGATGGCGCGCCACCTCGAGAATATCGAGCATCCCGCCATCGCCAAGGTTCATCAGATCATAGGTCATGAAAACCTTGAAACTGGTGATCCCGCGCGCAAAGGCCCGTGGCAGCTGGTCGTGCAGCACCTCCTCGGTGGGGTCGGACACGATCAGATGATAACTGTAATCCAGCACGGAGCGCGCGCCGCGCGCGTCATAGGTCGCGATCACATCGTCGATGGACTGGCCGCGCTGCTGCGCTGCAAAGGGAATAAAGCTGGAATTGCCGCCAAAAGCCGCCGAAATCGAGCCCGAAAGATAGTCATCCGCCGTCATCACGCCTGCGGAACTTTCCTGTGCGATATGGGCGTGGGCCTCGATCCCGCCGGGCAGAACGAGGCGACCACCGGCGTCAATGCGCGTCTCGCCGCCACTCAGTTTTTCCGCGACGGCGGCGATGCGCCCCTGCGAAATCCCGATGTCGCCGCTAAATTGACCATCGGCGGTAACGATGGTGCCCGAATGGATGACCGTATCAAATTCCATCATTCTGGTGCCTCGACGCCGGTCTGCGTGGTGATTTTGGTGTAATGTTCGACCCGGCGATGGGCGGCGAAATTGAAGACGGTGGATTTGCCGAAATCGCATGTGGCGAAATCCGCTTGGGCCACGATCAATTCATCGCCCTCGCCCTGCGCCCGGGCAATCACGAAGCCGTCCGCATCGACAATGATCGAACCGCCGATCATGTGGTTGCCATCCTCGGTGCCGCATTTCGCAACGGCAATCGCATAGGTCGAATTCTGGTAGGCCCCTGCGCAGACGGACAATTCATGGTGGTAGAGCCGCTTTTCCAGCCCCTCGTCCGAGCTGAGATTGTTTTGCGAGGGCGTGTTGTAGCCGATGGTGACAAGTTGCACGCCTTGCAGCCCCAGAACGCGCCAGGTTTCGGGCCAGCGGCGGTCATTGCAGATCGCCATCCCCATCAACACCCCCTGATTGCGCACCACGTTGAAACCGCTGTCGCCCGCAAGAAAATACCGCTTTTCAAGGTGTTGGTGACTGCGCTCGGGTTCGAATTCCGCATGTCCGGGCAGGTGGGTCTTGCGATATTTCTGCACGATCTTCCCGGCCGGGGACACCAGAATCGAGGTATTGAAGTGCTGTCCCTCGGGCGTCAGTTCGCAATAGCCAAAGGTAAAGCCCATGCCGTAGCTTTTCGCGCGCGCAAACAGCGGCGCAGTGGCGGCATTGGGCATTTCGGTCTCGAACCAATGGTCGAACTCGGCGCGATCCTCAACGTAAAAGCGCGGGAAAAATGTGGTCAGCGTCATCTCGGGATAGGCCAGAAACGTGACGCCCTTGTCATGGGCTTCATCCATCAGCGCCAGCATCCGCGCCACAACCTCTTCGCGCGTTTCGGCGCGCTGGATGCCACCGATCTGCGCGGCCCCAATCATCATTTTCGTCATCGTCAGGTCTTTCGATTTTATAGGTCAGTGCGGGGGCCTTGCGGCATCCCCCGTTGGAAGCGGTCAGGACACATGCGACAGGAATTCGCGCAGGCGGCTGGATTTGGGATTGCCAAAGATCTCCTCGGGGGGGCCTTGTTCGACGACCACACCGCCGTCCATAAACACCACGCGGTCCGCGGCCTCGCGCGCGAAGGCCATTTCGTGGCTGACAACCAGCATGGTCATCCCCTGCTCTTTCATGTCCTTCATCACCTTCAGCACAGAGCCCACCAGTTCGGGATCAAGCGCCGAGGTCGGCTCGTCAAACAGCATCACTTTGGGGTCGAGCGCCAAAGCGCGGGCAATCGCGACCCGCTGTTGTTGCCCCCCCGACAACTCGCTTGGCATGGCCTGGGCTTTATGGGCAAGACCGACCTGTTCCAGCAGGGCCATCGCCTTTTCTTCGGCCGCGGCGCGGTTGCGTTTGAGCGCGTATTTTTGCGCAAGCACCACGTTTTTCAGCACACTCATATGGGGATAAAGATTGAAGGATTGAAACACCATGCCCACCTGCTGGCGCATGGCATCCAGATCTTTGCGCGGGATATCGGTGATGCGGCGGTCCTCGATGAAAATCGCGCCAGATGTCGGTTCTTCGAGGCGGTTACAGCACCGCAGCATCGTCGATTTCCCCGACCCCGAGGGGCCGATCACAAACACCAGCTCGCCGCGATGAACCTCCAGATCAATCGAACGCAGGACTTCGATCTCGTCGAAGCGCTTTTCAAGCGAGCGGATCTCCAACATGGGTCTGGGCTGGGGCATGGGATGTCTTTCTTGCGTTGCGACAGGCAGCAAAATGCCCGCTGTCTTCGTGATCCTAGATAGCCACGGGTCGATACATAAATCGAGCAAATGTAAATTATAGAAAAATACAATTAAGTTATAAATCGCGAGCGGCGGGGCCCCACCTGTCCGCCCGTTTAGCCATTAACACATTGAAATAAATTAAAAACCGCTTGATTGGCGCACAGGTGCCACGGCGCGGACCTTGGCGCGGTCGGGAAAACGCCTGCTTGTTTACTGCTCAATTTGCGCGCATCCCGAAGCGGTATCAACCGCAAGAGGACCATCATGCGCTCTGCTTTTCACCTCGCCTATCATGTCACCGACCTTGAGGCCGCCCGCGACTTCTACGGTCGGATCTTGGGTTGCACCGAAGGTCGCAGCGCCGAAACCTGGGTCGATTTCGACTTTTTCGGTCATCAATTGTCGCTGCACCTTGGCACGCCTTTCACCGTCACGCGCACGGGCAAGGTTGGCGATCATATGGTGATGATGCCCCACCTGGGCGCGGTCCTGCCGCTGGACGACTGGCGCGCTCTGGCGGCGCGCCTGCAACAGGCGCAGGTTGCTTTCGACATTCCCCCTGTCGTGCGCTTTGAAGGCGAGCCGGGCGAACAACGCACGATGTTCTTCTTTGATCCCGCCGGGAACCCGATTGAAATCAAGGGCTTTGCCGATTTTGACGGGCTGTTTGCCCACTAGCCTTTTCGCCTTGTACAGCCACAGGACCGCCATGACCGATTCCACCGCCACCCCGCCAGACCCCATCGCCGCCAAACTGACCTTCGCGCGTGGGCGCGATTACTGGACCACGCAGGCCGCGCCCGAGATCGGGTTGCGCGCCCTGCGCTTTGCCGACGGGCCGCATGGGCTGCGGGTGCAGGACGACGAAAACCCCGACCACCTCGGACTTGAACGCAGTGCGCCGGCCACCTGTTTTCCCCCCGCCGTCACGCTGGCCTCCTCATGGGACGCGGCGCTGATCGAAGAGGTCGGCGCCGCCCTGGGACGCGAGGCACGGGCGGCGGGGGTCGATGTGGTGCTGGGGCCGGGGCTGAATTTGAAACGCAGCCCCCTGTGCGGGCGCAATTTCGAATATTACTCCGAAGACCCGATGCTGTCGGGGTTGCTGGCGGGGGCCTCGGCGCGCGGCATTCAAAGCGTCGGCGTCGGCGCCTGCCTGAAACATTTCGCCGCCAATTCCCAGGAAGGCGACCGCAACCGCATCAGCGCCGATATCGACGAACGCAGCCTGCGCGAACTTTACCTGCGCAACTTCCAACTGGCGCTGGAGGCCTCGGGGGCGTGGTCGATCATGACCTCCTACAACCGCATCAACGGGTTGCACGCCTCCCAGGATCCGTGGCTGCTGACGCAGGTCTTGCGCGAGGAATGGGGGTTTGACGGTCTGGTGATCTCCGATTGGGGCGGGGTTTATGACCCCGTTGCCGCGCTTAAGGCGGGAATGGATCTGCGCATGCCCGGCGGCGCGCTGGATGACCGCCTGATCGCCGCCCATGCCAGGGGCGAGATCGCTGAGGGCGATCTGGACCGTGTCATCGCCAACACCACACGTTTGGCCGAGCGCACCCGCCCGCGCGACACCGATGTGCCCCCCGATGTCGAGGCCCATCACGCGCTGGTGCGCCGCGCGGCCGCCGAGTCCAGCGTGTTGTTGAAAAACGACGGGGTTCTGCCGCTCGACCCCGCCAGATATCCCAAAGTCGCCATTCTGGGCGAACTGGCCCGCACGCCGCGCATCCAGGGTTCCGGCAGCTCGCGCGTTCATCCCCGCAGGGTCGTGGCGCCGCTCGATGTGCTGCGCGAGCGCCTCGCGCAAAGCGGGGCGCAGGTGGCCTTCGCCCCCGCCTACGGCTTGCAAAACGGCCCCGCCGATGCGGCGCTGATCACAGAGGCCCTACAGGTGGCCCGCGACGCTGACATCGTGCTGCTCTTTTCCGGTCTCACCGATGCCGCCGAGGCCGAAGGCAGCGACCGCACCCATATTGACTTGCCAGATCAACAGCTTACCCTGCTCGCAGCGCTGGCCGACTGCGACACGCCCCTCGTCGTTTCTCTGGCGAACGGGGCCGTTGTGCGCAGCACGCAATGGCGCGATACGGCACAGGCCATCGTGGAATTCTGGCTCAGCGGTCAGGCCCATGGTGAAACGGTCGCCGATGTGTTGCTGGGCGATGTGCCCCCCGCCGGACGGCTTGCGCAAACCATCCCCCGGCGCCTTCAGGACACGCCCGCCTTTCTCGATTTCCCCGGCGAGCACCGCCATGTGCGCCACAGCGAGGGCCTGCACATCGGCTATCGCTGGTATGATGCGCGCGACCTTGCCGTTGACTACCCCTTCGGGCACGGGCTGTCCTACACCAGCTTTGACTACGAGGAGCTTGAAATCGACGTTCGCGCCAGTGACGACGACATCGCCTTTGTCGCCCGCCTGACCCTGCGCAACAGCGGGGCGCGCGCGGGCAGCGAGGTCGTCCAGCTCTACGCAAGCGACCCCAGCACCGCCTATCAAACACCCCCGCGCGAGCTGCGTGGCTGGCAAAAAGTCCACCTGGAGGCGGGGGAGTCCTGCGCCGTCAGCATCCCCGTCAAACGCGCGCATCTGGGGCATTGGCACAGCGGCCTCAAACGCTGGGTCTTTGCGGGCGGGCCGATGACCCTGCACGTCGGCGCCTCCTCGCGCGACCTGCGTCTGACCTGCGAAACCGAGCTTCACGGCGAAGCACTGCCCGTGGTGTTGACGCCTTGGTCGCTGTTTGGCGAGTGGATGCAGCACCCCGTGATGGGCCCGCGCATCGAGGCGCTCTTTGCAAGTCGGGGCGGTGTGAAGGGCCGCGCGGGCGATCTGTTGAGCGATCCTGCCGGACGCAACACGGTCTACATCAACCCGCTTGCGATGCTGGCGCAATTCCCCGGCGTGCCGCTGGATCAAAGCGATCTGGAAACCCTCTGTGCAGAGGCGGCGGCGCTGGCGTAACACCGCGCGCCGCCCCACCTTGCACAGCCCCACCTTGCACAGTCTGGGGGCCGCGGCGCGCCTAGCGCGCCGCCCAAGCCGCCCCTTGGGTAAACAGGCGGCGCATTTGCGGGTGATCGAATTCCGCCGCCTTATGCCCCAGCGCCGAGTAAAACACCCGCCCCGCGCCAAAGCGCTTTTTCCACGCGACCGGCATCACCGTGCCCGCCGTCCAAGGGTCATGCGCACCGCTGAAGGTGGTCGTGGCCAACACCTCGATGGCGGGATCGACATGCAGGTAATATTGCTCGGAGGTATAGGTGAAATCGCTGATGCCCTGCATGACGGGATCGTCTGGCCGGGTGATATTGACGTCATAGGTGATCACATTGCCCGGATGGGCGACAAACTGGCCGCCAACGATATACTGGAATTCGCTGCAGTCGCGAAAGCTGTCGCCAATCCCGCCGTGAAACCCCGCAAGCCCGACACCGCTGGCGATCGCCTTGCTCACAGTCTGGCCCATCTCGCGGCTCATCTTGCCCATGGTCACGATCGGCACAAGCAGGCTGAGGTCGCTCAGATCCGTTTCACCAAGGGCCTGGACACCTTCCTCGACACGGACCTCAAAGCCCAGCCCGATGAGAATATCCTCAACAATCCGCGCGCAGGCCTGCGGTTCATGGCCCTCCCATCCGCCCCACACAATCAGTGCTTTTTGCATGGTCTTTCTCCCTATTTCGCAAGTTTCATATTGACCAGATCGCCCGCCAGTGCCTCTGGGCGCGCGGTGGTCGTGGTCAGGGTCACAGCCGCGCCGCGTTCAGAGGACTCCATGATGGCTTCCATCACCTCCAGCACATGCAGGGCCAAATCGCCGCTGGCGCGATGGGGGCGATCATTGCGAATAGCATAGGCCATATCCGCCACGCCGATCGCGCGGTAGTTGCCATCGCTATAAGGCAAATCAATCGCGACATCGCGAAATTCACCACCCTTTTCAATGAGTTGGACCGCGCCGCCAAAGCCGTTTGGATCGGGCACCAAAAGCGTGGCCTCAGTGCCGTAGACCTCGAGCGGGCTATGTTTGTGACCCGCGACATCAAAGCTGGTGGTCAGGGTGATCACCGCCCCGTTGGCAAATTCCAGCAAAGCCGAAATATGGGTCGCGACCTCGACGGCGATACGCTCGCCCTTGCGCGGCGCGCTGGTGATGAGGCGCTCGGTGCGCGGCAGGGTCGCAACCCCCGTCACCCGCGCGACAGGGCCGCACAGATTCACCAGATCGGTGATGTAATAGGGCGCCATATCCAACAGCGGGCCACCCCCCTTCTGGTAGTAGAAATCGGGGTTCGGATGCCAGCGCTCGTGTCCGGGGCACATGAAGAACGCCGTGCCGCCCACCAAGGGGCCAAGCGTGCCGGCATCCACGATCGCGCGCGCGGCCTGATGCGCCCCGCCAAAGAACGTGTCGGGCGCTGCGCCGATGCGCAGACCCCGCTGCGCCGCCGTCTCGACCAGCGCCTTGCCCTGCGCAAAGCTGACCGCCAGCGGTTTCTCCGAATAGGCATGTTTGCCCGCCATCAGGCTCTGTGTGGCAACCGCCGCATGGGCCTTGGGGATCGTGAGGTTGACGATAATCTCGATGTCGGGATCTGCGTAGATATCCTCGAGGCTGCGCGCCCTCACGCCGCAATCCTGCGCCTTGGCCACCGCCAGATCGGCGTTGAGATCGCCAATGCCGCGCAGGTCGAGAATGTCGAATTCGGCGATCCCCTTGAGGTAGGTGTCGGAAATATTCCCGCAGCCAATAAGGCCGATACCGACGGTTTTCATAGGTGTCTCCCTGTGGGTCTGGCCGAAATCAGCGCCATTCGGCCGGTGTCTTTCGCTGTCAATCGAGCGCAGGGGAGTGCCCCGCGCCCGCCCGAAAAGCGTCTTTTGGGCGATATACGGGTCATGCAATCGGTTGCAGTGCTGATGTCACAAGCGATGCCACAGGCAAAATTGCATTGCAACAGGTTTTTGCAACCGATTGCACAGTGCCCCGCGCTGCCCTATGGTTTGCGCGCCAAAGACATCCAGCGGAGCAGGCCATGCAGGACAATTCAGTGCGCATCAAAGACGTGGCGCGCGTTGCCGGTGTGTCGACCTCGACCGTCAGCCGCACCCTCACGCGGCCCGACAAAGTGTCCCGACACACCCGCGATATCGTGCAGGCGGCGGTGCAGGAAACGGGCTATCGCTTCAACCACGCGGCCAGCAACTTTCGCAAGCAACGCACCGGCACCATCGCCGCCTTTATTCCCAATATCGCCAACCCCTATTATCCCGACATCCTGAGCGGCCTCGCGGCGGGCTTTGCCGATACGCCCTACACGCTGGTGACCGTCGACACCGCCGCAGGGCAGGAGGCCGAGCGGCTGGCCCGGCCCTATTTCGACAAACGCCGCGCCGATGCGCTTGTGGTCACCGCAGGCAGTCTTGCGCCCGCGCTGCTCACCGCCTGGCGCGCCGATGGTCAGGCCCCGCCCGTTGTTGAAATCGGCGAAGGTCCCGACCCCGCGCAAAACCCGCGCGTCAGCATCCGCAACGCCGAGGCCGCAGCGCAGGCCGTGGCGCATCTGGTGGCCTTGGGCCACCGCCGGATCGGCTTTGTAAACGGCCCCCAAAGCTACACGAGTGCGGCGCGCCTTGCCGGGGTTATGGGGGGGGAAGACGCCCGCGCCCGCGTGACCTGGACCACCAGCGGCCCGCTCGGGTTTGCGTTTGGCCAGAGCGCGGCGCGCGAGTGGATGGGCCTGCGCGACAGGCCGACGGGGGTGTTTTGCGCAACCGATGTGCTCGCCTGTGGTTTCATCGGCGAAGTGATGCGCAACGGCCTGCGCGTCCCGCAGGACGTGTCGGTCATCGGCTTTGACGATGTGGAGGGCATGGCCTATCTGCACCCCGCGCTGACCACGATCCGCCAACCGCGTTTCGCGATGGGGCAACGGGCCGCTCAGATGGTGTGTGAATTGCTCGACACGCCCCGACAGGAACTTGGCGGACAGGAGCTTGGCGAAACGGTGATGGCCGTCACCCTGGTGGTGCGCGACAGTACAGGCGCGCCCCCTGCGTCCTCGCAAGACGACCGCGGCGTGCCGCGCGCCCGTCAGGGCTGAGGGCAAAGCCAAACGGGCTGGCCGCCCTTTGGGACGGCCAACCCGATCTTTTGTGGACGCCTAGCTTTCGGGCAAAGCGTAGGCGATCAGGTCATCGCCGCGATCGGGCGATTGGCGTGCGCCGCCTGCCGAAATCACGATATACTGACGGCCGTCTTCCTCGCTGATGTAGGAAATCGGCGTCCCTTGCGAGCCGACGGGCATGCGCGCTTTCCAGACTTCCTTGCCGGTCGCGCTGTCAAAGGCGCGCAGGTAGTAATCCTGCGTGGCGGCGAAGAAAATCAGGCCGCCCTGGGTCGCGAGCGAGCCCCCGATCGTGGGCATCCCCACAGGCATCGGCAGACGCATTTTCATCCCGAACAGAACCGTGTCCTGAACCGTGCCCAGCGGCGCTTCCCAGGCAACGCTCTGGCTGTCCATGTCGATTGCCGTCAGCGTGCCGAAGGGCGGTTCCTGACAGGGAATCCCGAGCGGCGAGAGAAAGCGGTTCTTGTTCACCGAATAGGGCGTGCCCTTCAGCGGAACGCCGCCCATCACCGTGTTGACCGCTTCCGAACCGTTCGAGGCGGCAGCGCCCGCTTCCTGCTCGGACATCTGCACCCAGAGGCCCAGACGCATGTCGTTGATGAAAATGGTGTTTGCGGTCGGATCATAGGACAGACCGCCCCAGTTCATCCCGCCCAGCGACCCGGGAAAGGACAGCGACACATCGGTGTCGGGCGCGGTAAACAGCCCCTCGTAGCGGTAGCCCTTGAAAATAATGCGGCACATGAGCTGGTCGAACGGCGTCGCCCCCCACATGTCCGCCTCGCTCAAAAGCTCGGCACCGATCTGCGGCATGCCCACGGATTTGGGTTGGGTGAGGGAATATTTCTCATCGGGAATGGTCGCCGCTTTCACCGCCACCTCTTGGACCTCCGTCAAGGGCTGCCCTGTGAGGCGGTCCAGCACAAACACCTGCCCCGCTTTGGTGCCAAACACCAGCGCCGGCGTGCCCTTGAAGTCGATCAGCGTCGGCTGCATCGGTACGTCGAAGTCCCACAGATCGTGGTGCACGGTCTGGTACACCCATTTCTCGTTGCCGGTGGTCGCATCCAGCGCCAGCATCGAGGCCCCGTATTTTTCGTCCTCGGGGGTGCGCTCGACGCCCCAAAGGTCAATCGCCGCGTTGCCCACGGGCATGAAGACCGTGTTGCTGTCAGCATCATAGGTCATCGGCGCCCAGACGTTGGGAGTCGAGCGGGTATAGGCACTTTGGCCTGCCGGCGCGTCGCGATCCGACGGATTGCCCGGATCAAAGGCCCATTTCATGTCGCCGGTAATCACGTCAAAGCCACGCATCACACCGCCGGGCATATCAAGCGCCACGTTGTCGGCCACACGACCGCCCACAACCACGGTGGTCCCTGCCAGCGTCGGCGGCGAGGTCAGGGAATAGAGCGGCGCTTGCGCATCGCCCAACCCCTGTTTGAGATCGACCGTCCCATCGGTGCCAAATCCGGCACAGAGCGCACCGGTGTCCGCATCCAGCGCCACAAGAACCGCATCAATCGTGTTCATGAAAATGCGACGCTCGCAGCTTTCACCTTCGGGCAATGTCACGGGTGTCACGGGCGTTGCGCCGGGCAGGCTCGGCGTGGGCAGGGGCGCGGTGGCATCGAAATAGGCCATCCCGCGACAGCGCACCCAGGTGCGCGTTTCGGTCGGGAAGTCATGGCGCCAGTTTTCGACACCGCTGGTGGCGTTGATCGAAATCACCGTATTGTTGGGGGTGCAGAAAAACAGGTCCGTGCCGACCTGCAAGGGGGTGCCTTGGTCCTCTGCGCCGCCACCATTGGGGCTGACGGGCGTGTCACCTGTGTGGAATGTCCACGCAACTTCAAGGTCTTGCACCGTTTCAGGCGTAATCTGGTCAAGCGCGGCAAAGCGGTTTTCATCGCCATTCGCACCGTAGCTGCGCCAGTCTTTGGGCGCATCGGCGGGCGCGGGCGTCGTGCCTGCGGCCACGTCGAAATTATGCTGACCGTGGGGGATGAACATGCCCCAGCCCATGCCGACCACCGCCACAAGGGCGACCGCCGCAAGGCCCAGCATCGCACCCGACAAGGCAGGACGTCCTGCGCGTCTCAGCGTCAGCGGATGCAGCGCCAGAACGGCGACAAGCGCACAGAGGAAGGTGAAAATCCGCGCATGCAGCGCCCAGAAATCAAGGCCCGCTTCCCAAAAGGCCCAAATGACCGTCAGCGCGAAAGCGATGAGGTAGATCACCGCCCCCGAGGGCGCGCCGCGCGCGATTTGAACACCAGAGGCGATCAGCGCGAGCCCCACGAGAAGGTAGTACCAGCTGCCGTCGCGCGCGATCAGCATCGCACCGCCACCGGCAAGCCCTAGTCCGACAAGCGCGACGAGCGCTCCGAACAGGATCATCAGCCAGACAAGTGGCCGTGAAGGGGGGGAAGTATTATCGGTCATATCAGGTCCCATCGAGGTCAGACAAAGCGACACCGAGCCGAAAGACCGTCATCCCTGTCTTTCCAAGACAACGTCCGGCTCAAATGAACTAAACGTTTAATTTCATCTTCGCGCCTGCGCCACAAGGGTTGAGATGCAGGCCAAGGGTGCAAAGATGCACATTGGGACATGAGATATTTGCGCGACGGAACCCAGCGACGGCCCCAGCGACGGGCCCCCGCCACAGGCATCTGGTTTCTTTGTCCCAAACCCCCTAAAAGCATCCAAAGGCAGGCGGAGCTTTGGGGAGGCGACACAACGCATGGAAAAAATCACGCTGGCCGAACGGCCACATTGGCGCGACCACGCCCAAGAGGTCGGGTTCACCTTTGCCGATATGCACGGCGCGCCCTATTGGGACGAAACCTCCGCCTATGCCTTTTCGCTGGCGCAGATCGAAGACGATATCGAAGACCCCGCCACCCAATTGCACGCAATGTGCCGCGAGGCCGTCGCCCGGATCGTGACCAGCGAGGAATTGCTGGACCGGCTTGCGATTCCCCCCGCGCATCGCGATCTGGTAGCGGCAAGCTGGCACCGTGAGGACCCCGAAATCTACGGTCGGTTCGATCTGGCCTATGACGGGCATGGCCCTGCCAAGCTGTTGGAATATAACGCCGATACGCCGACATCTCTCTATGAAACTGCCGCCTTTCAATGGCAGTGGCTGGAGGATCAGATCGCCGCTGGCGTCCTGCCCCAAGGCAGCGACCAGTTCAACGGGCTGCATGAGGCGCTGGTGGCGCGGTTCAAGGACCTGTTTCCTGCGCAAAGTGATCTCCATTTCACCGCTGTGGCAAACAACCCCGAAGATTACGCCACCGTGGAGGCGCTTGGCTGGGCGGCGCGCGAGGCGGGTCTGGGCGCGCATTACTGCGATCTCGACAAAATCGCGCTCAGCAAGGATGGCCAGTTTCTGGACGACGAGGACCGCGTGATGGGGGTCTTGTTCAAACTCTACCCTTGGGAAGACCTGCTGCGCGACGCCTATGCCGACCACATCGCCACTTCCAACTGCCTGTTTCTTGAACCCGCCTGGAAAGCTGTCCTGTCCAACAAGGGCCTGCTGGCGGTGCTGTGGGAGATGTTCGAAGGCCACCCCAACCTGCTGCCCGCGTTTTTCGAATGCGACATCGAGGCGGCCCTCGCCGGTCACGGCGCGCCCGCACCGCAGGTGGCCGCCGCCTTCGAGCGCGCAGCGCACCAGCTTTCAGCGGGGCATGTGCGCAAGCCAATCCTGTCGCGCGAAGGCGCGTCGGTGGAAATTTTTCAGGACGGGGCGATGCTTGAGCGGGCTTCGAATACCGCCTACGCCGAGCACCCCCGCGTGATCCAGGCCTATGCGCCCTTGCCGCAGTTTGACGGGTTTCGCCCCGTCATCGGCGCCTGGATCGTCGGGCAGGCCTGCGCAGGGATCGGCATCCGCGAGGATGAATCACGCATCACCCAAGACCTGTCGCGCTTCAAACCCCATGTCATCACTGCGGACAACTGATCGCACAACCCACTGATACAAAGGCCAATTCAATGACCAAACGTTCCAGCCGCGTTGCGCTGACCATTTTGGGCGCTGCCGCTTTCACCCTTGCAGGCTGCCGCGACGAACCTGTCGACGCCGAAGCCTTTCCCGATCTGCAAAGCTGCACCGAAGCGGCCAATATGGGGGGGCTGTTTTCCAGCAGCGACTGCGAAACCGCCTTTGCAGAGGCCGAAACGCTGCATGTCGAGGCCGCCCCGCGCTACGACAGCCTTGAAGTCTGTCAGGAACAGCACGGCGTTGACGCCTGTGGCACCGAAGCCGCCGCCACACAGGGCGGATCGGGCAGCATTTTCATGCCGCTCATGGCCGGGTATCTGATGGGCAATATGCTTGGCGGGCGGGGCGGCGCGGGGGTCGCGGCCAGCCAGCCGCTCTATAAAAACGGTCAGGGCGGGTTTACCAATGCCGCCCGCACGACCAGTTTTTCCAGCAATTCCGGCAAGGCCAACCTTAGCGCATCGCAATTCACCCGCCCCGCGGCCACGGCGGGCAAGCCGCCGATGTCGCGCGCCACGGCCACCTCGCGCGGCGGGTTTGGCAGCGCGGCGGGCACGCGCACGGGCTTTGGGGGCTAGACCACAGCGCCCGCCCGCGCGCCCTTGAAATTCAGTGGATTTCACGCTATGTAGAGTGAAATCCACCGATGAAAGGGCGGGCGATGATTACCGATTTTTCCGATGGCACGCTGTTTGACCCCAAAAAGATCGCCGGCTTGCTGCGCACCTCTTCCGAGGAAGTGGCAATGACCGTCGGTCTTGGCAAGGATGCGCTGCAACGGCGCACACGGATCGAATCCGACAAAACCCAACGCCGCCTGCGCGAACTGGTCGAGGTGCTCAACAAGGTTCAGCCGCGCTTTGGCTCGCAGCTGATGGCCTATGCGTGGTATCGCTCCGAGCCGCTTGCAGGGTTTGACGGGCGCACGGCCATGCAGCTTGTGCAGGACGGAAAAGCCCAGCAAGTGCTTGAGTATATTGACGCTGTGGATGCCGGTGTCTTTGCCTGATGCCCCCGCCATCCCCGCCTGGTGATCCGCTGTCCGAGGGGCGGTTTCGCGGCACGCTCTATCGCGCCCTCAACCCCGTCTACGCCCGCACGCCCCTTTCGGGGCGCGGCGCAGAACGCTACGGCGGGCGGTTCAACCCCAAAGGGATGGCGGCGCTCTATACCGCGCTCGATCCGGCGACGGCCCTGCGCGAGGCCAATCAGGTCGGGGATTTGCAACCCACAACACTGGTTGCCTATCGCGCTGATATCGGGCCGGTTTTCGACACACGTGATCGCGCCGCCCTGTCGCACTACGGGCTCGGGGAGGCCGATCTGGGGGCCGCGGATTGGCGCAGCGCCATGCTTGACCAGCGCCCTGTGCCCACGCAGGACCTTGCGCGCGCGTTGAGGCGCGCAGGTTTTGCGGGCCTTCTGGTGCGCAGTTTCGCGCGCAGCGGCGGCAGCGGACAGACCGCGCCACCGCTCAATCTGGTGCTTTGGGACTGGCACAGCCCAAGCGCAGAACTTGGCGTCATCGACGATGAAAACCGCCTGGATCTGCGCCCCGAATAGATGTCGCAGCCCCGAGCGGTCGCGGCTGCGACAAAGGATCACTCGTCGGTGAACGCATAGGGTGCAAAGAAATCTGCCCCCGGCCAGTCGCGCAGATGCACGATTTGCGCCGCCTCGCCTTGGGACCAATGCGCGGCGTCATAGACATCGCCGCTGCCGTCCCAGACCGCTGTGAACGGATAGGGGTAAACGGGGCGGGTCATGTCGGGCAAGCGCGACGCCGCTTGTTTCAACGCCCCCTTGGGCGCGGCGTCGCCCGTCGGTTCAGAGCCTGCAAATTGCGGCGCGCCAAAGCTGGTGGTCGTGCTGGAGGAGGTCGTCATCACGGCCTGCGGCGCGGTGCCGTTTTCCACCCAAGCCATCATCGGCGTCAGCAGGTCCAGATTGCTTGGTCCCTCGCCATTGCCGCAGTGGCCGACACCGGGCAACAGGTAGAGGCGCTCGAAGCCATCGACCGTCTCGGCGCCCATCTGCGCGATCATGCCGCTGTGCAGCGCCAGCGTATTGGCCGGCGAGATGTGGGGATCGGCCAACCCGTGCCACAGGATCAACTTGCCCCCCGCCGCTTCAAAACGCGACAGGTCGGTATTGGTGGCATCATACAGCGTGTGACGCGCGCGCAGATCGTTGAGGGTCTCTTCGCTAAAGTCGAAATCCGCGAGCGTCGCATCGGGGCGCGCGGGATCGAAGGCGAGATATTTGATCACGGGCGTCGCGGCCATCGTGCTCATGAGCGCGCCATCGCGACTGTCGGCCACATAGACACCGGCCCAGTTCAGTTCAGACCCGTATTGGGGCTGACCGGCGGTCAGATGCGCCCCCGTTGTCGCATCAATCGGCCCCTCGTAAAAGCGGCGCGCAACATCCGCCTCGGCAGGTGTCAGGCAGGCGGAGGTGTCACTGGCCCCCGCGGCGCAGGTGATCGTATCGAGATCGAAGAGACAGGCGCTGGGGTCGGAAATCAACCCGTCCGTGGCCCCGTCCACAGGGTCACAGGCCGCAACCACCGCGTCATGCAGGATCGGCAACCGATCCGAAAGCAGGATGATCTGACCGTTTTCATCGGTGTTCGCATCGGCCTGCCAGCCGTGGTAAAGTGTGTTTTGCACCTGAAACAACATCGCCGGCGCACCGGCGATCACACCGTCGAAATCTTCGGGAAAGCGCATCGCTTCCATCAGGGCTTCGCGTCCCCCGTCCGAGCAGCCGTTGAAATAGGCATACGCCTGCGCCTGACCGTAGAAATTGGCAATCAAAAGCTTTGCGGCTTTTGCGGTCAGGTGCTGGGCAAGATAGGCAAAATCCTTGCGCTGGTCGGTGTTCTCGCCCCAGCTGCCATCGTCGCTAAAGCCGCCGCTATGCCCCATGTCGGTCGCCGCCATCACGAAGCCGCCATCGTTGAGGATCGCGCAGTCGTTGGACGCGCCCGAGCGCAGGGTAATCGAGCCGCACAGCCCCCCGCATCCGACCTGCAAATAGCGCTGCGTCCAGGTCTCGAGCGGCAGAACCACCTCGAAATTGATTTGCGGCGCAAGCGTCCCCTCGACGGCGCAAACCGCCACATCGCCCGACGTGCCCTCTTTGGCGGCGGTGATCGCGCTGCCTTCGCCACCAATGGCCGTCATGTCCACATCCATCAAGGCGGCGCAGCTGATAACGGGGGGTACGACCGCAAGCTCGGCCGGTCCCTTGATTTGGGCAACGGCGGGCAAGGCAAGCGTCGCCCCGATCAAAAGGGTCACAACCCCGCGTGACAGGGTTTTCAGCGGCACAAGGTGGCAAGATATCATGGTGGGCAATTCCTCCGGTCTGCAAGAGATGGCAAAGCGCAGGTCGCGCTTGTCACCCCGTTCAACGCAGGGGCGCCACGTTTCCGGCGCGCCCCTGCCTGTTTTACACCGGGGCAACGGTACCGGGGCAGCGGTCTAGGCGCGCGCATAGCGCAGGCTAAGCGGCGCAAGCCCGTCAATCCGCCCCTCAAGCCGATCCCCCGGTTGCACGCGGCCCACCCCCGCAGGCGTGCCCGTCATGATCAGATCCCCCGCCTGAAGGTGATAGAAGCGCGACAAATCCGCGATGATGTCGGGGACCGACCAAATCATATCCGCCAGCCGCGCCGTTTGACGCAGGCTGTCATTGACCGACAGGCTGATGGTCTGATCGCCCAGCGGGCCAAACGCGCTGGCCTCTGTCAGCGGTGCGATCACAGCGGAGTGTTCGAAATTCTTGCCCAGATCCCACGAGCGGCGCTTGTCTTTGGCCTGCGCCTGAAGATCGCGCCGCGTCATATCCAACCCGCAGGCATAGCCCCAGACACAGGCCTGCGCCTCGGCCGCGCTGATCTGGAACGCGGGAGCGCCAAGGGCGACGACCAATTCCATTTCGTGATGGAAATCCTGCGTGGCGGGGGGAAAGGGCAGGGTCTGGCCCGAGGCCACGACCGAACTGGCATCCTTCATGAAATAGAACGGCGCCTCGCGGTCCACCTCATGGCCCATTTCCTGCGCATGGGCGGCATAGTTGCGCCCGACACAAAAGACACGGTGCACCGGAAACGCACCGCGCGCGCTCGCAAGGGTGACCGCAGGTTTGGCGGCAAACAACAGGCTATCCATCTCGTTTCCTTCGCAGATCGCATTTTGCCGCATCCAACGCCTCCCGCCCCCCAAGCGCAAGGGGCAGGCACGAAAAAACCCCGCCAGAAACCTGACGGGGCCGTGTCTGTGGTGCTGATTGCGCCTTAGCACATCGCGCGGACCGACTCGCGCAATGTCGCACGGGTCAGGCCAAGATCGGCCAACTCGCGGTCGGACAATTCGTTGAAGGCCTGCAGGGTGCGGTATTGCGCAAAGGCCGCTTTGAAACGGGCGCTAAAGCCCGCAAAACCTGTTGCAAAGCCGGTGGTTGTGGTCGCTGTTTGGGTCAGGGTCGCCATGTGGGACATCCTTTGGTCTGTTGACCGCCCATGTCGCGGTCGCCTCTGTCTGACCCTGTGATAGCGGTAACGGCGCCCAACCACCAATGCCGCTTTCCAATGCCCGCCATGCGTTTTGGACGTAGCTTGTGCGCGCGGCTCAGAACTCGGGCATCGCGCCGCGGGGCTGCGTCGTTGCAAGCCGCTGCGCCAGATGGTGCAGCTTGGCCCCATCAAGAGACCGATCGGCCACCTGCGCAATCTTCACCCAGACCGCGCGGAAAAACAGATCCGCCGTCATCTGGGCAAAATCATGGGCAAACGGGCTGGGGTCATCGACGGCCTGAACCTGTGCCATAAACGCCCGCCATGCGTCGCGTTGCGCTGCGCAACCCTCCCCTGCGAGCTGTGCGATCAGATCGAGGAAATGCGCAGCGCCCTGCCCGCGCCGCAGGTTGCGGCTGGCCGTGGTCAGCGCCTGAATGCCATTCGCGCCCTCGTAGATCGCCGTGATCCGCGCGTCGCGCCAAACCTGAGACAGCCCGTATTCTTCCAGATAGCCATACCCGCCAAGCACTTGCAGGCCCAGATCGGCGCTTCGACTCCCCGCCTGAGTGGCGAAAATCTTGCACAGGGGGGTGAGGAAATCGGCCAGATCGGGGCGCTCCCCCACCGCCAGTTCGACAAGCGCGATGTGGCACATGGCCCGCGCGCCAATGGCCAGCGTGTCCTGCGTATCAAGCATCCGCGCCACATCGGCGTGATCGGCCAGCACCGCCTCGGACCCGTCCGCGCGCCGTCCCTGCCTGCGCGCCGCGGCGTAGCTCCGCGCGATATCGGCGGCGCGCGCCGCATGGGCCACCCCTTGCAGGGCCACATCCAGACGCGCGTGGTTCATCATCGTGAACATCGCCGCCAGCCCCGCGCCCTCCTCACCGATCAGCTCCGCAGGGGCGGCGTCAAAGGCAAGCTGGCAGGTGGGGGAGGCATGCAGCCCCAGTTTTTCCTCGATCCGCGTGACGCTGATCGTTGCCCTTGCGGCGCGACTGTCGCACAGGAACAGCGACAGGCCGCGTGTCCCGCTGTCGGGCGCACCGCTGCGCGCCAGCACAAGGTGAAAGATCGCCGCGCTCAGGTCCTGATCCCCGCCGGAGATGAAAATCTTGTCACCCGTGATCTGCCAGCCTGCATCGGTTTTGCGCGCGCGCGTGCGAATGCGGCTCAAATCCGACCCTGCCCCCGCCTCGGTGAGGCACATGGTCGCCAGCATCTCGCCGCGCGCCAGCGCGGGGATGAAACGCGCCTGCTGGTCCGCGCTGCCATGGCTGCGCAGCGTGGACACCGCGCCGGGCACCAGATTGCAGACCATTTGCAGCGCGTGATTGGCCCCCGAAAACACTTCCGACACCGCCGCCGCCGTCAAAGGATCAAGCCCCATGCCCTCAAAGCCTTCGGGCACGCAGCGCCCCTGCCACCCCCCTGTCACAAGCTGGTCATAGGCCTCGCGAAAGCCGTCGGGCATGACGACGCGCCCGTTTACAAGCCGCGCGCCCTGCCGGTCCCCCACCGCGTTCAGCGGCGCCAGGACGCCCTCGGCAAAGCTTGCGAAATGCGACAGCACCTCCTGGCTGGTCGCCGCGTCAAACCCCGCCAGCCGGTCCGCGCCCGCGACATGGGTCAGGCTAAAGACAATATCATCCACAGGCGCTGAAAATTCTTTCATCGCGGCATCCTCGTTAAAACCCTCGGGCGCGGATCAGGACACCCCGAGCAGGCGCATGGCGTTTTCTTTCAAAATGAGCGGGCGCACCTCGTCGCGAAACGGTGCCTGATCAAAGGCATCAAGCCATTTTTCCGGCGCGATCATCGGCCAATCCGAGCCGAAGAGCATCTTTTTCTTGAGCATGGTGTTGGCGTAACGCACCAGAATTTCGGGGAAATATTTCGGGGACCAACCCGAGAGATCGATGTAGACATTGGGCTTATGGGTAGCAACCGACAGCGCTTCTTCCTGCCAGGGAAAGGACGGATGCGCGAGGATGATCGGCATGTCGGGGAAATCCACCGCCACATCGTCGATGAACATCGGGTTGGAATATTTCAACCGCATGCCGTTGCCGCCGCGCATCCCCGAGCCCACGCCGGTCTGCCCCGTGTGAAACAGCGCCGGTTTGCCCGTCTCTGCAATCGCCTCATACAGGGTGTAGGCGTTGCGGTCGTTGGGGTAGAATCCTTGCATCGTGGGGTGGAATTTGAACCCCTGAACGCCGTGGTTTGCCACCAGATCGCGCGCCTCACGTGCACCGAGTTTGCCCTTGGCGGGATCGATGGAGGCAAAGGGGATCAGGATGTCGCTATGGCGTGCTGCCGCCTCTGCGACCTCGTAATTGGAATAGCGCCGATAGCCGGTTTCGCGTTCGGCATCGACGGGAAAAATCACCGCCGCGATGTTTTTCGCGCGGTAATGAGCCGCCGTTTGATCGATCGTGGGCGGGTGTTCCCACGGCGCCTTGAAATATTTGGCCATCGCCGATTGCAGATCGTCATAGCCGTCATCGGCGTGGCACCCACAGCTTTCCTCGGCATGGGTGTGAAAATCAATCGCGCGCACGGAGGCGAAATCTACCATTTTATGTCTCCTCAGACGCGGATCAGCGCCGGATCGTCGTTGTCGTAAAGCCGCTCGAGCAAGGCTGCGCGGCGGGTGATGATCTTGCGGGTGTTGAGCGAGCCCTTGTCGGTCACTTCCCCGTCCTTGAGCGAGGGCGGTTCGGCCAGCACCAGCGCGCGGCTGATCCGCTTGGCACTGCCCGTCGCGCCGCGTGCCAGCGTGCTCAGGACCCTGTGGATCTCGGCCATCAACGCCTCATCGACGCAGGCACCCTGCGCGGTGTTCCCGTCGTGAACAGCCTCGGCCTTGGGAAAGACAAACAGGCCGATCTCGCCGCGATCATGGCCGCAAACGACCACATCCGCCACCAATCCGCGCAGCGCCTCGATCGCCGCCACGCGCAGCTGTCCGGCCTGCACCCAGGTGCCGGTCATCAGTTTGAAATCTTCGGACACGCGCCCGTCAAAGACCAGCCCGCGGTCGGGGTCCTGCGTGTCCACAAAGCGCACCGCATCGCCGGTGATCAGGAACCCTTCCTCGTCAAAAGCCGCTGCGCTTCTTTCGGGATCATCGAAATAGCCGCGCATGACATTGGGGCCTTTGACACGCATTTCACAGCGCATCTGCGCATCGGGGATCAGTTTGACTTCGGTACCGGGCAAGGGCACGCCGATCACGCCAGAGCGCCCGATGGGCTCGTGCAACATCACCGTTGCGGGCGCCGTTTCGGTCATGCCCCAGCTCGAGATCATCAGCGGCAACCGCCCCTGCACCTCAAGCGCCATTTCCTCAAGCCGTGTCCACACATCCTGGGGCAGGGAGGCCCCTGCGTAAAACAGCATGTCGAGGTCGTTAAAATAGGCGCGGCGCAGGTCAAGGTCGCTTTCCATCGCCTGCACGAGCATCGAAAATCCGACCGGAACGTTGAAAGCCAGCGTGCCGGCGTGGGCTTTGATGTTCTCGATTGTCGTGGCAAAGCCCGATTTCGTCGGCTTGCCGTGGTCAATGTAAAACGAGCCACCATGCGCGAGCATCATGTTGACGTTATGGGAGCCGCCAAAGACGTGATTCCACGGCAGCCAGTCACAGATTTTAGGCGCGCGTTCGCAAATGAACGGCAAAACGCCCGCCATTTGCACTTGATTGGCGCACATCATGCGCTGCGTCGTCAACACCCCTTTGGGATCGGAAGACGAGCCGGAGGTGAACAGGATTTTCGCCAGACTGTCCGGCCCCGTGGCACGGTAGGCGGCATTCAGATCGACGCTGCCATCGCCCTTTAGCAGTTCGCAAAAGGGGGTAACCGCGCGCGGCGCACCCTCGGTTTTGACCGCAACCACCTCGACGCCTTCCAACTCGCTGCGCTGCAAGGCACGCGCATAGCGCGCGGCGTCATCGACAAAGACCATCGCCGGTTTGACCTTGTTGAGGACATAGACCAGACGGCCATGCGCCTCCTCGATCAGGGAATATTGTTCGGCCATCGGCACGGTGGGCACGCCGATATATTGCGCCGCAAAGGACAACAGCGCGTGATCGACCCCGTTGCCCGACAGAATGCAAATCGGCGTTTGCGCGTTCAGACCGCGCGCAAGCAGCGCGCTGGCGATCTGGCGCACTTGGCTTAGAACCGCGCCAAAGCTTTCCTCGCGCCAGCCCGCGCCCGCGCGTTCGGCCAAAAACACCCGCGCCTCGGCCTCGCGCGCCCAGTGGTGCAGCCAATCGCCGGTCTTGTCGACCACCGGGCCCAATGCATGACCGCTGCCAAGATAGATCTGCCCGTTGCGCAGGGTCTGGCGCACCGAATGCGGGGCCAGCGTCAAACCCGTGACATCATTTTTCATCGCTCGATCCCTCCGTGCTGCCCAATCCGTGCAGCATCGCCCGCAGGCTTTCCTTGTCGTCATCCGTTAAATTCGCCAGCAATCTGGCCTCGTGCAGACGCACCCGCGCCTCCACTTTTTTCCACAGGGCCTGCCCTTTGACGGTCGCGCGCAGCGCATAGGAGCGACGGTTTCCCGCAACGCGGTTGCGCGCGATCAGATCGGCTTCTTCCAGCTCGTCAACCAGAACCACCACGCCCGAGCGTTCGATCCCCAAGGCCCCGCCCAGCTGTGTCTGGGTCAGATCAGGGTTCTCCAGCACGATGGCGAGAGCGGAAAAGGTCATGATTTTCAACCCGAAAGGCTCCAGCGTCGCGCTCATGTCGGCGCTGACGTTGATATAGGCGCGCTTCATGTTGTAGCCGACGAACTGGCGCAGCACCGTGTCGCTGATCGTGCCCGGCGCCGCGTCGCTTGCGGCTTTGCGCGCACTCATGAGGTCACCACCTGCACCAGCCAGTAGCTGAGCCATGGGAAGGCCACGAGAATGGTGATGCGGATGAATTCCGCGCAAATGAAGGGCACCGCGCCGCGAAAGATCTCGCGTGTCGCAATGTCCCTGGCCATCGTCGAGATGACAAAGAGGTTCATCCCGACAGGCGGCGTGATCATCCCCATTTCCACCACCACCAGCGTGATAATGCCAAACCACATCGCCTGTTGTTCGGGCATCATGCCGAAATCCAGCGCCATGATGGTGGGGAAAAACACAGGCACGGTGAGCAGGATCATCGACAGGCTGTCCATCACGCAGCCCATGATCAGGTAGAACACGATCATCCCGATCAGCACCACCATCGGCGCGATATCGGCCATGGCGAAATACTGGGCCACTTCGGCGGGCATCCGGCTAAGCGCCAGCGCCACGTTGAACACATCCGCGCCAAACACGATGGCAAAGATCATGGCCGAACTTGCCGCCGTGTCGATCAGACAGTCGATCAACCCGCGAAACGTCAGGCCGCCGATTGTCACGCCCATCACCAGCGTCATCACCACCCCGACCGATGCGCCTTCGGCGGGGGTGAAAAAACCACCGTAGATACCGCCCAGAACCACGACGAAAATCAAGACGATGTGCCAGATCCCCCCCAGCGAGCGCAGGCGCGTCGCAAGGTCCGCCTTGTCGCCGGTCGGCCCTTCTTCGGGGAACAGCCGCACATAGATCGCGATGGCGATGAAAAACCCCACGACCGCCAGAATGCCGGGCAAAGTCGCGGCCAGAAACAGTTTGACGATGTTTTGCTCGGTGAGCAGCGCGTAGATGATCAGCACCACCGAGGGCGGAATGAGAATGCCCAGCGTGCCACCCGCCGCCAGCGACCCCGCCGAGAGAGCACCCGAATAGCCGTGCTTGCGCATCTCGGGCAACGCCACCCGCGCCATGGTCGAGGCAGTGGCAAGCGAGGAGCCCGAAATTGCGCCAAACATCGCACAGCCCGCAACCGAGGCCATGGCCAAACCGCCGCGATAATGCCCGATCCACGCATTCGACGCGCCGAACAATGCCGCAGAAATCCCCGTGCGCGTCGCCAGATGCCCCATCAGGATGAACAGCGGCACGATGGCAAATTCGTAGGACATGAATTTATCGACCCAGCTGGTCGACATATAGGCCACAAGCGCGCCGGGGCTGGCAAGGACCATATAGCCCGCGGCCCCCACCGCGCCCATCGCAAAGGCAATCGGAGCGCGTGCAAAAATCGCAAGCAACAGCGCAAGCGTCATCAAGACGGCAATGGTAAAAGCGTCCATCAGTGGAACTCCCGCTTGCCCGCCAGCATCGGCAGGCTCGTCAAAACAGCGACCACAGCCGACAGGCCGGTGCCAAAGACGGCGGGCACATAGACCCACCAGATCGGCGCGCGCAGCAACATCGTGCGGTCCCCGTAATCCTTCAATTCCAGCATCCCGTGGCTCAGACGCCAGGCCAGAAACGCCCAGACCAGCCCAAACAGCAGCATCCAGACACCGTCCAGCGCGCGCCGCGCCGGCAGAGGCATCCAGCCGGTGAACAGA
Source organism: Aquimixticola soesokkakensis (assembly GCF_900172375.1). GTDB lineage: Bacteria > Pseudomonadota > Alphaproteobacteria > Rhodobacterales > Rhodobacteraceae > Aquimixticola > Aquimixticola soesokkakensis. Next base: position 177,866 of record NZ_FWFS01000002.1, on the reverse strand, counting down.
TCGACCATCACATGGCCGCGCGTGAACTGGCACAGCGGCAGGAACAGCGAGGCACAGATCGCGCAGGTCAGTTCAACCAGCTCGAAATCGCCGCGAATACCGCCAACGCCGATATTGCGCATCACCACCGACGCCGTGACCGCGCAGGCGGCGAGAAAAATCGTGAGCCCCCCCAAAGCGGCACTGGCCACACAGAGCTGGCGCAGGGCGCGAAACAGGGGGGTGTGCCCCCCCTGCCCCATGTCCTCAACCGCTTCTTTGACAAGCAGTTCAGCCATGATCAGCCCGCGTCCAACAAGGCGTTGGCACGATCGAGAATGGCCTGGCCGTCATGACCTGCCGCATTGAGTTTCTCGACCCAGGCCGCATGGATCGGCGCGGCCATTTCGCGCATTGCCGCGATTTCTTCGGCAGGGATTTCCACGATCGTATTGCCCTGCTTTTCGACCACGGCCTTGCCGCCCGCTTCGAATTTGTCGAATTGCGCGCCAAGACGACGCGACAGCTCGGCCCCCGAATGGGCGTCAATCACCCCGCGCAGATCATCAGACAGCCCGTCATAGGCTTTCTGGTTCATCAACAACGCGAAGGTATTGGCATAAAGCCCACGCGCCCCCTCCACCGGCATGGCGGAGAATTTGGTAAGCTCTTGCAATTTGAACGCAGGCACCACCTCGAAGGGCAAACAACAGCCGTCGATCACGCCGTTGGACAGGCCGACAACCATGTCGGTGACGGGGAAAAACACGGTCTCCGCCCCCATCATTGCCAGCAAATCGCCCGTGGACTGGTTCGGCGCGCGCAGTTTTGCGCCCTGCATATCCGCCACCGAGGTGATCGGTTTGTCGCGGGTGTGCAGCTTACCCCCGTCATGCATGTGGAAGGCCAGCGGTTTGACACCGCGGTACTCATCGGCGCCGAATTCTTCCATCAAGCTGTGCATCGCCACGGAGGATTTTTCCGCATGGGTCACCATGAACGGCAACGACATGGTTTCGGCCACGGGGAAACGGTCGGGTGTGTACACCGGCAGGGTCCAGGCGATATCGACGATGCCCTGGCGCGTCTGGTCGGCAAGCTGGGGCGGTTTGCCGCCAAGCTGCATCGCGGGGAAAATCTGCACGTCGATGGCCCCGTTCGAGGCCTCGACAATTTCCTGAGCCCAGGGTTCGAAAAACTGGGTCTGCATCGGCGCGACGCCGGGCAAAAAATGGCTCAGGCGCAGCGTGACTTCGGCCGCATTGGCGCGTTTCAAAAGCGCAGGCGTCGCCAGAGTTGCACCCATGGTTGCCAGCATTGCGCGGCGGGTAAATGTAGCAGTCGTCATATTTGTCCTCCCTGACAAATGACAGTTGTGAAACGGTTTTTCGCCGCCCGCCCCCTCCAAAGGCGAACAGCAGAGGTGCCTCAGCGAAACACGGGCACCCGCTTTTCGAGGAAGGCTTTCAAACCTTCTTCCGCGTCCAGACTGGTCTGGGACACCGCCGCACAGAGGCTTTCGGCAAACAGACCGTCGGATTTCGACATATCGTTGATCCGCGAAATCGCGTTGATCATCATGTAATTGGACAAAGCCGCATTCTTGGCGATCTTGCCCGCCAGCGTCATCGCCAGCGGCAAAGCTTCGCCCGCGCCCACCGAATAATGCGCAAGCCCCAGTGCAAGACCTTCCTCGGCACTGTATTTGCGCCCCGTCAGCATCATTTCCGTCATCCGGTCCGCGCCCAGAATGCGCCCCACCCGCACCGTCGCCCCGCCGCCCACAAAGATGCCGCGCATCCCCTCGGGCAGTTGAAAAATGGTGGAGCTTTCGGCAATGCGCACATGGGTGGAGGCCGCCATTTCCAAACCGCCCCCGATCACCGCCCCGAACATGGCCGAAACGACAGGCAGGCCGCAAAACTGGATTTTATCCATCACCGCGTGCCAGTTGCGCGAATGGCGCATCGTGCCCTCGGCATTGCGCGCCACATGTTCCGACAGATCCAGCCCCGAACAATAATGCCCCGCCGTGCCGGTCAGAACCACCACGCGCACGCCCTCGGGCGGGTTGGAGAAAAACGCATCAATCTGGTCGAGCAGGGCGTCACACATGGCGTTGCGCTTGTCGGGACGGTTCAGCGTCAGCACGGCAATGGTGTCGGAAATCTCGATTTTCAGCATCTGGGTCATGGGGTCCGGGTCCTATTTCGGCGGCATGCGGGCGGCGCCATCAAGGCGGATCACCGAGCCGTTGAGCATCGGGTTTTGCGCGATCTGGACAACCAGCCGCGCGTATTCTTCGGGCAGGCCCATCCGCGAGGGAAAAGGCACGTTTCGGGTGATTTCGGCGCGCAGATCGTCGGGCAATCCGGCCGACATCGCGGTCTCGAACAGACCCGGCGCGATGGTCATCACCCGCACGCCGATGCGGGCGAACTCGCGCGCCGCCGGAAGGGTCATGGCGGCCACACCCCCCTTGGAGGCGGCATAGGCCGCTTGGCCGATCTGCCCGTCCTCGAAGGCGACAGAGGCGGTGTTGACGATCACACCGCGCGCGCCGTCGCCGTCCAACACATCGGTCTGCGCCATGTCACGCGCGGCAATATTCATCACCGTATAGGTGCCGATCAGGTTGACCTGAAGCGTGCGCGCAAAGCTGTCGATGGTCAGCGCCCCGTCACGGGGCAGGATGCGCTGCGCGGTGCCGATGCCCGCACAGGACACCACGATGCGCGGCGTGCCCCAAGCCGCCTTTACCTGTGCAAAGCCCGCCTCGACGGCGCCCGCATCGGTGACATCCGCCGCGATCGCAAGCCCTGCAATCTCGCTTGCAACTTGCGTGGCATCCGTCAAGGATCGGTCCAGCACCGCAACCCGCGCGCCCTGTTGTGCCAAGGCCCGCGCGGTTGCCGCGCCCAAGCCACTGCCCGCACCTGTGACCAGCGCGACGCATCCCTCGATCTGCATGAAAGTCCTCCCTGACCTGATTCAGAGTATTGCGCCCGTTAATTGTTCTGTCAATGAACAATTAACGGGCGTAGCGGAGCAAGCGCGCGGGAGGGGCATTAACGCCTTGGGCAAACTGCCCGATTTGCGCCCGAATGTCTCTAAAATTGCTCCGGCCGTTCCATGCTCTTGCCGCATCTTTCCCCTAAGCTCAGGACAAACCCGCCTCTTTGCGAAGGATTGTTTGATGCGTACTACCTGCAAAATCGTGCTTTTTATCGCGGCCTTTCTCAGCTCGGCGATCTTGGGGATTCTTGTCGGCGGTCGTATGAACGCGGGCGCGATGGACGCGGTGATCTGTGGCATGATCGTCGGTCCGCTGATCTATCTGTCGCTGCGAATCTGGCCTTGGCGCCGCGCCGCGCGCAACGACTGAAACCGCCCCTCCCCAACAAAAAAGGGGCAAGGCTTGCGCCCCGCCCCCAAATTCGCAGCTGCGAGAGGATCAGTTCAACCGGCGACCGTCCTCGGGCGCAAAATAGGACACTTTGCCCAAATCGAACGCAAAGCTGAGCGGTTGACCGGCTTTGGCGGTCGTTTCCGCATGCATCCGCGCCGTAACCGGTTTGCCGCCAAGGTTGGACATCACATAGGTATCCGCGCCCGCCGGTTCGACAACATCGACCAGACAATCGGCCACCTGATAGCTTTCGCCCGTGCGCACATCCGCTTGGGCGATGTTTTCGGGACGAAGGCCCAGAATCACATCCGCCGGAAGGTCGGGCGCGGTGGGATCGACCAGCACCAGCGGCTCGCCCCCTTTGCGCGCGATTTCAATCTGCGTGCCCGCGCCGTTCTTGCGCGCCTTGGCGGGAATGAGGTTCATCGCGGGCGAGCCCATGAAATCGGCGACAAACAGGTTGGCGGGGCGGTTGTAGATTTCCGCCGGCGTACCGATCTGCTGGATCACGCCGCCTTTCATCACCACGATCTTGGTCGCCAAGGTCATCGCTTCGATCTGGTCGTGGGTCACATAGACCATCGAGGCGCCCAGGGTCTGGTGCAGCTTCTTGATCTCGGTGCGCATTTCGACCCGCAGTTTGGCGTCCAGGTTTGACAGAGGTTCGTCAAAGAGGAACAGCGCAGGGTCACGCACCAGCGCACGGCCCATCGCGACCCGCTGGCGCTGACCGCCGGACAACTGACCGGGACGGCGGTTGAGCAGCGGCTCGATCTGCAACTGCGCGGCCACTTCTTTCAGCTTGGCGTCCTGCGTGGCCTGATCGACGCCGCGCACTTTCATCCCGAAGGTGATGTTTTTTGCCACCGACATGGTCGGGTACAAAGCGTAGGACTGGAACACCATGGCGATGTTGCGATCCTTGGGGCTGACTTCGGTCATGTCCTGCCCTGCGATGGTGATCGCACCGCCCGTGATCGGCTCAAGACCGGCGATGCAGTTGAGCAAGGTCGACTTGCCGCAGCCCGAGGGGCCGACCAGCACAAGGAAATCACCCGGTTCGATGGCGACGTTGATATCCTTGAGGATTTTGACATCCCCGTAGGATTTGTAGAGATTTTTGATGTCGAGAATAGGGGCCATCGGAGTTATCCTTTAACCGATCCCGCGGTCAATCCGCGGATGAAATATTTGCCGGCGACGACATAAACAAGCAGCGTGGGCAGGGCGGCAAGGATCGCGGCGGCCATGTCGACGTTGTAGGCTTTGACGCCGGTGGTGGAGTTGACGATGTTGTTCAACGCAACGGTGACGGGTTGGGTGCCAGCTTCGGAAAAGCTCACGCCAAAGAGGAAGTCGTTCCAGATCTGGGTGAACTGCCAGATGACGGACACCACGATGATGGGCAGCGAGATCGGCAGGAAAATCGACCAGAAGATGCGAAAGAATCCCGCGCCGTCGATTTTGGCCGCCCGCACCAGTTCCATCGGGATGGTGACGTAATAGTTGCGGAAAAACAGCGTGGTAAAGCCAAGGCCATAGACCACATGGACGAAGATCAAACCCGGGATTGACCCTGCCAGCCCCATGAGGCCCAGCATGCGCGCCATGGGCAACAGCACCACCTGAAAGGGGATGAAGCAGCCAAACAGGATCAGCGCAAACATCAGGTTGGCCCCGCGAAACCGCCACTGCGCAAAGACATAGCCGTTGAGCGCGCCGATGATGGTCGAAATCGCCACGCCGGGGATCGCGATCAGCAGGGAGTTCCACAGATAGGGTTTGAGCCCCTCGCACTGGATGCCCGTACAGGCGCCCGACCACGCGGTTTTCCACGCCTCGAAGGTGACTTCGCGCGGCAGGGCCACAAGCGAACCCGTGCGAATTTCATCGAGCGATTTCAGTGAGGTAGAGACCATCACAAAAAGCGGCAGGAGGTAGTAGAGCGCAAAGAGGAACAAGAGCGCATAGAGACCGTAGCGCAGCGCGAGGCGCGTTACTTTCTGGCCCGTGGTGCGGGTCCCCGCACGGGGGGAAATGAGCGTCGCGTCAGTCATGTTTCGCTCGCAATTCGGAATAGAGATAGGGAACGACGATGGCAAACACGACCATCATCATGATCATCGCGGAACTGGCCGCCTGACCGATGTCACCGCGCGAAAACGCCATGGCATACATGTAGGTCGCCGGTAGATCGGTGGCATAGCCCGGACCGCCGCCGGTGAGCGCAATCACAAGGTCGAAGCTTTTGATCGCAAGGTGCGACAGCACGATGAAGGCGGACAGGAAAATCGGCGCCATCGAGGGGATGATGATCGCGGAATAGATGCGCGGCGTGGGGATGCCATCGACCTGCGCGGCCTTGATGATCTCGCCATCGACCGAACGCAGACCCGCCAGGAACAGCGCCATCACAAAGCCCGAGGATTGCCAGACCCCCGCCATCACAACGGTGTAAATCGCGTAGTCGGGATTCACCAGCCAGTCGAATTGGAAGTTTTCAAACCCCCAGCCCTGCACGGTGGCCTGCAACCCCAGACCGGGGTTCAAAATCCATTTCCACGCGGTCCCCGTGACGATCATCGAAAGCGCCATCGGGTAGAGGTAAACGGTGCGCAAAAAGCCTTCGGTGCGGATTTTCTGGTCCAGCAGGATCGCCAGCGCCAGCCCCAGGATCATCGAGATCACGATAAACAGCGTGCCGAAAATGAACAGGTTGTTCATCGCCGTGTCCCAGCGGGGCGAGGCGAAAAGTTTGGTGTACTGGATCACGCCTTCGATTTCGTATCGCGGCATGAGTTTGGAGCGCGTAAACGACACCCACGCCGTCCAGCCGATAAAGCCGTAGACGAAAAGCAGGATCGCCGCAAAGGTCGGCGCCAGCACAACCTTGGGGACATGGCGCTCAAGCCATTGGGTCATTGGGGTTTCTCCCGAAACTTGAGGGATGTAAAAAGTCAGATCAGCGCCCCGCAAATGCATCGCCCGAACGCAGGACACGTTCGGGCGACACGGGGGATCTTGATCTTACATGGAGTTGGCGACAGCGTCCGACAACATTTGGACGGCCTCGTCAGAGGACATGTCCGAGTTGAAATGCGCCGTCACAACATCGGTGATCGCGCCCGATTGCGCACCGCGCAGGGCCATGCCGTGCGCGTAGGAGGGCAGGAGCGAACCGGCCTCTTCTGCCGCGATCATATCCTCGGAGGATTTCACCGCGCACATGTCGAATTTTTCGAGCGACACATCGGTGCGCACGGGGATCGAGCCTTTGTTGAGGTTGAAGGTCTCCTGGAACGACGGGCCAACGATCAGCTCGGACAGGATCGCCTGACCTTCCTTGTTGTCGTCGCCGTCCACTTCGAACATCGCAAAGCTGTCGACGTTGTAGAGGAACCCTTTGCCCGGCGTTGCGCCGCAGAGGAAATCCTCGCCCGGCACTTTGCCCGCTGCAAGGAATTCGCCCTTCGCCCAGTCACCCATGATCTGGAAGGCCGCTTCGCCGTTCATCACCATCGCGGTGGCAAGGTTCCAGTCACGGCCCGAAAAGTTGTCATCGACATAGCCGCGCAGGACGCGCATTTCGTCAAACACCGCTTTCATCGTGTCCGACGTCAGGGCGTCATTGTCCAGATCGACCAGCGCCGCCTTGTAGAATTCCGCGCCGCCAAGGCCCAGAACAACGGTTTCGAACACGGTCGCGTCCTGCCAGGCCTGACCGCCATGCGCCAGCGGTGTGATGCCAGCGGCCTGCAGTTTTTCAGCCGCGGCGTTGAATTCGTCCCAGGTGGTGGGCATCTCGATGCCGTTGGCGTCCAGGATTTCCTTGTTCGCCCAGATCCAGTCCACGCGGTGCACGTTCACAGGGGCCGCACACCAGTGGCCTTCGCATTTCATGTGCTCGGCAATGGCGGCGGGCAGAACGTCAGCCCATTTCTGTTCTTCGGCAACATCGGAAATATCGGCCAGAACGCCCTCTTCGTACCATTCCTGGATCGCGGGGCCTTTCAGCTGAACGGCGGTCGGTGCGTTGCCGGCCAGAACACGGGCGCGCAGCGCGGTCATGGCCGCATCGCCACCGCCGCCTGCGACGGGCATGTCGGTCCACTCACCGCCACGATCCGCGAATTCCTGCTGCAACACAGCCACGGATTTCGCTTCGCCGCCCGATGTCCACCAGTGCAGCACCTCGGCTTTGGGCTCGGCCAGAACGGGGGTTGCGATCATCAACGCAGCCGTCGAGGCCGCAAAAACGGATGTAAATTTCATGTAGGTATCCTCCCATTGGTGCCACGTCCCTGAATCGCAGGGCCCCTCCTCTGGGGGGCGGCACGGCCCTATCATTGCCAAGCGCGCGCAGCGCCTCAACCCCGAGAACACGCAGGCTTCACAGAATCCACGCGCTTTTGTTACAGCTTGTTACGCGGAGCTTGTCAGCGGCGGCATTGCGGCTGAAAAGAGGGGCGGGGAGACACAGACACATGAGTATTGCACGCTTGATGGTCGTCGATGACGACACCGAAATGCGCGAAATGTTGACCACATTCCTGCGTCGGTCGGGATTCTACGTGGCCTCGGCGGCAACGCGCAGCGAAATCCTGACCCATCTGGACGCGGGGCGCATCGACCTGATTTTGCTCGACGTAATGCTGGGCGACGAAAGCGGCGTGGCGATCTGCACCGAGCTGCGCGAAGCCCACGAAATGCCCATCATTCTGGTCTCTGCCCTTTCGGCCGATCACAACCGCATGGCGGGCTATGCCTCGGGCGCGGACGACTACATCGCCAAGCCCTTCAACCCCGATCTGCTGCTTGCGCGGGTGCGCGCGGTCCTGCGGCGCAACCGGCGCGCGGCGTCGCTGGCCTATCGCCGCTCGACCGCGTCCTATCGCTTCGAAGGCTGGCATTACGACGGGCGCAGCGGCGAAGTCCACTCCCCCCAGGGGGTGATGGTCCCCCTGTCGCGCCGCGAGGCCGCGCTGTTGAAAGTGCTGCTTGCCAATCCGCGCATCCCGCTCACGCGCGACGAAATCACCGATGCGCTGGATGTGACCGGCGAAGGCGGGTCGGACGCCGCCTCTCCTGCCTCGGGCCGGGCGCTGGATGTGCTGGTGGGGCGCTTGCGCTCGAAAATCGAAACCAACCCCAAAGACCCCCAGCTTCTGCGCACCGAGCGCGGTGTGGGCTATGTGTTTGCCGTCGATGTTCACGAGGCCGGGTGACGTGGCGCAGGACCCCGCGCGAAACGGCCCGACATTGCGCACCCTTGGCACGCTCTGGGTGCTGGCGGCCTTTGCCGCGGGGCTTGCGGCCAGCGCCATGTGGATGTCGTCACGCCATGCCTGGCGCGAACATCTGACGCAGGCCTATGTCACCGGCGTTGGCCTCTATGAATCGCTCGCCCGCGGCGCGCCCCTGCCCAACGGCACCACTGCCGTGCCGCTGTCGCCCGACGCGGCCGCGCTTGCCGCCAGCGGCGATTTCGCCCGCCTCCCCGACAGTCCCAAACCCGCCTATGTCACGCTGCTGCCCCTCAGCTCGACGGGCATCGAAGCGCAGGCCAGCGCGAATCTGACGCTGGCCATCGTGTCGGGCGACCTGCCCTACCGCGTGGCCGATATCACCCCGTCCAATTCCTCGCCCGCGACAGCGCTTGGCGATGTCACGCGGCTGATGGCGACCTATTGTTCGGCACCGGTGCTCTATGCGGGGCGCGACGGGCAAAGCTGGCTGCGCATCACCGCCCCCGACATCTGGAGCTGCGCCGCCGCGCCGCGCGACCTGCGCCTGTTTAGCCTTGCGCTTGGCCTGCTCGCGATCACCGCGCTGCTGGCCTCGGTCGGGCAAACCGCCCAGAGTTTTCGCAGCTTTGCCGCCGCTCTGGGCACCCGGCGGCGCATCGGCGGCCCGACGCTTTATGACTCGAGCGGGCCGCGCGAATTGCGCGACACCGTGGCCGCCGTGAACACCTACCTTGCCAGCGAGCGCGACCAGCTGGCGCATCGCGCGCTGGTGCTTTCGGGCGTGTCGCACGACCTTGGCACCCCCGCCACGCGCCTGCGCCTGCGCGCGGCGCTGATCGAGGACGGCGACCTGCGCACCCGGCTCGAGGCCGATATCGACCGCATGACGGGGATGATCGAAAGCGTGCTGACCCTGACCAACGCCGAACTCAGCAGCGAAGCCCCCCGCCGCCTGTCGCTGCGCGCACTCGTCGAAGCGGTGGTGGCCGACTACGAAGACATGGGCCATCCCGTCGAGTTGATCCATGCGCCCGCGCAGATGCAAACGACCCATTCGATCTTCACCTCCCGCAGCACGCCTGCGCGCTTTTCGCTCGATGAGGGGCAGGTCGTCGTCACCGCCCGCCCCGTTGCCCTGCAACGGGCCTTGCAAAACCTCATCGACAACGCGCTCAAATACGGGCGGCGCGCGAAAGTCTGGCTGACGGCCGATAGTCAGGCCGCCGCCATCTGGATCGAGGACGAAGGCGGCCACGACCACCTTGCCCAGATGGAGGGGCTGACGGGACCGTTTCGGCGCGGCGAGAATGCGGCGCGCATCGACGGCTACGGTTTGGGCCTGACGATCGTGGCAACCATCGCCGAACAACACGGCGGCAGCCTGTCCTTTGACCCCGCGCCCCACGGGCTGCGCGCCTGTTTGCGCCTCACCCGCCAGTAGCGCGCCCGCTCACGGGGGCCACCCATGGTGCGGCCTGCCGCGCCAAAAGGGCCGAAAACTCTGCCGCCGTCATTGGCCGGTGATAGAAATAGCCCTGAAAGTAATCCACGCCCCGCGCGCTCGCGCAGTCAAATTCAGCGGCAATTTCAACGCCTTCGGCAACCACCTGCACATCCGAGGCCTGCGCCATCGCTTGCACGGCATCCAGCACGATCCGGCTGACCGCCCGCTCGTGACAACCCTGCACCACGGCGCGATCGATTTTCACCACATCGCAGGGGTAGCGGTCGAAATGCCCCATCGCGGAATAGCCCGCGCCGAAATCGTCGATGGCCAGCCGCACCCCTTTGGCGCGCAAACTCTGGATATTGCGCATGACATAGGGGGTCTCCTCCATCATTTCCTCCTCGGTGATCTCCAGCCACAGCCGCGCCGCCGACAGGCCCGCCCGGCTACAGGCGCTCAACACACGGTTGGCGAAATCGGGATCGCTCATGTCCCACGGGCGCACATTCACCGACAGGAAAACCGGCGCGGGCCAGGCGGCGGCCTCGGCACAGGCCTGCGCGATGACATAATCCGTCAGCGCCGCCCCCAGCCCCTCGCTTGAGGCCGCGCCCACGATTTTCTCGGGGCTGATCGCGCCGAGCGTTGGATGGGTCCAGCGCAAAAGCGCCTCCGCGCCCGCCGCCGATCCGTCGCCCGCCCGCACGATCGGTTGAAAGGCAAGCGACAGCTCCCCCGCGACAGGACTGGACGCCACCGACGGGTCGAGCGCGGCGTGAATGTCGCGCGCCAGAACCCGTTCGCGGCGCACCCGCTCGCCCACTTCGGCGTCATAAAGTTGAAATTCGCCGCGCCCGCGCGTGCGCGCCTGGGCTTGTGCGCGATCGGCGCGCAGCACCATTTCCTCGATGGGCAGCGACCCGCTTGCCTCATGCACCGCCCCCAGCGTCGCCGCGAGGGGAATCTGGTGACCCGCATAGGCAAAGGGGCTGTTGAGCGCGCTCTGCAGATCTTCGGCTTGTAGCAGATCCTGCGCCAGATCAACGACATCCACGAGCAGCAGGAATTCGTTGCCCCCCTTGCGACAGACCAGCGCCTGACCGCCGAAACTGCGCCGCAACCGGATGCCCAGCGTGCGGATCGCCGCATCGCCCGCCGCATGGCCAAAGGTGTCATTCACCATTTTCAGGTTGTCGGCATCGACAAAGACCAACAGCAGCGGGCCGGATGCCATCTTTTCGCGGGCCTGGCGTTTGAAGGCAACGTAGTTCAACAACCCCGTCAGCGCATCGCGCGAGGCGAGGCGTTCGACAACCTCGTCCGCGACAACTTCGGCTGTGCGGTCGCGGATGTAGCCGTTGAAACTGAGGGGCGTGTCATCGGCCAGCGTTGCCTTGCGCGCCGCCAGTTCGAACACCCGCCGCCCCGTCAGATCGCCGTCTGTTTCCACCAGCAGCGAGAATTGCGCAGGCCATGCGCCTTGCGGATCGCCAAGCGCCTGCACCAGCGCGGTGTCCGCCGCGCGGTAGGCATGCAGATGTGCCCCGCGCATCAGATCGCTCAAACGGCTGCCACCACGATAATGCGACATGCCCAGGGTGCGCGCCGCAAGGGCGCTCGCCTGTCCCAGATCCAGATTGGCATCGGCCTGCCACAGGCAATGCGCCCCGTCCTCGCTGTGGTAGGTGCCGATCAGAAGGTTGATCATGTCGCGCTGGTGCTCGGCCTGCAATTTGCCGACAAGTTCGGACAGGAAATGCTGCGAATGACGCCGGATGGCGGTTGCCACCAGCACCAGAAACACCACGCAAATGATCAAGGCAGGCACGGTGAGCGCGCCAAAGGACAAAAAGACAAAGGGCAGCGCCACCAGCGCGATGATGAACACGAATGTCACCGCCGCCAGCGGCACGGGATAGAGCGCAATGGCCCCCGCCGACATCAGGCCGGTGATCAGAATGCCGGTGAACATCACCTCTCCGGGGCTTTGCGATTGCACCACTGCCAGAAGGGGATAGGTCCAGATCAGGGCGACACAGGCCGAATGCAGCACGATGACGCCCGTGCCGCGCGCGCTCGACACGCTGCGAAACGCCTGGCGGCGCTTGCGCATCATCCGCACCAGAAACACCCCCGAAACCCAAAGCCCGACCGCCGCCCAAACCCCGTCAAGCGCGGTCACGTCGCCCACGATCATCCGCGTGGCCACGAAGGTGCCGATGTTGACCGCCGTCGAGAGCATCACCAAAGGGGCGATCCCGAAAACCGCGCGCACCTGCGCGGCGCGCACGCGGCCCATTTGATGCTCGACCACGCTGGTATCGTCAGAGCCGTCGTGCGACACGCCCCCCTGCGCAAAGCTGCACATGTAAAGGGTCAGCGCGTCCGATGCTCTGCCCAAACGCTGTATCACTTTGTCGCGTATTCTCATTACTCATGTACCTATGGGAGCCTCGGGGAATCGTCCGCTGGTCCCGCTATGGTTGTATCCTAAACGAGTTTTTCTCACAAATGGTGTTGTCTTTATGGACAGTCTGCACACATTTGGACAGCGACCCTAGGTCAACATCGCGAAAAGCGGCACGCATTTGTATCAGCGGCGCCCCACACCGCAGATGCACTGCCCCTTGTCATGCGCTAACACCCCGCTTACACCTTTGCGCAATTGGCCCGATGTGCCGCGCGTGCGGCGCAAAACGAACCGAATTGGAGGACCCGAACATGACCAGCAAACTCGACCAGCTGCGCGACCTGACGGTTGTTGTCGCCGACACCGGCGATGTGGACGCTGTCAAAGCGATCAAGCCGCAAGATTGCACCACCAACCCCTCGATTGTGCTCAAAGCGCTGTCGAGCCCTTATTTCAAATCGGCCTTTGATGCGGCCGTTGCCAAAGGCGGCACGCCCAATGACATCGCTGACGAGCTGACCATCGATGTGGGTGCCGAACTGGCCGGTATCGTGCCGGGCTATGTGTCGACCGAAGTCGATGCCCGCCTGTCCTTCGACACCGAGGCCTCCATCGCCAAGGCGCATAAAATCATCAAGATGTACGCGGATCGCGGCATCGGCAAAGAGCGCATCCTGATCAAACTCGCGTCCACCTGGGAAGGGATCAAAGCCGCCGAAGTGCTGGAAAAAGAGGGCATCACCTGCAACCTGACGCTGCTGTTTTCCATGGCCCAGGCCGTGGCCTGCGCAGACGCCAATGCCACGCTGATCTCCCCCTTCGTGGGCCGCATTACCGATTGGTACAAAAAGGCCGAGGGCGTGGACAGCTACCTGCCCGACGAAGACCCCGGCGTGAAATCGGTGCGTGCGATTTACGACTACTACAAATCCAACGGCATCAAGACGATCGTCATGGGCGCTTCGTTCCGCAACACCGACCAGATCGAAGCCCTGGCCGGCTGCGACCGCCTGACCATTTCCCCCGACCTGCTCAACAAACTCGACGCGGATACGGGCGATTTGCCGGTGAAACTCTCGGCAGACAAGGCCACGGGTGTTGCCAAAATCGACATGGACGAGGCGACCTTCCGCTGGATGATGAACGAAGACCCGATGGCGACCGAAAAAGTGGCCGAGGGCATTCGCAACTTCAACAAGGACCACGACAAGCTGCTGGGCATGATCGCGGATGCGTTGAAATAAGGCTCTGATCCGGCCATTAGAGACAAAAAGCCGCGCGGGGGAGTTCTCCGCGCGGCTTTCCTATGTGCCGTGACTGTTTGGCCCTGAATCACGGCACGTCCCGTCCCCTCAAATGGGAGCTTGCAGGTGCGGGAATTCAGTCTTTGGGCAGATCGCGCTGGTAGATCCAGTCGTGATCGGGATGGTTTTTGAACCGCCAGTTGCGCCGCGGTCCGGCCATCACGTTAAGATAATACATCTCGTAGCCATAGGGCACGCCGCAGGGGTGGTGGCCTTTGGGGACCAAAACCACATCGCCGTTGGACACGGGAATGGTTTCGTCCAGACTGCCGTCCTCGGTGAACACCCGTTGGATGCCATAGCCCTGCGCGGGGTTGAGGCGGTGGTAATAGGTTTCCTCGAGATAGGTCATGTTGGGATAGTCATCCTCGTCATGACGGTGCGGCGGATAGGACGACCAGTGGCCCGTGGGCGTAAAGACCTCTGTCACCAACAGGCTGTCGGCCACGTCGTCGGCCTCCATCGCGATGTTCAAAATATGGCGCTCGTTGGTGCCCTTGCCGCGCACGGCCATCGGGCTTTGGGGCAGAACCTGCGCCTTATGCCCGCCCTTGCCCGGCGCGGTGCAAACGGCCAGCGTCAGATCGGTGGTCGCGGTGGCTTCCCAAGCCGCGTCATTGGGGATGTAGACGCAAAAGGGCGGCAGCTTTTCGAACACATCCATGCGTTCGCCAAGCTCGCCGAACTCTTGCCCCGCGCCCGACACACGCGCCTTGCCCTCGACGAGCACAAGGATCACTTCGCGATCCCCCGTCGCCTCGGACACGGTTTCACCGGCCTTCAATTTATACAGGCCAAAGCCGACATAGCCCCAATCGGGCGACAACGGCCCTTTGGCGTTTTGCACGGTGATATCGTGGACCTTGCCCGCGGTGCCGCTGGCTTTTCGTAACAGTTCGCTCATCGTGTCCTCCTCAGTTCAGGGTATAGCGGCGGTTGACCTGCGCCACATACCCGTCACGGGCGTCGTTGACTTCCTTGCGTGGGCTGACCTCGGGGACGGCGACGTCCCACCAGTGGCCGCCCACACCGCTGTCCTTGATGCTTTCGGTATCGATTACGATGACATGGCTGCGCTCGGACTGACGTGCGCGCCCCATGGCCTCTTCCAGCTCGGCGATGCCTGCAACTTTTTCGGAAATCGCCCCCATCGAGGCCGCGTGACCGACGAAATCGATCCAGTCCTCGCTGACTTTATTGGGCACCGAGGCGTGCAGGTTGTTAAACATCCGCCCGCCGCATTCCATTTGCAAACGGTTGATGCAGGCGTAGCCACGGTTGTCGAGCAGCACGATGATGATCTTGAGACCATGCATGACCGAGGTCTGCAATTCGGCGTTGAGCATCATGTAGGACCCATCGCCCACCATGACGACCACATCGCGCTCGGGATGCGCCATGCGCGCCCCAAGACCGCCCGCAACCTCGTAGCCCATGCAGGAATAGCCATACTCAAGGTGATAGCCATTGGGTTCGGCCGCGCGCCACAAACGGTGCAACTCGCCGGGCAAACCGCCCGCCGCACAAAGCACGATCCCGCTGTCGTCCAGGCTGCGCTGCACGGCGCCGATCACATGCTGATCGCGCGGCAAAGCGCCATCTGTGGGCGCCGCCGTCACCGCCTCGATGGTCTCGTACCAATCGCTGCGCAGCTTGGCATCCGGCTCGGGCGCTTTCCAATCGCCAAGCGCCTCGGAGAGGGCCAAAAGCCCCACAGCCGCATCCGATACCAGCGGAACAGCGCCTTTTTTGGTGCTGTCAAAAGGGGTCACGTTGAGCGAAATCATCTTGCGATCCGCGTTGCCAAACACGCCCCAGGAGCCGGTGGTGAAATCCTGAAACCGCGTGCCAACGCCCAGCACGACATCGGCCTTGGCCGCAACCGTGTTGGCGGCGGTGCCCCCCGTGACGCCGATGGAGCCAAAGTTCATCTCGTGACGCCAGCTCACCGCCGAACGCCCCGCTTGGGATTCGGCTATGGGAATGCGGTGTTTGGCGGCGAAATCCGCGAGCTCTTTGGACGCGCCGGCATACAACACGCCCCCGCCGCAGATGATCAGCGGATCTTTGGCGGTTTTGAGGATCTCGGCGGCGCGCATCACTTCGCGCGGATCGGGGTGGACGCGACGCCGGGTCCAGACCTGCGGCTCAAAGAAATGTTCAGGGTAATCATAGGCTTCGGCCTGCGTGTCCTGACAAAACGCCAGCGTCACCGGCCCGCAATCCACGGGATCGCTCAAGACGCGCATCGCGCGCGGCAAGGCCGTCAGCAGATGTTCGGGGCGCGAAATGCGGTCGAAATAGCGCGACACGGGGCGGAAACAATCGTTCGCAGAAACCGTGCCATCGTCGAAATCCTCGATCTGTTGCAACACGGGATCGGGTTCGCGGTTGGCAAAGACATCGCCCGGAATGAACAGAACCGGCAGGCGGTTCACATGCGCCAGCGCACAGGAGGTGACCATATTCGTCGCCCCCGGCCCGATGGAGGAGGTCACCGCCATCGCCTGTTTACGGTTGCACGCTTTGGCAAAGGCAACGGCCGCATTGCCCATGCCCTGTTCGTTGTGACCGCGATAGGTCGCAAAACTGCCGTCGAGGTCGGCATTGGCCAGCGCCTCGCCGATGCCGGCGACGTTGCCGTGACCAAAGATCGCCCAGATGCCGGGGATCAGGGCCTCGCCCTCCTCGTTTTTCTGCACGCTCAAATATTTGACCATGGCCTGTGCGGCGGTCAGACGGATCGTGTTCATGCGGGTTCTCCCTCGCGGACCTGCGCCTGTGCGCGCGCCGCGTCCCAGATCGCGCAAAGCGCGGTGTAGTTTTCGGCCATCATGCCGATTGCGGCGTCATCTGCAATCTCGCCCGCAAGCCAGCCCTGTGCCGCTTCGCCAAAGATCGTGCGCCCGACCGCAAAGCCGCGCACCAGCGGGTATTTGGCCGCCACTTTGAACGAGGCTTCCAGTTCCGCCTGCGCCGCCGCAAGGCCAAGCACCACGATGCCACGGGTGTGACGGTCATGGGCCTCGATCGCCGCGACGACCTTGTCCCAGGCGGCAGAGGTTTTGAGCGGCTCCAGCTTCCACCAATCGGGGTAAACGCCGATCTCGTAAAAGCGGTTGATGATCTGCGCGGTGGTGTCGTCATTCACCGGACCCGCCTTGGAGGGGATCACTTCGAGCAGGAATTCCAACCGGTTGCGCCGCGTGGCCTCAAAGAGGCGTTTGACGCTGGCCTCTTGTTCGGCGCGCATTTCGGCGCTGTCGTCGGGGTGATAGAAACACAGCACCTTGACCACATGCTCGCGCGGCCATTCGTTCAAACCGCCACAATCCAGACCGATCTCGCCCTCAAAGGTCAGCGGACGCGAGCCCGGGAATTCCACCGGTCGCCCGATCCACAACCCGGACCCCGCCGCCTGATACAGCGCCGTGCGCCCCACGCGCCCGTCACACAAAATACCATAGCCCTTGCGCCCGTCCGCGACCTGATGCGCGGATTTGAGACAGAGCGTCTTGAACATGTCGATGCGCTCAGGGGTTGCGCCCTCGAGGTCTTCAAGTTGCATCCGGTGGTCAAAGGCGAAAACGCGCATCGTCGTCCAATCGCCCTTGCGGTTCGTGGACCAGTGGATTTGCTCCAGTGCCGCATCCTTGCGCAGGGCGGGTTCCACCACGCCGCGCTTGAGGAAAAAGTCGAGCTCCTCAAGGCTTGGGTAGGCGGGGGTGCAGCCATGGCGCGACACGGCAAACGCCCCGCAGGCATTGGCAAAGGTCAGCGCGGTTGGCCAATCCTCACCGGTCAGCCAGCCCTTGAGCAGACCCGACATAAACCCGTCGCCCGCGCCCAGAACATTGAACACTTCGATGGGAAAGCCGTCGCCGCGCTGCCCGTCATCCAAGCTGTCGGGAATGTCGCCCGCGAAAACGACCGCACCATCGGCACCGCGTTTGCACACCAGCGTGGCCTTGGACACCGCGCGCACCGCTTTGAGCGCGGCGATCGTGTCGGTCGTGCCACCAGCGATGTGGAATTCTTCCTCGGTGCCGACGATGAGATCGAAAAAGTGCAGGCTGGTTTGCAACTTGGCCGTCACGGCGGCGCTTTCGACAAAGCGGCTTTCGCCGTCCCCATGGCCCGCCACGCCCCAAAGATTGGGGCGATAATCAATGTCGAGCGCGGTGCGCGCGCCGTGTTTGCGCGCCAGTTCCAGCGCCTTGAGCGTCGCCGCTTCGACCTGCGGATTGGACAAATGGGTGCCCGTGGCGGTCACGCAGCGCGCCGAGGCGATGAAATCCTCGTCGATGTCATCCGTGCTCAGCGCCATATCGGCACAGTTTTCGCGGTAAAAAATCAGCGGAAACTGGTCCTCGTCCCGAATCCCGAGCAACACCAGCGCTGTCAGGCGCTCTTCGTCGGTTTTGACACCGCGCACATCGACGCCCTCTTTGACCAGTTGCTCGCGAATGAAACGCCCCATGTGTTCGTCGCCCACACGGGTGATCAGCGCGGACTTCAGACCCAAACGCGCGGTCCCCGCGGCAATGTTGGTCGGGCTGCCACCGATGTATTTCTCAAAGGAGCCCATATCCTCGAGACGGCCGCCGATTTGCGCGCCGTAAAGGTCTACGGACGAGCGCCCGATGGTAATCAAATCCAGTGTCTTTTCCATGTCGCGCGTACCTCTCTCACGTGCCGCCCTGCCCTGTCCCCACGGGGACCGATCCGGGGCTCCATCCCTTGAGGTAGAATGTATATTCCAAAAATTAATTTGGCAATTTTTTTATTCTACGCAAAGTCAGCACCTTAGTCCACGCGCGCGGCGCCGACGCTTAACGCCAGCGTCATGGCCAGTGTCAGCGCGGCGCTGAGACCGCGAAACTGGCGCACTTCCTGTTCGGGCACGCAGAGCACCGCTTCGGCCTTTGCCCCCAAGGGGGTCAGCCGCGTATCGGTGAACAAAACAACCGGAATCGCGCGATCCAGCGCCGCCTGCGCGCCGTCCAGCGTCTCGTTGGAGAAGGGGGCGAAACTGATGGCGATCAACGCATCGCCCGCCACAATCGCCCCCCCCGCGTCAAGCGCGGCAACGCGGTCGTGCAACACCACCGGCACCCCGAGTTTCTCGAACAAATAGGTCATATGGGCGGCCACCGCAAAAGCCCGGCGCATGCCCATGACGTGAATCACCCGCGCCTTGGCCAGCACCCCGACCGCCCGTTCGAGCTGCGCAGGATCAAGCGCATCCAGCGCGCCCTCGAGCGACTGGATCGCTGCATGGGTCAATTCGGTGTGGATCGATCCACCGCCCTCTTTGAGCGCGCCCAGACGTTCGGAATAGGCGGGCCGCTGGGGTTCGAACCCCGCGCGATACAGGCGCTGCACCTCGGAATAGCCCGAAAACCCCAGCATCTTGCAAAAGCGGATGACAGCGGAAGGCTGCACATTGGCGGCGGCGGCAAATTCGGCCGTTGTGGTCACCGCCAGACGGTCCCCCGCCGCAAGCATGTAATTGGCGCATTGCAGCATCCGCTCGGGCAAATCCGGGCCAAGATCATGGATGCGCGCGTGAAGCGCGGCAATGCTGTCCGGTGTCGTCATCGGGTCCCCCTGTTTTGCCGCAACGCTAGGCGCAATTGCGCCCCCAGCGCAAGTCAGCGGCTAACAGGTTGAGAAAGCTGCCATTTTATCCGCGCAAATCCCATTTGCACAATCAACCCCGCGAAAACATAGCTGGTATCAAACACCCAAGTGTCGTTGACCAGTGCCGCTTTCCACGACTGCCCCAGAATCGACAGCACCGTGCCAAGGGCAAAAACCGGCAATCCGAACCGCCCCATCAGACTGACGGGCGCGACCCATCTGCTGGCCGACAGCCGTGTCACCCACGGCTGGCTCGACAGGAAGTAAACCAGCAAAAGGATATGCAAAAGCCGCGGTGCCGCGAGGAAGGTCTTGTCGAAATTCACCAGATAGAACGGCGCACCGAGGTCACCAAGCCAGCGCAAGCCGCCCCGCCCGAGGGTCGCAATCGCCCCGACCTGCACCCACAAAGCGCAAAACACAAGCAACGCAAGCGCGCCCCAGACGGCCCAGGCCCGCAGGGGCACAAGACGCCGCCCCTCCTTGAGGCACATGCCGCTGGCAAGGCCGATGGCGAAGAGAAACTGCCACGCGAAGGGATTGAAAAACCACCCGCCGGGATTGGGATAGGCCGGTAAATTCAGCCGAAATTCCCCCGCACAGACCCAAAGCACAAAGGACAGGCCCAGCATCACCGGCAAGGATTTGCGCGCGATGAGGATCATCAGCGGCGCAAGGATCAACAGGGCGGCATACATCGGCAGGATGTTGAGATAGCCGAACTGGTGGCCCAAGGTCGCGATGCCGATTGTCGATTGCACCGGCGCGCGCATCCAGGGGCCGACGTTGTTGATCGTCCACATTTTCGGCGCATCAAACCACAGCGCCGCCGCCAACATGATCGCAAGGCAGATCGCCGTGATCACCAGATGCACCGAATACAGCGTCCATGCCCGCCCCCAGCATTTCGCCACGGCGCGCCACAAAGGCAGGGTTGCAAAGGCCCCCGGATAGGCCAGCCCCGCCGCCATGCCCGACATGAACACAAAGCCTTCGGCCGCATCCGAAAATCCGAAGTTGCGGTTGGTCAGCACTTCCAGCGGGTTGCCCGGCACATGGTTGATGAAAATCATCACCAGCGCGAGGCCGCGAAAGAAATCAAGCCGCGGATCGCGGCGGGAAACAAGCGGGGTCTTGGTCATGTCATGCAATCAATTGCGCGCTGGTCGGGGCGCAGGCCTGCGCGGCGGCGCCCTGTGTCCAGTCGCTCAGAATACGCTCGTGATCCTGGATCACCTGCGGCAAATGGCGTTCTTCGGGGGTCAAGAACACCGGCGGGGTCGAGCGCTGCGAGGACAGCCAGACCACGAGCGGCGCGATCACCAGCGGAATGCCGATGGGCAGCACCCAAAGCAGCAAATCGGGTCCGAAGGTCTGGGTAAGGAAAATCACCGCGATCCCCCAGAGCACGATCCACCAACTCGCCGCAAGACTGTCGGCAAAGGTCAGCGATCCGTCGCCGCGCACCTGCGCAGGCCAGCCGCCATCGCGCCCCGAGAGCACCTGTAAAACGGCGCGCGTTTGCCACATCAGCATGATCGGCGCGTTGATCGAAGAGGTCACAAGTTCCACCGACATGCCGCGCAGCGCATTCCATGTCCCGCCAAATCCGGCCACGCGCCCGCGCAGGGCCGCATCGATCAGGATCAGAACTTTGGGAAAGACCAAAAGCCCGAACACCCCCACCGCAACGCCCACGGCTTTGGACGTTTGATCGGAGGGGAAAACGGGAAACAGCTGGAACGGTTCGGGAAAGAAATCCGGTTCGGGCGCGGTCGCTGTCGCATAGAGGTTCGAGGCCAGAAACATCACCCAAAACAGCGGGGCGATGTAACTCAGGATGCCCTGAAAGAACACGAACCGCGACCACGCCTTGAGGCCCGGTGCGGGCAGAAGGCGGATGTGCTGCAGGTTGCCCTGACACCAGCGGCGATCGCGTTTGGCGAAATCGATCATGTTTTCAGGGCCTTCCTCGAAAGACCCCGTCAGGTCAGGATCCACCCGCACCCCCCAGCCTGCGCGTGCAAGCAGGGCGGCTTCGACGTAGTCGTGACTGAGGATGTGACCGCCAAAGGGGGGCGGGCCGGACAATTCGGGCAATGCGCAGGCCTCGACAAAAGCCGGCACACGCACGAGGGCGTTGTGCCCCCAGAACGGCCCCGTTGCGCCCTGCATCGCCGCTTGGCCCTGGGCAAACACCGGCGAGTAGAATCCGGCGGCAAATTGCATCGCCCGCCCGAAGCGCGAGCGTGCGTTCACGATGCGCGGCAGGGTTTGCAGCAGGCCAAGGCGCGGCTCTGCCTGCATCCGGCGCACCATTTCGGCAATCGTCGCCCCGTCCATCAAACTGTCGGCATCCAAAATCAGCGCGAAATCGTAGCGCGCGCCGGAGCGCTCGAAGAAGTCCTGAATGTTGCCCGCTTTGCGCCCGGTGTTGCGCGCGCGACGGCGGTAGAAAAACCGGGGCTCCTGCCCGTTTTCCACCCGCGCGTCCTGCTTGCGATCGTCCCACAGCCGCACGAACCAGCGTTCCTCTGCGGCAGCGACCGTTGCATCCTGCGTGTCCGACAGAATCGCGAAGTCGAAATGCGCGCGCAACCCGTGGCGCTCGAGCGCGTCATCCATCGCCGCCACGCGCGCGAAAACGGCGGTGGGGTCTTCGTTGTAGACGGGCATCAAAATGGCCGTGCGGGTGGTGATCGGCGTATCGAGCGGCGCAGGCGGGGCCTTGGCAGAGATCAGCCCCTCGACCGATTGCATCGCGCCCCACGCAAGCCAGAAAGTGGTGATAAACACCAGCGCCGCGCGCAGACCATCCACAAGCTGATAGCCATCCGCCGCACCGAACTGCAAAAACAACGCCGCCGCCCCGGCCCCAAGGCCGATGCTGACCAGCAAGGCAAAGGCGCGTGCGGAAAATGCGCCCACCGACGCGCCACTGCGGGTCATGGATTAGCGGCCCCGCGCGATCCGGCCCTTAACAGGAACCAGCGCCCCCAACAGGCCGAGCACCGAAAACGATGCGCCTTCAAGAACTTGCCGTTGCATAACCATCGGGGCCTCGGGCAATGCGCCCCGTGCCAGAACGTCGTTCTGGCGGGCGATACCCTCAAGCGCCTCGTTGGAATGTGTCGTGGAATTGGGCGTCATGAGCTGCGCATCCATTGATAAATCCAGGTCTCTGTTAACTTGCGACCAAAACCTGCGACATGGGCCACAAGTTCCACAAGACGTTCATTTTGTCCGTCAACATCAATCACCAGACGCCACATGGTGGTGCCATCGACTTTTGAAAGGGCAATGTGCTGAATTTTTCCGCCCGAGAGAGTCACCACCGGCTCCAGATCCTCAGCCGCCGCGCTCGAGAGGCCCGCCATCAGCCCCCCGTCAAAATCGATGACGAACTTGCGCAATTTGGGATCGACATCGGACACGCCAGAGGTGCCCCCCTGCCCTGCCAACGTGTTGACGATCCAGGCACGATCCCCGTCACGATCCGTGCCCAAAGCGCCCCAGCGCAGGCGGTAATCATAGGCCCGCATTTCACCGGCTTTGGGTTTGTTCGAGGGCACCCAGAAGGACACGATGTTGTCGTTGCCCTCCAGATCGGAAGGAATTTCCACCAATCGCACGGCCCCTGTGCCCCAATCGCCCTTGGGTTCGATCAAGACCGAGGGGCGGTCCTGATAATGGGCGCCCGCGTCCTGATAGTCTGCGAAATCGCGGTCGCGCTGGATCAGGCCGAAGGCTTTCATATTGGGTTCGTTCAAATAGGACGAGCCGAGGCGTTGGGGGTTGTTGAGCGGCCGCCACAAGACATCGCCATCGCTGCGCTGCACCATCAGCGCCGAACTGTCGTGAACCTGCGGGCGGTAATCGTCGAAATCGCCGCGGTTCTTTTCGTCAAACAGGAACATGGAGGTCAGCGCCGCAACCCCGAGCTGTTCGACATCGCGGCGAAAATACAGCCGCGACGTGACATCGATGACGGTTTCTTCGCCCGGCGTGATGGTAAAGCCGAAGGCCCCCGTACACGAGGGGCTGTCGAGGGCGGCATAAATCTGGACCGAGGTCTGGCCCTGCGCGGGGCGCACCAGCCAGAAATCGGAAAAGCGCGGGAATTCTTCCTCGCCCGACAGGCCGGTGTTGATCGCCAGCCCGCGGGCGGACAGGCCATAGCTGTTGCCCCGCCCCAAAGCCCGAAAATAGGAGGCGCCGACAAAGGCGACCAATTCGTCGAACATATCGGCGCGGTTGAGCGGCGTGTTCAAGCGGAAGCCCGCAACACCGGGCAAATCGGTATGCTCGGGCACGCGGTCCTTGAGGCCGTTGTAATACAGGAAATCGTCGGTGCTGAAGGTCATCGGCGTTTGAAAGCCGTCGACAACCTCGTTGATATTCACCGTCTCGCGGTACAGCCAACCGGGATGAAAGGCATGCACCTGGAACAGGGCCTTTTCATCGCGCCAGCGCGCGGCCTCGGGGTTGAACTGGATCAGACGATAGGCGTCGTAATCCAGATCGGGAATCACATCCGCCGATTTTGGCGGGGCCACATAGGCGCGGCCCGCTTTGGCCTGCATCTGCGACGACAGCCAGTCGAAATCAAAGGGCAGTGGCTCGGGCGCGGCCTCGACCACGGGCGCGGCGGGCGGCGTGACAACAGGATCGGCGGCAGCGGGCGTTTGGCCCTCTGGGGCAGTTTCCTGCGCAAAGCTGCGCCCCGCAAAGGCAAGCGCTGCGGTGGAGCCTGTCAAAAGTGTCAGGACAGAACGACGAGTGAAACGGCCACAAGCGGGCCGCAAAAGAACTGAAGTATCAGGCATCGAACCTATAATTTTCCCGTGCATCCGGCACCTGCAACACGACTCACCCGTGTAACAGTGCCATGACGTTGGTCCAATTATGGCGAGTTTTGCTGCACTGCCACAAGATTCTGCTGAAGACGTTGAGTTTGGGCCGTTTTTCGCGAATGCGGGTGCAGAATGACAGGGGAACTCCGCCTAAATTGCAGGCGCTTGTCGAAAAACCGCGCCCCGATACCGCCCCGCCCGCGCCCCCTGCCAATCGGGCAGAGGGCGGGTTTGGAAACGATCAGGTTTTGGGCAAAATCCGCACAGCACCCTTGGCCGCAGAGGAGGCCAGCATCGCGTAGGCTTTGAGCGCGGTCGACACCGCCCGTTCGCGTTTTTCCACCGGCGCCCAGGGCAGATCGCCCTTGGCTTCGCGCCGCGCCGCCAGTTCGTTGTCGGGCACGGCGAGGTGGATCGTGCGGTTGGGGATGTCGATCTCGATGGTGTCGCCGGTCTCGACCAGACCGATCAGACCGCCCTCTTCCGCTTCGGGGGAGACATGGCCGATCGACAGACCGGAGGTGCCCCCCGAAAAGCGCCCGTCCGTCAGCAGGGCGCATTTCTTGCCCAGACCTTTGGATTTGAGGTAGCTCGTCGGATAGAGCATTTCCTGCATCCCCGGACCGCCGCGCGGACCCTCGTAGCGGATGACGACGATATCGCCCTCCTCGACCTTGTTGGTCAGGATCGCGTTGACCGACGCGTCCTGGGATTCAAACACCTTGGCCTTGCCGGTAAAGGTCAGGATGCTGTCATCGACGCCGGCGGTTTTCACGATACAGCCGTCTTCGGCCACATTCCCAAAGAGCACGGCCAGACCGCCATCCTTGGAAAAGGCGTGTTCTGCCGAGCGGATCACGCCGTTCTGGCGGTCGCTGTCGGTTTCCTTGTAGCGGTTCGAGGTCGAAAACGCTTCCGTGGTGCGCACACCACCGGGCGCCGCGCGGTAGAACTGGTCCACCTCGGGATCGTTGGACACTTTGATATCCCATTTGGAAATCGCCTGCGCCATCGTGTCGGAATGGATCGTGGGCACATCGCCGTGCAAAAAGCCGCCGCGATACATTTCGCCCAGAATGGCGAAAATGCCGCCCGCGCGGTGCACGTCTTCCATGTGGACATCGGCCTTGGCGGGGGCGACTTTGCACAGCACCGGCACTTTGCGGCTCAGACGGTCGATGTCATCCATGCTGAACTGCACCTCGCCCTCATGGGCAATGGCCAGCAGGTGCAACACGGTGTTGGTCGACCCGCCCATCGCAATATCAAGCGACATGGCATTCTCGAAGGCCTCAAACGTCGCGATGTCGCGCGGCAACAGACCCTTTTCCTCGCCCTCGTAGTGGCGTTTGGTGATGTCGACGATTTTCGAACCGGCCTCAAGGAACAGGCGTTTGCGATCCGCATGGGTCGCCAGCGTCGACCCGTTGCCCGGCAGCGCAAGGCCCAATGCCTCGGCCAGACAGTTCATCGAGTTGGCGGTGAACATCCCCGAACAGGACCCGCAGGTCGGGCAAGCGGCACGTTCGATCGCATCGACCTCTTCGTCACTATAGTTGTCATCGGCAGCGGCCACCATCGCATCGACCAGATCGAGCGAATGCTCCAGATCGTCGATGGTCACTTTGCCCGCTTCCATCGGTCCGCCGGACACGAAGATCACCGGAATGTTCAGACGCATCGCCGCCATCATCATGCCGGGGGTGATTTTATCGCAGTTGGAAATACACACCATCGCATCGGCGCAATGCGCGTTGACCATATATTCCACGGAATCGGCAATGACTTCGCGCGAGGGCAGCGAATAGAGCATGCCGTCGTGTCCCATGGCGATGCCGTCATCCACGGCAATCGTGTTGAATTCCTTGGCCACGCCACCGGATTTTTCAATCTCGCGCGCGACCATCTGGCCCAGATCCTTGAGGTGGACGTGGCCGGGAACGAATTGCGTGAAGGAGTTGACCACCGCGATGATCGGCTTGCCGAAATCGCTGTCGGTCATGCCGGTCGCGCGCCAGAGGCCACGGGCCCCTGCCATGTTGCGGCCATGGGTGGATCTGCGGGAACGATAAAAAGGCATCGGATATCCAATTCTGACGGGCGGTTGTCGCTGGTTGCAGCGTGCAAACCATCTTTGGCACGGAATTTCAATGCGCAGGCGTGCCGATTTGCGCAATTTTCACGGTCGGATCGCGGCTTACTACTTCACAAATCGCGTGATCAGCGCCTTGGCGGGCATGGCCCCTGCGATCACCAAAAAGATCCGCGCAAGGTGCATCGCGGAGACGAAGGGCACAGAGGCCCCCACAGCATAGGCCACAAGCGACATTTCCGCGAGTCCGCCGGGCGAATAGGCGAGCAGGATTTCGGGGATGGCGATGTCGCTTACCTGCGCGATCAACAGGCCAAAGCCGACCGTCATCGTCAAAAGGATCACCGTCGAGCCAAGCGAGACGCCCAATGCCTTGAGGATGAATTTGGTCGATGTTCCCGCAAAACGCGCGCCCAGGGCCGTGCCCAGCACCAGCTGCGCCGCCGAGGTGACGGCCGTTGGCACGGTAAAATCCGTCACATGGGTCAAATGCAGCGTCGCGGAAATCAGCATCGGCCCCATCAGATGGGAGGCCGGCAGCCCGAGTTTGTGCCCCGCAACCTGCCCCACCAGCACCGTGAGGACAAACCACACGACATCCCAGGCGCCCACCCCCGCCATCGAGGTCCAGTTGCGCGTCACAGCCCCAAGGTCAACGCCCGCAACACTCTGAACAATAACGGGAAAAAACAACACGACCAGAAACACCCTTGCGCCGTGCATCAGGGCGATGATCCGCCCGTCACCGCCGCGCGCCTCGCCCATCATGATCATGTCGACCAAGCCACCGGGGGTCGCGGAAAAAAACGAGGTCGGCTGGTCGTAGCCCACCAGTTTGTGCAGATAGACATAGCCCGCGAAGGTCGCGATGCCGAGGTAGGGGATCAGCAACAACAGCGGCACCGTCCAATGCAGCAAGCCGTTGAAAAAATCCGGCGTGAAGGAGGTGCCCAGCATCGCCCCGATCACCCCCGCCATGGGGTTGCGAATACGGTTGGGGCTTAGGACCGGCACCTGCAAAAGCGAGGCAATCAAGCAAAAGCTCATCGCGCCCAGCATCCATGCCAGCGGCAGATGGATCAAAAAGAACAGATATCCGCCAATTGCCCCGATCGCGAGGGCCAAAAGCTGACGCGCCAGACGATTGGGATCAAGGGTCGGTTTCGGGAAGGGTGCTTTGTATACCATTGCATGCCTCGCGGGTGTGTCCCTCAGCTTTAGCCCCCTGCGCGCGAAATATCTACCACCTTCCATCTGCGGCAGATCCAACGGCCCGCCGTCGGCTCTGCACGAAACATGTGACCCTAACCCGGCCTCCAGAGACTTGTTTCAGCCCGAAATCACAACTTCGCTCACGGCCTCATCGACGCCGCGCAGCGCCTTGAGAAGGCGGGCTTGCAGATGTGTGCTGACATAGGAGGCATGGAAACGGGTCGGCGCGCGCAACGTGAGTCGCCCGCCTGCGCGGCTTTCGCGCACCAGCCCCTGCACCCATGCCGCATAGAGGCCCGCATCCTCGCTGTGCAACACGCCTTGTGCCAGCGCCCATTCCGTTCCGCTTGAAAGATCGGGCGCCACCACTTTCCCGCGCACCGGAAGCGGGACGACTTTGACATCCTCTTCGGGCGTGCCCGACATCCGCATCTCGAAATCGGGACCAACCCGCGGCCAGGCGTCGCGCGTGTCCTCGATGATGCGCGCAATGCCCAGACCGTATTCCGTCACCCGCCCGCGCGCGCCTTGCCGTTTGACTTCCAGCCAGCCCATCGCCCGCAGTTTGGCCATTTCGCGTTTGACCGTGCGCTCGTCGACATTCCAAACCCGCGCGATATCGCGCTGGCCCATCGCCAGCTCGTCACGCGCCCAATTGTAGCGCGCCGTCATCAGCGCCATAAGCCGCAGGGCAAGCCGCTGCTCGTGCTTGCCCAAAGCAAGCGCGTGCGCTGCCATGGCCGTGAGAAGATCATATTTCAAAACGGAGGCATTGCGCCCGACCGCTTTCGATGTGGTTCTGCTGACGATCATTTTGCCCTCGA
This sequence comes from Aquimixticola soesokkakensis, assembly GCF_900172375.1. GTDB lineage: Bacteria > Pseudomonadota > Alphaproteobacteria > Rhodobacterales > Rhodobacteraceae > Aquimixticola > Aquimixticola soesokkakensis. The sequence continues at coordinate 149,447 of NZ_FWFS01000002.1, read as the reverse complement.
TCGTTTCCGGCAGCGCCGGATATTGCCTCAATGCGGAAGATGACCTCCGCTTGGCGCTGGCCCTTGATAGGCTCGGTCCGTTATTTCATGTGCCTGCGATGGCAGATTGCTTTGTGCATCGCTGTGACCGCGTTCTTTGCCCACCGTCACGCCTGTAGCGTTGCCATAGAGCCGGTTAATCTCGGGTTAACTCGGCGTTCTTTGCAGCACTTCCTTAATTTGCGTCCGAACCTTCGATTCTGTCAAGCGAAAGCCGACCAGCGCAGGTCCTGACCAAATCCCGTCTCCAAACCTGAAAAGAATTTGAAGGTATGTTTTTGGTAGAGGGGGACATTCAGCCTGTCCCCTATTGCGGTGAAAATGTCCCCTAATAGGGGATCTTCAGGCCTCAATTCAGGGCAATATGTCCCCGTTTTCACCGATGCGCCGGTTCGATAACACCGCCATTGACCTGCTCAGGGAACTGGCCGATGCACCGCCCAATGAACAGCCAATCCTGTCCGTGAGCGCGGGATGGCGAATCGCAGGAGGCCGTTTTTCGCGCAACGCAGGTTGAAAACACACCCGTTTCACCGTCTTCGAAAAAGAAAATCGCAGAAAACGCTAAATGATGCAATATTCGTTTTTGCGTCCTGCACGAAATCAGCGTAAATAAGAAAGCAACGATAATCTACGTCCCCGCGGGGACAGGAGGCAGCATGTACACCCACGAAGATCTGGCACGGCTTCAGCAACAGTCCCTCAAGATGCAGGGCTGGATCCGACAGCAAACCTTTTCGCCGCAGATGGAAAAGACCCTGCGCCGCTTCTCAAGCTGGGAAGTCGGCGAGCTGATTTTCAAGGTGAACCAATCCACCCTGCGCGGACGCCTTGCCGCCGACCCCTCCTTGCCGCAGGGGCAAGTCGAGGAGGACGGGCGTCAGCGGTGGTACAGCTTGCAAGAGATCAACGAGCTGCGCCGCCGCCTGACGGTGAACCGCCGCTCCCTGATGCCGCCGCGCCCTGCCGGCAAGCGCGCGATCCGCGCCGCCATCGCGAACTTTAAAGGCGGTGCGGGCAAATCCACGGTCGCGCTGCATTTCGCCCATGCCGCCGCCCTTGACGGGTATCGCGTGCTCTGCGTTGATTTCGACCCCCAGGCAACCCTCAGCCATTCGATGGGGATCACTGATGTCGCCGAGGAATACACCGTTTGGGGGGTGATGGCGCGCGATCTCATCCATGAGACCGAGCGGATGAATGCGAACACCCAAGGCGCGGAAACCGGTGCCGCCCTGCCGCAACGCCGCCTGCCGGCCTCGGTGACCGGCATGGGCCTGCGCGACCTGCGCGTCTCCGATTTCATCAAGCCGACAAGCTGGCCCACCATCGACCTGCTGCCCTCCTGCGCCAACGCGGCCTTCGTGGAATTTGCCTCCGCGCAGTACCGCCATCTCAACCCCGAGTGGTCGTTCTTTGCCGCCGTGTCGCGCTACCTCGATGCGATCCCTGATGATGCCTATGACATGATCATCTTCGACTGCCCGCCCGCCATCGGCTATCAGTCGATGAACGCGGTCTTTGCCGCCGATGTGCTCTATATCCCCTCGGGGCCGGGCTATTGGGAATATGACTCCACGACCTCTTTTATCGGTCAGCTTGGCGAGGCGCTTGAGGATCTGTCCCATTTTGACGGCATTGTCCCCGCGGGGACATTGCAATTGCCCAAGGCCTTCCTCGATGTGCGCTTCCTGCTGACCCGCTTCGAGGCGAACAACGAATTGCACCGCGCGATGCAGTCAGCTTTCAGCAAGGTGTTCGGCGATAGATTGGCCGCCAACCCGATCGAAATGACCCGCGCGGTCGAGCAATCCGGTCGCTTCCTGTCGTCGATCTATGAAATCGACTACCGCGAAATGACCCGCGAAACCTGGCGGCGCGCGCGCACCAGTTTCGATCAGGCCTATGAGGAATTCAGGGGCAATCTGATTGCCGCGTGGGATAAACTGGAGGCTGACCAATGAGCAAACGCCGCATCTTTGACATCGACTTTCCCGAAGCCGACACCCCCGCCTCCGACGCGACGCCCCCTGCCCCGCCAAGCGAGGAAACGCGGCGCGGCCCGATGGCGAGCGCGATCAGCGAAAACGCCGATGCGCTGCGCGCGCGCCAGGCCGCCGAAGCCGCGATCCGCGCCGAAAATGACCAGCTGGCCCATGAACATGTGCGGCTGAAACGGCAAGGATTGATCGTCGATCTGATTCCGCTGGACCAGATTTTGACGACCAAACTCACCCGCGACCGCGCTGTGACGCGCGACCCTGATCTGGAGGAGTTGAAAACCTCGATCCGCGAGATCGGCCTGTCCAACCCGATCCGCGTCGAACAAACCGAGGCGGGCTTTGAACTGGTTCAGGGCTATCGCCGTCTCAGCGCCTATCGCGCCTTGTTCGAGGAAACCGGCGATGAGGCCTTTGCCAAAATCCCCGCCGGTCTGGTGGCAAAGGGCGAGGCCCTTGAGGGGCTGTATCGGCGCATGGTCGATGAGAACCTTGTGCGGCGCGATATTTCCTTTGCCGAAATGGCCGAACTGGCGCGCGCCTATGTCGCCGATGACGGTACGCAAGCGCAAACGATCGAAGAGGCAGTGGCCGCTCTCTATGGCTCCGCGGCGCGGCAGAAACGCAGCTACATCCGCCATTTTGCGTCTCTACTCCAGCGGATAGGGTCACATTTGAAGTTTCCCGAAGTCATTCCGCGGGCCTTGGGGCTGGACCTTGAAAAGCTTTTGGCGGACACGGTGGGCGCACAGGCCCAGTTGCGAAACGCCCTGACCGCGCGCATGCCGACGACGCCGGAGGCCGAGTTGGCAGTGCTGCGCGATTTCCTGAAACTCAAAGCGCAGCCCGAGCCGGAGACAGCCGTTAAACCTGCGCCGGGCCCTACCCCTTCCGAGCGTTCGGCCAAAACCACGTTTCGCTGTGCGACCCCGCTGGGGGTGGCGCGCTGCGCTGCGACGGAGGGGCGTATTGAAATCCGCGCCGAGGTCAATTTTGCCTCCAGCGATCCGCAAAAACTGGAAGCGGCCGTTGCGGCCTTCTTCGCCGCGCTGGATCAGTAATCGCGAGTTTATGCCAATTAAGAAGACCCTATTGGCCGCAATAGGGTCTTTTTTGTTGCCTGTCCCCGCGGGGACGTTCACTCGGGGGTCGCGAGAAACCTGTCGATTTCCTGCGGGTCAATCGGCTTGAACAGGATCTTGATCCCTGCCCGCTCGGCCTTGGTTCTGACGGCCTGCGTGCGGTTTGCCGTCACAAGACGCGCGGGCTGCGGGCCGCAACCTGCGCGCAGTTCGAGGATCGTGTCGATGCCATCCATGCCCTCACCCAGTTGCTGATCCACCATCAAGATGTCGGGCGTGATGCCCAGTTCGCCCAGCAGCGCCAAGGCCTCTTCGCCCGAGGCCGCTTCGATCACCGACACACCGCGCCCCTCCAACAAGAGGCACATCGCCCGTCGCAATTCCTCGTCGTTTTCCACGAGCAACACGATGGAGTCGGAATTGAGGCTTTCGCCCGTCCCCGCGGGGACAGCGCGCGGCACAAAGCTATTTGCCGCGCGTAACTGCGAGCGGGGAAGTTCGACGGAAAAACAGGTGCCTTTGCCGGGGTGCGACCACAGATCGAGCGGGTGGCCAAGCTGCGCGCAGGCGCGGTCCACGATTGCCAACCCAAGCCCCATTCCGACGGAAGCCGAGGCAGAACCGCCAACCCGATGGAATTCGCGAAAGATCGCCTGTTGTTCCTCAACGGGAATGCCGGGCCCCGTATCGCGCACTTCCAGCCGGATGCCGCTGGCCGTCTTGCGCGGGCCAACCAGAACACGGCCGGTTTTGGTGTAGCGAATGGCATTGCCGATCAGGTTTTGCAGGATGCGGCGCAGATAGGTGGGGTCGCTTTCGACGACGGCTTTGCAGGGGACGACCGTCAAAGCGATGCCCTTGGCCTGCGCGCTTGGCAGGAATTCATCGGTGAGCTGCGCGAGCAATGGCCCCAAGGGGACAGGCGCGATGTCCACCGCAGCGCGGCCCGATTCAAGCCGCGAAATGTCGAGCAAAGCGCCCAAGATGGATTCCACGCTCAGGAGCGCATTTTGCGCTTTGCCAAGGACAGCCTGCGTCGCGGGATCAGTGACCCCGTCGCCCGCAGAGGCGACAAAGAGCTTCGCCGCTGACAAGGGTTGCAACAGGTCGTGAGACGCGGCTGCCACGAAGCGCGAGCGCGCGGCATTGGCGCGTTCGGCCTGCGATAGCGCGTCCTCAAGGTCGAGCGTGCGTTCCACCACGCGCGCCTCCAGCGTTTCATTGGCGCGGGTGATCGCCGTCAGCGCATCGCGCTCGCGGGTGATGTCGGTAAAACTCATCACAAACCCGCGGTCGGGCATTTCCTCGGCCAGCACGTCGAGGATCGCCTGGTTGCCGCGTTTCAGTTCGAAAGACAGGGCAGGGCGGGGCGTTTCAAGGGCGACCCACGCCAGCAGACGGCTTGCGGTCATCCTGTCCCCGAAGGGCAGATCAGAGCCGAACCGGGCCAATAGGGTCTCTGCCGAGGCCCCGATGCGCAAGCGGGTCATGGGAATGCCCAGCATGTGACCCAGTCGCTTGTTCCACCCCGCAAGGCGCAGGTTGCCATCGAAAATGCAGACACCCTGACTGATGTGTTCAAGCGTGGCGCCGATCATCTTGGCCTGATCGTCGAGCATCCGGCCGCGTTCTTCGCGTTCGTTGAGGATGATGTCGGTCACGTCGGTTTGCAGGATCACCGTCCCGCCGTCCGAGGTGTTATGCTCGCTGACCTGAATCCAGCGGTCGTTGATCAGATGGACGTTGAAAATGACGTGGCGTTCGTGGTGGCGCGATTTGCGCCGGTCGGCCCAGAGATCGGCGGTTTCGCCGGAGGTCAGCGCAAGATAGCGCGAGCGGCTGACCAGTTCGACATAGTGTTCAAAGGTGATGCCCTGGGTCAGCTCGGCGCGAATATCGGGCATGAAGGTAGCGAAACGCGAGTTGAACATAACAAGAACATCGGAGGAGTCAAACAGAGCAAACCCGTCCTGAACAGTCTCTATCGCGCCTGCTAGATTACGTCTGGCCGATTCCGTTTGCCGGTTGGCTTCCGACAGGCGGGCGTTTGATTCATTGAGCAGATCGAGCGCGCGCTCCAGATCCATGGTCCGTTCGCGCACCTGTTCCTCAAGCAACGCGGCGCGTTGGAACTGGGCATAGGCCGCGCCGCGGTCGTCGTTGGTTTGCTCGGCCTGGCGCATCAGGACATCGACGATCGACAACAGCTTTTCGGTGCGGCGTTCGGGACTGTCGGCGGGGTTGATCAGGGCATCGGACAGGCGTGTCATCGCGGGCCTCACGTGTCGCTGGGCGGATAGATGGCAACGCCGGTCATGGTCTGGTTGACATGCATCGACCCAAGCTGTTCGCCATAGGTCGAAAAGCCGCGCGCGTTGTAGCGTTTGAGGATGTCCGACAGCGCGCCGCTGGCTTGTTTTTCCTCTGCCTCCAGTCGCCGCAGGATGCAATCGCAGGCAAGAATGCGGGCAGGGGGCCCGAAGTCGCGCGAGAGGCCCGCAAAAGCCCCCTCCAGATGGGCCACCATGTCGCTGGGTTGGGCAAGCGTCAGGACGAGCCCTTCGTCGATGGCCGAAAAGAACACCAGATCGCCGTTTTCAGCGACCTTCTGGATGGCGCGCACGTGGTGGCGCCCCCCCATGCGCACGACAACGGGATGGGCGGCAAAGGTAAAGCGCGACAGTTGTTCGGGGTCTTTGCCCAGAAGGCGGGCGTATTCGCGCGCGGCAGGTTCTGCATTGATTTCGCGCACGATACGGTTTTGGGGATCGGCGGCGGTCACGACCATGCGTTGATCGGTGGGGATCAGGTGATCAAAATTGAACACTTTCACACGGCAATCCGTGCGCACAAAGGCCAGAACGGCGGCATTTTGCAGGCGTTGATCGCCCGTCAGCACGAAGGTCTCGCGAAAGCGCACCCCATCGCCCGCCGAGCCGCCAAACAGCGGCACGGGGCCGATGCCGGAGGCCAGTGCCGCGGTCAGTTCGTCCTCTTTCACCGAGAGGCCATCCACCAGCAGGAAGGCGAATTCCTGCCCCCAGCGCGGATAGCGGCGCGCCAGCGTTTGGCGGGTGCGGATGAGGTTGGAGACCAGATCGCGGGACGTGCAGGTGTTGAGGTCGGGAATGAGGATGGTTTCAACGCCAAAATGTTCGACCGGAAAGGCGACGGCGACGATGCTTCCCTCGTCATAGCCGAGGTCGGAAATTTCACCCGCTGTGGTGCAGCCCATGATGCGCGTGACGGGAAATGCGTCTCTAAGCTGGCGTTTCAGGGATTGGGAATCGGCCTGCGGCGAGATGAACAGGGTGACGAGAGAGAAGGGGCCAGCGCCCAGTCCGCGCGCGATTTGCAGCGCCGCATCGGGGGCGTCGGCGGGCACGCGCACGGTCGGCACAAGGTCGCGTGGCGGCAAGGGCGTGGTAAACCGCGCAACGGCGGGGGCCGTGTCCGGCCCCGAATCCTGTGATGTGTCCATCGACGCTCTCCTCCCCAGAGACCGGTGATGGTGCGATGGTTTCATGTATCTGGCAAGAGATTGTCGAAATTCGCTTCCATCGCCATCAACACGGCCTGGGTGCGCGATTGGACGCCCAGCTTGCGCATGATCGCGGTGACATGGGCTTTGACGGTGGTTTCGGCAATCGTCAATTCATAGGCGATTTGCTTGTTCATTTTTCCCGCGCAGATCAGTTGCAGGATTTTGGCCTGCTGGCGGGTGAGATGGCTCAGCCGGATCAGCGCCTCTTCCGACTGCGAGGGGGGCAGATTGCGCAGATCGCCCTCGGGAAGTGCGCCTTCGGGGGCAAACACCGCGCCCTTGGCGATGTGGTCGAAGGCCTCGCGAAACACCTCGCGCGAGGAATGTTTGGGCACATATCCGGCAGCGCCGACACGGATCACCGAGCGGATCAGCATGGGTTCGGACATGGAGGAGACCACGACGATCGGCGTGGTCGGGACCATGTTGCGCAGGCGCACCAGACCGTCCAGCCCGTTCACATCGGGCAGGTTGAGGTCAAGGATGATGACATCGGGGGCAGGGGCCCCGTCCAGATGGTCCATGGCCTCATCCAGACGCCCCACGGTTTCGACCGTGTCAAAGCCGACCGCCGCGCTGAGGGTCATCGAAAGAGCATCGCAAAACAGGGGATGATCATCGACGATCAGCGCCGATTTCAGGCCGCCCTCGACGCGGATGCCACTGGTCTGGTTCATGATGCGCCCTTTCACTGTGTACGGGTCCAGAATACCACCAGTTCGCAAACACGCCATTACCGAAAGGTCGAATGCGCGGCGCGCGGCAAAAGGGGCGCCCATAGCAGAACGCCCACCCCGAAGGGCAGGCGCAATGTGTCTCTCATCCAGCCTGAAACAGGCTTATTTCAGCGCGGCAAGCTGTTTGGGCAGTTTGAAGGTCCAGACGGTGCCGCCCTGGTTGAGGTAGTTCACCTTTTTGGCGACTTCCCCGCCCCAGAGAGGCACGGCGCCGCCCCAGCCCGAGGCGACCGTCACATATTGCTCGCCGTCCATTTCAAAGGTGACGGGCTGGCCGACGATGCCCGAACCGGTTTGGAAGGACCACAGTTCTTCGCCGGTTTCATCATCGAGCGCCTTGAATTCCCCCTCGGGCGTGCCAAAGAACACCAGACCGCCCGCGGTGGTCATCACGCCGCCCCAGAGCGGGGCCTCGTTGTGGTAGTCCCATTTGATCTCGCCCGTGTTGGGGTCGATGGCCTTGAGCGAGCCGATGTAATCCTCGAAAATCGGCTTGATCGTGAAGCCCGCGCCAAGGTAGGCCGCGCCCTTTTTATAGGAAATCGGCTCGTTCCAGATGTCCATGCCCCATTCGTTCGAGGGCACGTAGAACAGTTCCGATTTCTGGCTATAGGCCATCGGCATCCAGTTTTTGCCGCCCAGGAACGAGGGCACGGAAAAGATCATTTCGCCCTTGTCGCCGTCTGCGGCGGCAGCGGGGTCGCCCGGACGGGCTTCTTCGATGTAGATCGGGCGGCCATCTTCACCGATCCCGCTGGCCCAGGTGATGTTTTGCACGAAGGGTGTCGCCTGCACGAAAGCACCGTCTTCGCGGTTCAACACGTAAAAGAAGCCGTTGCGATCGGCGGTGGCAAAGCGTTTGTTGCCGTCCTTGTCGACAAAGGGAATCACCTCGTTCACACCGTCGAAATCCCAGCCTTCGCGCGGGGTGGTCTGGTAGTGCCACTTGATTTCGCCGCTCGCGGGATCAATGCCAAGGCGGGAGGCGGCGTAAAGGTTGTCGCCTGTGTTGCCTTCGGTCGGGGTGCCGGCCCCGCGCAGGTGCGAGTTCCACGGCGAGGGGTTGCCCGCCCCGAAGACCAGCGTATCGGTGTCGGCATCGTAGGAGCCGCCAAGCCAGGTCGCGCCGCCGCCGGTTTTCCACATGTCGCCGGGCCAGGTGGCGTTGAGTTCGCCCGTCATCGTGCTTTCTTCACCGTTGAGCGTGCCCATGTGGCCCTCGATCACGGGGCGGGTCCAGACCAGATCGCCGGTTTCGGCATCGCGCGCCTGCACTTCGCCCACCACACCGAATTCACCACCCGAATTGCCGGTGACCACCAGACCGTTCACGATAAGCGGGGCGGCGGTGTAGCTGTAACCCTCTTTGTAGTCGGCGATTTTCTTGTTCCACACGACATCGCCGGTTTTCAGGTCAAGCGCGACGATCCGCGCGTCCAGCGTGCCGAAATAGATATTGTCGCCATAAATCGCGCCGCCGCGGTTGATCACGTCACAGCAGGGCAGGATGCCTTCGGGCAGGCGGGCATCATATTGCCACAGTTCCTTGCCGGTTTTCAGGTCAATGGCATAAAGGCGCGAATAGGAGCCGGTGACATACATCACCCCGTCATAGACGAGCGGCTGGGTTTCCTGCCCGCGCTGCTTTTCCCCGCCAAAGCTGAAGGCCCATGCGGGCACGAGGCCGGAAATATTGTCCTTGTTGAGCGTGTCGAGCGGCGAATAGCGCTGCAGATCGCGCCCCATGCCGTTGGTCAGAATGTCGTTGGGGGTCATTTGGTCGTTGGCGAGGTCTTCCTCGGTCACGCCCGCGCTGACACTGGCGGTCATGCTAAGCGACAAGACAGCGGCCAGCGCCGTGCTTGCCCATGTGGTTGCGAATTTAGTCATCTGGTGTCCTCCCTGATCACCCGCCAGCGCGCCGCGCGGGGGTGCCTTATGTTCACCCCGGGGCGGGCGGGCTCAAATTGGCGATTGGTCGTACGACCCCGAGGCCGTTGACACGCATTTTGCGCCTTTGGTCGTATTTCTGGGGCGGGCAAGGCGGGCCTATCGTGAGGGCAGTCAGGGAGGACAACATGAAAATCACACTCGGGTTTGCGGCGCTGCTGGCGTCCGTTTCCTTTAGCGCCACCGCAGACACTGTGGCAGGCGATATGCCTAAATTGCGCGCGGCCTTGCAGATGTCGGGCACGGTCGCTTGGGAAGTCGATACCATCCGCCACAACGGTTTTGACACCGCCAACGGCTTTGCGCTGGAGGTGATGGATGTTGCCGGCAAAGCCGCCTCGGATGTGGCCTTGCAAGCGGGGGAGGTCGATATGATCGTCTCCGACTGGCTCTGGGTCGCGCGCCAGCGGGCGCAGGGGCAGGATCTGGTGTTTTTGCCCTATTCCAAGGCCGTGGGCGGCATCTATGTGCCCGCCGACAGTCCCGCGCAGTCGCTCGGTGACCTTGCGGGCGGCAAGATCGGGATCGCGGGCGGTCCGCTGGACAAAAGCTGGCTGATCCTGCGCGCATTTGCCGATCAGCAATCGGGTTTTGATCTGGCGGGGCAGACCGAACAGGTGTTTGGCGCGCCGCCGCTGATTTTCAAAGCGGCGACCGGCGGCGAATTGGACGGGGCGATCAATTTCTGGCATTTCGGTGCCAAGATGGAAGCGTCGGGGATGCGCCTGTTGATGTCGGTGTCGCAGGCGGCCTTGGCGCTGGGGCTGGACCCTGAAACGCCGCTTTTGGGCTATGTGGTGCGCGGCGAGGTGCTGCGCGATCATCCTGAAATCGTCGCCGGCATGGCCGCTGCGTCGCGGCAAGCCAAAGAGCTTTTGCGCAACGATAGTGCCGCATGGGAGCGGCTGCGCGCCCAGATGAATGCAGACACCGACGCGCAATTCGAGGCGCTCAAAGCCGGTTGGATCGCGGGGATTCCGGCTGACGGGCCGATTTCCGAAGCGGCAGCGGGCAAAATGCTGGACCTGATGACCCGCCTTGGCGGCGCGGATCTGACGGGGGGGGCAACGACGTTGCCCGAGGGCGTTTTCTACCAGCCGGCGGGCTGACGCGTGGGAACGCCCCTAAGCGAAATGACCAGACAGGGCGCGACGCGTGCCCTGTCTTTTGACATTTCGGCGGCCCGCGTGGGGGGCAGCGCCGTGTTGGGGGCGATCCGCTTTGAACTGGGGCAGGGGGAATGCGTTGCGCTTTGCGGTCCCTCGGGCATCGGCAAAAGCACGATCCTGCGCGTTATCGCCGGATTAGAGACGGATTTTGACGGGCGTGTCGCCTGTGCGCCCCGCATCGGCATGGTGTTTCAGGAACCCGTTTTATTGCCCTGGCGCGTGGCGCGCGACAATCTGCGCCTTCTTGCCAAAATCGACGCGCCAACCGCGCAGGGCTGGCTCGAACGTGTCGGGCTGGGCGCCTGTGCGGATCGCTTTCCGGGCCAGTTGTCGCTGGGTCAACAGCGGCGCTTGTCGCTGGCGCGGGCCTTTGCGGCCACGCCCGATGTGCTGCTGCTGGACGAGCCGTTCGTGTCCCTCGATTCCGACATGGCCGACGAGATGATGGCCCTTTTCGAGGGGCTGCACCGCGCGCGCCCCATCGCGACGCTGATCGTCACCCATGTCGAGGCAGAGGCGAGCCGCCTTGCCACCCGCATTTTACGCCTTGCCGGACGGCCTGCGCGGCTGGTTTAGCTTTTGCGCCGGATCAGGCCGCGCGCCGGATCGTAGCCCCAAAGGGCAAGTGCGAAAAACACCACAAAGCTGACAAGGACCACCGCGCCTGCGCCTGCGTTCGCTTGCAGGTACAGCGCGAAGCGAATCGTCTCTATCGCGTGGGAAAACGGGTTCGCCGCGCAGAGTGCGTGCAGGATTTGCGCGCTTTCGGCCATTTTCCACAGCGGGTAAAGCGCGGTTGAGAGAAAGAACATCGGGAAGATGACGAAATTCATCACCCCCGCGAAGTTTTCCATCTGGTGGATCGTCGAGGACAGCGCCAGCCCCAAAGCGCCGAGCATCAGCGCGGCGGCGAGTATCGCGGGCAGTGCGGCAAGATAGGCCAGCGGGGCAAAGCCGATGCCAAACAGCGCGGCGATCATCAAAAACGCATAGGCCTGGAGGGTGCCGATCAGCGCACCTGCGGTCAGTTTGCACAGCAACAGCCACCAGCGCGGCAGGGGCGCGCTCAGCAACAGCCGCATCGTGCCCACTTCGCGATCCGCGACCAGACTAAGCGAGGTTTGCATCCCGTTGAACAGGACGACCATCCCTACCAGACCCGGAACGATGTAGGTCTCATAGGGGATGTAGGTTTGATAGGGCGGGGTGATCGACAGGCCCAGTGCGGCGCGAAATCCGGCGGCAAAGACCAAAAGCCAGACGAGCGGACGCACCAGCGCCGAAACCAGCCGCCCTTTCTGGCCCAAAAAGCGCAAAAATTCGCGGTGGCAGATGGCAACGAGGGCGCAGAGGGCATGGGTCATGGCACCGCCTTTCGGGTGAGCGCCAAGAAGGCGTCAGACAATTGCGCCCCCGTCATGCCAGCGGGACCATCGCGCAAAATGCGACCCTGATGCAGCACAATCAGCCGATCCTCCGCCGCTACCTCATCCGTTAGATGCGTCGCCCAGAGCACGGTGATGCCCCTTTCGCGCGCCAAAGCGTGGACGTGGCTGACCAGCGCGTGGCGCGTGGCCGCGTCGAGCCCGACGGTGGGTTCGTCAAGCAGCAACACGCGGGGGCGATGCAGCAGGGCGCGCGCGATTTCAAGGCGCCGGCGATGCCCGCCATTCAGATCACGCGCCTTTTCATCGGCGCGTTCGCCCATGCCGAGCTGCTCGAGCGCCCTGCGCGCCGCCGTTCTGGCAGCCGCCCCCTTGATCCCGTGCAGCCCTGCAAAATACAGCAGGTTGCGCCAGACCGTCAGATCAAGGTCGAGGGTCGGCTGTTGAAACACCACCCCCAAGGAGGCAAGCGCCTTGTCGGGGGCGCGGCTCAGGTCGTGTCCTGCGATCGAGATGTGACCCTGTTTTGGCGTAAAAAGCCGTGTCAGCAGGCCAAAGAGCGTTGACTTTCCCGCGCCGTTCGGCCCGAGGAGGGCGCAGAATTCGCCTGCTTCAAGGGTAAAGCCCACCCCGTCCAGCGCGCGCTTTTGGCCCCAGTTTTGCGTCAGATCGCGGATCTGCAAGGACATGTCAGGGCCGCATCGCCGCACCCCAGGGGTAGCGTCCGGTTTTGATGGATTTGATCGGCGTCAGCGTGGCAACATCGATCACGGTGACATCGCCGCTGACGCCATTCGTGGTGAAGAGTTTGCTGTGATCGGGCGAGAATGCCATGTGCCAGACCCGCCGCCCGACCAAGAGATAGTCGGTGACCTCGAATGTCGCCGTATCGACAACGGCGATGTGATTTGCCGGTCCAAGTGCGACGAAGGCGCGGGTGCCATCGGCGGTGAATTCAAATCCGACGGGCTGGATCAAATCGGGATGGACGCCGGTGATTTCAAAACGGATTTTGGTGATGAGGCTTTGATCGGCGGTGTCAAACACGCTGACGGTGCCGCCGATTTCCGAACTGACCCAAAGCTGCGCGCCATCGCTGGTAAACACGGCGTGGCGCGGGCGGGCATCGACAAGCGAGTTGGCGTAGATTTCATGGCTCTCGGTGTCGATCCAATGCGCCATGGAGGTGGTTTCCGAGGTGCTGACAACCGTCTTGCCATCGGGGGAGACGGCCATGCCTTCGGGTTCGATCCCGACATTGATCTGGGCGACGACCTTATGGGTTTGGACATCCACGACGGTGGCGATTGCATCGTCTTCGTTGGCGATCCACAGGTGACGGTCATCGGGGTGAAGCACGAATTGTTCGGGGTCTTCGCCGGAGGGAAGATCATTCAGAATGTCGCCGCTTTGCACGTCGATCACCTGTACCGCATCGCTGTCGGAGGCGCAGACATAGGCGCGGGTAAAATCTTTGGAAAAGGTGATGCCGCGCGGGCGCTCGCCGGTGGCGATGGTGCGCGTGACCTCCAACGTGTCGGTGTCGATGACGGAAATCGTGTCATCCTTTTCATTGGTGATCCAGATTTCACCGGCCTGAAGGGACAGGGGCAGGGAAATGAGCAAAAGAGCAGACAAACGCCACATGAGTTAATCCTTGAACGCGGTGCAAAGGGTTTCGGGGGCATCCACGCCGAGACTGTCGAGCGGGTTGCGGGCATGCTCGAAGCCGTCGAGGGGCGCGGAGGCGACCAGCGCGCGTGTCGTCGCGACGGGCACGGGCTGGCGCATCTGACCGTCCCAGGGGCGGTAGGACAGGGGGCGGCCCTGAAAGGCGGCAAGTTCGAAGTCGGGCGAAAGAATATAGTCTCTGATCCGCCCCTGATCGCTGGTTTGGATCCGCGCCACGGCCTCGCCGATGCTGCGCATGGCGGCATAGGCGGCGTAATCGCGCGGGGCCATATCGCGCCCCGCCAGATCCTCGAAGCGCGCTTGCAGCTGCGCTGCGCCCCATTGTTCCATCGCGGGTGACCAGCCCTGCGCGCTCAGACCCGCGCGGCCTGCGACGGGGCGCGGGTCCCATGTGTTGAAGGGAATGTAGCGCGCGAAATCATCCGCCGCGTCCGCGACGAGTAACACATCATGGGCTTTCAGCCCCTGGGTCAACAGGGCGACCTCGGTGTTCGCGGCGCGGCGCAGATCGGTGTCAAAGGTCCATGCGACCTCATCCACGATCTTCAACCCGAATTTGCGCGCGCTGTCGCGGTAGAGTTGGGCAAGGCTGTGATCATCGGGGCGCGGCCCGGCCATCAGCGCAAGCCGTGTCCAGCGCTTGGACAACAACACCTGCATCAGGGCGTCGGATTCCATGCGTGCAGAGAGCGCGCTGTGCAGGATATTGGCGCGACACTGCGCGCCGCGCAGCGCATCGCCGCTGTCGCTGACGTTGAACATCAAGGTGGTCGGGTCGAGATCGGCGATGGCGGTTTGATCGCTGGCCGCCATGTCCAAAAGCAGGATATCCCCGCGCGCCAAAGCGATGCGCGCAGGCACGAGAATGTCCTCTTGCGCAGGAATAGAGAGGATATCGAGCGTAAAACTCTGGTTTAGAAACCGGCCCGTCGTCGCATTCTCAAGGCGGCCAAGTTGGGCCCCCGCAAGACCGAGATCAGCGGGAACAGGGTCGAGATTCGACAAAACCACGCGCGGCGGGGCTTCGTGGCGCAGATAGGTGACATGCACGCGGACCTCGGCCTGCGCCGCCCCTGCCCCTGCCAGAACTGCGGTGCAAAACAATGCTCCTGTGATCCATGCGCGCATCCGTCGTCCTCCCGATCTCAGGCTAGGGCTGCGCGCGCCTTTGGGGGAATACGACCATGGTCGGGGGCGGTTTTGCGGCCTTTGACGCGCGAGAGGGACCAAGGTCGCATAGGGGGGCTGACGCGTTGCGCGCTACACAAAGTCAAAGAGGAACCCAAGGGAGAGACCGATGAAACGCACATTCACACTCGCCATTGTGGGCATCACGAGTGCGACCATGGCCTTGGCGCATGGCGACGTGACCCCGCAGGCGGTCAATACCGATGCTTTGCCCGAGGTGGGCGAGGAATGGTTGATCGAAAACCCCTATCGCGCGGCGGCGGTGGGCGATGAGACCTGGGAAAAAGCTGTCGAGATCGGCGCGTCCGGTTACACGCAGAACTGCGCGCGGTGCCATGGCTTGGGCGCCGTGTCGGGCGGGCTTGCCCCCGATCTGCGCTATCTGGAGGCCGAGGAATACGGCGATGAATGGTATGTCGAGCGGTTCCAGTTCGGCTACACCCAGGACGGCACCACCAAGATGCCCGCCTTTGGCGAAGTTCTGGGCCAGAAAGCCGCATGGGCAATTCGCACCTACATCGAGACCCGTCCCGACGATGGCGCGATCGAGCCCTTTGCGCCGCGTTTGACCGAAATCCGCGACAGTTTGCTTGAGGGCGCGGATGTGGATGCGCCCGCGCTCAAGGAAGAGTTGGCCCAGATCGCGCTTGAGATTCCGACCGCCTCGGGCGCGCCGGTGGCCGATTCCATCGCCTTCGAAGCCAGCCATGCGCTTAGCGAAGACCCGGCGAGTTGGAAAGCCTCGGCCGACCTTTTGACGGTTGGCCTCTCGGCAGCAGAGTAGGCGGGATGCCCTTCTCCCGAACCGGCATCCTGCTTGCAGCCGGACTCGCGCTTGTCGCGGGTCCGGCACTGGCGCGCTGCGAGGACTTCGTGGCGCAGGAAAAGCCCCAAAACACCTTTGCCCAGAACATTGGCCGCTCCTTCGAGACAATCGAAGAGGAGGGCTGGATCGAATTTGCCCTCTATGAGGATTTCGCGCCGTGGTCGTCGCTGGTCGCGGGCGAACCGCAGGGTATCGATGTGGACATCGCCCGTCTTATTGCGGCGGAACTGGGCGTCGAACCGCGCTTTCGGCTGGTGGCGGCGAGTGAAACGCTTGACGCTGATCTGCGCAACTACATCTGGAAAGGCGCGATTGTTGACGGGCATGTGTCGGATGTGATGCTGCATGTGCCCTATGACAGCGCATTTACCTGCCGCGTCGAGCAGGCCGTGTTCACCGGCCAATATGGCGCAGAGGCACTCGCCATCGGCTATGATCGCGCGACCTATCCCGACAAAGGCCCTGTTCCGGCCTATTTCCGCTTTGATCCGGTGGGGGTGGAAAATGACAGCCTGTCGGATTTCTACCTGTCCTCGATCGGCAATGGCACGATGGCGGCGGGCATTCACCGCTACCGCGATACGGCGGCGGCGATGGCGGCGCTGGCGGCTGGCGAGGTGGGGGCCGTGATGGCACCGCTGGCGCAGATCGAAGCGGCGCTGACACCGGAGATGGCCGTGCATCAACCGCCACTGGTGGGGTTGGCGCGCGGGCAGTGGACGGTCGGGGTCGCCGTCAGCCAGCAGCACCGCGATTTGGGCTATGCGGTGGATTATGCGATTGAAACGGCGCTTGCCGATGGCCGGATCGCGGCGATCTTCGCGGCGGCGGGGGTGAGCCATCTGACGCCCGAACGCTAGAGGCGGCGCAGGTCGCCGTTTGGCGCCACCAGAAACACGCGCGTGAGGTCCAGCGCCTTGCGGGCCGCGTCGATGTCGGGTTCGCGCATGAGGCAAAAGGCGGTGGAACAGGCATCGGCCAAAGCGGCGGATTTTGCTTCGACCGTCACCGAGGACCAGCGCGGGCTTTGGCCCTGCGGTCCCAGAATGTGGCTCTGTTGTGCCAGAAACAGCGCTGATGGCGTCGAGGTGGCGCAGGCGCTGTTGGACAGGGTGAGCGTGCCGATTTGACCTTGGGGGCCTTCCATCCCAAGGCGAAACGGCCCCCCCAGCGCCGCAAATTCCCCCATATTCACAAGGCCCGTTTCAAAGCCCGCATCCTGCAACAGCGCGCGCACGCGATCCGCGGCAAAGCCCTGGGCGACCCCGTTGAAGGTCAATGCCTGACCCCGGTCCAGCGTGATGCTGCGCGCATCCTGCGTCACGCGGTCCAGACCGATGGTCGCGGCAGCGTGTCGCGGGTCATCGCCTCTGGCAAGCGCCTGCCAGAGGCGCTGCACCGTGGGGTCGAACGCGCCGTTGGTGGCGGCGTGGATTCTGCGCGACAGCCTCAGGAGGTCGCATAAGATCTGCGGAGCCTGTTGCAGCTGTCCGGTGTGGTTCAACTGCACCAGCGCCGACGCCTGATAGAGCGACACCGCATTCTCGATGTCGTGCAAAACCACCCTAAGGTGATCCAGAACGCCCTGCGTGAGCTCCTTTGGCCCGCGCAGATCAAGGCGCGCATCGGCCCCCAGCACGCGCCCTTCCCAGACCATCGGGGCGGCCGTCGCGCGACAGGCCAGGGCACAGGCCGAGAGGGTGAAAAAACGCCGTCGCGTGATCATGGGGTGCTCCGTTTCGTGGCGAGGATTTGCGGCACGCAGCGGTGCGGATCGTCGAAAATCCCCACGCAGTCCATGCAGGAAAAGCATTCCGTATAGTCGATCGCGCCGGATTTCTCGATCGCCCCGTAGCGGCATTTGACGCGGCAAAGCTGGCAGGGCGAACCGCATTCGATGCGGCGCGCAATCCAGTTGCGCAGGCGCAAGCGGCCGGCGATTGCCATGACAGCGCCCAAGGGGCAGACGTAGCGGCAAAAGCCTTTGAAGGTCACCATCGACAGCGTCAGCCAGAAAACCGCATAGGCGACATAGACCCAATCCCGGATGAAATATGTGGTCACGGCGGTTTTGAAGGGTTCGATTTCGGCGATGTTTTCCGACTGTGCCGGCGCGAGGACCGTGACCCCCAGAACAGCGGCGAGCGCAAGGTATTTCCCCCGTTTCAGGCGGTGGTCCCAGAGCGCGGATGGCTCGAGCTGGGGAAGACGCAGGCGACGCCCGAGATGCGCGGTGAATTCTTGCATCGCGCCAAAGGGGCAGAGCCAGCCGCAGAACAACCCGCGCCCCCAAAGCACGAAGCCGATCAGCGTCACGCCCCAGATCGCCAGCGAAAACGGATCGTACAGCAGCACCGAGAGAGATCCTGCGCCAAGGGCAGCGCGCAAGACCGCCATCACGGTGACGATGGACAGTTGCCCCTGGCCCCACCAGCCGACAAAGCCGATGGTCGTGGCCAGAATGGCAAGGCGCAGCGGGGTGAACCAGCGCCGCGACGCGCTTGGCCGCAACGCGGGGCCGTTCACCACAAGCACAAGGGCGAGAAAGGGTATCAGCACGAAAAGGTCGGTTTTGCGCTGGATCAGAGCCTGTTGCCACACGGGGCGGCGCGGCGCGGTTTCGCTGCTGCGGTAGAATTGCGGCGGGGCAGCATAGGTCAGAGGGAAATGGCGGCTGCCGGTCTCGGGCTGGAACATCCCGTGGCTGCGCAGGGCCTGCACCTGAAGGGTCCAGTCGCGCGTCGGGTCGAACCCGAGGCGTCGGTCCGTGCGCAGGATCATCGCGATACCGTCTTTGAGCGCCTCGGGCACGCTGTCGGAAAATCCGAATGAGAGGTCCGCGTCGCGCAGGGCAAGGGGCAATCCGTCCTGCTCTGCCGACAGCCGGTCGGGCGCGGTGTTGCGGATAAAATCCTGCGAGACCAGACCGTGGCGCGCGGTTTCGATCAGCAGCAGCGGCTCTGACTCCGGCGCGGTTTGCAAAAAACGCTGCAGCTCGGCAAATCCGTCAGCGTCCAGAACCGCGCGGGCGATGGCGGGTGGGCCGATATCAATCAACCACAGATCGATGAAGGGCGCATCGGGCGCAGCGGCCCCGTCGGGATCGTCATCGGCCCAAAGCGTTCCGGCAAAGGCATTGGCGACCTCGCCATTGCGCACCACAAGGTGGCGCGCGATCCCCGTTTCGACCAGATCGGGCCATGTTAGAGACGCAGTCACGTCCGGATCGGGGCGCAGGGGCGGGCGGGTCGCGATGCCTTGCATCTTTTCGCGCGCAACGCCAAGCGCGGCGGCGAGGATGCTTTCATGGGCGATGCGCACCGAGGCGGTGGCCTTGGTCACGCCATCAAGATAGGTGAGGTCCGATCCTGTGCCCCCCGCGCCGTAGGGCGTTCCCACCACAAGGGATTGCGCGATGGAATGACCGCGATATTGTTCCAGAAAGGCGCGAAACGGCGCTTCGCCCAGACCGCTGACAAAGATCGGTTCGTTGTGGTGAAGCAGCTCGACATCCAGAAAGCGCCCCTCTGTATCGAGCGTCACCAGCATGTTGATCGGCTGACCGGAAAAACCGGGCAAGGGCGCGCGCGGGGCGGTTTCAAACACGTATCCGACCTGCGTGCCGCCGGAATTGAGCAGCGCATAGACCCCGTCGTCGCCCAGCGGATCGCCCAGTTGCATCGGCGGGTCGATGTGGGCGGCGATCTGCGCGCGCTCCAGCGCCACCGCCGCGTGCGCGAAGCAGAGCAAGAAGAGCAAAGGGAGGCAGCGAAGGATCCACATGCCCTGACGCTAGAACCCGCGCCGCGCCGCGCCCATTCGACCAAAGTCGCCTGCCCCCCGCGACCCGCGCGCCCTACAGTACTTTGCGGAGGCCCCCATGCGCGCACTGATCATCCCTGTTTTGTCGCTCTGCGCGCTGCTGGCCTTTTGGGCCGGCCTTGCGGCGCTCAAGGGGGACGCCGATGTGTTGCCCGCGCCAAACGAGGTGCTCGCCGTGTTGATCGAGGAAGCGCGATCGGACCG
Source organism: Aquimixticola soesokkakensis (assembly GCF_900172375.1). Taxonomy (GTDB): domain Bacteria; phylum Pseudomonadota; class Alphaproteobacteria; order Rhodobacterales; family Rhodobacteraceae; genus Aquimixticola; species Aquimixticola soesokkakensis. Next base: position 129,809 of record NZ_FWFS01000002.1, on the reverse strand, counting down.
GCTGTGGCGTCATCTTTGGGCAACTTTGGCACGGGTTAGTGTCGCTTTTGTGCTGGCGATGGGGCTTGGAACCGCGCTTGGAATTGCGTTGGGGCGGGTGGCATGGCTGGACCGGATCACCGGCCCTTGGGTGGTGGTGTTTTTGAACATGCCCGCGCTGGTGGTGATCGTGTTGTGCTATCTGTGGATCGGGCTGAACGAAGTCGCTGCGATCACGGCCGTGACGTTGAACAAAACGGCGATGGTGCTTGTCACCATGCGCGAAGGGGTGCGGGCGCGGGAGGCGGATTTTGATGATCTGGCGCGGGTTTACCGGCTGTCGCTCTGGGCGCGGCTGCGCCACGTGACCCTGCCCCAACTTGCGCCCTTCGCTTTGAGTGCCGCGCGCACGGGCATCGCCGTGATTTGGAAAATCGTGCTGGTGGTCGAGTTTCTGGGCCGCTCGTCGGGTGTCGGCTTTGCCATCCATCTGCATTTCCAGCTGTTCCAGACCGCCCATGTCATGGCCTATGCGCTAAGTTTTGTCGCAGTGATGCTGGCTGTCGAGCGGTTGGTGTTTGTGCCGTGGGAACGCCACGCGCTGCGCTGGCGGCGCGTGGCGGGCTAAAGAAACAGGTCCTCGGCGGCGGGGCGGATCAGATCGGCGGCGGGGCTGTCGCCCCTCAGGACGGGTCCGCGCAGATGCACGATTGGCAGGCCCTCATCCGCCTGACCCATCAACAGAGAGGCCGCAGCGGCGATTTCGTCCGCATGGGCAATGGTCGAGACTTTCAACACGCGCCCGAAGAGGTCCGTGTCGCCGCGCCGGTCGATAAAGCTCTGGATGCCCGCCGCGCCGATCGCGATGCCGGTGGTGCCATTGCGAAAGGGCCGCCCGAAGCTATCGGCGATCACGATGCCAACCGCCTTGCCGGTTTGTGCCAGAATCGACTCGCGCAGGCGGGTGGCCGAGGCGTCGGGGTCTCGGGGCAGAAGCAGCAGCCGGTCGTCTGCGCCCTCGACGTTGGACTGGTCGATGCCCGCTTGTGCCATGGTCAGCCCAAGGCGATGGCGCACCACCAAAACCCCGCGCCGCTTGCGCACCACCTCCGTGCTTTCGTCCAGAATGGCCTGCACCAGACGCGGGTCTTTGTCGGTTTCGGTGGCAAGGGCGATGGCCTGTGGCGTGGGGGTGATGTCGCTGAGCCTGCGAAAGCGACCTTCGGACTTTGACACGATCTTTTGCGCCAGAACCAGCGTATCGCCCTCGGCAAGCGCCAGCCGATTCGTCTCTAATCCCGCCAAAACCAGCGCACAAAGGTCGTCGCCCTCGCGGACCAGCGGGACATCTTTCAGGGCGGTGAGGGTGAGGCTCATCCAAAGGCCGCGCGGATTTTGGGCATGACCTGCGTGCTGAACTGACGCAAGAAGCGCGCCTGATCCGGCCCCGGGGCGTGAAAGACGAAGTGGTTAAAGCCGAGGGCGGCATAGGGGCGCAGTTTTTCGACGACCTCGTCGGGATCGGCGGTGACGATCCAGCGGCTCGCGGTCTGATCGGAGGTGAGGCTGTCGGCGAGTTTTTCCATCTCGAGCGGGTCCTCCACCTCTGCCTTTTGCTCGGACGTCAGGGCCAGCGCGCCCCAGAACCGCGTGTCCTCCTTTGCGCGGGCCAGATCGCTGTCAAAGCTGAGTTTGATTTCGATCATCCGGTCGATATCGGCCATCTCGCGCCCCTTGTCGGCCAGACCTTCGCGCAGATTTGGCATCAGGATATCGGAGTAGAGTTCGCGCGCCTTGCCCGAGGTGGTGATGAACCCCTCGCCAAAGCGTCCGGCATATTTCGTGATCATCGGCCCGGCACCGGCGACATAAATCGGTACGGGAGTCTCGGGGCGGTCGTAGATCGTCGCACTTTCGGTGCGGTAGAAATCACCCTCGAAAGTCACACGGTCCTGCGTCCAGAGCGCGCGGATCAGGCGCACCGCTTCGCGCAGGCGGGCAAAGCGTTCCTTGCGGTCGGGCCAGTCACAGCCCAGGGCGGGGACTTCGTTCAGCCCCTCGCCCGTGCCGATGCCCAAAACCACACGTCCTGCGTAAAGCGACCCTAACGTGCCGAAACTCTGGGCGACCATGCTGGGATGGTGGCGGAACGTCGGGGTCAAAACCGAGGTGCCCATGATGATGCGCGAGGTCATCGCACCAAGCGCGCCCATCCAGACCAGCGCATGGGGCGCATGGCCACCGGTGTGGCGCCAGGGTTGGAAATGGTCGGAAATAAACACCGAGTCAAAGCCGGTTTCTTCGGCCAGAACCCCGAAATCGAGCAGCGCGCGGGGGGTGAATTGTTCAGCGGAGGCTTTGTAACCGATACGCAGCATGGCGGGTTCCTTCAGGCAGTTGCTTTGCGCCGCAGCGGCGTGTTGATCATCTCGTCAAGCGGTGCGGCTTGTCGCGCGCGGGCCTGGCGGTCGGGGGGCACAGGGCCATAGAGCGTCGAGCGTTGCACCGGCGTGCGCCCGAGGCTGTGGATGAGGTCGATCATCTGGTGGGGGGCAAATTCCTGCCCGTGCACCGCACCGGCGGCGCGGGTGATGCTTTCGTTCATCAAGGTGCCGCCCATGTCGTCGGCCCCCGCCCCAAGGCAGTCGCGCGCGCCTTCGGGACCCATTTTCACCCAGCTGGTCTGGATATGGTCGATCGCGCCCTGCAGGGCGATACGTGCGACGGCGTGCATCAAAACCGCTTCGCGATAGGTCGGCCCCCGGCGGGACTGCCCGCGCAGATACATCGGCGCTTCGAGCGCGACAAAGGGCAGGGGCACGAATTCGGTGAACCCGCCAAAGCGGCGCTGGTGGTCGCGCAGGCGGATCAGGTGGCGCGCCCAGTGCACGGGCCGTTCGATATGGCCGTACATGATGGTCGCGGTGGAGCGGATACCAAGCCCATGTGCGGCTTCCATCACGGCAAACCATTGGGCGGTGGTGATCTTGTCAGGGGCGATCTGGTCGCGGATCTCGTCGTCCAGAATTTCCGCCGCAGTGCCCGGAAGCGAGCCTAATCCAGCACTTTTGAGCTGTTTGAGGTAGTCGCTCAGGCTCAGGCCCAGGGTGCGCGCGCCCTGGGTGATTTCCAGCGGGGAAAAGGCGTGGACATGGATGTCGGGCGCGGCCTCCTTGGCGGCTTTCACGAGGGCAAGATAGGTCGCGCCCGTGTAATCGGGGTGGATGCCGCCTTGCAAACAGACCTCGGTGCCGCCGCGTGCCCAGGCTTCGGCGACGCGGCGTTTGAATTCCGGCAAGGCCAGATCATAGGCGCGCCCGGCAAGCGCATCCGAACGCTTGCCCTTGGAAAAGGCGCAAAAGGTGCAGCCATAGGTACAGACGTTGGTATAGTTGATATTGCGGGTGACGACGAAATGCGACTGCGCGCCGTTGACCTGCGCGCGCAGGCGGTCGGCATGGGCGCAGACGGCATGAAACGACGCGTCGCGCGCGCTAAAAAGCGTCTCTAACGCGGCCTCGTCAAGCGTCTGCGGGTCGCGCGACAGGATATCCGCAATCGCGGGATCGAGCGCACCGCTGCGGCGAATGCGCGGCATGGCCCCGTGTTGGCCCGGCATCCAGTCGCCCTCGAAACATAGTCCCGAAGCATCCGAGGCGCGCAGCACCCGGGTGCGGATTTCGGGGGCAAGCCAGCGCGGCGTCTGGAACGGCGGATAGACGGTGAGGCGCGGCGCAAGGGTTTTGCCACAGCGCGCCGTCAGGGCCGCGAGGCTGTCGATTTCGGGCCACGGCGCTTCGGGGTTGACGTGGTCGATGGTGACGGGCGACACGCCGCCCCAGTCGTTGATCCCCGCCGCGATCAGTTCGGCCCCCGTGCCGGCGGCCAGATTGGGCGGGGCCTGGAGCGAAATTTCGGGCGGCAGGATCAGGCGCGCAACGGCAATGGTCCAGAGGTGTTCATGGGGATCCGCGGGCGGATGGGCGCGCATTTTGGTGTCGGCCTTGGGCATGAAGTTCTGGATGATGACTTCCTGGATGTGGCCGTGACGCGCGTGGCTGGCTTTGATGGCCAGCAAGGCCTCGATCCGCTCGGCGCGGGTTTCCCCGATGCCCACGAGCAGGCCGGTGGTGAAGGGGACGCGGGCGCGCCCTGCGGCCTCAAGCGTGGCAAGGCGCAGATCGGGGGCCTTGTCGGGCGAGCCGAAATGGGGATGGCCGCGCTGCATCAGCCGATTGGAGGTGGTTTCCAGCATCATGCCCATCGAGGCGGAGACCTCTTTGAGCCTGTCGAACGCGTCTTGGGTCAGGGTTCCGGGATTGAGGTGGGGCAAGAGGCCGGTCTCGTCGCGCACCAGTTTGGCGACATGGGCGAGATAGTCCACGGTGCTCTCAAACCCGAGGGCGGCAAGGGCCTCACGCGCGGCGCGATAGCGCAATTCGGGCTTTTCGCCCAGTGTGAACAGCGCCTCGCGACACCCCTGCGCCGCCCCCGCGCGCGCAATTTCGAGGACCTCTTCGGGCGAGAGGTAAATCGGTTGTCCTGCGCGCGGGGGCTTGGCGAAGGTGCAGTAATGGCAGACATCGCGGCAGAGTTTCGTGAGCGGAATGAACACCTTGGGCGAATAGGTCACCAGATGGGGGTAGGCCTCATCGCGCCGCGCGCGGGCCTGCGCCATGAGGGTGCCGAGATCCTGTTCAAGGTCCAGCGGCGCGGTCATGAGGCAACCGGAAGCTGGGCGCGCGTGGCAAGCGCCTTGCGCAGCAGGGTTGCGCTGCGGCTGTTGGCGGCTTGAGCGAGGACGGCGGGAATGTCTTGCGGGCTATCGAGGTCATGGGCGAGGCCCAGATGATCCAGGGTCTGCAGCGTCAGGTCGTGGCGTTGCGCGGCGCGCTGATGGGCGCGTTTGCTGTGGGGGCCGAAATGGAACGCCAAAGGCGCGCGCAGCGAGGTCACCATCGCATTCGTGCCGATCCCGTCGCGTGCCGGCGCGATGGCAGGCGCGCGCGCGCAGATCAGGGCGACCACATCGCTGGCGCTCAACAGGGGCAGATCGGCGTGCAAAACCGCCACGCGTTCAATGCCGCGCGCAAAGATGCGGCTGCGGGCGGCCTCCAGCGCGGGGTTGAGGTCGCGGGTGGCGTCGGGATGCACCTCGGCCCCGAAAATATGCGCAATTTCAATCGCCTGCGGGTCGTCAGTGACAACGCCGACACTCTCAAGCATCGACACGCGGGCCAAGGTCGCAAGCGTGTCATGCAGCAAAGCCGCCGCCAGATGGCGCCGCTCTGTATGACCAAGCACCGCGGACAGGCGGGTTTTGGCCTCGCTGAAGCGTTTCACGGGGATGAGAACATGCGGGGTCATGCGGACACCTTGGAAAGTTGGGCGGCAAAATCGAGAGCGACACGCGCGAGGGCCTCTTTGGCGGGGTGATCCACCATCATCGTGTCCGCTTGGATCGCGTGAATATCGAGCGCTTGGAAGGCGGTTTGGTCAAGGTGGTCGCGCTGGTCGAGGATGTATCCGTCGAAAATATCGGCGTGCAGCGCGGCGACGGCGGCGGCGGTCACGGGGAGGCCAAATCCGCTCAGCATCGCGGCGGTCGGGCCTTTGATCGCCTGCCCGCCGACAACGGGGCTGATACCGATGACGGGCGCGCGCGCCGCGATCAGCGCCGCCCGCAAGCCCTGAACGGCAAGGATCGGCGCGATCGACAGATAGGGGTTGGAGGGGGCGATGAGGATCGCCGCGAGGTCGGGATCGCGCAATGCGGCGCTGACTTCGGGGCTCATGGGGGCCGTCTCGGCACCGCGAAACACAAGGTCGCGCACGGTCGGCTTGCCCTGCGCCTGCACGAACCATTCGTGAAACTCGTAGTCGCGCGCGTCACAGCGAATAAGGGTTGAAACCGGCGTGTCGCTCATCGGGAGAAGCGCCATGCCCAGCCCCAATGCGCGTGCGAAATCGGCGGTGATATCGGTCAGGCGGTCGCCGCGTTTGAGGCGCATGGTGCGGAGCAGGTTCAGCCCCAGATCGTGATCACCGATGTTGAACCACACCTCTTCGCCCATCTCGCGCAGCATGCCCATGGCATTCCACGTCTCGTCCTTTTGCCCCCAGCCCCGCGCAAGGTCGGCGCGCCCCGAGAGGGTGTAGAGCTGTGTGTCGATGTCGGGCGCGACAGAGAGGCCGAAATGCTCGGCGTCATCGCCGGTGTTGACGATGATGGTCAGGTCTGAGGCGGGCAGGAGGGCTGCCAGTCCGGCGGAGAGTTTCGCGCCGCCCACACCGCCCGACAGCGCGACAATTTTCTTACGTGACACGGGTTGCTCGTCCTGTCGTGAGGGGCCTTTTCGCGGCCTTTGACTCTATGGGTGCCACAGGTTGTGCGCTGTGGGAATGATTTTTGACCAAACAATCAAGAATTGACGGTAGCTTCGGTGGAAAATCAGGCAAACCTGCGGGGGGAAGTGGTGAAAAACAGGCAGATTGCAGATTGTCGCGGGGCCTGCGGAAATTTTTCGACCATCTGGTCAAAAGCGGATTGACGCCTGTGACATGTCGCGCCGAACATGCGGGGGAAGGGCGGTGCCGCACAAGCCGGTCAGGCCGTCAGTCCCAAATGCAAGAAGGACATTACATGGAATTTGGTATCTGTTTCAAGGGGTTCGTTGAACCTGAACGGGCAAAGGCCCTGGTGCGGCAAGCTGAAAACGCGGGCTTTACCTATTGCTGGTTCTACGACAGCCATATTTTGTGGCGCGACAGCTATGTCGCGATGGCAATGTGCATGGAACACACGGAAACGATGCGCTTTGGCCCCTGCGTGACCAACCCCAATTCGCGCGACTGGTCGGTTGCGGCCTCGCTGTTTGCCTCGCTCGCCAAGCAATCGGGCGGGCGTTTTGACGTCGGGATCGGGCGCGGCGATTCTGCCGTGCGTGTGATGGGCAAAAAACCCGCAACCCTGGCGCGGCTCGCTGAATTTACGGATGTGTTGCGCAAGCTCGTGGCGGGCAAGGAAGCGCAGTATGGCGAATGCCCCGAACCGGTGCAATTTCCGTGGATCGAAGATGGCGGCTGGGACATGCCGATGTGGATCGCGGCCTATGGCCCCAAGGCGCTCGCGACGGCGGGGCAGGTGGGCGACGGGTTGATTTTGCAGATCGCCGATCCGGGCATTTGCCAATGGTTGGGCGATCAGGCCAAGGCCGCAGGTGTCACCGCGGGGCGCGACATGTCGACATTCCGCGTGATGGCCGCCGCGCCGGCCCATACGGGCGACATCGAACGCGGGCGCGAGCTGACGAAATGGTTTCCGGCGATGGTGGGCAACCATGTCGCGGATATCGTTGAAAAATACGGGTCCGACAGTGATCTGGTGCCCGAGGCTCTGACCTCCTACATCGAAAAGCGGCGCGGCTATGACTATTCAAAGCATGGGCAAAGCGACAACCCTTACCTTGATTTTATCACCGACGACATCGTGGATGCTTTTGCGGTTCTGGGCACGCCCGACCAGCATATCGAAAAAATCCGCGCGCTCGAAACCGCGGGTGTGACGCAGTTCAACGTCTATCTCGATAGCGGGGATGAGGAAAAAACCATCGCCGATTACGCGGCGCATGTGATTCCGGCGTTCCGGTAATTTTCGCTGAACGGCGTGCTCTGAGCATGGATGCGGGTGGCCCTTGGGGGCTGCCCGTTTTTTTATTTTGACCCTATTGCAGGCGCGACAGGGCCGCTTTGACGCAATCTTCGATCTGGTAGGGTGTTGTGGGCTTGGGGCAAAACGCAGCGCCGGGATAGCGTTTTGCCAATTCGACCGGATCGGCGTGGGCCGAATGGAAAATCAGCGGCACATGCTGGTCGCGCAGCACATCGGCCAAGGCGTATACTTCGCCGTCCAGCAGGTTCACGTCCAGAATGGCGATGTCGGGGCAGTTGGCATTGGCTTCGCGTAGTCCCTGACGCACGGTTGGGCAGGGGCCAATCGTGCCCAAGCCCATGTCCTCGACGATAAACTTAAGATCAAGCGCGACGATTGCTTCATCCTCGACTATTAAAATGTCGCGGTGCACGTCGGTTGTCTCAGTCATATCGGTCTGCGTCATTGCGCCATTATCCTGTGTCTAAGCGTCTGAAGGGCTCTGCGTGGTCTGCCCGAGGGATCTCGTGCGAAGACAACCCGCAGCCATAGAGGAAAGTTCCCCTTTCGCTTGATGAGTCTCATTTAACCCAAAATCATGTCTAAATACATAATGCATCGGCGCAGGGGCCGCAGAGAGCCGCGCGATTGGGGCGCGCAAGACACAGATCGCGCCCTGATGGCCCGCCGTTACATCCCGCGCGTGGCGATATCTTCGGCCAGCCGCACCACGGCGCGCGCGCGCGCTGCAGCCAGCGCCCCAAGGTCACTGCCCGTCAGCGGTTCAGAAATCTCGAAGAAACGCGCAGAGTTGCGGCCACGGCCTTCGGTATCGGAGACGTAGTATTGCCCCGACAACTGGAACAGACCGGCGTTTGTCGCCAGCATGTTTTCCACCCGCACGTCGATGCGCGCTGCAGGATAGGCATCAAAGGGCCACGGCTCGGGTGCAACGGTTGCCCCCGTGATTTCGGTGAGATTGCGCGTCAGTTGCAAGGTCACGGCGCGGGCCGGATCATCGGACCACAGCGGCGCGTCCTTGTCGGAAATGAAACCGTCGGCCTGTTCTGTCGAAATCTGTTCAGAGCTGGCGTAGGAGGGCAGGCTGACGGTCAGAAGCTCGACCGAGGGGATCGACGAGGGATCGCGCAGGGCGGAATTGGCGCTTGGCACGGGCACCCGCAGATCGGGGCCCCCGCAGGCGGCAAGCAGCAAGACGGCGGGCAGAATGAGCGTCAGGAAAGACGGGTGTTTCATCGGTTAACGTCCCAGAATAAGCGAGTTGGGCTGGCGTTGCAGCTGTTTGGCAAATTGTGTGATCGCATCCGCCGCAGCCGACAGATCACTGAGCGCCTCACGCGCCTCGCGGTTCAACGTAGAGTTCGCGCCATAGGCGCCAAGGGTGCCGGAGGCTTCGACAAGCAATCCATCCAGACGCGCAACGATGCGCGGCAGGTCGTTGGCCGCTTTGGCCACGGCATCGGCGGCGTCACTGGCCGAGGCCAGCGCGTCATTGGCATTCTGCACGGTGCCGCCGGTGCGCAGTTCGGCCATGATCGCCGACAATTCCGACAGCGCCCCGTTGATTTCCTGAGGGAGCTGGCGGGTCGTCGGCTGGTCGATCAGCGCCTCGGTGGCGGTGACAAGCCCCGAAAGATCCTGCGCCAGCTGGTCCACCGGAACGGATTCGAGGTTGGCCAGAAGGGTGTCGACACGTTCCAGAATTTGGGGAACGCCGTCGATGGACTGGTTGGCCGAGGTCACCGCAAGTTCGATGGTGCCCAAGACCTGACCAAGGCGTGTCGCCAGTTCGGCCTGGTTGATCGCGGTGAGGGTCTCGTCGAGGTGGGAGGTCGCGCTTTGCAGATCGTCAAGCACGGCCGACACCTGCGCCGGCACGCCCTGAACCGACTCGGAGGTGACCAAGCCGCGAATGTCTCCGATCAACCCGTAGACCTCATTGGGGGTCTGTTGCAGCGAGGCATTGGTCACAAGGGTCGTCGCCCCGTTCATAAAGTCGATGGCCGAGGTCAGCAGTTCCTCGATGGGCAGGTTGTTCACGCGGTTGAACACGCCCTCTGCCGTTGCGGCCACATCCGTCAGCTCCGCCGGAGCGGTGGGAAAGATCGGGTAGGGGTCGCCCGTCATGTCGATCTTGGCGGGGGCGGCATCGGGCAGGCGCACCAGTTCGATTTTCAAGCCGCTGGTCAGCAGCGAGGTATTGGCCAGACGCGCGCGCATGCCTTCGGACGCGACCTGTTGGAGGTAGGCCATCGGTTTGAGCGCGCTGTCGTCGCCCAAGCCGAGGCGTTCGGGCTGGATCGACAGGGTGGCAATCAAACGCACGCGCGAGTCGCCGAACCGCTCGGGATCAACGAGGCCGGACAGGTTGGTGACTGTGCCGATGCGCAGACCGTCCAGTTCGACGGCGGCATCGGTGCGCAGACCGGCGACGTTGTTCTCGAAAATCACCGTCAGCTCCAGACTCGGGCCTTCGCTTTTGGTAAACAGGCTGGAGCGGGCGGTTTCCTCGTCGTCGTAGAGGTCAAAGTTCGACCCTTTGGCAACCACCGCGCCGCCCGAGGCGATCGTGTCAAAGGTGATCCCCCCCGACAGCAGCGAGGCGAGGCTTTCGAAATCCACGGAGGCCCCGGAGGTGCTGATGTTGAGGGAGAATCCCGAGGTGTTCCAGAACCGCGTCGTCGAGGTGACAAGCCCGTCGTAGGGCGCGAAAATCGCCGCATCGACCGCAACCGTCTGGCCATCGCGCCCCAAACGGGGGCTGCCGGTGATGCCCACCTCGATGCCGCGATAGAGGATGGGGGTATTGCCGGAAATCGAATTCTGCCCCTCGGCATTGAGGGTGACGACCAGCCCCTGTTTGCCCGGCGCAAGCAAGGGTGCCTGTGCCAGACCCTCGATCATCGACACGGTGCCTTGGGGGTCATCGTTCCACTGGCCCTCGATGTAGACGCCGCTCAGCACGGTGCCGAGGCCGGAAATGCCGCGCGTCGTGACCTCCGGGCGCACCACCCAGAAGGCGGCGTCATCGTCGATGTAATCCGCGACATCCTTGTCGAAGCGCACATGGGCGATAACTTTGGTAAGGTCATCGGAGAGGGTGACATCCTCGACCATCCCCACGGCGATGTCGCGGTAGCGCACTTCGGTTTCACCGGCGGAAATGCCCGACCCGTTGATAAAGCTGATTTCCACCAGCGGGCCGCGCTCGGAGAGATGTTGCCAGGCAATCGCAAGGGCAATGACCAGCGCGCCGAGGGGCACGATCCAGACGATGGAGGCACGGTCGGCAAGGCTTTTGCGCGTGGTTTCGATCGGGACATCGGGCAGGTCGTTCACGGTGTTTCTTCTTTCAGGGTCGGGGCGGCATCGGGGCTGACATCCCAGATCATACGCGAGTCAAAGGCCTGCGCGGAGAGCATGGTGAAAATCACCGACAGGGCAAAGGTGACGGCCGCAGGGCCGGGGTGGATGGACGCCGCCGCATTGAGCTGGACCAGCGCCGACAGGATGGCAACGACGAAAACGTCGATCATCGACCAGCGACCGATATATTCGACCAGTTCGTAAAGCTGGTGACGCCGATGCGCCGAGGCGCGGGCGCGAAACCGTCCCAGCGGGCGGATCGACAGCGCCAGATAGGCAACGGCGGCAAATTTGGCAAAGGGAATGGCGACGGAGGCGATCAGGATCACCAGCGCAATCGGCAGATCGCCGTGATGGGCGATTTCGATGGCGCCTTGCACGATGGTCGAGGCGGAATGCGAGGTCAGCATGTCGGTGACCAGCATCGGATAGAGATTGGCCGGAATGTAGCACATCAGACCCGCCAGCCACCACGCCCAGACCCGCTGGATCGAGCCGGTGTTGCGCGACGACAGCTTGTGCCCGCAGCGCCCGCAGGGGCTGTGTTCGCCGCTCATCGGCCAGAGCAACCCGCAGCGTTCGCAGGCAATCAGACCCTTGTCACGGGCGGTGGGGATCGCGGCCTGGGTCATGCGCGTTTTTCCAGCGCGCGCCAGATCGACCAACGGTCCATCAGGTTGTCTTGCAACAGGACCACCACTACCAAAACCCCCATCATCCAGAAGGCCGCGCCAAAATCGACCGTGGCCAGATCCGCGACCTTGACCAGGGCGATGCCACAGCCAAGAACGAAAATTTCCGCCATCGACCACGGTTTGAGGCTTTCAAAGAGGCGAAAGGCCTGGGCGGCGCGCGGCAGGGGGGCTGCGCCGAATTCCAGCGGTGCGACCACGTAAAGCGTCAACAGCATCCGCGCCATGGGCACCACCACGATCAGCGCGCCAACGGCGATGGACAGCAAGAACATCGGCCCTTGTGCAAAGGCCAGAATGGCATCCATGATCGAGGTCGCGTTGTAGAACCCCGCGCGGCTGATGGATAAAAACGGCAGGAACAGAGCCGAAACCACGAGGATCAGATTGGTGATCGACAGGGCGACGATGCGCAGCATCGCATTGGATTTGGGCGCGATCAGGACGGTTTCGCAGCGCGCACAGGTCGCACGTTCCCCGACCTGCGGCACGCGCACATGATACAGCGCGTCACAGCTGGGACAGGCAATCAGATCATCCTGCCCGATGGGCTGTAGGGGCGTTTGGGTCATGAAACGGTCGAATGTCCTGAGGAGCGGCGGCACTCAACGTGCGGTTGTTGCGTAGTATAGGGGCAGTTCGCCCCTGTGGCTATCCATGCCGTAACATCACCCGCGCGGGGGGGTGGCCTCTTTGGGCAGGGCGCGCGCATCGCCCTCATGGGGTAGGGGCTGGGGGGTGTCTGTTGCGCTGGCCTGCGGCAGTTGGTGGTCCTTTTCCAGATGGGCCAGACCGTCGATGCCAAGGGCCGCGCGCCCGATCATATGGGCCGCAACGGGGGCGGTGACCAACAGAAAGAACACCGCGATCACGCAGCGCGCGAAAACGTCAAGATCGCCAAAGGCAAAGGCGCAGGCCAGCAACATGCAAAGCGAGGCCAAGGTCCCGACCTTGGTCGAGGCATGCATCCGCGTCAGCGCATCGGGCAGGCGCAGCAGGCCGATGGCCGCCGAGACCGAAAAGAACCCGCCCAGCAGGATCAGGCATCCGGCAATATACTGGCTCATGAGTGTTCCTCTTGCGGGTTTGCATCCTGCGATATCTGGATCTGGCGCCGTTCGGCAAAGCGCGCCAGCGCGACGACGGACAAAAACCCGACGAGCGCCAGCACGATCACCACGTCGATAAAGGCGCTATCGCCCGTCAGCACGGCATAGACGGCGGCAAAAGCGACAATGGCGACCGTCATCATGTCCAATGCAATGACGCGATCCGCGAAACTCGGCCCCTTGGCGAGGCGGAAAAAGGCGATGGCGACCGCAAGGGTGATCATCCCGATCCCCGCAACGGCGCATTCGAACAGGAAAACTTCGGGTGTCATTCTTCAAAGACCTCCTTGACCATGCGTTCCATGCCGGATTTCAAATCCGCCACAAGGGCTTGCGGGTCGTGGGCAAACATCGAATGGACGACCAGAGCCCGCCGGTCCGGTGTCACATCCAGCGTCAGCGACCCCGGCGTGAGCGAAATAAGGTTCGCAACCAGCAGGATTTCGATGTCGCTGGTCACATCCAGCGGCATTTCCACGATCCCCGGCTTGTGGCGCGGCTTGATGCGCAGCACATCCACCGCCACTTTGACCGACGACAGCGCCAGTTCGACAAAGAAATAGACCATCAGGCGGATCATGCGCAGCACGCGGGTGGCGTAGCTGATGCCCTCGCTGGAGCGGTTGGCAAGCCAGATTCCCGCAAAGCTGACGACAAAACCGGTGAGCAGCGTGAGAGGCGCGAAGCTGCCCGACAGCCCCGCCCACATGATCGTGAGCAACAGGTTCAACAAAAACAGTTTCATGACGGCCCCCCCGGCATCACCGCATCGATATAGGCCTGCGGGTCCAGCAATTGCGCGCTGGCGCGGCTTGCCAGATCCAGAAAGGGGGCCGGAAACAGGCCGATGACCACCGTCAGCGCCGCGAGACCGGCAATCGGGGCAAGCGCCAGAAGCCGCTCGCGCAGCGCAATGTCGCGCAGGCGCGGTTCCTGCCCGTCCGGATGGTCTTTCCAGAAGGCCTCCGCCCAGATTTTCGTCATGGAGAAAATCGTCAACGCCCCGACGACCAGCGCCGCCGCTCCCGCGACAAAGGCCCCCGCCTCGAAGCTGGCTTTGACCACGACATATTTGGCCCAGAACCCCGACAGCGGCGGAAAGCCCGCCAGTGAAAAGGCCGGGATCAAAAAGAGAAAGGCGAGCAGAGGTGCGGTTTTATACAGCCCGCCGATGCGCGACAGATCCGTGCCTTTGGCCAGTTTATGGGCAACGCCCGACACCAGAAACAGGTTCGCTTTGACGATGATGTGGTGCACGAGGTAAAACACCGCTCCCGTCAGTGCCAGCGGCGTGAACAGCGCAAGGCCAAGCACCATGTAGCCAATCTGGCTGACGATGTGGAATGACAGGATCTTGCGAAAATCGTTTTGCGAGGCTGCGCCCAGAACGCCGGTGATCATGGTCAGCACGGCCGCCCAGAGCAAAATCTGGTGGGTCAGCGCCACATCGGAGACGAAAATCAGCGTGAAGGCGCGGATCAGCGCGTAGACGCCGACCTTGGTCAACAGCCCGGCAAAGACGGCAGACACCGAGAAGGCGGGCGTGTGGTAGCTTGCGGGCAGCCAGAAAAACAGCGGGAACAGTGCCGCTTTGACCCCGAACGCCACCATGAACATCATGGCGATGACCGTCACCAGCCCCTGATTGTCGGAGGCGCGCACGCTTTGCGCCAGATCGGCCATGTTGAGCGATCCCGTCAGCCCGTAGAGCAGGCCGGTGGCCATCAAGAACAGCATGGTCGACACGAGGTTCAGAGCGACATATTTCACGCCGCCGTCGATTTCGGCCTTGGTCCCGCCCAGAACCAGCAGGCCGAAGGAGGCGATCAGCATCACCTCGAACCAGACGTAGAGGTTGAACAAATCGCCGGTCAGAAACGCGCCGGTGACGCCCGTCAGCAGGACATGGAACAGCGCGTGATAGCCCAGTTCCTCGCGCCGCGCGTCGATTTCACTGAGCGCATAGACCGCCACGGCAAGCCCTGTGATGGCCGTGATCACCACCATCACCGCCGACAGAAGATCGGCCACCAGCGTGATGCCAAAGGGGGCGTCCCAGCCGCCCATCTGCCCCACGGTATAGCCGTTTTGCCAGGTGCTGGCCATCAGCACACCGGCGGCGACCAGCTGCGCGGCGGCACCGGTGACAGAGACCAGCCCGCCGAGATGCGAGCGGCGCCACAGAAAGGACAACACCGCCGTGGCAAAGGGGATGATCAGCGGTAGGGAAACGATCCAGCTCATTCTTGGGGGTCCGCCGATTTGGCGACAGGCTCTGCGGCGCGCATGTCGTTCATTTCCAGATGGCCAAAGCTGTGGTGTGCGCGCAGGGCGAGCACGAGGGCAAAGGCAAAGAGACCAAAACCGATCACCAGCGCGGTGAGGATCAGCGCCTGGGGCAGGGCATTGGCCATTGCGGTTTCGGGCAGTTTGCCCCCCGCACCCAGCAGCGGCGGCTGGCCGGGCGTGAGCCGACCGGAGGCAAAGATCACCAGATTTACCGCGTTGGACATCAGCATCAGCCCGAAGAGAAAGCGCATCATGTCCCCCCACAGCATGAGGTACACGGCCGCGGCCACCATCAGACCGGCCAGCAGGGCAAGCACAACTTCCATCAGACGGCCTCCTCCAGCGCAAAGACCAGCGTCAGGATCGCGCCGAAAACCGCGAAATAGACGCCGATGTCGAAAATGATCACCGTCGAGAGTTTGATCGACCCCGCGATCAGCCATGTTCCGGTGAAAAACGCTTTGCCAAACAGCGCTGCCGACAGGCCCGCCAGCAATGCAATGCCAACCCCCGAGGAGGCAATCACCCGCGGGTCGATGCGCAGGGTGCGCCGCGCGGCTTGGGATCCGTTCGCGATGGCATAGACGATAAATCCCGCCGCGCCGATCAGCCCGCCGATGAAACCACCCCCCGGAAGATTATGCCCGCGCAGCAGCATGAAGACGGAAAACATCAGCAAAAGCGTGACGAAGAACCGCGAGGCGACGGAAAGAAGAAGCGAATTCATTCGGGGCTCCCTTTGGTGCGGCGCAGCCCTTTGAGCAGCGCATAGGCCGAGGCGGCGGCAACCATGACGACGGTGATTTCGCCCATCGTATCGAGCGCGCGAAAGTCCACGAGGATCACGTTGACAATGTTCAGCCCGTGGCCGTCGGGATAGGCATGGGCGGCGAACCAGTCGGTGAGATGGGCATCGAAGGGCGTGGCGGTGACGGCCAGGGTCACAAGGCTGACCACCGCCCCCATCCCCAGCGCAATGGGCAGCGCCACGACGCGCGGCAGCGCAGGGGTCATGTCGCGCACCTGCGGCAGACGCAGCGCGGCAACCGCAAAGAGCACCACGACCAATGTTTCGACCAAAAGCT
The DNA here is from genome assembly GCF_900172375.1 of Aquimixticola soesokkakensis. Taxonomy (GTDB): domain Bacteria; phylum Pseudomonadota; class Alphaproteobacteria; order Rhodobacterales; family Rhodobacteraceae; genus Aquimixticola; species Aquimixticola soesokkakensis. The sequence goes on along the minus strand of NZ_FWFS01000002.1, from coordinate 113,617 downwards.
GCGTGATGGCCACATCAGGCGCGGAAAACAGGATGAAAATCAGCGAAATCCCGATCCCCACCGTGCCCAGTCCGGCAATCGCCGTGATGCGCTCGCGGGTGCGCAACACAAGCCCCGTGCCCGCAACGATCAGGATCGAAATCAGCATCAGGACCGGATTGAGGTCGGGCAGGCGTATCAGCGGCCCGAAGTCGAGCATCAGCACCAGAGGCAGGCCGATGGCCACGACCATCACGCTGAAGGTTGCGGCGAAATAGAGACTGATCTTGCCCGGCTGGATCACGCCCGTCTGCCACGCGGCAAAGGCTTTGAGGCCGCGCAGAAAGCTGTCCCATCCGGCATCAAAGACCGGCAGGCGGCGCGACAGGGCCGCAATCAGCCCCGAGAGCGGCTTGGCGGCGAGGATGATCAGCGCGCCCAGCGTGAAGGTCGCAAGGCTCAGGTAGAACGGCATCCCCAGACCCGCCCAGATGTGCAACCCGGCCGCTTTGGCCTCGCCGCCATAAATCGCGACGACGGCCGGATCGACGAGCTGTTGCAGCGCATGGGGATAGATGCCGAGGCCAAGCCCCGTCAGCCCCATCACAACCGGCGCGATCCACATCGTCCAGCGGCCTTCGTGCGGGGCGTGGGGCGCGCGGGTTTTGCCGACCCAGAAGGGGCGGATGGCGAAAAGATAGGCAACGGCGACCATCAGGGCGTTGGCGGCGAGGGCGGCGCCGATCACCAGCAGCGGCATGGGGGTTTTCAACCCGCCCGCATAGATCACTTCCTTGCCGATCCAGCCGATCATCGGCGGCAATCCGGCCATGGATAGCGCCGCCAGCGTTGCGCCAAGCGCCGTGAAGGGCATCTTGCGGCCCAGCCCCGACAAGAGGGTCACATCGCGGGTGCCCGTGCCGTGATCCACGAGGCCTGCGACAAGAAACAGGGCTGCCTTATAGAGAGAATGCACCACCAGAAAGGCGATCGCGCCGGTCAGCGCATAGGGCACCGGTGCCGCCAGCAACAGCGTGATCGTGCCAAGCGCCATCAGGGTCGTATATGCGAGCGCGGTTTTCAGATCGGTCTGGCGCAGCGCCAGCACAGAGGCGAAAACGGCCGTAAATCCACCGGCCAGGGTGAGGGTCCAGATCCACAGCCCGCTCCCCCCGAGGTCGCCGTGCAGGCGCGCCATCAGGTACACCCCCGCTTTGACCATCGTGGCCGAATGCAGATAGGCCGAGACCGGCGTGGGCGCGGCCATCGCGTTGGGCAGCCAGAAATGAAAGGGAAACTGCGCGCTTTTCGTGAATGCGCCCAGCAGCACGAGGATCGTGATCGGCGTGTAAAAGAGACTGTTTTTCAGCGCCCCATCGGGGATTTGCGAGATGGCGTAGGTGCCTGCGACCTCGCCAATCAAAATGAAGGCCGCCAGCAAACACAGCCCCCCCGCGCCGGTCACAAGCATGCCCTGAAGGGCCGAGCGGCGGGAATTTGCACTGTCGTGGTCAAAGCCGATCAACAGGTAGGACGTCACGGTCGTGAGTTCCCAGAACACAAAGAGCGCCATGAGGTTATCGGCGGTCACGACGCCAAGCATCGCCAGCATGAAGGCCGTGAGGTAGAGGGCAAAGCGGTTGAATTGGGGATGCCCTGCCATGTAGTCGCGCGCATACAGATGGATGAGCGCGCCGATGCCGGTAATCAGCAGCGCCATGATCAGCGATAGCCCGTCGAGCGTGAAGGTAAGCGACACCCCAAGGCTCGGGGCCCAGTCAAAGCCCGCGCGGATCACCTCGCCACTGGCGATACGCGGCGCAAACTGCGCGAACCAGACGAACAACAGGATCGCAAGAGCGACCGGAATCAGACCAGAGGGCGCGGGTTTGGCGTCGGGTGTGGCCATAGGATTGAGCGGACTTTCATGTGGCGTTCGTCCATAGATGGGGTCGCTTTGCCAAAGGTAAATCCCGCAAGGCGCAAGAAAGTGACCGGTCGGGGAAATTTTATTGAAAATATGGGTTTGCACAGGATGCGCCACTTTGTCGCCCCCGCTTGTGGCGGGCGCTGTGGCGCTGTGGCGCGGGGTTTCGCGCAGGGCGCGCATTGCTGTGCGCGGCCCCTTGGCGCGGGGCGCGCCACGGCGTAGAACGGACCCTCGCAGAGCAAAAAGGACGCCCCATGAACACCGAACGGGACACCGCAGGTCGTATTTTCCAAACCATCGCCTCCGAAATCACGGCGCGCCCGCAACAGGTTGAAGCGGCAGTGAAATTGCTGGACGAGGGGTCTACCGTGCCCTTCGTGGCGCGCTATCGCAAAGAGGCGACGGGGGGCTTGGACGACACGCAGTTGCGGCTCCTGGCCGAGCGTCTGACCTATCTGCGCGAGATGGAGCAGCGGCGCGCGGCGATTTTCAAATCGGTAAGCGAGCAGGACAAGATGACCGATGCGCTGGCCGCGGCCATTGCCCAGGCGGCGACGAAATCCGAACTGGAAGACATCTATCTGCCCTATAAACCCAAGCGCCGCACCAAAGCGATGATTGCGCGCGAGAACGGGTTGGAGCGGCTGGCCGCAGCCATTCTGGCCGACCGGTCCGCCGACCCTGACGCGCTGGCGCAGGGCTATTTGAACGAGACGGTGAGCGACGTGAAAGCCGCGCTTGATGGCGCGCGCGATATCATCGTCGAGGGTCTGGTCGAGGATGCCGGGCTGATCGGCGATCTGCGCGCCTTCATGCAGCGTGAAGCCTATCTGAGCGCCAAGGTGATCAAGGGGCAGGAGGCGGCAGGGGCCAAGTTCAGCGATTATTTCGACCACCGCGAGATGTGGAAAGATGTCCCGTCGCACCGCGCGCTGGCGATGTTGCGCGCGGCCAACGAGAATGTCGTGGTGCTTGATATTGCGCCCGATCCCGAAACCGGCGCCGCGCGCGCGGTGGACATGATCGGCGCGCGGCTGGATATCCGCGGCAATGGCGCGGGCGATGCATGGCTGCGCAAACTGGCGGGCTGGACCTGGCGCATCAAGCTGTCTCTGTCGATGATGCTGGATTTGATGGGCGATTTGCGCGCCCGCGCCCAGGAAGAAGCGATCAATGTTTTTGCGCGCAATCTCAAGGACTTGCTTTTGGCCGCCCCGGCGGGCGCGAAGGCCACGCTTGGCCTTGATCCCGGCATCCGGACGGGCGTGAAAGCGGCGGTGATCGATGCAACCGGCAAGGTCGTGGCGACGGACACGCTCTATCCCTTCCAGCCCAAGATGGACCTGCGCGGCGCGCAATCGGCGATCTTGGCGCTGGTGGCCAAACATAACGTCAGCCTGATTGCCATTGGCAACGGCACCGCCAGCCGCGAGACGGAAAAGCTGGTGGCCGACACGCTCAAACTGTTGCCCAAAGGGGTGACGCCGCCGACCAAGGTCATCGTCTCCGAAGCGGGGGCGTCGGTCTATTCCGCCTCCGAGCTGGCGGCAAAGGAATTCCCCGATCTGGATGTGTCGCTGCGCGGGGCCGTGTCGATTGCACGCCGCTTGCAAGACCCGCTGGCCGAACTGGTGAAAATCGAACCCAAATCCATCGGCGTGGGGCAATACCAGCACGATGTGGACCAGCACAAACTGGGCAAATCACTGGAAGCGGTGGTCGAGGATGCGGTGAACGCGGTGGGGGTCGACCTGAACACGGCCTCTGCGCCGCTGCTGGCGCATGTGTCGGGTTTGGGGCCGGTTCTTGCCGAAAGCATCGTGGCGCATCGCGATGCAAACGGGGCGTTTACCACCCGCAAGGAGTTGCTGAAGGTTGCGCGGCTGGGCCCCAAAGCCTTTGAGCAATGCGCGGGATTCTTGCGGATTTCGGGCGGAAAAGAGCCGCTTGATGCGTCCTGTGTCCACCCCGAAGCCTACGGCGTGGCGCGCGAGATCGTCAAAGCCTGCGGGCGCGACTTGCGCAGCCTGATGGGGGATACGGCGGCGCTGCGCGGGGTGAAGGCCGAACAGTTCGTCAGCGAGATATTCGGCCTGCCGACCGTGCGCGACATTCTGGCCGAATTGGAAAAGCCCGCCCGCGACCCGCGTCCGACGTTCAAAACCGCCACCTTCGCCGAAGGGGTGGATGACATCAAAGACCTCACCAGCGGCATGGTTCTGGAGGGCACCGTCACCAACGTGGCCGCTTTCGGGGCGTTTGTGGATATCGGCGTGCATCAGGACGGTTTGGTCCATGTCAGTCAACTGGCCGACAAATTCGTCAAAGACCCCCATGAGGTGGTCAAAGCCGGCGATGTGGTGCGCGTAACCGTGACCGAAGTGGACGTGCCGCGCAAACGCATCGGGTTGACCATGCGCAAGGATGGCGGCGCATCGGCCAGAGACCAGCGCAACGAGCGCGCAGATCGCCCGGGCGCAAAGCAGGGCACGAAACCGGCACCGCGCGCCATGTCGGCGGGTCCGAAAAAACAGGCTGAAACGGGCGGTTTCGGCGCGGCGCTTTTGGATGCGATGCGCAAGAAATAGCGCCCGATCCGGTGACACGAGGGGGGCGCATGGCCTCCCTTGGGTCGCTACATCAGTTCGGCGAGTTCAACCACGCGATGCTCGGTGATCGCGCGTTGCGCGGCCATGCCCGTCAGCACCGCCCAGCGTCCATCCGCCAACGACACCTCCGGCGCGGCGCGCTGTCCGCGCACCAGTTCCAGAAACCCTTGATGCTGGTAAAAGGTAGAGCCGTTGTGATCGCCCGCCTCCAGCAGGCGCGGATCGACGGGGATGTCGCGCACCTGCGGCCCCTTGGGATCACGCGGCGACACGATGACCTGCGCGACGGGCGGCGCGCCCAGATGCGCGGGCCAAAAACGCCCCGGCCCCGGAACCAGTGCCTCGATCTTGCCCTGCGGGCCGGTGGCGCTGATTTCCTCTTGATAGCGGGCACCCTCGGCGAACATGCACAGTTCCAGCATGGCGCGCATCCCGTTGGCAAATTCGACGATGACATAGCCGTGGTCAAGAATATCAGGAGCCTCGCCGTTATAGCGTTCGTCCAGATGGTTGGTGGCGATCCCGCCCGAGGCCATGACGCGGATCGGATCGGACCCTGTCACCAGACGCATCAGGTCAAAGAAATGACAGCATTTTTCCACAAAGGTTCCGCCCGAATACCGGTTGAACCGGTTCCAGTCCCCGACTTTTTCGAGAAAGGGAAAGCGGTGTTCGCGGATGGTGAACATCGTGATGCCGCCCGTGGCCGCTTGCGCGTCGCGCAGCAGGGTCGCGACGGGGGGCATGTAGCGGTATTCCATCGCCACCCAGACGGGGGCGGGGTAGGTTGCTTCGAAGGCCGCGAGCCGCGCAACGTGATCGGGGTCGGTGAAGAGCGGCTTTTCCACCAGCACGGGCAGGGCGCGGGCCGCGCCAAGGGTGTTGGCGATCTCCTCAAGCTGTTCGATGTGGCGAAAGTTGGGGCTGGCGATCATCAAACAATCCAGCGTCTCGATCGCCAGAAGCTCGGCGATACTGTCCACGAATTGCGCATCCGGCGCAAACTGGCGCGCCCGGGCGCGCATTTCAGCGTCGGGTTCGAAAATCGCGCCCACGGTCGTGTTGTCGAGCAGGACAATGTTGCGTAGGTGTTCCTGACCCATCATGCCGCAGCCGATGATGCCATAGGTGGTGGGTTTGGACATGTAGGTTCCTCCCTAAATCAGGCGCTGGACGTAAAGCGCCTTGTCCGTGTCGTACCAGGTGCGGGAAAATTCGACCGGCTCGGGGGCTTGCCCCCAGGAGAGCCGCTCGATGAAAGCGGTGGTCTGGCCAATGACCAGGGGAAAGGCTTGTGGGGACCAGTCGGGAACGCGCCCGAGCCCGACGCGATCCTCGGCGCGGGTGATCCACAATCCGAGCTGTTGTTTGTAGGTGCGATAGAGCGAGTCCTGCATCGAATCGCGTTTGAGGGTCCCGGCACCTGCATCGAGCCAGATTTCCTCGACCGCGATCACCGTGCCGCTGAGATAGCGCAGGCGACGGATGCGGGTGGCCTGCGTCGTCGTGCCGAAGGGGGGCAGGCCGGCGGGCTTTTCGCAGCTCTCGACCGAGAGGATATCCGCGGTTGGCAGGCCGCCGCCCGAGACCAGTTCAAGGCGAAACATCGAATAGACGCTTTCGACCTGACCGCCCGCGCGCACATAGTTTCCAGAACCCTGAATCCGCTCCAAAAGCCCCTTTTTCTCTAATTCGTTCAAGGCTTTGCGCAGGGTGCGCACGGTGGTGCCATGAGCTTTGGCAAAGTCGCGTTCGGGGGGCAGTTTCTGGCCGTCTACCAGTCGCCCGGCCGCGATATCGCGGATCAGCAATTCGCTGATCTGCAGATAGATCGGGAGGGCATCGGGGCGGTTGGCGCTTTGGGTCATCACGGGTCTCTCGCTGGCAGAAAGCTGCGTCAGCCTGTCGCAGAAATAATTGATGCACCATTGATTTGCATCAAGGCGCCCGTTAAGCAAGAGGAAATTGACCTTGGTTCTTGGGAGGGAAGCCATGACAGTTGTCCCCGTGACATCCGCCGATCTGGACGCCGTCGAAGTCGCCTGGTTTTCGGCACTCTGTTCGGATGACTACCAGTTTCTGGGCGTGCCGGATGGGGATCTGCGCTCAAGCTGGGCGCATTGCAGCGACATCGTGAAAACGGCCGAAGCCCAAGGATTTGGCAATATCCTGTGCCCCTCCAGCTATCAGGTGGGGCAGGACACGCTGTCTTTTGTGGCGGGTTGTGCGCCGATCACTGACAAGATCAACCTGCTTGCCGCCGTGCGCTGCGGGGAAATGCAGCCCATCATGCTGGCGCGCACCATCGCAACGCTCGATCACATGTTGCAAGGTCGTCTGACGGTGAACATCATTTCCTCGGATTTTCCCGGCCAAAAGGAAGACAGCCCCTATCGCTACCAGCGGTCGCGCGAGGTGGTTGAAATCCTCAAGCAGGCGTGGACCCGGGACGAGATCAATCACCACGGCGCGGTCTATGATTTTGCGGGTCTCACCACCGATCCGGCCAAACCCTATCAGACGGGCGGGCCGCTGCTGTACTTTGGGGGCTATTCGCCCGACGCGCTCGATCTGTGCGGCGAGCATTGCGATGTTTATTTGATGTGGCCGGAAAAGATCGAAGAGCTCGAAGGGCGGATGAAGGCTGCTCATGCCGCCGCGACACGTCACAAACGCACCCTCGATTACGGGCTGCGCGTCCATATGATCGTGCGCGATACCGAGGCAGAGGCAAAAGACTACGCACGCTATATTGCGTCCAAACTTGATGACGATTACGGGCGCGCCATTCGCGAACGCGCGCTGGATTCAGGGTCCCTCGGGGTCAGCCATCAGGCCAGGAACCGCGAATTGGCGGATCTGGACGGCTATATCGAACCCCATCTGTGGACGGGAATCGGGCGCGCCCGTTCGGGCTGTGGCGCGGCGTTGGTGGGGTCGAGCGATCAGGTGCTGAGCAAGCTGGAGACCTATAAAAACATGGGGATCCGCGCCTTCATACTGTCGGGCTATCCGCATATCGACGAGGCCGGGCATTTTGGCAAACGCGTCTTGCCCCATCTCAAAACCACGCAACTAAATCACGCCTACGGGCGGGTGCCGGCGCGGATGCCCGCAACCCCCTTGGGCGCAGGAGAACGCCGCTGATGGAGCGTATCAACCTCACCCCCGACCTCGATTTCTCCCGTCTTGTCTATGGCATGTGGCGGATTGGCGATGATGCCGACACCTCCGTTGCGCATGTGCGCGCCAAGATCGACGCCTGCCTTGCGCAGGGGATCACGACGATGGATCAGGCCGATATTTATGGCGGCTACACGGCCGAAGCGATCTTCGGGCAGGCGTTGAAAGCGGACCCCAAGCTGCGCCAAAGGCTCGAAATTGTTACCAAATGCGGCATCGTCGTCGATGCGGGGCGGCATGCGGGCGCGCGGGTCAAACACTACGACACCAGCCGCGCCCATATCGAGGCCTCGGTGGCGGCCTCGTTGTCGGATCTGGGAACGGATTATATCGACCTGTTACTGATCCACCGGCCTGATCCGCTGATGGACCACGCCGAAACCGGCGCCGCTCTCGACGCTTTGGTAACAAGCGGCAAGGTGCGCGCCGTGGGCGTGTCGAACTTTCGCCCCTATGATGTCGCGCTGCTGCAATCGGCGATGACATCCAGGCTGGTGACCAACCAGATCGAGCTGTCATTGGCGGCCATCGACCCGTTCACCAACGGCGATCTGGCGTGTCACCAGCGCCTTGGCAATCCGGTGATGGCGTGGTCGCCGCTGGGCGGCGGAAGTTTGATGACGCAGGACACGGCGATCACGGCGATCCTTGATGAACTGGCTGGCGCGCAGGGCGTGGACCGCGCGGCGGTGGCTGTGGCGTGGTTGCTGCGCCATCCCGCCAAGATCCTGCCGGTGCTGGGCACCAATTCCCTGTCGCGCATTCCGACAATTTCCGACGCGCTGAAGGTCACCCTCGATCGTCAGGACTGGTTTCGCCTTTATGAGGCTGCTCTGGGCCGCGAGGTCGCCTGATGGGCCTCGCGCATATCGACGAAACGGTATTTGTGCCCGATGCCACCAACACGCGGCTGCTGCGCGACGCTTTCGGACAATTTGCAACCGGCGTCACGGTCGTGACCGCGCGCGGGCCGGCGGGCGTGGTCGCAATGACGGCCAATAGTTTCGCCTCGGTTTCGCTCGATCCGGCGCTGGTGCTGTGGTCGCCTGCGCGGGCTTCGCGCCGCTTTGAAGCCTTCGTGCAAGCCGCGCATTTCGCCATCCACATCATGGGCGCGGATCAGGCCGATCTGGCCTTTGCGATTGCCAGACACGGGCCTGCGGTGGCCGATGCGCCGATGGGCGAAAACGCCGAGGGCGTGCCGATCCTGCACCATTGCCTCGCGCGCTTCGATTGCGCGCGCCATGCGGTCCACGCAGGGGGGGACCATGCGATTGTGGTGGGCGCGGTGGTGCGTGCCAGCTTGCGATCCGGTGCACCGCTGGCGTTTTTTAACGGTAAGGTTGGACGTATCGAACACTGAAGGGACGCGGATCATGCGGGCGAGGAGGCCCCCATGATGTCGCAGAGGGAGAGAAAAAATGAAGGCATTACTGGCACTTATCGTGCCGCTGTCTTGGCTGAACGACTGCGTCCTGAGGGGGGCGCGCGCGATTGGCATGGTGGCGGTTGCCGCGATGGTGATCGCGATCCTTTTGCAGGTGTTCTTTCGCTACGTGTTGAACAATGCCCTGCCGTGGCCCGATGAAGCGGCGCGGTTCTGCATGTTGTGGATGACGGGCCTCATGGCGCCCACGGCCTTTCGTCGCGGGGGGTTCGTGGCCATCGACACGGTGCCGTTGATGTTGCCCGCGCGCCCGGCGCAGATGCTGGCACTGGTGCTGCTTGCCCTGTCGCTGGCGGTGATGGTCATCGCGGTGCAGATCGGCTGGAAAGAGGTCACGGGCCTTGGCGGGCGCTTTGCCTCGGCATCGCTTTATGTGCCGACCTCGCTTGGTTTCGATGCATGGCTGCGCGTGCCGCGCTCGTGGATGATGGCCTCGCTTGTTGTGGGTCTGGTCCTGCTGATTTCGGTAAATATCGAATTGATCCTGCGCAGCCTTGCGCGGTTGCTGGACGGGCAGGTCGCCTTGCCGCTGATCCCGTCGGGCGATGTGAAGGGAGCCGAATGATGCTGATCTGGTTTCTGCCGCTTTTCCTGCTGTTCCTGATGCTGGGCTTGCCGGTGTTCTTCGGGCTGCTTGCGGCCCCCGGAATTCTGCTGTGGCTGAACGGCCAGGAGCGCGACATCACCCTGCTGTATCGCAATCTTTACAACGGGATGGACAGTTTCCCGCTGATGGCGATCCCGTTTTTCATGCTCGCGGGAGAGGTGATGAACCGCGGCGGGATCACCCTGCGGCTGGTCGCGTTTTCCCAAGCGCTCATGGGGCATTTGCGCGGCGGGTTGGCGCATGTGAATGTGCTGTCCTCGATGCTGTTTGCGGGGTTGTCGGGCTCGGCGGTGGCCGACACCTCGGCGCTGGGATCGATGCTGATTCCGGCAATGGAAAAGCAGGGCTACACCCGCAAATTTGCTGCGGCGATCACGGCGGCAAGTTCCGTGATCGGCCCGATCATTCCGCCGTCGGGCATCATGATCATCTACGCCTATGTCATGGGCGAAAGTGTTGCCGCGCTGTTTCTGGCGGGGCTTGTGCCGGGGATTCTGGTCGGGCTTGGCCTGATGCTGATGATCAAGGTTCTGGCCGATAAATACGATTTTCCCGTTGCCTCGCGCAAATACACCTGGGGCGAGCGGGGGCAGGCCAGCCTGAAAGCGTTTTTCCCGCTGCTCACGCCGATCATCATTCTGGGGGGGATTCTGGCGGGGGTTTTCACCCCGACCGAAGCGGCGGCGGTCGCCGTGGCCTATTCCCTGATCGTCAGCCTGTTCGTGCTTAAAACCATGACACTGTCCGAACTGCCCGATGTGCTGGGGCGGGCCGGGATCACCTCGGCGGTGGTGCTGTTGCTCGTGGGCGCGGCGATGTCGTTCAAAACCGTGGTTTCGCTCAGTCACGCGCCGGAATTCATGGCCGATTTCATCCTTGGGCTGACCTCGAACCCGCTGTTGTTGTTGCTGCTGATCAACCTGTTGTTGTTCGCGGTGGGCATGTTCCTGGACGCAGGCCCTGCGATTATCATTTTGGGTCCGATCCTGGGGCCGGTGTTTACGGGCATGGGCGTCGATAGCATCCATTTTGCGATCATCATGTGCGTGAACCTGACCGTCGGCTTGGCCACCCCGCCCATGGGGCTGGTGTTATTTGTCGCCTCTGCGGTCTCGGGTGAAAAGGTCACGACCATCGCGCGCGCCATTTTGCCCTTCTTGGCGGTGGAAGTGGTGGTGATTTTCCTCATCACCTATTTCCCCGCGATTTCCATGACACTTCCGCGTTTGACCGGATTTGCCAATTAGAGCTTTACCAAAGACCCAACATCGTTTCAGGGAGGAAACCATGCTGAAAACCACTGTAAAATCAACCTTCACGGCCCTTTTGGCCGCAAGCGCGCTGATGGCGGGCACGGCGGCGCAAGCGCAGGAATACACGATCCGCGCGACCGCGAATTCCAACGAGAATGATGAGGATTACGACGGGCTTGTCGTGTTCAAAAACTACGTCGAAAGCGCTTCGAACGGGGCGATCGGCGTTGAATTGTTCATCGGCACGCAGCTGTGTTCCAACGGTGCGGAATGTTTGCAAGGCGTCGCGGATGGCGCCATCGACGTGTATATTTCCACCTCCGGCGGCGCGGCGGGGCTGTTTCCTTACGTGCAGGTGCTCGATCTGCCCTATCTCATGAGCGACGACCGGATTGCGGAAGCCGTGCTGTCGGGGGATTTCACCCGCACCATGCGCCAGATGGCGCTTGAAGATTCGGGCGACACGATCCGCTTGATGACCATCGGCAACACCGGCGGCTGGCGCAACTTTGCCAATACCAAACACCGTGTGGCGACGCCGGACGATCTGGAGGGGTTGAAAATGCGCACCGTTGTGGCCGATCTGCCGCAAGAGCTGGTGCGCGCGATGGGCGCTTCGCCCACGCCGATCCCCTGGCCCGAACTGTTTACCTCGCTGCAAACCGGTGTGGTCGAGGGCACGAAAAACGGCATCACCGACATCATGGGCATGAAATTCCCCGATGCCGGTTTGCAGTATCTGACGCTTGACGGCCATGCCTATATGGGCGCGCTGTGGTGGATGTCGAACGAGACATTCCTCGCCCTGCCCGAAGACATGCGCCGCGTCGTGGTGGACGGGTTCTATGCGTTGCAACAGGCCACTTTTGCCTCGCCCAAGCGCAAATCCATCCCCGCCTATGAGGAATTCGTGGCCGGTGGCGGCGATCTTTACGTGCCCACGCCGGACGAAAAGCAGGCCTTTGCGGATGCGGCTGCGCCGGTCTACGCGTGGTTCAAAGCCAATGTGACGCGCGGCGATGAAATCTTCGCCGCGATGGAAAGCGCCGTGAGCAAAGCCCAGAGCGACGTGGATGCGGCGCGCGCTGCCGACTTGAACTAAGCGACCTTGTGTCGATACATCGCGCGGGGCAGGCTTGTCTTGCCCTGCGTGCCCACCGGCGCGTCCCCTCCGCCCGCCCAGACGAAAGCGTTCCTCATGTTTCTATCTGCCCTCTCGCGCCCGCATCTTGTGCAGGCGGGCCGCCAAATTGCACCCGGATTGGCGCTGTCGATCATGGTGGCGATGGCCGCGCAATTCATGTCCGATCACTACGGGGTGCCGGTCATGTTGATGGCAATCCTTTTGGGCATTGCGTTCCAGTTCCTGTCGGAAAACGAGCGCACGGCGCAGGGCATCGCTTTCGCGGCGCGCACGCTGCTTCGGGTCGGCGTGGCGCTTTTGGGGCTGCGGGTCAGCGTGGAAATGGTGCGCGACATCGGGCCTGTGTTTGTCGGGGTGATCATCGCGGGGGTTGCGGTGACGATCCTTGCCTCGGTCGCGATTGCGGGGCTGTTTGGCAAGGACCGCGCCTTCGGGTTCCTGACCGGTGGCTCGGTGGCGATCTGCGGGGCCTCGGCGGCGATGGCGATTGCGTCCATCTTGCCGGAGCGGGAAAATTCCGAGCGCGATCTGGCCTTTACGGTCATTTCGGTGACGGTGTTTTCGACCGTTGCAATGATCCTCTACCCCATCCTTGCGTCACCACTCGGCCTTGGGATGCGCGATACGGGGTTGTTTTTGGGCGGCACGATCCACGACGTGGCCCAGGTTGTGGGGGCGGGCTATTCGGTGTCGGACGAGACCGGCGATCTGGCGACGGTGGTCAAACTGATCCGCGTCACCCTGCTTGCGCCCACCGTGTTGATCGGCGCGCTGATCCTGCGCCGACATGCGCCGGCAACGGGCAAACGCCCGCCCTTGATGCCCGCCTTTGTGGTGGCGTTCTTGATCCTTGCGCTGTTGAATTCGGCCCATATCGTGCCGCAGGCTCTGCTTGATCCGGCCTCAAGCCTGTCGCGCGCGGCTCTGGTCACGGCTGTCGCGGCAGTGGGGATGAAAACCTCGCTTGCCAAACTGGCCGATGTCGGCGGCACGGCGATTGCGATGCTGGCGGTGCAGACCGTCTTTCTGGCGCTGTTTATCCTTGCGGGGATCGCGCTGGTGTAACGCAAAAGGGCGGAGAATGTCCCCCGCCCTGTCGCAAATTCAGTCTCTGATCCAGCAGGATTCAGACAATCCCGCCGCCGGCACCGGAGACTTTCGGACGCACGGCGCTGACCTGCGCGCGATAGCCTGAGGCGCGGTAGGTCATGATCGGATCAATCGCCCCGCCGGTTTCAAGCCGCGCCATGGCGACGATTGCCTCGACATCGGTGCGAAAGCCTGCACGCAAGGTGGCCGAAGCCATCAGCGCATCATTGGCGTCCTGATATCCGGCGAGTGCTTTGCGATCCACAAGGCTTGCCTGAACGAAGGCGCGCTGGATTTCCATCGCCGAGATCATCAGGCTTTCGATCGGATCGGTCACATTATGCGACTGGTCGATCATATGGCTGAGGTTCAACCCCTCTGTGCCCTCGGCATCCACCAATTCGTTCCACACAAGAAACAGGCGGTAGGGGTCGATGGTGCCGGAATCCAGATCATCGTCGCCGTATTTGCTGTCGTTGAAGTGGAAACCACCCAGTTTGCCCTGACGGATCAGGCGGCTCACGATCATTTCGATGTTCACATTGGGTGCGTGGTGCCCCAGATCAACGAGGCACTGCGCCTTGTCGCCCAACTCGCTGGCGATCAGGTAGCTGGTGCCCCAATCCTGAACGACCGTGGAATAGAACGCAGGCTCGTAGATCTTGTGCTCGGAAAAGATCCGCCAATCGTCGGGCAGGCCTTTGTAGATTTCCTTCATCGATCCCATGTAGCGCTCGAACTGGCGGCCCATGTGGGTCTGACCGGGAAAGTTCGAGCCGTCCCCGATCCAGACGGTCAGGGCTTTTGACCCCAGCTTGTCGCCGATTTCGATGCACTCAAGGTTGTGCTCGATGGCCTGTTGACGGGTCGCGGCCTCATTGTGCGACAGAGAGCCGAACTTGTAGGACTGCGCCTGATCGGGCTGGTCCTGAAAGGTGTTCGAATTCATCGCGTCGAATTTGAGGCCATGCTCCTCGGCCTTGGCCAACATGTCGCCCAGATCGGCCTTGTCCCAGGGAATATGCAGCGACACGCTGGGGGTGGCTTGGGTGAGGCTGTGGATCACGCCGCAATCGTCGAGCTTGTCGAAAATATGGCGCGGCTCGCCCTCGCCCGGGAAGCGGGCAAAGCGGGTGCCGCCGGTGCCCGTCCCCCAGGAGGGCACGGCAACGCCAAAGGATTTCGCGCGCTCTTTGACGGCGTCGATGTCGATGCCCGCGCGCGCCAGCTTGTCGCCAAGGGCGGCGTAATCCGCCCTCAGATTCGCTTCGTACTTGGCGTTTTGCGCCGAAATAGTGTCTGTTTTGATCATTTTGGACACCTTAGCGTGTGAAGGCCTGGACGTTGCCTGCGTCCACGTTGATGATATTGCCGGTCGATTTGGCAGAACGGTCGCAAGCAAGGAAATAGGCGGCCTCTGCGATGTCCTCGGGCAGGACAGAGCGCTTGAGCATGGAGCGGTTGCGATACATTTCCTCTAAGCCTTCCTTGTCGGTGCCATAGGTGCCCGCGCGCTGTTCGAGCCACTCGCCTTCCCAGATTTTCGAGCCCTTGAGCACCGCATCGGGGTTGACCACGTTCACGCGAATGCCCGCTTCGGCCCCCTCCAGCGCAAGACAGCGCGCAAGGTGGATTTCGGCCGCTTTCGCCGTGCAATATGCGGAAGCATTGGGCGAGGCGGCAAGGCCGTTTTTCGATGCCACGAAGACCACGGCGCCGCCGATGCCTTGGGTGCGCAGCACCTTGAAGGCTTCGCGCGAGACCAGGAAATAGCCCGTGGACAGAATGTCCATGTTCTTGTTCCACAGCGCCAGCGATGTTTCCTCGATCGACGCGCTGGAGGCGATGCCCGCATTGGACACCAGAATGTCGACGCCGCCAAATTCCACCGCGATGTCGGCGTAGGCGCGCGCCACAGCCGCCTCGTCGGTCACGTTCATTTCCACCGCGCGCACCACGTCGCGGCCGAACTGTTTGGCAAAGCCGTCGCGCACCTCTTGCAATGCGTCCATGTTGATGTCGGCGAGCATCACGCAGGCCCCTTCGGACAGGTAGCGCGCGGCCGTTGCGGCCCCGATGCCCCCCGCCCCGCCGGTGATCAGCGCCACACGACCGGCCATGGATTTGGGCGCGGGCATGCGTTGCAGCTTGGCCTCTTCCAGAAGCCAGTATTCGATGTCAAAGGCTTCCTGTTCGGGCAGGCCGCAATATTGCGACACCGCCGAGGCGCCGCGCATCACGTTGATCGCATTGACATAAAACTCGCCCGAGATGCGCGCCGTCGCACGGTCTTTGGCGAAGGTGATCATGCCGACACCCGGGATCAGATAGACCACGGCGTTGGGATCGCGCAGCGCGGGGGAATCGGCGTGTTTGCAGCGCTCGTAATAGGCTTTGTAGCCCTCGCGGTAGTCGGCGACCTGTTGGGGCAGACCCGCAAGCACGGCGTCGATGTTGTTTTCGGCGGGCACGAAATCAACCACCAGCGGGCAGATCTTGGTGCGCAGGAAGTGGTCGGGGCAGGAGGTGCCCAGAGCGGCGAGGGGGCGCAGGTTGGCCGAGTTCACGAATTCCAGCACCGCATCGGAATCGTCGAAATTGCCGACCATATGCTGCACGCCCGACACCATGCCGCGAATCGCCGGCATGAGGCGCGCGGCCACAGCGCGGCGCGCCTCCGCGTCGAGGGAGTCGTGCACGGGACCACCGAATGCGGGCTTGCCCTCGGTTTCCTTGGCAAAGAACTCGATGGCGGTGTTGATGATGTCGAGCGTCAATTCATAGCAGGTTTTCGCATCATCATCCCACGTGAAAAGACCATGGGATTCAAGGACAACGCCCTTGGCATCGGGGTTTTTGAGGCAGAAATCCTCCAGCCAGAGGCCCAATTCGTAGCCCGGTTTTTTCCACGGAAGCCAGCCGATGGTATCGCCAAAAATCTGTTGGGTGAGTTCCTTGGAATTTTTGGAGGCCGCGATGGCGATGATCGCATCGGGGTGCATGTGATCGACGTGCTTCTTGGGCACATAGGCGTGCAGCGGCGTGTCGATGGAGGCGGCGCGGGCGTTCAAGTTCCACGTGCAATGGGGCAGGAAGCCAACCATTTCGTCCTCATGCTCAAGGCCGCGATACTTGCCTTTGAGCGCGCGCAGCTTGTCCATGTAGAGGGTCGCAAAACCGTCCATTTTGATCGAACCGACATCGCCGCCCGAGCCTTTGACCCAAAGCACTTCGACCTCGCCCCCCGTCAGCGGGTCGGTTTCCATGACCTTCGCGGAGGTATTGCCGCCGCCGTAGTTGGTCACGCGCTTGTCCGAGCCAAGCAGGTTCGAGCGGTACAAAAGCTTTTCGGATTCGCTCATCGTGGCAGCTTTGGCATCATCCCACAGGGATTTCAGCCGCAAGGATGCGGTTGTCATTGGTAATCTCCTCCCGATCGTCCAGTAAGTATCGATGAATTTCAACCGGACCCTGCCCGTGGTGTGACAGATTGTCAATCACAAACAATCATAAACAATCATGCTGCACCTGCATAATGATTGAAATGACAATTTATGATTGACAATGATTGATCATCCGCGCAGATTTGTGAGCATTGGAGGAACGAATGCACGAAAAAGAACGCCATAGGATCATTCTGTCTGCGGTACAGGATCGCCCCGTTGTGACGGTGGTGGATCTCTGCGCGCTGACGGGGGCCTCAGAGGCGACAATTCGGCGCGATATTGCGGCTTTGCACGTCGCAAAGAAGCTCAAGCGCATTCGTGGCGGGGCCGAAGCCCTCAATCCAAACCAGTTTCCCGGCCTTGCGGGGCGCCCCTTTGCGGTGAACGAAACGCTCAGAATCGCGCAAAAGCAAGCAATCGCGCGCGCTGCGGTGGAAATGTGCGCCGAGGGCGAGCCGATCATCATCAATGGCGGGACGACCACGTTTCAGATGGTGCATCCGCTGGCCTCGCGCCGCTGTCAGGTCTTTACCAACTCTTTCGCGATTGCCGAGCATCTGCTGAAGAATTCCAAAAACACCATCCTGCTGTCGGGGGGCGTGATCTACCGCGAGCAGAATATCGTCCTGTCGCCGTTCGAGAACGACGTGACGCGCAATTTCTACGCGCGGCGCATGTTCATGGGCGCGCAGGGCATCGGCCCGCTGGGGCTGATGGAGGCCGACCCGCTGCTGATCCAGGCGGAACAAAAGCTGATCGGGCAGGCGGATGAATTGGTCGTGCTGGCCGATTCCACGAAATTTGACCAGCGATCGAGCCTTGTGCTCTGCGCGCTGGAGCGGATCGACGTGTTGATCACCGATGACGGGATCAGCGATCGGGCGGCGGCCATGCTTGAGGCCGGCGATGTGAAACTTGTTGTGGCCACCCCGAGCGCCACGATGAGGGAGGGAACCGGCACCTGACGCGACACGCGGCGGGCCGGTTGGAAACGGGAAATGGACCTTAGGGAGGATACCATGAAACTGACGAAACTTTTGACCACCGTTGCGGTGGCGAGCGGCCTGTTTGCGGGCGCAGCCTCTGCGGATGACATGCGGATCGCCGTTGTTGTGAAAGCACTCGGCATCGGCTTTTTCGAAGCGGCTGCCAAAGGCGCAGAAGAAGCGGCGGCAGAGCTGGGGGATGTGGAAATCATCTACACCGGCCCGACCGACACCACGGCAGAGGGTCAGATCGAGGTGATCAACTCGCTCATCGCGCAGAATGTTGACGCGATTGCCGTGTCGGCCAATGACACCGATGCGCTTGTGCCCACGCTGAAAAAGGCCATGCAGCGCGGCATCAAAGTCATTTCGTGGGACAGCGGCGTGGCCGAAGAGGGCCGCATGATGCACCTCAACCCCTCGTCCAACCCTCTGATCGGCAACATGATTATCAAACTTGCCGCGGATCATTTGCCCGAGGGCGGTGAAGTGGCGGTGCTGTCGGCAACCACCACCTCGACGAACCAGAACATCTGGATCGAAGAAATGAACAAGGTGATGGGCAACTACCCGGGAATCGAGGTGGTCGCGACCGTCTATGGCGACGATCTGGCGGATAAATCCTACCGCGAGGCGACCGGCCTGATGCAATCCTACCCCGATCTCGATGCGATCATCGCGCCGACCTCGGTGGGCATCGTCGCCGCCGCGCAAGCCGTCGTGGATGCAGGCAAAGTCGGTCAGGTGAATGTCACCGGTCTGGGCCTGCCCTCGGAAATGGCGGGCGCAGTTGAATCGGGTGCGTCGCAGTCTTTCGCGATCTGGAACCCGATTGATCTGGGCTATTCGGCGACGATGATTGCCTATCATCTGGCCAAAGGCGATGCGACGGCCGAGCCGGGTGCGACCATTTCGATGGGCCGCATGGGGGAGGTGACGCTGGATGACACGACCTCCGGCGCGATGGCCGATCCCTTTGTCTATGACAGCTCGAACATCGACGATTTCAAAGACATCTTCTGATTTTTCAGGGGTGTTTTGAAGGACGGCGCGCATTGGGGGGCCATCCCGCGCGCCGTCCCCTTTTTTCGACCAGCGGGGGGCGGGATCATGCAAGCCATGACCAACAGTCCGGCATCGGGTGAAACGCCCGTGCTGGCACTTGATCAAATCGTCAAAGAATTTCCAGGCGTGCGGGCGCTCGACGGGGTGCAGCTTGCGCTTTATCCGGGCGAAGTGACGGCGCTGATCGGGGAAAACGGCGCGGGCAAATCGACCATCGTCAAAATTCTGACGGGGATCTACCAGCCCGACGGGGGCGATATCCGCCTTGACGGCGCGCCCGTGCGCTTTCCCACCGCCCAGGCGGCGGCGGATGCGGGGGTCACGGCGATCCATCAGGAAACGGTGTTGTTCGACGAGTTGTCGGTCGCGGAAAATATCTTTTTGGGCCATGCGCCCAAGGGTAAATTCGGGCTGATCGACACCGCACGCATGAAGCGCGAGGCGCGTGCCATTCTTGACGGGATCGGCGCATCCATGGATGTCGATGTGCGGCTGCGCGACCTTGGCATCGCCTCCAAACACCTTGTTGCCATCAGCCGCGCCCTGTCGATCGAGGCGCGTGTGGTGATCATGGATGAACCCACCGCCGCGCTGAGCCAGAAAGAGATCGAAGAGCTCTACGAGCTGGTCGATCAACTCAAGGCGCAGGGCAAGGCGATCCTGTTCATCAGCCACAAATTCGACGAGATTTTCCGCATTGCCGACCGCTACACCGTGTTTCGCGACGGGCAATTCGTGGCGGCGGGCAAAATGGCCGAGATCGACGAGGCGCAACTGGTGCAAATGATGGTGGGCCGCGCGGTCGACCAGATTTTTCCCAAACGCGCCGCGCGGATTGGCGATGAGGTGCTCAAAGTGGTGGGCTATTCCCACCCCACCGAATTCGAGGACATCAATTTCAGTCTCAAACGCGGGGAGATCCTCGGGTTTTACGGGCTGGTGGGCGCGGGGCGCTCGGAGTTCATGCAAAGCCTGATCGGCATCACCAAGCCGTCAAAAGGCGTGGCGCGGGTCGCTGGCGATATTCGCGTGATCCGCTCGCCTGCCGATGCGATTGACGCGGGCATTGTCTATGTGCCCGAAGATCGCGGCAAGCAGGGCGCGATCACCACCATGCCGATTTTTCAGAACGTCACGCTGCCCTCTTTGGGCAAGACGTCGAAAAACGGATTTATCCGGCTGGCCGAGGAATTCGCGCTGGCGCGCGAGTATACGCAACGTCTGGACCTGCGGGCGGCGTCCCTTGACACGCCTGTCGGCAGCCTGTCGGGCGGCAACCAGCAAAAAGTCGTCATTGCCAAATGGCTGGCCACCCAGCCCAAGGTCATCATCCTCGACGAGCCGACGAAAGGCATCGACATCGGCTCGAAAGCCGCCGTGCATGATTTCATGTCCGAACTGGCGGGGCAGGGCCTGTCGGTGATCATGGTCAGCTCGGAAATCCCCGAAATTCTGGGCATGTCCGATCGGGTGATCGTGATGCGCGAGGGGCGCATGGTGGCCGAATTGGCGGGCGATGACCTGACCCCTGAAACCCTGGTGCGCCACGCAGCGGGCATCGGATCAAAAGGAGAGGCAGCATGAGCTTTCTCAAATCGCGCGAAGCGATCCTGACGGGGGCGATTGTGGCCCTTTTGGCGCTTGTCGCTACCCGCTACGGCGCCTTCATCCGTCCGGCCAATCTGGCGGCGGTGTTCAATGATACCTCGCCGTTGATCATTCTGGCGCTTGGGCAGATGGTGGTGATCCTCACCCGTTGCATCGACCTCTCGGTTGCGGCCAATCTGGCGCTGACGGGCATGGTCTGTGCCATGCTGAACGTCGCCATGCCGGGCCTGCCGATTGGGGTGATCCTTGTCGTGGCCCTGGCGTTGGGCGCGGCTTTGGGGGCGATCAACGGCCTTCTGGTCTGGAAGCTCGACATCCCCCCCATCGTGGTGACGCTGGGCACGATGACCATTTTTCGCGGCGTGATCTTTTTGTTGTCGGACGGGCAATGGGTCAATTCCCATGAAATGAGCGCCTCTTTCACCGGATTTGCGCGCCATGTGATCCTCGGCCTGCCGGTGCTCAGCTGGATTGCCATTCTGGTGGCGCTGGTGATGCTGGTGGTGATGACCCGCACCCCGATGGGGCGCGCCCTCTATGCCGTGGGGGGCAATCCCCATGCCGCCGTCTACACGGGGATCAACGTGGGGCGGTCGCAATTCATCGCCTTTGTGATCTCGGGGATGCTGGCGGGGCTGTGCGGGTATCTGTGGATCGCCCGCTACGCGGTCGCCTATGTTGATATCGCCGGCGGGTTCGAGTTGGACGTTGTCGCGGCCTGCGTGATTGGCGGCATCTCGATTGCAGGCGGAATAGGGACTGTTGGCGGCGCTATCTTGGGCGCGCTCTTTCTTGGCATCATCAAGAACGCCTTGCCTGTGGTTGATATTTCTCCCTTCTGGCAACTCGCAATTTCGGGCGCCGCGATCATCATCGCCGTCCTGTTCAATGCCCGCGCGGATCGCACAAAAGGCCGCGTCATCCTCAAATCTGCGGAGGTAACCCAATGAGCATGGCCGACCATCGTCCCCGTTCCATTCCCGATCAACTGACCACGCCGCTGGCGCGGGCCCTCAAAAGCTGGGAAAGCCTGCTGCTGGTCGTGGCGATCGGGATTTTCATCCTCAACAGCTTTGCGTCGCCCTATTTTCTGAACGCCTGGAGCCTGTCTGACGCCACGTTCAACTTTACCGAAAAGGCGATGATTGCCTTTGCCATGGCCCTGCTGATCGTCGCGGGGGAAATCGACCTGTCGGTTGCGTCGATCATCGCGCTGGCCTCTACCGCGATGGGCGTTGCGCTGCAACTGGGCGCAGGGACGCCGGTTCTGGTGCTGGTCGGGCTTGGCACGGGTCTGCTGTGCGGGGCGTTCAACGGCGTGCTGGTCACGCGGTTCGGCTTGCCGTCCATCGTGGTCACCATCGGCACAATGAGCCTGTTTCGCGGCATCAGCTACATCATCCTTGGCGACGGCGCGTTTCGCGGCTACCCGGCTGATTTCGCGTGGTTCGGTCAGGGCTATGTGTTTTGGGTGATCTCGGTCGAATTCGTGATTTTCGCCCTGTTGGCGGTGGTCTACGGCGTGGTGCTGCACAAAACCAACTTTGGCCGCGCGGTCTATGCCGTGGGCAACAATGCCACTGCGGCGCTGTTTTCGGGCATCCGCGTCGGGCGCGTCAAAATGATCCTCTTTTTGCTCACCGGATTGATGTCGGGACTGGCGGCAATCTGCCTGACCTCGCGCCTTGGGTCGACGCGCCCCTCTATCGGCACGGGCATGGAACTGGAAGTGGTGACCATGGTCGTGCTGGGCGGCGTGAACATTCTGGGCGGTTCGGGATCCATCCCCGGCGTGGTGATCGCGGCCTTTGTCATGGGGCTTGTGACCTTTGGCCTTGGCCTGCTGAATGTTCCGGGCATCGTGATGTCGATCTTTATCGGCCTGTTGTTGATCGGGGTCATCGCCCTACCGCGCCTCTGGGCAAAGCTGCGGAGGGCGTGATGGAAAAATATGCTTTCCGAATGACCCTGCATGCGGGCAAACTGGACGAATATCGCAAGCGCCATGACGAGATCTGGCCAGAATTGGTGAGCTTGCTCAAAGAGGCAGGGGTCGAGGATTATTCGATCCATTATGACCCGCAAACCCGCGCGCTGTTCGGGGTTTTGTGGCGGCGCGACGATCACAGCATGGACAGTCTGCCGGATCATCCGGTGATGCAAAAATGGTGGGCGCATATGGCCGATATCATGGAAACACATGCCGACAACCGACCCGCGCAGGTCGATTTGACGCCCGTGTTCCACCTGCCATGAGCGCCCCGCGTCATATCGCGGTGATTGATGTCGGGAAAACCAACGCCAAGCTGGTGTTGGTCGATGGCGAGACGCTGGGCGAAATCGCCGTGGTCACCCGCCCCAACACCGTCTTGGCGGGGCCGCCCTATCCCCATTTCGATCTTGACGGGCATTGGGATTTCTTTGTCGAGAACCTCACCAGATTTCAGGCCAGCTACGGCGTCGATGCAATTTCGGTGACCACGCATGGCGCGGCGGCGGTGCTGCTGGACGCCCAAGGTGGCCTCGCGGCGCCGATGCTGGACTACGAACATGAAGGGCCGGACTCTTGCGCCGCCGCCTATGACGCCATTCGCCCCGATTTCGCGCTGACCGGATCGCCGCGTCTGGGCATGGGATTGAACCTTGGCGCGCAGATTTTCTGGCAGTTCTCCGAGGATCCGCAATTGTCGGACCGCGTCGCCCATGTGCTGACCTATCCGCAATATTGGGTCTATCGCCTGACGGGGCAGTTTGGCACGGATGTGACCTCTCTTGGGTGTCACACCGATCTCTGGAACCCCTTCGAGCGGGCGTTCTCGCCGCTGGTTGAGCGGCTTGGCCTGAGGGAAAAACTTGGCGCGCCGCATCGCTCCAGCGATGTTTTGGGCCATGTTAGTGTCGATATTGCCGCGCGAACGGGTCTTGCGCAAACAACGCCGGTGGTCTGTGGCATCCACGACAGCAATGCCTCGCTGTATCCGCATGTTCTGGGGCGACAGGGAGGTTTCTCGGTCGTTTCCACAGGGACCTGGGTGATTGCGATGGCCGTGAACGGCGCGGCGCAGCGCCTTGATCCGGCGCGGGATACTTTGGTCAATGTGAATGCGCTTGGCGATCCTGTGCCCTCGGCGCGCTTCATGGGCGGGCGCGAATTCGAACTGATCCGTGACGGCGCGGCGACGGAGGTTAGCCAAGCGGACCGCGCGGCGGTTCTGGCGCAAAAGGTGATGCTTTTGCCCGCCGTAGAGCCCAATTCCGGCCCGTTCAAAGGCAAAACGGGCGGCTGGACCCGGCCCCCGCAAAGCCCTGGCGCGCGGATGGTGGCGCTGTCGTGGTATCTGGCGTTGATGAGCGACACATGTCTGACGCTGATCGGCGCGCAAGGCCCGGTGATCGTCGAGGGGCCGTTTGCGCGCAACGCCGATTATCTGGCGATGCTGGCGGCCCTGCGCCGCGAAGGGGTCGAAGTGGCGCAATCCGCGACCGGCACCAGCGTGGGCAGCGCGCTGTTGTTTGCCGAACACGCGCAGCCCCCCGCGAGCCGGAAAATAAAGCCCGAAGATGTCGCGCGCTTGCAAGCCTATGCCCAAAGCTGGCGCGACACTGTGCAAGGAGAGGCGACATGCGCCTGACAGATTGTCATAATTTCAAAGACTTCCGCAGGCTGGCGCAGCGCCGCTTGCCCGCGCCGATCTTCAACTACATCGACGGGGCGGCGGATGACGAGACCACCTATCGGCGCAACACCTCGGCCTTTGAGACCTGCGATCTGATCCCCAACGTGCTGCGCGGCGTGCAGGAGGTGGATATGTCCGTGACCGTCATGGGGCAGAAAATCGGGATGCCGGTCTATTGTTCGCCCACGGCGTTGCAACGGCTGTTTCACCATCAGGGCGAGCGGGCCGTGGCGGCGGCGGCGGAAAAATACGACACGATGTTTGGCGTCTCCTCGCTGGGCACCGTGTCCATGGAAGAATTGGCCCGAAAACACGCCAATCCGCAGATGTACCAGTTCTATTTCCACAAGGATCGCGGTTTGAACCGCGCCATGATGGCAAAGGCCAAGGAAAGCGGCATCAAGGTGATGATGCTGACCGTCGATAGTATCACGGGGGGCAACCGCGAACGCGATCTGCGCACGGGATTTTCCATCCCCTTCAAGCTGACCCTGGGCGGGGCGGCGGCTTTTGCGATGAAGCCTGCCTGGGGGATAAACTACGTCACGCACGAGAAATTCTCGCTGCCCCAACTCGACGCCCACATTGATATGAAGGGCGATACCTTGACCATCGGGCGCTATTTCACCGAGATGCTCGACCCGTCGATGAACTGGGACGATGTGGCGCAAATGGTGGCCGAATGGGGCGGTGAATTCTGTCTCAAGGGAATTATGAGCGCTGCGGATGCACGCCGCGCTGCCGATATCGGCTGTACGGGGATCGTGATTTCCAACCACGGGGGGCGCCAGCTTGACGGCTCGCGCTCGAGTTTCGACCAGCTTGACGAGATCGTTCAAGCCGTCGGAGACCGGATGGATGTGATCCTGGACAGCGGCGTGACGCGCGGCACCCATGTCCTCAAAGCGATGGCCCTGGGTGCGAAAGCGGTGGGTCTGGGGCGGTATTACCTCTTTCCGCTGGCCGCGGCAGGTCAGCCCGGAGTCGAGCGGGCTTTGGGTCTGATGCAGGCCGAAATCACCCGCGCGATGCGGTTGATGGGGGTGACCCGATTGGATCAGCTCACCCCCGAGATGCTGCGCTTTCGCTAAAAGAGCCTAGTCGCGCGGCAGGATCGCCCCGCGGTGGGCGATCACCCGCCCCGCAAGCTTGTGACCGGCGATCGCGGCGTCCTGTGCGCGCGCGCCTTGCAGATGCGCGGCCAAATAGCCGGCGTTAAAGCTGTCGCCCGCGGCGGTGGTATCGACGGGCACAACCGGCGCGGGGATGGGAACATGGGTGTCGAGACCGTTCTGGCGGATCACGCACCCCTCCGCCCCGCTTTTAAGCACCACGGTTTCGACGCCGTAGCCCTGCATCCGCGCCAAGCAGTCGGCGGTCGAGGAATCGCCCCACATCAGCTGTTCGTCGTCAAAGGTGGGAAAGGCCATATGGCTGAGCGACAGCGCGCGCGCGAACATGTCGCGGGCGTGATCTTCGCGCCCCGCCCACAAACGGGGGCGATAATTGCCGTCAAAAGCAATCCGCGCGCCCTGCGCCCGCGCGCGTTCCAACAGCGAAAACAGCGCATCGCGGCTGTCGTCGAAGGTGTAGAGGCTGATGCCCGACAGGTAGATCATCGGGGTCTGCGCGATGGCGTCGAGCGCCTCGGGCGTGGCCTCGTCCCAAAAGCTGCGCGCCGCAGCCTGGGCCCGCCAGTAGTGAAAAAACCGCTCGCCACTCGCGTCGTTGGAAATCGAATAGAGACCGGTTGTCGCGCGGGTGCTGGTCAGCAAAAACCGGTCGTCGACCGCGTTTTCGTGCAGCATTTCGCGGATGCGCATGCCGAACGGATCGCTGCCCACCATGGAGCCAAAGCCGGCGCGCATGCCCGCGCGCGCCAGATAAACGGCCGTGTTGAATGTGTCGCCGCCAACGCCAATGGTGTGGCTGCCGTCTGGCGCAAAGCCAATTTCGCCCATGGCTTCGCCAAGACAGATGAGGTCTAGGGTCATATTCGGTCCTTTCAGCGGGCCATCCAGCCGCCGTCTACGTTCAGAACCGCACCCGTGACATATTTTGCCGCCCGCGAACAGAGGTAGGCGGCGGTTCCGCCGATATCCTCGGCCGCGCCCCAGCGACCGGCGGGGATTCGATCCAGAATGGCTTTCGCACGCTCGGGATCGGCGCGCAGCGCATCGGTGTTATTCGTGGCAATGTATCCCGGGGCAATCGCGTTGACCGTGATCCCATGGGGGGCCCATTCATTGGCAAGGATTTTGGTAATCCCCGCCACCGCATGTTTGGAGGCCGTGTAGGCGGGCACGCGGATGCCGCCCTGAAAGGACAATAGCGAGGCGATATTGACGATGGCGCCGGATTTTCCTTGTGCGATCAATTCGCGCCCAAAGGCCTGACAGGTGAAAAACAGCGCCTTCTGGTTCACGTCGATGACGGCGTCCCAATCGGCCTCGGAGTAATCGGTGCTGTCCTCGCGCCGGATGATGCCGGCGTTGTTGACCAGCAATGTATAGCCCGCCCCCGCAAAGCTGTCCCGCGCGGCCATCGGGTCCGCAAAATCAAGGAGCAGCGTCGTGGCGCTGCCCCCGTTTCGGGTGATCATATCCACCGTCTCGTCACAGGCGCGCCGCCCTGCGCAGGTCACGGTTGCGCCCTGTGCGGCAAGGGCCACGGCAATGGCCTGACCGATGCCGGTATTTGCACCTGTCACAAGGGCTTTGTGCCCCTCAAGGGAAAAGAGATCAGACATTTACAGCAGGTCCTTGGGCTGGATGAAATCCATGTCGGTATAGTCGATATTGTCGCCCGCCATCGCCCAGATGAAGGTATATTTGCCGATACCTGCGCCCGAGTGGATCGACCACGGCGGAGAAATTGCGCCCTCTTCGTTGCTGATCATCAGGTGGCGGGTTTCGCTCGGTTCGCCCATCAGATGCAGAACGCGGCTGGCGTCATCCATGCCCCAATAGAGGTAGGCTTCCATGCGGCGATCGTGGATATGGCTTGGAATCGTGTTCCAGACCGAGCCCTCTTCAAGGGAGGTATAGCCCAAGATCAACTGGCAGCTTTCCATGACATTGGGGTGGATGAACTGCTTGATCGTGCGTTTGTTGGAATTCTCGACATCCCCCATTTTGACTTCGACACAATCGGCCAAGGTCACGAGTTTGTTGGGGAATTTCGCATGTGCCGGAGCGGAGGTGATGTAGAACCGCCCTGCGCCGTCAAAGGTGACAGCGCCCGTGCCCATGCCCAGATACAACACATCGCCGCTGTTGAGGGTATAGGTTTCACCATCTGCCGCAACCGTGCCGGTCCCGCCAATGTTGACGATGCCCATTTCGCGCCGCTCAAGGAAAGTGGCGGTTTTGGTTTCTGCAACCACGTCCAGGGTCAGGGCCTTGCCCGCAGGCACCGCGCCGCCCATCACGAACCGGTCGTAATGGGTGTAGATCAACTTGATTTCACCCTGCACAAACAGGGACTGCGCAAGGAAATTGTCGCGCAACGCGGCGGTGTCCATCGTCTTGGCATGCGCGGGGTGAATGGCGTGACGGGTTTCAACGGTAAGCATAAGGCGTCCTGTTCCAAGATGTCCAAATTTGCGGTTTATCGTTTCAAAAAAACGAAACCAAATTTCATTTTTGAATTCATCATACGAGCGTCGGGGACGCAATAGATTTCTTGAAACAATTTATATACTACAAAATCATGGCTTTAGGTCGGCTTGACAGGTCGGAATAAAAAATTCAGTATCTGATTTCATAAAATATAGAATGGTCAGATGCCTGAAGCCTCCTCCAAAACCGACAATGTCGCCTCCGTTTTGAAAGTGTTTGCCGTGCTGGAAACATTGGCGCAGGAGGGCGAAGCAAGCCTTGCGGTAATTGCGCAACGCGCTTTAACCTCGAAAAGCACCACCCATCGGGTTTTGCAAACGATGGTGGATTTGGGCTATGTGCGCCAGAATCGTGACACGGAACACTATGCCTTATCGACGAAACTGCTGGGCGTCGCGGTCAAGGCGTTGAACGATGACGGCAGCCTCATGCATGCAGCGGATCGGGCGATGGCAACGCTTGCGCGCGCGACCGGCGAGGCGATCAACCTTGGCGTGATGGATGAGCACGAGCAACGGGTTGTCTATATCCACCAGCATAAAAGCAGTTTCAGCCTGTCGTTGAAATGCACCCTGGGGATGCGCAATCCGCTTCATTGTACCGCGCTTGGCAAGGCGTTGCTGGCGTGGCGCGCCCCGGAAGAAATCGCGGCGCGCATGGCCTTGATGGATTTTGCACCCCATGCCGCAGGGACGATCACCGACCCGCGGACGTTTCGCGCCGAATTGGACCTTGCGCGCGCGCGCGGCTATGCCGAGGAGATCGAGGAAAATGAAGCGGGCGTGCGCTGTATGGCGGCACCTTTGTTTGATCACATCGGCCGTCCTGTGGCGGCGGTGTCGATGTCGTTTTTGATGCTGCGCTTTGATGAGGCGCGTCACGGCGAGTACAGCGCGCTGCTGCGCGAGGTGACCCGCGCGGCATCCGCCGATTTGGGCTATGCGGTGCGCGCGCCGCAGGCTTGACACGGGCGCGCGGGCACGATCCTGTCGGCGCAAAACGGAGTGCTGACATGAGCGACCTTTCCCAACATTTTGCCGCCAAAACCGAAACCCGCCTGCTGCGCTACGCGGCGGTGGACACGCAAAGCGACGCGCGCTCGACGTCGCAGCCTTCGACGGCAATCCAGTTGGATCTGGCGGCGATGTTGCAGGCGGAACTGATCAAGATCGGCGCACAGGACGTGCGGATCACCGATTACGGCGTGGTTCTGGCGCGCGTTCCGGCAACGGCATCGGGGCCGGTGATCGGCTTTGTTGCCCATATGGACACGGCACCCGCCTTTCATGCCAGCGGTGTGAAACCCGTGGTGCACCGCGCCTACGCCGGCGGGGTGATTTCTTTTGCCGATAACCCCGATCTCAAATTATCCCCTGAGACATCGCCTTATCTTGCCCAGAAAATCGGGGGCGATATCATCACAGCATCGGGGACGACGCTTTTGGGCGCAGATGATAAAGCGGGCGTCGCGATCATCATGACCTTGATCGAACATCTGATCACCAGCGCCAGCGCGCATCCCGAAATCCGCGTCGCCTTTACACCGGACGAAGAAATCGGGCGCGGCGTCGATCCGCGCCTGCCCGCCGATCTGGGCGTGGATTTTGCCTATACGCTCGACGGGGGGGCGCTTGGGGAAATCGAATACGAAAGCTTCTCTGCTGACGGTGCGGTTGTGCGGATCGAAGGGGTGTCTACCCATCCGGGCACGGCGAATGGCAAGCTGGTGAATGCGCTGCATCTTGCCGCAAAGCTGATTTCCATCCTGCCGCAAGGCACGCGGGTGCCCGAGGTCACGCAGCATCGCGAAGGGTTCTGGCATGTGGTCGAAATGCAGGGCACGGCCGCGGAGGCGGAGGTTTCGATCATTCTGCGCGATTTCGAACTGGCGGGGCTGCAAGAGATTGGCGATATGCTGCGCGCCACCTGCGCGGCCCTTGCGGCGGGCGAGCCGCGCGCCAAAATCACCTGCGATATCACCCCGCAATATCGCAATATGCGCTATTGGCTGGAACAGGATATGACGCCTGTCGATCTGGCGCGCGCGGCCTGTGAGGCCGAGGGCATCACGCCGCTGTCCAAGGCCATTCGCGGCGGCACCGACGGGTCGCGTTTGACGGAAATGGGGGTGCCTTGTCCAAATGTTTTCACGGGAATGCAGGACATTCACGGGCCCCTTGAATGGGTTTGCGTCCAAGATATTGCCGCCGCCGTGCGGGTCTGCGCGCGCCTTGTCGGGGCGGCCGTGCGCTGATTGAGCGCGCTTTGCGGGCGGCGGAAGAGTCGGGGGCCGGATGTTGTCAGCATCCGGCCTTTTTCATGCGCCCAAACCGGGGCGCGACGGGTGGATACGACAATTTCTGACGGAAGGCTTGCACCCATCATACAAAGTTGTCATACCTATTTGCGTCGAGGCCAGAGCGCGAGGCGCCGACTCGGCACATAGATATTCCAGGGAGGAATTTACCGATGACACCGATGACCAAAGCTGTTCGCCGCTTCGTCCCCGCGCTGGCTCTCGCCGCGCTTGTGGCAAGCCCCGCCTTTGCCAAAGAATGGCGCACCTGGGCTATTCACCCCGATGACTACCCCAACGTCGTCGCGCTGAACGCCTTTGCCGAAGAGGTGAGCGCAAAGACCGAGGGCCGCGTCGAGCCGAGCGTTTATGCCAACGGGATTCTGGGCGCCCAGCCCGATGCCATCGAACAGGTGCGCTCGGGCGCGCTGGCTGTCGGCAACTTCAACATGGGGCCGATGGGTGAAATCGTACCGGCGACCAACGTGCTGTCCTTGCCCTTTATCTTTCGCGATGAAGACCAGATGCATACCGCGATGGACGGGGAGATCGGGCAACAGTTTTCCGACGCTCTGGCCGAGCAGGGCCTTGTCGCCCTGTCGTGGTTCGATGGCGGCTCGCGCAGCTTCTACAACACCAAACGCCCCATCGTAACGCCCGCGGACATGGAGGGTCTCAAGTTCCGCGTTATGAACAATGACCTTTATGTTCAAATGGTTGACGAGCTGGGCGGGAACGCAACCCCCATGGCCTACGGCGAGGTCTACCAATCGCTCAAGACAGGTGTCATCGATGGTGCGGAAAACAATTACCCCTCCTTTGACAGCTCGAACCATTTCGAAGTCGCAAAATACTACTCGGTGACGAACCACCTGATCATCCCCGAATGTATCTGCGTTTCGACCACTGTGTGGGACGACCTCGACGATACCGACAAGGCGATTGTCAAAGAGGCGGCGATGAATGCGGCTACCATCCAGCGCGACCTGTGGGCCGAGCGGTCCGAGGCGAGCCGCGCCGAAGTCGAAGCCGCAGGCGTCGAGATCAACGAAGTGTCCGATCCGGCCGCGTTCCAATCCGCGATGGAACCGATCTACGCCCGTTTTATTTCGGAGAACCCCGATCTTGAACAGCTGATCCGCGACATCCAGGCGGTCGAATAAGTCAGGAACCGCTGTGACCCCGACCTCTGTGTCGGGGTCCATCTGGCGATTGTTTTGGGGAGGGCGCGCGATGCGCGATGGAACGTCTTTGGGTGGTCTGGAAGCGATGATCTTTCAGCTCTTCGACCGGATTGCGCGTCTTTGCGTGGCGATTGCGGGCATCGGACTTGTCGGACTAATTGTGATTTTCGGCTGGCTCGTGTTTGGGCGCTACGTTTTGAACGACACACCGACATGGGTGGAACAAGTGGCTTTGTTGCTGGTGGTCTGGATCACGTTTTTGGGCGGTGCTGCGGGTGTCTGGACGCGCTCGCATCTATCGGTCGACTTCATCCGCGAAAGCCTGCCGCCGCTGATCCGCACCCCCCTGCGCTGGGTTTGCGCGATCGGGGTGTTGGTGTTTGGCCTCTTTCTGGCGTGGCAGGGCGGCGTGCTTGCGGCATCGACCTGGCCGCGGGTGGTGCCGATGATCGGCATTTCCGAAGGCTACCGCGCGGTGCCCATGGCAATTTGCGGCGCCTGTACGGTGCTATTTTCGCTGTTCCACTTGTATGAACTCACTAAAGGCGGGCAGAATTGATATGGGCCTTTCCCTACTTTTCGGCATGTTTGCGCTTGGCCTGATCTGCGGCATGCCGGTGGCTTTTGCGCTTGGCCTCGCGACGGTGGCGGGCTTTCTCTACGAGGGGTTGCCGCTGTTCATCGGCTTTCAACGCGTGCTCTCGGGCATCTCGATCTTTTCGCTTCTGGCGATCCCGTTTTTCATTTTCGCCGGCGAGCTGATGATGCAGGGCGGCATTGCCGCACGGCTTGTGCGGCTGGCCTCCTCGGCGGTTGGCTCGGTGCGCGGCGGATTGGGCGTGGTGAACGTGGCCTCCTCGATGCTGTTTGGCGGCATCTCCGGATCGGCCGTGGCCGATACCTCGGCGCTGGGGTCGATCTTGATGCCGGTGATGAAGGAAAAGGGCTATGATGCGGATTACGCGGTCAACGTCACGGTGACTTCCTCGGTTGCCGGCGTTGTGATCCCGCCCTCGCACAACATGATCCTTTACGCGGTGGCCGCGGGGGGGATTTCGGTGTCCAAACTGTTCATCGCGGGCATCATTCCGGGGGTTTTGATGTGCCTGTGTCTGGGCATCGTCGCCTATTGGATCGCCGTCAAACGCGGCTATCCGGCGGAAACCTTTCCGGGCTGGAAATACCTCGGGGTCGCGACCGTCGTGGCCTTGCCGGGGCTGATGACGGCGGTGATCATTGTGGGCGGCGTCTTGTCGGGCGTGATGACAGTGACGGAATCGGGTGCATTCGGCGCAATCTGGGCCGTTCTGGTGACCGTGTTTGTTTATCGTGAATTGACATGGGCGGGCTTCAAAACCGCCGTGACATCAGCGGTGCGCACGACGTCTCTGGTGATGCTGCTGGTCGCGACCGCCTCGTCGTTTTCATATCTTTTGACGCTGTACCGCGTGCCGGATTTGCTGGCCACTGCTGTGACGGGCATGTCCGACAACCCGCTGGTGATCCTGTTGATGCTCAACCTGATCCTGCTGGCCTTGGGCATGATCATGGACATGGCGGCGCTGATCCTGATCTGCACCCCGATCTTTTTGCCCGTGGTCGTGGGCATCGGCATGGACCCGATCCAATTCGGCGTTGTGTTGATGATGAACCTCGGGTTGGGCCTGTGCACACCGCCGGTGGGGGCCTGCCTGTTCGTGGGCTGCGTTGTCGGAGGCATCCGGATCGACCAGGCGGTGCGCACGATCTGGCCCTTCTATCTGGCCATCTTGGCTGCGCTGATGCTGGTCACCTATGTGCCTGCCTTCTCGATGTTCTTGCCCGGTTTGATGGAGTGAGCGTTATGAAACGATTGTTGATCACCGGTGCCGCCGGGGTGCTTGGCACCATGCTGCGCGAGCGGCTCTGCGAGGAGGCCGAGATTTTGCGGCTGTCGGATCTGAACGATCTTGGCGCGGCGCGGGCGGGCGAAGAACTTGTGCGGTGTGACCTTGCAGACGCCGCCGCGGTGGAGGCGCTTGTCGAGGGTTGTGACGGGATCGTTCATCTGGGCGGCATTTCCGGCGAGGCGCCCTATGATTTGATCGAAGCGGGCAATTTGCGCGGCGTTTACAACCTCTATGAGGCGGCCCGCAAGCACGGCATGCCGCGCATTCTGTTTGCCTCCTCGAACCACACCATTGGCTACTACCCCCAGGGGCAGCACCTTGCGCCCGAAGATCCGGTGAAACCCGACACGCTGTACGGGGTTTCCAAAGTGTTCGGCGAAGCGGTGGCCTCGTTTTACCATTCCAAGCATGGGCAAGAGAGCGCGCTGGTGCGGATCGGGTCCTGTATGCCCGTGCCGACCAACCACCGCATGTTGGCAACCTGGTTTAGCTATGACGATTTTGTCGCCCTTGTGCGCGCGGTGTTTTGCGCGCCCAGCTTGGGCTGTCCGGTGATTTGGGGCGTGTCCAACAACGACGCCGCGTGGTGGGACAACAGCCATGTCGGGCATTTGGGCTGGCAGGCCAAAGATAACGCAGAAGCCTACCGCGCGCAGATCGAGCGCGACGTGGCGCGCCCGCCCGCGACGGCGGCCATGGAAAAATGGCAAGGCGGAAACTTGATCGAAGACATAGAGAGCTGAGCAGGACTCCTCACCTGTCAGACAGATTGAAAGGAAAACCGATGCGTTTTACGCCCCACGGAAAGCACCTGATCGCAGGGGACTGGGTTGCCACCGAGCAGCAGTTTGAAAACGAACCCGCCAGCGGACCGGCAGACCGGTTTTCGGTTGGAACGCCCGCGTTGGTCGATGCTGCCGTGCAGGCGGCAGAGGAAGCCTTCTGGACCTATGGCGCCACGACGCGGGCCAAGCGCGCGGCGTTTTTGACGGCGATTGCCGATGAAATCGAGGCCCGCGCCGAGGCCATCACCGAGATCGGCACGCGCGAAACCGGCCTTCCACAAGCGCGCCTGCAAGGCGAGCGGGGGCGCACCACTGGCCAGCTGCGCCTCTTTGCCGAGCACCTCCTGAAGGGCGACTATCTTGATCGCCGCTTTGATCCGGCATTGCCGGAGCGCGCGCCCTTGCCCCGCCCCGATATTCGCCTGATGCAGCGCCCGATCGGGCCGGTGGCCGTCTTTGGTGCGTCGAATTTTCCGCTGGCATTTTCCACCGCCGGGGGCGATACGGCCGCCGCGCTGGCTGCAGGCTGTCCGGTGGTTGTCAAAGGCCATTCCGCGCATCCCGGGACGGGTGAAATCGTCGCCGAAGCGATCCTTGCGGCGCTTGAAACCTGCCAGTTGCCCAAAGGCGTGTTTTCCCTCATTCAGGGGGGCAAACGCGATGTCGGAACCAGCCTTGTGCAGCATCCTCTGATCAATGCGGTCGGCTTTACAGGATCGCTTGGCGGCGGGCGTGCCTTGTTCGATTTATGCGCGCAACGCCCTAATCCTATTCCATTTTTTGGTGAACTGGGTTCCGTAAACCCGATGTTCGTCCTCCCTGAGGCGGCCGCCGCGCGTGGCGAGGCATTGGGGCAGGCCTGGGCGGGGTCCCTGACGATGGGGGCGGGGCAATTCTGCACCAATCCCGGGATCGCGGTGATCACTGATGGCCCCCACGCCGAAGCCTTTGCCCAATCTGCCGTCTCGGCGCTGTCGCAATCCGCGGCGCAGGTCATGTTGACCGATGGCATCGCCGCGGCCTACCGCGACGGGGCGGCACGCATCGGGGGCGGCGCAGGCGTTCAGGGCCTGTTGACCTCAACCTGTGGGCCGCGCGAAGCCAAACCGTTTTTGTACCGCGTCAAGGCTGCGGACTGGATCGCGAACCACGCGTTGAGCGAGGAAGTTTTCGGTCCTTTGGGGTTGATCGTGACCGTCTCGGACGCGCGCGAAATGCGGGAGGTGGCCTTGAGCTTTGCGGGCCAGTTGACGGCGACACTTCACCTGGATGCAGGGGACGCAGCCCTGGGGCGCAGCCTGATGCCGGTCTTGGAGCGCAAGGCGGGGCGCGTGTTGGCGAACGGGTTTCCGACAGGTGTCGAGGTCTGCGACGCGATGGTGCATGGCGGTCCCTATCCCGCGTCCACCAACTTTGGCGCAACCTCGGTCGGGACAATGTCGATCCGGCGATTCCTGCGCCCTGTGAGTTATCAGAACCTTCCCGATGCCTTGCTGCCTGACGATCTTGCGTAAAGGGCGTTGCCAGTGCGCGGGTGAAAATGCCCCAACTTGTCATACAAATTATTGACTTAATGCGATAGCATCGCTAAGTCATAAGATGAACTTACAAAGGACTCGTTCAATGGATCCGCAAAAGCTTAAATCCGCCCTGGGTTCCGGCCTCCTGTCTTTCCCGGTTACCCCTTTCGACGCCGACAATAAATTTGCGCGCGATCCCTATCAAAAGCACGTTGACTGGCTTGCCGGCTTTGACGCGCCTGTGCTCTTTGCGGCCGGGGGAACGGGGGAATTCTTTTCGCTCGCGCCCGACGAAATTCCTGCGATTGTTCAGGCGGCCAAGGAAAGCGCAGGCAATACGGCGATTGTTTCTGGCTGCGGATATGGCACGGAAATGGCTGTTTCCATTGCGAAAAATGTCGAAAAAGTCGGTGGAGACGGCATCTTGTTGCTGCCTCACTACTTAATCGACGCTCCGCAAGAGGGTCTGTACAATCACGTCAAAACAGTGTGCCAGTCGGTTGGCTTTGGCGTGATGGTCTACAACCGTGACAACGCCGTGTTGCAGCCCGATACCCTCGCGCGACTGTGTGACGAATGCCCCAACCTCGTTGGCTTCAAAGACGGAACCGGAGACATCGGACTCGTCAGACAAGTTACCGCGACGATGGGCGACCGTTTGACCTATCTTGGCGGGATGCCAACGGCTGAACTCTTTGCCGAGGCCTATCTGGGCGCGGGATTTACCACCTATTCCTCCGCCGTGTTCAACTTTGTGCCAGCTTTGGCCAATAGGTTTTACGAGGCGCTGCGCGCGGGCGATACTGCGACATGTGAACAAATCCTGCGCGATTTCTTCTATCCTTTCATGGCCTTGCGTGGTCGTCGCAAAGGCTATGCCGTGGCGGCAATCAAGGCGGGCGTGCGCCTTGCTGGCTTTGATGCGGGTCCGGTTCGCGCGCCGCTTGATGATCTGACCAAAGAGGAAGAAGATATTCTTGCACGTCTGATCGAGGCGAACAGCTAAGGAGCGTCAAGATGCGGATCGCGCAGGTCAAAACCCATCTGCTTGAACATCGCTTGGAGGTCGCTTTCGAAAGCGCGTCCATGCGGTTTGACCGTCGCGTCCATGTGCTGGTCGAAATCGTATGCGACGACGGGACGGTTGGCTGGGGCGAATGCCTTGGGCCGGCGGGCGCGAATGCGGCGATGGTGCAAACCTACAGCGCCTGGTTGATCGGGATGAACCCGTTGGAAACCGAGAAAATATGGGCGACCCTGTATAATGCGCTACGCGATCAAGGGCAGCGCGGGATCACGATCACGGCCTTGTCGGGCATTGATATCGCCCTTTGGGATATCAAAGGAAAACACTTTGGTGTGTCGATCGCGACTTTGCTTGGCGGCCGCTTTCGCGAGTCGGTGCAGGCCTACGCCACGGGGTCTTTCAAACGCGACGGCGTGGACCGCGTCGAAGACAACGCCGAGGAAATGGCCGGGCATGCGGCGGCAGGATTTCACGCCGCCAAGATCAAGATCGGCTTTGACGTCGCACAGGATTTGCAAGTCATTCGTGCTGTTCGCGATGCCATCGGGCCGGATATGCGTTTGATGATAGACGCAAATCACGGATACGATGCGATCGAAGCCATCCGGTTGGGTCAGGCAGCTGCTGAATGCGGGATTGACTGGTTCGAGGAACCCGTCGTTCCCGAACAGCTGGCGGCCTATCGTGATGTGCGTGCGCGCCAGCCGATTGCGGTGGCGGGTGGCGAAACCTGGCACACGCGCTGGGGCTTTCGCGAGCCGATTGAAACCCGCGCCGTTGACATTGTGCAGCCCGATATTTGCGGTGTGGGCGGATTTAGCGAAATCAAAAGAGTGGCTGATTTGGCAAGTTTGCACGGGGTTCGGGTTGTGCCGCATGTCTGGGGCACAGCGGTGCAGATCGCGGCGGCCTTGCAGTTCATGTCCGCCATGGTGCCAAACCCCGTGCGCAACACACCCATCGCCCCGATTCTGGAATTCGACCGCACCCATAATCCGTTTCGCCAGGCAGTTGTGAAACATCCCATCGAGCATGAGAACGGTGTCGTCCAAATCCCCGATGCGCCGGGTTTGGGGATCGAAATCGACCGCGATGCTCTGGTCGAATTTGCCCCGAGGAGCGGCACATGATTTCGCGCAAACTCAGCGGCGTTGCCCCGCAGACCGAGGTGCCCCGCGGGGCGATCGATACTCAAATGCACATGTATTTGCCGGGGTTTGGCGCTGTCTCCGGTGGGCCAGGTTTGCCGCCGGACCCGCTTCCTGATGCGGCGATGTACCGCGAGGTGATGCGCTGGCTGGGTCTGGATCGGGTTGTGATCACACAAGGCAATGCGCATCAGGCCGACAACAGCAATCTGATCGCCTGTCTGGCTGAGATGGGGGATATCGCGCGGGGTGTCGCGGTGATCACGCCGGACACCACCGAGGCAGAAATCGAGCGCTTGAGCGCGGCTGGCGTGACGGGCGCGCGTATCATGGATTTGCCCGGAGGTGCCGTGGGTCTGGAGGCGTTGGAAGCAGTTGATGCCAAGGCACATGCGGCGGGTTGGATGATGGCCGTGCAATGCGACGGATCGCATCTTCCCGTGCTTGAAAACCGACTTAAGGCATTGAAATCAAATTGGGTTCTGGATCACCACGGTAAAATTTTCGACGGCGCCACACCCGAGCATATCGCTGTGCTCAAACGCCTGCTGGATGGCGGGAAAATGTGGTTCAAATTTGCCGGTTGTTACGAAAGTTCGCGCAGCGCAGCGCCTGATTTTGCCGATATCGCCGCCGTGGCGCGCGAGATCGGCGCCTTTGCGCCCGAGCGAATTGTTTGGGGCACGAACTGGCCGCATAATGCCGCGCGGTTGACAGAGGAATATCCCTGCGATGCGGCTTTGATGGACACGGCCTTGGGGTGGTTACCTGACGCGACGGCGCGACATTTGGCGTTGGTCGAGACCCCTCAGGCGCTCTACGGATTTTCCGCTTTACAGGCGTAGCAGGGCAGGGACGCATGAAACAGATTTTGGTCTATGGGGACAGTTTGACCTGGGGGGCGGATCCGGCAACGGGGTTGCGCCATCCTGTCGCGCAACGCTGGCCCAATGTCTTGCAGGCAGGGCTTGGCGCGCAGGCACATGTCATACAGGATGGTCTGGGCGGGCGCACCACCTGTTTTGACGATCATGCCGCGCCCTGTTGCCGCAACGCGGTCAAGACACTGCCGGTGGCCTTGATGGCGAATATGCCGCTGGATTTGGTGATCGTGATGCTCGGCACCAATGATCTCAAGCCCGTTCACGGCGGGGTTGCCCTTGGTGCGCAGGCGGGCATGCGGCGTCTGGTGCAGCTTGTCGCGACACTTCCCTACAAGCCCGCAACGGCAATCCCCCAAATGTTGATCGTCGCACCACCCCTGTGCCGCATGGCCCGAAACCGGCCTTTGGATTCGGCACAACGCATTGCGGAATCGCGAAAGTTATCACATCTGTATGAAAAACTTAGCGTAGAGATGGGCGTGGCCTTTTTCGATGCGTCGCGCGTTGCTGAAGCATCGGAAATTGATGGTGTGCATCTGGATCAGGCCAACACCAGCGCGATCGGCGCGGCTTTGGTCGCGCCGGTTCGCACTCTTTTGGCGCGCGCTTGATCAGAGAGGTTCGCCATGACCCGTCCCGTGTTTAGCGCCACGCAAGCCGCCGCGTTCACGATGGCCGAGGTGTTGAAATACGCCGGACCCGCGGGGGCCGAGCGGATCGATCCCTGGCGACCCGACCTTGCGCCGATTGATCAGGGCGCGCTGGCGTTTGATTTGCGGGTGGATCCCGCGCAGGGACAGTTTCGCACGATTCAGGCCGCGGTGGATGAGGCTGTCAGACAGGATTCTTCGGGGACGGGACCTGTGCGGATCGCGATTGCGGCGGGTCATTATGACGAGCTGGTCTATGTGCCCGCCACCGCCCGTCCGATAGCCCTCTATGGTTTGGGCGCAACGCCGCATCAGACGGTTGTGCGGGCCAATATCGACGCGGGGATGAGCGGTGCGGCCTACAGCGCCCGGTTTGCGGGACAATTTGCCCGATCTCCCGACAGCGTTCGCAGGATTTTTGCCGAGATCGCCGCGCGCGACAGTCTGGGTACGATCAATGCCGCCGTGATGCGTGTCTATGGGGACGGGTTTGTGGCGCATAACCTGACGGTTGAAAACAGCTATAACGAGGACAGGATCAGCGCAAATGAGAGCGCAACGCCGCCTGCGGTGAATGCACGCGGGCAATTTGCGCGCGGACAACATCAGGCTGTTGCCGTGATCGTTGCGGGCGCTGACAAGGTGCGCTTTGAGCGGCTGCGCCTTTTGGGCGATCAGGACACGCTGTATTTGAAAACCGACCTGCCGGTGCGCAGCGTGCGCAGCTACTGGCGCGACTGCTATATCGAGGGCGACATAGATTTCATCTTTGGCGGCGGGACCGCATTTTTCGACCGTTGCGAGATCTGCAGCAAGGGCGCGCGCACTGAAATGGCGTTCGTCACGGCACCCTCGACCCATCTTTTGACGCCCTACGGGTTTGTGTTCGATTCATGTAAATTCACCCATGACGGCAGTGAAAATGCATTGAAGTCGGTGTTCAGCTTGGGCAGGCAATGGTTCGAGGGCGCCCGCTGCACGCCCTATGGCGACAGCAAAATAGAGGGCTATCGCTGCGATTTTGGCCCTGTGTCGCAGTTCACTGCGCCAAAGGGCACGATCAGCGCCCAGACGCTGTTTTCGGTGGGCAAAGTGGCGATCCTCAATTCCCGGATCGGCGCGCATATTGCGCCCGAGGCACCGTGGTTTGCTTGGAATGGCGGGCGGCATATGCCCGATGGGCGCTACGACCCTGCCGATTGGGCGCCACGGTTTCGGCCCGTCCACTACACGGCGCGTGATTTCATCGCCAATCTGGCGCATTGGGCGCAAGATCAAGGAGTGGATCTGGGCGTGCTGCGCGACAGCCGTGCCGCGCAGATCCCCTTTGTGGGTGAATTTGGCAACCGCGATGTCTAGGCGCGCAGGGCCTCCGCGCAGGCCATCATCAAGGGGCCGACGCCTTTGGCATCGTCGCTGACGAGCGGCTCGGTCAGGTAATAGGCCGCGGACCCGTCCCGATAGCGGTTTTCATAGCCGCCAAGCCCCGCAACATGGACGATTTTTGTAAATGCGACCTCCCCGTCCTGCATGACAAGCCGGTCCTGGATGAGGGTGGTCAGGGCACGCCGGCCCGCCGGCCCATAGGGTCCAAGGCCCAGACGCTCGGCGCGCAGCAGGGCATAGGCAAACATCGCCGAGGCTGAGCTTTCGTCGTAATTCCCGCGCAACTGCGGAGCATCTAGCACCTGCGGCCACAGGGTTGAGGGGCTCTGTTCGCGCAGGATTGCCGCCAGAAGCGCTTGGGTTTGGCGGCGCGGCGCGCGCTTTGGCGCAAGGGCTGCGATATCGACCAGCGCCATGGCAAGCCAGCCCAAGGCGCGCGCCCAAACCGCGCCCGATTGCCCCGTGACCGTATCGGCCCAAGGCTGCGCGCGGGCCGCGTCATAGGCATGGACATAGAGACCATGCGGGCCGCGCGTCACCTCAAGAGCCGTTGAAAGTTGCGCGAGCGCATCCTCGATGAGGGTCGCATCGTCCAGCATTTGCCCGTATTCGATCTGGAAGGGCAGGCCCATGTAAAGACCATCCAGCCAGACCTGTTCGGGGTAGCGGTTTTTGTGCCAATAATTGCCCGCCTGCGTGCGCGGATGCTGTTTTAGCTGCGCCGCCAGATGACCCGCCGCCGCGAGATAGCGCGCCTCCCCCGTTTGCTCGGCCAGATGGAACAGGCAGCGCCCCGCAAGGATATGGTCGATGTTGAATTCGTCGATCCGGTAGCCTGCAAGCGTGCCATCCTTGGCGATTTGGCGGTCGGTGAGCCGCACCAGATGCGCCAGCCACCGCGCTTCTCCCGTTGCGCGGTGCAGCGTCACCAAACCGCGATAGATGCAGCCATCCTCGTAGCACCAATTGCCG
This sequence comes from Aquimixticola soesokkakensis, assembly GCF_900172375.1. Classification (GTDB taxonomy): domain Bacteria; phylum Pseudomonadota; class Alphaproteobacteria; order Rhodobacterales; family Rhodobacteraceae; genus Aquimixticola; species Aquimixticola soesokkakensis. The sequence continues at coordinate 72,233 of NZ_FWFS01000002.1, read as the reverse complement.
TCTTTGTAGGGCTGATAGCGGGTCGCAAAAGCGTCAAAATAGGCGAGCGGGATCATTTGGGCTCCGTAAATCTATGCGCGGGGTCGGTGAGGGTGTTGTGCTCGACGATCTGGGTGTCGCTGTGCACATCGGCGTGTTCGCCCAGCACGCCGGCATGGCGCAGCGGGCGCAGGTGGTCGGCCATGATCGGGTCGGCGGCCTGCGCATCAAAATCAAAGGAGGTGACGGTGACGCGGGTCAGGCGGATGGGGCCGATGGGGGCTTCGGGCAGGCCCAGAAAGGCCGCAACCGCGTGGGACAGATTGCGCAGTTCCACGTCCTCGATGGTGATGTCGTGCAAGTGGGGCGTGCCCGCGTTGGTCGGCGCGGGCTGGCGCGATTGCACCCAATCGGCATGGCCATCCACGTCGCAAAAGTAGTGTGCATTTGCCGAAAAGGCGGTGAGTACCCCGTCCATCACCACACGGCGCATCGCGATGCGCGCGACCGTTCCACCGCGACCACGGCGCGATTTCATCCGCAAACCGCGATCCGTGCCGATCATGTCGCAGTCTTCCACCGTCACATCGCTTACGCCGCCCGACATTTCCGAGCCGATGACAACGCCGCCGTGACCGCGTTCCATCAGGCAATGGCGCACACGCACATGGCGGGTCGGGCGCAGGTGATCGGCCTCGCCCTTGGGGCCACGCTTGCCCGCTTTGATCGCGATGCAATCGTCGCCCACCGAAAAATGCACGCCGACGATATCGACGTTTTCGCACATCTCGGGGTCGAAGCCGTCGGTATTGGGGCTGTCATGGGGGGCCATGATGCGCAGCGCGGCAGCGGTCAGACCGGTGCAGCCCTGGGGGTGGATCGTCCAGCTGGGCGCGTTGCGAATGGTAAAGCCGATGAGCTGGGTGTTTTGACAGTCAATAAGGTGCAGGCCGCGCGGGCGGCGCGCGCCGTCGCGGGTTTCCTTGGGCCAGTGCCACCAATCGCCGCGATCCCCGCCGCCATCGAGCGTCCCTTGGCCACTGATCGTCACGTTGCACGCGCCAATGGCATGCAGGGGGGCCGCAAAACAGGCCTCTGGCAAACCCTCCCACGACCCGAGCATCCGGCCCGCAGCATCGCGTGCCGGCAGGATCGGCCAATCCTGTCGATCCGAGGGGGCAAACAGAACCGCGCCCCTGTCCAGGTGCAGCACCATGTCGGATTTGAGCGCGAGCGGGGCGCAGACCCATCGCCCGGCCGGCACGCGCAGCGTTCCGCCCTTGGGCACCGCCGCAAGCGCCGCCTGGAACGCGGCGCGGTTGGTCTGCGCCGCATCGGCCGTGTCGGGCAGATCCGGCGTGGCCCCGAAAGCTGCCACATCGACCAGACCTGCGCAGGGCAGGGTCGAAAACGCGCAGGAAAACGCACAGGGCGCCGCAGCCGCCGCTTCGAACACATAGGCCGTGTCGGGCGTGAGATCATGCAGCGCCAGAACGGCGCGCTTGGTCTCCCCGCTGCGCTGCGTGCCATCCGCGCCGCGCAGACGCCATTGCACCGACTGGCGCAAGGCAGAGCGCGCGCCGGTTTGCGCAAGGCAAAGGGCAACCGTTCGCGCAGAGCGCGCGGCAAGGGTGATCGCAAACATAGTGGACCTATCGTGTCTGGTTTGGCGCCGTGAGAGCCTGAATTGAAAGGGCAGGGCGCGCCGTCCTGGCCGCGCCCTGCGATGCGCCTAGCTGTCGAAGCCTTTGAGCACCTTGTTCACACCGTCGATGATGACCTCGGCGGCCTCGTCGCTTTGGATCATGCCATAGGCGTATTCCTCGAGCGTGTCGGAAAAGATCGACATGACTTCGGGGTGCTCGTTGAAGGGCGACAGGGTCGGGCCACTGGCGGCCATGACGATGGCGTTGGCTTCCAGAATCTCCGGCGCGATCATGCCCGCGTCGGTCAGGCGGTCAAAGGCCGTCTGCGAGGCGGGCAGGCCGCGCGTGTCTTTGAGCGCATCGATGCCTTCGGGTTCGTTGAGCATACAGTTGATGATCTGCGCGGCGGCTTGGGGGTTTTTGGTGTTTTTGGAAATCGCGAACAGCATCGAGGCCTTGCGATAAATTCCGTCACTGACCGCATCCGCGAATTTGATCGGTTTGGTCGCCGTCAACACTTCGCCCTCGTCAAGCGGATCGGAAAATTTGAAGAACGTCGTGTCCCACTCATAGGAGCCGACGATCTTGCCACTGGCCCAATCGCGTTTCTCGTAAAGATACTGGTTGCCCGCTGCGGCTTCCTGTTCGATGGAATTCATCGCCTTTTTCTCGACCATTTCGCCGTAAAAATCGATGGCTTTGGTCAGATCCTCGACCGACCAGGCAACGCGGTTGGTGTCGGGATCAACCAGATCCTGTCCGGTTTTCTGCGTCATGTAGAGCGTCGCCAAAAGGCGCGCGCCGTCCAGCCCCGCGTTGTAAAGATAGTGGTCCTCCCCCATTTTTTCACGCAGCGCGGCGGCGGTGGCAAAAAACTCTTCCCACGTCGTGGGCAGGGGCAGTCCGGCGTCTTCCATCGTGGTGGTGTTGAAAAAGAACACACGTCCGGTGGTCGAAATCGACAGCCCGTTCAACTTGCCCTTGATGTCGGTCGCGGCCAGTTCCTCGGCGGACCACTGGCTGAGGTCGATGGTTTCGGAGAGGCTGTTGAGGTCGTAAAACCCTTCGCCGTCCTGCGAAAACAGCGGAAGCCATGGCCAGTTGACCTGCATGATGTCAGGCTCTGTGCCGCCCGCCATCTGGGTGGTCAGCTTTTCCAGATAGCCGCTGAATCCGGTGAATTCGGGGGCAACCGTGTGGCCGTATTTTTCGCCGCACAGTTTCAGCGCCTCCTGGGTGGCGATGTGGCGGCTGTCTCCGCCCCACCACGACATGCGCAGATCGGCGGCGGTGGCGGCCCCTGTGAGGGCCGAAGTGGCCAGCGCAAAGGCCAGCGTGGATTTTATCAGGTTTTTCATGTCGGGAACGCTCCTCCGTGTTCCGGTTCAGCCCTGCGCAAGCAGGGACACATTCTGCCCGCTCTCGCGGTCGAAGATATGGACCCATTCCGCGTCGGGACGCAGATGGACCACCGATGCGCCCTCCCCGAGCGCCTCGAATTCGGCAGCACTCACCACCACCGTGATTTGCGTGCCATCCAGAAGGGCGTGGACATAGACCTCATGGCCCATGAACTCGACCGAGCGGATTGTGGCCTTTAGGCCGGTGCCTTCGGGCACCAGCCGCAGATGCTGGGGGCGGATGCCCAAAGCGGCCTGCCGCGGGCGCGCGCCCAGCCGTGCCAGCAGCGCCGCATCAAGCGCGATGGACTGCCCTTTGGTGTGGAATTCATTGCCCTGCACCGCGCCCTCGATGATGTTCATCTCGGGACTGCCGATGAAGGTTGCGACAAACAGGTTGGCGGGTTTGTTGTAGAGTTCCTTGGGGGTCGCGACCTGCATGATGTGACCCGATTGCATGACGCAGATGCGGTCACCCATCGTCATCGCTTCGGTTTGGTCGTGGGTCACATAGACCACGGTCGAGGACATGCCTTCGGCCTTGAGACGCTTGTGCAGATCGGTGATGCGCACCCGCATCGAGGCACGCAATTTGGCGTCCAGGTTCGACAGAGGCTCATCAAACAGGAACACTTCGGGCTTTTTGATCAGCGCGCGCCCCAAGGCCACTCGCTGGGCCTGACCACCCGAAAGCTGTTTGGGCAGGCGGTCCAAAAGCGGCTCGATTTCAAGGATACGCGCGACATCTGCGGTAGCCTTGGCAATTTCCGCCTTGGATTTGCGTTGCAGGCGCAGACCGAAGGACAGGTTCGAGCGCACTTTCATATGCGGGTAAAGCGCGTAGTTTTGAAACACCATCGCGATGTCGCGCTTGCCCGGTTGCAGGGCATTGACGATGCGATCCCCGATCCGGATTTCACCGCCCGTGACATCCTCAAGTCCCGCAATCATGCGCAGCGTGGTGGATTTGGCGCAGCCGGAGGGGCCGACGAGGACCATGAACTCGCCATCCTTGACCTCAAGGTTGATCCCATGGACGGCCTTGAAGCCGCCACCGTAGGTTTTTTCCAGATTGTTCAGAGACAGATGTGCCATTTTATCCTTTGACCCCCCCTGTGGAGATCCCTTCGATGAAGTATTTTTGCGAGAAGAAGAACACGATCAGCGCGGGTAGAATTGTCAGGACAGACATGGCGAGAATGCGGTTCCACTCGAAGGCTTCGGTGGTGTCGATCGATAGTTTCAGCGCAAGGCTGACGGGGTATTTATCCACCGACGAAATATAGATCAGCGGGCCGAGGAAATCGTTCATGGTCCACATGAACTGGAACAGGCAGACGGAAATCAACGCAGGTCCAAGCATCGGAACGACGATAAAAATCAAGGTTTGCCAACTGTTTGCGCCATCAACACGCGCTGCTTCTTCCATATCGCCCGGGATGGCGCGCAGGAATTGCACCAGCATGAAGACAAAGAACGCATCGCCCGCCAGCGCCGAAGGCACCCAGAGCGGCAGAAAACTGTCGAGCCAGCCAAGGTCGCGAAACAACAGGTATTGCGGGATGCGCGTCACCACATTTGGCAGCAACAGGATGGCGATGACGGAACCGAACAGAAGTTTCTTGAACGGAAATTCAAAGCGCGCGAACCCGTAGGCCACCATCGTGCAGGAAATCGCCGTGCCGATGGTTTTGGGTAGGATGATCAGGAAGGAATTCCAGAAAAACCGCCCGAATGTATAGGCCGTCGAGGTTTCCCAGCCTTTGATATAGCCCTCGGCGGTCGGATCTTTGGGGATGAACCCGGGATTGGCGAAAATCTCGCTGTTGGTTTTGAAGGATGCGCCCACCAGCCAGATCAGCGGGTAGAGCATCAAAAGCCCCACCGAAAACAGGATGATGTAGCGCAGAACCATGGAAATTCGTGCGGCGCGTCGTTGTCGCCTTTGGGCAAGATGCGCGGCGCTCAGGGCGGTTGTTTGTGTCTGTGTCATCGCTCAATTCCGCTTGTCGCCGGCGTAATAGACCCATTTTTTCGAGGACCAGAAGGCCAGGAGGGTCAACGCCATGATGATGACGAACAGCACCCACGCGATCGCAGAGGCATAGCCCATGTCGAACCGCTTGAAGGCTTCGTCGTAGATATAGAGAGGCAGCAGGTAGGTGGACTTCAGCGGGCCGCCCTGCGTGATGATGTAGGGTCCGTTGAATTCCTGGAACGCTTGCACCATCTGCATGATAAGGTTGAAGAAAATCACCGGTGTGATCAGCGGAATGGTGATGAAGATAAAGCTGTGCGCCTTGCTTGCGCCATCGATTGCGGCCGCCTCGTAGAGCGATTTATCGACCGATTGAAGGGCTGCGAGAAAGATCACCATGGCCGATCCGAATTGCCAGCAGCGCAACAAGGTGATGGTGAACAGCGCGTTTTGGGGGTCGCCGAACCAGTTGACGGCCTCGAACCCGAGCCCTGTCAGCATCATATTCACAAGGCCCTCGCCTGCGAAAATATAGCGCCAAAGCACCGCAATCGCGATGGAGCCGCCCAGGATGGAAGGCACGTAAAACGCGGTGCGGAAAAAGTTGATGAACCGCAGGCGGTAGTTCAGGATGTAGGCAATGAACAGCGCAAAGGCGAGCTTGAGCGGTACGGTGATGAACACATACAGCAGCGTCACCGTCAGCGATTTGCGAAAGGTCCGGTCGCTGGTGAACAGCTCGATGTAATTGGACAGGCCCGACCATTTGGGCGAACTCATCAGGTTGTAATCGGTAAAGCTCAGGTAAAACGAGACGCCAAAGGGGATCATCGTAAAGACGAGCAGGCCGATAATATAAGGGCTGAGATAGGCCAGCCCGAGCAGTCGTTGCCGCATCATCATGCCTCTCGCTCGGGGCTGCGCGGCCTGCCCGATGGGCGGTCCGATACGCGGGTGCTGTTGAAATCGGTCACTCTGTCCTCCCCTGACGCAATGCTTGCAGCGCAAGTATCGCATATTGCCTTGGCACAAGCGTCCTCCTCACGCTTGAACCCACCCTGCATTTGCAGTTGTATGATGAATTATGATCACAGTGCAGGCTGTGAATGAAGGGACAAGGACGGGGAAAAAGATGGACGAAATAGAAGGTGGTGTTTTGGCCCGTATTCCGCCCGGAGCGTTGTCACTGACCCTGACCCGTTCCACCATTCGCATGCAGCACTCGCCAACCTGGCGGGTTGATAAGGCCAATCCGGTGGAAGATCTGATGATCGCGCTGGAGGGGCGGGGGGAGTATCTCGTCGGGGGCGAGCGGTTTTCTCTGGAACCGGGGGAAGCCTTCCTCGCGCCGCGCGGGCAGCGCTTTGAAGGGTGGACGCAGACCTCGAGCTATCTCGGGCTGGCCCAGCATTTCACCCTCGATATCTACGGAAAACACGATCTGATTGCGCAAATGAACCTCAAGCGCAAAGTGAAACTCAGTCGTTGGGACGAATTGAAACCCCTGATCTGGCACTACCGTCAAAGCGCGCCGCCGCATTCCGTGACCTTGCAGCAGCACCACATGTTCATGGTGGTGTTGCTTGCTTTTCTCGAAGATGCCTTTGATGGCTGGAAAAAAGATACGGGATATCAACTAGAAGGCGGTGCTGCGATCGACTTTGCGGTGATGAAAGCCGCGTCGAAGATTTCCACCTCGCCCTTGGTAGACGGGCTTTCAGAGCAGGTCCTGCACGAGGCTCCGTATAATCGCGATTATTTTTTGCGCGCCTTTCGGGACCGCATTGGCCGCACGCCGCGCCAATATCAGGAATTTTGCCGCATGGAGCGCGCCATGCATCTGTTGGAAACCGGAAAGTCCGTTTCCGTCACCGCCAGCGATGTCGGGTTTTCCGATCCCTATTATTTTTCGCGCGCCTTCAAGCGGGTGATCGGCTGTAGCCCGCGCAAACATATGCAAAAGGTCAAGCGATCGCGTGACGGGCGTTTGATGGCGCTGGACGAAGACGCGCAACGCGCTGCATTGGCGCAGTCGGACGCGGGAAAAAGGTGACCTACGGTCAGCGCCCTGAAAATCACCCAAATCGGGTAAATTTACAGAAAATCGTCGCGGCGCGGCGCGAAGCTGTCAATCAACTGGCCCGCCTCCAGACATTCACAGCCATGTTCCGCGTTCGACGGAATCACAAAGCTGTCGCCCGCGCTGACGTCAAAGGCCGCGCCCTCAAGGAAAAACCGGAAACGCCCGCTGTGCACATAGGTCGACTGCACGTGCGGATGCTGGTGTAGGGCGCCTTTTGCGCCTGTTTCAAAGCAAAAAGAGACCATCATCAATTCCGGCGACTCCGACAGCACCTGGCGCAACACGCCCGTGTCGGGAGACGTGGTGGGAAAGCTGCGTAGCGGCGCGCGGGGCTCGGTGGTCATTGGAAGGGTCCTGTGCTAAAAAATGTCGCGCTCATGTTGTCTGACAAATTTTGCGAAGTCAACCGGGCGTATTGGAACCGCGCAGAAGCGCGCGGTAGCGCGACTGGCTGCCCTTCAAATGATGGCGCATGGCGTCGCGGGCCGCCGCTTCGTTTCCTTCCAAAATGGCGGCAACGATCTGCTCGTGCTCGGCGTCGATCACTTTGAGATAGGTCTGGGACGCGCGCTCGTTGGTGCCCTCGTTCAGGGCGCGGCGCGGAATCACACTTGGACCGATCATCGACAGGAATTCGCGAAACCGCGGGTTGTTGGTCGCATCGGCAATCGCGAGATGCAGGGCGAAATCCGCCTGCGATGTCGGCGCGCCCGCTTTGGCCAAATTCCCCAAATCGCGGTAGCAGTCGATGATGTTTTCTTCCTGCGAGGGCGAGCGGCGCGTCGCGGCAAGGGCGGCGGCTTCGACCTCGACGGCCGTGCGCAGTTCGAGCAGCTCGATCATGGAGGAAATGCGCACGAAGTCTATGTTTTGAAACGGTAAATCATGACTTTGAGGCGGGTCCAGCACGAAAATGCCTGCCCCTTGGCGGGGCTCGACGAGGCGGTCGGCGCGCAGGGCGGCAATGGCTTCGCGCACCACCGTGCGGCTGACGTCGAATTCGCGGGTCAACTGCGCTTCGCTGGGCAAACGGTTTCCCGGTTGGTAGGTGCCGCTTTCGATCTGCGCGCGCAGCGCATCGCGGACGGTCACGACCAGCGTCTTGCCGGCGGTTTTATGCGGGGTCGATTTGTTCGATGTCGTCGCGCTCACGCGTTTGCCTGCCTTGCTGTCTCTCGTGCACATCGCTGGGTGCACGAGATATATGACATGTTTGGCGCGCCTTTGTCCATCGCGGCGCGCTTTGCGCGCTATACCGCCGCGACCAAGGCGGTGTCGCGTGTGACGGTGATCCGCGTTTCGATCCTGTCAGACGACTGCCCGAGGCAAAGGTCATAGGCGCCCTGACTGATTTGCCACGCCTGATCCTCAACGCTGAACCACGCGAAATCGCGCGCGCTCAGGGACAGGGTGACTTCCTGCGCCGCGCCCGCATCTAGGCTGACTTTCGCAAAGGCTTTCAACTCGCTTTTGGGGCGGCTGACGGGGGCATCTTGGGGCGCAACATAGAGCTGGACAACGGTCGTGCCGGCGGCTTTCCCGATGTTGCTAAGCGTCACCGTGACGCTCAAATCGCCGGTTTCCTCGAAACGATCTGCGCTGATGCGCGCCTCCCCAAGGCGGAACTCCGTGTAGCCAAGCCCATGACCAAAGGAGAAAAGGGGTTCAATATCATGGCGTTGATGATGGCGATAGCCGATCTCGAGCTGTTCATCGTAGCGGATGTGCCCCTCGACACCGGGGTAGGCAAGCGCGCCTGCGCCCATGGTGGGCGCATCCGCCAGACGGCGCGGAAAACTTTGCGCCAGCCGTCCGCGCGGCTCGGCCGCGCCGCTCAGAACATCGGCAATCGCATGGCCCGCCTCTTGTCCGCCGTACCATGCCTGAACCACCCCATCGACCGCGTCGATCCACGGCATTTCCACCGGCCCGCCGGTTTGCAAGAGCACCACCGTGCGTTTGGCTTTGGCGGCAACAGCGCGGATAAGATCATCCTGCAATCCGGGCAGGGACATCGAGGGCAAATCCCAGCCTTCCGTGTCCCATTCTGCCGAACGCCCGACGCAAAGCACCGCGACATCGGCCTGCGCCGCAAGATCGGCCGCCGCGTCGATTTCGGCCTGTCCCATCACCTTGCCAATGCCGATTCCATACCCGAAGACAAGCAGGTTGTGGTAATCACACGTATGGAAATCCATCTCGATCTCGTAAGATTTCCCTTTTTCCAGAATAACTTCGCTCGTAACAGGATCGCAGCCTTCCTCAAAGAAAGTCGTGCCGCGTTCCCAGCTGTCCCAGGCGTCGATCACCGGCGCGCCGTCCAGGCGTAGCTTGGCGCGCCCAGCGACATGCAGGCCAATCCGGTGGGTGCCGCTTTCTTCGGGCGTGAAGGTGCCGCGCAGGCGCAGGGAAAAGCGCATCGGATCGACCTTGCCGCCGCCCGGTTTGCCGAGCAGGAATTGCTCCGTCGCCTCGATGGTGTCGCGATGGGCCGGATCGCCCGACAGGTCAAGGTTGTCATACCAATCGACGGTAAACTCGCCCGTAAGCGTGGGTTCGAACCGGTGGTTGGTACAGCCCGTGGCATGGGTGATCGCCTGCGCTCCGAGCGCTTGGGTGAGCCCCTCGAGCGGTGACACCAGGCGATGGGCGTTGAGTTGCGCCGAGCCACCGCCCATGCAGCGCGCCGTGGCCGCATTGGGGCCGATCAGCGCAACTTTTGTCCCCGGCGCCAAGGGCAGCACCGCCTCGTTTTTCAACAAAACCATGCCATCGGCACCGGCTTCACGGATCAGGGCGCGCGTGGTCTCGCGCTCGACCGCCTGCTCGTTCAAGGTGCCATCGCCGTCCATCGCGCCCGTGCGCTCCATCAGGCGCAGCACGTTCAGCGCGGCGCGGCGCACCAGTTCGGCGGGAAGATCGCCCCGCTCGACCGCTGCCACAACATCCGCACCGCGAAAGCGTGTCGGCCCCGGCATTTCCAGATCCAGTCCCGCGCGCAGTGTTTTATCGCCGTTGTGCGAGCCGTACCAATCGGACATCACAAGCCCCGAATAGCCCCATTGCTGGCGCAGCACCGTTTGCAAAAGCCAGTCATGATCAGAGGTGAAGGTGCCGTTCAGCCGGTTGTAGCTGGTCATGATGCCCCAGACGCCCGCCTCTTTGACAGCCCGCTCGAAGGGCACGAGGTAAAGTTCGCGCAAGCTGCGCTCATCCACATCCGAAGAGACGGTCGTGCGTTGAATTTCGCTTTCATTGCCGACGAAATGTTTGATCGTCGCGGAAATACCGGCCGCTTGCAGACCTTGGACATAGGCAACGGCCAAAGCGCCCGTCAGCTGCGGGTCCTCGGAATAGCATTCGAAATTGCGCCCGTTCAGCGGGCCGCGTTGCAGGTTGACCGTCGGGGCCAACAGCACATGGGCGCTTTTGTCTTTGACCTCCTCGGCAAGCGCGCCGCCGATCCGTTTCAGCAGATCAGGGTTCCATGTCGCGCCAAGGGCGATGCCCACCGGAAAGGCCGCCGATTTGACGCCGCCGGTCAAATTGCCCGCGCCGCGCGCTCCGTTGGGACCATCGGTGACGCGCAACCGGCCGATCGAGAGGCGCTCGATGGGGTTGATGGACCAGATGTCTTGACCGGCAAGCAGGCTGACCTGTTCTGCAAGAGTGAGCTGGTCAACAAGCGTGTCGCAGCGCGCAGCGGTGGGTGTCGTCATGGGAACCTCGGATGGATGTCTCAAATGTTTCCGCTAACATGAAACGCGCCGCGGGGCAGGGTCAAGCGCCGCAAGGTGCGCGGGTGCACAGTCGGCTGAGGATGCAATCGGGTCAGCTGTCGGGGGGCGAGAGGACAGCATCGGGGTCGAAAATCCCCCCCACAAGCTCTTGGGACAGCAAGAAAGCGCTGCTGAGATCGCGGCGGATTTTGGGGCGCAGCGTCGCGAAAAGACGGTGTTCTCTTGCGCGCGCCGCGATGGCGATGTCTTCGGCGCTGTCGCGGTCGATGATCTGGAACCGCACCTGTGCGCCAACGGCCATTTGTGCAAGGCGCGGCAAATCGGCACTGATCACAGTGGCGATTTTGGGATAGCCGCCGGTTGTCTGGCTTTCGGCAAGCAAAACGATGGGCTTGCCGGAGGCGGGCACTTGAAGGACACCTGCCACAGTCCCGTCGGACACGATATCGTGTCCGGCCGGCGCCACGAGGGGCGGGCCATCCAGCACCATTGCCATCCGGTCGCGCTGGGGTGTGACGATAAATACCGCCTCCCTCAGACGTTCCAGCGCCTCGGGGGCAAATTGCCGGTCCTGGGGGCCAAGCACAAGGCGGATCGGGCCGCTGTCCGGGGCGGTCTGCGCCCCGGGCGCGAGACAGGGGGAATCCTCGGACGCGGGGCCAAGCACAAGCTGGTCGCCCGCGCGCAGGCACCGCCCCGCCACGCCGCCCAGCCCGGTGCGCAAATGGGTGGCGCGCGCCCCCAGCACGCAAGGCACGTCAATGCCGCCCGCCAGCGCGAGATAGCCCCAAACCGCGTCCGACATCGCCCCGATGCGCAGCGTCTCGCCCGCGCGCAAAACATGGGACTCATAGGCGGGCAGCTGTCGCGCGCCGATGCGAATGTCGCAGGCCCCGCCCGTGACGGCAAAGCGCAGATCGCGTGAGGTCGCAAAGCTGCCGCCCAGCCCCGCAAATTCCAGCAGCGCCGCAGCGGGTGCATTGGCGCAAAGCGCATTGGCCAGCCGGGCCGCAGGCGCATCGACGGCACCCGCGCAGGACACGCCGAACTGGCGAAGCCCCGCGCGGCCCAGATCCTGCACGCTTACCAGCGGACCGGCAGAGAGGACGCTCAGGCGGGCTTGTGCACTCATGGCTGGGGCTCGGGCAGGGGGGCGTCGGGCATGGCGGCGCGCGCGGCAATGTCCTGGCCCTCGCGCGCGCTCACGGGGATAAAGCGGATGCGATCGCCTGCGGCAAACAGAAAGGGGCGGGCGCGATCGGGATCAAAACTGCGCCACGGTGTCTGGCCGATGTAGCGCCAGCCCGAGGGACCCGCGACGGAATTGATGCTGGCCTGCTGGCCGCCAATCCCGATTGCGCCGGCGGGAACCCATTGGCGCGGGGTGGCAAGGCGCGGCGCATGAAGCTGCTCGGGCAAGCCGCCCAGATAGGCAAACCCGGGGGCAAAGCCGATCATGTAGACACGGTATTCGACGCTGCAATGCAAGGCGATCAGCGCCTGTTCGCTCAGGCCCTTGTCGCGCGCCAGCGGGGCAAGGTCGCAGCCGGTCTCCGCGCCGTAGACCACCGGAACATGCCACAAAGCGCCTGATTGGGGAGCGTTTTCGGGCGCGCCGAGGGGCGCGCGCAGGCGCTCGTTCAGCGCCGTTTCCAAGGTCGCGCCACGGATGACATGCGGGTCGTAGGACACCAGAACCGCGCGATAGGTGGGGACAACATCCACCACGCCGGTGATCGGGTTCTGGGCCAAATCGTAGGACAAAGCACGGGCGCGGGCGTTGAGAGCGGCGTCGATCCGCTCGCCAAATTCCACGCTAAGCGCGGTGTCCCCGAGCGGGCGCAGGCGCGGATAGGTCATGGGGTGGCCCTGGGCTTTGGGGGCGCGCCGAGCTGCAATTCCTCGCGCGCCAGGGCGACGGATTTCACCACCGCAAAGACGTCCATTCCCAGTTCGAGGCCGAGAAGCCGCACCGAGCGGCGGGTGAGGCGCGCCAACAGCGGCGTGCCACCCAGATCCAGCGTCACGAGCGCCGTGTGGGAGGACGCGCCCCCCTCGCGGGCGGCGGCTGTGTCGATCCGGCGAAGGGTCGCGGGCAGGATGTTGAGCGCCGATAGCCCTTGGGGAGGGGTGCGCGCGATCATCACGTCGCGCGCCCGAATGCGCAGCCGAAGCGGGGTTCCCACCGGATGGGGCAGGCGCGGCAGGAACAGCGGGCCCGCGCCGCAGGTGAGTTGCGACAGCCCGTCCGGCGCATCGCCGGTGAGGGTCGCGCGGATCACCGCGCCCACGTCATCGCGCGCCAGATGCTGCGCCAGATCCGGGTCGCTCAGCACCTCTTCGACGGGGCCGCAGGCGGTGACCTGACCGTTGTCCAGCATCACCAGCGTCTGTGCCAGTCGCAGGACTTCTTCCAGTGCATGGCTGACGTAAAGCATCGGAAGCCCGTAGGTTGCGAGGGCATCGAGATAGGGCAACACTTCGGCTTTTCGCGCCGCATCAAGGGCCGCAAGCGGTTCATCCAAAAGCAAAATATCAGGCCCCGAGAGAAGCGCGCGACCGATTGCCACGCGGGATTTTTCTCCGCCTGACAGGTCGCGCGGGCGGCGCTCGAGCAGGGTTTCCAGACCCAAAAGCGCGGTGATGTCATCAAACTGTCCTGCGCTGCGTCTGCGGTGATGCCCAAAGCACAGGTTGGCGCGCACGCTCAGATGGGGAAACAGCCGCGCGTCCTGAAACACATAGCCGATGCGGCGTTTGTGCGGGGCGATGCGCAGGCCCGCCGGACTGTCGTCAAGCACACGGCCGTTCAGCGAAATCTGCGCGAGATCGGGGCGCGACAGGCCGGCGATTGCCTCGATAACACTGGTTTTCCCGGCCCCCGAGGGACCGAACAGCGCCGTGACCCCCGCAGGCGCCTCGAAGCCGACATCAAGGGTAAAGGCGGCGCGGACCTGACGCAGGCGGATGGACAGGCTCATGCGCCGCTGACCCGTCTGGCCACCGCACGCGCCGCCCATTCCGACAGGACAAGCGCGGCGACGGCGATGGCAATGGCGATGGCAACCAGCCGCAGGACGGCCGCCTCGCCACCGGGGATTTGCAGCGCCGTGTAGATCGCGGTTGGCAAGGTGCGTGTCTCGCCGGCGATGTTGGAGACAAAGGTGATCGTGGCACCGAATTCGCCAAAGGCTTTGGCAAAGCCGATGACGGCGGCCGTGAGCACGCCGGGCGTGACCAGCGGCAGGGTGATGCGCGCAAAAACCTGCCACGGCGCGGCCCCCAGGGTGAGGGCGGCACGTTCGAGTTTGGGGTCCACCGCCTCGATGGACAGGCGGATCGCACGCACCATCAGCGGAAAGGCCATGATCCCCGCCGCCAAAGCTGCGCCCGTCCAGCGAAAGGCAAAGGTGATGCCGATCCCGGCAAAGGCTTTGCCCAGCGGTGCCTGCGTGCCAAACACCAGCAACAAAAGGTAGCCCGTGACCACCGGTGGCAGGATCAGCGGCAGGTGGACAAGGGTGTTCACCAGCGTTTTGCCGATAAAATCGACCCGCGCCAGCAGGTAGGCGGTGGCGAGGGCCAGCGGCAATGTCAGCAGCGTTGCAAGGCTGGACACCTTGAGCGACAGCGCGACCGCCTGCCAATCCTGCGGACCCAGACCAAACACCGTCACGGCGCGCCGCGCAGGGGGGTGAACCCCGCCTCGGTGAATATCCGGCCTGCGGTGTCAGTGGTAAGCGCCGACAAAAGGGCGGATGCGAGAGGGGTCGCGCGGGCGGTCAGGGCGGCGGGGTAGGTGATGGGATCATGGGTTTGCGGGGCAAACTGCGCGACGACATGAAGCGCGAGCTGTGCATCGTGCGCGGCGCGCGCGTCCGAGCCGTAAAGAATGCCAAAGGGGGCTTCGCCCTGCGCGACAAGGGCCATCGCCGCGCGAACATTGTCGCTTTCCACGACATCGCCCGCCAGCGCGTCCCACAGGCCCAGACTGATCAGGGCTTGTTTGCCATAGATGCCCGCAGGGACCGAGCCGGTTAACCCCATCGCGATCCGCGCCGCGGCGGGTTTCGCCCCGAGCACCGCCCGGGCGTCCAGATCGGTGTCGCCGCCCGCGCCATGCGCGACCAGCACCAAAGTGTTGCCGAGCAGATCCATGCGGCTGTCGGGTTGCAGCGCGCCCGCGGCCTCGAGCACATCCATCCACGCGCTATTGGCCGAGAGAAACAGATCCGCAGGTGCGCCGTTCTGGATTTGACGGGCCAGCGTGGCCGAGCCTGCGTAAGACACGGCGACCTGTGCGCCTGTTTCGCTTTGCCAGGTCTCGACCACGCGGTCCAGGGCCCCGCGCAGGCTTGCGGCGGCAAAGACCGTCACATCGGCTGCCCGCACAGTATGGGGCAGCACGAGACCCAGAAGGATCGCTAAAATCAGGCGCATGAGAACCTCAAACCGACATATATGCGTGGCTCCGACGGGGTCGCCGCGAAAAAACAGCGCGCAGACATCGGGTGCGCGCGGTGCTTTGGCGTCAAGGATAGAGCCATGCCCGCGCCCCGCAAGCGCTAATTCAAAAGGTGCAAGTCCGTGGCGTGCAACGCCGCAACGCAGTATTTAAACAATTGTTCAATTGCGCTAACTGTCGCAAACTCCACACAAAGGCCGTGGGAGTTGCCTTGGATTGCGGCTGTGTGCGCCGTGATTTTACAGAGTGTATGAGGAGAGAACCAATGTCGCTTCAGTCGCAGGACATGAAAATTTCACCCGATGGTGCCGTGGCACAGAGCCCCTTGAAAAAGGGCGAACAAGCGCGGATCACGATTTTGGAAGCGACGCGGGAGTTGGTTGCGTTGAAGGGGCCGCACGCGACGACGGTGCGCGACATTACCGAAGCGTCGGGCGCCAATGTCGCTGCGGTGAATTATTATTTCCACTCCAAAGAGGAATTGGTGCGTCAGGCCATGACCTCGATCACCGACGCGCTGAACGCGGCGCGCCTCGCGCGGTTGCGCAGCTATGAGGTCGCCGCTCAGGGTCAGGCGCTGGCCCCTGAGGATATTTTGCGTGCCCTGATCGAACCCGTGGCGGAGGTGTCGCGCGCGCGCGATGGCGGCAGTCTTTATCTGCGCATGATTTACCAGATGCGCATCAATCCGCAGGACCGGTTTGCGCAGGAAGCCTTTGATCGCAACGATCACGTGGCGCAGGCGTTTCTCGACGCGATGGGTAAAACCTTTGCGAAGGTGTCGCGCGAGGAGATTATCTGGCGATACGAATTTGCGCGCGGGGCGTCGATCCACATGCTCGCGGATCTTGACCCGCTGGTGCGGCGGATGGAAACGCTCGGACATGGGGCGGTGTCCACCTCCAAGACCCTTTCGCCAGAGGTGTTCACCCGCGTCATCGCCCTGTTGATGGGCGGGTTTGCCGCCTGATCAAAAGCGGCTGGGGGGCGGTGCGGGACCGCCCCTAGCGGGCGCGGTTTGAAATCCAGCGACATTGGTAGGGCGCAAAGGTGATCGCCCCTGTCTCCACAGAAACCGCCTCGTTCGACAACAGATCTATCCAGTTTTCGCCGTCGATCATATTGATCGAAATCACCGGCAGGCTGACGGTTTCGCCGGTCATGTTGTGCAGCGCAAAGATCGACTGGTCGCGATCAAGGCTCTGACGCCAGATCCCGAAAATCTTGTCGCCAAGCTGCATCGTGAACTGCGTCGCATTGGGGTGAAACGCCTTTTGGGCGGTTCGGATCGAAATCCGCCGCTTCAATTCGCCCAGCACCTGCGCGTGGACGGTTTGCGGATCGTCGAGCGCGGAGCGCAACTGCGCATAGTCCCAGCGGTAGCGGTTGATGGCGCGATTCGCGCCGCTTTTCTCGACCCCTTCCTGGTCATTGGGCGTGGCGATCAGCGAATGGATGTAGAAGGCGGGGATACCTTCGAGGGACATCACAATGGTTTGCGAGGCAAAAAACCGCTCGACCTGAAACGCGTCGGGGCCGGCAACGGTCCCTTTGAGCGCATCAAAATAGGTGCAGTTCAGCTCATAGGGCCGCTCGCCCCCACCGGGCAGCGCGCGCATCGACACCCGCCCGCCAAAATCGCGGATCGCGGCGATCATCCCGTCCAGATCGTCGTCCGACAACAGGCCCTCGGCGCCGCGCACCCCGATCCCGTCATGGGAGGCGGAAAAGTTCAGATAGGCGCAGCCCAGTTGCGCAGGCGGCATCCGCATCACCCATTTGTTCAAATGCGCCGAGGTGCCCGTCAAAAGCCCGTGCAGCAACAGCGGCGGCAGGGAGAAATTGTAGACCGCATGCGCTTCGTTGCGGTTGCCGAAATAGCTGAGGTTCTCGGTGTTGGGCACGTTGGTTTCGGTCAGCAACACCACCCGTTCCTCTGCATAATCGCACAGCAGGCGCATCAGCCGCACGATGGCGTGGGTCTGGGGCAGGTGGATGCAGGAAGTGCCGATTTCCTTCCAGACAAAGGCCACGGCGTCGAGGCGGACAATGCGCACCCCGTTGTCGATATGCAGCCGCATGATGCGCAGAAACTCGAACAGGACTTCGGGATTGCGAAAATCCACATCGACCTGATCATGGCTGAAGGTACACCAGACGTGGCGTGTGCCATTGGCCGTTTCGACCTCGCGCAGCAGCGGGGAGGTGCGCGGGCGCACCACCGAGGACAGATCGTCCTGCGGCGTGGCTTCGAAAAAGAATTTGTCAAAGGGTTCGTGGCCTTGGCGGTATTCCGTAAACCACGTCGACAGGCTCGACACATGGTTGAGCACCAGATCGGACATCAGTTTGAATTCCGCGCCGATGCGCTGGATGTCTTCCCAATCGCCCAAGGCGGAATTCACCGCCCGATAATCCGTAACCGCAAAGCCGTCATCGGAAGTGTAGGGAAAGAACGGCAGGATATGGACGCCTTTTACAACGCCGCTCAGGTAGCGTTCAAGAAAATCACGCAACAAATCCAGCGGCTTGTGTTGGCCATCCACCAGCGAGTTGCCGTAGGTGATGACCAAGGTGTCCTTTTCGCTCCACAGGCTGTTGCCCGGGACGCGCGCCCGTGAGCGCATGACCGCGCCTTGCGGCCAAAAGGCCTCGATCGCGGCGGTGGTCAGGGCCGATCTGTCCTGATCGGGATAAATTTGCGCAAGCAAAGCGCCGAGGCGTTCGCGGATTTTCGAGGCCGGTTTGTCCATAAGTTATGTTACCTTCTGCTCCCTTAACCTTTCAATCGCTGGGGCGCAGGTTCAAGGGAGGCGCGCCGATCAGGGCCTCCAATGCGCCGGTTGGCGTGCGCTTTGGAGGTTTTGCAAGTTTTTTGGGCGCCGGGGCGTGCGGTTGTGCGGCTTGGGCCGATCGCGCGGCGCGCAAGGGGATGCTATGCAGGGTCTCATGCGCTTGCTCTGGGGCCGATGCCCCCTTACATGAGAGCGCAAACATGGCATCGCGCGATGCTCCTCCCATCGGCCCGCCCCGCAAGCGGCGGGTCTCACACGAAAGCGACTGCCGAACATGATCCCGATTCTTGCCGTTCAAAATGTAGACGCGGCCTGTGACCAGCTTGTCGAGGTGTTCGGTTTTGCGCGGATCGAGGCAGGGCTGCTTGCCTTCGGGGATCAACAGGTTTTCGTCGCCAAAGCCGGCGCGCTGCCCGAGGGGAGCGTTGCGCAGGGGCTTGATCACCTCGCGCTGCGCGTGCCCGATGTCGACGGTTTGCAAGCCCGCGTGACCCGGGCGGGGGGCGTTGTGTCGCAACAGTTCACCCCCGACGGCCCGCGGGAAATTGCGGCGTTCTGGGGCGGGGTGCGCTTTGTCTTTTTTGACGGGCCGGAAGGCTGGCCGATCGAATTTTGCATGCGCCGCGATGGCTCGATCACCGAGCAGGGGCACGATCACTACGGTATTCGCTGCGTTGATGTGGCACAAACCGCCGCCGATCTGGCGCAAAAATTTGCGCCAACGCAGGTCGCGGCCGTGCATCTGTTGGCGGGCACGCCCCCCGTCGATGTGCGCTTTCTGGCTGCGGGGGCGCAGATGTTTGAACTGTTTGACGAGCCACAGGTCCGCGCGCCGCAGGCAGGGGCGGGCTGGGTCGGTTTTCTACCGGTCGAAACGGCGCGCGCTTGATCAGCGCGTCTGGTCCCAAGCCCTCGCGCAATGCACGGCCACACCCCAATCCGCGCAGCGCGCACCAAGCGCGTCGGGCAGCGGGCGGTCGGTAAAAAGCGCCTCGACCTGCGCGAGGGACGCAATGCGCGCGGGCGCTGATCTTGCGATTTTTGAATGATCCGCGACCAGAAAAACGCGCCGCGCGTGGCGCATGATGGTTTGGCTGACGCCCACCTCGCGAATATCGAAATCAAGCAGATCACCGTCCTCGTCGAGCGCCGAGCAGCCGATGATGGCCAGATCGAACTTGAATCGGGCGATGGTTTCCGTTGTCAGCGTGCCCACCAACCCGCCGTCCGAGCGCCGCAGGGTCCCGCCGGCGACATTGATTTCACAGCTCGCGTTGTCGACCAGAATATTGGCAACATTCATGTTGTTGGTCACCACCATCATGTTGCGATGGGCCAGTAATTCATGTGCGACAGCTTCGGTCGATGTGCCGATGCCGATGAACAGCGACGCATCCTCGGGGACGTGGCGCGCACAGATCCGCGCGATGTCCTGTTTTTCGCGCAGGTTCATCAGCCGCCGCTCTTCATACCCGATGTTCATCGTGCCCGAGGGCAAAATAGCTCCCCCGTGGACGCGTTCCAATCGCCCCGCATCCGCCAGATCGGACAGATCGCGGCGGATGGTTTGCAAGGTCACACCGAAATGCGATGCCAGCCCTTCGACCGTGACTTTGCCGTCACGGCGCGCAAGGTCGAGGATCTCGGGATGGCGCAGGGCTTGGGACATGATGGGTTCCTTTTCCCCTCGATAGCACGGGCGGCGTTCTGGAATAAATCCGAAAAATATTTGCGCAAAATACAGCCAAATCCGCAGCGACATGTTTTGAAAACGAACATTTGCGAAAATAGATGTTTTCTAATCTGATCGGTTTGGGTAAGTCGACATCAAGAGCGCGCGCCCTACCTTCCTTGGCGCGACGGATGTGTGAAAAGGTGCGAAATGGCTTTTGACCCTGAAATGACCCCGGCGATCGCGGGCAGCGCGCCCCAAAGCCCTCTCGATCTCTTTGTGATCGGTGGCGGGATCAACGGATGTGGCATTGCGCGCGATGCGGCGGGGCGCGGTTTAAGCGTTGCTTTGGCGGAAATGAATGACCTTGCCTCCGCGACCTCCTCGGCCTCCACCAAACTGTTCCACGGCGGTTTGCGCTATCTGGAATATTTCGAAGTCCGCTTGGTGCGCGAATCCCTGATCGAACGCGAAACCTTGCTGCGCGCCATGCCCCACATCAGCTGGCCGATGCGTTTTGTGCTTCCGGTGCACCGCGACATGCGCTTTGAAAGCACAACGCCGACATCGCGTCTGCTCAGCACGGTCATGCCCTGGATGAAGGGGCGGCGCCCGGCATGGCTGATCCGGTTTGGCCTGTTTTTATATGACAATCTTGGCGGGCGCAAAATTTTGCCCGCGACCAGCACCCTTGATCTGACCCGCGCGCCCGAGGGTGTGCCGCTTGATGACCGGTTTGAAAAAGCGTTTGAATATTCAGACGCCTGGGTCGAGGACGCGCGGCTTGTCGTGTTGAACGCAAGGGACGCCGAAGCGCGCGGCGCGCAGATCATGGTGCGCACCAAAGTGCTTGACGCCGTGCGTGAAGGCGATCTGTGGCGCATCGAAACCGACAGCAACGGCACGCGCGCCACGCATTATGCACGGATGCTTGTGAACGCCGCTGGCCCTTGGGTGGGCGATGTGATCCGTACGAAATTGGACCTGAACTCGCGCGAGGGCGTGCGGCTTGTGCGCGGCAGCCACATCGTCACCAAGCGGCTTTATGACCATGATAAATGCTATTTTTTCCAAGGCACCGACGGGCGGATCATTTTTTCGATCCCCTATGAGACGGATTTCACGCTGATCGGCACGACGGATGCGGACCACCAAACGCCGGATGAGAAACCCGTTTGCACCGAGGCAGAGCGTGACTATCTCTGCGCGTTTGCCAGCAACTATTTCAAGAAACCGGTGACGCCCCAGGACGTGGTCTGGAGCTATTCGGGGGTGCGGCCCCTCTATGATGATGGCGCAAGTTCGGCTGCGGCGGCGACCCGTGACTATACGCTAAAGGTCGACACCGATGGGGGCGCGCCGGTGTTGAACATCTTTGGCGGCAAGATCACCACCTATCGTAAACTCGCAGAACATGCGGTCGAAAAAATCGCGCAGCATCTTGAGGTGCGCAAACCGGATTGGACGGCGGGTGTCGCTCTTGCGGGGGGGGATTTTGCGGTCGGTGACGTTGACCTTCTGGTCGAACGGCTTGCAGCGGCCTATCCTTTCCTGAGCGCGCGGTGGGCGCGCCGCCTGATCCGCGCCTATGGCACCGAGGCAAATCTGATCCTTGGTACGGCAACGCAGGCAAGTGACCTTGGGCGCGACTTTGGCGCGAGCCTCTCGGAGGCGGAGGTGATCTGGCTGATGGATAAGGAATATGCACGCCATGCAGAGGACGTGGTCTGGCGGCGCAGCAAATTGGGCCTGCGCATGAGCGAGGATGAAATCGGCGCCGTCGAAGCGTTTATGGCGGCGCGACGGGCCTGAAAATATGGCCTGAAAATATGGCCTGAAAATACGGGCCTGAAGACAGGTTGCAAATGAAGATAGACGGGGGGAGTTGAAACATGGGTCATATTCTGGCGATTGATCAAGGTACCACATCAACGCGGGCGATTTTGTTCGACGCGCAAGCGCGGATCGTAGCCAAAGCGCAGGAAGAATTTGCGCAGCATTTTCCCGCCAGCGGCTGGGTCGAGCATGAGGCAGCCGACCTTTGGGCCAGTACGGCGGCGACCTGTCGGGCCGCAATCGAGCGTTCAGGCGTGCCGATTTCCGAGATCGCCGGTATCGGGATCACCAACCAGCGCGAAACGACGTTGATCTGGGATCGCAAAACCGGCCAGCCCTTGCATCGGGCCATCGTTTGGCAGGACCGCCGCACCTTTGATCTGTGCCGCAACCTTGTTGCGCAGGGTCACGGCGATACGGTCACCGCCCGCACGGGGTTGCTTTTGGATCCGTATTTTTCGGCCACCAAGCTGAAGTGGTTGTTGGACAATGTCGAGGGCGCGCGGGACAAGGCCGCGCGGGGCGAATTGGCCTTTGGCACCGTGGACACGTGGTTGATCTGGAAGCTGACAGGGGGCCGGGTACACGCGACAGACGCGACCAATGCGGCGCGCACCATGCTGTATGATATCCGCAAGGGCCGTTGGTCGCAGACCATGTGCGACATGCTGGATATCCCGATGACGGTGCTGCCTGAGGTGCGCGATTGCGCCTCCGATTTCGGCATGACGCGCGCGGACCTGTTCGGGCGCGAAATTCCGATCCTGGGCGTTGCGGGCGACCAACAGGCGGCGACCGTCGGTCAGGCCTGTTTTGAAACCGGTATGATGAAATCGACTTACGGCACGGGGTGTTTTGCGCTTTTGAACACGGGCGACACGCCGGTCGAATCGAAAAACCGTCTGCTGACGACCATCGCCTACCAGCTTGACGGGAAACCGACCTATGCGTTGGAAGGCTCCATCTTTGTGGCGGGGGCCGTGGTGCAATGGCTGCGCGACGGGTTGAAGATCATCCGCGATGCAGGCGAAACCCAGCCGCTGGCGGAAACAGCGGATGAGACGCAAAATGTTGTTCTTGTTCCGGCCTTTACCGGCCTTGGGGCCCCCTATTGGAACGCGGAATGTCGCGGGGCGATTTTCGGGCTTACGCGCAATTCGGGACCGGCGGAACTGGCCCGCGCCGCCCTTGAAAGTGTTGCGTTCCAGACGCGGGATCTGGTCGATGCGATGCATGACGATTGGCAAAACAGTGGTGGTGGCCAGTCGGTGTTGCGGGTGGATGGTGGGATGTCGGCGAGCAATTTCGCGATGCAGTTTTTGTCTGACATGCTGGATGCGCCGGTGGATCGCCCGCAAATTACCGAGACGACCGCTTTGGGGGCTGCATGGCTTGCGGGGCATCGGGCGGGCGTCTGGCCCGATCAAGGCGAATTTGCGAAAACATGGGCGGTGGAGCGCGCCTTTACGCCCGCGATCGACCCGGATCTGCGCGCGCAAAAATACGCCGCGTGGCGGCGCGCTGTCGAGGCAACATTAAGCTTCTAACGATAAAAGGCCCTCCGATCCGGGGGGCCTTTTGCGTTACATCACCGATTTCAGGGCGCGTTCGATGCCGCGAATTTCGGCCATGCCGCGCAAGCGCCCGATCAGCGGATAGCCCGGAGCCGTCTTTCGGGTGT
Organism: Aquimixticola soesokkakensis; assembly: GCF_900172375.1. Lineage (GTDB taxonomy): Bacteria > Pseudomonadota > Alphaproteobacteria > Rhodobacterales > Rhodobacteraceae > Aquimixticola > Aquimixticola soesokkakensis. The sequence continues at coordinate 48,958 of NZ_FWFS01000002.1, read as the reverse complement.
TGTCGTCCAGAATGGCGTGGCCGTGATCAGGACGAAAGGGCAGGGTCACGCCGCGCGCCGTTTCGACCTCAAGGGCCGCGCGCACAACCGCGACCATGTCCACATCGCCGTCAAGATGCGGCGCTTCGTGGAACGATAGCCCGTCCGCTTCGCGTTTGGTGGCGCGCAGGTGCAAAAAATGCGTGCGCGCGCCGTGTTTGCGCAGCATCGCCGGCAGATCGTTGTCGGGCAGAACGCCGTAGGAGCCTGTGCAAAACGTAAATCCGTTCGCGGGACTGTCGGAAATGTTGGCGATGAAATCCATGTCGGCGGCGGTGGAGACCACGCGCGGCAGGCCGAAAATCGGACGCGGCGGATCGTCGGGATGGATGGCAAGCACCACACCGCTTTCCTCACAGGCGGGCAGAACGGCCATCAGGAAGGCGCGCAGGTTGGCCCGCAATTCATCTGCACCGATGTCGGCATAGGCCTCCAGGCGGGTGTTAAAACTTTCGGGCGTATAGCTTTCTTCCGATCCCGGAAGACCGGCCAGAATTGTGCCAATCAGGGCCTCGCGCTGCGCGTTCGACATCTGCGCTGCGCGTTTGGCGGCTGCCTCGCGCAGGGCCGGTGCGTGGTCTGCTTTTGCGTTTTTGCGCTGGAGCACATGGATGTCGAAGGCAGCAAAATCGGTGGCGTCAAAGCGCAGGCAGCGCGCGCCATCGGGCAATTCGTACCACAGGTTGGTGCGGGTCCAATCCAGCACAGGCATGAAATTGTAGCACACGGTGGTGATGCCGCAGGCGCCAAGGTTGCGCACGGATTGTGCCCAGGCCTTGGCGTGTTGTTCCCAACCCGCGCTCGCGGTTTTGATGTCCTCATGGACCGGAATGCTTTCGACCACATCCCACGTCAGACCCGCCGCTTCGATCATGTCGCGCCGCGCGGTGATCTCTTCGATCGACCATACCGCGCCATTTTGCAGGTGGTGGAGGGCAGTGACAATGCCGCTGGCGCCTGCCTGACGGATGTCTTGCAGACTGATTGCGTCCTCGGGCCCAAACCAGCGCCATGTCTGTTTCACATCTGTCTCCGTATTGTTTTAAAGCAGTTTTCTGACTGCGAAATCAAATTGCAATCTTTGCACGGGGTGCAAAGAGGTAGCCGTCAAAAGCGGGATCATCCACATCCGACAGCGCCATCAACGTGTCGGACACATGGGTCAGGTGGTCCCACATGGCTTGACGCGCACGGTTGGAATCGCGCGCTTGCAGAGCGGCAAGAATTTCGTGGTGATCGTCCAGCCATTGGCGGCGATAGGTTTCGTCGAAAATCCGGTGATGCAGCTGTTCCCACATCCGGCTTTGACTGCGTTTGGCCCAGAGGTCTTCGACCATGCTGACCAAAACGCCGTTCTGGGTCGCTTCGGCGATCAGTCGGTGAAACCGCTCATCGCCGGAATAATCATCAGAGCCTGCCTCGATGTTGCGGCGTTCGCTTTCAAGCGCCTCACGCATCCGCGTCACGTCGGCCTTGGTCACCATCGCCGCGGCAAATCCCGCAACCGCACTTTCCAAAAGCTGCCGCGCTTGAAGCAATTCAAACGGGCCGATGTCGTCATGGTCGGGTTGGACTTCGCCCTCGGGGCTGCGGGTTAGATAGATGCCCGAACCTTTGCGAACCTGCACCGTTCCCTCGACTTCCAGCATGATCACCGCATCGCGCACCAATCCGCGGCTGACATTGAGCAATTCGGCAATCTGGCGCTCGGTCATCAACCGATCGCCCACGTTGAAACCCTGCGCAACGATATGGCGGCGCAATTCACGCGCGACATCCTGATAACGGCGGGCTTCATCGGTCATGCTTTGGTCTCCATCCCAATCCGTGCCGCGCGGGCACCGGGTCTTTTTATGTCCTCAGGACCAAGTTTGTCACAGCTCTCGCGCGTGCAACAGGGCTGGGGAAAGGTCCGGCCATGGGAGGATGGCCGGACCCACCATTGGGGGCGCTTAGTTCGCAGCCGCTTGAATGCGCGAAATCAGATCGGCGATTTCAGGGCTGGTCGCGGCGGTTTCCTCGATCATCGGTGCAACGGCTTCGATGAAGGGGGCTTTGTCCACTTCGACGACGGTCACGCCCATGTCGGCCTCGGCCTGGGCGAAGGTCTCGTCGACGATGCCCTGCCACTGGTCACGCTGGAAGGACATGGATTCCTTTGCCGCCGTGTCGAGGGCTGCTTTTTCATCGTCGCTCAGGCCGTCCCAGGCGCAGTTGGAGATCACGACAACCGAGGGCACCATCGTGTGCTCGTCGAGCGAGAAGAATTTGGCGACCTCGCCGTGACGCCCGGTGGTGAGCGCCGTGGGGTTGTTTTCAGCGCCATCGACCACGCCCTGCTGCAAGGCGGAGTAGAGTTCGCCCCAGGCGATGGGGGTGGGGTTGCCGCCAAGCAGTTCGACCATGCGGATCGCGGAGGGGCTGGGCTGAACGCGGATTTTCATGCCTTGCAGGTCGGCCGGGCTGTTGATCGGCTTTGAGGCGTAAAAGGAACGCGCGCCCTCGGTCAGGTAGGAAATGCCGCGAAAGCCGTTGTCGACGGACCCCGTCAACACTTCAGCGCCGATGTCGCCGTTGATGATCGACCAGAAATGCTCTTCGCTTTCAAACAGGAAGGGCAGGTTGAAGGCGGCGTATTCGGGGTAAAAGGCTTCCAGCTCGGAGGTGTTGGATTTTGCCATATCGAGCGAGCAGTTCTGCACCAGTTCCATCGACTCGCGCTGGTTGCCCAGCTGGCCGTTGGGGTAGATGCGGATTTTAAGGTCGCCATCGGTGAGTTCTTCGGCACGATCCGCCATAAGCTGCATGGCGATATGCAGGGGGTGATCGGGGGGGTTGTTGTGGCTCAGGCGCAGTGTTTTCGCATCAGCAGCGCTGCCCAGAGCGGCCAGAGCCGTCCCTGCAAGAATCAATGTACGTAGTGTTTTCGTCATTTAAGGTTCTCCTCCCTCGTAAACTTCGACGTGACGGGTATATCCTGACGGGCGGTCACGTCGTAAATTGGTTGACCGATTTTTGCCATTTTGGCGCCGGTGTGCCGCAATGAAGACCATTCAGACCCCAAACTTGTCAACCAGAAAATAAAATTGGTTGACCAATATTGCCGCGGGGGCCATGTTTGCCAAACTTCCGGCAGGCCTGCGTCAAGCTTGGTGATGTCGTGAATATTCCTTGAGGAGGGGGGCGCTATGAGAACACCGTGGGACATTCCATCACTCTATTTTTGTCGGGCAGGTGCGGCATGAAACGCATTCTGGAAGGCATTCAAGTCACGGTTATCGTGTCTGTTTTTGTTGTTCTCGTCGGCTGTGTCAGCTGGCAGGTGATCACGCGCTACGCGCTTGGCGTGCCCTCGACCGTGACGGATGAAATCGCACGCTTTCTCTTTATCTGGCTCGCACTGATCGGCGGTGCCTATACCTACGGGCAGGGGCGCCACCTTGCGATCGACGTGATTCCCATGATGATGACGGGCCGCGCGCGGTTGATCATCGAGGCCTGTATCACGCTGCTTGTCGCCTCTTTCGCGCTCTTCGTGATGATCTGGGGCGGCTATCAGCTGGTGTCGCGCACGCTGGACGCCGGGCAGATTTCGCCCTCGCTGCAAATTCCCATGGGTCTGGTCTATCTCGCCATTCCCTTTGCAGGGGTTGTGATCCTTGCCTATGCCGTTGTCGCGCTGATCGAGCTGGCACGTGGTCGCCTGCCGATGCAGCTGATCAACGATGCGCCTCCTGTAGAGTAAGGACTGCCAAATGAACTGGGCTGTAATCATCCTCTTTGCGTCTTTTGGCGTTCTCATGGTCGTGGGCGTGCCCATTGCCTTTTCCATCGGCATCTCGGCGGCGCTGACCTTTCTGCTGTTCATGAGCTTTGACCAGTCGGTCTTTGTCATCGCCCAGCAAATGGCCTCCGGCCTCGACAGTTTCACGCTGCTCGCGATCCCCTTTTTCATCCTTGCGGGCAACATTATGAACCGTGGCGGGCTGGCCATGCGACTGGTCAACCTTGCGCAGGTCATCGGGGGCCGCCTTCCGGGTGCGTTGGCCCATGTTAACGTCATCGCCAATATGATGTTCGGCTCGATTTCCGGCTCTGCGGTGGCGTCGGCGGCGGCTGTCGGGGGCGTGATGGCCCCGCTGCAACGCAAGGCGGGCTATGATCCGTCCTTCTCGGCGGCGGTCAATATTGCCTCTTCCCCGACGGGTCTGCTGATCCCGCCCTCGACCACCTTCATCGTCTATTCGCTGATCACCGGCGGTACCTCGATTTCTGCGCTGTTCGTGGCGGGCTATCTGCCGGGCATCCTGATGGGGGTGGCGCTGATGACGGTCGCGGCGATCATCGCCAAGAAACGCGGCTATCCGCTGGCGCCCAAGCCCAGTTGGCGCGAAATCGCGATCACGGCGCGCGACGCGATCCTGCCGCTGGGCCTGATCGTCGTCGTGATGGGTGGCATCGTATTCGGCGTCTTTACCGCAACCGAAGCCTCCGCCGCTGCCGTGCTCTATTCGCTTTTCCTCGCCCTTGCGGTCTACCGTGAAATCGGTCTGCGCGATCTGCCCAAAATCGTGCTTGAAAGCGCTGTGACGACCACCATCGTGTTGTTCATGATCGGCGCCTCGATGGGGATGTCGCGCGCGATGGCCTTTGGCGATATTCCCTATTCGATCTCTGATCTGTTGCTGGGCATGTCCGACAACCCGCTGATCATCCTGCTTGTCATCAACATCGCCCTGCTGGTTGTCGGCACCTTTATGGATATGACGCCCGCTTTGCTGATCTTTACCCCGATTTTCCTGCCCGTGGTGCAAAGCCTTGGCATGGACCCCGTGCATTTCGGCATCATGATGACGATGAACCTGTGCATCGGGGTGTGCACCCCCCCTGTCGGTTCGGTGCTGTTTATCGGCTGTTCGGTCGGCAAGGTGCCGATTGGCAGCGTGATCAAACCGATGATGCCCTTTTATGCGGTGCTGATCGTTTTGTTGCTGGTCGTGACCTATGTCCCTGAAATCAGCCTCTTCCTGCCGCAACTGATCCTCAATTACTGATCCGGAGACATAAGATGAAAACGCTCAAAAGCTGGTCTGTCGCGGATCAGAGCGCCACTGGCGTGATCCTATCCCTCGACGGCGGGCGGTCCCTGCGGATCGCGGTGCTCGAAGACACGCTCTTTCGGGTCTCGATGCTGCGCGAGGCGGGCTGGCGGTTGGATCGCACATGGTCCATCGCCCCGGACAGCGATGTCGCGTGGGAAGGCCGTTCTCGTGACAGCAACGACGGGTTTTCCTGCCCTGCCTTCACGCTTGATCGCGGCGCGGATAGGCTGGTTTTGCAAACTGCTTCGGTGCGCCTGACGGTGGCGACACCCCTGTGCCTGACATGGGATGCAAAAGTGGACGGTGCGTGGAAAACCTTTGCCCAAGAACGCCCCACCGGCGCCTATATGGCCGGTACGCGCACGTCGGCGCATTCGCATTTCTTTCTGCGCCAGCACGGCGAACGCCACTATGGTTTGGGCGAGAAATCCGGCGATCTCGAACGTAGCGGCAAGCGCTATGAAATGCGCAACCTCGATGCGATGGGCTATGACGCCGAAAGCACCGATCCGCTGTACAAACACCTGCCCGTCACCCTGACGCGCACCGCGCAGGCGGGTAGCTATTCGGTGTTTTACGACAACCTGTCGAGCTGCTGGTTCGATCTGGGCAACGAGCTTGACAACTACCACAAGCCCTACCGCGTGTACCGCGCCGAGGACGGCGATCTGGACTACTACCTTGCGTGGTCGCCCGATGTTCTGGGGCTTGTCAAACGTCAGGCGTCGATCACCGGTGGCACGGCCTTTCCGCCACGCTGGGCCTTGGGGTATTCCGGCTCGACCATGCTTTACACCGACGCCGAAGATGCGCAGGTGCAGCTTTCGACCTTCCTCGAAAAGATCGACGAATTCGCCATTCCCTGCGACAGTTTTCAAATGTCCTCGGGCTATACCTCGATTGGCCCCAAGCGCTATGTGTTCAACTGGAACACAGCGAAATTCCCCGATATCGACGCGATGACAGCCGATTTTGCCGCCGAGGGCGTGAACCTTGTGGCCAATATCAAACCCTGCCTGCTGCGCGATCACCCGCGCTACGGTGAGGTGGCCGAGGCCGGTCTGTTCATCCGCGACAGCGAAGAGGACAGGCCGGAAATTTCGTCCTACTGGGATGAAGAGGGCTCGCACCTCGATTTTACCAATCCCGACACCATCGCGTGGTGGAAGGAAAACGTGACCACCCAGCTGCTGGCGCATGGCATTGGTTCTACGTGGAACGACAACAACGAATACGAAGTCTGGGATGGCCATGCGATCTGTCAGGGCTTTGGCGAGGCGATCGACATCAAGCTGATCCGCCCGCTGCATTCGGTGCTGATGACCCGTGCCTCCGAAGAGGCGCAGCTTGCCTTCAACCCCGAGGAACGCCCCTATCTGATCTCGCGTTCCGGTGCGCCCGGTATCCAGCGCTACGCGCAGACCTGGACGGGCGACAACCGCACCGCATGGAAAACCATCCGCTACAACACCCGCATGGGGCTGGGGTTGTCGCTGTCGGGGATTTTCAACGTCGGTCATGATGTCGGCGGTTTTTCGGGCCCGCGTCCCGAACCCGAATTGTTCTTGCGCTGGATCCAGAACGGTATCTTCCACCCGCGTTTCACCATCCATTCGTGGAACGATGATGCGACGGTGAACGAAGCCTGGATGTATCCCGAAATCCTGCCGCAGGTGCGCGACGCCCTGGCGCTGCGCTATGCGCTGGTGCCCTATCTTTACACGCTGCTCTACCAATCGGTGACGGCGGATGAGCCGATGATCCGCCCCACCTTCCTTGATCACGAACACGATGCGCGCACCTTTGAGGAATGCGACGAATTCCTGCTCGGGCGCGACCTTTTGGTGGCGAGCGTGATGGAGGAAGGCGCGACCAGCCGCACGCTCTATCTGCCCGACAACGGGGCGGGCTGGTGGGATTTCTGGTCAGGCGCGTGGCACGCGGGCGGTCAGCAGATCACGGTGCCTGTGACGCTGGGCTCCATGCCGTTGTTCGTGCGCGCGGGGGCTATCTTGCCGCTGGCCGAGGGCGCAACCCGCGCCGATGCCAGCAGCGGTACGCGGGTGCTGGCCGTTTTCCCCGCCAACGGGAAAAACGACACCAGCAGCATCAGCTATGAGGATGACGGTCTGGCGCGTGACGCGCTGTCGGGCAATCACTGCCTGATCACCGCCACCCTGTCAGGGGATGAGGACCTGCGCCTTGACCTCATGAGCGAAGGCGGGTTCAAACCGGCCTTTGATCGGTTCACGATCCGCCTGCCCAAGGGTGAAACGCGCAAGGTTTCGGTCGCAGGCAAAGCCGTCACAGATGGCGATACCGTCAGCTTGGGAGCCTAGGATGAAGGTCACCAAAATCACCCCCGCTTACGATCGCAGCGCCCTCAAGCCGCGCATCCTGCACATCGGGTTCGGGGCGTTTGCCCGCGCCCATCAGATGGTCTATCTGGATGAATTGCTGTCGCAAGAGGGCGGCGATTGGGGCGTGATGGCGGTGCGCCTGAATTCGGGTGCGCAGGCGCTGTCGGCGCTGGATGCCGCGAACGGCCTCTATACGGTGATCGAAGCCGATGACGACACGCTCACCGCGCGCGAAATCGGTGTGATCGCAGGCACTTGCCATCCCGAACGCGACGGGCGCGACAGGCTGCTTGATGCCTTTGGGGCGCCTGATCTGGCGATTGTGTCCCTGACCATTACCGAAAAGGGCTATTGCCTGAGCGGTCATACGCTTGATCTGGATCACAAGGGGATCAAGGCCGATCTGGACACCCCCACGGCCCCCAAGACCGCCATTGGCGTCATCGTCGAAGGTCTGGCGCGGCGGCGCGCGGCGGGCCAGGGCGGGCTTACGGTGATGTCCTGTGACAACCTGCCTGAAAACGGCGCGCTGGCCAAAGCCGCCGTGCTGGCTTTTGCGCAAGCGCGTGACGCCGCGCTGGCGCGCTGGATCGAGAACACCTGCCGCTTTCCTGCTACGATGGTGGATCGCATCGTTCCTGCGCTGGACGCCGACAGCGCCGCGCTGATCGAGGAGGTGACGGGGCATGAGGATGCCAATGGCATCCTGTGCGAACCCTTTTGCCAATGGGTGATCGAGGACAATTTTGCCGGTCCGCGCCCCGCGTGGGAAAAGGTGGGGGTGCAGATCGTGCCCGATGTGCGCCCGTTTGAGGACATGAAGCTGCGCATGCTCAACGGCGCGCATACATTTATCGCGAATCTGGGGGCGGTTACGGGCCATGCAACCGTCGCCAGTTCGGTGGCCGATCCTGTTTTTCGTGCCGCCGCGCGCCAGCTGATGGGGGCTGAACAGGCCGCCACACTGGCGCCTCTTTCGGGTGTCGATCTGGACGCCTACGCGGATGCGTTGATCGCGCGTTTCGGCAATGCGCGCCTGCAACACCGCACCACGCAGATCGCCACCGACACCTCCGCGAAACTGCCCCAGCGCCTGCTGGCACCGGCCAAGGCGCATCTGGCCGACGGCTCCGCGTGGCCGTTGACCGCTTTGGGCATCGCCGGTTGGATGCTGTATCTGCGCGGCAAGGATGAGGCGGGCAACGACCTGCCGCTTTGTGATCCGCTGGCCGACGCGCTGCGCGATATCGTAGCCGCGCAGGACGGCGCAGAATATGTGTCTGCGCTGCTAAGCCTGCGCGCGGTGTTTGACGCTGATCTGGCCCATAACGCGGAATTTGCCGCCGCGATCCAGAAGGCCTACGCCGAGCTTACCACCAAGGGCGTGCGCGCGGCGATCAATGCGCGGCTGCACAGCCCCGTTCTCTGATCAGAAAGGTCCGATATGTCCGCTTTTCTCAACGCCGATTTCCTGCTCGACACCGCCACCGCGCGGCGTCTGTATCACGAGGTCGCCGCCGATCTGCCGATCATCGACTACCACAACCACCTCCCCCCTGCCGAAATCGCTGCCGATCACCACTGGGACAATCTGGGGGAGCTGTGGCTAGCGCATGACCACTACAAATGGCGGATGATGCGGTGGGCGGGCATCGAAGAGGCGCGGGTGTCGGGCACTGCGAGCTGGCACGACAAATTCAACGCCTATGCGCAGGCGATGCCGCGCATGGTGCTGAACCCGGTTCACCACTGGTCGCATCTGGAACTCTGGCGCTACTTCGATCTGGACGGCACGGTCCTGTCGCCTCAAACGGCGGATGCCATTTGGGAGCAGGCGAATGCCAAACTGGCCGAAGCCGGTTTCGGCGCGCGCGGCTTGCTTGCAAAAATGAAGGTGGAATTCGTCGGCACCACCGATGATCCCTGCGACACGCTTGAACATCACGCGGCCTTGCGCGGCGCTGAGGGGCTGGTGGTTGCGCCCTCGTTTCGCCCTGATACGGCGCTCAAGGTCGAGGCGGCGGAATTTGCGCCCTACATCGACCGTCTGGCCGGGGTCACGGGCGCGCCGATCCGCGATTTCGACGCGCTGGTTGGGGCGATGGTGACACGGCTTGACCATTTCGTGGCCCATGGCTGCAAAGCCTCGGATCACGGGCTGGAATTGCTGGATGCAGGCGACGAAGTGTCGGGCGCGACGCTCGACGATATCCTGCGCCGCCGCCTCGATACGGGCATGGACAGCGTCACAAGCGATGAGGCCGCCAGCCTGCGCGCCGCCTTGCTGGTCGCACTGGGCCGCGCCTATGCCGAGCGCGACATTGTCATGCAGTTGCACATCGGGCCGCTGCGCAACACCTCCTCGCGCCTGCTTCACGCCAAAGGGCGCGATGCGGGGGGCGACGGGGTGCGCGACCGCGCCATTGCCGAGCCGCTCAATGCGCTGCTCGACCGGCTAGATCGCACCAACGAGCTGCCGCGCACGGTGCTTTACTGCGTCGATGCAACGAAAAACGCCATCCTCACGACCACGGCCGCCTCCTTTCAGGACGGCAGCGTCGCGGGCAAAGTGCAGGTCGGCACCGGCTGGTGGCATGCCGACCAGCTTGACGGGATGGAACGCCAGATGATCGACCTCACCCAGATGGGGCTGATTTCCACCTTTCTGGGGATGCTCACCGACAGTCGTTCGTTCCTGTCCTTCCCGCGCCACGAATATTTCCGCCGCTTGTTGTGCCGTCTGATCGGACGGTGGGCCGAGACAGGCCATCTGCCCGATGATCCACAGGCGCTGGAGGGGCTGGTGCGCGACATCAGCTACACCAACGCCAGACGCTGGTTCATCGAGTGATCCGCGCAGGCGGCGCGCCTAGGACGCGCCGCTGAGTTCACTCAAGGTGACATTGGGGGAAATTGCCTCGGGGTCGATCATCACTTCGATCAGGGAGGGCCCGTCAAACGCGTCAGCCTGCGTGAAAGCCTGCGCGAATTCAGAGGTTTCACTCACCCGAACCCCCAAGGCGCCATAGGCTTTGGCAAAGGCGACAAAGTCGGGATTGCCCGCTTCAAGCTGCGTGCCGCTGAGACGCCCGGGAAAATGTTTTTCCTGATGCATGCGGATTGTTGCGAGCATCCCGTTGTTGAGGAGGATGATTTTCAGCTTCAATTTATGCGCCACGGCGGTGGCCAGTTCGCTTCCCGTCATCTGGAAATCCCCGTCGCCGGCGATGCAGATCACAGGGGCGTCGGGGCGGGCGAATTTCGCGGCCAGAGCCGCCGGCACGCCGTAGCCCATCGACCCGCAAATCGGCGCGACCTGCGTGCCGAATTGACGATAGCGGTGGAACCGGTGCAGCCAGACCGAGAAATTTCCCGCGCCATTGGTGTAGATCGTGTCCTCGGGCGCATGGGCGTCGATCCACGCCATGATCTCGCACATCTGGATGGCACCGGGACTGGTTTTGGGCGCGGTCCATGCGGTGAAATCGGCGCGGCAGCGGGCGCGCATCTCGCCCCAGCTACCGCTGATCGGCCCGCCTGCGGCCAAGGCCTGCGCAAAGGCGCCCGCGTTGGAGACGACCGCCAGATCGGGCTGATAGACATGCCCCAGTTCGTCGGGATCGGGGTAGATGTGGATCAACTCCTGGGTCGGGACGGGGCATTCCATGATCGTGTAGCTCATGGTGCCGATTTCGCCCAGACGCGCGCCGAGCACGACCAGAAGATCGGCGGTCTTGACGGTGTTCAGCAGGGCAGGGTTCGCGCCCAGCCCGATTTCCCCGATATAGCTGGGGCTTTGGTTGTCCAGCAGGTCCTGACGGCGAAAGCTGGCGCAGACCGGCAGGTCGCTGGCCTCGGCAAAGGCGCGAAAGTCGCGCACCGCCCCAGCCGTCCAGCCGCTACCGCCCAGCATCACCACCGGGCGCTTGGCGGCGGCAATGCGCGCCCGCACGGCGTTGATGTGCTCTGTCGTCGGCCCGCTCAACGCCGCTGTCGCGCGCTTGCCGTCGATGCAATCGGCCGTGTCGGTCAGCATGTCCTCGGGAAGGGGAATGACCACCGGTCCGGGACGTCCTGACAGCGCCAGCTGGAAAGCGCGGGTGACAAATTCCGAGGTGCGCTCAGCGTCGTCAAGTTGCAACACGGCCTTTGCCTGCGTGCCGAACATGCGGCGATAATCGACCTCTTGAAAGCCTTCGCGCGTCATCACATCACGCGGATTTTGTCCGATGAACATGAGGAAGGGCGTGCTGTCTTGAAAGGCGACATGCAGACCGCTGGAGGCATTCGTCGCCCCCGGACCGCGCGAACAAAACACCACGCCGGGGCGGCCGGTCACCTTGGCGTAGGCTTCGGCCATCATCGCCGCGCCGCCTTCGTGGCGGCAGGTGACCAGCTCGATTTCGGGGCTGTCGACCAGCGCGTCGAGCACGGCGAGAAAGCTTTCTCCCGGCACGCAGAACACACGGTCGATGCCCTGGATCACCAGCTGATCGACGAGGACGCGGGCGGCTGTGCGGGGGGCGGTTTGCAGGCTCATTTGCCCATCGCTTTCAGTCGCGCATCAAGGCGGGGATAGACGCGGCGCGTGTTGCCTTCGAAAATCTGCGCTTTGGTGTCGGCGGGCAGGGGCAGCGCGTCCACATAGCGTTTGGTGTCGTCGAAATAATGGCCCGTTTCGGGGTCGATCGAGCGCACGGCGCCAACCATTTCCGACCCAAACAGCACGTTTTTCGCGGGGATCACCTCGGTCAGCAGGTTCACACCGGGTTGGTGGTAGACGCAGGTGTCAAAGAACACATTGTCCATCAATGCCTCGGCCAGCGGCGGGCGGCCCAGATCTTGGGCCAGACCACGATAGCGGCCCCAGTGGTAGGGGACCGCGCCGCCGCCATGGGGGATCACAAGGCGCAGGCCGGGGAAATCCTTGAACAGATCGGACATCAAAAGCTGCATGAACACCGATGTGTCACCGTTGAGGTAATGCGCGCCGGTGCCGTGGAAATTGGGGTTGCAAGACCCCGAAACGTGGATCATCGCGGGCACATCGAGCGCGACCAGCTTTTCATACAGCGGATACCAATAGGGATCGGTCATGGGCGGATCGGTCCAGTAGCCGCCCGATGGATCGGGGTTGAGGTTACAGCCGACAAAGCCAAGCTCGTTCACGCAGCGTTCGAGTTCCTCGATGCAGCCCCGCGGGTCCGCGCCGGGGCTTTGGGGGAGCTGGGCGACGGGAGCAAAGCGGTCGGGATAGAGGTCGACAACGCGTTTGATGAGGTCGTTGGAGGTGCGCGACCAGTGCTGGCTCATCGCCTCATTGCCCTGATGGTGGCCCATCAAACCGGCGATGGGCGAAAACAGCGTCATGTCGATGCCGCGCTCTTTTTGCAGGCGGATCTGGTTCTTTTCCAGACCGTCTTGCAACTCGTCATCCGAAATGCGCGGGGCATCGCAAAAGCCGGAGGTCTTGCCTGCGTTGTAATCTTCGATCTGGGCCTTGCGATAGTCGCGAAAATAGCCGGGAACGGTGGTGAAGTGACCGTGGCAATCAATGATCATAGCGAGGGAAGCCTTTGTTTTGATGTGTCTTGGCAGGGCAATCGGCCGCAGGGGCCGCCTGTTTGGTCAGACCTTAGCCAAAGGGCGCGCGGCGGGGCCAATCGGATATCGTCCCGCGTGCATAAAGAAGCGCACGTGCCGCAGGTTTAATGGCCGCTAAGGTCGTTTGCGCGCCGCAGCGCAGGGAAGTAGCGCCACCAAAGACCGCAGACGCCAAGCGCGGCCAAAGCGCCGCCTGCGACCGCCACCACGGGTCCGAACACGGCCGCCATCGTGCCCGCACGAAAGGCGCCCAATTCGTTTGATGCGCCGATGAACACCACATTGACGGCGTTCACCCGCCCGCGCAATTCGTCCGGTGTGTTGAGCTGCACAAGCGTCGAGCGGATGACGACGGAAATCATGTCGCTCCCACCGACGACGACCAGCGCGACAACCGAAATCCAGACGGTTTTGGACAGCGCGAACACCAGCGTGGCCAGCGCAAAAAGCGCGACCGTCAGAAACATGAGGCGCCCTGCATTGCGCCGGATGGGCATGATCATCAGGCAAAATCCGATGGTGATGGCGCCCACCGCAGGGGCGGCGCGCAACAGACCCAAGCCCAAAGCGCCGACATCCAGAATGTCGCGCGCATAGACCGGCAGCAAAGCGAATGCCCCGCCAAGCAGGCCGACAAAGAGATCGAGCGAAATCGCGCCCAGAATGATCGGTTGGCGTCGGATGAACTGCAGGCCTGCGGTGATTTCGCTCCAGCTTTGTTTGGCGATCGCGCTGCGCTGTGCGGGCGCGGGCACGAGCAGGATCAACAGGCTGGCCACCAGCGCGCAGGCAAAGCCCGTGCCATAGGCCAGTTCGGCCGAAACGCCAAACAGCAGGCCGCCCAGAACGGGGCCGCAAATCGTGGCGATTTTGAAGGCAGAGGAATTGAGCGCAAGCGCGCGCGGCAGATTGGCCGCCGAGACCACATTCGTGGCAAGCGACTGGCGCGTGGGGTTGTAAAAGGCCCGCGCAACGCCAAAAACCACGATCAGTCCGAAAACCAGCGGTGGTGTGATGCGCCCCAACGCCGTGAACAGCAAGAACGCCCCCGACACCATGCCCATCAACGCAAGGCAGATGCTCATGATCAGGCGCCGGGGAAAGCGGTCGGCCACCGATCCCGTCACCAGGAACAAAAGCAGGGCCGGCGCGAATTGCGACAGGCCCACAAGGCCGAGGTCAAGGGGGTCGCGCGTGAGGTCATAGAGTTGCCACCCTACCGAAACGGTCAGGATTTGCACAGAAATCCCGTTGAAAAGCAACGCCCCCAAGAAATTTCCGTAGCCGTTTTGGGCGAAGATCGACGGGGGGGTCTTGGGCATGGCCAGCCTTTCCTATTCGCGCAACCTTAACCTGAAGTCGCGCTGTAATGCCAAATCCATTGCCATCCGCAAGCCATTGAATCTCCGACGGGGGGCGCGCCGCATCTTGCGGCTGCGACAATCCTATGGCCCTAACGGGAGTTCCTATTTTCATGTTTCTCTGGCATCCGTTCCAATGCGCAGACCTTCAAAATCCGTCCGCCTCACGGACGTTTTACACTTCTCAGACTGGAGCTTTTGCAATGACGGGCCGACCCTTGACGATCGCCTTGCGCACCTATCCCTACACGTCCGCCATCAAATCCGGCGAGATCAAGGTTGACGGCGCCGAGCTTGATTTCATCGACGTAAACCCCCACATCGGCGCGTTTCGCCGTATGGTGCGCGACCTTGAATTCGACCTGTGCGAACTGGCGCCGACCACCTATATGATTGCGCGCGCGCATGGGGTGCCGATCATCGCTTTGCCGATCTTTTTCGTGCGCCGCTTCCATCACCAGGGCCTTGTGACGCGCCCCGAAAGCCACATCGGTGGTCCCAAGGACCTCGAGGGCAAGCGCGTTGGCGTGCGCGCCTATTCTGTGACCACGGGCGTGTGGAAACGCGGGCTGTTGCAGAACGAATACGGCGTCGATATCGACAAGGTGACCTGGGTCGTGGACGATGAGGAACACGTCGATGCAATGACGCTGCCGCGCAACGTTGTGCATGTGCCCGAGGGCCAGTCGCTGGCCTCGATGATTGGCGATGGCGGCATCGATGCGGGCTGTACGGGGGATGCGGGTGTGGGCCGCGCGGGCGCGCCGGGCAAGGATTGGAACGCCAATGCACCGGTTTTGCCCGACAATCTGACCGAACTTTTCCCCGATCACGCGCGCCTCGATCGCGACGTTTTTGCCAAGAATGGCGTCTATCCGATCCACGGTTGTCTTGCGATCAAAGAAGAGCACATCCGCAATAATCCCGATCTTGGACAGGCCATTTTTGACGCCTTCTCGGCGGCGAAAGCGCCCTATCTGGACGCGCTCAAGGCGGGCACTGCCACCGGAAAACAAGCTCAGAAAGATTTGAAGCTGATGCAGATCGTGGATGATCCCATTCCCTACGGTCTGGAAAACAACCGCGCCTCGATCGAGGCGCTGATCAAATACGGATGCCAACAGGGACTGATCCCGCGCAGCTATGCGGCCGAAGATATGTTCTTGCCGCTCAACGCCTGATACGCGCCTGAAACCACAGAAACGAGACAGAAATGACAAAAATCGGACGACTGAACGGTGTGATCCGCGCCCTCGAGGAAGGGCGCAAACCCACCCTCGCATTTGCGCGCGCCGAGCGCGAGGAAGCGGTGCAATTTGGCATGTCGCAACTGGATGCTGTGCTGTTTGAAATGGAGCACACCGCCTATACAGGCGTGGGTCTGCGCGATGCGTTGCAGTATCTGATGAACCGGCGGCGCATGATCGACAGCGGCTCGCTTGCGCCCAATGTCACGCCTTTCGTGCGCCTGCCTGCCAATGGTGCGGAAATGAACCAATGGATGGCCAAGCAGGTGCTTGATCAGGGTGTGTTCGGGGTGGTCTGGCCCCATATCGCCACGGCCGAACACGCGCGCAACGCGGTTGCCGCCTGTCGCTATGCCCGTCCCAAGGATGCGCCGATTTATGAGCCCAAAGGCGCGCGCGGCGATGGACCGATCAATGCCGCGCGCTATTGGGGGCTGAGCGTGCCCGAATATTACGAGCGGGCCGATGTCTGGCCCCTCGATCCCAAGGGCGAAATTATGGTCGTCCTGATGATCGAAAGCGTCGAGGCAATGGAAAACCTTGAGGAGATCCTCAAGGTCCCGGGTGTCGGCGCGATCATGATTGGCGAGGGCGATCTGAGCCAACAGCTGGGCTACGCGCGCCAATACGAGCATCCCGTTGTCGTCGAGGCCAAGGCGAAAATTCTCGCCGCAGGCAAGGCGGCGGGGGTCCCCGTGGCCCATCCCCATGTCACAGGCGCGAATGTCGAACAGGTGATTGCAGAGGGCTATTCGATCCTCTTTACCACACCGTCGCGCAATTACGCGACTTTGGAAAAGGCAAAATCCCTGATGTAAATCAAAGGACTGCCAAACGAAAAGGCCCCGCGATCCATGTCGCGGGGCCTTTTTTGCGGGCGCGTTTTACGAGGCCAGCGCAATCTGCGGTCGCGTGTGGGGCGCATCATGCTGGGTGTCCGAGGTCACGGCGCGCAGGCAGTCAAGAAAGGTGTCATGCGCGGCGGTGGGCAACCAATCGGCGCGGGTGCTGACACCTTTGGGCGGGATTGCATCGAGATAGCGGCAGGGCAGGCTGTCGAGAATGCCAAGGCTCACGTCCAATTGCACCTCCGAGCGGGTCATGACCGTGACCATATCCGAGCGCAGCAAGAGCGCGCGGCAGGTGGAAATCGAACTGGTCTCGATGTTGAAACTGGGCCGCTTTTCACAGCTGTCAAACAGCGCTTCGATGCGCCGCCCGCGCGGGGTTCCGGCGGCGGGCACGACCCATTCATAGCCGCTGAGCGCGTCTGGCGTGATATCCGCGAGATGCGACAAAGGGTGCGCAGGGCGGGTGACCACGCAGTAACTGTCGTTGAACATGGCTTCTTCGTTGATTTCGGTGGCCCATTGGGGCCGCTGCAACAGGCCAAAGATCATGTCGATCCGGCTGTTGGACAGATCGTCGAGCAGCTTGTGATATTCGCCGGTAACCACGCGCACTTTGACATTGGGGCATTGCGGGGTGAAGCGGCGGATGGCTTCGGCAAGCTCGAAGGAACCCGACATCGGCAAAGCGCCGACCACCAGTTCGAGACAGCCTTCGCCCGCTGCCATCATGATTTCGCCCCGCCCCATTTCGATTTCGCGGATCGCGCGACGAAACGCGCGGTTCAGCGCAAGGCCGGTTTTGTTGAGGATCGGCCCTTGGGCGGAGCGGTCGAACACTGTGGTCCCGAGCGAGCGTTCAAGCGTGCGCGCCGAGCGATAGAGCGAGGCTGTTGATAGGCCCATGCGTTGTGCAATCTCATCAACGCGGCCGGGATCGGCGGTGACAATAAGCGAGCGCAACTGCGTGCCGGTGATCATCCGCTCCACCAGCGGGAGCGCCCGCGTCTGAAGGGTGTCACTGCGGGGCTGGATGACGCGCACGGCGTTGTCGAGAATTTCAAAAAAGCGATCGATGCGCAGCAAAAACTGCTGGCCCAGCGGCGTGGGGTAGGTCCCCGTTGCGCGGCGTTCAAAGATCGCCGTGCCCAGTTCCGCTTCCAGGTTGGACACGGCCTGCGTGACGGCGGGTTGCGAGGTGCTCAGCTCGCGCGAGGCGCAGGTCACGCCGCCAAGTTTACCGATCACTTGAACCATACGCAGATGGCGCAGGTTCGGAATTTCTGGATAAGCGTCCATATTTTGGTCCTCCCAAACCGCGATGTTCCCCAAAACACCGCCCCCGATGGCTTCGTTTTCAAAGCCTCAATGAGAGGACGAACTTACAAATCTCGCCCCAAAGCGCCAATAACATATCGCCGCAAAGCCATCATATTTTTGCACGCGGCACATGCATTGTGATGCAGAATATCGTTTAAATAACTGAAATATTTAGATTAACAGGATAGATTTCCCTCTTTCCCGCCCGCGAATTTATGAGCGGGAAAGAGGGGGCTTTCAGCGCGCGAAGGCGCGTACAAGCGGGTGGAACAGATCGTCTACCGCAATCGGCGTGGTGATCATGTGCTGTTGCAGTGCATAGTCAGCCGCGCAGGCCAAAGCGGCACGGTTGGCCTCGATCCCGAAGGGCATCGGATCGATCCCGTCGTCGGGCAGGGCCAAGCGATCACGGCTGTCCTTGAGCATCCTGTAGACCTCGCGCACCACATCCGGGCGGGCTTCGATCAAGGCATCGGGGACCACGATATAGTGGTTCGGAGGCACCAGATTGACGCGGCTGTGCCAGGCGTTTGCCGCCCTGTGCGGATCGGTAACCAGCGGTTTGATGCGGGCATCCCTGGGCATGTTCATCCCCAAAATCGCCGCATCCACTTCGCCATCCAGCAGCATCTGAACAGGGTCCTTGCCCGCTTCGCCCCATTCTACGCTGGGCGGATCGGTGTATTCGGCCAGATGCGGTTGGTCAAAGCAGACCCAGGTCACGCTGTCGGGATCGACACCATATTCATTTTGCAAAATGCCGCGCACCCAAAGTCCCGTGGTCTGGGTGTAGGAGCGCACAGCGACCCGTTTCCCCGCCAGATCGGCAGGTTTGAGATCGGGATGCACATCGGTGTTAAAGCCGATGCAATGGTGTTGAAAGCGCCCCAGAACCACCGCTGGCAGCAGTGAAAAGGGTTTGCCGTACGCGCGGGCCTGCAACAGCGTCGCAACCGCCATTTCGCTGACATCGAACTTGCCGCGTCGCAGCATGTCCTTGAAGCCGGCATGGGCGTTTTTCAAGCCGGCAAAGTCGAAGCTGACGAGGTCGGAGGCGACATCGCCCTCCATCAGCGCTTTGGTCCCGCCATATAACGTGATGTTGGCCGCAAGCGTTAGCGGGCCGCTTTCGGGGTAGTCGCGGGTCTGAAAGTCGCTCATGTGCGGGCCTCCTCTGGCGTGGCGGTGACAAGGTCGGGGTAAAGCGATTGCGCCGTTTTGGCCCAGATCCAGTCGCGATCCGTCTGCGACAGGCTGGCAAAGCACTGGTGCCCCTGATCGACGAGATCCTTGAGCGTGCCTTCGTTGGCGGGGAAATTGGACCCCCAGGCAAGGCGGTTCGCGCCGTATTGCGCGACGAGTTTGGGAAAAAACGTGTCCGGCGTGGCGGGGGATTTTTGCGACAGATCAAAGGTGCGCGGCGTGACTTTCAGGAACAGGTTTTCAAAGCGCGACAGCGCCCAAAGCGGCGCCGCATTGGCATAGGGCGCGCCATCGCTCAGGTCGGGACGGCCCAAATGGTCAAGCACAATGGTGACTTTGGGGAATTTGGTGAGGATTTGCTCGACGACCGGCAGGCCGATCTTGGTGGTCTGGATGGCCACCGTCATGCCGATGTCGGCCATGTGGTTCCAAACGGGCAGGGTTTGAGGGGCAATCATCCATGCGCCATCGGTTTGCACGGTCGATCCCGCGCCAAACAGGCGCAGGCCTGCCATGCCGCGCGCGCGCCAGCCCTCGATCGTTTTGACCGCATCAGGGGCGCAAATGTCGACGGAATAGACACCGACAAGCGCCTGCGGATGGGCCATAACGCTGTCGGCAACATAGGAATTGTCGTAGCCATAGGTGGTCGAGGAATGCACCATGGCGGCGCGGCTGACACCGGCGGCTTTCATTTCCTCAAGGTATTGTTCCACCGCAAAGGGGCGCTCTGCGGACCAGTCCGAGCGCTTTCCGCCCAATGGATTATGCGGATAGCGCGTCGTGTCGCCGGAAATGATATGCGGGTGGATGTCGATGATCGTCTGTCCCATGCGGGTCTCCCTTGATCTGCGTAACTGAGGGGCGCGCAGGCGTTTTGTGACGCAGCATCGCTGTTTAGCTTTGCGCGATTTCGCCTGCAGGTCTGCGTGCCTGTGTGAAAGATGTACGGCGGGTTGCGCCCGATCCGGCCAACCCTAAGCGCGCGCGATATCGTCCGAGAATAGGGGGGGCGTGACTTCCGATGGTGTGGGTGCGACTTTCAATGTCGCGTGGCTTTTTCACGGGTTTGCCGTCCAAATTCTATGGCGCGACCCTGCAATATGATTTGCGCTCAACGCGCGGCGCACCGCATCTTTGCGCGGTAGTGCGGCCCGGGGGAGACGCCGGATTTTTGCCGGTGCACGCGCCACGAAGCGCGGGCCGCAGTGCGATACTTGGATAAGGGAGCGAGGAATAATGGCGATCAGTGAGCTGGCCTATATGATGGATGCCGCGGGTCAGGCGATGGGCACATTGATGTCGCTCGAAAGGATCGGGTTTCTTGTCGTGGGCGTCGTCGTGGGCCTGTCTATCGGGCTTTTGCCGGGGATCGGCGGGATGACGGGCTTTGCGTTGCTGGTCCCGTTTACCTATACGATGGACCCTTTCGCGGCCTTTGCGATGCTTCTTGGCATGCATTCGGTGACATCAACCTCGGATACAATTCCGGCCGTTTTATTCGGGGTGCCCGGAACGGCAGCCTCACAGGCGACGGTGCTCGACGGGTTTCCGATGACGCGCAAAGGCGAGGCGGGGCGGGCGCTGAGTGCGGGGTTTACCGCATCCCTGTTTGGCGGCATTTTCGGAGCGGTTGTTCTGGCGCTGTCGATCCCGGTCATCCGGCCTTTCGTGCTGGCCATCGGAACGCCCGAACTGCTGGCGATGACCGTTTTTGGCATTGCGATGGTGTCGGCCTTGTCGGGAAATGCGCCCCTGCGCGGGGTCGTCGCTGCCTGTTTTGGCATCCTTGTCGGCATGATCGGCACTGACAGCCAGACGGGCACGATCCGCTGGGCGGGCAATATTTTGTACCTTTGGGACGGTGTGCCGATGCTGCCGGTTCTGCTTGGCATGTTCGCGCTGCCCGAACTGTGCGACCTGTCGATCAAACGCTCGGCCCTGGCGGAAAAAATGGAGCATTCCATCACCAAAGGGATGCTGCGCGGCGCGCGTGATGTGCTTGAGAACTGGTTTCTCGTTATCCGTTGTTCCTCTATCGGCGCGCTTTTGGGGATCATTCCGGGCATCACCGGATCGGTCACCGACTGGATCGCCTACGGCCATGCCATCCGTTCGGAAAAAGGGGCCAAGGAAAGCTTTTCCACCGGTGATGTGCGCGGCGTGATCGCACCGGAATCGGCCAATAATGCCAAAGAGGGGGGCAGCCTTGTGCCCACGATTGCCTTCGGAGTGCCCGGATCGGCGTCCCAAGCGATCCTGCTGGGTGCGCTGATGGTGCATGGTTTTGTGCCGGGACCCGAAATGCTGACCACCAACCTTGATGTGACCTACACGCTGGTCTGGTCCATCGCGCTGGCCAATATTTTCGGCGCGGGCCTGTGTTTCCTGCTGTCGGGACAATTCGCCAAGATTTCCACCCTGCGCTACACGCTGGTGTTGCCCGCGATCATCGCGGTGGTGTTTGTCGGCGCGTTTCAGGGCTCGGGCTCTTGGGGCGACCTCTATGCGCTGATGTTCTTTGGTGTTGTGGGCTGGGCGATGAAACGGCTGAAATGGCCGCGCCCGCCGCTGATCCTCGGCCTCGTGTTGGGCGCGCTGATCGAACGCTACATGTCGATTTCCATCCAGCGCTTTGGCGGGGAATGGCTGTCGCGCCCTGTGGTGATCCTGTTGCTCGGCATGGCCACTATGGTGCTGTTGCGCCCCGTCTACACCGAGTTTCGCGCGATCGGCGCGCGGGCCTTTGTACCGCGCGGCAGGTTTTCCGTCAGAGCCGAAGACCTTTTGTATGTCTTCTTCCTTGCGATTGGCGGCTACATGTTGGTCGAGGCGCAAAGCTGGAGCTTTGGCGCGCGGGTCGGTCCGACGGCTGTGGCGCTGACGATGCTGGTCGCGGGTGGTTTGAGCCTGATCTTTTTGCTCTTTTCGGGGCGCGGATCAGGGGCCGAGGCCGACACGTCGCACCGCGGCATCCATATGGACCTCGCCAGTGACGACGGGCATCATCGCAAGATCGTGCTGCTGCGCGCGGGCGTCTTTTTCGGCTGGTTCCTCGCCTTTCTGATCCTGATGGCGACCATCGGCCTTATCCCCACGGTGCCGGTTCTGATCGTCGCCTATATGCGGCTGGAGGGCAACGAGCCGTGGAAACTGACGCTGGTCTACGCGGCCTGCGTGACGGTGGCGATCTATGTCGTCTTTGATCAGGTGATCCATGTGCCCTGGCCCAATACGCTGATCGGCGAGAGGTTTGCGTGGTTCGCACAGCACATCCCGTCGATGTAAGCCCCCTAAAATGTGAAACGAAAGGCCGCTCCACTTGGGGCGGCCTTTTGCGCTTGTGTCAGGCGTGAGCCAAAAAAGAGGGCCGCGCTTTGTCCAAAGCGCGGCCCGTTTCGTGGCAGGTCAGGGTCTATTTATGATGGTGATGCAGCTGCCCGTCACCGTGGTGGTGATCCTGGGCATGGGTGTTTTGGTGGCTGTGCTCTTTGGCAGGGCTGTGGGAATGGGCGTGATCTTGTGCCTGCGCCACCTGCGGGTTGTGATGGGCCGAGGTTTCATAGTGCTGGCGCAGCAAATCCGCCCCGTAGTCATTGCCGTTGGGGGTGCGCACCAGCGTGTGAATATGAAACCTTTCGGGTGCTTCGTTGTTCAGAACCACGCCTTGGTGGTGGTCAAATTCGATCATCACGACAGGGCTTTGGATGCGATAGTAAAACACGCTGTCCTCTTCCAATCCCCCCGCCCAGCAGAACCGCGTTTCGGCCCAATGACGTTCGAGATCTTCCATCTTTGCCGACAGGGGGCCTTGGGGCAAGGTGCGCAGGTAGCTGCGGGCCAGATCCAGCAAGCCCTGCTTTTGATCCGGGCGCAGATCGGCCCCTGTGATCCCTTCGTAGGGCACCACCACATTGTCGCAATAGGCGTTGCCAAGGTTCAAACCGTTGAGCGGATGATGACGCCCCGGCGGGAGATCACCGGGAAGGATGCTGTCATAGATCACTGCCTTGCGCCGCTGGTCAGCATCCAGCCCCTGGGCAAAGCGCAGCCCTGCGGCTTCCTCGTCCTTGAAAACGCTTGCCCCGGCGAATTGCCCCTCGGAGGCCTCATTGGGTTCGACCCCGAAAAAGATCGGCGTGTGCACCATTTGATCGCCCAGCATGAAACAGGTCATCGCCAGATGGTGACCGGCAAATTGCCAGCCCCAGGGTTCGCTCGTCGAGGGCGTGCCCCAGAAGTGGATGCGATAACACCATTCCCCCAGCAATTTTTCCGCCCCGACCAGTTCGCCCAGATATCCGTTCAGGCGCATCACATCGCGCAGGCGCGCGTACCCCTCAGCGCCCATGGCAGCGCGCAAAATGGCCATCACGGCGTCGCGCACGGGGGGGCGGACCTCGTCAAGGCGGATACCCTCCTTTTCGTAGTCGGGGATGCCGTTCTGCCAGCGGTTCTTTTGCATCGAGGTCACGGGTTGCACCACTTTGGCGCGCTGTGCATCGTTCAAAAGCCCAAGCATTTTGCCCGCGGCCTCCACCACGCTCAGGGTCGGTGCGCCTTCGGAGCGGATGGAAAAAACGTCGCGCATGACCGTGCCGTCGGTTGTGATCCCCTTGAAATTTTCCGGTGTGATCTCGGCAATTTCTGCTGCGCGGCGCGTCCAGCGGCGTTCGGGCATCGTGTCCAGAAAATCCTGCGGTCCCATGCCATAGAGGCGGTGGGTGCCCATGGGCGGGATGAAATCCTTGAAGGTGGTTGGGGTCTTGTGATCTGACATGCAGAACTCCTGTCGCTTGTGCGCAGTCTGGTTGGTTTTGTGCGGCGGGTCAGCCCGTTTTAGGGGTCATTGATTGGCCTGTTGGGCCGGGGCGGGCGGGGTCGTCAGACCGGCTGGCACAACGACGAAAGGCCGCGCAAGATGCCGGCCGATCGGGGGTCTGTGCGCAACGTATCAGCACGGGATCAAAGCGGCCCGCCACAAAGGGCCAAAGGGCAGGGCCGCTTTGACGGCTTAGTCGACCATGAAGCCGCGGACTTTTTCGAGGGTTTCCTCGGAGGCCGCGTAGAAATCGTTGATCATCCCGTTCAGATCGTCATCCGACAGCGACAGCACGACCGGCGTGCTCAGCATTTCCTGCATGTAGGGCACGAATTCGGGGTCTGCGAAGGTCTCGTCAAAGGCCGCGCGGATCGCCTCGACGCGCTCGGCGGGCACTTCGGCGGGCACGGCGATGGGGCGACCCGAGGCCGAGGAGGTCATCAAGAAGTTGGCCACCGCCCGTTGGTTTTCATCGGTGATGTAATCCTCGAGGATCGGCAGGTCCGGCCAGCGTTCGTCGGTTTCCTTGGCCATCAACATGATCGGCTTGAGCGTGCCCTCGTCGATCATCTGACCGGCTTTGTTGGTCTTGTTGAGGATGGCATGCGAGCCTTCCATCCAGCCGCTGACCTCATCGCGTTCCAGCGCCAGATAGACCTCGCCCGACCCTTGGTAGCCCGCCACGATGTCCATTTGCGTGCCGATATATTCGTTCATCAGCGCGGGAAAGACGCGGTTGTAATTGGTAAAGGAGGTCGAGCCGACGACCAGCGTCTTGTCGAACAGATCCTGGGCGCTTTGGATATCGCTATCGGTTTTGGCATAGAGCGCATAGGGGTAGTCGCCGTTGCGGATCGAGCCGATCCACTGCACGTTATGTGGGTCGAATTGGGCGGTCTGGCCGGTCACCAGCGGCGTCGTCAACACGTTGCCCAACAAAAATCCGATGGTCGTGCCGTCTTTGGCTTCGGTGTTTTGAAGCTGGGCAGCGGCCACAATCCCGCCCGCGCCGGGTTTGTTCACCACGATAAATTCGGGTTTTCCGGGAAAATGTTGGGCAAATTTCGTCACAAAGGTGCGTGCGATCGTATCGGCAAAGCCACCGGGCGCAGCGGCGACAACCATCGTCACGGTTTTGCCCGTGTAAAACTCTTCGGCGGTTTGGGCCTGCACAACGGCGGTGCTTGCCAGCAGCGCGCCAAGGCCGAAGACCGCGCATTTACCTGTGTTGAAAATTGTCATGTATTCCTCCCAAGAATATAGTGCCCGCCTGTGGATGCGCCCTGCAAAGGCCACGCAACAGCCGGCTGCCTGAACCTTGGCATCCTGCCCCCCGGGGAACAAATCGGATTGCGCACCCTGCCAATAAGAAAAGGGCTGCGGCGGTGCGATTTTTCAATTCCCAAAGCAAGGGTTTCGATGGGGAAGTTTGGGGAGTTTGGCGTCACAGTGGCGCGGCGCGGGGGCTGTCCTTGCGTGCTTTCGCGAGGAGCCTTTGAGATGACATTTACCCTAAACAGACGGACGGTTTTGGCCCATGGCGGTGCGGCGACGGCGCTTGCCGGGCTTGGCGGCGGTGTTTCTGTCGGGCTGGGCGTCGGTCGCGCGCAGGCGGCCCCCCTGCCACGCCAGATCACCGACGGTCAGGTTCACATCTGGCAAGCAGGCGGCACCAAAAGCCCCAGTGCCAGCGGCCGTCAGGACCCGTTGTCTGCCGAAGAACTTCTGGAAACGCTGGACGCGAATGCTGTCGATCGCGCGGTGATCGTCCCCCCAAGCTGGGCGGCGCGCGGCAATGATTATGCCCTTGAATCGGCTCAAAAATACCCGGACCGCTTGGCAGTTTTGGGCCTGATTTCCATGCCCGGCGAAGATCAGCGTGCCACCGTCGAGACATGGATGGATCAGGCCGGAATGGCGGGCATGCGGATGTTCCTGTCCAGCGACAGCGGCACGGCATGGCTGGCCGAAGGCGGGGCCGACTGGCTCTGGCCCGTGCTTGCGCAAAAGCAAATTCCGGTTTCGGTACATGCCGGTGACAGTCTTGATGTGCTGGCGCAGGCCGCCCGCGCCTATCCCGACCTTAAACTATGCGTGGATGCCTTTGGCCTCGG
Organism: Aquimixticola soesokkakensis; assembly: GCF_900172375.1. Taxonomy (GTDB): domain Bacteria; phylum Pseudomonadota; class Alphaproteobacteria; order Rhodobacterales; family Rhodobacteraceae; genus Aquimixticola; species Aquimixticola soesokkakensis. The sequence goes on along the minus strand of NZ_FWFS01000002.1, from coordinate 22,938 downwards.
GCGCGGGGTCGAGGAGGACCAAGCCCTGCCCAAATTCCGCATTGTTGCTCAAAAACTTGCGCCTTTGCCCAATGTGATGCTCAAAACCGGGGCCATCCCGCGCGATAGCGCAGCCGCCTTTCCCTTTCCCGACATGCAGGCGCTGGTGCGTCACGCCTATGACAGTTTCGGGCCCGAGCGGCTGATTTACGCCTCCGATATCACCCTTTTGAAGGGCCCCTATTCTGAGGGTCTCGATTTCTGGAGCGCGCTTGATTTTACCTCCGAGGCCGACCTTGCCGCGATCCTTGGCGCCAACATGAACCGTTGGATCGGCTGGGCCTGACGCCCGTCAGACATCGATCAGGGCGGTGCGCTGACGCGATTTCTGCCCCGATTCCTGCGCTGATTTGGGCGCGATTTTTTACCCTGACACAAGACACAGAAAGTGACCCTCTTGATGCGATTTACCCCCCATGGAAAACACCTGATTGCGGGCGACTGGATTGCCACCGATGCGCGGTTCTCGTCCGAGCCTGCCCACGGGCCTGCACATGAGTTCGGGGTCGGAACGGTTGAACTGGTGGATCGGGCGGCCTGTGCGGCGCAGGCGGCCTTTCCTGTCTTTAGCACGGTCTCGCGCGCGCAACGGGCGGATTTTCTCGACACCATCGCCGATGAGATCGAGGCGCGTGCCGCGGCGATCACCCAAATCGCGACGCAGGAAACCGGCCTGCCCGAGGCGCGCCTGAACGCCGAGCGCGGGCGCACGACGGGCCAGCTTCGCCTCTTTGCCGATCACATTCGCAAGGGCGACTATCTGGATCGCCGGTTCGACCCGGCGCTTCCCGATCGCGCCCCTGTGCCGCGCCCTGACATGCGGATGATGCAGCTGCCCCTTGGTCCGGTGGCGGTCTTCGGGGCGTCCAACTTTCCGCTCGCCTTTTCCACGGCGGGCGGGGACACGGCCAGCGCGCTTGCCGCTGGCTGTCCGGTGGTGGTCAAAGGCCATTCCGCCCATCCCGGCACGGGCGAGATCATCGCCGAGGCGGTGCTGGCGGCGATCAAAGCCGCTGACATGCCGCGCGGGGTCTTCAGCCTGGTGCAGGGCGGGCGGCGCGACGTGGGAACGGCCCTCGTTACCCATCCGCTGATCAAGGCCGTGGGCTTTACGGGGTCGCTGGCGGGGGGGCGCGCGCTGTTTGACCTATGCGCGCAGCGCGCTGAACCTATTGCGTTTTTTGGGGAACTTGGTTCGGTGAACCCGATGTTCATTCTGCCCGAGGCAGGAGCGGCGCGCGCCGCGCAGATCGGTGCAGGATGGGCGGCGTCACTCACCATGGGGGCCGGTCAGTTCTGCACCAATCCCGGCATCGCGGTTGTCGCGCAGGAGCAGGCGCAGGCTCTGGCAGAGGCGACTGCACAGGCGTTGGGCGCGACCGGTGCGCAGACCATGCTCACCGACGGTATCGCGCAGGCCTATCGCACGGGGCGCGCGCGTGTGGCGGCGGGCAGGGGGGTGCAGGAGGTGCTGACCTCGACCTGCGATTTGCGCCAGGCCACGCCCTATCTCTACCGCGTCTGCGCCACCGATTGGCTGGCCGATCACAGTCTGAGCGAGGAGGTCTTTGGCCCGCTGGGGGTGATCGTGACGGTGGAAAATCCCGCCCAGATGGTGGCCGTTGCCCAAAGCCTTCAGGGGCAGTTGACCTGCACGCTGCATCTGGACGCGGGCGACACGGAGACGGCGCGCGGGCTTTTGGCGATCCTGCAACATAAAGCGGGGCGCATTCTGGCCAACGGTTTTCCCACGGGGGTCGAGGTGTGCGACACGATGGTGCACGGCGGACCCTATCCTGCCAGCACCAACTTCGGGGCGACCTCGGTCGGGACGATGGCAATCCGGCGGTTCCTGCGGCCCGTCTGTTTCCAGAACCTTCCGGCCGAGATCCTGCCCCCCGATCTGGCGTAACGGCGATCTGGTCAAACGATGATCTGGTCAGGAGGGGGCGGCCGCGCATGGCGGCCCGCCCCGCTTTAGCGGATGCGCCGCCGCCTGCGGATCAGTACCGCAAGGCCTGCGATCAGGATCAGCGCCCCAAGGCCCAGCCCGGCGATCGTCAGGGCTTTGGCATTGGCAAGCAGCCAGCCGGTTTGCACCACGCCATTGCGAATGTTCCAGACCTGCGCCTGCGTGACCGGCGCCAGCGCCTTTGCGCCAAAGCCGGTGCGCACATAGCTGGCGAGTTTGGCAACCTCTGCATCGGTGAACTGGTCGCCAAACGCGGGCATGAGGCTCGCATCTGGGTCAAGCGTCAGCTGCGCACCGTTCAGGATGGTCATGACCAGATTGCCCGGATCGTCCAGGGCGACGGCGGTATTGCCCACCAGCGCGGGATGCGCGCCGTCCACAGACCCCATGCCGTCCCATCCATGGCAGGTTGCACAGGCCGCTTGATACAGCCGGGCGCCGCTCATGTCGGTGGTGTCGATATAGTCGTTGAGACCAGAGAGCGGCGGCTCGATGTCGGGAATGCTGGCCGGATCGCGCGCGCCGCGCACTGGCCCGTTGCCCGCAACCGCTGGCACGCTCACCAGATAGGCAGCGATCGCATCGAGATCACTTCGGGGCATTTTGCTGAAAGAGCGTTCTACAGCCGTGCCCATTTCGCCGCCCGCAACGCCATGCGCGTTGCGCCCGGTGGCAAGAAAGCGCGCGATGTCATCGCGGCTCCAGTCGCCAATGCCATCCGGCCCTGCGGTGATATTGGGGGCGATCCATTCGCCAACCGCGCCGCCGCCCAGAAAGCTGTCGCTTTCCTCGCCCATAAGCGCGTTGCGCGGGGTGTGGCAGGTGGAACAATGCGCAAGGGTTTTCACCAGATATTCGCCCCGCGCCGCACTGCCTGCCTCGGCATTCGCACCCGCCACGACGTCCCCGTTCAAAAACAACAGGTTCCAGCCCGCCATGATCGCGCGAAAGCTGAAGGGAAAGCCAAGGTCGGTGTGCGGCGGCACGTTGTCGCTGGGGTCAACCCCGAGCTGCAGATAGCTGTAAAGCGCCTTCATGTCGCTTTCGGCCATCCCCGCATAGGCCGTGTAGGGCATGGCGGGGTAGAGAAAATGCAGATCGGGCGCGCGCCCTTTGCGCATGGCCGTGTCGAATTGATCAAAGCTCCAATCGCCGATGCCCTGCGGCGAGGGCGTGATATTGGCCCCGTAGATCGTGCCCAGCGGGCTGTCGACGCCATAGCCTCCGGCGAAATCACCTTTGCCCTCGGGGTTGGTGTGGCAGGCCGCGCAATCGCCTGCAACGGCCACGGCTTTGCCCGCAGCGACCAGCGCAGGATCGGCCTGTTGCGCGCTCAGCGGCCCTGCGCAGAGCGCGGCGAGAAGAACGAGGATGGGACGCATGTGTTTCATCGCTCAGAGCTCCTTGACCAGCGTGTCGCCGGCGCGGATCGCAAGCGCGATACCGGTCAACGTCGGGTTTACCGTGGCGGATGTGGGCATGACGCCCGTTGTCACGACAAAAAGGTTGTCGTGGTCGTGGGTCCGACAGTCTTTATCGACGACGGAATCGGCGGGATCATCGCCCATGATGCAGGTGCCCATGATATGGAACTGGTTGCGCCATTGGTTGGGCGCGGTCAGGACCTCGGCCCCAAAGGCCTGCGCGAAATTGGCAAAGTCGCGTTGCGCCTGGGGCAACATGGCGCGCACGTACCGGTCGAGGCGATAGGTCACCTTGAGGCCGGGTAAGCCGATGCTATCGGTCCAGTCGGGGTTGGGCTGGACCCGGTTTGTGGGGATGGCGAGGGTTTCGGACATCGTCGAAATCTGCATGTAGCGGCCCGCGCGGTCGCGAATGGCATCATCCAGCGCCTCGCCGCGCAGACCCTGTTCGATCAGATCGGGGGCGATATCGAGGTTGGGCACAAGGTTGCGAAACGAATAGCGGATTGCGGAATGTTGGGCGCGGCTGGGTTCGTCGCGCCGGTTCACGATACAGCCGTGCTGCACCGATCCGCGCCCCGTCCACAGCGGCTCGTCTGCAAGGAAGGAAAAGGTGAGGCCCGTGTGGTCCATCAGGTTGCGCCCGACCTGATCCGAGCTATTGGCAACATCCGACATCAACAGCAACTTCGGGCTTTCAAGCCCGTGGGAGGCAACGACGAAGCGGCGTGCCGTCAGCTGGTGGTCCGAGCCGTCGGGTTTGCGAAAATGGACCGCCGTGATCGCGCCGCCTTCTCCCGTTTCCAGCTTGAAGGCGACGCTTTCGGTGCGCAGATCCGCGCCCGCGGCCACGGCTTTCTCCAACGTCATATCGCCCGAATACATCGCGCCGATCGGACAGGCCGGTTCGCAGTTGTTGTTGCCGATACAGGCAGGCCGCCCGTCATAGGGCCGCGAGGCCCGCCCGCAGGGTTCATGCGCAATACTGTAGCCCATGTCCGTCAGTTTCGACGTCATGCGCTGCACGGAATAGGGCATGGCTTCGGGGGGCATGGGGTAGTCTTGCGACCGCGGAGGATAGGCGCCCCGGTTCTGGCCGGACTGGTCGTCCTGGGCGGTGCCCGACACGCCGACGGAGCGTTCGGCCTTGACGTACCACGGTTCGAGATCATCGTAGGAAATGGGCCAGTCACGCCCGACCCCGTAGGTGGATTTCAGTTTGAAATCATTGGGCAAAAGCCGCCAACAGGCCGCCGCCCAGTGTCGCGTTGTCCCGCCCGCAACCCGCAGGTAGCTGGTGACATAGTCGAAATCCGCATCGCCCGTGGCCTCGATATAGCCCTCCATGTAGGAATGCGGCGCCCAAGGCAGGCGCGGGTAGGGGGCGTTCCAGTTGCGCTTGGCGGCGTCTTCGTGAAAATTCTGCACGGCCTTCCAGCGCGGCAATTTGGTGCCTGCTTCGAGGATGATTACCGATTTTCCAGCCTGCGCGCATTGCAAGGCCACGTGAGAGCCGATCGTGCCGGAGCCGATGATGATCACATCTGCATCATAGTCGCTCATTTGGAGTCCCCCTCGCGCGTCTCGCTGTCACTGGTTTGGGCGCCAGTGGTTTGGGCGCCAGCCGAGGCCTGCGCGGCTGCGAGGGACTTGGCGTTGACCTCATCGGATGTCAGCGGTGCGGCCCCGCCTGCGAGGGCCGCGCGCGCGGCGGTGATCGTCGTCGCGTAGCCTTGCATCATGTAAAGCCAGGCCGGATCAGGGTCGGGCGGGGATGTTGTGGGTTTCAGCCCCGCAAGCCCCCAGGTTGCGACATTGTCAGCCATCGCGGGGGCCGCTACGCCCTCGGGCACGGCACTCCAGTAATTCGCACCGCGTTTCGAATAGGCCGGACGCGGGGTGACATCGCCCGTCGGCTCGAACATCAGCGCTTGCAGATAGGTGACGAATTTGCCGTCATAATCCATCGAGCTGGTGGAGACGCTGCCCACATAGCCCAGATACCATGCCTCCAAAATCGCAAGTGCCGTGGCGGCATCGGTGTCGCTAAGGCTGTCGGAAAGGGTTTGCGGATCGGTGCCGCTGGCGGTCTCGAGCGCGCGGATCAAGCTGGCAAGATGGCTGGGAAAGGCAGCGTCCTGCGCGCTGAGCAACTCCTGAACCCGCATCGCAGTTTCAGGGGCAAGTGTGCTGCGCCCCGTCAGCAGGGCACTGGCGCGGGCGATATCGCTGTCTGTTCCCGCCGTTTGGGCAAAGACGCTGCGCGGGGAAAACAGCGGTATGGCGATCAGGGAAACAAGAAGCTGGCGGCGGGAGAGGCGGGTGTGAGCTGGTGACATGGGCAGGGAGACCTTTGAAACATAATAGCGCGGTGAGCACGCGCCGGTCTTATGCTGTGCCTGACGGCTTGAAGGTCAACGCCTCAGGCGGTCACATTACTCCCCGCTTATCGCGGCCTGCACGTTTCTTATGGGATTGGAAGTGCAAAATAACGCCAGGTTAACTGCGTGAACACTGCCCAGGTCCGGCCCTGTCCTTCCCGCCCGTCAAACAGGGGAGCACGGGGGCACAGGGAGCAGGGGGGCACGGGGAGCAGGGGGGCTGAAGGGGCTTAGATGGAGGCGCCAAAACGCTCTTGCACCGCACGGCGAAAGGCCAAAAGTGCGGATTTCAGGTCCTCCTCGCGCCGCGCGAACCGCGCGCTTGGCATGGCAATCGCCACCGCCAGCTTGCGCCCGCCAAACGGGGGCAAGGTGGTCGCGATGGCACAGGCTTCAAGCGAGAATTCTTCGCGATCGATGTAGAGTCCGAGCTGGCCGAAGGCCTCGACCTGATCCAGAAGCCGGGCGCGTTCGGTAAAGGTTTTGGCGGTAAAGGCGGGAAGTTCGCTTGGCAAAAGCGCTTCGGCCTCGGCGCGGGTCAGCTGGCTGAGATGGGCTTTGCCGTTGGCGGTGGCGTGGATGGGATGCTCTTTGCCCACATGGGAAACCACGCGGATCGACTCGTTGGAGGCCTTTTGGTCGATGACAATCACCCTGTCGCCCTCGAAAACGGTGAGGTCGATATTGTCACCGATCTGTTGGTGCAATTCGTCCATCATCGGGGCCAGAATGGTGCGCGCATCCAGATTGACCTGCGCCCCAAGCCGCGCCAGTTCCATACCTAGAAACACGCCCTGCTGGCCGAAATTTTTCGTCACCAGCCCTTCGTTGTTCAGCGCGCCCACAAGGCGTTGAACGGTGGAACGTGCCAGACCGGTTTCCTTGGCAATTTCGCCCAGCGAGGCACCGGGACGTGCGCCGATGGCGCGCAGCACCGCGACGGCGCGCGAAATCGATTGGCCATCGGTGGCGCGTGTCTTCTCGCTCACGGGGGTCTCCGTCGGGTTTCTTGCGCCTCCTAGCTACTCTGACGCTTGGCCTCGTGCAACTGTCGCCCGCCCCATGCGAAAAATCGGCGGCTTTCGCGCGCGCCTTGCGGATTTCATGGGCAGGCGTGCCACGCACGGTGGCTTGTTACTCGACCTTGGTGCGCCTGCGCTGTAGCGTGGCACAAACGGATCGGCGCAGGCGCGTGCGGCCCGTGGCTGTGTTGGCGCCAGAGCCGTGTGAAATCGACGAGAACCACGGGAGTGCCGCCCCGTGTATAAAAGGACATCGCCACATGGCTCCTTCTTTTGGTACCAGCGGCCTGCGCGGGCTCGTGGTTGACCTCACCGACGATCTGATTGCGGATTATCTGCATGCATTTCTGACCACCCAGCCCGATTGCGACACGCTGTATCTGGGCCGCGACCTGCGCCCCTCCTCGCCGGCCATTGCCCAGACCCTGAGCAGCGCGGCTCAGGCCTGTGGCATCCATGTCGTCGACTGCGGTGCGCTGGCCACACCCGCCTTGGCGCTGGCCTCTCTTCCGGCGCGGGCGATGGCAATCATGGTCACCGGCAGCCACATTCCCGCCGACCGCAACGGCCTGAAGTTCTACAGTCCCGAGGGCGAGATTTCCAAAGAGGACGAGGTCGCGATCTCCGCCGCCTACGCGCAAAAACTGCGCCCGAGCGCGCGGGCTGGCGGCAGCTACCGGGCCTATCCGCAGGCGCAGGCGCAATACGTCGCGCGCTACGTCGAGGCCTTTGGAAAAGGCGCTCTGGAGGGGCTGCGCATCGGGGTCTACCGCCATTCCTGCGTGGCGCGCGATGCGATCGAAGCCGTGTTGACGGGATTGGGGGCGCAGGTCGTGCCGCTGGCCCATTCCGACAGCTTCATCCCCGTCGATACCGAAGCCGTTGATCCCCAAACCCGCGCCGATCTGGTCACTTGGGCACGCGATCACACGCTGGATGCGGTGGTCTCTGCCGATGGCGATGCGGATCGCCCGCTGCTGGCCGATGCTTCGGGGACCGTGATCCCAGGCGATGTCCTGGGGGTGTTGAGCGCGCGCTATCTCAAGGCGGCCATCGTTGTCACGCCGGTCTCCTCCAACGACATGGTGCGCCGCTGCCCCGAATTCGAAGAGGTGATCCTGACGCGCATCGGCTCGCCCTTTGTGATCGCGGGCATGGCCGAGGCGCGCGCGGCGCAGCGCGCGGTCGTCGGTTTCGAGGCCAACGGCGGCTTTTTGCTTGGCTTTGACGCGCAGCTTGCCGCGCCTTTGTCGGCGCTGGCGACGCGCGATTGCCTGTTGCCGGTGCTCGCGCCGCTGCACGGGGCCAAGCTGTCGGGCCAAAGCCTTGCCCAGAGCGTGGCCGCCCTGCCGCCCTGTTTTACCACCGCCGATCGTCTGCAAGACATCGACCGCGCGCGTGCCCACGTCTTTCTCACGGGGTTGATTGAAGATCCCCACAGCCGCGCGGCCTTCTTTGCTCCCGTCGGCCGGATCGCAACCGTCGATCTGACCGATGGTTTGCGGGTCAATTTCGACAGCGGCGATGTCGCCCACCTGCGCCCCTCCGGCAATGCGCCCGAATTTCGGGTCTATGCGCAGGCCGCGGATCAGGCGCGCGCGCGCGACATTCTTGCGCGCACGCTTGTTTTGGTGTCGGATGCGCTGACCCCCTGATCGCCGCCTGACCGCCCCGCCTCATTGGTACTTGCGCTGTTGAAATTTTGCGCGCTGCTGGATACCACCGCGCCAAACCGCATCGAGGGCCACAAATGACCGACCAGAGCGAACCAACGGCGCAGCTTGCGACCTCTCCCAAACGGGACGGGGGGGCGAAAGCTTTGGATGCCAAGGGGCGGCTGCGCACGCTGATGCCGATCGTGATCGGGCTGGTTTTGTTCTGTCTGGGGATCTGGGCGCTGGCCCATGAATTGCGCAGCGTGCACATCGGGGGCGTATTTGCACAGGTGCGCGCGATGGATCCGCAGCTTCTGTTGGCGGCCGTGGCTGCCACTGCTGCGGGCTACGGCGCGATGGCGGGCTATGACCGTTGGGCGCTTGCCTCTGTGGGCAAACACCTGCCCGCGCGCACCGTGGCCTTGGGCAGTTTTCTGGGCTTTGGCTTTGGAAATACCGTGGGCGTCAGCGTTTTGTCGGGCGGCGCGGTCCGCTGGCGCATCTATTCGGCTTTCGGGTTGAACGCGTTCGAGATGGCCTCCGTGTCGTCCTATATTGCCATTTCCGTGGGCTTGGGCCTGTCGCTTGTCGGGGTCGCCTCCGTGGCGATCCATCCTGCGGCGCTGGCCGCGCTTGTGCCGCTTTCGGATCTGGCGGTGCGTATCATCGCCGTTGCGCTGTGCCTTGTCTCGCTTGCGGGGCTTTTTGCGCTCTCGGCCAGCAAAAGCACCCTCAAGATCGGCCGGTTCGAAATGGCCATGCCGCCGCCAAAGGTGCTGGCGGGTCAAATCGTGCTCTCGCTGTTTGACACCACAATGGCGGCGCTGGCGCTTTGGGTGCTTTTGCCCGCTGGCGGGCCTGATTTCATCGACTTTTTGCCCATCTACGCCGCCGCGACGATGATCGGCATCGCCAGCCATGTTCCCGGTGGCGTGGGGGTGTTTGAAACGGTTGTCATCGCCGCGATGCCGGTCTCCGCCGACGGCCAGTTTGGTGTCGAACATATTGCGGCGGCGCTTTTGCTGTTTCGCTTGATCTACTTCCTGCTGCCCTTTGCGCTGGCCTTTGTCGTTGTCGCGCTCAACGAGGCGCGCATGGCGGGCGGTTGGATCGCCAAGGTGTTTGGCGGGATTTCCGAGCCGATGAAGCCGGTGGTGGGCGCCTTGGGGGGCGCGGCACCGGGTCTTGCAGCGCTTTGGGCGCTCGGGTTCGGGGCTTTTTTGATCTTCGTGTCGCTGATGCCCTCGGCCTTGCCCCATCTCTACCGCGAACCCGATGAGGTCGATCTTGTCGCGGCGATCCTGTTCGAGGGCGGCACCATGGCCTCTGCGGTGATCGGCACCATCCTGATCATCCTCAGCCAGGCCCTGCGCCGCCGCATCGAGGGGGCATTCTGGTTGACGCTACTGGCGCTCGGGGGGGGGATGGTTGCTGCCCTTCTCAACAATTTCGACTATCGCACGGCCATCGTTCTGGTGCTTGGCGCGCTGGCGCTTTTGCCGTTCCGGCGCGAATTCCACCGCCACGCAAAGCTGACGGAGGGGGTGTTCAGCCCTGCGTGGTTCGCGGTGGTCGCAGCCGTTGTCATCGCGGCGCTGTCGTTCTTGTTTTTCCTGCGCGAGGCCACGCCCTATTCCGACGCGTTCTGGACCGAATTCCGCCCCGGTGCCAACACGCCGCGCGCCTTTCGCGCAGGGCTTGCAGGCTCCGCGGTCTTGCTGGCCTTTTCGATTTACATCGCCCTAAAACCGGCGCGAAAGCCGGCCTTTGCGCCTGATATCGATCAGGTGGCCAAGGCGCGGGCCATCGTCACTCGGCAAGACGATCCACAGGCCTGCCTCGCGCTTTCGGGCGACAAAAGCTATGAATTCTCCGCTCAGGGCGGGGCCTGCGTGATGTATGCGCGTCACCGTTCGAACTGGGTGGCCTTTGGCGATCCGATCGGGGATGCCGAGCAATCCACCCAAGCGGCATGGAGCTTTCGCGAGGCGGCTTTTGCGGCGGGCGGACGCCCGATTTTCTACGAGGTGAGCGCCCATCGCCTGCCGCTCTGGATCGAGATGGGCATGGTCTTGCACAAAGTGGGCGAAGAGGCCGTGATCCCCTTGCCGGAATTTTCGCTGTCGGGGTCCAAATTCAAAACCATGCGGGCGGCGTTCAACAAAGCGCAGCGCGAAGGCTATGCGCTTGAGATGCTGGCACCGCCCCATGCGCCCGAGCTTATCGAGACGCTGCGCGGGGTCTCGGACGCCTGGCTGGGCGGGAAAACCGGTCGCGAAAAAGGGTTTTCGGTGGGACGCTTCGACGCGGCCTATCTGGACAATTTCCCCATCGCCGTGATCCGCAAAAACACAGCTCAAACGGGTGATCTGCCCGCCAGCCAGGGGCCGATCGTGGCTTTTGCCAATGTCATGGCGCCGGGGAGCGGCGCGCGGGTCGCGATTGATCTGATGCGCTATCTGCCTGACCATGCCTCTGGAATGATGGAGTTTTTGTTCCTGTCGCTGATCGAGCACTACCGCGAGGCGGGGGCGCAGGAATTCAGCCTCGGGGTTGCGCCGCTGGCCGGGTTGAACGAACGGCGCACGGCGAAACTCTGGGATCGCTTCGGGCATCAGATGTTTCGCCACGGCGGAGCGTTTTACAACTTCGAGGGGCTGCGGGCCTTCAAACAGAAATTCCGCCCCGATTGGCGTCCGCGCTATATCGCGCTACCGCCCAATGTGTCGCCCATGGTGGCCATGGCCGAGGTGGCGCTGCTGATTTCAGGCGGCGCCCGCGGGATTTTGGGAAAATAGGCTGCGCAGACCCAAGTCGGCGCGCGCAGCCCTGCCGGTTTATATGTCCGGTTTATGTGTCGAGGCTGCCCGCAAAAAGCGACAGCGCGGGATGCGCGGCGGGGGAGGTGACGACCTCGATCATGCGCGGGGCGCGCGCGGCCAACGCTTCGCGCAGGGCAGGGGCGATCTGATCGACGCGATCGATGCGCAGGGCCTGCATCCCGACCGCTTTGGCGACCTGCGTGTGGTCAACCTCGCCAAAATGGCACGAGGTGGTGTATTTGCCGAATTTCACGGTTTCGGCATCTTTCTGGAAGCCGAGAATGCCGTTGTTGAGGACGATGGTGACCAGCGGGATGTTGTGGCGCATTGCGGTTTCCAGTTCCGCCCAGTTGTGGGCAAAGCCGCCGTCGCCCACCAGTGCAATCACCGGGGCGCCCTTGCGCGCCATTGCCGCGCCAAGCCCCATCGGCATCCCCCAACCCAGACCCGCCAGTCCGCGCGGCGTGATAAATCGCGCACCAGTTGTCGCGTTGCGCAGCTGTCCGACGACCCACATCGACGAATAGGAGGCATCGGCCACGACCACCGTTTCAGGGGTAAGCAGCCTCTGGAGTTCGGCCATCAGCCGTTCGGGGCGCATCGGGGTTTCATCCGAGGCGGCATATTTTGCGCGCGCGCTTTCGAAATCCGCCCAAGCCGTGGCGATCTTGGCCTCAAGTCCTGCGCGCGCGGCCTTGCGCGCCGCGAGGTCCTGCGCGGCAAGGGCGGCTTTGAGCGCCGTCAGCGTTTCGCGCGCATCCCCTTGCAGGCGCAGCGCCTCATAGGTGCGGCCAATTTCCATCGGGTCGATGTCGATGTGAATGAAGGTCGCGCCTTGCGGATAGATTTTCCAGTTGTCGGTGCCGTTCTGGTTGGTGCGCGTGCCGATCAGCAACACCACATCGGCTGTTTCGAGCAGGGGTTTGGTTTCGCGCGCGAGCGATGCGGGACCGTTCAGCGCGCCTTGCACGCCGCCCGCCAGCGGGTGGGTTTCATCGACCGCGCCCTTGCCCATGTTGGTGGTAAAGACCGGCAGATGGGCCAGATCCATCACCTCGCCCAGGATCGCGCTGGCATCGCTGATGTTCACGCCACCGCCCGCAATCACAACGGGGTGCTTTGCGCCGGCGATCAGCCGGGCGGCTTGGGCCACCGCAGCGCTGGCGGCGGCGGGGCGATCAAGCGGGAAATGCCCGAGGCTTTGCGTGCGTTTGTAGGGGGCTTTGCCTTGCGGGCCGCGCAGCACATCGGCGGGCAGCAGCAGCACCACAGGACCGGGTTTGCCGGTGGTCGCCGCCGTTAGCGCCATGTCGATGTAGTCATCCACGCGGTCGGGATCGTCAATGCGGCGCACAAATTTGGTCACGCCATGAAACAGCGCGAAATGGTCGAGTTCCTGAAAAGCGTTGCGATCCACCGTGGGGGTTTCAACTTCCTGCACGAAGGCAATCATCGGGATGCCCGCCTGTTTTGCCTCGGCCATGGGTGGCACCAAAAGCGTGGCGGCAGGGCCGTTTTGCGCCACCACCATGCCGATGCGGCGCGACACACGGGCATAGGCGTCGGCCATGGCGCCCCCGGAATTTTCCTGTCGGTAGGAAATCTGGCGGATGCCGTTGTCTTCGCAGGCCAGCACCAGCGCCGAGGGCAGGCTTTGGCCGAAAAAGCAGTCGATCCGGTGGCGTTTGAGCGCGCGAACGATCTGATGGGCGACGGTGTTATCAAGCGAGGACATGGGGGCAAGCTCCGGTCATAGGGTCATTTTCCAAAGACATGCCACGCAAAGCGCAGCGGGGGATTGCCTGAGAGTCGCCAATTTCAGAGCGCGGGTCCGCAGGGCATGCTGCGCGCCTTCGCGCAGGCCCAAAAGCTGGCGACTCTCGTTCAAGACCGCCTCTGCGGGTTCTGGAACAGTCGGGGCAACGCCTTTGAGCCAGATTGAGAGGACCACCAAATGAGTGCGACAACTTTGACAGCGCCTGCCCGTGCCAAAACCAGCAAGGATGGAAAACGTCCCCAGACGGGGGCAGAATATCTGGACTCGATCAAGGATGATGGCCGCGAAGTCTGGGTCGATGGCGAGCGCGTGCGCGATGTGACCACCCATCCGGCGTTTCGCAATTCGGCCCGCATGGTCGCGCGGCTTTACGAGGCGTTGCACGACGAGAAAAACGCCAAAACCATGCGCGCGCCGTTGCGCGATGGCACGGGCTGGACCCATTCGGCCTTTCAGGCACCGCGCAGCCTTGAAGAGAGCCTGCAACAGAAAGACGCCTATGCGCTTTGGGCGCGGGTTGGCTATGGCTGGCTGGGGCGTTCGCCCGATTTCGTGGGGGCGGCTTTCGTGCCCAGCCTTGAGGTCGAGGCGGAGTATTTCGGGGAATACGCCGATAATGCGCGTGGTGTGGCCAAACACATCCGCGAAAATGTGTCCTTCATCGGCCATGCGATCGTGAACCCGCCCATCGACCGCTCGTCGCCCGAAAAAGCCCAAGACATCATGATCCGCGTCGAGGAAGAAACCGATGCGGGGATCATCGTGTCGGGGGCCAAAGTGGTCGCGACCGGATCGGCGCTGGCGCAACAAATCCTCATTGCGCATCATTTCATTCCCGTCACGGACAAGAAATTCGCGCCGGTCTTTGTGCTCGACGTGAACAGCCCCGGCGTCAAGATGTACTGCCGCCGCTCCTATGAGGGCACGGCGAACCAGACCGCCAGCGCCTTTGATGCGCCTTTGTCATCGCGGCTGGATGAAAACGATGCCATCCTTGTGCTCGACCGCGTGCTGGTGCCCTGGGAAAACGTGCTGATGTATGATGCGCAAAAGGCCAATACCTTCATGGCTGTGCCCGGACAGGCGTCGCGCGGATTGTTGCAGGCAGGGGTGCGCTTGGCGGTCAAGCTCGATTTCCTCTGCGGGGCCTTCATGAAAGCGGTCGAAGTCGGCGGCACCAAGGATTTTCGCGGCGTTCAGGCGGCCGTGGGCGAGGCAATTGCCTATCGCCACACGCTTTGGGCCATCATGGAAGCCATGGCGCGCGACAGCCACGACTGGCAGGGGCAATACCAGATGCCCAACCGCGTGCATGGCCATGCCTATCGCGTGATCGCCGCCGATATGTATTCCAAAATCCGCCAGTCGGTGTTGCGTCATGTGGCCTCGGGGCTAATCTATCTGCCGTCCTCGGCCAAGGATCACCTGAACCCCGACATGAGCCCGCTGCTCGATCAATATGCGCGCGGCTCCAACGGGATGTCATCGGTGGACCGCTCCAAGATCCTCAAGCTGACGTGGGATGCGTTCGGGTCGGAATTTGCCTCGCGTCACGAGCTGTATGAAACCAACTATGCAGGGTCGCAAGAACAGGTGCGCGTCGATCAATATGTGCGCAGTTTCCAGAATGGCACGGCAGAACAGATGCTTGGCCTCGTCGATACCTGCATGGCCGAATACGATCTGAACGGCTGGAAAGCGCCCGACCTGTTCAACGCGGGCCACTAACATGCGCAATATCATCCCCAACCCCGAGGAGCAGTTCCCCGAGACCTTCAAATCCCTCTGGCTCAACGGGCCGGAGGGGGGCGTGGACAGCTGCAATTTCCTGATCAGCCGCGTGCCCCCGGGCCATAGGGGGCCGCGCCTGCACACCCATCCCGTGGACCAGTTCTATGTGATTTTCGAGGGGCAGGCGACGGTGCAGATCGGGCGCGATGTGTTCAAGGTCGGCCCGATGGCGATGGTCCATTTCCCCGCCGGCACGCCGCATTGCAACTGGAATGAAACCGACGCCTACGAAAAACATCTGGAGCTGATGGTGCCCCGCCCGCCCCAAGACCGGCTGATCGAATATTGGGAGGGGGAGGTGCCCGAAGTGCCCGATGCCGCCGCTTTGATCACCCCGATCACCCCCGATGGCTACACGATGGGGCGGCTGTTTGCCTCGCAACATCTGGCGCGCCGCGAAACGGGGTCAGAACATGCGCGCATCTATGCAGCCCAAGTGCCCGTGGGCGCGGGCGGTCCGGCGTTGCATTTTCACGATTTCGATCAGTTTTACTATGTTTATGGCGGTGAATTGACGATTCAGGTCGGCCATGAACGCGCCGTGGCGCGCACAGGGGATCTGGTGATGCTGCCCAAGGGCTGTGTGCATACCAACCTCAATCTCGGCACCACGCCGGAATACCATCTGGCAATCCTGATCCCCGAACCTGCATCGGGCACTCAATTCGACTACAAGGTACAGATCGACTATTCGACTGCTCCGCCTTTCGTCAACGAACCCGAAGGCACCCTGACATGAGCCATGCAGCCCCGTCCAAAACGCTGGCCCCGCTAACGGATGCCAAGCTGAAAGCGGCCTTTGGCCAGATGGCGCATCCGCGCGACTTTCGCCCCTTTGTGCCCGCGCAAAAAGCCCCCCCTGCGCTGAATTCGACCCGCCATCAACGAACGGCCGAAGTGATGGAAGGGGCCTTCTTCCAAGAGCAATTCGCGCTGATGACGAAAGCCATGGAGGCGCCTTTTGTGGGGGTCCGTTTCGACGGGCAGGAGGCGGCGGGAACGCGCACGCTTGCGGGCAATGACGCCCCGATTGCCGAGATGACAACGGCCATGCGCGCGCTGCAAGCGGTGCTGCGCCCAGAGATCGCGGCTGCGGTGTGTTTGCCAAGCGATGCGCCCGCGTGGCGGCGCTGGCACAACATGCCCATGGCCTGGCCGCGCGATGGTCTGGGCCTTGAGGAAATGAACACGGCAGAACGCGACGCGGTGATGGCGCTTTTGCGCAGCTCCCTGTCCCAAGAAGGCTTTGCCACGCTACAGGCGTTGTTGGAAATCAACCGCTTTTCGGGCGAATTGATCGGGCGGGAAAAATACCTGAACGAATTTTGCTACACGGTGGGCCTGTTCGGCACCCCCGAGGATGACGCTTGGGGGTGGCAATTTTACGGTCACCATATTTGCCTGTCCTGTCGTGTGGTCGGTGACACCTATGTGCTCTCACCGACCCTGCTGGCGGCCGAGCCGACCGTTGTCGACACAGGGCCCAAGGCAGGAATCAACGCCTTCATCGAGACGGAAGAGGCCGCGCTGGACCTGATCCGCGGGCTGGCCCCCGATCTGCAGGCGCGCGCCATCGTGCTGCCCTCGATCCTGAGCGGCGATGTGCCCGCGGGTCGGCGGCACTGGGCCGACAGTCTGCATCTGGGCGGCGCATTTCGCGACAACCAGATCATCCCCGCAGAAGGGGTCTGTGCGCAGGAGTTCACCCCTGCCGACAAGGCGCGTCTGATGACGCTTTTCGAGACGTTTTTCACCGCCCTGCCGCAAGGACCGGGTCGCGCGCGCAGGGCGGAAATCGAAGCGCATCTGGATCAGACCTGGCTGGTGTGGATGGGGGGCATAGATGATTGGTCGCCCTTTTATATCCGCCTCTATTCGCCTGTTGTGCTGGTCGAACTAGATCATCACCAAGCGGTCTTTTTGACCAACAAAGAACCGGCCCGTTTCCATGTCCACACGATCACCCGCACGCCTAACGGCGGGGATTACGGCATGGATCTGGTCGCCAAACTGCGAGACACAAAATGAAATTTGCCACAGTGACCCATCAGGGTGCCCTCCGGTTCGGCCTTGTCGAAGGCGATGCGATCCACCTTGCGGCCCATGGGCTGACCCTTAAATCGGTGGTCGCGGGGGATCTGGCGGCCATCGCGCAGGACTTGCGCAGCCGCCCTGCGATTCCTCTGGATGCCGTGCAATTTGCCCCCGTCATCCCCGATCCGGCGCAGATTTTTTGCGCGGGCCTGAACTATCAGCATCACCGCGACGAAACCCGCCCCGAGCATCGCAAGGCCTATCCCGAACACCCCGTGATTTTCATGCGCTTCGCGACCTCGCTTTGCGGGCACGGGGCGCAGATTGTCAAACCCCGCAACTCCGATGTAGTCGACTACGAGGGCGAGCTGGCGGTGATCATCGGCAAACCCGGGCGCTACCTGACGGCGCAAACCGCGATGGATCACGTCGCAGGGGTCGCCTGTTTCAACGATGTGTCGATGCGCGACTGGCAGATGAAGGGCGAGCAATGGGGACCGGGTAAAAATTTCCCGACCTCCGGCCCCTTTGGCCCCTACATGGTCACGCTGGATGAAACCGGCCCGCTGGAAGAGCTGGAATTGCGCACCCTGTTGGACGGGGAAATCATGCAGCGCTCCAAGCTCGACTTTCTGATTTTCGATATCCCGACCCTCATCGCCTATTGTTCGCAGTTTTGCGAATTACTGCCGGGGGATGTGATTGTCACCGGCACGCCGGGGGGGGTGGGCTTTACCCGCCGTCCAATGGTTCTGCTTGAGCCGGGCAAGGTGGTAAGTGTCGAGATCGACAACGTCGGCCGGTTGGAAAACAGCGTTATCGCGCAATGAGTTACGCGCAAGTTAACGGGGTTAGCCTGCATTTCGACTGGCGAGATGGCGCGGGAGTTCCGCTGGTTTTGCTGCACGAAATGGGCGGGGCGTTGGAAAGCTGGGATCTGGTGCTGCGCCATCTGCCCGGGCGCGCCGTTCTGCGGCTGGATCTGCGTGGCTTTGGGCGGTCTGAAAAGCCGTCCGGAGCGGTCGCTTTGTCCGATCACACAGGGGATGTCACCGGTTTGATCAAGCTGCTGGGCCTTGGGCCTGTGCATCTGGCGGGCTGCGCGGTGGGCGGGGGCGTGGCCATTGCCACCGCGGCTGCCATGGGGCCGCAGGTGGCGGCGCTTACCGCCTTTGCGCCTGCAACAGGCGTGCCGCCCGAGCGGCGCGCAGGTGTTTTGAACCTCGCGCAGATGTTGGAGGAGGGCGGCTTGCGTGCGTTTCTGATGAAGGACACATTGCCCAAAGCATGGCCTGAACCCCGGTTCGCGCAGAGGGGGGAAGGGTTCGAGATCTTCTGTGGCACGCAACTGGGCACCTCACCGGCATCGCTGGCGGCGACCTATCGCATGCTCGCGCAGATGGACCTTGGGCCCGCCCTCTCCGGTCTGACCTGTCCTGCGCGATTTGTGGCAGGGACGCAGGATGTGGCGCGCACACCCGCGCTTGTCAAAGCCGTGGCAGAGCGCGTGAGAGGCGCGAGATTTTGCGAAATCGACAGCGGGCATTTCATGGCGCTGCAAACGCCAAAGCTGGTCGCCGATTTGCTTGCCTAGCGGTGGGGCGCCTACACAATGGCGCCTAGACAAAGGGCGGGGTTTGAAAGGCGGTATCGGCGACACAGGGCCGCGTGCTGATGTCTGCATACCAGCGCGCGGCCACGGGCGCATCCGCAAGCCAGAGGAACTTTGGAAAGCGCATGTCCAGATAGGCCAGCAGTGCGCAAAACGCGATGTCGCCCGCGTCGAACCGCCCTTCCGTCAGGCGCGGCTCCATCCAGGAAATTCCGCGTTTGATGGCCGCGACAAAGCCTGCGATATGCGCCTCTGTATCGCCGTTTTGCGCACGAAACTGTTCATCAAGAATGCGCACGGCCTTGTCCATCATCCCGTTGGCCATGGCATGACGCGTCAGGCAGTCCTGACGCGTTCCAGCGGGAAACAAAGCGCCGCCCGCCGCATCGTTGAGCACTTCCAGAATGGTGAGGCTGTCGAAAATCATCCGCTCCCCTGCCATGAGCGTCGGGATCATGCCCAGAGGATTATCGACCAGCAGTTCGGGAGCAGGGGTCATGGGGGTGGTCACCACGTCCTGTGTGGTTATTTGATCCGCAAGACCCAACTCATGGGCTGCAATCATCACCTTGCGCACGAAGGGCGAGCGCGGTGAGGTATAAAGATGCCAGGTCATGCGGGGGTCCTTTCCATGGGGGTCTCGTCGCTGTCGGGTCAGCCTAGCGCCAAGGGCGGGCCGCGCAACGCTCAAAGCGTGTTGCTTGACGCTGGACCAAAAACTGCGCCACCAAGGGTCAAGACCCCATAACGCCCCCCTGTCAGACTGAGGGTCGGAGGATTCCCATGATGTATCATCGCAAAATCGGCGCGGCCGATGTCTTTAACATTGTCGAAATGATCGGCCCGACGCATGACCCCAAAATGCTCTATCCCGCGCTATCGCCTGCAAAATTTGCCGAAATCGCGCCACAGCTGACGCCGGCGCATTACCGCCCCGAAGTGGGCAAACTGGTGATCGGCATCCAGATCTGGGTGGTGCGTCTGGGCAAGGAGGTCATCGTCATCGACACGGGTGTCGGCAATGGCAAGCCGCGCGGATTGGCGCGGTTTGACCGGCTGAACACGCTGGTCCCAAGCTGGCTTGCGGCGGCGGGGGCGGCACCCGATCAGGTGACACAGGTGATCAACACCCATTTGCACGGCGATCATGTGGGCTGGAACACCACCGCGGATGGATCGGGCTGGGCCGCGATGTTCCCCAATGCGCGCTACTGGATGCCGCGCAAGGATTATGCGCATTGGCACCGCAAATTTCTAGAGACGCAGGGCATTGGTGAAACCGAAGCCTTTGTGGATGCGATCAATCCGCTCGTTGAGGCGGGGCGGGTGGAATTTTACGACGAGGGCCTGGAATTTGCCCCCGGTCTGAGCGCGCGCAATGCCTTTGGCCATACGCCGGGAATGATGCGCGTCGATCTCGAGAGCGAGGGCGAAAAAGGGGTGTTTTGCGCCGATATTTTCCACTCGCCGCTGCAAATCCTGTGCCCTGACATCAACACGGTGATTGATGTCGAACAGGATGTGGCGCGCAACACGCGACACGCATTCCTGGCAGAGATGGCGCAAACGGGCGCTTTGGTCATGCCGTGCCATTTCGGCGCGCCGCATTGCGGGCGAATTGCGCGCACGCAAGAGGGCTATGCGTTTGTTCCCGAAGGTGCCTGACCCCGCCGTCTTTTCCTGCGATGACGGGGCGCAGCTGTCCTATCGGCTGCGGCGGGGGGCGGGGCCGATTCTGGTGCTGGCCCATCCGCATTCGGGCACGATGTCCGGCTTTGCGGCCGTGCTGTCACGCTATGGCGGTCCGGTTTTGATCTGGGATCGTCGGGGCTACGGGCAGTCGACGCGCGGGGCGTATGCGGAAAGTCAGGGGGCGGATTTATCCGCGCTATTGGCCCATCTGAACATTGCTCGGGCCGTGTTTGTCGGTGTGGCGGCGGGCGGTGCCTGCCTTGTGGAGTTTGCGCGGCGGAGCCCGTCAAGCGTTCTGGGGTTGGGCTTTGCGTGCTCTTTCTTGGGGCAACCCGCGCGCGACTGGTTTGCGCTGACGCAAGAGGATTCCCCGCAGGGCACATGCGAGGAGCGCGAGCTTTCGGATGTTTTCCGCTCGACAAATGCTGCGCAGCATTGGCGCCGGCAAGAGGCCGAAAACCAGCGTCGAAATGCGGGCGAGCCTGCGCAGTTTTGCCCCGCTGATCCGGCGGCTCTGACAGATATGGCCCCGCTTTGCATCGCGACAGGCGCGCGCGACCGCCTGTTCACCCCCGCGATGCTGGCACAGGCGAAACAACGCTATCCGCAGGCCAAGACACACCTGTTCGCCCATGCCGCCCATGCGCCCCACGTCGAAGATCCTGACGCCTTTTCAACGTGGTTATCCGATCTCGTCAGTCGCGTTTAAGACTGTCGTGCGCGCCCTCGGGGAGGGCGACATCCCCTTCGTTTAGCAGCAGGGCAATGGTCGTGTAGAGGCCGCAAAAGAGGATCAGATCCACAATTTCGGCTTCAGACATCTCGCTTTGCAAGGCTGCAAGGGTGGCCGCGGGCGTCGGCGTGCCCCTGTTCAGGGCCGTGACATAGTCAAAGACCGCATTCAGGCGCGGTGTCAGGCCGAGGGGGCGCTGTTTATTGTTCAGGGCGGCGATCTGGTCGGGCGAAAATTGCTGCGCAGCAATTGCGCGCCGCTCGTGGGTCCACCACGCATAGCGCGCGCCCGCAGAGCGCGCCAGGATCAAGACCGCAAGGCGACGGCTGTCGCTGTCGATCCTGGAAAACCCGCCGTTGAAGTGATCCAGAAGATCGACGATCTTTGCACCTGATTGCGGCGACTTGAGCAACAGGTTGAACGGTCCGCCGATCCCGTCCGAGGACACTTCGAGCACACGCTGTGCCAAAGGTCGGGCCTCGGGGGGCAGATCTGCCAGAGTGTCGAGCGTGAAACGGTCCGGCATGGCGGCCTCCTGTCGTGACAAAGGGGCCGACGGTTTCCCACCGGCCCCGCCGAGATTAGGCGATCTCTCACTGCGCCGCGAGGGCTGTCTCAAGCGCGGCGAGATAGCCGGCATTCGCCGGATCGGAGTCGAGGTAGACGTCGCGCGCGGCGGCAAAGGCAGGTTCGAACGCGACCATATCGCTGTCGCTGGCCTGGATGATTTTGACGTTGGGCAGGGCGCTCATTTCGTCGTGCTCGCGGTCGCGCAGATAGGCCGAGGCCCATTTCGTCATCTCGAGGCCAGAATTTTCGTCAATGATCTCGCGCAGGTCGTCGGGCAGGCTGGTGTAGAAATCCTGGTTCATCACCACAAAGGTCAAGCCGCCGCCAAATTCGCCCTCGTAAACCTCGCTCAACAGGCTTTCCATCCCGAAGTCGAAGATCGCGCCTGCGGTGGACATGATGCCATCAATGGCGCCTTTGGAAAGGGATTGGTAATATTCGGGCACCTTGATCGCGACAGGCACACCGCCCATGGTTTCGATCACTTTGGCCCGCATCTGGCTGCCCATGCCAATTTTGGCGCCGTCGAAGTTGGCGTAATCCGCCATCGGATTGGCCATGAAGAAGCTGTTGTTGTTCACAACCTGCACCCACATCACCTTGACCTCGTCGCTGCCGCCAAGCGTACCTTCGGCATAGGTTTGCCACAGGGCAGCGCCGGCCACCTCGGGGTCGTGGTAGAGGCCCGGAACGCCGATCACGTTAAAGCCTGCAAAGCGTGCGCCATAGGCGGCGGGCACGTCCCAGGCCATATCGGCCACGCCCTGTTCAACGCGGTTGACCGCATCGCCCATCTTGGCCAGCGTGCCGTCGCAATAAAGTTCGTAGTCGATCCGCCCGTCAGAGGCGGCTTTGACCTTTTCGCCCCAGACATCAAGGTAGCCCTTGCAGACGTTGCCGTTGGACGATGCCCCTGCGGCGATGCGAATGGTGACTTCGGGGTCAGCCGCATGGGCAGCACTTGCGCCAAGCACCATCATCCCTGCAAGACCGATGTATTTCGTGAATGTCATGGTAATCCTCCCTGTGCCGGGCGGTGCGGTTTCCCGCCCGCCGCTGGACTCACAATGAAAGGCGCGCGCGGTTTCGTCTTGACGCAGAGTTGCCAAGTTTTGGTGTCGCGCGCCCCGCTTCGGTGCGGGAACCAGTGCCGTACCCGCGCGCAGGCGCGGATTACTGCGCGTTTTACTGCGCGGCCAAAGCCGCCTCGATGGCGCTCAGGTAGGCGGCGTTTTCAGGGGCGCTGTTGACATAGACCGCGCGCCCTGCGGCAAAGGCGGGCTCAAGGGCGACAAGATCTTCGGGCGTTGCGTCGCGGATCGTGACACCCTCAAGGCGCGCCACGGCGCGGGCCTCTTCGTCGCGCAGATAGGCCGCGGCGGCCTTTGAGGCCTCAAACCCGCTGTGCGCGTCG
>NZ_FWFS01000008.1 GCF_900172375.1 Aquimixticola soesokkakensis | reverse complement strand
CACAACCGCGACGTCACCACTCTCAAGTGCGCATCAGCCCATGTGCCACGTTTTTTAACGGGGTCCAGCCCACCAATAAGCCATCGGCAACTGCCCTTCGGCGTCAGTGTAGCACAGGCTGTTTCTAGCGCGCACAGGCGGGCGTCGGCCCAGAATAGTTTTTTAGGATGTCGCGCGCCTCCTTGAGGATACGGTTCTCGCGCCGCAGCCGTTCGTTCTCCAGCGCAAGCTCGCGTTCCTCGGGGGATACCACATCCGTATCACGGTGCGCGTTCACCCAATTGTTCAGCGTCGAAAGCCCAACACCCAGATCATCCGCAACTTGTCGCCGTGTCAGCCCGCTCGTCAGCGCAATTCGCACTGCATCTTTGCGGAATTCATCCGTTCTTCCCATGCCCATAGTTCGTCTCCTTTGCTGCACAGTATGCTATCAAAGGAGCGGCACCAAACCGCGACAGGTCCAATCTGATGTGAACCATCCGGGGCGATAGTCACTCCAACAGATGCGCCAGCGGCGGCCGTCGCGTCGGACACGCAACTGGCAGTGCGCGCCATAGAGGGGAGCGCCGGTGCGGTCGACCGGCCTTTCTGGGATGATGCGACCGACGATCATCCGGGCATGTTGGCCGTCCTCTTCGTCCTCAATGGCCACCACCTCTGCGAAATGTTGCCAGAACGGGGCCAGATGGCGAAAGCTTTTCAGCTGTCCAATCACAGTGTCTCGCCCTTCGAAATTGCCCAGGGGCGCAAAGCCGCCGGAGACATCCTCGGCATAGGCGCTGACCAGCAGACCGATATCGTTCTGATCAACGGCGAAGGCGTAGCGGGCGTAAAGTTCGGGCAGGGCGTCTTCCAAAGCATCGGGCACTGGCGCATCGGGCAGGATGTGCCAAGGCGCGTGCAATTCACTGACAATCACCGGCGACGGATCGCCCGGTTGCCAGCCACGATCCCCCGGCACTTGCAGCCAGTGCGGCACAAGGCGCGGGCTGCCTTTGCTCCACATGGCCTCCATGCGCAGTTCGGTGATCTGCCAACCCGCAGGACTGCGGCGCAGCCGGAGGATCAATGTCATGCCGAAGAGAAACAGCGGCGCGCCACCATCCTCCATCAGGCCAAAGAGATAGAGACTGGTCGCAGCGTCGTCTCTCTGGATACCGATGTAATGGTTGCTGACCCGATGCGCGAAGCGATCTTGGCGCAGGGCATCGACAATCTCACCGGCCCCGGAGCGCGCGCCATGCTGGGCGCTGATCAATCGGGCATCCGGGGCGAAATCCGGGCGCAATGCACCCCATGCGCCGCAGGCCCAAGCCGTTGTCAGATCGTCGAGCAGACTGCGGATGTGACCGCGATCCGAGATCATCACGCAGCTTCCAGCGCAGGCAGAACATGGCTGCCCATCTCGTCAATCACCGATTGCGCCGCTCGTTGCGAGGGCTTCAGGTTCAGCGCGACGTGACGCACGCCCAGATCGCGGTGGTGCAACAGCCGCTCAATCAATGCCTTCCGACCGATCCGCACTACATTGTAGAACCGCTGGTAGGGCGCGTCCGGGTTCGGATCAAGATCGAAGAACGTCGAATAGCCATAGGCCGGCGGCATCCCCTCTCCTGCCGCATCCTTGAGCGCGGTCAGGATTTCGCGGATTGCAGTGTCGTCATCCACCGCCCAGATCCACGCATCGACGTTTTTCGCCAGCCATTCGATCGGTTGCCGGGCTCGCCCCACGGCCATGATCGGCAAGCGGCCATGCACCGGCTTTGGATGCATGTCGAGATTGCCGGAGAAGGTGCCGAAACGCAGCGTCTCTGCCTTAGGGAAGCGAGTTTCCGACAGGATGCGGATGACCTCCACCGCCTCGCGATACCGCTCTCCCCTGTCCTCGAAATCGATGTTGAAGGCCGGATATTCCACGGGGCGATCACCGGTCGACAGCCCGAGGATGAACCGCCCCTCGGTCAGCCGATCCACGGACAAGGCCTGTTTCGCGACCGACACAGGCTCGCGCAGCGGCAAGACGATGCCGGTGGTGCCGATGGTGATCCGCTCAGTCACCGCAGCGAGGTAACCCGCGTACACGAAAGGATCGAGCATCTGCGCGGCATCGCCGAAGTTCGGATCATAAAACGGCACATCACGGACCCAGATGCTGCCAAAGCCAGCGTCTTCGGCCTGTTTGGAGACCTGTTGATGATCCTTCAGCGTCGGAAACGGGCTGTCGGGATAGGCTTCCAGCGGAGTGATCAGGCCAACAGACAGTCGGCCCTCACAGAACACCCGCGAGAAGCTTTGGGGCATAGCAGTTGTGTCCAGCATGAAATTAGTCTTCCTCTGCGCCGTCATTCGGCCAAAGCACATCAAGTTCTGACCGGGAGATGCGCCATTCTCCGTTCACGCGGACATAGTCGTCCACATAGCGACCGAGCAGCAGGAAAGGGTGCTGTGGGCCGGGGCGATCCGTGACGAAATCCAGCAGATAGCAGCTGCCCGTCGCAGTATCCGGGCCGGTCAGGGTGATCTCATGGTTGGCGATGGCGTGCACAAAGGGGAAGTGCCCCGCCTTGCGACTGTCGAACATCCGATAGGCGCCTCTGAGGCTCGTCTTGATCTCCTCCAACCCCTTCATCGACCCGACGGTTACGACCACTTCGGCGTCATCGGTGAAGACCTCGGCCATGCGGTCGGCTTCGTTGCCGTCCAAAAGGGCGCTGTAATGTTGGCGCAGGGTGCGGATATCCTCGCGATCGAGCATCGTTGTGATGCGGTCCTCACGGGTGGTGTCCATCACGGACAGGGGGGTCATGTCATTCATTGGTTTCGTCTCTCTCTTGGTCCCATGTCGGGAAATCTGTGTAACCGGCGGTCCCTGTGCCACCGTAGAAGGCGTCGCGCGGGGCAATGTTGATCGGCCAGCCGTTCTGCATCCGCTCCACCAGATCGGGATTGGCGATAAAGGGTTTGCCAAAGGCGATGAGGTCGAGAGCGCCGTCCTTCAGTGCCTGTTCGCCGGTTTCTTGCGTAAAGCCGCCTGCCGCGATCAACGTGCCGGTGAAGGTCTTGCAGAACTGCGAAGGAAAGCCTGCGGGCATTGCTTCGCCCCCGATGCTCAACTGATCGCTCAGGTGGACATAGGCCGGTTGGCGATCTTCCAGCGCCTCGGCCACGGCGAGCCACGTCTCTGCCTCGCCCTCAAAGGCCGACATCCCGGACAATCGCCCGAACGGAGAAATGCGAACGCCGGTGCGGTTCATACCGATCTCGGCGGCCACGGCGTCGATGGTCTCTAGCAGAAATCGCATCCGGTTCTCGATGCTGCCGCCGTAACGGTCCTCGCGCTGGTTGGAGCCTGCGTTCAAGAACTGTTCGAACAGGTAGCTGTTGGCGCCGTGAATTTCGACGCCGTCAAAGCCCGCGCGGATTGCGCGTTTGGCGGCGGCCACGAAATCGGCAGTGACACGCGCGACCTCTTCGGTCTCCAGCGCGCGGGGTGTGGAGGCGGGCTGCTGCCCCGGCGCGCCGTCTGGGCCGATGGCAAAGGAGAACGCCCCTTCGCCACGCTGCGCGCTGGCCGATACCGGCGCGGCCGCGCCCGGCTGCAGGGAAACATGCGACACACGGCCGACATGCCAAAGCTGCACAAAGATACGCCCGCCACGATCATGCACCGCCTTGGTGACTTTGGCCCAACCGGCCTCTTGCTCATCCGTGTAGATGCCAGGGGTGTAGAGATAGCCGTTACCTTCTTGGCTGACGGGTGCGCCTTCGGTGATCAATAGCCCGGCACTGGCGCGTTGCGCATAGTAGAGCGCTGTTTGCTCATCCGGCACGCCGGTCATCGCGCGGGAGCGGGTCATCGGCGCCATGACGACGCGGTTCGGCAGGGTCAGCCCCGCGAGATCGTAAGGGGTAAAAAGTTGGGACATCTCAGGTCCTTTCCATCAGGGAGGGGAAGCGTGGCAGCACGTCGCGTTCAAGATCGGCCAGCACGTCGGTCATGGGGCGGGTGGTGAAGCGCGGGTTGAGCGCGATGTGGTTCACACCGGCGTCGCGGGCGCGCTCCATGAAATCAGCGAGACCCTTACTGCCGGTCTTGAACCCGGCACGGACCCGCTCGAAGGGACGGTCCCGATCAGAGGACAGGTGCAGGAACCCCGCGATGCCATAGGGTTTGAACGCATCACCGCTGGCCGCGCGCCAATCGGCGACCGCCTGTGGCAAATCCGGCTCAGAAGGGCTCGGCACGATGAGACCTTCCATCTGGGCGCCGATCCAATCGACGCCCTGCCCGGCGCGGCCAATGGCGAGGGCTGGCGTCCGCCCCAGCGGGGGTTTCGGCAACACGTCGAACCCACCGGGAGAAGCGCCAAAACGCTCTGTCTCATAGGCTGGCGCAGGGGTTTCGGTGAACTGGCGGTACAAATCATAGGCCTCGCGGAACCGCTCTGCCCGCCTGTCAAAGTCGATGTCGAAGAGCGGGTACTCCTTTGGCCGGTCACCGGAGGACAGCCCGGCCAGCATCCGCCCGCCCGACAGCTGATCGAGGCTCGCGACCTGACGCGCCAGCAGATTCGGGTCCCGAAACGGCAGGACGATCCCGGCGGTGCCAAGCGCGATCTTTCGGGTCACGCTGAGCAGCACGGCGATATAGGTCAAGGGCTCGAACACCTGCCCCGCGTCGCCATATTGTGGATCGAAAAAGGGAATGTCGCGCATCCAAAGTGCGGAAATCCCGATGTCTTCCGCATGGCGGGCGAGATCGAGATGCGCCGCCATTGTCGGAACTCCGACGGTCGGATAGGTCTCAAGCGGCATGATCAGGCCGAGCGTCATCTCGCCAGGCGCAAACAGGCGCTGGAACCCGGCGTGGCGGGCCGTCGCGGTGGCAGTGTCTGCGGTGTGCAGGCTGTGGTGTGTCATCGGGCCTTCCTTTCAGACCCGCAATCTATTGATCTCTTCGCGAATGATAATATGCTTTTAATTTCATTCATTCCGTCCTGAGATTCCATAATGCGTGATGCTGATGATCCCTTTGCCGGGGTGCGCGAGTTTGTAGAAGTCGTGCGCAGCGGCTCCTTTACCGCCGCAGGCCTCGTGCTGGGCCTCACCGGGTCGGCCGTGGGCAAAAGCGTCTCGCGGCTGGAGGCGCGGCTCGGCACGCAACTGTTGCATCGCACCACGCGGCGGCTGTCCCTGACGACGGAGGGGCAGCGCTATTTCGATGGCTGGGAGACAATTCTATCCGACGTCGAGGGACTGGAGCATTCGGTCACAGAGGGCAGCGGGCGGATTTCTGGCCGGCTGAACATCCACTTGCCTGCGGCCTTCGGACGGCGGCATGTGATGCCTGTCCTCATGCAACTGGCGCAGGCGCATCCCGCGCTCGACCTCGCGGTCAGCTTTACCGAGCGGCGGATCAATCTGATCGACGCGGGCGTGGACCTCGTGGTGCGGATCGGGGCGCTAAGCGATGACGCCGACCTCGTGGCGCGTCGACTGGGGCGGCAACGGCTGGTGATCTGTGCCAGCCCAGCCTACCTCGCCCGGCACGGAGCGCCGCAAACCGCCGCCGAGCTGACGGAGCGGGATTGCATCATCGGCACCCGGCGCAAAGCCGTGCCCGCGTCGTGGCTGCTGCGTCAGCCCGATGGCACATTGACCGCCCAGCTGATCCGGGCACGTCATGAATTCAGCGATGGTGACGCGATGCTGGAGGCAACGCTGGCGGGTGCAGGCCTGTCGCAACTGCCAACCTGGCTGGTCAGCAGCGCACTCAGCACCGGCGCTCTGGTTCCGGTGCTGGAAACATTTTCAGGGGCGGAAATGCCGATCCACGTCGTCTGGCCAGGCTCACGCTATCTCAAACCCGCTCAGCGTGCTCTGATTGATGCGTTGGTTGCCGATGCCGCGCGGACGGATGCAGGATATTGGTTGTAGCGGACCCTTCACTGATCCTCCATCTACGGGTATCCTATCCCTCTTCATGGACCAGTGTCAGGGGCCATCAAAGCCCGCGCATGACCTCCGCCGCGATCTCGAAAGAGCGGATGCGCGCGGTCTGGTCGTGGATCATCCCCGTCACCATCAGCTCATCGGGCTGATACCGGGCGATCAGTGCCGAGATCTGCGTCGCAAGCGTCTCAGGCCCACCGACGGCGGCACAGCTCAGCATGCGGTCCACCTGCGCGCGCACCGGATAGGGCATCTTGGCCACGGCTTCGAGCGAAGGTTTTGGCAATTTGCCCCGGTTGTTGGTCACGATATTGGCGAAGGCCTGAAGCTGTGAGGTGCGCAGATAGGCCGCCTCCTCATCGCTCTCGGCGGCACAGACGCTGGCGGCCATCACCGCATAGGGTTCGGCCAAACTGTCTGACGGCTGGAAGGCGGTCCGATAGACGTGCAGCGCCTCCTCCAACATATCCGGCGCGAAATGCGACGCAAACGCGTAAGGCAGGCCGAAATGCGCCGCAAGCTGCGCGCCATAAAGGCTCGATCCCAAAATCCACACCGGCACATGGGTGCCCATGCCGGGAATGGCCCGCACCGGCGCGCCCTCGGGCACATCGCCGAGATAGGCGATCAACTCCTGCACATCATGCGGAAACGTGTCGCCCTGTTGCATGTTCCGGCGCAGCGCGCGGGCGGTCGACATATCCGTGCCCGGCGCCCGGCCAAGGCCCAAATCGATCCGACCCTTGTGCATCAAAGACAGCGTGCCGAACTGTTCGGCCACCATCAAGGGCGCGTGGTTGGGCAACATGATGCCGCCTGCGCCGACCCGCATCTCTTTGGTCGCCGCCGCGATCTGGCCGATCAAGACGGCGGTGGCGGAGCTGGCGATGCCGATCATATTGTGATGCTCGGCCACCCAATAACGGTGATACCCGGCCTGTTCCGCCGCCACCGCCAGAGAGACACAATTGGCTAGCGCCTCATCGACACCATGGCCTTCGGCAACGGGGGCAAGATCGAGGAGCGAGTAGCGTTTCATAATGGATGTCCTAAAGTTTGTAGACTCTCTATGCAATCTGCCTGGATCAGGCGACGGCGTCGATATAGGCCTGCCAGATCAGCACAAAACTGACGAAGAACAGGATCAGAGTGATGATCAGATTGAAGGCACGCGGATCGACATAGCGCACCAGCCGCGATCCGGCCCAGCTTGAGACGACGGCCAGCGGGATGAAGAACAGGCTGAGATGCACGGTCTCGCGGTTGTAGAACCCAAGTGCGGCAAAACTCGGCAGTTTCATCAAATTGAGCGCGGCAAAGAACATCACGCTGGTGCCGACATAGATCTCTTTGCGCAGGTGTTTGGGCATGACGTAGATCTGAAACGGCGGCGAACCGACGTGGGCGATGGCGCTGGCAAACCCGCCTGCAGCGCCTGCCGCCACACCCAGCAGAGTGTCGTGACGCGGCTTGGCCGGAATCTCAGGCATTCCCCGCGCCATCAGCACCGCTTGCCAGATCGAGAACAACAGGGAAACCCCGCCCAAGGCCGCCTTGATCACCCATTCCGGCACGCTCGAGGCCAAAAGATAGGCTGCAAAAACCCCGAGGACACCGCCGGGGATCATCTTGATCAGCAGCGATTTGTCGAATTCGAAGCGGTAGAGATAGACCGCCACAACATCCTGCACGATCATGATCGGCAGCATGAGCGCCACCGCCGTCAAAGGATCGCTAAAGGCCGCGACCAAGGGCGTGCTGACCATGCCGATACCGGCAAAACCGCCCTTGGACAGGCCAAGGATGGTGACGGAGATCGTCAGCACGATCAGGAAAGTCAGATCAGGAGTCATGTTTTTAACATCCTCACGCGAACCGCGTCAGGACAGGCCTCTCACACAGTGTGGCTCAACGAGGAAGGTCGAGATTTCCGCAATGAATTCCTTGGCATGCATCATCGTCGTATTGCCGATGTCGGACCCGAAAGCCGCATCAATGGCCGCCCCGTCCTCGAACCACAGTTCCACCATGCCATCGACCATCATCTCGCCTTGCGCGTTGCGCGGACCGTCCAGCACGAGGTTCTGACGATATCCTTTCAGCCCCGGCAGGCGTTTGACCAGAATGGCATGCAACTCGAACCATTGCTCCTGAAAGAACTCCGCAGACACATCCGGGCGTTTGCGCAGGATCGACATGCGCTTGAGGCACGACCCGTCCTTGGGCGGCTCGACGACGGTATTCTGAAGGCAGAGGATGAGATCGACCGCATCCACAACATCGCCGGGCACGCCCATGGTCATATCCAGGACACCTTCGCCCGCGGCCGTCATGCCGGAGGAAATGTCACGGCAGAAAAACTGTCCAATCGCATCGAATTCAATATCGCTGCGCGCGTAGGTGATGCCCTTTTGAGACCGATCCGACACCCGGTTGAACACACGCCCAAGCACGGGGCCGTTCGGGTCGATGGGCTGCGCCATATCCGGCGCGGCTTCGGTCATAATATCATCCGTAAGTTCGGAATTGGTTTTCATCAAGGTCATGATGGAAATCATGGCAAAAAGCTCCTTTTAGGATCGGTCACTGGCGACATGTCTCGCCTGAAACCACGGGAGACACAGCGTTCACGCCTTGCCTCAACCGCATCAAAAATAAAAACCGCGCCCACAGACCAAGTGTCTTCGGGCGCGGAAAATTTTAGCGGCGCAGGGCCTGGAACAGCTCCGGAAGGTAGCGCACGCTAACGGCCACGATGATGGCCAAGGCCTGCACCAGAAGCTGGACAGAGGTGCCTGCTCCAAGCGCCAGAACCATCTGCCCCAGAAGCGTGATGAACAGCGCCGCGACGCCGCTTGCGATCACGCTGCCGCGCCCACCCGAGAAGGGCGTGCCGCCGACAACCACCGCCGCAATCGCGGGCAGGAGATAGTCATTGCCTGCCGTTTGCGAGGCCGAGCCGATGAAGCCGGTGTAGAGCATCCCCGCGACCGCGAAACACATAGTGGCCAGCGCATAGGTCGCGACCTGATAGCGCAGCACCGGGATGCCCGCCGCCGTCGCCGCCGCCGGATTGGCGCCGACCGCGACAAAGCGGCGCCCGGCAATCGTGCGCTTGGTGATCACGCTGATCGCCACGATGAACAGAACGGCCAAAACGAGGGTCATCGGCACGCCCAACAGAGTGCTGTGCGAGAACGCCTCAAGCTCTTTCGGCGCCGACATCGGGCTGCCGCCCGACACGCTGCGCACCGCGCCCAACAGGATCGCATTGGTCGCCAGCGTCACCACGATGGGGGTGATGTTGACCTTTGCCACCAAAAGCCCGTTGACGATGCCGATGCCAATCGCGATGGCCAGCGTCAAAGGCACCGCCAAAAGCGTCGATCCGGTCATGAAACCGATCTTGGCAAACAACAGCCCGGCGATGGTCATGGCGCCCGGAAGCGACATATCGAGACCCCGCATCTGGATCACGATGGTCATCCCGACCGCCGTGATCGCGAGGATCGCGGCGAAGGGCAGCATCGAACTGATCGCCGCCGGACGCACCACGCCTGGCGCGACAATGGCACAAATGATGAAGAGTGCAGTTGTCCCGCCCCAAATCCAGGAGAACTCGTTGAACAGGGTGGATTTCAGCCGCGAACCGGCACGCTCGGAGGTCATGTTCTTTTGTCCCATAAAACTTGTGTCGGTCATGACTGCACCACCTTCATCCGGCTCTTAGAATAGAGCGCCACGGCGGCGAGGATGAGAAAGCCCAGAAGATATTGCTGCCATTCCTGGCTCAGACGCAGGAAGACGGTCACGGAATTCACCTGAACGATAAAGATCGCCCCGAGCAGCGCCCCGATAAAGGAGCCGCGTCCGCCAAAGAGGCTCGCGCCGCCGATGACGATGGCCGCGATGGACCCCAGCGTGTAGCTCAGGCCGGCACGCGGATCGCCAATGCCGATCTGGCCCATCATGGTGATGGCCGCGAGCGCAGCAAAGACGGAGCACCCCATATAGGCCAGAAGCCGCACGCGTTTCGGGTGGATGCCCGCGGTGCGCGCCGCCTCCTGTTGCGAGCCGAGGCCGCGTAAAGAGACGCCAACCCGCCGCCGATAGAGCATGTATTCGAGCACGAAGGCCACGATGACCGCCGCGATGAAGGTGACGGGGAAAATGCCGACCTTGGCCGAAAGCGCCATCATGATGTCGCCGTCGATCATGCCGCCCGGTGTCGGACGCAGGATCAGCGAAATCGCCTGAACCGCCATGAAGGTCGCGAGGGTGGCCACCATCGGGTGCATCCGCAGACCTTCGACCAAGAGCCAGTTCACAAAGCCGACGACCAGCGCGACCGCGATCATCAGGACCCAGCCGGGAAGCTGACTCATTGTCCCGAGGTCGGAAAGCAGGAAGAATGAGGCCACGACCTGTGACAGGCCCATGACCGGGCCGACAGAGAGATCGATCCCCCTGACCAGCATCAATATCTGCTGTCCGTAGCCCACCAGCGCCAATGTGGCGGCGAAGGTCATCATCCCGGTCAAGGACCGCGGTGAGACATAGAACGGGTTCCAAATCCCCGCGACAGTGCCCAGCAACAGGATCGCCGCCGCCACCATGATCAGCGGTGCGGCATTACCCGCCGCCCATTTCCAGAACGCGCCCACAGCTGTGTGGTGTTTGTCCCGCTCTTGCGTAGATTTCAGCACGGCGGAGGTGATGTTGTCCTCGGTCACGCGATCGCCGGAGAGCATATCCACGACACGGCCCCGTGAGAAAATCGCCACGTGATCGCTGAGCCCCGCGACCTCTTGCTGGTCGGAAGACACAAGGATCACGGCCACGCCTGCGGCGGCGGTTTCGCGGATCACCTTATAAATTTCGGCCCGCGCGCCAACGTCGACACCCTGCGTCGGTTCATCGACCAAAAGCACCTTTGGTTTGGCGGCCAGAACACTGGAAAGCACAACCTTTTGCTGGTTGCCGCCCGACAGGGATTGAATCGGCGTCTCACCATCGGGCGTTTTCACCGCGAACTGACGGATCGCCTCGACCGTGCGGCCATGCTCCGCGCGGTTGCTGATCAACCCGCCACGCACGTCTTCATGCGGGCTGCGGATCGAGAAATTCTCGCGCACGGTGAGTTCGGGAAAAATCCCTTCGCGGTGACGATCCCCGGGCACATAAGAGATGCCCAGACGTTTTGCCCCCTTGCTCGACCGAATGGACACGTCTTCGCCGGTCAGCGTCACATGCCCTTCGCTGCGGTAGATGCCCGCCAGGGCCCGCATGAATTCGCGCTGGCCGTTCGCGTCAATCCCGGCGAGGCCGAGAATTTCGCCCGCCCGCACCTGAAGCGAGACCTGAGAGAAGCCTGGACCGGAGAAATCCTGTGTCGCCAGCACGGTCGGCTTGTGGCCCGGGGCGGCCTTTGGCGGGAAGGTGCGATCAAGATCACCACCGACGATCAGGGACACGATCTGGTCTTCGGACAGCTCTCGGGCGTCGAAGGTCCCCTGCCCCTCACCATCGCGCAGCACGGTCAGGCGATCCGCGATCTCCTGCACCTCGCGGATGCGGTGGGAAATATAGACAACGGAGGCTCCGCGTGCAGTGACAGCCCGGACGCGTTCGAACAAACGCGCCACATCTTCGGCGGCGAGGTGTTCAGTCGGCTCGTCGAGCACGAGAACCTTTGGCTTACACTCCAGCGCCTTGACGATCTCAACGATGAACCGTTGTTCGGGGTTGAGCATGGTCACATGATCGCGCGGGTCGATGGAGACATCGTTGCTCCAGTGCTTCAAAAGCTCACGCGCCCAGTCATTCAACCCGGACAGAGACGGCCGCAGTTTTTCGGGCAGGCCGAGGTAGAGGTTTTCCGCCACCGACAGATCCGGCATCAGTGCGGGTTCCTGCCGCACGATGGCAAGACCCAGATCGCGCGCCAGCTCGGGGTCGCCGTCCATGTGCTGACCTGAGAGGGTCACACGACCTTCCGTGGCCTTCAGCGCACCTGAAGCGACGCCCATTAGCGTCGATTTCCCGGCACCGTTCTCGCCCACAAGCCCGTGAACTTCACCGGCCCGGACATCAAAAGTGATGTCGCTCAAAGCACGCACACCGGGGAACAGCTTGGTCACCCCATGCATTTCCAGCAAACGTTCAGTGCTCATGATGATCACCGATCACGCCTGCAGCCTTGATGCTCCGCGCAGCCATAAAGGAAACAGCAAGCCGGAACGGCTCGTTCGAAATGTTCATTATGATCCTCCCAAAACACGGGCGCGGCGCGCCCTGTGATATCTGTGCAGCCAGCGTGGCGCTTTTTTTAGCGCCTACGCGTCCTCCTCCTTAAAATTTCTCAATGACGAACCAATTTGTCAATAATATAGATGCGACATGCATCAGAATAGAGGCGTATCATCTATTTTATAATAAAAATATATACTTAACAAAGTTAATGCCGCAGAAGTCGTTCTCGCGATGCTGCCAAAATTCAATTTCAGCCTTGGCAAGTAAATAAGTTTGCTATAATCAAATCAATTATTCACTGCCAAATATTATGGCAGAAAAGGAACAAAGGAGGCGGCCCGAGGGCCGCAAGGGAGGACGCATGAACGGGATCAAAGGCGCTGTCGCCATCGTGACAGGAGCCGCCCAAGGCAATGGCAAAGCCATCGCTTTCGGCCTTGCCGCGGAAGGTGCAAAAGTCGTCGCATGTGACATTCAAGCCGAAGAAGCACTTAAAGTTGCAGAAGAAATTCGCGCCCAAGGCGGCGAAGCGATTGGCGCGGGCGTGGACGTCACGGACCGCGAAGGATGCGCGAAACTCGCGAGCGAAGCGCAGGCGGCCTTTGGTGGCCCCGCGGCGATTCTCGTGAACAACGCGGGCATCATCCGCCGTACCGCGCCGGATTCGGAAACCTTTGATGGCGACTGGGATGCCGTCATGACGGTGAACGCGACCGGCTCCATGAACATGGTGCGCGCTTTCCTCGGCCAACTCAAAGAGAGCAACGGGCGGATCATCAACCTCGCATCGATCATGTCTGTTGCCACGGGCCCCGGCCTTGTGGCCTATGCCGCCTCGAAAGGTGCCGTGCTTCAGATGACCCGCGCACTGGCCCAGGACCTCGCGGAACATGGCGTCCGCGTCAATGCCATCGCCCCCGGCGTGATCGAAACCCCAATGACCGTCGCGACACGCGAAAACCCCGAGGCCATCGGCCGCTTCATGGCGCACACGCCGATGAAACGCCCCGGCAAACCCGAAGAGCTGGTCGGCCCCGTGCTGTTCCTGGCCTCCGAGGCCTCAAGCTACATGACCGGGGCGCTGCTTCCGGTCGATGGCGGCTATTTGACCGCTTAACCGCAAATTGGAGGACATGATGAAAAGAGAAGAAGTAGACGTTCTAGTCGTCGGCTCCGGTGCGGGCGGCCTGTCGAGCGCAGTCTCCGCCGCGCACCGTGGCCTGAAAGTGATCGTCGCCGAGAAAGAACCGGTCTTTGGCGGCACCACGGCACGTTCCGGCGGTTGGAGTTGGATTCCCAACAACGGCCCGGCGAAACGCGCGGGGGTCGAGGACAGTGTGGAAAAAGCGCGCACCTATCTCAAACACGAGACCGGTGAGCATTACGACGAAGCCCGCGTCGAGGCCTTCCTCGAAGCCGGCCCGAAAGCGGTGGAGTTTTTCGAAACCAAAACCTCCCTGCAATTCGATCTTGGCCCGACGTTTTCGGATTATCACCCGACGGCCCCCGGCGGGCTGGACGGCGGGCGCTCGATCGTCGCACGCCCCTTTGACGGTCGTGAATTGGGCAAAGAAATCAAACGCCTGCGTCCGCCACTTTGGGAAATCACCGTGCTCGGCATGATGATCGGCTCGGGCAAGGAATTGCTGCACTTCTTCAACGCCACCAAATCGCCGATCTCGGCAGCTTATGTGACCGGGCTTGTGGCAAAATTCGCCCGTGACGTGACCTTTCACGGTCGTGCTATGCGTCTGATGAACGGCAACGCGCTTGTTGCGCGTCTGGCGAAATCCTGTTTCGATAAGAACGTGCCGATCTGGACCTCGTCTCCGGTGAAATCCCTGATCAAAACCGAAAACGGTGACATCCTTGGCGCCATCGTCAATCGTCCCGACGGTCCGGTCGAAGTCATCGCCCGCAAAGGCGTCGTTCTGGCCGCTGGCGGTTTCCCACAGGATCCGGTGCGCCGCAAGGAACTGATGCCGCACGCCCCCACGGGCTACGAGCATGTTTCCCCCGCCCCTCCGGGCAACACCGGCGATGGCCTGCGTCTTGGCGAAGCGGTTGGTGCAACGGTGAACACCGAGCTGCCGCATTCCGCCGCTTGGGTGCCGATCTCTCGCCCGCCGCGTGGCGATGGCACGACTGGCACCTTCCCGCATTTCGTCGACCGTTCCAAACCCGGTGTGATTGCCGTGACACGCTCCGGCAAACGCTTTGTCAACGAAGCGCAGAGCTACCACGACTTCTGTCAGGCCATGGTCAAACGCAATCGCGAGGAAAATGGCGAAGACGGCGAGATTGCCGCATGGTTCGTGGCGGATCACCGCACCTTCCGCAAATATGGCCTTGGCTACGCGAAACCCTCGCCGGTGCCCTATAAGGGCCTGATCAAGGCCGGCTACCTTTTGCAGGGCAAGACCGTTCGCGAGCTGGCGCGTGAGATTGGCTGCGATGCAGACCAACTCGAGCGCACCGTGAACGAATTCAACAAACACGCGGTCAAAGGCGAAGATCCTGAGTTCGGCAAAGGCTCCACCGCCTACAATCGCTCTCTCGGCGATCCGAAGCACAAACCGAACCCCTGCGTCGCCCCCGTCAAGAAAGGCCCGTTCTACGCGGTGCGTCTCTATGTCGGCGATCTGGGCACCTTCGCGGGCCTCAAGACCAACGAATATGCCCAGGTACTCAACGAGCAAGGCACCCCGATCAATGGCCTCTATTCCGCAGGCAACGACGCGGCCTCTATCATGGGTGGCAACTACCCCGGCGGCGGCATCACCCTCGGGCCTGCGATCACCTTTGGCTACATCGCGGCGCGACACATGTCCGGCGCCAACACATAAGGCAAGCTGTTCCCAACCACTGCCTTGTGGAAAGCCCCGCGTGCGCTGCGGGGCTTTCTTTTTTCCTGGACGTCCCGGACACGAAAAAGCCGCGCCCTTCTCTCGAAGGACGCGGCTCCATCGAATCCTTTACGGCTCACTCCGCCGTGTCGAATTCCTTCGCGTGCAGCCAATCGGCATGTTTCGGCGCGCGTTTGGTTTTGCTCCATTCCTCAAGCATATCCCATTTCACCGCGTCCAGCCGCTCAAGCGCTTTCTCCTGTTCCGGGTCGGGCGCCGCCAGTTCAACACGGTGGCCATTGGGATCAAAGAAATAGATTGAATGGAAAATCGTGTGATCCGTCACACCCAACACCTCGATGCCATTGGCCTCAAGATGATCGCGGTATTCCAAGAGAGCGTCACGATCCTTCACCTGAAACGCGATATGCTGCACCCAAGGCGGGGTGTTTTCATCCCGGCCCATCTCGGGCTTGGTCGGCAGCTCGAAAAACGCAAGGATATTGCCGCCCCCCGCATCGAGGAACAGGTGCATATACGGGTCCGGCTCATGGGTCGAAGGCACTTGGTCTTCGGCGATGGCCAGCACGAAATCCATGTTCAGCATCTTGGTGTAAAACTCCACCGTCTCCTTCGCGTCTTTGCAGCGATATGCGACGTGGTGAATGCGTTCGATCTTCATGTCGTTCTCCAATTTGGTTACATATGCAACTATATTGAAGGGCTAGATAGCCGCATTTGACATAGATCAAATTTACGAATTCATTCTCAATAAATAAAACGCGGCCCATCTCTGAGCCGCGTTCTGTCTTCATTGCAGTGAAAATACTCAGGCAGGCGCTTAGCCCACAATCGTCGCCTCGGTCGCTTTGCGAAGCTCGTCTTCCGTGACCCCATCGGCCAGTTCGACAATCTTGAGACCGCCCTCGACCACATCCAGCACACCCAGATTGGTGATCACCCGATCCACCACACCCTGACCGGTCAGCGGCAGGGTGCAGGCCTTCAAAAGCTTGCTCTCACCATGTTTGTTGGTGTGATCCATCACCACCACCACACGGCCCACGCCCGCGACCAAATCCATCGCGCCGCCCATGCCTTTCACCAGCTTGCCGGGGATCATCCAGTTCGCCAGATCGCCCTTCTCGTCGACCTCCATCGCGCCGAGGATCGCCATGGCGATTTTGCCACCGCGGATCATGCCGAAGCTGAAAGAACTGTCGAAATAGGCGGTGTTCGGAAGCTCCGTGATGGTTTGCTTGCCCGCGTTGATCAGGTCCGGGTCCTCGTCGCCTTCATAGGGGAACGGCCCCATGCCGAGCATACCGTTCTCTGACTGAAGCGTCACGGAAACGCCCTCCGGGATGAAGTTCGGCACCAAGGTCGGGATGCCGATCCCAAGGTTCACATAGGTGCCGTCTTCCAGCTCCTGCGCCGCGCGCGCGGCCATTTGATTGCGGTCCCACATAATTACGCCTCCGCTTTCTGCCGCGTGGTGCGCTGCTCAATACGTTTTTCATGCTCGCCCTGAATGAGCCGATGCACATAGACGCCGGGCATGTGGATGTGGTCCGGGTCGAGCGAGCCGGTGGGCACAATCTCTTCGACCTCCATGATGCAAATCTTGCCGCACATCGCCGCCGGCGGATTGAAATTGCGCGCGGTCTTGCGAAAAATCGCGTTGCCGGTCTCATCGGCTTTCCACGCCTTCACGATAGAAATATCGGCGAAAATGCCCTCTTCCATGATGTAGGTCTCGCCGCCAAAGTCGCGATGATCCTTGCCCTCGGCGATCACGGTGCCGACGCCGGTTTTGGTGTAAAACCCCGGAATGCCCGCCCCGCCGGCACGCATGCGCTCGGCCAACGTGCCCTGCGGATTGAATTCCAACTCCAGCTCACCCGACAGGTATTGGCGCATGAATTCGGCGTTCTCGCCCACGTAGGAGGACATCATTTTCCGGATCTGGCGGGTCTCCAACAGCTTGCCGAGGCCAAACCCATCGACACCTGCGTTGTTGGAGGCCACGGTCAGATCCTTGACGCCGCTCTCGACAATGGCGTCGATCAGTAGTTCAGGGATGCCGCAGAGGCCGAACCCGCCCGAGGCGATTAGCATATTGTCAAACAGGAGGCCCTCGAGGGCCTCCTGAGCAGAAGAATAAACCTTGTTCATCTGTGGCTTACCCCTGAAGGGCCTCCCACATCTGCTGATCGCGCTCGGCGGTCCAGACGCGCGGCGTATCGATTCCACGGGCTTCGTCATAGGCACGCGCCACGTTAAACGGCAGGCAATGTTCGTAGATCGCGTAATCTGCGAATTTCGGATCGCATTCGGCACGCACCGCATCCCATGCTTCTTTCAAAGACCCACCACGCGCCACGATGCGGGCAACGGGCTTGTAGGTGCTTTCGACAAAATCGGCAGTGTTGGCGATGGCGGCTGCCACCATTTCTTCGCCCACAAGCGCGTCACCGCGACCCGGCGCGATGGATTTCGGTTCGAAGGCGGCGATGTTGGCCAGCGTCTCAGGCCAGTCGCCGAAGTGGCCGTCGCCACAGTAGCAGGCGGAGTGGTATTCCACGATGTCGCCCGTGAACATCACCTCCTGATCCGGCACCCAGATCACCGCATCACCTGCGGTATGCGCACGGCCCAGCGTCATGATGTCAACGCGGCGCTTGCCGAGATAAACCGTCATGCGGTCGGAAAAGGTCGTGGTCGGGCGGGTCAGACCGGGGATTTCTTCATGGCCTTGAAACAGGCGCGGGAAGCGACCGAATTCGCTGTCCCAGTCTTCTTGACCGCGCTCTTCGACCATGGCGGCGGCGGTGTCGGACATGATGATCTCGCGCGCACCGTAAGCGGAGGCTCCGAGCACGCGGACGGCGTGATAGTGGGTCAGAACGACATGGGAAATCGGCTTGTCCGTCACGGAACGCACGCATTCGATCACCTTGCGCGCCAGACGCGGGGTGGCCTGTGCTTCGACGATCATGACGCTCTCGTCGCCGATGATCACGCCTGTGTTCGGATCCCCCTCGGCGGTGAAGGCGTAAAGCCCTTCCCCCACTTCGGTGAAGCTGATGTTCTTTTCTTCCATGTCGCCTTGCGATGCGAATGCTTTTGCCATGATTAGTTCTCCTCCTGTGCCCATGCGGGCAGATCAATTGCGGGCTGGATTTGCCCTGTGCAGTCCCCGAAGCCGATGCGATAGCCATCGCCCTTGGCCGCGCCACGAAGCGTGAGGCGGTCCCCATCTTCGAGGAAACTGCGGGTGCCTCCGGTGTCGAGTGTGAGCGGCTCCTTGCCGCCCCAGCTCAGCTCCAAAAGCGAACCACGGCTGTCTTTCGTCGGGCCAGAAATCGTACCGGAGCCCAACAGATCGCCAGTGCGCATGGAACAGCCGGACGTGGTGTGGTGACAGAGCTGCTGCGCCGCGGAATAATACATTTCCGCGTAATTCGTGCGCGTGATGATGGTCTCGCCCTTGCCCTCAGGCGCCAGCCCAACCTCAAGCGCGATGTCATAAAGCATCGGACCGGGTTCGGTGAGATAGGCCAAGAGCGGACGCTCGCGCTCCGGCGTCGAGGTGCGGAACGGCTCGAGTGCCGCCTTGGCAACGATCCAGGGGCTGATCGTGGTGGCGGTCGCCTTGGCCTGAAACGGGCCAAGCGGCTGATATTCCCAGGCCTGGATGTCGCGCGCGGACCAGTCGTTCAACAGGACATAGCCAAAGATCATATCATCGGCCTCTTGCACCGACACCATGCCTTTGGACGGCGTGCCGACGATGGCGCCGAACTCCAGCTCGAGATCAAAGCGTTTCGACGTATCGAACCGCGGCAACGCGTCATTCGGCCCCTTCAGCTGACCCCATGGCCGCGTCACGGGGGTGCCGGAGACCACCACAGACGACGCGCGCCCGTTGTAGCCGATTGGGATCGACAACCAATTGGCAGGCAAAGCATTTTCCGCGCCGCGGAACATGGTGCCGACGTTGAACGCGTGGTTCTTGCCGGCATAGAAATCGGTGTATTCGGACACCGTGAACGGCATATGCAGCTCGGCATCCGCCATCGGCACCAGATGGCCTGCCAGCGCGGCCTGATCGGCGGCGCCTTCGGCCAAAAGCTCGGTCAGGCGCGCACGCAGCGCGCTCCAGACAGGGGCGCCCGCCTCCATCACCGGGTTCCACACACCGGATTGCAGCAAAGGCCCACCTTCGAGCGTGATCAGCCCGGCCTCTTCGCAGGCGGCGACATCGAGGATCATATCCCCGATGGCCACACCACAGCGCGGCGTCGATGCAGTGAGGGAGAACACGCCGTAAGGCAGGTTGTTCAGCGGAAAGTCGGTCGTCGCGCTGTTCGCGCTCGCGACCCAACTCATCTTCAGGGTCATAGTCATTCCAATCCTGACTGTATGTCTGAGCGCGCCCCTCGGGGCGACGCTCGCTATCTGATCAGCCGAAATGCCGGGAGATCACTTGTCCCATTTGCCTTCAGGCGTGCCGTCGAAATGGCTTTCGAGGCTGTCCCAACAGTCGATGTATTCGTCCTGGATCGGCGCCTCATTGGCGGCGAAGCCAGTCAAATGCTGCGGGAAACGGGTCTCGAACATGAAGGACATGGTGTTATCGAGTTTCTGGGGCGTCAGCTCGGAGAGGGTCGCCTTTTCGAACGCATCATTGTCCGGCCCGTGCGGCAGCATCATGTTGTGAAGACTCATCCCGCCCGGCACGAAGCCCTGCGATTTGGCGTCATACTCGCCGTAAATATTGCCCATCAGTTCGGACATCACGTTCTTGTGGTACCACGGCGGACGGAAGGTATCCTCCATCGTCATCCAGCGCTCGCGGAACAGAACAAAGTCGATGTTCGCGGTGCCCGGCACGCCCGAGGGCGCGGTCAGAACGGTGAAGATCGACGGATCCGGGTGATCGAACAGGACCGCCCCGATCGGACAATAGTTGCGCAGGTCGTATTTCACCGGCGCATAGTTGCCGTGCCAGGCCACTACGTCGAGCGGGCTGTGATCGATAAAGGTCTCATGGAACTGACCCTGCCATTTGATCACGACACGCGAGCGCGCCGTGCGATCTTCAAAGGCGGCGACGGGCGATTTGAAATCGCGGCTGTTCGCCATGCAGTTCGCGCCGATGGGACCACGCCCCGGCAGTTCGAATTTCTGACCGTAGTTCTCGCAGACAAAGCCCCGCGCCGGGCCATCGAGCAATTCGACACGGTAAACGAGACCGCGCGGCAGGATGGCGATCTCTTTCGGCTCAAGCTCGATCACACCGAGTTCGGTCGAAAAGCGCAAACGCCCCTCTTGCGGCACCACCAAAAGCTCACTGTCGGCAGAGTAGAAATACTCGTCTTCCATGGAGGCCGTGACGAGATAGACATGGGCGGCCATCCCAACCTGCGTGTAGACATCGCCCGCCGTGGTCATCGTGCGCATGCCGGTGACCCAGGTCAGCTCCTCCTCGGAATGCGGGATCG
Source organism: Aquimixticola soesokkakensis (assembly GCF_900172375.1). Lineage (GTDB taxonomy): Bacteria > Pseudomonadota > Alphaproteobacteria > Rhodobacterales > Rhodobacteraceae > Aquimixticola > Aquimixticola soesokkakensis. Next base: position 217,787 of record NZ_FWFS01000008.1, on the reverse strand, counting down.
GGTCCCAACGATACTGACCCAGCGAGGCCACGTCCGGGTCCACATGCGGTGCGGATTTCCAATAGGGCATGTCGATTCGGGAGAATCGGCCCGTGTGTTTGACCGACGGGCGGATGCGGTAGCACCAGGTGCGTTCGTTCTGATGCGCTGGCGCCGTGAATGCCGTGCCCGACAGCTGTTCGCCATAGAGGCCATAGGCGCATTTCTGCGGGCTGTTCATGCCCTGCGGCAGCGCGCCCGGTAGAGCTTCGGTTTCAAAATCATTGCCAAAACCCGGCATGTAGCCGGCATTCGGGTCATTGTGCAGCCCATGCAGACCGGCAGCACTTTTCAATCCATTCGGATGTTCGAACGTGCTCATTAGGTCGATCCTCCAACAGTGCGTTTTTATTGCGGGCAGCAAAACACGAATTAGTTGCTGGCGCAACGAAAAATGATAATCTGTTCGCAATTATCAAATAACAATACCGCAGAATAGACAAACCGGAAGGGCACACCATGACCACGCTTTACGACTACTGGAGATCTTCAGCGAGCTATCGGGTGAGGATCGCCCTCGGACTAGCGGGGATGCCTTGGGACAGCGTGCCGATCAACCTTGTGGAGGGGCAACAGCGCAGCGCAGCGCATCTCGCGCGCAATCCTCAGGGCCTCGTTCCGGCGCTTGAGCTCGACGGGCTGAACCTCACTCAATCTCTCGCGATCATCGAATATCTCGACGAGACGCGCGATTGCGGCTTTCTTCCAAAAGATCCCGCTGAGCGGGCGCGTGTGCGGGCATTGGCCTATTCCATCGCCATGGAGGTGCATCCGGTGTGCAACCTGCGCGTTGCGAAACAGGCCGTAACAGCCTCTGGCGGCACCATCACAATGGAGGGCTGGATGCAGCATTTCATTGAAGCAGGTCTGAAAGATTTCGAGGCGATGTTGGGTGAAGACACCTATTGCTTTGGCGACACCGTCACGCTCGCCGATCTGTGCCTTGTCCCACAGGTCTACAATGCGCGGCGCTGGGGCGTCGATTTGACACCTTTCCCGCGTCTTTCCGGTATCATGGAACGCCTTGAGGCGCTGCCCGCCGTTCAGGCCGCACACCCGGATGTCACACCCAAGGACTGATCGCACATCAGATCGCGCAGGCGGGATGACAATCGTCGCGCGGCTTGGCATTCTCCGTGAACCTTACAGTCACATCGAGCCCCATGACCCAGACACCTCCCTCCCCGCAGAAAAACAAGACACCCTATGATTTCGATCTGGAGGATTTTCTGCCCTTTCTCCTCAACCAGACAGCGGAGGTGACCGGGAGGGCTTTTCAATCCATCTATCGTGCCCGCTACGGGCTGACCCGCACGCAATGGCGGGTGCTGGCGATCATCGGACGCTATGGCGGGCTCACGGGGCGTGCGATTTGCGACATTGCCCATGAAGAAAAGACCCGCGTGAGCCGCGCGGTGGCCGCATTGGAACAAGAGGGGCTTTTGTCTCGTACGGAAAGCCCCGAGGACAAGCGCGCGGAAATCCTCAGCCTGACCGAAAAGGGGCAGACGGTGTTTGCGGATCTGGGGCGCGAGGCCAACGCATTTGACGCACGTCTGAAAGCGGCGCTCGGCCCCGAAAAAGATCGGCAACTGCGCGCGATCATAGCCACGCTGCGCGAGATCGAACCGGACCGCTGACCAAATTCTGACGACCAAATGAAAAGGGCGCCCCCAACGGAGCGCCCTTTCTTTTTGAGTTGGCGACCGGATCAACCGATCTTCATCGCAACGGTTTTCTGCTCGGTATAGATATCCATCGCAGAACGGCCCATTTCGCGACCCCAACCGGATTGCTTGAAGCCACCCCAGCCCATCGACGGGTCGATCATGTTGTGGGCGTTGAGCCAGATCGTACCCGCGCGCACTTTGGCAGCGAGCTTGTGCGCCAGCGACAGATCCTTGGTCCAGATTGACGCGGCAAGACCGTATTCGGTGTTGTTCCCCTCGCGGGCCAGCTCGTCGATGTTGCGGGTGTTGAGCTTCATCGCGCTGATCACCGGACCAAAGATTTCTTCTTTGTAGACCGTCATCTCCGGCGTCACATCGCGCAGAAGTGTCGGGCGCACAAAGTAGCCTTCCATGCCCGCGTCACCGCCAGCCACCATGCTGGCACCTTGTTTGACGCCGGTTTCCAGAAGTCCGTTCACACGCTCATATTGCTTTTGCGAAATGATCGGCCCCATGTTGGTCGCCGGATCGAGACCGTGACCAAGTTTCAAACCTTCGGAATAGGCTGCAACGCCTTCGATCACGCGGTCGTAGACATCCTCATGGATGTAGAGACGCGAACCTGCGGAACAGGCCTGACCGCTGTTCAGATACACCGCTTCGGCGACCTGCGGGATCAGCCCGTCGATATCCGCATCGGGGAAGACGAAGACCGGGCTCTTGCCGCCAAGCTCAAGGCTGACGCGCTTGAGGTTGCCGGAGGCGGCACGCACGATGGCCTGGCCGGTGGCGGTGGAGCCGGTGAAACCGATCTTGTCGATGTCTTGGTGATCAACCAGAGCCGCACCGATTTTGCCATCGCCAGTCACGATATTCACGACACCTTCCGGCACACCTGCCTCGCGGCAAATGTCAGCAAAGAGCATCGCGGAGAGCGGCGTGTCTTCGGCCGGTTTCACAACGACGGTACAACCCGCCGCGAGAGCCGGGGCAAGCTTCCACGCTATCATCAAGAAAGGCACGTTCCACGGCAGAATTTGACCCACGACACCCACGGGCTCGCGAGTGGTGTAGACATGCCAATCGCCGGGCAGGCTGACCGGAAGTGTGTCGCCCGTGATCTTGTTGGCCCAGCCGGAGAAATAGCGGAAATGCTCGGCGGCGCCTACGATATAGCCGTTCTTCACGACGCCGTAGGGCGAGCCTTCGTCGAGCGTGTCCAACTCGGCCAGTTGCTCGGAGTATTTGTCGATCAGCTCGCCGATGCGCCAAAGGAGTTTCACGCGTTCGAGCGGCTTCGTCTCGGCCCACACCCCGCCATCAAAGGCTTTGCGGGCGGCGGCCACGGCGCGGTTCACGTCCTCGGGGCTGGCGTCGGCGACATTGGCAATCACCTTGCCGGTCGCGGGGTCAACCACATCGCGACGAGCGCCGTCGGCGGCGTCGACGGAGTCACCGCCGATGAACAGTTTGTGCTTTTGACCGAGGAAAGCGCGCGTTTCGGCGCTGACTGAGGCGAGCGGGTCGGAAATTGTGAATGCTTTCGTCATGTGTGCGCTCCAAAGTTTTCTGTGGAAAGACCGCGCCATTCCTCTGGCACGGTCTGTTTTTAGTGATCCAACTTATTGCTGGAACAGGGCGTTCAGCTTGTCCTCGGGCAAAAGCGAGGACAGGTCAGCATCCGGCGGCGCCGTGTCGGAACATTTCGGCACGACGCCGGAGGTGCTGTCGGCATAGGTATAGGGCACCACGCCGAGCGGTTCGTTGAATTCGATGCCGTTATGCGCAGCAACAGCTTGACGCAGAGCAAAGCGAATGTCGGCGGTCGAACCATCGAGGGCGAGGTACGGCCATGCTTCATCGTTCTCGATGGCTTCGAGATACATGCAGTTCATCTCGTTGCTGGTGGCGATGGTTGCCAGCGCCGGCACTTCGACATCGGACTGAAGGAAGGCTTTGAGCGTCGCGAGCGTGCTCACGCCGTAGTCAGACGCAATACCGTCAATGCTATCGCCATATTTGGCGATAAGACCCGCGGCCGCCTTTTGCGCATCCGCCGGGTTCCAGTTGGTGGCGATGAAGTTCTCATCGAGAAGCGTCAGCCCCGGATGATCCGCAAGGCCTTCCTTGAAACCGTTCAGGAAGTTGGTCGACGAGGAAGCGCCCGCAGGCCCGCCCAGCATCAACACATTGCCTTCCCCGTCCAGCGCCTTAGCCATCCATTCGGCGTATTGTTTGCCGATGGCCACGGAATCCTGATAGGGGTTCACCGCATAGTCAAAGCCCACACGACCGGGGATCTGGTTGAAATAGGGCACCATCGTCGTGCCGTCGCCATTGGCCATACGGTAGGTCGGAAGCGCCGCTTCGCCGAAGTCGGTGAAGGCGATGATGACCTCATAGCCCTGCGTCGCATAGCCGTTGATGGCCGCACTGTAGGTCTGTTGATCGCCGCCCGCGTCGGAGTGGTCCTCTGCGGTGATGTTCGGGCATTTCGAGGCTTCGTCCTGAAGCTCGGCAAAGGTGATCTTGCGCCAGGTGTCGCCACCCCAGCCATCGACAAGCGCCACACGGATCGGGTCGGAGCCGCAAAGCTCCGTGATGTCCGCGCCCTGATCGACGCGCACGGTCTCCGCCGTCGCAGCCGTCGCAGCCAAAGTCAGCGCCGCGCAGCTCGTACCGAGCTTTGCAACCGTCTTGAAGTTTAGTCGTGTCATGGTCTCCTCCTCTGACCGATGAGCGGGAGAGGGCCGCGCCCCCTTCCCTACAACGCTTTGATCTTCTTGGGTCTTGTGCCCTGCCGCCCTTAGGCCGCAGCGCGCACCATATCGGCGGCTTTTTCGCCGATCATGATCGTCGGCGCGTTGGTGTTGCCGCTGGTCAGGGTCGGCATCACGGATGCATCCACGACCCGCAGCCCCTCCACACCACGCACGCGCAGCTCGTCATCCACAACAGCCATCGTGTCACTGCCCATCTTGCAAGTGCCGACCGGGTGATAGACGCTGTTACAATCGTCCTTGATGTATTCATCAAGGTCGGCATCCGAAACGACACCCTTACCTGGCAGGTACTCGTCGCCACGGATCGCATCAAAGGCCGGCTGCGCCAGAATTTCGCGCGTCACTTTCAAAGCGTCCCGCAGCACCCGCAGATCGTCCGGCACCGACAGGAAGTTCGGATCGAGCTCGGGCAGTTTGAACGGATCGTTCGAACGTGCCATCACCGTGCCACGGCTTTGCGGGCGGGAAATGTTGAAATAGGGCATGCAGCCTTCAACATTGATGATTTCGCGACCGTGGTCCTTATACATGATGTTGTTGAAGTGCGTCTGCACATCCGGGGCGATCAGGTCGGGACGAGTTTTGATGAAGGACATGACCTCCACCCCGTGACCGGCGACCGGGCCGCTGCCCGAAGTGTAATATTGCAAGAGGGCAAGAGCCGCCGCGTAGGGTTTTGTTTGCCCCAGAAGCGACACGGGTTTCGACAGGCCCTGTTTGACGGAGCTTGCAAGGTGGTCCTGAAGGTTCTGGCCCACGCCCGGCAGATCGTGCACGACATCCACATCGATGCTGCGCAGATGCTCTGGATCACCAATGCCCGAGAGTTGCAGCAAATGCGGCGAATTGAACGTGCCACCGCAGAGCAGCACTTCTTTGTCCGCCCAGACCGTCTTTTTCTGGCGGCCCTGAATGAATTCGACACCCACGGCGCGACCGTTCTTGACGATGATCTTCGAGGCCATCGCCTTGGTGTGCACGGTCAGGTTCTTGCGATGTTTGATCGGCGTGATGTAGCAACGCGAGACGCTAGAACGGATGCCGTCACGCACAGTGCCGTCACAGGGGCCGACGCCGTATTGGTCGCCACCGTTCAGGTCTTCGTTATAAGGAATGCCGGCCTGGATACAGGCGTCGCGATAGGCAACACAGGGCTCCGCCTCGATCGGGTTACGGGTGGTTTTGAGTGGCCCGTCGAAACCGTGGACCTCCTCGTCGCCACCGCCGCCCCAGTTCTCAGCGCGCTTCATGTAGGGCAGGATGCTGTCGTAGTCCCAGCCCTTGTTGCCGAGCTGCGCCCAGTGGTCATAATCCGTGCGGTGACCGCGTGTGTAGATCATGCCGTTCACGGTCGTACAGCCGCCGACGCTTTTCGCGCGCGGCACGAACATGGTGCGGTTGTTCACATGTTTCTGCGGAACGGTGTAATAGCCCCAGTCGAGCTTCAGCGTCTGCATCAGACGGAAATAGCCCATCGGCATGTGAATCCACGGGCTGGTGTCCCAGCCGCCCGCTTCGATCACCTCAACGGTCGCGTTGGGATCTTCACTCAATCTGTTGATAAGAACCGCTCCGCCGGAGCCTGCTCCGACGATTACATAATCAGCCATAATGTCCTCCCTCGGGCCTTCTGTGCGTTCGACCCACTCCTTGGCGTCGGCGCGTTCCTCCACGCCCCTTCGACTATTGTGCATTTGTTTGCCATAAACAAATTAATTGGTCAATGGATAACGTTAAGCCAACTCGTAGCCACCAAAGACACCGGGATACTGTACCCAAGACAGTGTATAAGCGAGGATTAACGCCCTACGGTTCCGCAAAGGACATTCTGCGCCACTTCATTTTGGGGAAGACGGAACGAATCATTCTGTATATAAATAACAGACCCAAGTCAGAGCAGCGGGACAGGCGCTGCACCGGAAGAGTCCGAAGGTTATAAAGGCGAAATGGAACCAAAAAAAACAAAAACTCGCTCCGGCGCCCGCGGCATCCAATCCATCGAAGTGAGCGGTCGCATCCTCAAAACACTGATCAAAGCCGGTGCCCCGATGATGCTCAAAGACCTCGCACATGCCGCCGAATTGGCGCCCGCACAGTGCCACGCTTATCTCACCAGCCTACGCCACGTCGGCCTGGTCCATCAGGAATTCACCTCAGGCCACTACAACATAGGCCCCATGGCCATGAGCCTCGGGTTTGGCTGGCTTAAGACCTCGCCTATCGCCTCGGCGTCTGTCGAGGCCCTTATGAAGTTGACTGAAGAACTGGGTCCCATTTCTGCCCTGATCGCATGGAGCGACTTTGGCCCGACAGTGATCCACGTCAACACCGGCCTGCGCCCTGCGACCGTGAACGTCAAACCGGGCACCTTGTTTTCCGTCACCGGCACCGCAACCGGCAGCGTCTTTGCCGCCTTTGGGGAGCCCGAGGCCATCGAGAAACAAATCGCGATTGAGCTGTCCAGAAAGACGTCCTACGCCTCGCTCGGGCTTGAACCCATCCATGGCGACTACGCCGACAATCTGGACAAAGTGCGTGACGCTGGGTGCGCCGTCGCAGAGGGCGCGCCGATCCCCGGCATCAACGCCATCGCACACCCGATCTTTGACCAAGACGGCAAGCTGGCGCTGGTCGCGACATTGATCGGCCCCTCCGGTGAATTCGATGTCAGCGAAACATCTCACGCCATGAGCCGCCTCAAGGCGGTCGCACAAGATCTGTCAACGGGCGCTCAAGCCTCGGCAGCAGCCGAATAAAGGGAGGGGGTATCATGATGGACATAGCATCGCCCAGCGTCCGCACCAAAGAAACCAAAAGCGAAGGCCGCGGCGTCCAGTCAATTGAACAGGGCGCCAAGCTTTTGGCCGCTCTGGCGGACGAAGCCGAGCCGATGATGCTCAAAGACCTTGCAAAGGTCGCGGGCTTTGCCCCGGCACAGGCCCACGCCTATTTGGTCAGCTACCGCAAAATCGGCATGATCGAGCAGGACGAAGACACGGGGCGCTATCGCCTCGGGCATTTTGCAATTGATCTGGGCATGACGCGAATGCGCGCTTCAGACCCCATCGAGATGGCCTGCGACGCGGCCAAAGAGCTGTCGAAGAGCACCTCGCTAAACGTCGCGCTGGTGGTCTGGGGCTCGTTTGGTCCGACCGTCATTCACGTCTATGAAAGCGGCAGTCAAATCAACATGAACACCCGCCCCGGCACCGTCTATTCGATGACAGGCACGGCCAGCGGGCAAATTTTTTCAGCCTTTCTCCCGGAGACCGCCGTCAAGGAAGCGATCAACAAGGAAAAACGCGAAGGCGCCTTGAGTGGCCGCGTCGGACAGGCGCGTTTTGTGTCCAAGAAGGAAATGGATCACATCCGCGATGTCGGCTTTGCCACGGTCGAAGACCCGCCCGTGCCCGGCATTTCGGCCTATTCCGCACCAATTTTCGACTATTCCGACCAGATCATTTTGGCGATGACGATCATTGGCGAGGACCAATATCTCCAGAGCGCGCTTGAAGACACATTCATCCCTGCGCTTCTTGCGACAACGCAGAAACTCTCTGCGGAGTTGGGATACCGGCCCTCTCGCTAAGAGATCCTGGCCGTGCCTAGCCTGGTTCACCTCAATCGACGTCGCCTCAGTCAGAGGCCGCGTCGCGCTCCGCCGTAAGTTTGCGCAGCACAGGCTCGCGTTTCTCCAACCATGCGCCGTGGCGCTCGTGCCAGCCCTCGAAGGACTGCCCAGCCTCCAGCTCCCGCTGCGCCAGCGCTGGCCAGTAAGGGTTTTCAAGCGCTGCACGCCCGATGGCGACCAAATCCGCCCGACCATTTGCGATGATCTCTTCGGCCTGTTCAGGCTCAACGATCAGGCCGACCGCCTGCGTCTTGACATCGACCTCGCGGCGGACACGTTCGGCAAAAGGCACCTGAAATCCGAAGCCCCGCGGCACATTTGCGCGCCGCGTTTCCTCTGACAGCCCGCCGGACGAACAGTCGATGACATCGACCCCGACGGCTTTCAGACGTTCGGCCAAGACGACCGTCTCATCCATATTCCATCCACCCTCGGCCCCATCGACACAAGAGAGCCGCGCGAAGAGGGGTTTGTCTTCGGGCCAAACCGCCCGCACGGCCTCCGCGATCTCGACAGCGATGCGCATGCGATTCTCAAGGCTCCCGCCGTACGCGTCCTCACGCTTGTTTGCGATAGGGGAGAGGAAACTCGCCACGAGGTAACCGTGACCGTAGTGCAGCTCGACCACATCCATGCCCGCAGCTTCCGCCCGACGCGCCGCCTCGACGTGCTGCGCGACGATCTGGGTGATCTCTTCGGCCTCCAGAGCCTCCGGCGTGCTCCATTCGGTGCTGGCCGGGAGGGCGCTTGGCCCCACCCGACGCCATGGCACATCTGCCGCGTCGATCTCATCCGGCGTCATCGCCTGTCCGCCATGCCAGAGCGGCCGCGAATAGGCTTTACGCCCGGAATGCGCGAGCTGCACGCCCATCAAAGCCCCGTTGTCATGGGCAAAATCTGCCAGACGTTTGAGGCCCGGGATATGATCGTCGGACCAGATGCCGAGATCATCAACCCCCACCCGACTGTCCGAGGCGACCGCCGTGCTTTCGGTCAACACAAGCGCCGCGCCGCCCAAAACGAACTTGCCGTAATGCACCACATGCCAGTCGGTCACATAACCGTCCGAGCCTGCATGCTGACACATCGGAGAAATAGTCACCCGGTTCTTGAAGGTCCGCCCCCGGATGCTCAGGGGCTGAAACAGGGGAGACGATTGACGGTCTTGGGACATAGCGGGACCTTTCTTTTCGACTGGCGCTTTAGCGCAGAGCAAGCGGCAAGGAGAGCACCAGTTGCGGCATGGCAAGAATGAGAATGAGTGCCGAGATTTGAATCAACACAAAGGGCATCACGCCTTTGTAGATCGTGCTGATCGGGATCGAGCGATCTATCCCCCGCAGATAGAACAAGGCATATCCGAAGGGCGGCGTCAGGAACGAGGTCTGGAGATTCACCGCCAAGGCAATCGCGAACCAGAGGATCACGTCGCTGCTCGGCAGGCCGAAATCGAGACCGCCAACGATGGGCGCCACGATCGGGATGACCACGAGCGAAATCTCAACCCAGTCGAGAAAGAACCCCAGAATGAAGATGAGGAACATGATCGCCCCGAGGGTGACATAGGGGCTCACGTCGCCAAAGGAGAAGAGATCCGCCACCATCGCGTCCCCGCCCAAGCGGCGAAAAACAAGGCTAAAGACAGTCGCCCCGATCATCACGAAGGCAATCATCGCCGTAGTTTTCGTAGTCTCGAACACCGCCCGTTTGAGCGTATTGAAAGACAAACCACCTGTAAACAAAGCAAGCAACGTCGCACCGACCGCACCGATTGCGGCAGATTCCGTTGGCGTCGCCACACCTGTGATGATCGTCCCGAGAACAGCGAGGATCAGAACCATCGGCGCCAGAAGATCTTTGATCAGTGCAAACACGGCTTTGCCCAAAGGCACCCCGTCTCGGCGCTCAGGTGCCGGCATGCGATGCGGCGAAAAGATCGCCACGAGCAGGATATAGGCAAAATAAAGCCCGGCGAGGATCAGCCCCGGATAGATCGCCCCCATGAAGAGATCGCCAATCGGCACACGCAGCTGATCGCCCAGAATGATGAGCATGATCGAGGGTGGGATCAGAATGCCGAGCGTCCCGGAGGCGGCGACCACACCCGTGGCAAGCCGCATGTCATAGCCGGCCGATTTCATCGCCGGCAAAGACATCATGCCCATCAACACGACAGATGCGCCAATGATACCCGTCGAGGCGGCCATCACGACGCCGATCACGACGACCGCAACGGCATAGCCGCCGGGCAGCCCGCCCGCGAGCGCGGCCAGCGACCGCATCAGACGCTCGGCGATGCCCGAACTTTCCAGCATCAGCCCCATGAAAACAAAGAGCGGGATCGCGGCAAGCAACCAATTGGTCAAAGTGCCCGAATAGATGCGTTGCACCCCCATCGAGAGAAAGACCATCGGCACATCCGCGACGACAGCAAAAAGGATGCCGACACCCGCCAAGACAAACGCCACGGCAAAGCCGCTGAAGAGCAGAGCCACCAGCGAGCACAGCATCAAAATGGGCCAAAAATACTCAGCGATCATGATCAGTCTCCGGAGGTAGGCGTGGCGTCATGGATGTCGCCATATTGTTTTGTGATGAGCTGGCGCAGGGCCTGCGCGGCCCTGAGCAAAGCGGCCAATCCCAGCAGACCGAAGGATACCGGCAGGGCGCCCTTGATCAGCCAATGCGCCGTCAAGCCGCCCTGAATAGAGCCCTCGCCCGTGGCAAAGGCCGTCATCGCGAATTTCGATCCGAACCACATGACGAGCAGGCACAGGGGCAGCAACAGGAAGAGATTGCCGAACAGCGAGATCAGCGTTCGGGTGCGTGCGGAAAACCCGAGCGCCACGAAATCGACCGTCACATGACGATCTTCAAGATGTGCCCAAATCCCGCCAAATAGGACGATAGCGGAAAAGATATACCATTGCAGATCGACAAGACTGTTGACGGTCAAGGCCTCGCCGAACAGGGGCACGGAACCTTCCCAATCAATCAGCACCGACCAGCCCTGACGTGCCGCAATGACGGACAGGACAATCGACAGGGCCAGCGGGATCACCAGCCACGACACGAGTTTACCAGGGAAACACAGGAATTTTTGCACCACGGATGTCGGCTTGGTCATCGCCCCTCCTTTCGGTGTGATCAGAATGGTCAGACACAAACATGACGACGGCGGCCTTCGTCACCGCGTCACGTTGCGTTCTGTCCGGATTTACTCGGCAGCTGGCAGCATCTGGAGCGACGTCCACTCGCCAACGCCGTCCATATAGACCCGCAGGGAGGCGAGCGCCTCGGCAAAGATCGGGTCTTTTGCGGCTTGCTCGTCCAGCACCACATTTGCGGTCTCGCGCAGATCGGCAAGGACCTCATCCGGGAAGCGACGGATTTCCGTGCCTGCTTCGCGGATTTGAGCGATCGCCGGCCCTTGGGCATTGATCTGATCCGCGAGGTTGAAGGTGACGTTGGCGCGGCAGGCGTCTTCGATGATGCTCTGGTTCTCTTCACCGAGATCTTCCCACACCGCCTTGTTCACGATGATCGAGTCCCAGGACATCGGCTGATGCCAACCCGGAAAATAGTAATACTCGGAAACGCGCTGGAACCCCATGCCCACATCGAGCGAAGGGGCGGAGAATTCGGCGGCATCGAGACGCCCGGTTTCGAGGCTCAGGTAAATCTCGCCCGCCGGAACGGTCTGGGTGTTTGCGCCGAGTTTGGCCAGCGTCAGGCCACCGAGACCCGCGATGCGCATGTTCAGGCCTTGGAAATCCTCGACTGTGTTGATCTCCTTATTGAACCAGCCGCCCGCTTCGGACACCACGAGGTGGCAGGGCACGAATTGGACATTAAAGGGATCATAGGCCTTTTGGATGATCTCCTTGCCGCCGCCGTGGAACATCCACCCCATGGCCACGTCGGGCGAAGGGCCGAAGGGCATTGAGCCGACGAGGTTTGCAACCGGGATTTGCTGGCTCCAGTAGCCAGCCCAGTCGAACCCCATGTCGAGCGCGCCGGAGCTGACGGCGCCGAAGACCTCATAGGGCGGCACGAAATCGCCCGCACCATGCACGTTGATTTTGACTTCGCCGCCGGTCATTTCCGACACCATGCGCGCGAAATTCTTCGGACTTTCGCCCAGCGACGGCACGTTCAGACCGAAAGTGCTCTGAAGCTCATAGGCGTCGGCCGGCGTCGTTGCCGCAAATGCGGCCGTCGCCGCAGCAATCATTGCGAAGTGTTTCATCTCTGGTCTCCTCCTCCTAGAGAATGGGCGGCGGTATCGTGTGCGTTTCTTCCACCAGGTCCGCGACCCCCTGGTTAGTTGTATTATTGCAAATTGATTATCCATAAACCAACGTTTCGTCAAGAATATAGTTTCAACCGCAAGCATAAACGCCGCCCAAACGGCTCCCAAAACGCCAGAGAGAACGCGCAAAAACTTCTCCCCAACAAAGCCCCAACAAAAAGATGCCCGCCGTCGTGGAGGACACGGACGGCGGGCCAAGACAGACCTTCGGAGTTTCGCGGCTAGAAAGTCTGCCTTACCAGGGCCGCTCTTAGCGGAACTGTTGCTTCACCCAGCCCTGATCCCAGTTCGAGACCTGATGGGTGCTGCCACGCAGCTCTTTGAAGAACCACTTGCCATCCTGTTTCACGAACTGGTTGGTGTAGTTCAACGTCAACACCACGGCGTCCTCGCCGATGGTGCAGAAGCACAGCAGATAGGAATGCGAGGTGGCGCTTTTGCCGTCCTCATGCACATCGACACGCGTGTTGGTCACGATGTGGATCGCCCAAGAGATGTGCTTGGACAGTTGACGGAAATGCTCGCGGATTTCCTCGCGACCATTGTTCGAGCCGCCTTCGCCGTCAACGACCCAGACGCCATCCTCCGTGAAACAGCTCGCGATTCCGTCTGGGTTGTAGTTGTCGTCGCAATAGGCGGCGTATTGGAATGTCAGCTTCTCGATGTCCTGAATGTCCTCAAGACGCTGGATGCGCTGTTCGATATCCATGGTGTTCTCCTCCGATTTATATGGAATTCTGTGACGGACGCGCGAGGACCTCGCGCCCGGTTTGGGTGTTTAAGCTTCGGGATAGTCGATGTAGCCCGCGCGGCCCGGGATATAGAGCGTGTCGCGGTTGAGCTGAGCCAGTTCCGTGCCCGCTTTCATCCGCGAAATCAGGTCGGGGTTCGACACGAAGGGCCGCCCGAAGGCCACGATATCCGCACGCCCCGATGCGATCTCCTGTTCGGCGGTTTCGCGCGTGTATTGACCCGCCGCGATGATGACACCGGAATAGAGATCGCGCGCCACACCGATCACGTCGGCATGATCGAAGGCCTCCGCTACATCATTGTCGCCCGTGACTTCGGGACGAATGACATGGACATAGCCCACGCCGGAGGCCTCGGACTGTTTGACCTGTGCCGTAAAGAGCGCGAGCGGGTCCTCCTCATGCACGTCATTGAACGTACCGTAGGGCGAGAAGCGCACGCCGATGTTGCCCTTGTCATAGACGGTGGCCACCGTCTCGATGATCTCACGCAGGAAACGCAGGCGGTTCTCATAGGAGCCTCCATATTCATCCGTGCGCTTGTTGATGTTCGAGGCACAGAACTGGTCAATCAGATAGCCGTTGGCGGCGTGAATCTCGATCCCGTCAAACCCTGCCGCTTTGGCGTTGCGCGCAGTCTCGGCGTACATGTCCACGACGTACTTGATGTCGTCCTTGGTCATTTCACGCGGCGTCGGGATTTCCACCATGCCGTGTTCGTCGGTGATCATCTCAGTGACGGGTTTGATCGGCGACGGCCCCATCGGATGCGGGTTGTCGGTCGGACGGTTGTAAGCGTGCGAAATGCGCCCCGTGTGCCAAAGCTGAACGACCGCCTTGGCGCCACCCGCGTGGATTGCGTCGACGATGCCCTTCCAGACCTCGGTCTGTTCGGCATTGTAGAGCCCCGGCGAGCGCGGGTAGCCGACAGCGTCCGGCGACATCTGGGTCGCTTCGGTGATCAGCATGCCGCAGGTGTTGCGCTGACCGTAGTATTCAGCGGTGTAATCCGCAGGCACCCAGGTTTTTGGATCGGCCCGAAAGCGCGACATCGGCGCCATGGCAACGCGATTGGTCAGGTCCCAGCTGCCCAGTTGGGCGGGTTCGAACAGCGTGTTTGTCTTGGTCTCTTGATTTGCTTCTGCAACAGTCATGGTTTCCTCCTGTTTTGACTGTGATATTTTCGACTGTGGATTTCAAAAGTTGCGAAAGGGGGCGCGGCGCTCAGGCCGGTCGATAGCCCCCGTCCACGGATAGCGTTGTGGCGGTCACGCCGCTGGCCAGATCGGACAGCAAAAACGCAACGCCGTTGGCGATCTCCGCCGGTTCCAAAAGGCGTCCGATTGGAACCTGCGACAGCCAATTGGCCATCATCTCAGGGTCGCTCTCTTGTGCCTTTTTCAGAATTTGCGTGGCGGTGTAGCCGGGGGCCAATGCGTTTACGCGGATGCCGTGCGGTGCCCATTCCACCCCCAAAAGCGAGGCGAGATGCGCCACCGCGGCTTTGCTTGTGCCATAGGCGGCGTGACGCTCCGGCTTGACGACACGAAACCCCGCAATCGACGAAATCATCACGATGCTGCCGGGCCGCCCCGCCGCCTTCATCCGCTTGGCAAAGCTCTGCGCGGTGAAGAATACGCCATCGACATTGACGCCCATGGTGCGCCGCCAAGACTGCGCGTCGTAGTCGAACGCATCGGTCGGCGGCGCGATGCCGGCGTTCGCAACGACACCGTCGATGGGACCGAGACGCTCCTCAGCTTCGGCGGCGGCGCGTTCGACATCGTCTGCGTCGGAGACATCCATCTCGACGAAAATAGCGCGCCCCTTGTCTTGTGGCAGAGCGGCAAGTGCGCCCTCCCCATCGGCCCCCGGCAGATCTGCAAGCACGACATTCGCACCCGACGTCATCAGCCGTTCGGCGATTGCAAACCCAAGCCCGCCCGTGCCGCCGGTGATCACGATGTTCTTTACTTCGAGCGTATCCAAAATTTTTTCTCCTCTTGAAATCTATCGCGCGATCACGCCTGAGGCCGTCCGCGCAGGGTGGTGTAGATCACCGCCGCGAATACGATCAGCGCGCCCTGGAAGACGTATTGATAGGTTTGCGAGAGCCCCAAAAAGGCGATGGCGGTGAAGATTTCCGTCAACAAAACCGCACCCAGTGCCGTGCCGATAAAAGTGCCGCGTCCGCCACGCAGGGACGTGCCGCCCAGAACCACTGCAGTGATACTTGCGAGCGTGTAGCTGGTGCCTTGCTGCGGATCGCCAACACCGATCTGCGCCATGAGCATCAGCGCACCGACGAAGACGAACAGAGCCGTGGCAACATAGCCCATGATGTTGAGACGATTGACGTTAAGCCCGATCCGGCGCGCGGCCTCCTCATCGGAGCCAACGGCCCGGATTTGCCAGCCGATGCGGGTTTTGCGCAGCACATATTCCCCGACGATCACACAGACGATGAGCGCGACGAAGGCCCAGGGCAGCGGCCCGATCTGTGCGCCGAGGATCGCGGTGACATCGTAGCTGATGTAGCCGCCCGGTCCCTCGCGCATCAGAAAGCTGATGCCCTGAAGCCCCATATACATGGCCAGCGTCGCGGCAATCGGGGTGAATTTGGCGTAGCGCACGAGACTGCCGTTGGCGAGGCCGACGACAACCGCCACGGCCAGCATGAGCCCGAAGCCCGTCAGCATCCTCGGCAGAGACGCGCCATCATTGACAAAGAAAGACGCGATCACCACCGACAACCCGGCCAGTGGCCCAACGGAGAGATCCACGCCGCGCAGCATTAAGACGATGGTTTGCCCCATCGAGATAAAGCACAGCGTCGTGGCCAACATCAGAGTGTTGTAGACATTGAAGGACGACAGGAAGTTGGCGTTCTGGCTATAGCCATAGAGCGCCAGAGCAACCATGATCGCCAAAAGAGGAACCGCCGGCGCATTGTCCGATTGCAGGAAATGCCGAAGCGCGCCGCCCCGCGATCTGTCCGCACGACGCTCTGCCCCTGTCTCGGCATGGTGATCCGCACTGACCGCCGCCGCGACGATCTTGGCCTCGACCACATCTTCGCCGGTCAGCGTGGCGACCACTCTGCCCTTCGACAGCACGATCACACGATCACAAAGGCCCTCAAGTTCGGCGGCATCCGACGAATTGACGACCACCGGCGTCCCCGCGCCGCTGATCTCGCGCAGGATGCGATACATTTCGAAACGTGCGCCGACATCGACGCCCTGCGTCGGCTCATCGGCCACAATCAGCCCCGGCTGTTCCAAAAGCGCGCGTGCCAGAACGACCTTTTGCTGGTTGCCACCTGAAAGCGCCGTGATCTTGGCTTCAAGCCCCGGTGTTTTCACCGACAGCTCGCGGAATGTGTCGACGACGGCCTGATGTTCCTTGCGACGGCTCATGAACCCGAAAGAGGCGAATTTCTCCAAGGCGCCCAAAGCCGCGTTTTCCCGCACGGAAAAAGACTTGGCGACGCCTTCGACCAGACGGTCGGCGGGCATGAAGGCCGCTGCGTGGATCAGATCTTTATGGTTGAGACGCTGCCCGGCCAGTTTCACCTCGCCACGCGCCGCATCCAGCCCCGCAAGCGCGCGCATCAGCTCGGTCTGGCCGTTGCCCGCGACGCCTGCGATGCCGACGATCTCACCGGGCCGCGCCTCGAAAGAAACGTCGGAAAACCCGTGCCCGCCCAAGCTTTTGACGGTCAGATTGGCCTGACCCAGCATCGGCTTGGCCTTTGGCGGAAAGGTGGAATCGAGCTTGCGCCCGACGATCATGTCCAAAAGTTCGCTATCGGAGAGATCGCGCACCAGACCCGTGCCCGCCACATGACCATCGCGCAAAACGGTGACGCGATGCCCGATTTGCCGGATTTCGGCCAAACGGTGGGTGATATAGATGACCGCCGTGCCCTGAGCCGCCGCCGCACGCACGCGTTCGAACAGCATGTCCGAGGCGTCTTTGTCGAGAGAGGCCGTCGGTTCGTCGAGGATCAGCACTTTCGGCTTCGTGGCCAATGCCTTGGCGATCTCAAGCAGGAGTTTTTGCCCGATGCTCAGCCCCTCTGCCCGCATCTTGAGCGGCACGTCCAGCCCAACGGCAGACATGACCTCGCGCGCGACATCCGAAACCTTGCGCCCTTCGAACAGTGCGGGCGGCAAGGAGACCTGTAGGTTTTCCAGAATCGACAGATCTTCGACGATGGCAGGGTGCTGATAAGAAATAGAAATCCCCAGGTCCGCAGCCTTCTCCGGCGTTAGCGGAGAGGCGGTACTTCCCTCAAAGGTGATCTCGCCTCGATCCGGCTGAAGCACGCCGGAGATGATGCTCATAAGCGTCGATTTGCCCGCGCCATTCTCCCCCAGAACGGCATGAACCTCTCCGGCACGAAACGCGACCGTCACATCGGTCAGGGCGTAGACGCCGGAAAAGGATTTTGTAATTCCCGCCATCCCGATGGTGATGGGCGCCTCTGCCAAAGAATGCACGTTGGTCTCCATATGCGACCCTGTGTTTGCCGCGTCGATATTGCTTGCGATAGACATGACCTACCCCCTCCTCCAGAGCAGTTGGACAATGCGTTTGCGTCTCCCGGACCCCGGTCGCCGTGACGACCGGGGTCGCGGATGTGTCTTATTGGTTGATCGCCTCGAGCTGTTTCTCCGGGCTCAATTTCGCCGAGAGGTAAATCTCACCCGGCAAATCGCGGCGGCATTGCACCTCGCTGGGCTCGCCCGTGACGGAGTCCTCGAAAATCTCGGAGGTGTAGACGCTGGTCTCTGGCGGCGTGCCGCCGGTCGCCAGTGCGATCGCCCATTGTGCGGCCAAGCGCCCGT
The DNA here is from genome assembly GCF_900172375.1 of Aquimixticola soesokkakensis. Lineage (GTDB taxonomy): Bacteria > Pseudomonadota > Alphaproteobacteria > Rhodobacterales > Rhodobacteraceae > Aquimixticola > Aquimixticola soesokkakensis. The sequence goes on along the minus strand of NZ_FWFS01000008.1, from coordinate 199,747 downwards.
TTTCATTGCCACCGCCGCGTGTCAGCAATTTGAAGTCCGGGTTGTTGGCCTGTTTGTCATGCCAGAAGCAGCCCAGAAGATTGACGGATTCCGTTGTGATCGCGGGGATCGACCGCCCGTTGCGCTCAAAGGCGGGCAGACCGCCGATCAGAGACGCGCCGTAGTCGGAGATGATCACATCAATCTGCGGATGTTTGGCGATCTCGGCGGTCAGCACCTGTTGCGTCAGCGCCGGGTCCCAGTTGGTCACATGGAAAGGCGCGGGGTTGAGGTATTCGTAGCGCTCATCGAGGACCGAGTTCAGCCCTTCGAGCATCTCAAGCCCGACGCTGTTGCCCGCCGGTCCGCTGAGGAACAGCATTTTCGCACCATCAGGGAATTCGCGCTTGATGAAGTTGCCGAAATTCACGCCGTCGCTCACGAAGGAGGCCGATACGAATTTGGCGTAGTTCACCCCCTCTTCGCCGCCGACCTGTTGACGATAAGGTACGACCGTCACACCTGCGCGATGCGCAGCGGTGAGCGCCGGAAGCACAGCAGGACCGGCATCGCCAAAGACCACCATGGCGTCCACTCCTCGGGCCGCAAAGCTCTTGATGTCAGAAATGGATTTCTGCGTGTCACCCTGGCCATCGGCGTAGAAGAAGTCGGTGATGCTTGAGCATTTCTCCGCCTCTTCGCGGGCCGAGGCACTGGTGATCTGGCGCCAGCTGTTGCCACCACTGCCATCAAGCAGGGCCAGCGTTGCGTTGTCCGGCCCGCACCAGGACGGGATGTCCTCTGCGAAGGCCGCGGTGGCGGCGAGGCTCAGGGCCGCTGTGGCGGCGAAAGCGATCTTTCTGGATGTAAGTGTCACGGTGTCTCCTCCTCTAAAGTCCGTGTCGGTGAAAATGTCGGCGAAAATCGGGGATCAGCTGCGGCGGAACGAATAGACCGCGATGCCAAGACCCAGCGCGAGCGCCTGGATGATGGTCTGGGCTGAGAACGGTACGCCGATGGTGATCGAGAACTGGCCCAGTTGGGTCAGGAAGAAAGCTGCGAGAGCCGTCGGCACCGGAAAGCCACGTCCGCCCATCAAGGACGTCCCGCCAAGGACGACGATGGCGACGGAGGGCAGCAGGTAGCTGTTGCCGAGAAAGGCGGTCGGCTGACTCGTCAGACCGGCCAGCAGAATGCCGGCGAGGCAGTAGAGCAGCTGTGCGCTGACATAGGCGGACAGCTCGTAGGAACGCACGCGCAGGCCGACCGTGCGCGCCATGGCCGGGTTGGCACCGATGCCTTCGAACCTACGTCCGGCGACGGTCTTTTTCAGGACAACGGCCACGATCAAGAGGATGACAAGCGCGTACCAGACGGTATAACCGAGGCCCAGAAACTCGCCGCCTGCGATGCGCGACAAAAGCGGCGTGGTCGTGCGCGGCACACCGCCGGAAATCGCGATGACACCGCCGTAAAGAAGCGCGTTCGTGCCGATGGTGGCCACGATGGCATTGAGGCGCACGACACCGATCAAGATGCCATTGAACAGACCTGCGCCAAGCGCAAAGGCCAGCGCCAGCAGCACGGCGGGCAAAAGTTCCGCGTCATTGCCCGCAGGGTAATGTGTCGAGATCACCACCGAGAGGCTGATGGCACCGGGGACGGACAGGTCGAAGCCCCCCTGTTGAACCACAAGCATCTGACCAAGGCTGACGATCACTGCCACAGCTGCGAAGGGTAGACTTCCCGCAAGCGCGCCGGAGCTGATGCTTGAGGGCGCGAAGATCATGCAAAGCACGATCAGCGCCAGCGTTGACAGCACGACTGTCCCAAGCTCGAACGACGGTCGACCGCGGCCAAATAGACCGGGCGGCATGGTGCCATAGGTTGCATTGTTTGCAGTGTTCATCACGCGTCCTCCTCAGATACACGCACAGACCGGCGACCCGCCCGCCAGCCGCAAGCCAGCAGAATTCGGGGCACAGCCCGCTCTCGCGGACCACGCCAGGCGGTCTGTCGCCATGATCTGAATTTCCTCCCTTTGAGGGGTGTGCGCCCCTCCTCGTTATGGTTAGCACAATATTTGCAATGCGCAAATGAATTTGCTCTTATCGTATAATTTTTTAATTTTTCAGATTTTCACCCCCCCAGGACACGCCAGAAATACAGCCTTAGAATTTCCAAAAGATGCCTCAGAAAGATGCAAAAGAAGATTTCTCGAAAAGGCAAAAACGTATTTTCAATTTAGTATTGAGATTATATTTTTATTTTAAAATCAACATTATGAAAGAAAATCCACCCTAGAACCACCTCGCCAGTACGATCAAGAAGTCACGCCCCCGACTGGATGCATGAGTGCGCAAGAGGAGACCAGACCACGTGAGCTTACGCGCCATAGATCTGGTCTAGAAAATTGAATATGCGATCAAAAAATTGATGATCTCATGACTAATTTTTTGCCCGCCCCCTCCAACACCACCCCAATACAGAAAAATGGCGACCGAATGCCCGGTCGCCAAACTTATCAATTCTCCAATGTCGAATCATTTTTGTCGCGAATTTCATGCGCCGATTCTGAAATCAACGCAGGATCAAACCAGCCGGCGACTATCCACGAAGTAAGGCGTGATCGTATCGAGAAAGACCTTCGCGTGCTCCTGCGTTTCCGTCACGATGTCTTTGGCATAAAGCTCCGCAGCCGCTTCTTTGTCCCGGAACCAGAACTCGACAATACCATCAACCGGCACCTCATCATGACTGGCCTGCTCTGTGCGCGATCCGCAATACCGGCTCACCACCAAGTTTTGATGATACCCCAACACCCCCGGCCAGCGGCGCACGAAATTTGCGTGCGTCTCAAGCCACTCCTGACGAAAGCGCTCAGGGCTTATCCCCGGCAAGCGCTTCAAAAGCGTCATCCGCTTGATGTAAGGACCATCATCCAGATTCATCTCGACAACCTTGTGCTTTTCACAAGCGACAATCTTAACATCTTGCAAAAAATCAGTTTCATCCGTCAAAGCAGGCGTAAAGGAGTCATCATTTACCGCGCCAAGCATCGCCCCTTCATCATCAAAATGAAGTTCCGAGAACCCGTCCAAATCCCAATCCACGCCCCGAGCATGACTGATACCGAACTGCTCTTTGTCAGTCACCGCATGCTGCCAATACCCGCGCAAGCCCGGAAATCTGGACGCCATAGGTCCGTGAACAGCCTCCCAATGCTGATTGAAATCCTGTGGCGGCATTCCTTGCTTTTTCGTCAGCAAACCAAACCTTGTCATCATGCGTGAACTCCTCCTCGAAAGTTTAAAGACGGGCTCATCACCCAGCCCTCCGCTCAGGCGCCGATCTGCACTCATGTCGAGAAACACACGCATCCAAATGACTCTAATCAGTCACCCCGAGAGTCTTTAGACCCCCCACTTGGCGGCAGGCATTTATGATATTTGCAAAATAGTTTGCTTAAAGCAAATTATTTAAATGATAAAATGCACATCCATGCTGTTCAAAAGTGCTTCAGACAGCCGCAATTCGCAGCTGACGGGTATCAGATGGAAATAAGGAAGAAATTGGAGGATCGCGCAGACGTCCGAGAGCATCCTTACAAGGGCGCGGCATACCCCAAATCGGCAGAGATCGACGCAACACCCAACAAGAGTTGCGCCAGCAAGACCTGCTCCTCAGCGCGCACTCTATCTATGGCGCCGGTCAAGGTCACAGCAAACCACATCTCTCCCACATGATTACGGACCGGCGCCACCAGAGAGCGAAGCCCTACAACAGGGCCGGTCTCGAACGTTGCATACCCCGCCTGCCGGATGTCTTCCAAAATCACCGAGAGATCCTCAGGACTGGGGGCACGCGCTCTCAACTGCGGGTAAACCGCCATTTCGGCTGCCACCGCAGGCGCCAGGACCTGCTGGCTGAGATTGGCCTGAAACAATCGCCCCGTGCCTGTACTGCTCAACGACATACCCCGGCCCAGATAGATATCGGAATGACGCGTCAACTGCCCACGCTCGATATGCACAACGACCGGGCCATAACTCCCCCAAGTCGTCAGAAAACACATCAGATCCGTTTGCCGCGACAACCGCCGCACGAGGGCACGGGCCGCAGCAAAGACATCGTAACCATGCAAACGCACAAGCAACATCTCCGCCGTCAAAGGCCCAAGGCGATATTGCGTCGAACCCGGCGCCTTTTCCACCAGACCGGCGTGTCGCAGACTGACCATGTAGCTGTGCGCCTTGCCGGCGGCGAGCCCCGCCTGATCGCAGATTTCCTTGAGCCGCATAGGCCCCGCTCGGCCCGTCATCGCGCGCAGAATCTGCACCGCGGTCTCCGCCGAACCAACCCCACGACGCTCATCCGCCGCAGCATCGACAGGCTCAAAAAGCTCTTTGCGCACCGGATCAATCCGCGTCACCTCGGGCGCCGAGAGCGTTGATGGATTGGCCGCGATCCGCTCTGCTAGTTCGACTCTAATGCGCTCCGCAAGACGACGTGCAATGTCCTTTGGAAAGACATTCGCGGTCCCGGAGACGACGATCGCACAGACCAGCTCCCCATCTTCATCCATGACCGGAACGGCCATACCATTGTAGCCCGGAAAATAAGCATCGCGAATGAAGCAAAATCCATCCCGACGCACCTCTGCAACCGCCTCCGGGAAATTGTCATCCTCACGCAACTCGCCGACCCCACGCGGACAGGCCGTGCCCGACAACTCTGCCTCGGCACGCACCGCAACGCGTGGATCAGACGAGAACGCCATGAACACCCGGCCCGATGCGGTGCCGGTGACACTGTAAACCGTGCCCGGCATCACATTGTTATCGGAGGCTATGCGCGACGGGATCACACTGGCCACGGTCGGCCCGTTTCCGGCCCAGAACACCACGCCCGCAAACAGATCGCGTTCGCGCGCGATACCACGCGCCGCGTCCAAAAACCCGTAGCGTCGCGCCAACGCCTCGATACGACGCTGACCCAGCAGCGCGGCGAGCGGGCCAAAGGAATATTGCCGCGACACAGGATCGTAGCCCCCCAGGCCCGTTCGCTGGAGACTGTTCAGATAGGGCCGCACTTTCGCGGTCGACAGCCCGGCCGCATCAGCCACGCCGTCGAGTGTCCTGCGTTCCCCTGCATGGATCATCCCCGCAAGAATATCCCCAAACACCTCGACGGATTTGATGCCCCGAACAGCGCCATTTTCCTTTGTCATTTCGTGTCGCCACCCAAGTTCCAGCTCATCATTGATGTCACGCGACCATATCCTGCGCGCAAGGCTCTCCTTGATAACAGCTTTGTCCTCTGTAGGACATTGGCTGAACTTAAAAATCGCGAGATGCGTTCAGACAGAAACAGAAAACCCGGACCGCCCAAAAGGCGATCCGGCGATGTCAGAACAACGAGGCATGTCGCCTCACTGCTCAAAAAGCGACACCATTTTGTCCATCGGCAAAGAAGAGGACAGATCTGCATCCGGCGGCAGCTCGGGATCACAGAGCGGATCAACGCCGGCTGCGCTATCGGCAAACGGGAAGGCAACCAGCGCTCTTGGCTCGGGCGCGTCCAAACCATTGCGCGCCGCCAGCCCCGCGCGCAAAGCAAACCGCACATCGGCGGTGGTCCCGCTCAGCGCGAGTTGCGGCCAGACGTCACCGCTTTCCTTGGCCTCCATCCACTTGCAGCTGTATTCATTATTGGTCGCAATGAACGCCATCGCGGGAACTGGCAGACCTGCCGCCTGATAGGCTTTGACAGCGGCAAGGCTGGTCACACCGTAGTCTGTCGCAATCGCATCAATCTCGGGATATTTTGCAATCAGGCCCGCCACCGCTTTTTGTGCATCGGCGGGATTCCAGTTCGTCACGATGAAATTGTCATCCAAAAGCTCGACTTCAGGATAGGCTTTCAACCCCTCTTTGTAGCCTTCGAGGAACGTCACAGACGAGGCGGACCCAGCCAGACCGCCAAGAAAGACAGTTTTTCCCTCGCCAATGGTTTCTCCGACCCATTCGCCAAAAATCGAGCCTGCGCGAAACGCATCCTCAAACGGATTCGCGGCATAATCGACCCCGATCTGACCGCTCAGATCGGAGAAATACGGCACCATCGTCGTTCCAGCCATCTGGGCCGCCCGATAGGCCGGGATCGCTGCATCTCCGAAGTCGGTGTAGGCTAGGATGATTTCATAGCCTTGGGCGACGAAGCCATTGATCGCGGCACTATAGGCCTGCAAATCCCCGCCGGCTTCGGCGTAGGTCACCTCGACGATATTCTCACATTTCGAAGCCTCGTCTTCGATTTCGGCAATGGCCGTCCGGCGCCATGAATTGCCGCCATAGCCATCGACGAGCGCCACGCGGATCGGTTCCTCACCGCACAATGGCGCGATGTCGATATGTTCGTTGACATATACGAAGCCCTCCGCAAGCGCGCCCTGCGCCCAAACGGCCGCGACTGTGGCAGCCGCAACTCCAAGCCCGGTCGCCCGATACGTTTTCTGCATGTCTCTTTCCTCCCTTAGATGAAAGCCGCAGCGTCGCTCCTCTTTCGACACCTAGCCCATTGATTGAACTTCTTAAGTTCAATATTTGCGAATTAATTCAGCAAAAATTTGCTTAGAATAAATTCGGCATCCCGCTGGTTTCCCCGCCATCCGCAACAAATTCCGCGCCCGTGGAAAACGAACTGTCCTCGCTGGCCAGGAACATCACCAACTTGCTGATTTCGCCCGGCTCTCCGACACGGTTCATCGGCACATGCCGGTAATCTGCGTAGAGCCCGTCAACCATGTCGGTGTTGATATTTCCGGGATGAACCGAATTCACACGAATGCCCTTTGACGCAAGTTCGACAGCCGCTGCTTTCGTCAGGCCGCGAATGCCGAATTTCGATGCGATATAAGCCGGAACGCCGGAAAACCCCTTGAGCCCAGACGTCGAAGAGATGTTGACGATGGACCCGCCGCCTCCGGCCTCCATGAGCGGAACGACGGCACGTATACCTTTGAAAGTACCACTTAGATTGATGCCAATCACCTGTTCCCACTCTTCATCCGAACAGCTGAGAATATCGGAAAACCGCAAAATTCCCGCATTGTTCACAAGCACATCGAGACGTCCAAAACGCGCCTGCGCTGCATCCACAGCCGCCTGCCAATCCGCCGCTTTTGTCACATCGAGACGCACCGCAACCGCTGCATCTGTCCCGATTTCGGCGACCAGAGTCCGCACCTCATCCTCAAGTACGTCTCCCAATACGAGCCTTGCCCCAGCAGCTGCGAAGTCGCGCGCTTCTGTCGCGCCCATCCCACGGGCCGCCCCACTGATCAAGACGACCTTACCTTCAACATTCATGACCACTCCTCCTCAAATATCTTCGCCACACCAACACGCCTCCAAACGCAAGCTGTGACACGAATCTAACCGCCCACATGGAGCCTGTTGTCAGATATGAACGTCTCATAAATTTAACATTAGAAAACATAATAGCAAATGTTTAATATTTATATATGCAGAATTGATTTGCCTATCGCAAACAAGACAGCAACCCCTGACACAGTGCATTTTTCCGCATTCGAGAATTGAACGTGTTGATTGTCACTGAGAACTGACCCGGTATTTTCACTGAGATTTGACCCACCCTCAGTTATGTGCCGCGGTCTATGACGGGGTCAACGTTTTGGTCTCCTTTCGTGTTTTCTTTGCAGACTCGGAGTTGGCCTTGAAGCGGTAGCTGTCGTTGCCAGTTTCGAGGATGTGGCAGCGGTGGGTAAGCCGATCCAAGAGAGCCGTGGTCATCTTTGCGTCTCCGAATAGCTGCGCCCATTCTGAGAAGCTGAGGTTTGTGGTGATGATGACGCTGGTGCGCTCGTAGAGCTTGCTGAGCAGATGGAAGAGCACCTTTGATGCCCTTCAGCGCAAACCGGGATCTCCCCACGACGGCCCCAAAGCCATCTTTCCACAGCCTTACGACCGTTTGGCGCATGATTACCGGGACAACCCTGACTATGCGGCGTTCCGGGACATCCTGCGGGACCATATGCTGGCGACCTGGCCGCTTGGCCCGGGCGATGATCTGCTGGGGGAGCCGGTCCTGTCTCGTCGGCTACATTCCGTCCGGACAGCCGCGCAAGCCTGTGGCGTTGACCAGAGACGGCTGAGGAAGGCGCTGGCTGCCGAACAAATCGTCCCTGAGGCCGATCAAGGCGTGCCGGATGCATGGGAGGTCTTTGATGCCGAAACCGCTGCTCCCATCCTCGAACGATTGACCAACTACGTCACGTCGAAGGACATGGCGGCACTAATCAATGCAACGCGTTCCCAGTTCGATCTGCTCGTCGCCGACGGCGTTCTCGTACCAGCATTGGACGCACCCAACGTCAAAGCCGTCTGGCATCCGGATCAGGGGCGCGCCTTTCTGGACAGCGTCCTGACGGGCGCTCAGCAACTTCGGCAGGCGCAGCATGGGTGGGAACACATCTCGAAGTCCGCACAGCGTCTGAAGGTCGGTCCCGGCGAGATCATTGCCGCCATCCGCGATGGGCGCATCAAGCGTGTCGGAAACGGGATGGAACGCGAAGGATATGCCGCCATCCATGTCTACCATGAGGACGTCGTCGCTGCTCTACAGCCCGACCCGATCAATGCGAAGAGCATCGAAGTCTTCGCGAAGACCGTCGGCATCGGTCAGCCGTCGAACCTGAAGCGCATGATCGACAGCGGGCACGTTCAGACGACGACCTTGAAGAACCCCATCACGAAGGCAGATCAGGTGTACTTCACCTCGGAGGACGAAACCGCCTTCCGATCACGCTACATGACCCCGAAGCTTTTGGCAGAGACCTATGCAGCACCGTGGCAGAAGTTGGTTCGCCAACTGCGCGATGCCGATATTGAGCCGCTGGGCGGCAGCAGCCGTCCGTTCGGAAACGTCTACCTACGGACAGAAACCGACCGGGTCCTTTCTTAACCATCTGAAACGGTGGAACGAAGGAGGCGCAGGACGTGAATCCTGCGCCTCTTCTAGTTCGGGCTTATGGTGCCAGACACCAACGTTTCACGAGCAATACGTCTGTATCAGATCGAAGCGTGGAAATCTGCACGAAGGGTGCCATTTCTACCTTGACACACCGTGCGCAGCCTTTTGGTTTCCTTTGCGCATTCATCTGCTTTCTCTGACTACTGCTCAAGCCGCGCACATTATCCGCACTTCGAGAAGCCGCAGGAGGCGCAGGTCATGCAGCCTTCTACCATGCGCATTTCGTAGCCGCCGCAGGAGGAGCAGGCTTTGCCTTTGGGTTTGCCGCCTGAAGCCCCGAGTTGCGAGACCTCGGCTTGCGGGTCGGTTTTCAGGCCAAGGCCTTCACCCGCGATGAAGCCGGTCTGGATGAGGTGGGTTTCGATCACACCGCCAATCGCCGCAAGGATCGAGGGGATGTATTTGCCCTTGATCCATGCGCCGCCGCGCGGGTCGAACACGGCTTTGAGTTCCTCCACCACGAAGGACACATCCCCACCGCGCCGGAACACGGCCGAGATCATGCGTGTGAGCGCCACGGTCCAGGCGAAATGCTCCATGTTTTTGGAGTTGATAAAGACCTCGAAGGGGCGGCGATGCCCGCCGATCAGAATGTCGTTGATCGTGATGTAGATCGCGTGCTCGGAATCGGGCCATTTGAGCTTGTAGGTATTGCCTTCGAGGGCCTGCGGGCGATCCAGCGGATCGGACAGATACACCACTTCCGCGCCTTCGTCCGTTTCCGGCGTTGCTTCGGAGGTTTGCGAGACCGACAGGACCGAGCCGGTCACATCGTTGGGGCGGTAGGTGGTGCAGCCTTTGCAGCCGCTCTCGTAGGCTTCCATATAGACCTCTTTGAAGTCGTCAAAGGAAATATCCTCGGGGCAGTTGATGGTTTTCGAGATCGAGCTGTCGACCCATTTCTGGGCCGCCGCCTGCATGCGCACATGGGCGAGCGGCGCCAGCGTCTGCGCGTTCACGAAATGGCCCGGCAGTTCGGCATCGGCGCCGAATTTGTCGCGGTAGAGTTTTACGGCGTAGTCCACCACTTCTTCCTCGGTGCGCGAGCCGTCTTTTTGCAGCACTTTTCGGGTGTAGGCATAGGCGAACACCGGCTCGATGCCGCTCGACACGTTGCCGGCGTAAAGCGAAATGGTTCCGGTGGGCGCGATGGAGGTCAGCAGGGCGTTGCGGATGCCATATTCGCCAATCGCGTCACGCACATCCTGATCCATATGGGCCAAGGACCCGGAGGCAAGGTATTTTCCCTTGTCAAACAAGGGGAAAGCGCCTTTTTCCTTCGCAAGTTCCGCCGAGGCCATATAGGAGGCACGGGCAATGGCATGCAGCCATTTTTCGCACATCGCTGCCGCCTGCGGCGTGCCGTATTCCTCCCCCACCATCAGCAAGGCATCGGCAAGGCCGGTGACGCCAAGCCCGATGCGGCGCTTGGCCTCGGCTTCGCGCGCTTGGGCCTCAAGCGGGAAACGCGAGGCATCCACCACGTTGTCCATCATGCGAATGGCCGTGCGCACCAGATCGTCGAGCGCGTCAAGATCAAGGGATGCGCCCTTTTCGAACGGCTCTGCGACAAGCCGCGCAAGGTTGATCGAACCGAGCAGGCAGGCGCCATAGGGCGGCAGGGGTTGCTCGCCGCAGGGGTTGGTCGCCGCGATGTCCTCGCAATAGGACAGGTTGTTCATCTTGTTGATGCGGTCGATGAAAATCACGCCCGGCTCGGCGTATTCATAGGTGCCCTTCATGATCTTGTTCCACAGATCGCGGGCCTGGACGGTGTGATACACCTTGCCGTCGAACTTCAGATCCCACGAACCGTCTGCTTTCACGGCCTCCATGAAGGGATCGGTGACCAACACGGAGAGGTTGAACATGCGCAGGCGGGCTGCATCCTGTTTGGCCTCGATAAACTGTTCGATATCGGGGTGGTCGCAGCGCATCGTTGCCATCATCGCCCCGCGGCGCGAGCCTGCCGACATGATGGTGCGGCACATCGCGTCCCAGACATCCATGAAGGACAGCGGACCCGAGGCATCTGCGGCCACGCCTTTGACATCCGCGCCCTTGGGACGGATGGTCGAGAAATCATAGCCGATGCCCCCGCCCTGCTGCATGGTGAGCGCGGCCTCTTTGAGCATGTCGAAAATGCCGCCCATGGAGTCGGGGATCGTGCCCATGACAAAGCAGTTGAACAGGGTCACGGTACGACCGGTGCCCGCACCCGCCAGAATACGGCCCGCTGGCAGGAATTTGAAATCTTCCAAAGCCGAATAGAATTTCGGCTCCCAATGGGCTGCGTCTTTTTCGACCGAAGCCAAGGCGGTCGCAACGCGGCGCCAGCTGTCTTCGACGCTTTTGTCCTGCACCGTGCCATCCCCGTCTTTCAGACGATATTTCATATCCCAGATCTGTTCGGCGATGGGGGCAGCAAAGCGGGTCATAATGAGTCTCTCTTCGAGGGGATTCTTTTCGGGAAGCTGGGATTTACCGCTCTGACCCTAGCAGATCAACGGGCAAAATCCTATATCAACACCAGCAGTAGGGGTGGCACGATGTCAGATCACATAAATCTTGTGAAATTATGCGTGGGAATCGAGACGGTTGAGCAATTGGCGGCCCGACTCGCGGCGCAAAGCGGCAACACCATTCGCCACGTCACCCGCATGCGTCCCAAGGAGGAGGCCCGGGTGCTCGCCGGAGGGTCGCTTTTCTGGGTCATCAAGGGGGTGATTCAGGCGCGTCAGGAGGTTGTGGGACTTGAGGCTGTCGAGGGCGCGGACGGGATCAAGCGCTGCGCTATTGTTCTGGCGAAACCGCTGATCCGCACACAGCCCGCCCCGCGCCGCGCCTTTCAGGGATGGCGGTATCTCAAGGTGGACGATAGCCCGCCCGATTTGCCAAAGGGGCGCGAAACCGAAGAGCCTTTGCCCGCAGAGCTTGCGGCGGCCTTGGCCGAACTCGGCTTGAGATAGGAAGGCCAGCGCCGCTGGTGAGCCGCGCTGGGTATTTTTATCCGAAAGAAGGCAGATCAGAGCGCGATCTTCAGCCGTTCGGAGAGATCCGCCTTGGCCGCGTCGCAGCCCGCCCAATCCGCCGTTTTCGACGCGAACAGCGTTGCCTGGCTTTTGTGGATCAACCCGTCGCTGAGGATTTTCAGGTGGTTGGCGCGCAGCGTTTCGCCCGAGGAGGTGATGTCGGCGATTGCCTCGGCCGTCAGATTGGCCACGGTGCCTTCGGTTGCGCCCTGGCTATCCACGAGCTGATAGTCCGCCACGCCCTGATCGCGCAGGAACTCGCGCACGAGGCGGTGGTATTTCGTCGCGATCCGCAGGCGAAAGCCGTGTTCTGCGCGAAAGGCGCTGGCGGCCGCGTCGAGGTCTTCGATCGTGTCGACATCAGGCCAGCACATGGGCACGGCAATGATCAGATCGGCATGGCCAAATCCCATCAGCGCCTGTTCGGTCACGCTATTTTGCCAATCGGCCAGTTTGTCGCGCACCAGATCAGAGCCGGTCACGCCCAAATGGATGCGCCCTGCGGCCAGTTCGCGCGGGATTTCTCCCGCCGACAGCAGCACGAGGTTCACGCCCTCGACACCTTCCACAGCGCCCGCATATTCGCGCTCGGAGCCGGTGCGTTTGAGGGTGATGCCTGCTTGCGCGAACCACTCGAAGGTTTTTTCCATCAGTCGCCCTTTGGAGGGCACGCCGAGTTTGATCATGCTTTTGCCTCCAATTGCGCCACGAGGGCGGGGCGGATCACGCCGCCGACCGCCGGAATTTCGCGCCCCTGCCCCAAGACCCGCGTGAGCGCATCGTAGCGCCCGCCGCTGGCGACGGGCGGCAAGCCTGCGTCGGATGCGTCGTAAAACCCGAACACAAAGCCATCGTAATATTCGAGCGTCGTACGCCCGTAGGTGGCTTCGAAATCCAGCCCGCCCAGGTCGATCCCCTTGGCATCAAGCGCGTTGAAGCGCGTTTCAAGCATCGCGACGCGCCCGGCGATGGCGGGCATGGTCAGGGCCAGTTCCTGCAAGGTTTCCAGCGATTTTGGAGCCTTGTCGGCGATTGCGAACAATGTCTCGAGCCCCGCCACATCGTTTGGCGAAAGCGGCGCAGTTGCCGCGTCTTCTTGCAGGGCCGTCAGGCGTTTGGCGATTTCGCTTTGCGAACGCAGGCCGATCATCGGCGCTTGCGTCAGCGGCGCGTCACTGTCCAACGCGGCCAACAAGGCCTGGCGGCTGGCAGGCACAGCGCTGCGCCCCGCAAAGCGGTCCAGCAGGGCGCGAAAGCGTTTGGGATGCCAGATGTGGCGCTTGAGGGCAGCCTTGCGTTTGTCGGTTGTGTCCAGCCCGTCAATCGCCGCCAGCAGCAGGCCGATGTCGCCCACCGCGGCACGCAAGCCGAGCGGCGCAAGCAGGCTGTGAAAAAGGGCAAAGACCTCGGCATCGGCGTCGAGCGTGTTGACGCGGTCGAACACCTCATAGCCCACCTGGAAGAATTCGGCCTCGCGCGGGCCGGCGTGTTCCTGGGCACGAAACACCTCGCCCATGTAGCAATAGCGCGCGGGTTCTGCGCCGCCTGCCATGTGCTCTTGCACAACGGGCACGGTGAAATCGGGGCGCAGCATCATTTCGCCGCGCAGCGGGTCGTGGGTCACGAAAGCGCGCGCGCGGATGTCTTCGCCGTAGAGGTCCAACAGCACCTCGGCGGGTTGCAAGATATCGGCTTCGATGGCCTGCGCGCCCAGTTCGGCAAAAGCGGCCAGAAAGCGCGCTCCGGTCAGGCGAGCGGTGGCTTTGGCGTCAAAGGTCCCGTCCATCCCTTAGCCCTCGTTCTGGCTGGCGATGATGTCGCGCACTTTGGTCACAAGATCGCCGCGCGCGATTTCATACTGCGAAGGGCGATCTTTCCATTCCTCGAGCGTGGCGTTCTGGGCGATTTTCGCACCGAGCACGAGGTCTTTGACCTGCACCACGCCGCGCGCCTGTTCGTCGCCGCCCTGGATCACCGCAACCGGAGAGGCGCGTTTATCGGCGTATTTCAACTGGTTGCCGAAGTTTTTGGGATTGCCCAGATAGACTTCTGCGCGGATGCCCGCTGCGCGTAATTCGGTGACCATCCCCATGTAATCGGCCATGCGGTCGCGGTCCATGACGGTCACGACGACGGGGCCAGCTTCGGCTTGCCCGCCGCGCCCCTTGGCCCGCAGAGCGGCCAAAAGGCGATCAACGCCGATGGACACCCCCGTGGCCGGCACTTCCTGGCCCGTGAAGCGTTTGACCAGGTCGTCGTAGCGCCCGCCCCCCGCCACCGAGCCAAAGTTGCGCGGACGGCCCTTTTCGTCGAGCACCTCAAAGGTGAGTTCGGCCTCATAGACAGGGCCGGTGTAATAGCCAAGGCCACGCACGACCGACGGGTCGATTTCCACGCGATCGGGGCCATAGCCGCCTGCCGCCATGAGGTCGGCGATGGTTTCCAATTCCTTGACGCCCTCGGCGCCCACCGCCGATCCCTGCACCAGCTCATACAGCCGCGCCACCGTTTGGGCCCCCGTGTCGCGTTTGGCAGACATAAAGCCCATGACGATGTCGGCCTGCGCCTCTGTCAGGCCCGCGCCTTTGGTGAAATCACCGCTTTCATCCTTGCGACCTTCCCCGATCAGCGCGCGTACGCCCGCCTCGCCCAGACGGTCAAGTTTATCGATGGCGCGCAAGACGATGCCGCGCTCGGCTTCGAATTTTTCAGGGTCGGCGGGATCGAGAACCCCCGCCACTTCCATCACGCCGTTCAGCACCTTGCGGTTGTTCACCCGCACGATGTAGTCGCCGCGCGGAATGCCAACGGCTTCCAGCGTGTCCGACAGCATCGCACAGATTTCGGCGTCAGCGGCGACGGAAGGCGCCCCGACCGTATCCGCATCGCATTGATAAAACTGGCGAAACCGCCCAGGCCCGGCCTTTTCGTTGCGCCAGACAGGGCCCATCGCGTAGCGGCGGTAGGGCGCGGGCAAATCATTGCGATACTGCGCGGCAACCCGCGCGAGCGGCGCGGTCATATCATAGCGCAGCGCCATCCAATCCCCCAGCTTGCCCGCCTCGGATTCTTCCTGCCAGCTGAACACACCCGCATTCGGGCGATCCACATCGGGCAGGAACTTGCCCAGCGCCTCGACGGTTTCCACCGCAGAGGTTTCCAGTGCCTCAAAGCCGTACAGATGATAGACCTCGGCGATTTTATCGAGCATCGCCTTGCGCTCGGTCACTTCCGTCCCGAAATAATCGCGAAAGCCCTTGGGCGTTTCGGCCTTGGGACGGGGGGTCTTCTTGATCTTGGCCATCTCGATCGGCTCCTTTGAACTTACGCGCGGGATACCGGATGCAGCCCCAAGGAGCAAGCATCTGGCGCGCCCGCCCCCTTGTGCGTATAGGAAACCGGTAACAGAGGGATCAATATGACCGACGCAGACCGCCTGATGGCACTCGAAGAACAAGTGGCCCATTTGACCCGCACCGTCGAGGACCTGTCGGATGTGATCGCGCGCCAGGAACGCAGCCTTGACGCCGCGACCCGCCGCCTGGCGCTGCTTTTGGAGCGCGCAGCATCGGCCGAACTTGACATGGGCGGCTCTGTGCCGCTGGCCGATCAGCGCCCGCCCCACTGGTAGGACGCGACCCTGCCGGGCTAGTAGTCCTCGACCATTACCACGCCGGGCAGGTGTTTTGCCGCTGCCTTGATCTGCGGGTTGATGGCAAAGGGGCGATCCAGTTCCATTTCAACCTCCCCCGGTAAATCCGGCGACATCAAACAGAGGCAAATCGGCCCCTTTTTGGCGTCCTGCGGCGCGGTCCCGTCAAGCAAAGTGACCAGCGATTGCACCGCGTCCGAGGTTTCCACCCAGACTTTCATGCCCGCTGACCCCGCATCCGCAATGATGGTGTCAAGCGCAGCAACCGCGCGGATCATAGGGTCAAACTGGCCCTCGTTGAATTTGGCCTCCAGTGTCACGACGACTTTGTCGGTCTTTTCGAACACATCGCGCGCAGCATTCAGTTCCTTTTCGTCGCGCGAGAACATCGCGATGCCAGACAATTGCCCCGTCGGGTCGGACAGGTTCATGCGAAAATATCGCGTGCCCTTGGAGGATTTCATTTCGCGAAAGCCGCTGACCATCGCGCCCACGCGCACCACCGCAGCGCCCGACATTTCCGCCTTTTCCTGCGCCTCGGCAATCGTGCCGATCCGCTTGCGCTTGAGCGCCACCGCGTAGTCGTCGAGCGGGTGACCGGAGAGGAAAAAACCGATGGCTTTTTGTTCTTCCATCAGGCGTTCGGCCGGCATCCAGTCGTTGACCGGCGCAAGGCGTGGCTCGGGAAGGTCGTCGCCCGCCTCGCCAAACAGCGACACCTGGTTGGAATTCTTCTGCTCGTGGATTGCGGCAGAATAGCCCACCAGCGCATCGAGGCTGTCAAGCACGCGCCGCCGGTTCTGATCAAGCTGATCAAAGCCCCCCGCACGCGCCAGCATTTCCAGCGGGCGTTTGCCCAGCCGTTTCAAATCCACCCGACGCGCGAAATCATAAACTGTGGCAAAAGGTTTTCCCCCTGCCTTGTCGCTGGCCGCCTCACGCGCCGCGACGATCATCTGCATCGCCTCAAGCCCGACATTCTTGAGCGCGCCCAGCGCATAAACCAGTTTCTGATCGACCACATCAAAGGTCGCAAGCGAGCGGTTCACACAGGGCGGCACAATTTCGATTTTAAGTCCCCGTTTGACCTCTTCGGCATAAACAGCAAGCTTTTCAGTGAGGTGAATATCGCAATTCATGACCCCTGCCATGAATTCGACGGGATGGTTCGCTTTGAGCCAGCCGGTTTGATAGGACACAACGGCATAGGCCGCCGCGTGGGATTTGTTGAACCCGTAGTTGGCGAATTTTTCGAGCAGATCGAAAACCTCGGACGCCTTTTTCGCAGGAACACCGTTCTTGGCCGCGCCCGCCTCGAATTTCGGACGTTCGGCGTCCATCGCCTCTTTGATCTTTTTGCCCATCGCACGGCGCAGCAAATCCGCGCCCCCAAGCGAATAGCCCGCCATGACCTGCGCGATCTGCATCACCTGTTCCTGATAGACGATGATGCCTTGGGTTTCCTCGAGAATATGGTCAATCGTGGGATGCACCGAAGTGATCTCGCGCTTGCCGTTTTTCACCTCGCAATAGACGGGGATGTTTTCCATCGGGCCGGGACGATAGAGCGCCACAAGCGCCACGATATCCTCGATACAGGTGGGCTTCATCTGGGTGAGCGCGGACATCATGCCCGAGCTTTCCACCTGAAACACCGCAACCGTTTTGGCGTGGGAATAGAGATCGTAGGTCTTGGGGTCATCCAGCGGAATAAGGTTGATTTGATTTTCCGCCCCCGCAGGCGGGTCATAAAGCGTGTTGCCGGCAGCATCGACATGCAGCGGACGGCCCGATTTGAAAATCAGGTTCATCGCGGATTGGATCACGGTCAGGGTTTTGAGGCCCAGAAAGTCGAACTTCACCAGCCCCGCCTGCTCGACCCATTTCATGTTGAACTGGGTGGCGGGCATGTCGGAACGCGGGTCCTGATAGAGCGGCACCAGCGCATCAAGCGGGCGGTCCCCGATCACCACACCCGCCGCGTGGGTGGAGGCGTTTCTAAGCAGGCCCTCGACCTGCATCCCGTAATCGAGCAGGCGTTTGACCACCGGTTCGTTGCGGCTTTCGGTGCGCAGGCGTTCTTCCTGATCCAGCGCCTCGCGGATCGACACGGGTTTGACGCCCTCAACGGGGATCAATTTGGACAGGCGATCCACCTGCCCGTATGACATCTGCAGCACCCGCCCGATGTCACGCACCGCCGCCTTGGACAAAAGCGCGCCGAAGGTGATGATCTGCCCCACCTTGTCGCGCCCGTATTTCTGCTGCACGTAGCGGATGGTTTCTTCGCGACGATCCATGCAAAAGTCGATATCGAAATCCGGCATCGATACACGTTCGGGGTTCAAAAACCGCTCGAACAGCAGCGAATAGCGCAAGGGATCAAGGTCGGTGATGGTCAGCGCATAGGCCACCAGCGACCCCGCGCCAGAGCCCCGACCGGGGCCGACCGGAATGCCGTTATCCTTGGACCATTTGATAAAGTCGGCCACGATCAGGAAATAGCCCGGAAAGCCCATGCCCTCGATGATGCCAAGTTCGAAATCAAGGCGCGCCTGGTAGTCTTCGACAGAGACGGCATGGGGGATCACGGCGAGGCGCGCCTGCAGGCCCTCATTGGCCTGACGGCGCAGCTCCTCGACCTCGTCATCGGCAAATTTCGGCAGAATCGGGTCGCGTTTATAGGCTTTGAAGGCACAGCGGCGCGCGATTTCGACCGTGTTCTCGACGGCTTCGGGAAGATCGGCAAAAAGAGCCGCCATTTCCGCCGGTGATTTGAAATAATGCTGCGGTGTCAGCCGTCTGCGCGGCTGCGACTGATCGACATAGGCGCCTTCCTTGATGCAGATCAGCGCATCATGGGCCTCGTACATTTCGGCTTTCGGGAAATAGACATCGTTGGTCGCGACCAGCGGCAAGTCCATGGCATAGGCCATTTCGACAAAGGCGCGCTCGGTGGCTTTTTCGCCCGCCATCAGCTCGCCGCCCTCATCGGCGTGGCGCTGCAATTCGACATACAGACGGTCGCCAAAGATGCGCTTGAGCGTGCTCATCAGCTCTTGCGCTTTGGGTCCCTGCCCCTGCTGGATCAGCTTGCCCACAGGGCCCTCCGCCCCGCCGCTCAGACAAATCAGCCCCCCCGAAAACTGTTCAAGCTCGGCCAGTGTCACCTGCGGAATCGCACTGCCCGTGTCGATGTAGAGACACGAGTTGAACTTCATCAGATGCTCATAGCCGGTTTCGTTTTGCGCGAGCAGCACGAGGGGCGCGGGAAACTTGGGCCGCTCCCCCGGGGCGGTGTCCTCAAAGGTCACATCGACCTGCATCCCGATGATCGGCTGCACGCCTGCCCCGCTGGCATATTCGGAAAACTCCAGCGCACAGAACAGATTGCCGCTGTCGGTCACGGCCACGGCAGGCATGCCGTGCGCCTCGGCCATGCCGGCAAGTTTCTTAACCCGAACCGCCCCTTCGAGAAGCGAATATTCGGTATGGAGTCGGAGGTGGATAAAGGAGGGCGTGCTCATGCGCCCAAGCTACGCCAAGCCGCGCGCCAAGACCAGAGCGAGACCGCGCACCGCCGCGCCACCAAGCGCACAGGAATTGACCTTTTGGTGAATTATTGCGCGCGCGTCTTGCGGTGCCTCTTGCAAAACGGGCGCAGCTTGGTTTTTCTAAGGACGCTCCCCTGCTTTCCGCCGCATCGGGCGGGGGACGGTCTTTTTGACAGTTGCACATGAAAGCGGCAGGCGATCCGATGGAGACGAGCTTCCGCCTCAATGGCACCCCTGTCACGATCCACGACGATATCCCCCACACCCGCACCCTGCTGGATTATCTGCGCGAAACCAGAGGCATGACTGGCACCAAAGAGGGGTGCAACGAAGGCGACTGCGGCGCGTGCACAGTGATGGTTCGCGACGAAAACGGGGCCAGACCGCTGAACGCCTGCATCCTGTTTCTGCCGCAGCTGCATGGCAAAGACGTGGTGACGGTCGAAGGGCTGAGCAGCGGCGCGGCCCTGCATCCGGTGCAAGAGGCGATGGTCGATCATCACGCAAGCCAATGCGGTTTCTGCACGCCGGGCATCGCGGTGTCGCTGGCCACGGCCCATCTGAACAAACAGAATAACGCGCGGGACGCGCTGGCGGGCAACCTGTGTCGCTGCACGGGCTACGCCCCGATCCTGACGGCGGCCGACGCGGCCGCAAGCGCCTGCGTGCCCGACCACCTTGCAGCGCCCTTTATCCCCTTTGAAACCGCGCCCCTCACGCTGCGCCCGACCAGCGCCGATGACCTTGCCGCGCTCTACCTTGCACACCCTCAGGCCACGCTGATCGCGGGGGCCACGGATGTGGGGCTCTGGGTCACCAAACAGCTGCGCAGCCTGAAAGATGTGATCTTTCTGAACGGCGTTGCCGACCTGCGCGGCCTGCGCGACACCCAAGAGGCCTTTGTCATTGGCGCGATGACGCCGATTGGCGACCTCTTGCCGCTCTTTGCACAAACCGCGCCGTCCCTGGCCGAACTGTATCGCCGTTTTGCATCGCCGCAGATTCGCGCAGCCGCCACTTTGGGCGGGAATATCGCCAATGGCTCGCCCATCGGGGACAGCCCGCCCCCGCTGATCGCCGCGGGTGCCAGCCTGACCCTGCGCAAAGGCGACAGCCGCCGCACGCTGGCGATGGAGGATTTCTTTCTCGCCTATGGCAAACAGGACCGCGCAGAGGGCGAATTTGTCGAAAGCATTACGATCCCCAAAGCAGGGCTTGCGGATCTGCGGGTCTACAAGCTGTCCAAGCGGTTCGATCAGGATATTTCCGCCGTCTGCGGCGCGTTCAACCTGACGCGCGACGGCGATGTGATCACCCATGCCCGCGTGGCCTTTGGCGGCATGGCGGCCACCCCGAAACGCGCGACAGCCACCGAGGCCGCGCTTACCGGTCAACCGTTTACCCCCGACACGGTCAACGCCGCCTGCGCCGCACTGGCCACGGATTTCTCCCCGCTCAGCGACATGCGCGCCTCCGCCGCATACCGCGAACTTGCCGCGCAAAACATGCTGCGCCGACTGCTGGCCGAAACCACGGGCAGCGCGACATCCGTGCTGGAGGTGCAGCCATGAGCGTGCGTGCCCCCCTGCCCCACGATGCCGCCCGCCTGCATGTGACGGGGCAGGCCCGCTACATCGACGACATTCCCACGCCCGCTGGCACGCTGCATCTGGCGTTCGGCCTGTCCACCGTGGCCCATGGCGACATCACCGCGCTGGACCTCAGCGATGTGCAGGCCGCCGAGGGCGTGGTCGCGGTGCTTTCGGCGGACACGCTGGCCGAGATGCCCGATTGCTCGCCCTCCAACCACGACGAGCCGCTGTTGGCCACGGGCAGGGTTCACTACCGCGGCCAGCCGGTGTTTCTGGTCATTGCCACCTCCCATCTCGCGGCGCGCAAAGCTGCACGTCTGGGAAAGGTGGACTACGCCGAGCGGCCCGCGATCCTGAGCTATGAAGACGCGCTCGCGGCCGACAGCCGTTTTGAAAACGGGCCTGTGGTCTGGGCCAAAGGGGATAGCGCGGCGGCGATAAAGACCGCACCGCATCGCCTTTCGGGCCGCATCGACATGGGCGGGCAGGAGCATTTCTATCTTGAAGGGCAAGCGGCCCTCGCCCTGCCCCAAGAGGGCGGTGACATGCATGTTCACAGCTCCACCCAGCACCCGTCGGAAATCCAGCACAAGGTCGCCCATGCGCTGCATCTTCCCATGCACAGCGTGCGCGTGGAAACCCGGCGGATGGGCGGTGGTTTTGGAGGAAAAGAAAGTCAGGGCAATGCCTTGGCGATTGCTTGCGCCCTCGCGGCCCGGCTCACGGGGCACCCGTGCAAGATGCGCTACGACCGCGATGACGATATGATCATCACCGGCAAACGACATGATTTTCGCATCGACTACACCTGCGGCTTTGACGATCGCGGGCGCATCCTTGGCCTCGATTTCGTGCAAATGACCCGCTGTGGCTGGGCGCAGGACCTCAGCCTTGCGGTAGCGGACCGTGCCATGCTGCATGCCGATAATACCTATCTGCTTGATCATGTGCGCATCGAAAGCCATCGCTTGAAAACCAACACCCAAAGCGCCACGGCCTATCGCGGCTTTGGCGGGCCGCAGGGGATTTTGGGGATCGAGCGGGTGATCGACCACATCGCCCACAGCCTCGGCCTTGATCCGGTCGCGGTGCGCAAAGCCAATTATTACAGCGAAATGGTCGTGCCGCTCGCAGGGGACGGTGTGCCCGAAGATCACGTCAACGCCGTCACAGGCGACCCCCTGACCCGTGGCGCATCCGAGGCAGCACTTGCCGATGACACCCCCGCGCCGACGGGCGAGAACACCACCCCCTACGGCCAATTGGTCGAGGACAGCATTTCCAAGGCGATCACCGCCAGCCTGTGCGAAAGCGCCAACTACAAAGCGCGGCGCGCGGCGGTCGATCGGTGGAACGCTGAAAACCCGATCCTGAAAAAGGGGCTGGGCTTTACGCCGGTGAAATTCGGCATCTCGTTCACGCTGACCCATCTCAATCAGGCGGGCGCGCTGGTGCATGTCTATCAGGACGGCTCGATTCACCTCAATCACGGCGGCACCGAAATGGGTCAGGGCCTGTTCCAAAAGGTCGCGCAGGTCGCCGCATCGCGCTTTGGCGTCTCGGTGGATGCGGTCAAAATCACCGCGACCGACACCGCCAAAGTCCCCAACACCTCGGCCACCGCCGCCTCCTCCGGCTCGGATCTGAACGGCATGGCGGTGCAGATCGCCTGTGATGAAATCCGGCTCAGAATGGAGATGTTTCTTGTCGAACGCTTCGGCTCGAATGACGTGCGCTTTGCGGACGGGACGGTGCAGGTCGCCGGGCAGGAACTGACCTTCGCCCAGGCCGCCCAACTGGCCTATGAAAACCGCGTCTCGCTGTCGGCGACGGGGTTTTACAAAACGCCCAAGATCGAGTGGGACCGCGTCGCCGGCAAGGGGCGTCCGTTCTTCTATTTCGCTTACGGCGCCGCTTTGGTGGAATGCGTCATTGATACGCTCACCGGCGAGAACCGCATGTTGCGCGCCGACATTTTGCACGATTGCGGCGCCTCGCTGAACCCCGCGCTCGATGTCGGGCAGATCGAGGGCGGCTTTATTCAGGGCGCTGGATGGCTTACCACCGAAGACCTTGTGTGGGACGAGACGGGCAACCTGCGCACCCATGCGCCCTCGACCTATAAAATCCCCGTTGCCTCCGACGCGCCGCCCATCTTCAACGTGGCTCTTTGGGACGGGCCGAACCGCGAGGATACAGTCTATCGCTCCAAAGCGGTCGGAGAACCACCTTTTAACCTTGGAATCGCGACATTTCTGGCACTCTCGGACGCGGTCTCTGCCTGCGGTCCGGCCTATCCCGCGCTGAATGCCCCCGCGACGGGCGAAGAAATCCTGCGCGCCATCGCCAGAGCGCAGGCGTGAACAGGGGCGTGAGTTTCGACAAGGCAGAGCTTGCCCGCACCATCGCGAGACACGGGCGCGTGGCGCGCATCGTCGTCGCCAAAGTCGAAGGCTCGACGCCGCGCGAAGTCGGTGCGGCGATGCTGGTGTGGCGCGACGGCGACGGGATCGCGCAATCGGGCACCATCGGCGGCGGCACGCTGGAATTCGAAGCCGCAAAAGCCGCTTTCAGCGCCCCGCGTCTCACCCGCCACGCTCTGGGCCCCGCCTTGGGGCAATGCTGCGGCGGGGCGGTGACGCTGCTGACCGAACGTTTTGACACTGTCGAGGACCTGCCCGACGATGTGTTCGCCCGCGGACCGTCGCCCGAGCCGCTGGGCGTCAGGGCCGCGCTGCGCGAGCGGCGTCGTTCGGGTCAGGTCACCGCACAACTGGTCGGCCAATGGATGGTCGAACCCGTTGCGCCAGCACGCGCGCCGCTGTGGATTTGGGGCGCAGGTCACGTCGGGCGGGCCCTCGTACACACGCTTGCCCCGCTGCCGCATTTTAGCATCACATGGATCGACACAGCCCCCGAGCGCTTTCCACACACGCCCCCCCAAGGGGTCACCCTGCTTCCCGTGCCCCAGCCGCAAAATGCCATGGCGCTCGCCCCGGCAGGTGCCGCGCATTTGATCGTGACCTATTCCCATGCGCTGGATCTGGAACTGTGTCACCAAGCGCTCGCGCATGGGTTTATGAGCTGCGGGGTGATTGGTTCAGCGACGAAATGGGCGCGGTTTCGATCCCGCCTTGCCGCGCTAGGCCACAGTGACGCCTCTATTTCGCGCATCTGCTGTCCAATTGGGCAACCTGCCTTGGGAAAACACCCGCAAGCCATTGCAGTCGGCGTCGCCGCCCAGCTACTCTTGGACCAAGAAGTCAAAGATTCCCGCACGAAAACGCAGGAACAACGATGAGGGACAGGGACGGCGTGACGGCGCTTTTGACAATCGACGGGCTGACCAAAGCCTACCCCGGAGTCGTGGCCAATGACTCCGTGTCGTTTTCGGTGCGCGCAGGCGAGGTCCATGCGCTTTTGGGCGAAAACGGTGCGGGCAAATCCACGCTGGTCAAAATGATCTACGGGTTGGTCAAGCCTGACAGCGGTGCGATGCGTTTGGGCGATGCAGCCTACACGCCCGCCAATCCCCAAGCCGCCCGCAGCGCGGGCGTTGCGATGGTGTTTCAGCATTTTTCCCTGTTCGACGCGCTCAGCGTGGCGGAAAACGTCGCGCTCGGGATGGAAAGCCCCCCCAAAATGCGCGCGCTATCCGCGCAAATCCGCAAGGTGTCCGAAGCCTACGGGCTGCCGCTTGATCCCGCCCGCACCGTGGGCGATTTATCAGCGGGCGAGCGTCAGCGCGTGGAAATCATCCGCTGCCTGCTGCAAGACCCCAAGATCCTGATCATGGATGAACCGACATCGGTGCTGACCCCGCAAGAGGTTGAAATCCTGTTCAAAACCCTGCGAAAATTGCAATCCGAAGGCACAGCGATCCTGTATATTTCGCACAAGCTCGAGGAAATCCGCAGCCTGTGTGACGGGGCGACCATCCTGCGCCTGGGCAAAGTCGTGGGCACCTGCGATCCCAAAACCACCTCGGCGCGCGACATGGCCGAAGCGATGGTGGGCAGCGCCCTGCACGTCCCCCAAGCCAGCCCCTCCCCCAAAGGCGCGATCAAGCTGGAAGTCACCACGCTCGACCTGCCGGCCAAGGCCGAATTCGGAACCTCGCTGCGCGACATTTCCTTTCGCGTCAAAGCCGGCGAAGTGCTGGGCATCGGCGGCGTGGCGGGCAACGGGCAGGACGAACTTCTGGCGGCACTTTCGGGTGAGGCCCTCAGCGCGCCACATGCGGTAAAACTGGGCGGCACGCCGGTCGGCCAGCTTGGCCCGAATGCGCGGCGCAAGATCGGCATTCTTGCCGCCCCCGAAGAACGGCTTGGCCATGCGGCTGCCCCCGATATGAGCCTGACGGAAAACGCCCTTCTCACAGGGGCGATCCGCGAGAAGCTGACCCGCAACGGCTTTCTCAAATGGCGCGACACCGAAGCCTTCGCCCGCCGGATCATCGCCGGTTTCGATGTGCGCACCCCCGGCCCCGACAATGCCGCGCGCGCGCTTTCGGGGGGGAATTTGCAGAAATTCGTCATCGGGCGCGAAGTGCTGCAAAACCCCGAGGTGTTGATCGTCAACCAGCCCACATGGGGGGTGGATGCTTCGGCAGCCGCCGCGATCCGGCAGGCTTTGCTGGATTTGGCGGCGTCAGGCGCGGCGATTGTGTGCATTTCTCAGGACCTGGACGAGCTGATGGAAATTTCCGACCGTTTCGCCGCGCTCAACGAAGGCCGCCTCTCGGTGCCGCGCCCCACCCGGGAGCTGACCATCGACGAAATCGGCCTGATGATGGGCGGTGCCGGTGACATGGATGTGGCCGCGCCGGAGGTCTTGGCATGATCACCCTCGTCAAACGTCCGACCCCGTCCAGACTGTGGATCGTGCTGACGCCGCTGGTGGCTGTTTTGCTGACCATGGTCGCGGGGGCCGCGCTTTTTGCCATGCTGGGAAAAGACCCGATCGAGGCGATCCGCACCATTTTCTGGGATCCCCTGTTCAACCCGCAGTTCGCCGCCTATTCGCGCCCGCAACTGCTGGTTAAAGCCGGTCCGCTCATCCTGATTGCCATCGGCCTGTCATTGGGCTTTCGCGCTGGAATCTGGAACATTGGCGCCGAGGGCCAGTATATCATGGGCGCCATCTGCGGCGCGGCTGTCGGGCTTGCCGCCTATCCCATCGACGCGTGGTGGGTGTTTGCGGCCATGGTTCTGGGCGGGCTTGCGGGCGGCACGGCATGGGCCATGATCCCGGCCGTCTTGCGTGTGGCCTTCAAGACCAACGAAATTCTTGTGTCGCTGATGCTGGTCTATGTCGCGGAAAACCTGCTGGCCTCGATGGCTGTCGGGGCACTGCGCAACCCCGAGGGCGGTGGCTTTCCCGGGTCGCGCAACCTTAGCCAGTATCCGGCCGCCGCGAACCCCGAGCTGATCGCGGGCACGGGGATGCATTGGGGCGTGGTTGCGGCCTTTATCGCCGTGATTTTCGCCTATGTGATCCTGTCGCGCCACATGCTGGGCTTTCAAATCCGCCTCACGGGTCAAAGTCCGCGCGCGGCGCGCTTTGCCGGCGTGAATGCCGCGCGGCTGATCCTGATCTGCCTCGGGATTTCGGGCGGGCTGGCCGGGCTGGCGGGTCTGTTCGAAGTCTCCGGCCCGGCAGGGCAGATTTCCATCGATTTTGGATCGGGCTACGGGTTCACCGCCATCATCGTCGCCTTCCTGGGCCGGTTGAACCCCATCGGCATCCTGCTGGCGGGGCTGTTGATGGCGCTGACCTATATCGGCGGGGAACTGGCGCAATTCATGCTCGGCCTTCCCGCCTCGGCCATTCAGGTGTTCCAAGGCATGCTTTTGATGTTCCTTTTGGCGCTGGATGTGCTGACCAACTACAGCCTGCGCTGGCGCAAACGGGAGACCGCGTGATGGGTTCGATTGATCCGCTTGTCCTTTTGGCCGCCATTATGATGGCCTCGACCCCGATCCTGCTGGCCGCTTTGGGCGAAATGGTGGTCGAGCGGGCGGGCGTGTTGAACCTTGGCGTCGAGGGAATGATGATCACCGGCGCGATTGTCGGCTTTGTGGCGGCCTATGAATCCGGCTCGCCTACCCTCGGCTTTGTGACGGCGGCACTTGGCGGGGCGTTGATTTCGCTTTTGTTTGGCGTGTTGACGCAATTCCTGATGTCCAATCAGGTGGCAACCGGCCTTGCGCTGACCCTGTTCGGGCTGGGCCTGTCCTCGCTGATCGGGCAGAGCTATTCGGGCCTGCGTGCGCCGCTTACCCCCGATCTGCACATCCCGGTGCTGTCGGACCTTCCCGTGGTGGGGCGCGTGCTGTTTCAACATGACGCCATGGTTTACGTGGCACTGGCGCTGGTCGTTGGTGTTTGGGCCTTTCTCAAATTCACCCGCGCAGGGCTGATCCTGCGCGCCGTCGGCGAAAGCCATGACGCCGCTCACGCCCTTGGCTACCGCGTCAAGCTGGTGCGCCTGTGCGCCATTGCATTCGGGGGGGCGCTTGCGGGACTGGGAGGCGCCTACCTGAGCCTTGTGCGCGTCCCGAGCTGGACCGATGGCATGACTGCCGGGGCGGGCTGGATTGCGCTGGCGCTGGTCGTCTTTGCCTCGTGGAAAGCCTTTCGCGTACTGGCGGGCGCATATTTGTTTGGCGGCATTTCGGTCTTGCAATTGAACCTGCAGGCGGCAGGATCGAAAGTCCCTGCGGACCTGCTGTCCATGTCGCCGTTTCTTGCCACGATCCTTGTGCTCGTGATCATCTCGGCCCGCAAGAAAGGTGCCACAGCCGCGCCTGCCATGCTGGGTCGCGTTTTCCACGCCTCGCAATGAGGCGGGACTGCCCCTGCCCCGCACGCAACGCGTGAAGGGCAAAGACCAACGGGCCGCAGAGCCCATTTTCAAACTTCGGGAGACCCCAATGTCGATCAAGACCATCCTTGCCAGCGCCACCGTGGCACTGAGCCTCTCTACCGCCGCTTTCGCGCAAGACCCCACCAAAGTGGGCTTTGTCTACGTTGGCCCCGTCAATGATGGCGGCTGGTCCCAGCACCACCACGAATCCGTGATGGAAATGAAAGAACACTTTGGCGATGCCATCGAACTGGTCGAACAGGCCTCTGTTCCCGAAGGGGCTGACGCCGAGCGTGTGTTCACCCAGATGGCCCTCTCGGGCGCGGATGTGATTTTTGCGACCTCCTTTGGCTACATGGATCCCATCATCAACGTGGCTGCGAAATTCCCGGATGTGAAATTCGAACATGCCACCGGCTATAAAACCGCCGAGAACGTGGGCGTCTATTCTGCGCGTTTCTACGAAGGCCGCGCCGTCGAGGGTCTGCTTGCGGGCGAGATGACCAAATCCAACAAGATCGGCTATATCGGGTCTTTCCCGATCCCCGAAGTGATCCGCGGCATCAACGCGTCCTATCTGGAAGCGAAAAAAGTGAACCCCGACGTGGAAATGTCCGTCGTCTGGCTCAACACCTGGTTTGATCCGGCCAAAGAAGCCGATGCGGCCCAGGCGCTGATCGACAATGGCGTTGACGTGGTGTTGCAACACACCGATTCCACCGCACCGCAAATCACCGCGCAAAAGGCAGGCGATGTGTACACCTTTGGCCAGGCCGCAGACATGGCGGAATTTGCGCCCATGCCACGGATTTCGTCGATCATCGACGTCTGGGCGCCCTACTACATCGAGCGCGTGCAAGCGGTGATCGATGGCACCTGGGAAAGCGACAACACATGGGACGGCATCGGCGCGGGCATGGTCGGAATCGGTGAAATTACGGACGCGGTCCCCGCTGACGTGAAAGCTGACGCCGAGGCACTGCGCGATGCGATTGCGGCGGGCGACTACCACCCGTTCACCGGCCCGATCAACAAGCAGGACGGCTCTGTCTGGCTGGCGGAGGGCGAAGTGGCCGACGATGGCGCGCTGGCGGGTCTGAATTTTTACGTTGAAGGTCTGACGGGCGACATCCCCCAATAAGGGAGGCCTCTGTACGACAGCAAAAAGCCCGGGCGGTTGCTCGGGCTTTTTTGTTGGTATTTTTGGGTATTTTCGTCCGAAAGAAGCCGCAGGTCCGGTTATTCACCCTCGGTGGCGGCGACCTCTTGGCGGGTCACCTTGCAGGTTTTGCCCATTTTCCCTCTCTCGCAGGTCATCGCAAAGGTGACTTCGGGTTCAGGGCTGGCGGGTTCAAGTGTTTGGGGCAGCGGCGCGGGTTGCGAGTTTTGCGCGGCGATCGGCGTCGCTGGCACGGTGGGCGTCGCTGGCACGGTGGACTTTTGTTGATCCTTCGGAACGGTGATGGTTTTGCGATCTGCAGCGGCCATCACCGTGTCGGCTTTGCCGCTTATGACCGCGCGCGCCTCAGCCACGCGGCTTTTGGTGTAATCGGTGAAACTCAGGCCCGGCCGGGCGGCTTCTCGCGCGGTGTAGTCAAAGGCGGCAACCCCCAAACCCACGACAAAGAGAACAAAAACAACAATCGCATATTTCATGAGTAAACCCGTACACTGCTTGGCTCTGTTTCCAAATTCGTGACAGTCGGATGCGGCTGAAATGGGGCAAAGCGGTGGAAAGAACGGGGAATTCGACCTTGGTGGCGCGCCGTTTCCCTTGCCGCAGCCGGTCTGACTGGCTAATCCTTCTGGGACAAGAACGGGGGGCGTTTCGTGGAGATTTTGCGGCTGAAATCCGAGGTGCGCGCGCAGGTTGCGGCGTGGAAAGCTGCGGGTTTGCGCGTGGGCCTTGTGCCGACCATGGGCTTTTTGCACGAGGGGCATTTGACGCTTGTGCGCGCGGCATTGGCAGACTGTGACCGCGTTGTGGTGTCGATTTTCGTGAATCCGACCCAGTTTGGCGAGGCCAGCGATCTGGAAGCCTACCCACGTGATGAAGCGCGCGATGCGGATTTGTTGCGCGGCGAAGGCGTCGATCTTTTGTTTGCGCCCGAGGTCGGGGAAATCTATGCCGAGGGCGCCCAAACCACGGTGGAAACCGAAGATCTGGCGCAGGTTTTGATGGGGGCTTTGCGCCCGGGCCATTACAAGGGTGTTTGCACCATCGTGTGCAAATTGTTCAACATCACCGGCGCGGATGCGGCCTTTTTCGGCGAAAAGGATTACCAGCAATTGCGGGTGATCCGCACGATGGTGCGCGACCTGGATATCCCTGTCGAGGTCGTGGGTGTGGCAACCGTGCGCGCCCCTGACGGTCTGGCACTGTCGAGCCGTAACAGCCGCCTCGCCCCTGAGGATCGCGACGCCGCGCTGGTGTTGAACCGTGCGCTGGCGCTGGCGGAATATCGTCTTGCGGATGGTGTTGATGCGGATGACCTCGCCCATGAGATTACCAATTTCATCGCCGCCCAGCCGCGTGCGCAGGTGGAAAGCGTCGATATCCGCGATGCCGAGACCCTTGCCGAGGTGCATGGCGACATCGTTGCCCCCGTTGTCATTCTGCTGGCGGCGCGGTTTGGCCCTGTCTTGCTGATCGACCAGCGCGTCGCCAGCCCTGATTAAATCCGTTTCGAGGAGAAACCCCATGTCCGTTCAAGCCGAAACCATCCGCCGCATGACTGTCCCGCAACTTGCCGCGCGCAAGGGGGGCGTTCCGATTGTGTCGTTGACCTCCTATCACGCGCATACGGCCGCTTTGGTGGATACGGTCGCGGATTTCATCCTTGTGGGGGATAGTCTCGGGATGGTGATGCACGGGATGGAAAGCACCGTCGGCGTGCCTATGGATCTGATGATCATGCACGGGCGCGCGGTTGTGCGCGGCACCAAACGGGCGCTGATCGTGGTCGACATGCCTTTTGGCAGCTACGAGGAAAGTCCCAATGTTGCGTTTCGCAACGCCGCGACCATCATGAAGGAAACCCAATGCGGGGCGGTCAAACTGGAGGGCGGCAAGCGCATGGCCGAGACCATCAAGTTTCTGGTCGAGCGTGGCATTCCGGTGATGGCCCATATCGGGCTGACGCCGCAATCGACGCATGTGATGGGCGGGTTCAAGACCCAAGGTCGTGACGAGGACGCATGGCCGCTGCTGATCGAGGATGCGCGCGCGGTGGCCAAGGCCGGTGCCTTTGCGGTCGTCGTCGAGGGGGTCGTTGAACCGCTGGCACAAAAGATCACCGAATCTGTCGGCATTCCCACCATCGGGATCGGAGCGTCGGCGCAATGCGACGGGCAGATTCTGGTGCTTGAGGATATGCTGGGTCTCAGCCCTTGGACCCCCAAGTTCGTCAAGAAATACGCCGATATGAGCGGGTTGATGAAAGAGGCGGTCGAGGCCTATGCCGATGAGGTCAAATCCCGCGCCTTCCCCGGCCCCGAGCATGTCTACACCAACAAGAAATAGACCAAAAGAAACGCCGCGCAGGGGCTGCGCGGCGTTTCAGGTTTAACAGCGCTTGAAGGTCACGCGGCCTTGTCAAACTTTACGACAAGGTGCTCGCCCACGTCCGGCGTGTGGGTTTCATCGCGGTTCGCGCGGGCAATCTCGAGGCCGAAAACCAGCGGGTTGCGGGTCGAGGCCCAAAGGGCGGCGTCGATCAGATCCAGTTCCAGCAAGCAGACATCGGGGTCTTGCTTGCCGCCGTCGAACCAGGCGGCAACAACGGAGGACCACAGCTCGTCAAGTTTCGCGGCATCCTTACTGATGCGCAAAGACCCTTTGAGGCATGCGTAGAAATCCTGCTTCGTCGATGTCACACAGTAATGTGCCACATCCCCCTCACCGACCGCTTTCACCAGATCGGTGTCTTTGGAAGTAATGAAGTAGACCTTGCGCGCGCCCCGATCCACGAAATGGGTCATGGGCTGCATGTGCTGGCCGGACCCCATGACCCCGAGCATCCCTGCGCGGGTGTCATCCATCTGTTCGAACAGCTCATGGATCGGGTCAGCGTGGATTTTTTTCAGGTCAGCCATGGCTCACACGTCTTCCATGAATTTATCGACTTCCTGCTTGGCTTCCTCTTTGGTCTTGCCATATTTTTCTTGCAGCACACCTTCGAGGTTCTCACGTTTGCCAGCCGCACGATCCAGATCGTCGTCGGTCAGATCGCCCCATTTTTCCTGGGCTTTGCCCTTGAGTTGCTTCCAATTGCCTTCGATTTGGTCCCAGTTCATGACAGGTCTCCAATGTTGATTGCGTTTCATCCAGACAACCCCGGAGCCGCCGTGCAGGTTCCCAGTCACGGCGCATAGATCGGCAAAGAAATGCTGGAACCAAAGCGCGCTGCGCGGGTTTGCGCCGCAGCTCATTTGCTCACGCAGGCGTCGGTTGTCGCCGCGCGCGACACCGCATAGGCCCGCAAAACGCGCCAGACTGGCGCAGCGATTCTGCGCTTTGGCGCAGCGTCTCACCTATTTTGTCGTCTGACACATTTTTCCGGAGGCCCCACATGCTGCCCGTTGCCCGCATTTCGCACGGCGTTGTCGCACTCGTTCTGGTCGTGACCCTCGCCGCCTGTTCCCCGATCTCGACAGCCGCGACCGTGACCCGCATGGCCCTCAGCCCGGCCTTGGCGCGCAGCATCGCCTTTTCCTCGGTAGAGGTCCGCACGACGGGCAATGCTTTCGTAGCAGGATCGCAAGAGCCGGTAAAATCCGGCCTGACCAGCGCCCTCAAACGCCGCTTGTCGTCGCGGTTTCGCACCGCATCGGCGGCCAGTCTGGTGGTGGATATCGCCCAGACAAGCCTTGTGGGATCGGCGGTGAAACTGGCGGGAACCGCGCGGATTTTTGCGCCCGACGGGAGCGAACTTGGCACCTATCCGGTCGAGGCGCTGGTGCCTGCCGACCAGCCCGATGTCTACGGCCCGCTGGTCGAAGCCTTCGCGGCACAATTTGCCGCCGAACTGGAGAGCGGCGTCTGAGCCAACGCGCCCGCGGTTGCACCCTGCGGCCCGTTCGAACAATCCGGGCCGCTCACACCATGGAGGGCACAACAAGATCCGGCGGGCGGTGGCCATCCGCAAAGGTATGGGCGTTGAGGATCACCTTTTCGCCCATCTCCACCCGTCCCTCGACGGTCGCAGAGCCCATATGCGGCAAAAGCACCACGTTGCTGAGCGCCCGCAGACGCGGGTTGATTTCCGCGCCGCGCTCGAACACATCCAAACCCGCGCCGGCGATTTCGCCCGCCCGCAGCCCCCGCGTGAGGGCAGCTTCGTCAATGACTTCGCCGCGCGAGGTGTTCACGATCACCGCCGTAGGTTTCATCAATTTCAGACGCCGCGCATTCAGCAGATGGAAAGTCGAGGGCGTGTGCGGGCAATTTACCGACAAAATATCGACCCGCGCCACCATCTGGTCCAGACTGTCCCAATAGGTCGCTTCCAGAGGTTCGGCAATTTCGGGGCGCAGCGGCTTGCGGTTGTGGTAATGCACCGACATCCCGAAGGCGCGCGCGCGGCGCGCCAAGGCCTGCCCGATGCGGCCCATGCCCAGAACGCCCAGACGTTTGCCGCCCAACCGCGCCCCCAGCATGGAGGTAGGGGCCCAGCCTTCCCATTCGCCCGCCTGCATCTGGTGCAGGCCTTCGGGGATCCGCCGCGACACCGCCAGAATCAGCGCCATGGCCATATCGGCCGTGTCTTCGGTCATCACGCCGGGCGTATTGGACACCAGAACGCCGCGCTGGCGCGCGGAATGGACATCGATGTGATCCACCCCCGCGCCGTAATTGGCGATCAGTTTCAACCGTTCGCCGGCAGCGGCCAGCATATTGGCGTCGATCTGATCGGTGACGCAAGGCACCAGCACATCGGCCCGTTTCATCGCCTCGACCAACTCGTCGCGGGTGAGCTTGCGGTCATCGCTGCTGAGTTCGGTGTCGAACAATTCCTTCAGCCGCATCTCGACCACATCGGGAAGCCTGCGCGTGACAACGATTTTCAAACGGCCTGTCGGCATGTGGTCTCTCTCCCCTGCTTCCCTTTTCTCCCCCATACTGGCAAACTGCGCGAAAGGGGCAAGCAAGAACGACACCCCGACAGGCATGTCCGACAGGCAAACCGGCCAAAAAGCCGGATCAACGGGCATCGCAATGGTATAATTTCGAGTGTGGCATCTGAACGTGAGCAGGACGACCGGCATGGGACCAAAAAGGCGGGCAGCACGCAGGCTGGCCCAAAGCGCTGTGCTTTGCGTGGTTTTGGGGTGGCTCCCGCAGGGGCTGACCGCCCAAAGCACCTCCAACGAGGAGGCCAGCACCGCCACGCAGGAGACGGCGC
Source organism: Aquimixticola soesokkakensis (assembly GCF_900172375.1). Classification (GTDB taxonomy): domain Bacteria; phylum Pseudomonadota; class Alphaproteobacteria; order Rhodobacterales; family Rhodobacteraceae; genus Aquimixticola; species Aquimixticola soesokkakensis. The sequence continues at coordinate 165,612 of NZ_FWFS01000008.1, read as the reverse complement.
AAGAGCCCTCTGTCATGCCCGAACCCAGTTTCGAGCCGATCGAACCGATCCGTGATCGCGGTCCCGTCACCAACCTGCCGCTGCCGCGCTTTGTCTCGCTCAAGGCATCCGAAGCGAATGTGCGGCGCGGGCCGTCGCTGACGCACCGGATCGACTGGGTGTTCCAGCGGCGCAACATGCCGCTCGAAGTCACAGAAGAATACGAAAACTGGCGCCGCGTGCGCGACCGCGATGGCGCGGGAGGCTGGGTCTATCACACGCTGATCTCCGGCGTGCGCTATGCTTTGGTTACCGATGCCCATATCGCCCTGCGCACACGCGCCTCGGAGCAGGCCGCAGCCGTGGCAGATCTGGAACAGAATGTGGTCGCGCGCATCCTCGAATGCTCCGAGGACTGGTGCCGGCTCAATGCCGATGGCTACAAGGGCTGGGTCCCCAAGACCGCCATTTGGGGCGTCAGCGACGCCGAAGTGATCGACTAGTCGTGCGGGTCGCCCCGCGCAAAGAAACAGGTGTTACTCTTGGCAGGCCCGCGCAATCGGGTTGCCCCTGCAAAAAGGACCATCGTTGATGGACGTGCTCAAATCGCCCCTTTCCGCCCGCAATCTTACGCCCGGATACAAATCCTGCGTCTTGCACGCGCAGGATTCCTGGGAAGAGGCCATTGCGCAGGGGCGGCATGATTTCTTCAACAAGCTCGAACATAAATTGCAGTCCGAAGGCATCAAAACCTACCTCGTCGCGGATGGCAGCCGCACCGCCAAGGGTCTGTTGCCGGACCGTCACCTGCACATCATGGTGCGCGACGAGCCGCTGTTTGCGCCCTCGGTGCTTCATGCGATGCCCAGTTACATCTGGGGTTTTTGGTATTTCGACGAGGTTGGCGTGCGCTGGAATTCCTCGCTGCGCTTTGCCCAGTTTTGCGCCCATGACGTGGACGCGCAAGCGGCGGAATATTTCTTTAACGGTGTCAGCGGCTGGATGCTGCGCGAAAACGTGTCCAAAATCAGCCAGGGCGCGCGCAACGATGCACCGCTGACCCCCGCCACGGCGGTGATTTTCCTGCAAGATATCGAAGGCTACCAGCAGCGGTCGTGGTATTTGACCACCGAAGAGATGATCACCACCACGGCGCAGGCAGCCGGGGCGGGGATGGTCTATGTGAAATTCCACCCCCAACAGACCAAAGCCAGCCGCAAGCGCCTGACCGAGCTGTGCGCGCGCCACCCCAACCTGCGCCTGAGTGACGCCTCCCTGCACGATCTGATCGAAGCGAGCCAGATGGTGGTGACCCAGAACTCGGCCGCCGGGTTCGAGGCGCTCATGCAGCGCAAAACCGTGATTACCTGCGCCAAAACCGATTTCTGGCACGCAACCCTCACCCCGCGCTCGACCGAAGACCTCAAGGCGGCAATCGAATTTGGCCCCGAAGCCATGGCCGACTTCCCCTTTGAGAAGTACTTTTACTGGTTTTTGGACCGCATGTGCCTTGAGCCGTCGAAAGACAATTTCGAGGATCGGCTCTGGGCGCGGATTCGCGAAAAATTAATGGTGATTTAGGGCAAACGGGGGTGTCAAATCCCCGCCTGCACGCTACCTACGCGACACACGACATAGCAGAGCAGGTGGCACATGACATCTCCGTCCCCCCTTCATGGCAAACTGAACCTGACGGCGGGGCTTGCCTCGGTCGCGGTCGCCTTCACGCTGGTCATTGCCAAACTCTGGGCGCTCTATGTCACCGGCTCTCTTGCGGTCGGGGCCTCGCTGGCCGATAGCGGGCTGGACCTGATGATCTCCCTCGCCGGTCTGGCCGCGATTTCCTATGCCGCGCGCCCGCCCGATGAAGATCACGCCTACGGGCACACCTCGGCGGAGGATCTTACCGCGCTCGGCCAGTCGTTTTTCATCCTGATTTCCGGCATCGCCATCATTTACACCGCGATTGGCCGCTACGCCGATCCAACCCCGCCCGAACTAAGCGCGGAAGCCGCAGGGATCGCCGTGATGGTCCTCTCTATTGCGCTGACCCTTGTGCTGATCACGTTTCAACGCTCGGTAGCCAAGCGCACCGGCAACAAAGTGGTCGCCGCCGATAGCCTGCACTACGTGGGCGACCTGATCCCCAACATCGGTGCCATCGTGTCACTGATCGCGGCAAAAATGTTCGGATTTGACTTTATCGACAGTTTGGTCGCGATTGGCGCGGCGCTTTTGATGATCTCGGGCGCGCTCAAGATCGGCAAAACCGCGCTTGATGCGCTGATGGATCGGAAAGCGCCCGACGCCGAAATCGAAGGGATCGCGGCGATTACCGCAAATTTCGACGGGGTTTTGGGCTTTCACGACCTCAAAACCCGCACCGCAGGATCGCGCACCTTCGTCACGCTGCATATTGAACTCGACGGGCGGCAATCGCTGTATGAGGCGCATGAAATCGGGGCCGATTTGCGCCGCGCCATCATGGAGGCCTATCCCAACGCGGATGTGATCATTCACAAGGATGTCTGGTTTCCCACGCCCAAACCCGATGAAACGGACGCGCCCTCTGCATAAAGGGCGCGCCTTGCTTTAGGTGGTTTCAACCAAACCACGGCCTTTCAGCAAAGCCTCGACACCGGGCATACGGCCGCGAAACGCCGTATAAAGTGCTTCGGCATCGCGCGAGCCACCGGCAGAAAGAATATTGTCTTCAAGCTTTTGCGCGGTCGCACGGTCGAACGCATCGGTTTCCATGAAGGCCTCGAACGCATCTGCATCCATTACCTCGGACCACATGTAGCTGTAATAGCCCGACGAATAGCCATCGCCCGAAAAAATATGGGCGAAATGCGGTGTGGCATGGCGCATCGGGATCGCATGCGGCAGGCCGATCCGTTCAAGCGTGGCGGCCTGTGCGACCATCGGATCGGCGGGGGCATCCCCGTCGTGGAAATCCAGATCCACCAGGGCCGACGCCACATATTCCACCGTGGCAAAGCCCTGATCGTAGGTCTGCGCAGCAAGAAGCCGCGCCAAAAGCGCTTCCGGCATGGCGTTTCCGGTTTTGGCATGGGTCGCAAATTCGGCCAGAACCTCGGGCACTTCGAGCCAATGCTCATAAAGCTGGCTGGGCAGTTCGACGAAATCGCGCGCCACGGAGGTGCCCGAAATCGACCCGTAGGTCACATTCGACAGCATCTGGTGCAACGCATGGCCAAATTCGTGAAACAAGGTGCGCGCATCATCGTAGGACAGCAACGCGGGGGCACCATCGCTCGGTTTGGCAAAGTTGCACACATTGACCACGATGGGTTTGACGTCGCCACCCAGCTTTTTCTGGCTGCGCATCGCCGAGCACCACGCCCCCGAGCGTTTCGAGCCGCGGGCAAAATAATCGCCCATGAAGATCGCGACCAACTCGCCGCCGCGGATCACTTTCCACGCGCGCACATCCGCGTGGTACATCGGGGCCAACAGCACCTCGAATTCCAAGCCGAACAAGCGGTTGGCGCAGGCAAAAGCCGCTTCGATCATGCGGTCCAGTTGCAGGTAGGGCTTGAGTTCGGCCTCGTCCAGATCGTGCTCTTCCTTGCGCCGGATCGCGGAATAATAGCGCCAGTCCCACGGCTCGAGCGGACCGTTCACGCCCTCGCCGTGCATCATGGCCTCCAGAACCTGCGCATCCGCTTGCGCGGCAGCTTTCGCCGGAGCCCAGACCCGCATCAACAAATCGCGCACCTTGGCCGGTTCCTTGGCCATTTCCGTTTCCAGCTTGTAGGCCGCAAAGGACGGATAGCCCAACAATTTGGCGCGTTCTTCGCGCAGGCGCAGGATCTCGGCGGCAACGGCCCGGTTGTCGGTTTCCCCGCCGTTTGCGCCACGCGCGCCCCAAGCGGCAAAGGCTTTTTCGCGCAGATCACGGCGCGGGGAAAATTGCAAAAACGGCACGATCAGCGAACGCGACAGCGTGATCGCCGGACCGTTTGCACCTTTTTCCGCCCCCGCCGCGCGCGCGCTGTCCTTGACGAAGTCTGGCAGACCCTCAAGATCACCCTCTGACAGGGGCATGAACCAGCTGCGCTCGTCGGCCAGAAGGTTCTGCGTGAACTGCGTGCCCAAGACCGCCAAGCGTTCCTTGATCGCCGCCATACGCGCCTTGTCCGCCCCCGACAGCAGCGCGCCCGAGCGCACAAAGCTGCGCCGCGTGAGCATCAAAACCCGCTGTTGCTCGTCGCTGAGGTCCAAGGTCTCGCGCTGATCCCAAAGCGCCTCGATGCGCGCAAACAGAGCGCTGTTGGCGGTAATCTCGCTGGAATAGGCGGCAAGTTTGGGGGAAAACTCCCGCTGCAAGGCCTCGCGCGCGGGCGTGCTATCAGCGCCCGCGACATTGTAAAACACGCCCAGCACCCGATCCAGCGATACATCCGCCAGTTCAAGCGCGTCGATGGTATTGGCGAATGTCGGCGCCTCCAACTCATCGGCGATGGCGGCAATCGCGGCGCGGCTCTGGGCAAGTGCCGCCTCGAAGGCCGGTTCGAAATCCTTGTCCTCGATCGCGTCGAAGGGCGGCAAGGCGTAGGGCGTGTCCCAGCGGGACAAAAGCGGATTGGTCATGGGGATCTCCTTTAGAGATCAAGCTAGGCTGCGGGCGCAGAAAGGAAAAGAGGTGTCAGGCCGCGCGCGCGCCGCAACAGGCACAATCTGCCCGCCGCGCAATCTTGATCACGCGGTTTTCGGCATAGAGCCCGTCCCAGATCAACAACCGGCCCGCCAAAGTGTCCCCCGCTCCTGTCAGGTGCTTGACCGCTTCCAGCGCCATCATCGTTCCGATCACACCGGGAAGCGGGCCGACAACGCCCCCCTCGGCGCAGCTGGGAGCAAGTCCTGCGGCGGGCGCTTGCGGGAACAGACATTGGTAACACGGCCCCCCGCTGGCGGGGTGAAACAGGCTGACCTGCCCTTCCCATTGGCCAATTGCCCCCGATATCAACGCCACACCACCAGCAACACAGGCAGCATTCACCGCATAGCGCGTTTCGAACGTATCGGTGCCGTCGATCACCAGATCATAGTCCTGCACCAACGCCGCGGTGCTGGCATCAAAACGGCGATTGTAGGGTTTGACCACAACGGACGGGTTCTGCGCGGCCACGGATCTGGTGGCGGAAAATACTTTGGGCAGGTCGATATCGGCCGGTGTATGGATCACCTGGCGTTGCAGGTTCGACCCTTCGACCACATCGTCGTCAATCACCCCGAGCGTGCCAACCCCCGCGGCGGCAAGATACTGGATCACCGGACTGCCAAGTCCCCCTGCCCCCACGACCAGCACCCGCGCCTCTTGCAGACGCTTTTGCCCCATGCCACCGATTTCTCTCAGCAGAATATGGCGTGCGTAGCGCGTCAGATCCGCCGCCTCCAAGGGCGCACGCGCAACCTCGGCGGGCGGGGCAACGCGCGCGCGAATACGGCGCAGCAGGCGACGATACCCCCAGACAAGCGCGGCCAGAACGCCAAGCATCGCCCATTCGGCGAAACTTTCCCCAAGACCGGCGCGCAAATTCGATCCCTGCGGCAAGACCGCCATCGCCAGCAGCACGCCCAGATACAACACCCCGATCAAGGCCCAGCGCAAACGGCGCGGCAGGCGCATCTGTGCCCCCACGGCCCAGATTGCAACGGAAAGGACGATAAAAATCAGCATCCTAGCCCTGCCCTGTCGATCCAAACCCACCGCTGCCGCGCGCGGTCTGACCCAAGTCATCCGTCATGGAAAACAGACCCTGCACCACAGGCGCGATCACAAATTGCGCAATCCGGTCCCCGTGGCTGACGACAAAGGGCGCGGTCCCGTGGTTGATCAAAATCACCCCGACAGGCCCGCGATAATCGGCATCAATCGTGCCCGGTGCATTCACCAAAGTGACCCCGTGCTTGAGCGCAAGCCCAGAACGGGGTCGCACCTGCACCTCATATCCTTGCGGGATTTCCATCGCAAAGCCAAGGGGCACAAGCGCCCGCGCGCCGCTGTCCAGCACCAGCTCACCGCGATCGGGCAAGTTGGCGCGCACATCACATCCCGCGGCTTGAGCGGTTTCATAGGACGGCAAAGCGATGGTGCGATCGACGCCGTCCAGCCACTTCAGCTTGAGTTCTACACGCATCGGGATGCTTTCTGTTCGGGACGCCAAACGGTCATGTCGACAGGGCCTGCGCGATGCGTGCGGCCAGTTTGCGCGCCACCGCGTCCTTGCTCATGCGCGGCCAGCTGTCCGCGCCCTCGGCCGAGAGCACCGTCACCGCGTTTTCATCGCCGCCCATGATGCCGGTTTCGGGGCGCACGTCATTGGCCACGATCCAGTCGCACCCCTTGCGCGCCAGTTTTGCCCGCGCGTGCGCCACGACATCATCCGTTTCAGCGGCAAATCCCACGACCAGCGCGGGACGCCCTGCGCCCATCTGCGCCACCTCCGCCAAAATATCGGGATTCTCGGTAAATTCGAGCACCGGCAGCGTGCCGGCCGCATCCTTCTTGATCTTCGAGGTGACCTCGCGCGCGACCCGCCAATCGGCCACGGCAGCGGCAAAAACAGCCGCATCGGCGGGCAGGGCCTGCGTCACCGCCTCTTGCATCTGGCGCGCGGTTTGCACCCGCACCACCTGCACCCCGTCGGGCGGGGGGACTTGCGCAGGGCCGGTGACAAAAGTGACACGCGCGCCCAGCGCCACAAGGGCGCGCGCAATGGCGCTGCCCTGCGCGCCCGAAGACCGGTTGGCAATGTAGCGCACCGGATCAATCGGCTCATGGGTGGGACCGGAGGTCACCAGAATGTGCTGCCCGCTCAACGGTCCCGCGGCCAGCGCCGCTGCGATGCTGTCCACGATGTCCAGCGCCTCGACCATCCGGCCGAACCCGAATTCACCGCAAGCCATTTTGCCCTCGACCGGTCCGGCAAACAGCACGCCGTCCTTGCGCAGGGTCGCGACATTGCGCCGGGTCGCGGGATGCTCCCACATCCGCACATTCATCGCAGGCGCAATCAGCACGCGCTTGTCGGTGGCCATCAAAAGGGTCGAAGCCAGATCATTGGCCAGCCCTGCCGCCATCTTGGCGATCAGATCAGCCGTTGCCGGTGCGACGACCACCAGATCCGCGTCGCGCGACAGTTCGATGTGGCCCATTTCGGCCTCTTCGGTCAGGTCGAATAAATCGCGGTAAACCTTGTTCCCCGCCAGAACCGAAACGGTGAGCGGCGTGACGAATTCCTCCGCCGCGCGGGTGAGAACGGGCACGACTCTTGCCCCGCGCTCGCGCAGGAACCGGATGACATCATGGGATTTAAAGGCCGCCGCGCCGCCGCCGATCACCAGCAGGATACGTTTGCCCGAAAGGCTCTGTGCCGCAGCATCGGAGGACATTGGGGAAAAGGACATGGGGGGAATTGTGTCAGCCATCTGGACCTTGCGCAACAGTTGAGCAAAGGTGTAAGCGCGCCGCCCGAGAAACTCAAGCGACGCGCTTTGCGATCCATGGCTTGCGCGGGATCAGTGCAGCAATTCGTGAAGCTCGGCCCCGTGGGTTTCAAGCTGTTTGCGCATTTTGTGAAAGGCTGCGGCTTCCAGCTGGCGCACCCGTTCCTTGGACAGCTTCAATTCTTCGCCAAGGCTTTCCAGAGTGCGCGGCTCGTCAATCAGCTTGCGCTCGCGCACGATGAACTGCTCGCGGTCGGACAGGGATGTCATCGCATCGACCAGCCAGACCCGCAGCGTGGTTGCATCGTGATCTGCGGCCACTTTTTCCGCCGAAGTGTCATCGTCATCCGCCAGTGTCTCGATCCACTCGCGGCCTTCATCATCGGTAGCCTGCGTTGCATTGAGCGAGAAATCGGAGCCCGACAGGCGCCCTTCCATCATCTGGACATCGCGCAGCGGCACACCGACCTCAACCGCAATCGCCTCATGCAGCTGGTGACGATCAAGACTGTCACCGCGCCCCTGCGCCTCGCGTTCCAGACGGGCCTGAACGCGGCGCATATTGAAAAACAACGACTTTTGCGACGAGGTAGAGCCTGTGCGAACCAGCGACCAGTTGCGCATCACATAGTCCTGGATCGAGGCCTTGATCCACCACACGGCATATGTCGAAAACCGCACGCCGCGATCGGGGTCGAATTTTTCTGCCGCCTTCATCAGGCCCAGCCCCGCCTCCTGGATCAGGTCGGGCATCGGCGCGCCGTAGCGGCGGAATTTGGAGGCCATGGAAATCGCAAGCCGCATGTAGGCATTCACCAAACGGTGCAGAGCCGCCTCGTCGCGTTCGTCGCGCCAGGCAACTGCCAAAGCGTGCTCGGTATCTGCGTCGAGCATTTCCGCTTTCATTGCGCGGCGGGGCAACGCCTGATCTGCATAGGAAGTTGTTGTGCTTGCGTTCAGCGCCATATCCGATCCCCCGGAGTGTACCGTCACGAGGCTTGCTCGCTCTGGCCGTTAAATCCTGTTATTGGTCATTTAACGCAGTCCGATGACAGAAAGTTTCACGCCGTGTTGACGAAATTCACCCTTGTGCTAGGCGGCTGCGCCTCGGGGAAATCTTATTTCTCTGAAAAACTTATACTTTCCAGCAGTTTATCGCGCATCTACATCGCCACCGCACAAGCCTTTGATGCGGAAATGGATGCCAAAATTTTACGCCACCAGAAGATGCGCGGGCCGCACTGGCGTACTTGTGAAGCGCCTTTTGACATTCCTTCGGCCCTCAAAGGGGTCAAAACCGGCGAGATCGTGCTGATCGACTGCGCGACCATGTGGCTGACCAACCATATTCTTGCCGAACACGACATTGACGCACAGACGGACGCGCTGATTTTGGCGATTCACGCCTGCCCCGCGCCGGTGGTGATCGTGTCCAACGAGGTGGGCGCAGGGATCGTCCCCGAGAATGCGCTGGCCCGCCGGTTTCGCAACGCACAAGGGCGCCTGAACCAGCAACTTGCGGCCGAGGCCGCTTGCGTGATCGGGGTGATGGCGGGGCTGCCTTTTGCCCTCAAGGGCGCGCTCCCTGACGGGGTGACCCCGTGACGCTGTGGCTGGTGCGCCACGGGCCGACCCATGCCCGACAGTTTGTCGGCTGGACGGATGTGCCCGCCGACCTGTCGGACACCGCCGCTCTGGCGCGGCTGGAAGCGGCCCTGCCGCAAGCGCCCGTTGTGTCCTCGGACCTGATGCGCGCCGTGACAACGGCTGACGCGATTGCCGCCCGCCGCCGCCGACTTCCCCATAGCGCCGATTTGCGCGAAACCCATTTCGGGGTTTGGGAAAATAAAACGTGGGCCGAGGTCCAAGCCCTCGATCCCGATCTGCCCCGCGCCTATTTCGAGACCCCCGGCGACATCGCCCCGCCGCAGGGCGAAAGCTGGAACAGGCTGTGCGCGCGCACCTTTGCCGCCGCCGATGCCCTGCTTGCCAGCCACGGCGAGGTGGTGATCGTCGCCCATATGGGGGTGATCATGAGCTTTATCCAGCGCGCACGCGCCTGTTCAGCCTATGAGGCCTTTGCCCAGACCATCGACCCCTTGTCACTGACCGTGATCGACACAAACGGTGCCCAAGGCGCAGGACGCGATCTGGGCAGATGGCAGCTGCGCGCGGTCAATCAGACCCTGTGATTGCCGGCACCACAAAATTGCGATTGTCACATTGCGCGTGACTGTGACAGCCTGTGCCTAAATGCCGAAACGGAGCCTGAAGCGATGAGTTACACCCTTGTGATTGCTGACAAAGCCTTTTCCAGCTGGTCCCTGCGCGCGGGCATGATGTTTGCCCATTTTAACCTGCCCCACCGCGAAGTTCTGGCGCGCCTCTACACGGGTGACAAAAAGGCCGAGCTTGCAGCCTATGCCCCGGCGCATTTCGTGCCGATCATCGTGACGCCGGAGGGCGAATTGCTGGGGGAAACGCTGGCGATTGCCGAAACCCTGGCCGAGCGGCACCCCGAAAAACAGATGTGGCCCAAAGACAGCGCTGCGCGGATGTTTGCGCGCTGGCTGTGCTGCGAAATTTCCACAGGCTTCAAGGCGCTGCGCGACTGCGATGTGCAATTGTTGCGGGTCTGGGAGGGAACGGAAATCACCCCCGCGCTTAGCGCTGATCTGGCGCGCCTTGATGCGATGCTGGGCCGCGCCTGGGACCGTTGGGGCCGCGACGATAGCCCGTGGTTGTTTGGCGAATTCTCGATTGCCGATGCCTTCTATGCGCCCGTTTGCGCGCGGATTGTCGGCTACGACCTGCCGGTGACGCCGCGCGTGCAGGCCTATGTGGCGGCATGGATGCGCGATCCGGCGTTTCGGGCGTGGCGCGCGCAGGCGCTGACCTTCAGCTATGATCCCCTGCCCTATGCCCGTGACTTGCCCGCGCACGACTGGCCTGAAGTTTAATTGGCCTGAAGTCTAACGGGCCGACCTCTAACGGGCCAAAGATATAGCGGTCGAATTTCGACCATTCCCCCGCATGTTAACCATTCGCTAACCCTCCCGGCGCTACACCGTTAACCAAGGTTAAGGAAACGTCGGAGGGCCTATGCTTGCGCGCACCTACACAGTCGCCTTTGAGGGCGTGGACGCGCGCCGCGTCGAGGTGCAATGCGCCGTGTCCCCCGGCATGCCCGCCGTCTCCATCGTCGGCCTCCCCGACAAAGCAGTGTCCGAAGCCAAAGAACGCGTGCGCGCCGCATTTTCGGCCCTTTCGATCGCGCTTCCGGCCAAGAAAGTCACGCTGAACCTCTCGCCTGCGAACCTGCCCAAAGAGGGGTCGCATTACGATCTTCCCATCGCGCTGGCGCTTTTGTCGGCCATTGGCATCTTGCCGCCCGAAACCATTGAAACCGTGTTCTCCCTGGGCGAGCTGTCTTTGGACGGGACGGTTGTTGCGGTCTCGGGCGCGCTGCCGGCGGCCGTTGCTGCGGCCGAGGCCGACTGCGCGCTGCTGTGCCCCACGGCCTGCGGGCCTGAAGCGGCGTGGGTGGGGGCGACCACTGTGACCGGCGTTGCCGATTTGGGGCAAGTGATCAAACATCTCAGCGGCGAGCGGCCATTGCCTCCCGCTGAACCCGGCCTTGCGCCTGAACCGCCGCGCGGCAAGGACATGGCCGATGTGAAGGGTCAGGAACGCGCCAAACGCGCGCTGGAAATTGCCGCGGCTGGCCGACACCACACGTTTCTGGTCGGCACTCCCGGCTCGGGCAAGTCGATGCTGGCCGCGCGCCTGCCCTCGATCCTGCCGCAGATGTCCGCGCAGGAGGCGCTGGAAACCTCGATGATCCATTCCGTGGCAGGCACCCTGCTTGAAGGCGGGATTTCGCGTGTCCGCCCCTACTGCGACCCCCATCACACTGCTTCGATGGCGGCGCTCACCGGCGGTGGGAAAGGGGCAAAACCGGGTCAGATTTCGCTCGCGCATAACGGGGTTTTGTTCATGGACGAGTTCCCCGAATTCAACCGTACCGTGCTTGAAACCCTGCGCCAGCCGATCGAGACCGGCAGTGTGGTGATCGCGCGCGCCAATGCCCATGTGCGCTACCCCTGCCGGTTTCTGCTTTTGGCGGCCGCAAACCCCTGCAAATGCGGCTATCTCAGCGATCCTGCGCGGGCCTGCGCCAAAGTTCCCCACTGTGGAACCGACTATCTGGGGCGCATTTCCGGCCCGCTGATGGATCGCTTCGATTTGCGTGTCGAAGTGCCGCCCGTCGCCTTCAGCGATCTCGACCTGCCCGCACAAGGCGAAAGTTCGGCACAAATTGCCGCGCGGGTCGCGCGCGCACGGGCGCTTCAAAGCGCGCGGTTCGAAGGCACCCCCGCGCGCACCAACGCCGATCTGGAGGGCGATCTGCTGGACGCCGTGGCCAGCCCCGATGCCGAGGGGCGCGCGCTGATCGGCAGGGTCGCGGAAAAATTCGGCCTGTCGGCGCGCGGCTACCACCGTGTGCTCAGGGTCGCGCGCACCATTGCCGATCTTGCGGGCAGCGAGAAGGTGCGCAGCCCCCATGTCGCGGAGGCCGTGAGCTATCGCTTGGCGCTGTCCAAAGAGGTCTGAACAAAGGTGGCAACCGCACAAAGCGCCTCGCGTGCTTCGGGCACGACCCCGTAAAACATCTGCCAGACATGCGGCGCGGCCTCAAAAGTTTGCACGGTGACCTCACCGCCCGCACGGGTCAGTTTCGCGGCCATGCGATAGGTGTCATCGGCCAGAACTTCGCCACCGCCCACCTGCATCAACACCGGCGGCGGGGCGCAAAACTCGGCAAACAGAGGCGAGGCGCGCGCATCATCGGCAGGCGTGTCGCCCAGATAGAGTTTCGCAAGCTCGCCCATCCGCCCGGTCGGGATCAGACAGTCGGTTTTGGCATTCTGCGTGATGCTCTGCCCTGAATAGGTGAGGTCGGTCCAAGGCGAGAAGGCAAACAGGCCCGCAGGGCGCTCGCCGCGCGCAAGCACCTGAGAAAGCAGGGAAAAAGCCAATCCGCCGCCCGCGCTATCGCCTGCCAGCATGATCTGGTGCGCACCATAGCCCAGGGCGCGCAGGTGGTCCCATGCGGCCAAAGCGTCCTCCAGCGGCGCGGGAAACCCCGCTTGCGGCAATTGCCGATAATCCGGCGCGCAGACCTCGAGACCGCAGTGGCGCGACAGGTGGGACAAGAGCGACAAATGCGTGCGCGCCGATCCGCAGATGAAAGCACCGCCGTGCAGGTACAAAATAACGCGGTCCATCGGCACGCGCCCGACATGCACCCAGTTCAGCGGCACGCCCCCTTGGGTTTTGCGCCGCAGCCGGTGAGTGAAGGGTGGCACGCGAAACGCCAGCCGCGCCGAGCGCTCGAAGTCGCGCGTTGCCTGCGCCGGATCGCTGAGCCGCGCAAATTGCCGCTTTGGCCCCAAGGCGAGGAGGCGCGACAAAATCCGCAGGCGCAGCGAGGCAGGCACAGCCTAGACTCCGCGTTTCGCTTCGATGGCTTCCCAGATTTTCGCAGTCACATTCGTCCCGTCGAAGCGCTCCAGTTCCTGAAGCCCCGTCGGCGATGTCACATTGATTTCGGTCAGATAGTCGCCGATCACGTCGATGCCGACGAAAATCTGGCCCTTTTCGCGCAGCACCGGCCCGATGGCGGCGCAGATTTCCAGATCGCGCGCGGTCAGGTCCACTTTTTCGGGCCGCCCGCCAACATGCATGTTCGAACGGGTTTCGCCCTTTTGCGGGACGCGGTTGATCGCGCCGACCGGCACCCCGTCCACAAGGATGACGCGCTTGTCGCCTGCCGCAACCGCGGGAAGGAATTTCTGCACGATCAGCGGTTCGCGCGAATAGCCGGTGAACAGCTCGTGCAGCGAGGCCAGATTGCGGTCGTTGGGATCAAGGCGGAACACACCCGCGCCGCCGTTGCCATAGAGCGGTTTCAGAATGATATCGCCGTGCTTTTCCTTGAAGGCGCGAATGGTGGCGAGGTCGCGCGCAATCGTGGTGGGCGGGATCAGATCGGGGAAACGCAGCACCAGAAGTTTTTCGGGGCTGTTGCGCACCCAGAACGGGTCGTTGACCACCAGCGTTTCGGGCATCAGATGCTCAAGAATATGGGTGGTGGTGATATAGCCCATGTCAAAAGGCGGATCCTGACGCAGCCAGACCACATCGAAGTCGGACAGATCGACAACCGTTTCCGCCCCTGCGGTGTAGTGATCGCCCTTGACGCGCTGCACCGTGACGGGCCAGCCGCGTGCGGTCACGCGCCCCTCGTCAAAGGCCAGCTTGTCGGGCGTGTAGTAGAACAGGGAATGGCTGCGCGCCTGGGCCTCTTCCATGATGCGGAACGTGCTGTCGGCGTCGATGTTGATCGGCCCGATCGGGTCCATCTGAATGGCAATTTTGAGGGACATGTGGTTTTCGCTCCGCTTGTTGTGCCTCATAGATGGACCAGAGGCGGGCGGCGTTCAATGGCCCAGGGCAAATCGCCCCTACATGAAAGCATTCTCGAGGATCTGCACCGCGCCGATGCCATCCACCAGCGCCAGATCGAAACGGCAGTCGGTCAGCAGGCCCTGCGGCCGCGTGCCCAGAAATTCTTCGCCCGCCGCAAAGAGGCGCGCGATCTGGCGCGCGGTGAGATGGGTCGCGGCGCTGTCAAAGCTGCGGCTTTGCTTGACCTCGACAAAGACCACCACGCCGTCCAGCGTCACGATAAGATCGATTTCGCCCCCCTGCCCGCGCCAGCGCCGTTCAAGCACGACACCCCCGCGTGCCGCATAGTCGCGCGCCACGATATCCTCGGCGGCCCATCCGGCCGCATGGGCCATCGCGCCGCGTGCGGCGTTGGGGCTATCTGGACCTTTGACCATCCCGCCTCATGCCTCGCGCGCAGCTTTACCCCGCGCCAGCGCGGATTGGTAAATCTGGCGGCGCGGCAGGTTGAATTTCTCGGCCACAAGAGTTGCGGCATCTTTCACCGACATCTGCAAAAGCGCCGCGTCCAACGCAGCCTCGATGTCTTCCTCGGCGGCTTCGTCGCTGCCGCGATCGACCAGCAACACGATTTCCCCCTTCACCGGATTGGCCGCCAAATCGTCGCACAGCGCGCGCAATGTGCCGCGCCGGACCTCTTCGAATCGTTTGGTGATCTCACGACACAGGGCGGCAGGGCGCGCCTCGCCCAGCACCTCGCACATACTGGCCAAAGTTTTGGCGATCCGCTTGGGGCTTTCGTAAAAACACAGCGTTGCCGGGATGTCGCGCAATTCGCTCAACACTTTTTTCGCAGCGCCCGAGGTGCTGGGCAAAAACCCCGCAAACAAGAAGCGATCCGATGGCAGGCCGGAAATCGACAGCGCCGCGACCACCGCCGAAGGTCCCGGCGCAGAGGTCACCGCGATCCCTTGGGCAATCGCCTCGCGGGCCAGCGCAAATCCCGGGTCCGCGACCAGCGGCGTGCCCGCTTCCGAGGCATAGGCAACCGATTTGCCCTCTTTCATCGCGGCAATCAGATGCGGGCGCACCTGCGCCCCGTTGTGATCGTGATAGGCGTAGACGTGGCGATCCCCCAAAGGCACGCCGTGGATTTCCATCAGATGCTTGAGCGTGCGCGTGTCCTCTGCGGCCAGCACATCGGCGCTCGCCAGCGTGTCGAGCCCGCGCAGGGTGATGTCGCGGGCGGTGCCGATCGGGGTCGCCACAAAATGGAGACCGGCGGGAAGCGGCTTGATCTGGTAACTCATGGCATTTCCTCGGCTTGGCGGCGTTTACTCTCGCGCACCTGTGACCTATCTTGAAGCTCAACTGCTGTCAGCCCCGTTGCCAAGAGGTTTTATCATGTTCGCCCTTCTCAGCCGCGCCCGCATGTCGCTTGCCCGACTTGCGTCCTCCCGCTCCGTATCGGCCCGCATGGGACGCCGCGCCGCACTTGTCCTGGCCCTGCCGCTTCTGGCCGCGTGCGATCCGTCGATGATGCCGGCAAGTGGCGGCGCGTCGGGCACTGTCGATACCACCAAACCCGTTCAGGTCGCCCTGCTGGTGCCCTATGGCTCTGCACAGGCCGCCGATGAGGCGCTGGCGAAATCCATTGAAAACGCAGCCCGTCTGGCGATTCGCGACCTGGCGGGCGTGCAGATCGACTTGCGCGTCTACAACACCGGCGGCCAGCCCGAGCGCGCCAATGCCGTGACCGTTCAGGCGGCCAACGAAGGGGCGCAGATCATCCTCGGACCGGTCTACGGCGGCTCGGCCAAACTGGCCGGCATCGCTGCGGCCAATGCGGGGCTGAACGTGCTGTCGCTGTCCAACAACCCCAGCGTGGCCGGGGGGAACGTCTTTATCCTTGGACCGACCTTTGAAAACACCGCCAACCGGCTGGTGCGCTTTGGCGTGTCCAAGGGCAAGCGCAACGTGATGGTCGTCAGCGGGCAAGGCCCCGCCGAAGCCGCGGGCCGCACGGCGATCATCCAGGCCATCGGCGGCAATGGCGCCACGTTGGCGGGCGATCAGACGTTCGAATTGTCGCAAAACGGGGTCACCGCCGCCATCCCGCGCATCGCGGCGGCCGCGAAATCGGCCGGTGCCGATGCGGTGTTTTTCACCTCCGGCACCGATGGCGCGCTGCCCTTCCTCGCCGATGGCTTGCCCCAGAACGGCATTTCTTCGCCCGCACAGCAATTCATGGGGCTGACGCGCTGGGACATTCCGGCGACCGCAACCGCAGAGCCCGGCCTACAGAACGGCTGGTTTGCCTTGCCCGATCAACGCCTCGCCAATAATTTCGCCGGTCGCTATTCCGCCGCCTATGGCAGCGCCCCGCACCCGCTGGCAGGTCTGGCCTATGACGGGATCGCGGCCATCGGTGCGCTGGTGAAAACCGGCAACCCGAATGCCTTCTCCGCGCAGGCGCTGACCCGCTCTTCCGGCTTTGTCGGCGTTAACGGTATCTTCCGGCTTATGGCGGATGGTACGAACCAACGCGGCCTTGCCATCGCAACAATTCAGAACAATCAGGTAATCGAGATTGACCCTGCCCCACGCTCCTTCGGTGGCGCTGGCTTCTGAGCCAGCCCTCACCACCACCATCCTGCCTCCTCCCGAGGATCTGATCTGTGACGCCGCTGCGATTTTTGACATCGCGGCGGCGTCCGCCGACTTGGAGACCGCGATCGACGCGGCGCAAACACCCGCCGATGTGCGCAAAGTCACCGTTCAGATCCTGAGCGAGGCGAATACGCGCGGGCGCGCCGCCATTGCCGCCGGTATCGCCAAGCGACCGCTTGATGCGCGCCCTGCGGTTCTGGCCTATGCCTGGCTCACGGATTGCCTTGTGGGAGCCGTGCTCTGGGTGGCCAGCGTCAAATTGCACCCGATTGTCGAACCCTCCGACAAGGACAATATCGCGGTGCTGGCGGTGGGTGGCTACGGGCGGCGCGAAATGTCGCCCTTTTCCGATGTGGACCTGTTGTTTCTATCGCCCGCGAAAATCACGGGGCGGATGGAAAACCTGATCGAGAGCATGCTCTACATGTTCTGGGATCTGCATCTCAAAGTGGGACATGCCAGCCGCACCGTCAAAGAATGCCTGACGCTGGGCCGCGAGGATTTCACCATCCGCACCGCGATGCTGGAACTGCGGTTTCTTGCCGGCGACCTCGCGCTGAAAGAAAAATTGCTGACGCGGCTGCGCACCGAATTGTTCCGCAGCACAGGCCCCGAGTTTGTCACAGCCAAACTGGAAGAACGCACCGAGCGGCTGAAAAAACAGGGCAACCAGCGCTACGTTGTCGAGCCGAATGTCAAAGAGGGCAAAGGCGGCCTGCGCGACCTGCAATCGCTGTACTGGATTGCAAAATACGTGAATGACGTGCGTGTCGCGGCGGATCTGGTGGATTTGGGCGTCTTTACCCGCGAGGAATATGCCCAATTCCGCCAAGCCGAGAATTTCTTGATGGCCACGCGCAACGCCCTGCATCTTGCGGCCAATCGCGGTATGGACCAGCTGACATTCGACATGCAGCCCGAGGTCGCCGAACGGTTGGGCTATGTCGACATTCGCGGGCGGCGCGCCGTCGAAGTGTTCATGCAGGACTACTTTCGCCACGCCACCCGCGTAGGCGAGCTGACCCGCATTCTGCTGGCCGCCCTCGAAGCACAGCACCTCAAACCGGCCCCCTCGCTTCAACGGATGCTGAGCCGCACGAAAAAGGTCGGCACCCTTTACAAGATCGTGCACAACCGCCTTGCGCTGGTCGATCCGCAGGCTTTCCTTGCCGACAAGTTGAATATGATCCGCATTTTCAACGAAACCCTGCGCACGGGGTATCTGATCCATCCCGACGCGATGCGCCTGATCGCCGCGAACCTGCGTCTGATCGATGACGATATGCGGCGCAATCCCGAAGCCAACCGCATCTTTTTCGACATCATGCTCAAGCATGGCAACCCCGAACGCGGCCTGCGCCGGATGAACGAAATCGGCGTGCTCGGGGCCTTCATTCCCGAATTCCAGAACATTGTCGCGATGATGCAATTCAACATGTATCACAGCTACACCGTTGACGAGCACACGATCCAATGCATCAAAACCCTTGCCGAGATCGAAAAGGCCGAACTGGTCGAGGAGCTGCCGATTGCCTCGGGAATCCTCAAGGATGGGGTCAATCGCAAGGTGATTTATGTCGCCCTGCTGCTTCATGACATCGGCAAGGGGCGGCCCGAGGATCATTCGATCATCGGCGCGCAAATCGCCCGGCGCATTTGCCCGCGTCTGGGCCTGAAACCGGCGGAATGCGAGACGGTCGAATGGCTGGTGCGCTATCACCTGTTGATGTCGGACATCGCGCAGAAACGCGATATTTCCGATCCGCGCACCGTGCGCGATTTCGCCAAAGCGGTGCGGTCGCGCTCGCGGCTCGATTTGCTGACGGTTCTGACCGTCTGTGACATTCGCGGCGTCGGGCCCAACACCTGGAACAACTGGAAGGCGCAGCTTTTGCGCAACCTGCACCGCCAGACCGCGCTTGCGCTGGAAGGCGGCATGGAGGCGCTGAACCGCGAGGCCCGCGAAGGCGAGGCCAAGCGCCATCTGCGCGAAGCACTCACCGATTGGGAACCGGCCGCAATCAAGCGCGAGACCCAGCGCCACTACGGCCCCTACTGGCAGGGCTTGCCGACCTCGGCGCATGTCATTTTCGCAAATCTTCTCAAGGACATGCGCGACGATGAAATCCATGTCGACCTGATGCCCGACGAGGACCGCGATGCGACCCGCGCCTGTTTTGCGCTGGTCGACCATCCGGGGATTTTCTCGCGTTTGGCGGGTGCGATTGCACTGGTGGGCGCCAATGTCGTCGATGCGCGGACCTTTACGTCCAAGGACGGCTATGCCACCGCGATTTTCTGGATTCAGGACGGCGATGAATCCCCCTATGACACCGCCCGCCTGCCCCGCCTCAAGCAGATGATTTCCAAAACCCTGCGCGGCGAAGTAGTGGCGCGCGACGCGCTGAAAGATCGCGACAAGATCAAAAAGCGCGAAAGCAAATTTAACGTGCCGACCTCGATCAGTTTCGATAATGAGGGCTCCGAGATCTTCACCATCGTCGAAGTCGATACCCGTGATCGGCCCGGCTTGTTGTATGATCTCACGCGGGCCCTTGCGGCCAATAACATCACAATTTCCACCGCCCAGATCGCCACATATGGCGCGCAAGTCGTGGATAGTTTCTACGTCAAGGACATGTTCGGCATGAAGCTTCATTCGGAAACGCGCCTCAAGGCGCTTGAAAAGAAACTGCGCGAGGCGATCACGCGCGGCGCAGAGCGTGCGCGCGCGAAATGAAGCCGGTGCGCTTGATGCGCGGGTTCTTGACGGTCGGGGGATGGACATTGGGCAGCCGCGTGCTGGGCTTTGTCCGTGACGCGCTGATCGCCGCTTACCTTGGTGCAGGTCCCGCCGCCGAAGCCTTTGTTGTGGCCTTTTCTCTGCCCAATATGTTTCGCCGTTTCTTTGCCGAAGGCACGTTGAACGTCGCTTTTGTGCCGCTGTTTTCCAAAAAGGTCGAAGCGGGCGAGGATGCGCGCGGCTTTGCACAGGACGCCGCCAATGCGCTCGCCTCCTTGCTGATCGTTTTGACGGTTTTGGGGACGGTTTTCATGCCCTTCCTCGTCTCGGCGATGGCGGCCGGATTCATCGGGGACGCCCGCTTTGATCTCGCGACCGACTATGGCCGCGTGATTTTTCCCTATATTCTGTTCATCTCGCTCGCGGCCCTATGCTCGGGCGTTTTGAACGCCACGGGGCGTTTTGCCGCCGCCGCCGCCGCGCCGGTGTTTTTGAACATCATCCTCTCGCTGGCGATGTGGGGAGCGCATAAGCTGGGCTTTGACGTGGCGCAGGCGCTTGTCTGGGGCGTGCCGGTTGCGGGCCTCGTACAGCTTGCCATCGTCTGGGAAGCCGCGCGGCGGGCGGGCTACAGGCTTGTGCCGCGCCTTCCAAAGTTCACCCCCGAAATCAAACGCTTGCTGGTTCTGGCGGGCCCTGCGGCCCTGGCGGGCGGTGTTGTGCAGATCAACCTGCTGGTCGGGCGTCAGGTCGCCTCCTTCAGTCAGGACGGCGCGCTGCAATATCTCAACCTTGCGGATCGTTTGTACCAACTGCCCCTTGGGGTGGTCGCCATTGCCATCGGCGTGGTGCTTTTGCCGGATCTGTCGCGCCGCCTCTCTGCAGGCGATAGCCTTGGCGGGCGTGACGCATTCAACCGCGCCACGGAATTTGCCCTGCTGCTGACCGTGCCAGCGGCCGTTGCCTTGATGGTCATCCCTTACGAGTTGATCGCGACCCTGTTCCAGCGGGGGCGGTTCAGCGTGGAGGATGCCCATACAACGGCGCTTGCGGTGGCGATCTATGGTCTCGGCCTGCCCGCTTTCGTGCTCCAAAAAGTGCTGCAACCGCTCTATTTCGCGCGCGAGGACACCAAAACCCCGTTTCGCTTTGCCGTGGTGGCCATGGTAGTGAACGCGGCTTTGGCGGTCGGGCTGTCCTTTGTCATCGGCTTTTATGCGGCCGCCGTCGCCACGACCCTGGCGGCCTGGGTGATGGTGGGCCAGCTTTGGTCGGGGAGCCGCAGGTTCGGCGATGCCGCGCTATTTGACGCGCGGCTCACCAAACGGGCACCGCGTATTCTCGTGGCGGCGGTGATCATGGGCGGTGCGCTTTGGGCGGTGAACGGCGCGCTTGCGCCGCTCTTTGCCTTCTCGCGGCCCCTGTGCGTTCTGGTGCTGGTCGCGGTGTCGGCTGTGGTCTATTTCGGCATAGGCCATGTGATCGGTGCGACCAATTTGGGGCAGTTGAAACGCAGTCTCAAGCGGGGCGGGTGACGCCCTGCCTTAGCGTTTGCGGATGCGTTCCAGAATGCGCCGGAACGCTCCGGGCACCATCAGGGTCGCGGTGATCAAACCGGCGGTAAATCCGGCAAGATCCGCGACCCAATCGGCTGTGCCCCCGAAAATCACCCCGAACAAAAGCTGGATGCCCATCAGCATCCCGATCAGGGAAAATGCGCGCATCTGGTTTTGGTGCAGCTGCCCAAGCCCCACGTACAGCATGAACGTATAGCCCCCGATCAACCCGTACACCCCGGGGTAGCCCCCGATCAGCGGGTACTCGGAATTGACAAGGAACCCGTAGGCCAGCGAACCGGCAACGGTCGAAATCGCGAAAATCGCCACGACAGCGATCTGGCCGAAATGCCGCCCCACCATATTGCCCAGTGCCAGCAGAAAGACGATGACAAACACCGTCTGGGTCATCGCGCCACCGACGAACGCATAGGTGAAAAAGCGCATCACATGAGACAGCGGCCACTGCCCTTGCAGGCGCATCGCCTCGAACACCGTGTCGAAAAAGCCGAAATCCTGAATGGCATTGACCCGCGCACCGATGCCGTTTTGGCCCAAAAGCCCGTAAGACCCCGCCTGAAAATACAGCTCGATCCCCGCCAGCAGCAACGCCAGCGCCACGACCACCGGCGGCAAGGGGTTTACGGGGCCGCCGTGACCCGAAGGATCGGAGGGCGGAATAAAGGGGCTGCGGTTGCTCATATCGGGGCTTTCCTTGACGCTTGTGCCTCGCATGGGTAAGCGAATGACAAGCATAATTCCAGTGACGGAGAGCATGATGGCCCAGCCTGTCTTTACCCCACGCGTTTTCTCGGGGATCAAACCCTCGGGCGGCCTCACCCTTGGTAACTATCTGGGCGCGATCAAGCGCTTTGTCGATATGCAAGGCAGTGATTTCGAAACCATTTACTGCGTGGTGGACATGCATGCCGTCACCGTCTGGCAGGACCCGGCGGATCTGCGCCATGCGACACGCGAAGTGGCCGCAGGCTATCTGGCCGCAGGCATCGATCCCGAAAAGAGCATTCTGTTCAATCAGGCGCGCGTCTCGGCCCATGCCGAACTTGGCTGGTTGTTCAACTGCGTGGCCCGTGTGGGCTGGATGAACCGCATGACCCAGTTCAAGGACAAAGCGGGCGAGAATGCCGAAGGCGTATCGCTGGGGCTTTATGCCTACCCCTCGCTGATGGCCGCCGATATTTTGCTCTATCACGCCACCCATGTGCCGGTGGGCGAGGATCAGAAACAACATGTGGAATTGACCCGCGACATCGCCAACAAATTCAACCACGACTACAAAACCGATTTCTTCCCCCAGACCGAGCCGGTCATCGAGGGTCCGGCCATGCGGGTGATGAACCTGCGTGACGGCACGAAAAAGATGTCCAAGTCCGGCGAAAGCGACATGGAACGCATCAACATGACCGATGATGCCGACACCATCGCCAAGAAGTTCAAAAAGGCAAAGTCGGATGCCGAACCGCTGCCTGAAACGCTTGAGGGTCTGACGGATCGCCCCGAGGCGCGCAACCTCGTCAACATCTACGCCGCCCTGTCGGACATGACGAACGCGCAGGTGATCGCGGAGTATGCGGGCGCCGGTTGGGGCCGCTTCAAACCCGCGCTGGCCGATCTGGCGGTGGAAAAACTTGCGCCCGTCTCGGGTGAGATGGCCCGTTTGATGGCCGATCCGGCGGAAATCGACCGGCTGATGGCACGCGGTGCCGAGCGGGCCAATGAAATCGCCCAGCCGATCCTTGCCAAAACCTTCGACATTATGGGCTTCGTGCGCTAGGGCGCAGGTGCACACCAAAGACACAAAAGGGGCCTCACCCATCGGGAGGCCCCTTTTTGCTGTTTGTCCGTAAGGGAGGCGCGAACGCCGTGCCCTAGACCAGTTTCACCTGCGCGCCGACCGACACACGGCTGTAAAGATCCGCGATCTGTTCGTTGTACAGGCCGATGCAGCCATCCGAAGACCTCCGCCCGATCTTACGCGTGTCATGCGTGCCGTGGATGCGGTAATACTGCCAGCTCAGGTAAAGCGCATGGGTGCCCAGCGGGTTTTGCGGCCCGGCGGGCACGACAGCAGGCAGGCTGGGATCGCGTTCGCGCATCGAAGGCGTCGGCGTCCAGGTCGGACCGTCGACCTTTTTGACCACTTCGGTGTAGCCGCGCCGCGTCAACTCGTCGGTGACAGGCACCGAGGTCGGGTACAGTTTATAGGTGCCGCCATCGCCGCTCCAGAAATGCAGCGCGCGGCTGACCGTATCCGCGACAATCGTGCCATTGGCATTCAGACTGTCGAAATGGTCACGCCAGTCAATGCGGCGAAACCCCGACACGTTGTTGCGCACGCCATCGGGGTTGGCGAGGTCATCGGGCAGAGTCAGCCCGATTTCTTGCGCCTGCGCCATGCCAGCAAGGGAAAGAAACGGTGTGCTCAACGCCATGCGCAGGGCGGTGCGTCTGGAAATAATGCTCATTTTATGCCTGTTTTTTGGACCCGATGCTGTCATTCGCGGCGACGGCGGGGGTCATGTTGGTCAAAGTCGGGCAAAGCCCGAGGCGGCGCGGCGGGGCACGATGCAAGCGATGCGGAAAAAACCATCGCGCGCGCCCCCTGTATTTTAGCGCAATCTCCCCCAGATCGCCCGCTCTGCGCAATTCACAATAATTTGCAGCCCCCGACCGGTATCATTCCCGCATCTGCGCCCTTTCAAGAACGCTTGTTGTCGTATTTTGGAAACAATGCTGCGCTAGAGAGAACTGGACCGAAGAGCCTCGGTGTGTCCCGTCCGAGATGTCTTCCCAAGAGATGGCTTTTCGCGTCCATTGCAGCGCTGCGGTTCGTCCCCGACCCCGCTGCTTGCCGTCTCCGGTCTTTTCCTGCCGGAGGCGGCACTCCGACCACTTGCACCGCGCCGACGCAATCGCCGCCCCGTGCCGGGTCAGGCCGTGCCCCCCGCGCAACCAAGGTTGCACGGCGCGGCGCGCTGTATCATGATCCCCGAAAGCGGCGGGCCAACGGGCACGCCCGACGGGAGAGACCTCATGCGCAAATTCCTTGTTGTGCTCGACGATAGTCGCGAATGCCTGAATGCCATGCGATTTGCAGCGATGCGCGCGGCCCATACCGGAGCCGGCGTTACGATTCTGTCGGTCATTCCACCGGATGAATTCAATCACTGGATCGGCGTTGCCGACATTATGCGCGCGGAAAGCCGCGAAAGGATCGAGGTCCATTTCGAAGTGTTCGCCAAATGGATGCGTGACCGCCAAGGGGTCGATCCGGTGCTGGTGATCCGCGAAGGCGAACCGGTGGTCGAAATTCTGGCGCAGATTACCGAAGACCCCGAAATCGGCGTGCTTGTTTTGGGCGCATCCAGTGAAAAAGGCGGTCCCGGCCCGCTGATCACCGCCATGACCAAACAGGCCGGAAGCCTGCCGATCCCCATGACCATCGTTCCGGGTGAGATGTCCAAAGAGCGGCTTGAAGCGACGACGTAAACGCGGCGCACCCACAATTTAGAACGGTTCTAAATCTTGACTCTGGCGCTGCAAAGGCGCATATCGCACGCAAGCAGTAGGAAAGCATGCCATGTTCATCCAGACCGAATCCACGCCGAACCCCGCAACGCTGAAGTTTTTGCCCGGCCAGACCGTGCTTGACGCCGGAACCGCGGATTTCACAACGCCAGAAGCGGCCGAGAAATCGCCCCTCGCCAAACGCGTCTTCGCGGTTGGGGGTGTGACGGCTGTGTTCTTTGGCGGGGATTTTGTCACGGTGACAAAGGACGACGCGACCGATTGGGATCACATCAAACCCGCGATCCTGGGCGCAATCATGGAACACTTCCAATCCGGCGCGGCCGTGATGGAAGGGGAAGCGAACACGCAGGCCGGTCACGCGGCGCACGATGGTCCGGACGGCGATATAGTGGACCAGATCAAGGAACTGCTCGATACGCGCGTGCGCCCTGCAGTTGCCCAGGATGGCGGCGACATCACGTTTTACGGCTTCGACAAGGGCGTGGTTTATCTCCACATGCAGGGCGCTTGCGCGGGCTGCCCCTCCTCGACGCTGACCCTGAAAATGGGGATCGAGAACCTGCTGCGCCACTATATTCCCGAAGTGCTGGAAGTCCGGCCTGTCGCCGCCTGAGCGATCAGACGGTGAGCGTTCCAACCATTCTCGCATTCGACACATCGGCCGCGCATTGCGCGGCCGCTTTGCTGCGCGCGGGCACGATCGTCGCCTCTGCGCGCGAAGAAATGGCCAAGGGCCAAGCCGAGCGGCTGATGCCGCTGCTCGAAGAAATCCTTGCCGCTGGCGGCGTGGCGTGGCGCGACCTTGACGCGCTCGCGGTCGGCATCGGCCCGGGAAATTTTACCGGCATCCGTATTTCGGTTGCCTGTGCAAGAGGGCTGGCACTTGGCCTTGGGAAACCCGCGATTGGCGTTTCGACGCTTGAGGCGCAGGCCTTTGGCCGGATCGGGGACACCCTGAGCTTGGTCGATGCGCGGCGCGATCAGGCCTATGCGCAGCGCTTTCACGACGGCAGCGCGCAGTCCGCGCCCGTGGTGGGGGATCGTGCCAGCTTCGCAAACGGGATCGAGAGTTGCATCGCGCCACTGGCCGATACGCTTGCACGGATCGCCGCCACGCGGCTTGGCACTGCGCAACCGCGCCCTGCCCCGCTCTATATCCGCGCCGCCGATGCCGCCCCGCCGCGCGACCCTGCCCCAGTGATCCTTGAGGAATAGAGGATGCAACCAGCCGCCCTCGCCGCTTTGCATGCCGTTTGTTTCACCACGCCGCGCCCGTGGTCCGAGACGGAATTCAGCGGGATGCTGGCGCTCAAGGGCGTGTTCTTGCACTGCGCAGCGCAGGGGTTTGTGATGGGGCGGGTGATCGGGGATGAGGCCGAACTGCTGACCATCGCGGTCCACCCCGAGGCGCGCCTGCGCGGACAGGGGCGCGCGCTGCTGGGTGCCTTCGAGGACCAGGCCCGCACTCAGGCGGCAAGCAAAGCCTTTCTTGAAGTGGCCGATGACAACACCCCCGCACGGGCGCTCTACGAGACAAACGGATGGAGCGAATCCGGCAAACGGCGCCGCTACTACCGTCATCTCGACGGGCGGTTTAGCGACGCTTTGCTTCTGACTAAGCCTTTGAAATAGGCGTGACTTCACGTCACCCTGCCCTCATGAGGGCAAAGGTCGGGCAATTTACGACCATTCGGTAAAATTTGTATTGACCCTGCCAAGGCGCTCCGGCCTAAAATATGCGTGAACCATGATCAAATGCCTGACTTTCAGGCAAGACCATTGCATAGTTCCAACATAGAAATCGAACCGGGAGACATCCATGACCCTGATGCAGAAATTCCTCGGCACCGCCGGTGCCCTCGTCCTGTCCGCAGGCGCTGCCCTTGCCGAGCCTGCCGTGATTTACGACCTTGGCGGAAAATTCGACAAATCCTTCAACGAGTCGTCCTACATGGGTGCCCAGCGGTGGGCCGATGAGACCGGCGAAGAGTTTGCCGAAGTCGAGTTGCAATCCGACGCCCAGCGCGAGCAGTTCCTGCGCTCCTTTGCAGATAAGGGCATGAACCCCATCGTCATGGCCGGCTTTTCCTTTGCCACCGCACTCGACATTGTCGCGCCCGATTTCCCCGACACGAAATTCGTCATCATCGACGGCGTTGTGGACCAGCCCAACGTGAAATCGGTGATCTTTTCCGAACAGGAAGGGTCCTACCTTGTGGGTGTGATGGCCGCGATGGCCGCGACCGGCGACACCGTGTCCTTTGTGGGCGGGATGGACATCCCCTCGATCCACAAATTCGCCTGCGGTTACGCCGAGGGCTTTAAATCCGTCAAACCCGACGGCAAGGTCATCGTCAACATGACCGGCACCACGCCGACCGCCTGGAACGATCCCGTCAAAGGCGGCGAGCTGACCAAGGCGCAAAAAGCCGACGGTTCAGAGGTGGTCTTTGCTGCCGCTGGTGGCACCGGCATCGGCGTGCTGCAAACGGCCGCCGATGAAGGCATGCTGGCCATCGGTGTGGACAGCAACCAGAACTACATGCAGCCCGGCACGATGCTGACGTCCATGGTCAAACGCGTCGACAACGTGGTCTATGATGCCTTTACTGCGGGCACCGATGTCGAGCCCGGCCTGATCGTTCTGGGTCTTGGCGAGGATGGCGTGTCGGCGGCGATGGATGACTATAACGCCGATCTCGTCACCCCTGAAATGATGGCCGCTGTCGAAGATGCAAAAGCCAAAATCATTGCCGGTGAGATCGTGGTTCACGACTACACCACCGACGTTTCCTGCCCCGCTTACTAAGGCAACATGAGAATGGTCACTCGGACCGCAGAGGGGCGGCAGGAAACTGCCGCCTCTTTCGCACCCGCCCCCACCGTCCCTTATGCGATTGAACTGAAAGGCATTTCCAAGTCCTTCGGCCCTGTTCAGGCGAACAAGAATATCGCGATCAAGGTCGCCAAAGGCACGATTCACGGCATTATCGGGGAAAACGGTGCAGGGAAATCGACCCTGATGTCGATCCTTTACGGCTTTTACAAAGCCGATAGCGGCGTGATCGAAATTGACGGTAAGCGGGTCAATATCACCGATAGCTCTTCGGCAATCGCCGCAGGCATCGGCATGGTGTTCCAGCACTTTAAACTGGTGGAAAATTTCACCGTTCTGGAAAATATCATTCTTGGCGCGGAAGACGGCCCCTTGTTGCGGCCCTCCCTGTCAAAAGCGCGCAAACTGCTGCGCGAGCTCTCGGATGAATACGAATTGTCGGTCGATCCCGATGCGCTGGTCGAAAACCTGTCTGTGGGCCACCAGCAACGGGTCGAGATCCTCAAGGCGCTCTATCGTCAGGCTGACATTCTGATCCTCGACGAGCCGACCGGTGTGCTGACACCAGCCGAAGCCGACCACCTGTTTCGCATTCTTGAGGGGTTGAAGACGCAGGGCAAGACCATCATCCTGATCACTCACAAGCTGCGCGAAATCATGGAGGTGACCGACAATGTCTCTGTCATGCGGCGCGGCGAAATGGTCGCAACCGTCAAAACCGCCGATAGCTCTGCCGAGGAACTGGCCGAACTGATGGTCGGGCGCAAAGTCTTGCTCCAAGTTGAAAAAACACCCGCTGTTCCTCAGGACGTTGTTCTGGATATCAAAGGGTTGCGGGTCGTGGACGGGCATGGCGTCGAACGCCTGCGCGGCATTGACCTGCATCTGCGCGCCGGTGAAATCCTTGGCATTGCGGGGGTTGCGGGCAACGGGCAGACCGAATTGCTTGAAGTTCTGGGCGGCTATATGGCCGCGAGCGGCGAAATTCTGATGCAGGGGGCGCCGCTCGATCTGTCGGGCGATGCTTCCGACGGGCAGACACGGCGCGCGCGTGGCATCGCCCATGTTCCCGAAGACCGCCACGACGAGGGGCTCATCCTTGACTTTCCGGCTTGGGAAAACGTCTGTTTCGGCTATCACGGCGACCCGAAATATCAAAAAAACGCACTTTTCATGGATCACAAGGCGATCCGCGACGATGCCAAGGGCAAGATCGAGCGCTTCGATATCCGCCCCGCCAATTGCGACACGCCCGCCAAAAGCTTTTCGGGGGGCAACCAGCAAAAGATCGTGCTGGCGCGCGAAATCGAACGCGAACCGGCGCTGTTGCTGATTGGCCAGCCGACACGCGGCGTTGATATCGGCGCAATCGAATTCATCCATCAACAAATTGTCGCCCTGCGCGATCGCGGCGCGGCCATCCTGCTTGTGTCGGTCGAGCTGGACGAAATCATGTCGCTCTCGGACCGCATTGCGGTGATGTTTGACGGGCGGATCATGGGCGAGAAGCTTCCCCAAGAGACCAACGAGCGCGAACTCGGGCTGATGATGGCCGGAATGAGCACCCCGCAGAAAGACGCCTGATATGTCGAAAATGCCGAAATGGGCGGATACGATCCTGATCCCCCTCTTCTCGATCCTCCTTGCCTTTTTCTTTTCGGGGCTGGTGATTTTTGCCATCGGGAAAGACCCGTTCAACGCCATCATGGTGATGATCGACGGGGCCTTCGGATCAACCGGCGGTTTGGGCTACACGCTCTACTACGCGACGAATTTCATCTTTACGGGCCTGTCGGTTGCGGTCGCCTATCACGCGGGCCTGTTCAACATCGGCTCGGAAGGGCAGGCAATGCTGGGAGGCTTGGGCGTGGCACTTGTGTGCCTGTTCATCCCCTTTGGCCACTGGACGATTGCCCTGCCTGTGGCGGTCATCGGCGCGGCGCTGTTTGGCGGCTTGTGGGCGCTGATCCCTGCCTATCTACAGGCAAAACGCGGCTCGCATATCGTCATCACCACGATCATGTTCAACTTCATCGCCTCGGCGCTGATCGGCTATCTGCTGACACGGGTGTTGAAGGTGCCCGGGGCCATGTCGTCGGAAACCGCGCGCTTTCCCGAAAGCACCCACCTGCCGACCTTTCACGAAATGCTTGCGCCCTTGGGCATCATGTTCAACAAGAACGCGCCCGCCAACCTTGCCTTCGTGGTCGCGCTCGTGGCCTGCGTCTTTTTCTGGTGGCTGATCTGGCGCACCCGCTTGGGCTACCAGATCCGTGCCTATGGCCAGTCGGAATCGGCGGCCAAATACGCAGGTATTTCCCCCAGTCGCATCATCATCATCACCATGATGATTTCCGGCGCGCTCGCGGGTCTGATGGCGATCAACAACGTCATGGGCGAAGCCGAACGGCTGATCGACAACGCCGTTGAAGGCGCAGGATTCATCGGCATCGCCGTGGCGCTGATGGGGCGCAACCACCCCGTGGGCATCATCCTTGCCTCGATCCTGTTCGGATTTCTCTATCAGGGCGGCGCGGAACTGGCGCTTTGGGAAGGCATCCCGCGCGAATTGGTCGTGGTGATCCAGGCCCTTGTGATCCTGTTCACCGGCGCGCTCGACAATATGGTGCGTATGCCACTGGAGCGGCTGTTCGTCGCCCTCAAACGCAAGGAAGGATAAGTCATGGATTATCTCACCATCCTGCAAATCCTTGATTCCACGGTCAGATTGGCAACGCCCTTGCTTTTGACCTGCCTCGCGGGGCTGTTTTCCGAACGTGCGGGCATTGTCGATATCGGCCTTGAAGGCAAGCTGTTGGGCGCTGCCTTTCTTGCGGGGGCCGTGGCCTATGTGACGGGCAATATCTGGCTTGGGACGCTGGCGGGGATTGGCGCATCTGTCCTGCTCTCTCTGCTGCACGGTGTCGCCTCGATCACCTTTCGCGGCGACCAGTTGATTTCCGGCGTCGCGATCAACTTTCTCGCCGCCGGGCTGACAGTGGTCATCGGCCAGGCCTGGTTCAAACTGGGCGGGCGCACGCCCTCCCTGCCGCGCGAGGCGCGGTTTGGCGATATTACCCTGCCCTTTGCCGATCAGATCGCGGATGTGCCCCTCATCGGCCCGCTCTATGCCGAACTTTTGTCGGGGCACACGGCGCTGACCTATGTGGCGCTGGCCGCTGTTCCCCTGTCGTGGTGGGTGCTCTATCGCACCCGCTTTGGCCTGCGTCTGCGGGCCGTGGGCGAGAACCCCGGTGCGGTGGATACGGCCGGGATTTCGGTGGTCAAACTGCGCTACCAAGCCATCCTGATTGCGGGTGTGCTTTGCGGTTTGGGCGGCTCTTTCCTTGCCTCTCTGGCGGCCGGCTTTGTCAAAGACATGAGCGCCGGACGCGGCTATATCGCGCTGGCCGCCCTGATTTTCGCCAAATGGAAACCCTATCCCGCCCTCGGCGCGACGTTATTGTTCGGCCTGCTGGAGGCGATCGGAAACCGGTACCAGTCGATCAAACTGGGCGATATCACCATCCCTGTGCAGCTTATGCAGGCGCTCCCCTATATTTTGACGGTCGTCATTCTGGCGGGCTTCATCGGCAAAGCCATTCCGCCGCGCGCGGGCGGGCAAGCCTATGTGAAAGAGCGCTAAACTTATGTTAGATTTTGCCTGCTAGCTTGCCAGTTGCGCCGATCCGCAAAACCATGCAGACAGGAGTAGCCCCGCCAGCCAGAAAGCGGAAATAGAGATGCAAGTTTACCTGCCCATCGCCGAGATTTCAGTGAATGCCTTTCTCTTGCTGGGGCTTGGCGGTCTTGTTGGCATCTTGTCCGGTATGTTTGGCGTAGGTGGCGGTTTTCTGATCACGCCGCTGCTGTTTTTTGTGGGTATTCCCCCCGCGGTGGCCGTTGCAACCTCGGTCAACCAGATCGTTGCCTCCTCTGTATCCGCCGTTCTGGCGCACCTCAAACGCAAGACAGTCGACCTCAAGATGGGGCTGGTTTTGCTGATCGGCGGAATGATCGGTGCGGGGATCGGCGTGCAGGTTTTCAACGCTTTGCGCGAAATCGGGCAGGTCGACCTGCTCGTCACGCTCTCTTATGTCATCTTTCTCGGCCTGATCGGCGCGCTGATGTTTGTCGAAAGCCTTGGCGCAATCCGGCGCGCGCGCGGGGCGACTCCCAAACGGCGCGAGCGCAAAAAGCACAATTGGGTGCACAACCTTCCGTTCAAAGTCAAATTCCGCACATCCGGCCTGTATATTTCAGCGATCCCGCCGCTTCTCGTCGGCGTATTCGTCGGTATTTTATCAGCCATTATGGGGGTTGGTGGCGGCTTTATCATGGTCCCTGCCATGATCTATCTGCTGGGAATGCCGACCAAGGTGGTGATCGGAACCTCGCTGTTCCAGATCATTTTTACCTCCGGTTTCACCACGATGATGCATGCCTATACCTCGCAAACGGTCGACATCGTCCTGGCGGTGCTGTTGCTGATCGGTGGCGTGATTGGCGCGCAAATCGGGGCGCAGATCGGCCTGAAACTCAAGGCAGAACAGTTGCGCATCCTGCTGGCGCTTCTGGTGCTCGCCGTCTGCCTGAAGCTGGCACTTGATCTGCTGATCCAGCCGTCGGAACTCTTTTCGATCGGGGAAGCATGATGCGCGCGCTTGTAGCAGTTGCGCTTTGGCTTTTGGCTTTGGTTGCCCCCGCTCTGGGCGAAGAAAAAGTTGTCGCCTCCCTAAGCCAGAACCGTGTGCAGATCACATCGGATTTCGCCGGCTCGGAAATCCTGATTTTTGGCGCGATTAAGCGGGATCGGCCCGTTACCTCGGATGAAAACCTGGCCGTGATCGTGACCGTTAGCGGCCCGCTGCGCCATGAGGTCATCCGGCGCAAGGAACGGCGGCTTGGCATTTGGATCAACGTCGACGCCACGCCGCTGCCGCGCACGCCGTCGTTTTATGTCATGACCAGCACGGCCCCGCTTGCGGATATTCTGCCGCCCGAACTGGACGAGGAATGGGGCATTTCGATTGACCGCGCCATCGCACCGACCGCTGCGGGGACCAAAGAACGCGCGGCCTTGCTGCGCCTTCGCGAACAAGCGGACCTGTACCGCGCCCGCGAAGGGGCCATTCAACTGGTCGATGACACGCTGTTTCGGGTCTCGGTTGAACTGCCGGCAAATTTGATCGAAGGCGGGTATCAGACTCGCATCTTTTTGCTGCGCGACGGGGCGTTGATCGACGAGCAAACCGCCAATATCAACGTGCAAAAAGTGGGTTTGGAGCGGCTGCTGTACAATATGGCCCAGCAACAAGCGCTGCTTTACGGGGCTCTGTCACTGTTCATTGCTATCGCTGCAGGCTGGGGCGCCTCTGCCCTTTTTCGCTACATAAGATCCTGATTTTCTTGCACTTCGAGGGTCAGGGTCGCTTTGGGGGCCTTCAAGTCCGAGGCCGATAGCGGCGCTGTCGGCTTGCCAAGGCGCGCGCGCGTCACCCAAAGAAGCCGCTTTTCCGCCCGCGTGATCGCAACATAGGCCAGACGTTTCCACAAGGGTATCCCTGCCTCCATCCGACCCGCCTGCGCGGCGGCGAAAATATCAGGGGCAAAGACCTGCACATTCGCCCATTGCGAGCCCTGCGCCTTGTGGATCGTCACAGCCGCCCCGTGCAAAAATGTCGCCCCCATGCGCGCGGCATAGGGGATAAAGGGTTCTTCCTCGCCCGGCATTTCGATTTTTACAATCGACGCGGCCGCGAATTGCGGATCGGGCGCGCCCACGACGTGAAGCCGCGAGAAACCGGGACGGGTGCCAGGCCCGAGGTAGATCACCTGCGCCCCCTTGATCAACCCGCGCGCCTCGAGGTCGATGCGTTTCTTGCGATGCTTGAGCGGCAATTCAATCCCGTCGCAAATCAACGGCTCCCCGGGCAAGAGCGCATCGGCAGGCGCATCGAAAGCCCCGCGAAAGGCCTGGATCAACCGGATGCGGGTGGCATTGCGCCAGACCAGAACCGGCGAGCGCGCCATCAGATCCGCTTCGACCCGCTGGGCCATCACCACGCGCTCGTCGCGCGCGGCCGCTTCTTCAATCATGCGCTCGAAGCTGGAAAAGGACAGCTGCGGATCGGCCAGCGCATGGGCAAGATCAAGGATCGGGCTATCATCCGCTTGGCGGTGAATGCGGCTGAGAATCTGCTGTTTGTCTTCGGGAAGCGTTTCAAACACCATTGCGCCGGACTGGTTGACCGGCGCGAGCTGGGCGGGATCGCCAAACAGCACAAGGGTGGAAAAAATTTCCTTCAAATCGTCGAACTGTTTGGCGTCCAGCATCGAGGATTCATCGACAAATCCGATGTCGAGCGGCTCGTCGCGCCGCTTCCAGCCGGTGATAAAATCCGAGCCACGCAACCCCGCCGCAGCCAGCGCTCCGGGCAGGCTTTTGTGGAGTTGGAAGAACGCATAGGCGCGATCCAGCGCCTCATCGGTCATGGCCTCGATGTCGGGGCGTTCGCCATTTCCGGCCAGCCATTCGCCCAGCCCCTCGAACTCGGGGGCATAGACCGGCGTGTAGATAATGCGGTGGATCGTGGTGGCTGGCACACCGCGGTTGCGCAGGACAGAGGCGGCTTTGTTGGTCGGCGCAAGGATCGCCAGCGTGCGGCGGTCCTTGTTTTTGCGGCTTTCCCAATCGCCGGACACAATGTCGACGCCCGCCGCCTCCAGCGCCTTGTAAAGTTCCGCCAGAAGCAGCGTTTTGCCCGAGCCCGCCTTGCCGATCACGGCCATGACGCTGGATTTTCCGTTGCCCATCGGCTGCAGCAATTCGGTATCAAGATTGACACCCGCCGCGCGCAACGCCTGCGTGACGGCATCATAGGCCTCGGCCTGATCATCGGAAAACGTGACGGGTTTTGCAGCGGGGACAGTCATGGCGCGACCCTACAGCCGCACCGTGACCGGCACCAGAGCACAAAGTCAGGCGATGGCGCGGATCAGGTCGCGGACCGGTGAAAACGAGTTGTGATACCAGCGTTTCGAGGTCGCGCGGTCAATGCCAACCTTGGCAAGCACCGGCGCAAAGGCCGCCTCTTTCATTTCCCAAAGACCGACGCCGATTTCCGCCGCCCCCGTCCCGTGCCGCCCGATAACATCCGGCGACAGGCCCATCAGGCGATAGATGCGTTCCATACGCGGATCAAAAACACCAACGAAATGTTCCAGATGGTTTTGGGCCATCAATTCGCCCGCCCCCAAAGTCAGCGCCGCCGACACGCGGCGATCCGCGCGCGGCGACAGGCACCAGCGCGTGCATTCCCAGATCAGGGGGCTTTCGATCCGCACGCCGTCCGTCAGATGCGAAAAATGGTCGTTTACCATGGTGTCGCCGGTCGTCGGCAAAAACCGCATCGAGCCGCCGTGGCTGCCATCTTCCAGTTCCCAGATCACGTAAAGCGGGTTGAGGTCGTCGTATTCGTCGCGCTCCTCGCCTCTGTCGGTGACCCGCACCTCCCAGCCGAGGCGGGTCTTGAACTGCTCGGCGCGGTCACGAAACATCGTGTCGCGCAGCTTGGGGAATTGGGGAAGGTCGGTGGCGTAGATGTAGCGCAGCATGGTGAGGGTCCTTATCCGTCTGACGCTTGCGACGGTAGAACCCGCTGATTACCAACCGCTATTGGCACCGTGACGGGGGGATTATCGCCGCCTTGCCCTGCCGTTCGTTGCTACGGCCTGCTGCGCAACGCCTTCGCTCCCGCCTGCGTGCACGATCAAACGATGATCAGACCGCTTGAAAGCGCGCGCGCAACGGCATGTGTCGTGTTCAAGGCGCCTAATTTGTGTCGTGCCGCCTCGATATAGACGCGCAACGTATGCTCGGAAATCCCCAGATCGGCCGCCGCTTGCGCGCGGCTGTACCCTTTGGCCATCGCCGTCATGGCCGCCTGTTCGCGCGGCGACAGGGTCGGTGCGGCCACGGTTTCCTTCCCCTGCTCGAATTCAAGCGCCTTACGGTTGAATTCATGCCCAAGCAGCACCAATTCGCGCCCGTGCTTGTCGATAAAGGCATCCCATTTGTCGTCATCCATATCCGCGTTCAAGGTGAAAAGCGCGAATTGCCCGTTGGGGCCGCGAATGGGAATCGTGTAGCCCTGATTGCCAAGCCCGTAGTCGAGCGCATCGAGGAACATTGCCTTTGCTCCCTTGGACGACCAGTCGAGCTGCTTCCAGTTTACGGGGGTAAACCGTTGGAAACAGCCAAAAATAACCGGATCAAGGCGCAGGTAGTCCTTTTCAAGATAGCGGTCCACCCAGTCGGATGAATAGGTACCCGCGCCGAAGCGCTCGCCGATGCTGTTTACCCAGTGGTAAACCACATGTTTGACCGCCAGCGCATCGCGCAGGTCCTCGGTCGCCGTCTGGAACGCTTCAAGCGTTTCCGCAGCCTGAATGGAGTCGAGTAAGCTCTCGGTTTGGAGCGTCATTCCTATTTGCCCGTTGCGACAGATCCGCAGCGACATTTGCAAGTTCGGTGGCAACGATCAGACGGGCGTCGTCCAGTTGGTCGGCGGTGGCCGGCAGTCCGTTTTTCTCGGCAAATGCTCTGAGATCGGTCAGTACATCAATGATCCATTCGTTCGGCATTTGAACCTCATTTTGTCAGGCGTTTCAGTGAATAGAACAACCCTAACATGTGCCGACATAAGCGGATATTCGCAGATATACCCTCCCCAAAAATAGCGAGGCTGGCAACTGTAAACTCCTGAATTGACGTAAACTGATCCAGAATCGTGCTCAGTTGATCCTATTTGACGTCACCCGACGCAGGCACGACCCATCCTCCCTGCCACAGAGATTCGCAACATAAGATCAACCTAAGGGCGATTTACGACACCCCTGCCCTGCACCAAGCTGTCCCAACCACAAAAAAAGCCCGCACAAGCGGCGGGCTTTTGAGCAGTACAGCGATCAGGTGGATCAGGCGTGCAGCACATCCTCAAGAGTGCGCAAGCCCGTCGCGGGGGACTGGACAAGCACCGCCATATTTCCCGGCTTATGCTCGTTGTTCATCATTTTCACATGCGCATCGGGGATCTCGTCCCAGCCGAAGACTTCCGACATACAGGGAT
Organism: Aquimixticola soesokkakensis; assembly: GCF_900172375.1. Lineage (GTDB taxonomy): Bacteria > Pseudomonadota > Alphaproteobacteria > Rhodobacterales > Rhodobacteraceae > Aquimixticola > Aquimixticola soesokkakensis. The sequence continues at coordinate 129,198 of NZ_FWFS01000008.1, read as the reverse complement.
CAATGCGCCGCTCGATCATCAGCCGGTTGGCCGACGCCGCCTGTTTGAGATGGGCAAAGTGGCTGCCCTGCACGCGCTTTTGGTGCATCCACAGGTAGCGCACGTCAAAGGTGCAATTGAACCCGCTGGTCCCCGCACAAATCACCACCATGCCCCCTTTTTTGCACACAAGGGTGGAGACGGGGAAAGTCGCCTCGCCGGGGTGCTCGAACACGATATCGACGTTATTGCCCTTGCCCGTGATGTCCCAGATCGCCTTGCCGAACTTGCGCGCCTCTGTGAACCATTCCTTATATTCCGGTGTGTTGACCGTGGGCAGCTGCCCCCAGCAGTTGAATTCCTTGCGGTTGATGACGCCTTTTGCGCCCAGCCCCATGACAAAGTCGCGCTTGTCCTCGCCGGAAATCACGCCGATGGCATTGCCCCCTGCCGCGTTGATCAACTGGATTGCAAAGGACCCAAGCCCCCCCGACGCCCCCCAGACCAGAACGTTCTGGCCGGGCTTCAATTCATGCGGATGGTGGCCGAACAACATGCGATAGGCCGTGGCCAGCGTCAGCGTGTAGCAGGCACTTTCTTCCCATGTCAGATGCTTGGGGCGGGGCAAAAGCTGCTGCGCCTGGACGCGGGTGAACTGCGCAAAGGAACCATCGGGGGTCTCGTAGCCCCAGATCCGCTGCGTGGGCGAAAACATCGGATCGCCGCCGTTACATTCCTCGTCGTCCCCGTCGTCCTGATTGCAGTGGATGACCACCTCATCCCCGACTTTCCAGCTTTTGACCTTATCGCCCACGGCCCAAACGATACCCGAGGCATCCGAGCCCGCGATATGGTAGTCGGCGCCATGGCTGTCAAAGGGCGAAATCGGCACGCCGAGCCCCGCCCAGACGCCATTATAATTCACGCCAGCGGCCATCACGAGCACCAGCACCTCATGCGAACCGATCTCGGGGGTATCTACCACCTCGACCTGAAAGCTTTTGTCCGGTTCGCCGTGGCGCTCGCGCCGGATCGCCCATGCGTACATCTTTGCGGGCACATAGCCCATCGGCGGGATTTCCCCGATTTCATAGAGATCTTTTTGTGCCGCCGTGTAGGACGGTTGGTTCGTATCAAGCGCCATGACAAGTCTCCTCTCTCGTCGTCACCTTGCGGTGCTGCATCCCCTTCAGGATCAAAATGTGCCGCAACGCAGAATCGCAGCGTTCCACCCTTAATTACGGATCAGTGCGCAACATTTCAACTACTACGTTAGTCTTTTTGAAATTTTATAACCGAGCGGATGCAGAAAATTTGGAAAATGCCCTGAGAATACGCCAAGGGCATCAGAAGAAAGCGGGGGAGGTGCGGCGAAAGTGCTGTCCCCCGCCGCAGTGCGGCGAATTGACAAAGCCACTTTATTTCCTATAACTGCGTTTAACTGAAATTATATTTCTTATCGCCGCGAGGTTCTATGACACAGATGAACGCGACCACCGCTGCCCCCGAACCCGCCACAAAGGACCGGCCCTGGCTGTTTCGCACCTATGCGGGCCATTCCACCGCCGCCGCCTCCAATGCGCTCTATCGGGGCAACCTTGCCAAGGGGCAAACCGGCCTGTCCGTCGCTTTCGACCTGCCGACCCAGACCGGCTATGACAGCGACCACGAACTCGCGCGCGGCGAAGTGGGCAAGGTGGGTGTCCCCGTGGCGCATCTTGGGGACATGCGGGCGCTGTTTGCCGATATCCCGCTTGAACAGATGAACACCTCGATGACGATCAATGCGACCGCCCCCTGGTTGCTCGCCCTCTATATCGCGGTGGCAGAGGAACAGGGCGCGGATATCAGCGCCCTGCAAGGCACGGTGCAAAACGACATCATCAAGGAATATCTGAGCCGCGGCACCTATGTCTGCCCGCCCGAGCCGTCTTTGCGCATGATCACCGATGTCGCGGCCTACACCCGCGCACATCTGCCCAAATGGAACCCGATGAACGTCTGTTCCTACCACCTGCAAGAGGCGGGGGCGACGCCGCAGCAGGAACTGGCCTATGCGCTGGCCACCGCCATCGCCGTGCTCGACGATCTGAAAAACAAGGTGCCGCCCGAGGCTTTCCCCGCGATGGTGGGCCGCATCAGCTTTTTCGTGAATGCCGGTATCCGCTTTGTCACCGAGCTGTGCAAAATGCGCGCCTTTGTCGAATTATGGGATGAAATCACCCGTGAACGCTACGGCATCACCGACGCCAAATTCCGCCGGTTCCGCTACGGGGTGCAGGTCAACTCGCTGGGGCTGACCGAACAACAGCCCGAAAACAACGTCTACCGCATCCTGATCGAAATGCTCGCGGTGACGTTGTCGAAAAACGCCCGCGCGCGCGCGGTGCAACTGCCCGCATGGAACGAAGCCCTCGGCCTGCCGCGTCCCTTTGACCAGCAATGGTCGCTTCGGATGCAGCAAATCCTCGCCTATGAGACCGATCTGCTGGAATATGGCGATCTGTTCGACGGCAACCCCGCCATCGAGGCCAAGGTCGAGGCCCTCAAACAGGGCGCGCGCGACGAACTGGCCACGCTCGACAGCATGGGCGGCGCGATTGCCTGCATCGAGTACATGAAATCGCGCCTCGTCGAGGCCAACGCCGAGCGCATCACCAAGATTGAGGATGGCGAAACCACGGTCGTGGGCGTGAACCGCTGGACCGAAGCCGAACCCTCGCCGCTGACCACCGGCGATGGCGCCATCATGAAAGCCGACCCGCAGGCCGAGGCCGATCAAATCGCCCGCCTTGCGCAGTGGCGCGCCACACGCAATGAACCTGCCGTTCAGGCTGCGCTGGAAGAATTGCGCGCAGCTGCCCAATCGGGCGCCAACATCATGCCGCCCTCCATCAAAGCCGCCAAGGCGGGCGCAACGACAGGTGAATGGGGCAATATGGTCCGTGCCGCTTTCGGACAGTATCGTGGCCCGACGGGCGTTGCGGCCAATCCCTCCAACCGCACCGAGGGCTTGGATGATATCCGCGAAGAGGTCGCGCGGGTGTCCTCCAAACTGGGGCGCAAACTGAAATTTGTTGTTGGCAAGCCGGGGCTTGATGGTCACTCGAACGGGGCCGAACAGATCGCGGCGCGCGCGCGCGATGCGGGAATGGATATCACTTATGAGGGCATCCGCCTCACGCCCGCCGAAATCGTCCAAGCCGCAAGGCGCGATGATGCCCATGTCGTCGGCCTGTCCATCCTGTCCGGCTCGCACCTGCCGCTGATCGAGGATCTGATCGGCCAAATGAAAGCGGCTGATCTGGGCCATATCCCCGTCATCGTCGGCGGCATCATTCCAGAAGCCGATGCGCTGGCCCTGCGCGCACTGGGGGTCGCGCGGGTCTATACCCCCAAGGATTTCGAGTTGAACCGCATCATGTTCGACATCGCCGCCCTTGTTGATCCTGATCCGCTGACCTGACCAAATCGACAGGCGTGTTTCACATTTCTGAAACACGCCTGTCACATGGCGGTTAACCAACAGGTCCATGTCCGTCGGAAACAAAACCGAGGGACCCCCATGCTCAAGCATCTTCTTCTTGCAACCTGCGCGACAGCGCTGCTTAGCGGCGCAGCGCAGGCCGAAATGAATTTCAACCGCCTGTCCAGCTTTGCCGTGCCGTCCAATATGGCCCAGGGCGAGGATCAGTCGCGCGAGACCTCCGCAGAAATCATCGCCGCCTCCGAGGATGGCATGACGCTGATCTACACCGACAGCCCCTTGGGCGTCGTGGGCCTGATCGACATCACCGATGCCGCCAATCCCAAGCCGCTAGGCAATATCGAGATGCCCGGAGAACCCACATCGGTCGCCGTGATCGGTCAGCGCGCCTATGTTGCGGTGAATACCTCAAAGGATTACGTCAACACCTCCGGCCAGCTGGTCGAGGTGAACCTCGAAACCCGCGAGATCGTCGAAAGCTGCGCCATCGGGGGTCAGCCCGACTCCATTGCGCTGTCCAAGGACGGTTCTTTCCTTGTGATCGCCGTTGAAAACGAGCGCGACGAAGACCTTGGCGATGGCCGCACCGGCCAGATGCCCGCAGGCTTTGTGTCGATGTTCAACGTCACCGATGGCGTTGTCGATTGCGCGACGCTCAAAGACGTGGACGTCACCGGACTGGCCGAGGTCAGCCCCGAAGATCCCGAGCCCGAATTCGTGAAAGTGAACGATCTGGGCGAAACCGTCGTCACGATGCAGGAAAACAACCACATCGTTATCATCGACAAAGACGGCAATGTGACCGCCAGTTTCTCCGCCGGGTCGGTTGATCTGGAAGGCATCGATGCCGACGACAACGGCGCGCTCAGCTTCACCGACAGCCAAATGGGCCGCAAGCGCGAACCCGATGCTGTGGGCTGGATCGACGACACGCATTTCGCCACCGCCAACGAGGGCGACATGGACGGCGGCGCGCGCGGTTGGACGATTTTTGCCAAGGATGGCACCGTTGTCTATGAATCCGGCGCCTCCTTTGAGCATGAATTGATCAAGATCGGCCATTACCCCGACAAACGCTCGGATGCCAAAGGCGTTGAGCCGGAGTCCATTGAAGTGGCCCGTTTCGACGGCACGCCGATGGTCTTTGTCGGCTCCGAACGCGGCTCGGCGGTGGGCGTTTACGATGTCACCGATCCCAGCGCCCCCGTGCTGAAACAGATCCTGCCCTCGGGCGTCGGTCCCGAAGGCTATGTCGCGATCCCGTCGCGCAACCTGCTGATCTCGGCCAACGAAAGCGACCTGATCGAGGACGGCGGCGCGCGCGCCCATGTCATGATCTTTGAATATGGCGAAGGCGAAGCGCAATATCCCACGATCACCACCGAGGGCATGGACGAGCTGACCGGTTTTGGCGCGCTCTCGGGTCTTGTCGCAGATGCCCAGACCCCCGGCCTGCTCTATGCGGTCAACGACAGCTTCTACAAAAACCAACCCACGATCTTTACCATCGATGCAACGGCGAAGCCGGCGAAAATCACCAAGGCGATGCGCGTCACCCGTGATGGCGCAACGGCGACGGGCCTCGATATGGAGGGCATCACGCTTGACGGTCAGGGCGGGTTTTGGGTCGCCTCCGAAGGCAACACCGAAAAGGACATCCCCCACGCCCTCTACCACCTCGACGCCACCGGCGCGATCACCCAAGAGGTGACGCTGCCCGAGGCATTGCTGGCCAATGAAGTCCGCTTCGGGTTCGAAGGCGTCACGATGATTGGCGACACCCTGTGGATGGCGGTTCAGCGCGAGTGGAAAGACGACGCACAAAACCACGTCAAACTGGTCGCCTATACGCCTTCGTCGGGTGAATGGGGCGCAGTGGCCTATGAAAAAGCGGCGGTAGACACCGGCTGGACCGGACTGTCGGAAATCACGGCACATGGCGACTGGGTTTACATCGTCGAGCGCGACAACCAGATCGGTGACGCGGCAGCGATCAAGAAACTCTACCGCCTCAAAGCCGCCGACATGGTGCCTGCCCCCCTCGGGTCCGAGTTGCCGGTCATTGCCAAGGAAGAGGTCCGCGACCTGATCCCCGACCTCAAAGCCTTCGGCGGCTATGTGGTGGATAAGGTCGAAGGCTTTGCCATCGATGTCGACGGCGAAATGTTCGCGGTCACCGACAACGACGGTGTGGATGACAGCTCGGGCGAGACCTTCTTTCTCGACCTTGGCCAAGCCGGCACCATGTAACGCTGCGCAGATCAGAACCTGACAAAAACGAACGCCCGGGGAGTGATCCCCGGGCGTTTTATCATGTCAGCTTCGCCGCTGTCTCAGGCGTCCTGCGTCTCTTGAGTAGCTTTCGCCTCGATCTCGTGAGTGGGCGCATTGCGCTCGATTTCGATGCGGCGCGGTTTGAGCGCCTCAGGCACCTCACGCACCAGATCGATGTCGAGCAACCCGTTGGCATGGCGCGCGCCGGTCACCCGTACATGATCGGCAAGGTGAAAGCGGCGCTCGAAAGCGCGGTTCGCGATGCCGCGGTGCAGGTAGCTGCGCTTTGGCTCCTCTTGTGCTTTGCGCGCGGAGACAAAAAGAGCGTTCTCACGCTGCTCCAGCGTGATGTCCTCGGGGGCGAACCCCGCGACGGCAATCGAGATGCGCCAGCTATCTTCGGCGGTTTTTTCGATGTTGTAGGGGGGGTAGCTCGGCTGTGCGACCTCATTGGTCATCACGCGGTCCATCAGATCGGCAACCTGATCAAAACCGACAGTGGCACGGTACAGCGGAGCAAGGTCAAACGTACGCATAGGGGTATCCTCTCTTGAGCGATTCCGTTGCGGCTTTCCACACGGGACAAGCCAAAAGCCGAACCCGTTGTGGCGTCCGGCTTTAGTCAGGTAGGCATCGCAATTTCGGGGTTCAAGAGGCTGCGCAGCGACTGGAGATGATGATCGGCTTGGCCAGATCGGTTCGACCAGATCGGTTCGACCAGATCAGTTCGGCAAAACGGCTTGAAGAAAGCGGGTGTTGGAGAATTCCGCCAGCACATCTGACGCATCCGCTTTTTTAAAGGTTTTCCGCCCAGAGGCTGCATAGGCAAGGAGATCATCGAGGGAGCCGTCAACCGCCGTGCCCACAGACACTTTTTGCCCTTTGAATTCCGCCATTGCCGAGACAATCGAAACAATTTGGGCTCGCCCCCCCCGCATCGAAAAGATCGGCGCCCCCGACGAGCCGTAATCGACTTCGCAGCTTGTGACGAGAACACCGCCCTGACGTGCCAGGATGTGGCAGGATTCCTGCAACGACGGGGCGTTCGCGCGGTCATGGGCGTAGGACACAACGCCGACGGTGTCGCCTTTTTCGGGGCGCAGGCTGGTAGGAAAAGGAACAACCGAGCGGTCCGTCACGGCGGTATCCAGTTCGATCAGGGCAATGTCGTTGGTCAGGCGGTCCGATTTCGAGCCACCTGTGTGGCGGTATCCGGGATGTGCGACAAGGCGGCGGACACTGCGGAGCGCTTGGGAATGGCCATCGCGCAATCCGGCGCGAAAGGTAACGTCCTGAGGTCTATGTGCGCGCCCGCTGTCGATGTCGTAAAGGCAATGGGCGGCGGTCAGAACCAGCGTCGGGGTGATCATCGCGCCGGTGCAAAAACTGCGCCCCGCAAAGTCCAGGCGCCCGACCGCTTCCCAGCCTGCGCTGTCCACTCCGGTGCGGAATTGTTTCAGCGCGGTGTCTGCCTGAGCAGGAGTAGAGATCCCCTGAGCACCCGTAAGTCCGATAAGAAAGAGTGCTGTTAGTAAGCGTCGCATCATGTCCTGCCATTAACCTTTTCGACATCTAAATCGTTAATTTCTGCTTTGGGCAGGAATGTGGCCTGCTCGAGAACAATTGCGGCGCTTTCGGGTCATTTGCGCCGATGTCGCCCCCAAATATCCATCTGCGATACGATTTTGCGACGAATCGTCCGCGATACCCCAAGAGTAACGGGAATCGGCTGAAGGAGTCGTGAAAATGCGCATCAAAATGGGTTCCGGTTCTGCAATGTTGAATTCTCAATATGCAAATTAACGTGAACCCGATCACGGTCAGTTGAAAATTGAACGCATGTTTCAAACATGCGTGTTTGTAAAAATGTCGGGTTGATTAACAGCCGCTGGTTTGCCGCCCCGTTGCGCGGTATCAGGGGCTATGGAACTCATCGAACGCCTCGGCCTGTTTTCAGGCCTCGATCTCTTTGCCGTCGCATTGTTTCTGATCTCTTGGGTCGGGATCAGTTGGCATATCGAAAATCCCCCCAGGTCCCGCCCCTCTGTTTCGCGAATTATGTCGCAATATCGCAGGGATTGGATGATTCAGATGATTACACGCACACCGCGAATCTTTGATGCAAACATCCTCTCGACGTTGCGTGATTCAACCACGTTTTTTGCCTCTGCCTGCCTCATTGCCATCGGCGGCGCGGTGGCCATGATCGGCAACGCAGAGCGAATCTCCGGCGTTGCAGAAGAGTTCACCATCGACATGCCCGTGGTGATTTGGGAGATCAAAACACTGCTGATTGTGTTGCTGATTACCAACGCTTTGCTCAAATTTATCTGGTCCACGCGGCTCTTTGGCTACTGCGCGGTCGTCATGGCCTCGACTCCGAACGAACCGGATCACCCCGAATCGCTCTGGCGGGCGCGCCAGGCGGCGGATTTGAACATCACGGCAGCGCGCGCCTTCAACCGCGGTTTGCGCTCGATCTATTTCGGTCTTGGGGCGCTTACGTGGTTTTTGGGACCCGAGGCCCTGATTCTCGGCACGCTGTTTACGCTTTGGGTTTTGTGGCGGCGCGAATTTGCCTCCGGCTCGCGCAAAGCCCTTCTGGATCGCCCCGCCCCGATTCCCGACGACAGCCGCAAGCTCTAGGCCGGTCAGTGGCGGCCTTCGCGCAGCCATCCGGCGACAAACAGCCCCGCGCCCAAAAGCAACCACAGCCATGCAGGCAGCAATGCGCCTGAACGCACATCCGTGGCGACGAACGCGTTGCGCGGCGTGATGCCGATCCAACCGCGCCCTGCTGCGACCCGCCCCTGCGAAACACGCCGGATGTCGGGAAGCCCCGCCGCAACCGACAACACCCCCCCACGCGTCTCTTCGACGCGCGGCGCCAGCTTGTCGCCCGTGGCAATCGTTTCCTCAAATTCGACCGGAACATCGGGGCCAAGCACAACGACCGCCTCAAGGTCGTCCTGTTGCAAACGATACAGCCCCATTTCCGGCCCCTCAAACTCCGCTTCGAACCGGCCGGGGGCCACTTCGACCATCGGCAAGGTCACCAATGACCCGTCCGGCGCTTCGATCACCACATCCCGCGCGCCCTCCTGCAAGCTGCGCCGCGTGACGGTCATCCGCGTGCCGCTCGCGGTCGCGCTCAACGCTTCTTCTTCAAGTTCGGGTTCTTTCATCATCCAATGGGCAAGCCGACGCAGCAGTTCCAGTTGCGGGCCGCCCCCGTCGTAGCCGCGCGACCAAAGCCACGCCTGATCCGAGGCCAGCACAGCAACGCGCCCCTCCCCCACGCGGTCCAGAACCAACAGCGGCTTGTCCTGCGCGCCGCTCATCACCACCTCACCGCCCTGTGTCGTGAGATCGATCTGGCGCAGCCACCGGCCCCATTCGGGCAAACCGGCCTCGGTGGTGCCAAAGGCCTGCGCAAGCCCCTGCGTCACCGGATGGCGATCCCCCAGATCGGTGATCTGCGGCGTGAAGGCTTCGCTCACCACCTGCCCCGTGGGACGTGCGTCGATCACCGCGCCCAAGGGGCTGCGATAGATACTGTCGGCAGTGGCGTAGTCAGGCCCTGTGGCAAAGAGGACCGCACCGCCCTCCTCGACGTAGCGGGCGATATTGGCAAAGTAATCGGCCGGCAAAATGCCGCGCCGTTTGTAGCGGTCGAAAATGATCAGATCGAAATCATCGACTTTTTCCATGAACAATTCGCGCGTGGGAAAGGCGATCAACGCCAGTTCCGTCACCGGCACCCCGTCCTGTTTTTCGGGCGGGCGCAGAATGGTGAAATGAACCAGATCCACAGAGCTGTCGGATTTCAACAGGTTGCGCCAGGTGCGCTCGCCCGCATGGGGTTCGCCCGACACCAAAAGCACCCGCAGGCGGTCACGCACCGCGTTGATCTGCACCACGGCGCTATTGTTGCGGTCGGTCAATTCACCCGCGCCCGTCGGCACCGTGATCTGCAGCACATTCATCCCCCCGTGCGGTAGCACAAACGGCAGATCAAGGTCCTCCCCCACGGGCACGGTAAAGCGTTGCGGCGCGCCGCCATCGACGGAAATATCGACCGTTGTGCGCGCGCCATCGGCAAAAGGTGTCGCCCCTTGATCCTCGATGCGCAGCACCATCGACACTTCTTCCTCGACGATCCCGAAGGCAGGAGCGTTTTTCACGATCAGACGCCGATCCCAATCGGTGTCATGTCCCGTCAGCAGAACATGCAGCGGTGCGGGCAAATCGGGCGCGGCCGCAACGTCGTGCAATTGCCCATCCGTCAACAAGATCGCGCCCGCCAGCCGCGCGCGCGGCTCTTGGGCCACCGCCTGCGCGAGGCGGGTCATCAACTGTGTGCCGGTGTTCTCCTCGCCATCGCCCAGGGTGACGACGCGCAATTGGGTGTTGGGCATCGCCGCGATTTCCGCCTCGACAGCCGCGCGCGCCTGCGCAATCTGCGCCGCACGATCCGATAGCGCCTGAGAGGCGCTTTGATCCACCACCAGCACGACAATGTCGCTTAGCGGTGTGCGATCCTCCCGCTGCACGCCCGGCCCTGCCAAAGCGGCCAGCACCGCCAAAGCGCCCAGACCCCGCAGCCACCAGCCCCGCAAGCCCCGCCACAGCCCCAGCGCCACGACGCCCGCCATGACCAAAGCGGCAACGGCCAAAAGGCTCCACGGAACCAGCGGCGCAAAGACCAGATCCGCTGTCATTGCCCGATCCTTTGCAAAAGCGCAGGTACATGGACCTGATCCGATTTGTAATTTCCCGTCAGCACATACATCACCAGATTCACGCCAAAGCGTGCGGCCAGTTCGCGCTGCTGTTCCCCGGCATAGCCGCGCCCCACCGGCAAGAGCGGCAGGCCCGCTGCGGTCATCGCCCAGGCGCCGGCCCAGTCGTTGCCGCCGATTACCACGGGCGTCACATTGTCATTGAGGTTGCGAAACGGCATGCCTTCGACCTGCGTGGCCCCCGCTGGCGCGGCCTCGACCCAGACATCGAGACTGTCAAAACGGCCCGGAAACCGTTGCAGCAGGTAAAAAGCCCGCGTCAAAACATGATCTTGCGGAATGGTTTCGAGAGCAGGAATATCAAGCGGCGCTGCAATTTCGCGCAGCTTCAGCGCCTCGGGGCTGGTGCCGGCCAACCCCGCAATGCCGCCATCGCGTGTGTCGAAAACGATCATCCCGCCGCCGCGCAGATAGCGGTTCAATTTGGCATAGGCCGCTGGCGACGGCAGTGGCTGCGCCGTTGAAATCGGCCAGTAGAGCATTGGAAAAAAGGACAGCTCGTCGGTTTCCAGATCGACCGACATCGCCTCTGCGGGCTCGACCGAGGTACGTTGATACAGCGTCACCCCAAGCCCGCGCATCCCTGCCAAGGCGACCTCGTCCACCCGCGCATCGCCCGTGATCACATGGGCAAAAACCACATCCTGCGTGGCCTCCAGGGCAAAGGCATCCGCGGCGGCGCTGTCTTGCGCGTGCAGCGGGGCGCTTGGCACAAGGATCATGATCCCCAAAATCGCCACCAGCGCGCGCAGGCCGCGCAAGCGCCCCGTCAACGCGAGCGAGGCAAGGGCATCGCAGGCCATCAGCGCCAAAGCCAGCAGCAACAGCGGCGGCATCAAAGACCGCTCGACCCGCGCCTGCAGCCCCTCGACGGGCACAGAGGCGGGCCAGTCGGCCGCCCCCAAGGATCTCTCTGCGTCGAACACATTCATCGCCACCCGCCGTTCCAGCCCTGCATAAAGCCCCGGCGGTACAGCGCGCGACGCCCCTGCCAGCAGGTCTTCTCCCGCCACAGCCGCCATCGCGCCCGCATCGCGCAACCGGCCTTGGGCGTCGAGCACCTGATCGGGCGTAAACATCCGCCCCTCGAAGACGGCTGCATCCGGCGTGCCACTGGCCGAGGTCACGGTCAGGCGCTCCAGCATCTGCACGAACAGACCCGAGAGCGGCAAGCTGGACCATTCGGCGCTGGCCGTGACGTGGAACAACACAACCTGCCCCTCGCCCAGCGCCTTGCGGGTCACCAAAGGCGTCCCGTCGCTCAGCGCCGCAATCGTGCGCTGGGGCAGATCGGGGTCGGGTTGCGCCAGAACTTGTGCGTTGATGCTGACATCCACCGGCACCGGCAGCCCAAAGAAGGGCGAGGCAGAGGCGAAAGGCGCAAGCTGCTTGGGCTCGCCCCAGCTCATCGCGCCGCCCACAGATCGCCCGCCCGCACGCAGGCGCACGGGCATCAGGCTATCTTCGCTGTCGCGGCTGACATCCGAAGCGGCAAGCTGGGCACCGGCAAAGCGCAACAGCGTGCCCCCCGCGCTCACCCAATCGGTGATCTCGTCGCGCTCGGCCCCCGAAAGCTGCGCAATATCGGCCAGAACCAGCACATCGGGATGGGCAGCGACCACGTCTTCCAGCGGGCCTTCCACCAGATCGGCGGTCCCCTCGAACGCCGCGCGCAGGTAGTGATATTGCGACAAAAGTTCCAGCCCTTCGCGCCCCTCGCGCGCGGTGACAAGCCCCACTTCGCGCCGCTTGAGACTGTCGTCCGCAAGGGTCACCGCCGCCGCAGAGCGCGCGCCCTGCACCTCGAACCGCGTGATCCGGTTGCGCAATTCGGCCGGAAGTTCCAATTGCAACAATGCCTCTGCACTCCCTACCTCGAAGGTCACCTCCCCTGCGGCCAGATCACGCTCGATCCCCGCCGGATCAGGGCCTTTGGCCAACACCGTGACGCTCTGGGCCTCACCCGCGCGCAGTCGCACCACGGGCACCTCAAGGCGCCCTTCACTGACACGTGCGGGCCGCAGCGCCGACAGCCTGCGACCGGTTTCAAACACCCGCACCGTGCCGCGCGCGCCAAGCGCCGCAAGCAAGGGGGCGCGCGCCTCCCGCGCCACACCGTCAGAGAGCCAGAAGGTGTCAAACGCGCCCGACAGCGCAGCGACCCAATCGTCGACCTCCTCCCGCGAGGGTTCGAAAGCGGCAGGGGCAAGCCCGGCCAAGCGCAAACGCCAATCCGAGGGCGCAAGGAACTGCGGACCACCCGCGGGCAAATCCGTCGTAAGCGCAACCGCCACCACGCGCCCGTCCAGATCCGCCTCATCCAAAGCGGCGTCCACCCGTGACATCCGTGCTTCCCAATCGGGCGCATCGGCCCAAGTCCCATCGAGCAAAACCAGCAAAGGCCCGCTGCCGCCGGTGCGCGGCTGGGGGTTCAAAATCGGCCCCGCAAATCCGATGATCAGCGCACCAATCGCCAGCATCCGCAGCAGCAAAAGCCACCACGGCGTGCGATCACTTTCGGAATCGCGGTCCGTAAGGCCCAGCAAAAGCACCACCCCCGGAAAGCGGCGGCGCAGCGGCGCCGGTGGCACCGCGCGCAGCACGACCCAGAGCAGCGGCAGGCCCAAAAGCCCAAGCAAAAGCCAGGGGGCTGTGAACCCGAGAAGGCCGAATACCACCATTCAGCGGCCTCCCTGCAGGGCTTCGAACAACCACAAAAGCGCCGATTGCGCGGGGGTGTCGGTGTGATGCGTGGTGAATTGCCATCCCCCCGCACGGGCGAGGCGCGACAGGTGATCGCGCCGCTCGGCGAGCCGCTCGAGATAGCGCTGGCGCAAATCGCCCGCGCGCAGGGTTTCGTGTCGCAGGCTACCGCCGAGGCTTTCGAACACCGTGCGCCCCGTGAAAGGAAAGGCCTCTTCGAGCGGATCAAGCACCTGCATCAGCGCGCCTTTCACGCCGCGATCCGCCGCTTTGGCCATTTCGTGTTCGATGGCGGCGAGGTCACCCATAAAATCCGAAATGAACACAGCGCGCGAATGGGGCAACAGGCCCTTGATTTCGGGACGTGCGTAATCGGCCTCATCCGGGTCGAGCAGTCCCTCAGCGATACGGGTGAGCTGCAACGAGCCGATGCGCGGCGGCGTCCCGAGCGAGGCCAGCGCCACACGCTCGCCCCCCTTCATCAACAAAATCGCCAGCGCCAGCGACAGGTTGGCCGCACGGCGGGCCTTTTGAGGCAGGGTTTTGTCAGAGGCAAACCGCATCGAGGCCGAACGATCGACCCACATCATCACCGACTGCGCGCCCTGCCATTCCTTTTCCCGCACGTAATGGGCGTCCGACCGTCCCGAGCGACGCCAATCGATCGTCTTGGCCTCATCGCCCGCTTGGGCGGTGCGATATTGCCAGAACTCGTCGCCCATGCCCGACTGCCGCCGCCCGTGCGCGCCCAAAAGCATGGTGCGCGCAAGCTGTTCGGCCTCTGCCATCAGAGGCGGAAGCGGCGCGGCAAGCGCCTCGGCGCGCGAGCGGAGGGCGGCAGGCGTGGTCACGCAGCGCGCACCGTGCGGGTGACATCCGCCACGACACTGTCGATCACATCGGTCAGTTTTTCGCCCCGCGCCCGCGCGGCAAAGGTCAGCGCCATGCGGTGGCTCAGCACCGGGCGCGCCATGGCAACCACGTCTTCGCGCGAGGGGGCGAGGCGCCCGTCAAGCAAAGCGCGCGCCCGCACGGTCAACATCAATGCCTGCGCGGCGCGCGGTCCCGGCCCCCAAGCCACGGAGGCGTTCACCGGATCGGTGGCTTCGGCTTCCTCGGGGCGGCAGGCGCGCACAAGATCAAGGATCAGATCGACGACCCCCTCGCCCACAGGCATCCGACGCAGCAATTTTTGCGCAGCAATCAATTCGGCGGCGGTGAACACTTCATGCACCTCGCCGTCCTCGGCACCGGTGGTGGCAAGCAAGATGTCGCGTTCGGTCGCGCGGTCGGGATAGTCGACATCGACCTGCACGATAAAGCGGTCGAGCTGCGCCTCGGGCAAGGGATAGGTGCCCTCCTGCTCCAGCGGGTTCTGGGTGGCGAGCACGTGGAACGGCGCCTCCAGGTCATGGGCCTTGCCTGCGATTGTCACGGATTTTTCCTGCATCGCCTGCAAGAGCGCGGATTGGGTGCGCGGGCTGGCACGGTTGATTTCATCAGCCATCAACATCTGGCAAAAGATCGGCCCCTCGATAAAGCGAAACGCCCGACTGCCGTCCGGCGCTGTTTCCAGAACCTCCGATCCCAGAATGTCGGCGGGCATGAGGTCGGGGGTGAATTGCACCCGCGCGCCCTTCAACCCCATCACCGTGGACAGCGTGTCGACCAGCCGCGTTTTGCCCAGGCCCGGCAAGCCGATCAAAAGCGCATGACCGCCGCACAGCATCGAGGACAGCACAAGGTCGACGACCCTTTCCTGCCCGATGAAGCGTTTGGTGATCGAGGCCTTCGCCGCCGCCAGCTTTTCGCCCAGGGCTTCGATCTCGACGACGAGGTCTTCGGGTCCGCTCATCACGCGCTCTCCTGCTCACACTATTCGCGCCCCATTAAATGAGGTTATGCTGCAGATGCCAAACAGCAAACGCATCTTGGGGATGAAAACATCGTGACAGTTTCGCCAAGCGACATCGCCGACAGCCTGCGCGCCGCAAAAACCCAAAGCGACGCCGGTCGCGGCCTGCCCCCCGTTCACCTGTGGAACCCGCCGTTTTGCGGGGATCTGGACATGGAAATCGCGCGCGACGGCACTTGGCGCTATCTTGGCAGCCCCTTTACCCGCCCCGAACTGGTGCGGCTGTTTTCCACGATCTTGAAACGCGAAGGGGACGCCTACTTTCTGGTCACGCCCGCCGAAAAGGTCGGGATTCGCGTGGTCGATGTCCCGTTTCTGGCCATCGACATCGAGGCAAGCGGTCAGGGCCGCGACCAGACACTGCGCTTCCTCACCTCCGTGGGGGATCACGCGCTTGCGGGGCCAAAGCACCCGATCCGCGTCACACTGGCCGAAGACGGGACCCCCGCGCCCTATGTCGAAATCCGCGCAGGGCTTGAGGCCCGCATTGATCGCAAAAGCTTTTATCGCATGGTCGATCTGGGTGTCGTGCAACCGCATCGGGGCGCCGACTGGTTCGGTGTCTGGTCGGGTGGCGCATTCTTTCCCATCGCCCCCGATCCGACATCGCCCGAACAGGCGCAAGGCAACAGCGAATGAAAATTGCCGCCAACCTGTCGTTCCTGTTCCGGGAGCTTCCCTTTATCGAACGCTTTGCTGACGCCAAAGCCGCAGGTTTCGACGCTGTCGAGGTGCTGTTCCCCTATGCTCAAAACGCGGCCGATATTGCCCGCCAGCTGCACGACCTGAGTTTGGAAATGGTGATGCTCAACAGCCCGCCGCCCAATTACGCCGGCGGCATGCGCGGCTTTGCCGCCCTTCCCGAAGCCGAAGCACGATTCGCCCAGGATATCCGCCGCGTGCTGCGCTACGCCCGCGTACTTGGCGCTCACCACATTCATATCATGGCCGGAAACGCGCGCGGCGCGCAGGCACGGGACTGTTTTGTGCGCAACCTCGTACTGGCCTGCGCCAGCGCGCCGCAGCAAAGCTTTGTCATCGAGCCGGTGACCCCGATCGAACAACCGGACTATTTCCTCGACAGTCTCGATCTGGCGGCCGACATCATCGCCGAGGTCGCGGCCCCCAACCTTGGCCTGCTGTTTGACACCTATCACATTCACCACCTCACCGGCGATGTGCCCGCAGCCTGGACCAAACACAGCGCGATCATCCGCCACGTCCAGATCGCGAGCGCCGCGCGCAGTGAGCCCGACACAGGTGCCTTCGACGCCGCCGGCTTTTGCGCCATGGTGGCAAGCAGCGGCTACACCGGCTGGATCAGCGCCGAATACACCCCCCGAACGCGCACCATCGACGGATTGAGCTGGCTGAAAGCGCGAGGCTAACACCTTATGCCTGTGCGCAGCCCTGCCCCGGCGCTTCGACTTCGAAGGTCGAATGGGTGATGTTAAACTCCGCGCGCAGAACGGTTTTCAAGGCGCGCAATACCGGCGCAGCATCGCCCGCGACGACCACATGCGCCTCGACAGAACTGCGCCGCTCGTCAATTTGCCACAGATGGACATGATGAAGGTCCGACACCCCGTCAATTTGCGCAAGACGCGCGGTGACAGCCGTTGCGTCCTGCCCTGCGGGCGCGCCGAGCATGAGGATGGAAATCACCGGTTTTACCTCGCCAAAGGCATGCCACAAAATATACAGCGCGATGCCGATGGTGACGATCGGATCTACCAGCCGCCAATCGTAGAGCAGGATCAAAATCCCCGCGACGATCACCGCCACAGAGGAGAGCGCGTCGGCAAGGTTGTGCAGGAAAGCGGCCCGAATATTCACGCTGTCTTTCGCCATTTTCCACGTCAAAAGCGCCGTCGCCGCATCAATTACCAAGGCCACTGCCGCCAGCCAGACCACGGGCCAGCCGTCGACACCGGGCGGATCGATCAACCGCGCAACGCCCTCATAGAGCAGGTAAATCGAGACCGTCACAAGGGTGGTGTAGTTGATCAGCGCCGCGATCACCTCGGCGCGCGCATAGCCAAAGGTCATCTGCCCGTCACGCGGCTTGCGCGCGATCTTGCGCGCCCAAAAGGCGATCACGAGGGACACGGCATCGCTTAGATTGTGGATCGCATCGGCAATCAGCGCCATCGATCCGGACACAATGCCGCCGATGATCTGGGCAACCGTCAGCAACAGGTTCACACCAATGGCCGCAGCCACACGCAAATCTCCCGCATTCGGGTCGATATGGGCGTGGCTATGCCCCGCGTGGGAATGGTCGTGTGGCATGGGACCTCCTTTTCAACTCTGGTCACAACAGCAAGTCCCGCTATAATGTGAGCAATTCCTCACATTTGAAACTCGCATATCCCTCCATGCCCAGCGCCCCTATCAGCCCCCGCAAAACCCCGCGCCAAGCCCGCGCCCGCGCCACCGTTGCCGCCATCGAAGAGGCCGCGGCTCACATTTTGACCCATGGGGGTGTCGATGCGCTGACCACCAACCTCGTCGCTGCGCGCGCAGGCGTCTCCATCGGTTCGCTTTATCAATATTTTCCGACCAAAGAGGCCATTCTGGCAGAACTGCTGCGCAAGTTGCGCCGCGAGCATCTGCACGATCTGGAACGGGCCGCGCAACAGGGCGGTGACGATTTGCGCAGTACGACAACGCGCATGATCCGCGCCTCGATTGCCCATCACACCGAAGCGCCCGAGCTTGCGCGTGCGCTCGAAGCCGCCGAAAGCCACCTGCCGCTAGATGCCGAAAGCGAGGCCTTGAAAACCCAAATCAGCGCCATCTGGACCGCGACCTTAAGCACCCATGCGCTTCCCGATCCGTCCCAAGCCGCCTTTGATCTGGCGGCCCTGACCCATGGGATGGTGACGCGGGCGGTGCAGGCCGGTGAACGCGATTGGGATAATCTCGCCGCGCGCGTCACCCGTGCGGCCCTGGGCTATCTGCATCTGTGCACCCAGGACGACCACCAGCCCACGCAACAGCCCTGAAATGGAAAAAAGGGCGCAGTCTTGCCCTGCGCCCCGTTCCAAAACCGGTCGTTTTCCGACCGACCCCTATTCGCCTAGCTTGGCGTGCACCTCATCCAGATCGACTTCGCTGAGCGGCATTTTGTTGCCGGGATTGTCGAAGTCGTATTTGAACAGCTGGAAGTCCTTTTTGTAGATTTCCCAAACCAGATGTTTGGACAAATCATCAAAATAGTCCTCGACCGGATGCAACCGCTTGGGCCCATGCCCTTCGCTTTCGTTAAAGCGCGGGATGGCGGCAAGATCGACCGCATGTTTGGTCTCGATGTTGTCGAGCACGGATTGCATGCCCTCGTTGAACTTCTCGGTGAAAAAGATGTTGTCGTAGCGCCCGCCGTTGACGATGAACGTACTGACATGACCGGCCATTGCCGACCAGTGGATATCGGGCTCCATCGGGCGACGCCAGCGCATGGTGTCACGCGCGAACAGCAAAAAGCGGCGGAAGGAGGCGATCTGGTCGAACTCCTGTTTGCCATCTTCGCCACCGACTTCGATGCCGTATTTCTGGATCAACAGCGGCACAAGATTGCCGCGATAGCGACGACCATTGCGCTGGATGCCGCAAATCTTGTCAAAGAAGGACGACAAAATGCGCGTGTAGGGATTGCGCACGCAAGTGAAGGCGTAAGAGGCATGCGCTTTGACATTTGCCTCGATCAAAGGCTGGCTGTCCTCTTGCGCCCATTTGTGCAGCCCTGCGGTGCTATCATGGATGTCGCCGTCGAAAAACGCGCCGTGATCCGAATAATACATGATCTGCCCGATGGTCGAGCAGGCACATTTAGGGACGACACGGTAAACGACACTTTCGCTCTCCGTCATCCAGGTTCCAGGAAAACCCATGTTCGACTTTACTCCTTGGCCTCGACGCATCACGTTTATCCACGGTGCGCTTTAGACCCTAAAGACCAAATTGCCCCCGTGTATTCAATGGTTGGTTAGGCTATCTATGCGAACAATGCGGCAAAAATTGGGTTAAGGTTTCCAAAATGGCACGAATTGCGTTCATCCTTCTCTGTCACAAGGACCCGGACGCAATTATTGAACAAGCCCAGCGCCTCACCGCGGTGGGCGACTACATCGCCATCCATTTTGACGCGCGCGCCCCCAAAGCGGCCTATTCCCGGATGACAAAGGCCCTGGACGACAACCCCAATGTCACTTTTGCCAAAAAGCGAATCAAATGCGGCTGGGGCGCGTGGTCGCTGGTCCAGGCAACGCTCTACGCCGTTGAGGCCGCAGAAGCCGCCTTTCCGCGCGCGACGCATTTCTACATGCTATCGGGCGACTGCATGTCGATCAAATCGGCCAAATACATGCATGATTTCCTCGACGAAACCGACATCGACTATGTCGAAAGCTTCGATTTCTTTGAAAGCGACTGGATCAAAACCGGCATCAAGGAAGACCGGTTGATTTACCGGCATTTTTTCAACGAACGCACGCAAAAATGGCTGTTCTATGCCTCGCTCAACCTGCAACGCCGCTTTGGGCTGACCCGCGCGATCCCTGCCGATCTACAGATCCAGATCGGGTCGCAATGGTGGTGTCTGCGCCGCCGCACCATCGAGGCGATTCTGGAGTTTTGCCGCACGCGGCGCGATGTGATGAAATTTTTTGCGACCACGTGGATTCCGGATGAAACCTTTTTCCAGACCTTGGTGCGACACCTGATTCCCGAAAAGGAAATCCAGACCCGCACGCTGACCTTCCTGATGTTTTCCGACTACGGGATGCCCGTCAGTTTTTACAACGACAGCTACGATTTGCTGCTGAGTCAGGATTTCCTGTTCGCCCGCAAAATCAGCCCCGAAGCCAAGGCGCTTAAATCGCGCCTGGGCGAGCTTTACGCCGATGATGCGGCGCAATTCTCGATCTCGGGCGAAGGGGCGTCGCTGTTCAAGTTCATCACCAACCGTGGCCGTGTGGGACGGCGATTCGCGCCCCGGTTCTGGGAAACCGAAAGTTCGCTGGGGCGCGAGCGCGAACTGCTGATCGTTGTCTGCAAGAAATGGCACGTTGCCAAACGCTTGCTCGCGCAGATCAAGCATCACACGGATATCCCCTGTGTCGAATATCTGTTCGACGAGGAAAGCACGCCGCTGCCTCCTTTGGGGGGGATCGAAAAGGGCTTGGGCAAGCGCACCCGCCACCGCCGTGCGCTGGTACGGATGTTGTTTGACTACAACAACACCGACCGGATGCTCATCTGCCTCGACAGTGCCAATATCGACTTGGTGCGCGATTTCCACTCGGATCGCTCGCGCACACAAATCCTTGAAATCGAATGTGATTTTACTGACGAATATCTGATCGGACACGCCAAACGCGTCGGCCTTGCGGGGGATCATACCACGCCCGACACGATGGCGCGCCTCTTGCCGACCATTCGCGGCGATGTCACCTTTGAAAGCGACCGCCTGCGTGACGAGGGGCTGGAAAACCTGCACCGCATTCGCCAAAGCGCCAGCGTTGACGAGAACACGGGGCCGCTGGCGCGTTTTCTGGACATCGACGACGACACCGCGCGGCGCATCGCCCAAACCGATTACCTGTTTTCCGATTAAGGATACCTACCGTGAGCTACACCTACGACGAGCAGAATATTTTTGCCAAAATCCTACGCGGCGAGATTCCGTCCAAGCCGGTTTTCGACGATCGGTTCGCCTATGCGTTTCCCGATATCACGCCCCAACGCCCCACGCATATTCTCGTGATCCCCAAAGGCCCTTACCGCTGCTACGACCATTTTATGACAGCCGCATCCGACGCGGAGATCGTCGGCTTTTTCAAAGCGGTGGCCGAGGTGGCCAAGCAGCAGGGCTTGTCGGAGGCCCATGATGGCAAAGGCTATCGCCTGATCACCAATTCGGGGGCGCACAGTCACCAGGAAGTGCCACATTTTCACGTGCATCTCCTGGGGGGGGCGCCTGTGGGGCCGTTGGTGAGCGCCTGATCCCGCACAGCCTGTGTCTGGCGTGGTCGGGTATTTTTATCCGAAAGAAACAGCATCGGTGTGCGGGGGCCTGCGCGCCGATGTCTTTTATTTACCCGATGTCAGGGCGACAAAGACGTCTTCGAGATCGGGCTCCACGCTGGCGACATCGCCAATCGTCACACCGGCAGCACGCACTGCATCAAGCACGACACCTGCGTTCGTCTGACCGCGCGCATAGGAAAATGCCAGTGCGCCATCGGTGCGGCGGTCCAGCGTCACCCCTGCAGGCAGGTCGAATGTGTCGGGCGTGGCGCCTTCGGGGGTTACCACAAGCGTTTTGGCGTCCATGCGCCCGATCAGCGCCTGCGTGCGATCACGCACCACCACTTCGCCATGGTTGATAATGGCGATTTCATCGCACATTTCCTGCGCTTCTTCGAGGTAGTGCGTGGTTAGGATGATCGTCATGCCGCGCTCTTTGTTGAGGCGGCGCACGTTATGCCACAGCATTTGGCGCAATTCGATATCCACGCCAGCGGTGGGTTCATCGAGCACGAGGATTTGGGGTTGGTGAACCAGCGCCTTGCCCAGCAGAAGGCGGCGTCGCATGCCCCCCGACAGCGTCCGCGCATAGGCTTCGCCTTTGTCGGTGAGGCCGATCAAGTCGAGAATTTCGGAGGTTTTCCGGTCGCGTTTGGGCACGCCGTAGAGGCCAGCCTGCACTTCCAGCGCAGCGCGGGGGGTGAAAAACGGATCCAGGTTCAATTCCTGGGGCATGACGCCGATGGCCGCGCGGCTTTGACGCGGGTTTACGTCCTGATCAAAGCCCCAGATCGACACATTGCCTGCCGATTTGATCACCAGCCCGGCCAGAATGTTGATCAGGGTGGATTTTCCGGCGCCGTTGGGGCCGAGAAGGCCAAAGATCGACCCCGCCGGAATCGTCAAATCAATCCCCTTCAACGCCTCTTTGGGCGGTTGCCCTGCACGTCCTGCATAGGTTTTGCGCAGGCCTTTGATCTCGATTGCGTGTTGTGTCATCCGCTTCCCCTGCGACCTGCAAAACGCGCCCCCTTGTCGCGCCCTTGCAGATCGTTATCATATGGCCCTGACTTACGCCGCGATTTGACCAAAAGCAAATGCGCGACGCCAAACGATCCGGTCGCTTGCTGCAATTGCGCCTGCACCGCCCAATGACGAGAGAGAACATTCCATGACGATGGATGCGCCCGAAACCGAAGTGGTTAACAGCTGGAAAGTCGCCTGCGATGGCGGTGAGGGCGCGTTGGGGCACCCGCGGGTGTGGCTGGTGATTCCCCATGCCAGCGGCTTTGTCGAATGTGGCTATTGCGACAAGAAATACATCCACGCCTCCTCGACGCTGGATTCGGCAAAACCCGCAAGCTAAGCACGGTTTCAGAGGTTCTTAAGGGTTTGGCGATAGGCATGTCTCAGGACGCCAATCGGGAGCTGCCCATGTTGACCGCTGACAAAACCGCGCTTGTGCGGACCAGTTTTCAGGCCGTGTTTTCGACCTGCCCCGAGCTTCTTGAGGAATTCTACACGCGCCTGTTCGTGGTCGAACCCAGTGTGCGCCAGTTGTTTCCCAAAGACATTTCCACCCAAGCCCTCAAGCTTGAGGCGACGATGCAGCTTGCACTTTCAGCGCTGGAAGCGCCCGAAAGCCTTATCGAGCCGCTGCGGCAAATGGGGGCGGACCATCGCGCCTATGGCGTCTCGGACGGACAGTATCACATCGTTTGCGAGGTGCTGATGGACACGCTGGCGGCACATGCGGGCGATACCTGGACCCGTGACACCTCTGCCGCTTGGGGCGAAGTGCTCTCCTTTATTTCGAACACGATGATCGAGGGCGCGCGGATTGCCCCGCCAAGCGCCTGACCTACTGGAAGACACCGTCGGAACGTGGCACAAGATGCCAAACGCATTTCCGAGGGAGACGAGGCCATGTCCGAGGGCAAAACCGACAGCTTTGGCAAAGGCTGCCATCTGCATCTGATCGACGGCTCCGCGTTTATTTTTCGGGCCTTTCACGCCCTGCCCCCCCTCACGCGCAAATCCGACGGTCTGCCCGTGGGCGCCGTTTCGGGGTTTTGCAACATGCTGTTCAAATACATCGAGGACAGCGCAGGGCCTGACGCCCCCACGCACGCTGCCGTCGTGTTCGACAAGGGCAGCCACACGTTTCGCAACGACATGTACGACCTCTACAAGGCCAACCGCGATGCCATGCCCGAGGACTTGCGTCCCCAGATGCCGCTCACGCGCGCGGCGACCCGCGCCTTCAACATCGCCTGCCTTGAACAAGAGGGCTTTGAAGCCGACGACATCATCGCGACACTGGCCTGCCGTGCGCGCGAGGCGGGGGGGCGGGTAACGATCATTTCGTCGGACAAGGATTTGATGCAGCTCGTGGGCGATGGCGTCGAGATGCTTGATGCCATGAAGAACAAGCGCATCGACCGCGATGGTGTTTTCGAGAAATTCGGCGTCTTTCCCGAACGTGTGGTGGATGTGCAGGCCCTTGCGGGCGATTCTGTCGATAACGTGCCCGGCGCACCGGGGATCGGGATCAAAACCGCTGCTTTGCTGATCAACGAATACGGCGACCTCGACGCTTTGCTGGCGCGCGCGGGCGAGATTAAACAACCCAAACGCCGCGAGACCTTGCAAAACAACGTCGACCAGATCCGCCTCTCGCGCGATCTGGTCAAACTCGATTGCGACATGGTCCTCGACTACACACTCGACAGCCTTGAGGTGAAAGACCCCGATCTGGACGCGCTCTTGAAATTCCTGTCGGAAATGGAATTTCGCACCATCGTCAAACGGGCAGCCGAGCGGTTTGGCGTCGAGGCACCTGCCCTGCCCGAGGCGGGCAACGCCGCGCAGCCCGATGCCCCCGCCGCGCCACAGGCCCTGCCCTTTGATCACGACACCTATGAATGGGTCCGCGATCTGGGCGCGCTGGAACGCTGGGTCGATCTGATCCGCGCGCGCGGCCATGTGGCGCTGGATACCGAGACCACAGGTCTGGACGAAATGCAGGTCGATCTGGTCGGCATTTCGCTCTGTGTCGAGGCGGGCGTGGCCTGCTATATCCCGCTGGCCCATACTGCGGGGGACGACGATCTCTTCGGCGCGGGTGCAAAGGTCGAGGGGCAGTTGCCGCTCGAGATGGTGCTCGACACCTTGCGTCCCGTTTTGCAGGACGCAGCCGTGATGAAAATCGGCCAGAACATGAAATACGATGCCAAAATTCTGGCGCGCTACGGGGTGCAAGTCGCCCCCTATGATGACACGATGCTCATGTCCTATGCGCTGCACGCGGGTCTGCACGGCCACGGCATGGACGCGCTCAGCGAACGCTACCTGTCACATAATCCCATTGCGATCAAAGAGTTGATCGGATCAGGCAAAAGCCAGATCACCTTTGACAAGGTCGATATCGCCACCGCCGTCAAATATGCTGCCGAAGACGCCGACATCACGCTGCGCCTCTGGCAGGTCTTCAAACCCAAACTGCATGCCACCCGCGTGACCACGGTCTACGAAACGCTCGAACGTCCCCTCTCGCCGGTTCTGGCGCGCATGGAAATGCACGGCGTTCTGGTGAACAAAGACACGCTATCGCGCATGTCCAACGCGTTTGCGCAGAAAATGGCAGGGCTTGAGGCGGAAATCCACACGCTGGCGGGCGAAAGCTTCAACGTCGGCTCACCCAAGCAACTGGGCGAAATCCTGTTTGACAAAATGGGACTACAGGGCGGCAAAAAGGGCAAAACCGGTGCCTATGCGACCGGCGCGGATATCCTTGAGGACCTCGCCGCCGAAGGGCACGACCTGCCGGCGCGGGTGATGGATTGGCGGCAATTGTCCAAGCTGAAATCGACCTATACCGATGCGCTGCAAACCTTCATCAATCCCGAAACGGGCCGCGTCCACACCTCCTATCTGCAAACGGGGGCTGTGACCGGGCGCCTCTCCTCATCGGACCCGAACCTGCAAAACATCCCGATCCGCTCGGAAGAAGGCCGCCGCATCCGCGAAGCCTTCATCGCGCCGCAAGGACGCAAACTGGTCTCGCTCGATTATTCTCAGATCGAATTGCGGATTCTGGCCCATGTCGCGGGCATCGACTCGCTGAAACAGGCCTTTCGCGATGGTCTGGACATTCACGCGCTCACCGCGTCGGAAATGTTCAACGTGCCGCTCGAAAACATGGACCCGATGGTGCGCCGTCAGGCCAAAGCGATCAACTTTGGCGTCATTTACGGCATCTCCGGCTTTGGCCTTGCGCGCAACCTGCGCATCCCTCGCGCCGAAGCCCAAGGCTTCATCGACCGCTATTTCGAACGTTTTCCCGGCATCAAAGCCTATATGGACACCACGATTGCCTTTGC
Source organism: Aquimixticola soesokkakensis (assembly GCF_900172375.1). GTDB lineage: Bacteria > Pseudomonadota > Alphaproteobacteria > Rhodobacterales > Rhodobacteraceae > Aquimixticola > Aquimixticola soesokkakensis. The sequence goes on along the minus strand of NZ_FWFS01000008.1, from coordinate 103,626 downwards.
AAAAGAACACGAGCGGGTGGAAACCCTGTTCGGACGCAAAATCCATACGCCCGAAATCAATGCCAAAGGGCCCACGGCCGGCTTTGCCAAACGGGCCGCCATCAACGCCCCGATCCAAGGCACCGCCGCCGACATCATCCGCCGCGCCATGGTGCGCATGGACAGCGCGATCGCCCAGCTGGACGCCAAAATGCTGCTGCAAGTCCACGATGAACTGATTTTCGAAGTGGCCGAGGACCAATGCGACGCGCTGATCAAGATCGCACGCGAGGTCATGGAAACCGCCGCCAGCCCCGCCGTCCATCTCGATGTCCCCATCGAAGTAGACGGTGGCATTGGCGACAGCTGGGCGCAGGCCCACTGATCACCTTTGCAACGAAAAGCGGCGCAAGGACCTAACCTGCGCCGCTTCTTTCGGATTTAAATACCCAAATCCGACGGGTCAGATCAGCCCTGCCGCCTGGAACAGCGCCTTGATATCGGCCTCGGGACGCGGACCGACGTGGCCAATAACTTCCGCCGCCGCAACGCAGCCCATGCGCCCGCTTACCTCCAGGGATTGCCCCGTCGCATAGCCATAGAGGAAACCGGCGGCGAATTGATCGCCCGCGCCCGTTGCATCAACCGGCACAACTTTGGTCACCGGCACATGCACCACCTCGTCGCCGCGCAACAGGATCACTTCCTCGCCCGAACGGGTGCAGACCACCAAACCAACCTCGCGCGCGGCCTGTTCCAGCGCGCTTGACAGGTCGGTCTCATACAGGCTTTCCCATTCGTGCTGGTTCCCGATCACGAAATCCAACTCTTTGACAAGTTTTCGAAAATCGTCGCGGTGACGGTTCACGCAGAACGGATCGGACAGGGCGATGCCCGCTTTCCCACCCGCAGCACGACAGACCTGAGCGGCGCGGTCAAACGCCTCCTTGCCCTTGGGCTTGTCGTACAGATACCCCTCAAGGAACAAAATCTCGGCCTGCCCCGCAACGTCATCACTGACATCGTCAGGACCGATTTCCGAAGAAATCCCGAGGTAGGTATTCATCGAACGCTCCCCGTCAGGCGAAACGAAAATCATCGAGCGCGACGTGGGCAACTCCCCCCCCGACACCGGCGCATTCACAAACCGCGAGCCCTCGGCCTCGAAACTTTGAGCATAGAATTTACCCAAAGCATCGTCGCGCACGCGCCCGATAAATCCGGCCCTTAGCCCCAGCGATCCAAGCCCTGCAACCGTATTGGCCACCGAACCGCCCGCCGCCTGCACGCGGTCTTCCATCGCGCTGTACAGCACCTCGCCGCGCTCGCGCTCAACAAGCTGCATAATGCCTTTTTCGATCCCCATGAGGTCGAGAAAACTGTCGTCGGATTGGGTGATCACATCCACGATGGCGTTGCCGATACCGACAATCTGATAGGTCTTGCTCACAGGTTTTTCTCCTCGAAGTCACAGAGATCGCGGATCAAACAGGCCGCGCATTTGGGTTTTCGGGCAACGCAGGTATAGCGCCCGTGCAAAATCATCCAGTGGTGTGCATGGCGCTGGAATTCCGCCGGAATATTGTCCTCTATGGCACGCTCTACCGCGACCACATCCTTGCCCACAGCGACACCGGAACGATTCCCGAACCGGAAAATATGGGTATCCACAGCTTGCGCGGGCATCCCCCACCACATGTTCAACACCACATTGGCGGTCTTGCGCCCCACCCCGGGCAGGCTTTCCAGCGCCGCGCGCGATGACGGCACAACGCCGCCGTACTCCTCGACCAGAATGCGGCTCATCTTGATCACATTCTTGGCCTTGTTGCGAAACAAGCCGATGGTTTTGATATGCTCGATCAACGCCTCTTCGCCCAGATCCAGCATCTTTTGCGGCGTGTCCGCGATGGGAAACAACGCAGCGGTCGCTTTGTTGACGCCTGCGTCCGTGGCCTGCGCCGACAGCGCAACCGCCACGACCAAAGTGTAGGCATTGACATGATCAAGCTCTCCCTTGGGTTCGGCCTCGGCCGCCTCAAAGCGCGTGAAAATCTCGTGTATCTTGTGGTAATCGAGCTGGCGTATCATGGCGCTATCCTATGCCCTCTCCTCACGCTTTCGTCCAGAACGCAGGCAGCCTTTGCAGGGCGCGCCCCGCCAATCACGACATATTTTCCTAAAACCTTCGACAAATCCGGCACAAATAAGCAGGTGCGATTAATCCTGTGGTCAGACTGTCACGCCACAGTCAGGGCGTGACTAGAGATGGTGTGATGATGGATATGGATTGGGCGCCCCCCTGTGGCAGCACCTCTATAACGCCGGGCTTCGGACCGGGCGTGATGGTTGAAACCACCGAAGGGCCGCTCCCGGCGGAATGGCTGCGGGCGGGCGACCGCGTGCTGACGCGCGACCACGGATACCGCCCGCTGGCCTGGGTCGGGCGCACGCCCGTCGGACCGGACGATCTGCCTGTGTGCATTCCCGCAGGCACGCTGGGCAAAGGCCTTCCCGAACATGATCTCATTCTTTCCCCGGGACACCATCTGCTGCTGCGCTCCCCGCTTGTCGAACTGTATTTCGCCACGCCGGAGGCCCTTGCGCGCGTGACCGACATCGCTTCCGAGGCCGAACATAGCGCCCCGACGGACCCGCTTCCTGACGGGTTCGCCTATACCCAGCTTGCCTTGAGCGACCATGAGGTCCTGCTGGCCGAGGGGGTCTGGCTCGAAAGCTACCTGCCCCTCGACAGTGCACTGGCCCGGCTCGACAGCGCTCAGGTTGCCGCGCTCGGGCGCGCCCTCGGGCCAGGCCTTGAGCAGATGCAATCTGCACGCCTGTGTCTGCGCTCCGAGGAAACCCCGCTCCTGCGCCCGCGCTCCGCAGTCGCCGCACGCCGCATGGCCGCCTGACCAAGCCCCGCCCGACCAAGCCCCGCCCGACCAAGCCCCGCCCGACCAAGCCCCGCGCGAAACCCGCATGTTTCGGGTCGCCACCGCGCAGAGGCCCCGCTAGCCTAAGGGACGTTCCCAACCAGCAGGCCAGCGCAATGCCCATCCCTTCTCCTTGGTCCCAGCCCGCCCCCCAAATCGAACAACCGCAGGGCTATCATTTCGACATCGTGCGCCGCGCCATCACACTGATTTGCGACGCGGATAGGCCGCTTTCCCTGGCGCAACTGGCCCAGCAGGTCGGCCTCAGTCCCGCGCATTTTCAACGTGTCTTTTCCGATTGGGCAGGCATTTCTCCCAAACGCCTCCAGCAATTTCTGGCGCTTGATCACGCAAAGCATCTGCTCGCCACCGCCCACTCCACGCTGGACACAAGCCTGCAAAGCGGCCTCTCGGGCAGCGGACGGCTCCACGACCTCTTCATCACTTGGGAAGGGCTAAGCCCGGGCGAATATGCCCGCGCAGCACGCGGAACGACCCTGCGCCATGCGCTGGTCCAAACCCCCCTCGGCCCGATGCAGGCCATCGCCAGCGACAAAGGCCTGTGCGGTCTGGCCTTCGCCGCCGATACCCCGCAAGCCGCGCTCACCGATCTGATGCAACGCTGGCCAAAAGCAGATTTCACCCCGAACATCGAAGCCGTTGCACCGCTCGTGGCGCGCGCCTTTGCGGGGCAAGGCAGGCTGCACATCCGTGGCGCCCCGTTCCAGATCAAAGTCTGGGAAGCCCTGCTCCACATCCCCGAAGGCGCGGTCGCAACCTACGCTGACATCGCACGCGCCATCGACCACCCCAACGCCCATCGCGCGGTCGGAACTGCGGTCGGTCGCAACCCGATCGCCTACCTCATCCCCTGCCACCGCGTTCTGCGCGCGGGCGGCGCGCTGGGCGGCTACCACTGGGGCTTGCCAACCAAACGCACGCTTCTGGCGCTGGAAGCCGCAAAATCAGCGCCAAAGACCTAGGCCAACTCCGGCGCATTTCCGCCGTCTCACAGAAACTTTTCTCGCGCAGGGAACACATCCGCGTTACGCAAGTTTATTGAGCAAGAAGACCACAAGAGGACAGTATGATCGCTCGTAAAACAACACTGCTCGCCGCAGGGGCCGCGCTCGCGCTTGCCGCCTGTACCACGCCCTACGCCTATGAAACCGGCGCAAATGCTGGTGTTTCAGGCGCGACCAACACCCAAAAAGGCGCCGTTGCCGGCGCATTGCTGGGCGGTTTGGCCGGCATCACCTCCGGTGGCGACACCAAGGACAAAGTTTTGAAAACAGCCGTGGGCGCCGCAATCGGTGGCGCTGTGGGCGGGGCCATCGGCCAGCAACTCGACAAACAGGCCGCCGACCTGCGCGCGTCGATGGGCAACAACAACGTCTCGATCGTGAACACCGGTTCCGAACTCGTCGTGACCCTGCCCCAGGATATCACCTTTGCAACCGATAGCGCCGTTGTGCGCTCCGATCTGCAAGGCGATCTGCGCTCGCTCGCCTACAACCTGCAAGATTACAGCAACACAACCGTCGACATCATCGGCCACACCGACAACACCGGCTCGGCGTCCTACAATCAGGACCTCTCGGCGCGCCGCGCGGCTGCCGTGTCGACGATCCTGACCGCCAACGGCGTGACGCCCAACCGTATCCGCTCCTATGGCCGCGGCGAGGACCAGCCTGTCGCGACAAACCTGACCGAAGAAGGCAAAGCCCAAAACCGCCGCGTCGAGATCGTCATCACCCCGATCCAGTAACCACCGCGTGCGAAAACCACAAAAGGCCGGACCCGAGCGTCCGGCCTTTTTCATACGCCGCCATCGGTTTCTTTCGGACAAAAATACCCAACCAACGCCGACAACACGCGCACCGTTGAACAGAAAAACCCCCGTGCCTTCCAGCACGGGGGTGTCATATCACTGTCGCAAATCAGCGTCGATCAGTGGAGCTTTGCGCTCACTTCTGTGATGGACGCGTCGATCATTTTATTCGCATCTGCCGCACTCAGCTGCTTGGACAGCACCTCTTTAGCGGCCTCCACAGCGACATTCACCGCAGCATTGCGCACGTCGCGCACCGCAGCGGTCTGGGCAGCGGTGATCTGTTCTTCCGCAGCAGCCAGACGGCGCGCAATCGAGGTCTTCAGATCCGCTTTCGCTTGAACAGCCGCAGCTTCGGCATCGGCTTTCGCCTGTTTGACGATCCCGTCTGCCTGTTCTTGAACTTCGCGCTGCTTGCGCTCGTAGGAGGCCAGAATGGTCTGGGCTTCCTCGCGCAGCGCACGGGCTTCGTCGAGTTCCGAACGGATCGAGGACGCACGTTCATCAAGCAAGTTGCCCAGCATCGCAGGCACTTTGTAGTAAACGAGAATGCCGATGAATACGAGAAAGCCGAGCAGCACGATGAAATTCGTGTTGGTCAGGCTAAAGAACGGACCCGATGCGGCAAAGGCCGGAACCGGCGCGAGCGCGGCGAGGGTTGCGAGCTTTTTCATGTCTTACCCTTTCACGCGCTGGCTGACGGCAGCATCGATGGTGGCGGCATCGGCGGTTCCACCGAAAGCTGCGACCAGCTCGGCGGCTGTGTCTTTGGCAACGGCGGTGACGTTTTCCAACGCACCGGCGCGGATCTCGGCGATGGCCGCTTCGGACTCTGCCGTTTTGGCGGCAATTTCCGCGTCCGCCTTGGCGATAGCGGCGTCGAGGTCAGCCTGAATACCGGCGCGGGTTTGAGCAACGATGCGGCCTGCTTCGGCACGGGCATCATTGAGCGCCTGGTTGTATGCGGCTTGCGCGTCACGCGCTTTGAGCTTGAGCTCTTCGGCGGCGGCAAGGTCATTCATAATGGTGCCCGAACGATCGGCCAGAACCGCAGAAATGCGGGGCAGCGCGAGCTTCGAGAGCACGAAATAGATCACGACAAGCGTGACAAGGAGCCAGAAAATCTGGTTCGGGAAAGTAGACAGATCGAGCTGCGGCATGCCCGTGGCACCTTCGGTGCCATGTGCGGCTGCGGCGCCGTGAGCTGCGTCGAGTGCAGCCTCTGCCCCATGTGTTTGCGTCGCCATCTTTGTCTCCTGGCTCTAATCGTTTGAACCTATCAAGGCCCCGAACGGGTCGCGGCCTTCATGCGGCACAGGGTGGATCGAAAACGACCCACCCTGCCGTAAGGACGGTTCGTCGGATTAGACGGCGAACATCAGCAGAAGAGCGACGAGGAACGAGAAGATCCCCAGAGCTTCTGCGAAAGCCATGCCGATGAACAGGGTCGCGGTTTGCGAAGCAGCCGCGGAGGGGTTGCGCAGGGCGCCTGCGAGGTAGTTACCAGCAACGTTGCCCACTGCGATGGCCGAACCTGCCATGCCGAATGCTGTGAGACCGACGCCGATGTATTTACCGAGTTCTGCGATATCGCCTTCCATGAGTATTCTCCTTACGTTGGAATTGGCTAGAAAGTGTTCTGACTTAGTGGTGCGGGTGAAGCGCGTCCTTGAGGTACACGCAGGTCAGAATGGTGAAAACGTAGGCCTGCACGAAGGCCACCAGCAGCTCCAGACCATACATCGCGGTGATCGCGAGGACGGAGACAGGAGACACGAGGGCAATCGCGGCAAAGCCTGCGAAAACTTTGATCACGGCGTGGCCGGCCATCACGTTACCGGCAAGCCGGATCGAGTGGGACACAGGGCGCACGAAGTAGGAAATCAGTTCGATCACCGCCAGCACGGGGCGCAGCGGCAGCGGCGCGGAGGTGATCCAGAAAAGGTGCAGGAAGCCTGCGCCGTTCTTGACGAACCCAAGCACGGTGACGCCCACAAAGACCAGCATCGCCAGCACGCCGGTCACGGCGATGTGGGTGGTGGGGGTGAAGGACATCGGGACGAGGCCCAGCATGTTGGCAAAAACGATGAAGCTGAAGAGCGTCATGATGTAGGGGAAATATTTCAGGCCTTCCTTGCCGGAAATATCTTCGACCATTTTGTAGACGAAACCATACATCAGCTCGCCGACAGACTGCGCCTTGGAGGGCACAATCGCGCGGCCGCGGGTACCAAACACCAGCAACGCGATGATCGCCAGAACAGCAAGCGCCATCCACAGGGTTGCGTTGGTGATCGTGTACCAATGCACAGCGCCGTCGCCAAAGAGCGGCGTTACCATGAACTGATCCATCGGGTGGAACGTCAGGCTGCTTTCCGAACCGGTTGCTTCAGTCGCCACGGTCAATCCCTCTCGTCTGCGGCGGTCTTGTCCGCCTTGGTCGCATCATTGTCAGCCTCTGGCGCGTGTGCCGTGGCCGTATTTTCTTTCTGGATCTCCTCGGCGGATCGCATCATCGTCTTGATGCCCGCTACGAAACCCAGACCTGTAAAAATCACCAGGAAGAGTGGCATTGTGCCAAAAAGCTTATCCAGCCCCAACCCGATGAACAGACCGATCCCCAGACCGGCCACCAATTCGATTACCATCCGCCATGCCATATTGGCCTGACTGAAATGTTCGTCTGCGCGAGGCTTGGGCGCTTGCGCGGCCTTGGCCCTCTCAATCCGCTCTTCCAAGGCGCGGATGCGCTCCGGATCAAGCGGGTTGGTCATGGTACAAGCCCCTCTCAGACATTGCGGGCAACCTATGGATCACCCCCTTGTGAGTCAAGCGGATGTTAACCGAAGAAAATCCAACCTAACGCGTTGATATTGCACAACCTTAATGCTCACCCCCTTCTCACTGCCAGTGCCGCGAGCGGCCTCAACCCGCTGATTTCGCTGCATTGCAATATTCAACCATCTGGTTGACCAAGCCCGAAACCGGCGGTACGCCAGACGGATGAGCCAAGCCCCTGACCCCGCTTCCCGCCTCGATGCGACCTTCTCGGCGCTGGCCGATCCGACGCGGCGCGCGATCCTTGTCATGCTGCTGGAAGACGATATGGCGGTCACCGATGTGGCCGAGCCTTTTGAAATGTCCCTTGCCGCGATTTCCAAGCACCTGACGGTACTCACGGGTGCCGGGCTGATTGCGCAGGAAAAGCGCGGGCGGGTGAAGTGGTGCAAACTGGAACCGGACGCGCTGCGCGCGGCGTCCATCTGGATGCAGGGATTTGGTCAATTCGAAGCGCTGGATTTCGATGCGTTCGAGCGCTTTTTGGCAGCGGAACTGCCAAAGCCAGGCGTGGCGCCCCAGGGGGAGCCGGACGACAGGGGTATTTAGATCCGAAAGAAGCCCTAACGCGCGACGCAGGCCCAGCCTTTGGAGCGGTCTTTGAGGTAGGTCAGAAAGCTTTGTACCTTGGGCGTGCGGTGCAGGTCGACATGGGTCACAAGCCAGCTCGGGCTGGTCCATTCCGCGCGCGCCGGCATCACTTCGATCAGGTCGCTGCGCTCTTTGGCAAACCAGACCGGCAAAAAGCCTGCCCCTGCCCCCGTCAGCACGGCCATCATTGTCGCATCGTTGTCGGATGTACGAAAGACGATGTTGTGCGCGGCGATATTGGCATTCATCCAGACCTGGAACGGCGCGCGGTTGGCCGGATCGTCGTGTCCCACGAAGCGCAACTCGTCCAGCAGCCTGTCCTCGGCGGGCAGCCCGTAGCGGTCGGCGTAGCTCTGGTGGACGTAGAGCGCGATGTCCTGTTCGTAGAACGGCTGCACCACGTTGTCGGGTTCGACCGGCGGCTTGCCCGCGCGGATGGCGACATGGGCCTCGCCGTATTCGAGGCGAAAGACCCGCTCGCCGGTCAGATACCGCACTATCAGCCCATCGTGTTCGGCCTGGAATTCAGCCAGCACAGGGGCCAGCAAAGCGGCCATCCCCGGCAATGAGGTCACAACAAGCTCGCCGGTGACGCCTTCGCCGCGACCTTTGATCCGACTCACGAGGTGATTGAACTGGTCATCGGTGGTTTGCGCGACTTTCAGCAGGTCATGTCCGGCTTCGGTCGGCGTGTAGCCGCGCGCGTGGCGTTGGAACAGCTTTACGCCGAGGCGCGCCTCCAGCGAGTCGATGTGGCGGATCACCGTGGCGTGGTGCACCCCAAGTTCGCCTGCCGCCCCCGACACCGTGCCAAGCTTGGCGACTTGAAACGCGGTGCGGATTTCGTCCCAGTTATCAATGACCATCTGCGGCTCTCATGTGCGAAATTGAACAGTTGGGCGCATTGGTTCCAGAAATCTGCACGGATGACAAGGATTACTCGCGCCGCAATCGGTGCCATCCTCGGGCTTGGGGGGGCACATCCCCTGACCATTCGCGGCGCAGGGCCTCACGTTCGAGCGGCAGCAGCTGTTCAACCGTGTCGACCTGTGCGCCCTGCCCGCGCATATGGTCCATGAAGCGGTGCGAATGCACGATTGTGGGCACGGCATCGAGGGGTTCCCATGCATCCAGCATCGTGACGCGGCGCAGATTGAATTCCGGGGGCAAAACATAAAAGCGCAGATCGCTTTCCCACAGCATATCCTTGAGAATGATCTGGTCGCGCGCCACGCCCCGCGCCTTGAACCTTGCGCGCCAGTCCTCAAGGAAGGCCAGCACCCGCGCGTCCCGTCGGTAGAGCAGCACGCCGGAGTTGAGTTGCGGAAAGGCATAGGGGGTTTTGTGGTCCAGCCCTTCGCGCACCAGATCGCTCAGGCGGCGCACATCATGCGCCAGCGCCATTTCAAAGCGGTCAAGCAGGTCAAAGAGGTCGCCCAGCGGCGCGAGCACCCGCGTGTCACTGTCGAGAAAGAGCGTCCGCTCGAAACGCGTTTGCGGCATACAATCCAGTTTGGCGCGAAAATGCACATCGGCTACCGGATGGATCTGGTCGAACAATCCGGCAGGCACCAAACCCGCAAGATCGGTAAACAGGTCCACCTGCAGATCAGGCTCCACCCGGCGCAGCGTGCGCGCCGAATCCACCGCCAAGGCCAGATAGTCGGCGCCTGTGGCCACGTAAATTACCCCGTTTGTCATCGCTTTTCCCTGTTTGTGCGGCTGTGATATGGCGCATTTGCTTGACAGCAACCAGTGCGGGCGCGTATCAGCGGCCCAAATCCCGGAAGAAGCGAGTCTTCCGGTCCCTACCCTTTTGGGGGGATCGCCACCAGTCAGCGCGTTGCGCCCACTGGTGCCAAACCCCTTTGCGTCACGGAATTCAGGCCGTATCGCTTTGAAATGTCACCGCCCCGTCCCCAGATGAGGCACATCCCCATTCGGTCCAAGGAGACCCGCAGGCATGTTTGAAAATCTATCCGAACGCCTTTCCGGCGTCTTTGACAAGCTTACCTCGCAAGGCGCGCTGTCCGAGGATGACGTTAAAACCGCTTTGCGCGAAGTGCGCGTGGCCCTGCTTGAGGCCGATGTCTCGCTGGGTGTCGCGCGGGATTTCGTCAAAGCGGTCACCGACAAGGCCACGGGACAAGCGGTCACCAAATCCGTCACCCCCGGCCAACAGGTGGTCAAGATCGTCCATGACGAGCTGATCGCGGTTCTGGCGGGCGACGGCGCGGATGCCGGAGCGTTGAAAATCGACAACGCCCCCGCGCCGATCCTGATGGTCGGTCTGCAAGGCTCCGGCAAAACCACCACCACTGCCAAACTCGCGCGCCGCCTCAAGGAGCGCGAGAAAAAGCGCGTGTTGATGGCCTCGCTCGACGTGTATCGCCCCGCCGCCATGCAGCAGCTTGCGGTGCTGGGCACCCAGATCGGCGTCGACACCCTGCCGATCGTGGCCGGACAAAAGCCCGCAGAAATCGCCAAGCGCGCCAAACAGGCCGCGACGATGGGCGGCTATGACGTTTACATGCTCGACACCGCAGGCCGCCTGCACATCGACGATGTGCTCATGGATGAGGTCCAGCAGGTCCGCGACATTGCCAACCCGCGCGAAACGCTCCTGGTTGTCGATGGTCTGACGGGGCAGGATGCGGTCAACGTCGCTACCGAGTTCGAGGACAAGGTCGGCATTTCCGGCGTGGTTCTCACACGGATGGATGGCGACGGACGTGGCGGCGCGGCGCTGTCGATGCGCGCAGTCACCGGCAAGCCGATCAAATTCGTCGGCCTTGGCGAAAAGATGGACGCGCTTGAGGAATTCCACCCCGAGCGGATCGCGGGCCGGATTTTGGGCATGGGCGACATCGTTGCCCTTGTCGAGAAAGCCCAGGAAACCATCGAGGCCGAGCAAGCCGAGCGCATGATGCGCCGCTTTACCAAGGGCCAGTTCAACATGAACGACATGCGCCTACAGCTTGAGCAGATGCTCAAGATGGGTGGCATGGAGGGCATCATGGGCATGATGCCGGGCATGGGCAAGATGGCCGGTCAGGCCAAAGAAGCGGGATTTGATGACAAGGTTCTGACCCGTCAGATCGCGCTGATCCAGTCGATGACCAAGAAAGAGCGCGCCAATCCTGCGTTGCTGCAAGCCAGCCGCAAGAAACGCATCGCCGCTGGTTCCGGCCTTGAGGTGTCCGAGCTGAACAAGCTGCTCAAGATGCACCGCCAGATGGCGGACATGATGAAAAAGATGGGCAAAATGGGCAAAGGCGGCATGTTGAAACAGGCCGTCAAAGGCATGTTCGGCAAGGGCGGACCGCAGGGCCTTGAGGATATGGACCCCGCGAAAATGGCCCAAGCCACCAAGGCGCTCAAAGGCTCGCTTCCCCCCGGCATGGCCGGGCTTGGCGGCATGGGTGGCATGGGCGGCGGCATGGGCCTGCCCTCCAACCTCTCGGGCTTCGGGAAGAAGAAATAAATGACCCGCGCCCCCGTCATAACCACGGATCGCCTGATCCTGCGCGAACCACGTGCGAGCGATGTAGAGCCCTATGTGGCCTATTTTACCTCCCAGCGTGCGCAGTATACGGGCGGCCCGATGACACGCGCCAGCGCCTGGGCCTATTACGGGTTGGAAATGGCGCATTGGGATTTGCGCGGCTATGGCATGTGGGCCGTCACGCAAAAGGCTGACGTCGACACGATGCTCGGAATTGTCGGTTGCTGGTATCCCGAGGGCTGGACCGAGCGCGAATTGGGCTGGATTCTGTTCCCCGGTGCCGAGGGCAAGGGCTATGCGCTTGAGGCTGCACTGGCCGCGCGCAGCCACGCCTACAGCCAGTTCGGCTGGGATGGGGCGGTGTCCTACATCCAGGAGGGCAACGCGCGTTCTGTCGCTCTGGCCCGTCGCATGGGCTGCACTTTGGACGAAACCGCCGCCAATCCGCACGGGGCCACCCATGCGGTCTGGCGTCACCCGACCGCCGCCGATCTTGCGCTGCTTGCAGATGCAGACGGCAGCATCGAAGCCTATGTTTGAGGAGCCAGAAATGACCCCGACCCCCGATCAGGTGACCCGCGCCCAAGAGGTGCTTAAAGGTCACCGCGAAAGCATCGACCGCCTCGATGCGATCCTCGTCTACACGCTGGGCGAGCGCTTCAAACACACGCAGGCCGTGGGCAAACTCAAAGCCGAACACGACCTGCCGCCGTCCGACCCCGCACGGGAGGCTCTTCAGATTGCCCGCCTCGAACGTCTTGCCAAAGAGGCAGACCTCGATGCGGACTTTGCCAAGGAATTCCTGAAATTCATCATTCAGGAAGTCATCAAACACCACGAAAAACACAAAGAATAGCAGAGCCCAGGCCCTGCAAATAGCTAACCTTAGGAGATTCCATCATGGCTATGAAAATTCGTCTCGCCCGCGGCGGTTCCAAAAAACGCCCCCACTACGCAATCGTTGCATCCGACTCGCGCATGCCGCGTGATGGCCGTTTCATCGAGAAACTGGGCACCTACAACCCCCTTCTCGCCAAAGACGACGAGCGTCGCGTGATCATGAATGTCGAGCGCGTCCAGTACTGGCTCGGTGAAGGCGCACAGGCCACCGACCGCGTTGCACGTTTCCTTGAAGCGGCTGGCGTGAAAGAAAAAGCGACCCGCAACAACCCCAACAAAGCAAAGCCCGGCAAGAAAGCCACCGAGCGCGCAGAAGAAAAGGCCGCGAAAGCCGCTGAAGCTGCCGAAGCTGCTGCTGCACCCGCAGAGGCTGCTGCCGAGGAATAAGACGCCCCGCGCGTTTGATCCGACGGGTCCGGATGCCGCTGGCGTCCGGACCTTTTCTTTTGCGCCACGCCGCCGCCCTCTGGATTCTCGGCCGCGTTTGCCGCAAAACAGGGCGATATTGCAATTCGGAGCGACCCCATGACTGAACCCCGTGTCTGCGTCGGAGCCATCGGCGGCGCCTTTGGCGTCATGGGCGAAGTGCGCCTCAAAAGCTTTTGCGCCGACCCGCAGGCCATTGCCGACTACGCCCCGCTGACCACCGAAGACGGCGCGACGCGGTTTGATCTGCGCATCACCCGCGCGATTGCCCAGGGCTTTGCCGCGCGCCTGAGCGGTGTCACCACGAAGGAACAGGCCGATGCGCTCAAAGGCGTGTCGCTGTTTGCCGAGCGTGACCAGCTTCCTTCCTTGCCCGATGACGAATTCTACCACGCCGATCTGATCGGATTGGCCGTGCTCGATACCGGCGGGGCGTCCTTGGGTGCGGTGAAAGCGGTGCATGATCACGGCGCGGGCGACCTGCTCGAAGTGCTAGGGCCCAACATGCGGGCCTCGGTGCTGATCCCCTTTACCAAAGCCTGCGTGCCCACGGTCGATCTGGCGACAGGGCGTGTGATCGTCGACCCGCCAGAGGGCCTGTTTGAATGACACGGATCATCGTGCACGCCGGTTTTCACAAGACAGGCACCACGAGTTTGCAGGATTTCATCAAGGCCAATTCGCGTGCATTGGCCCCCTATCTCACGGCCTATGGGAAATCCGATTTTCGCGGCGCAGGGGCACATGCCCGCCGCTACGGACAAGCGCCTTTTGCACTGCGCCGCCTTGCCTTTCGCCGCAGCTTTGCGCGGTTTCTGGCTGCGCTTCCGTCTGACGGGGGCACCGTTTTACTGTCACGCGAAACCTTTGCCGGCTGTATGCCGGGGCATCGCGACTGGCGTGGACGGGTGGTGCAGCGCTACAGCGACACGGGGCCGCGCCTTTTGGGCGAAGTTGTGCGCGGTTTACGCCGCCGGTTTGGGCCGCAGGCCCGCATCGACGTGTTGCTGACCACGCGCCCCTTCGAGCCTTGGCTGGCGTCGGTGTACGGGCATTTGCTGCGCTCTATTCATCTGCAAGAGGACCTTTCGGCCTTTCGCGCGCAGCTGCCGCGCTGCCAGCCCTTGGCGGATGAGGCGGCGGTGTTTGCGCGCAGCCTCGCACCGCTCGGTGTCGAGGTGCATATCGCCGATCTGGCCGATTGCGCCGATGATCCCGCCGGTCCCGCCAAGGCCGTGTTGGACCTGCTGGATCTTCCGACGGATCTGCGGGCGACACTGGCACCTGCCCGTCGCGCAAATCGCCGCCAAACGCCCGAAATCGAAGAACAGTTCATCGCGATCAACCGTCAGAACCTGACGAAGTCGCAAAAGAAATCCCTAAAGGACGCGCTGCTTGCCAGTGCGACAGCGCCATGACCGACGACCGTGACCCTGCTCCGAATGCTCCCGCGAATACCCCTGTCACAGAGCCGCTGAAATCGCACGGGCGTCTGGCGGTTTCAGCCACATTGCGCCCGCGCGAATTGATGTCGGAAACCCCCGACCTGGCGGGCGTGTGGAAGGCCAAGGTGATCACCTTGCTGCCCGCCGCCTTTCCCGGCATTTTGGGCGAAAGCCTGACGGGCAAAGCGTTGAAAGACGGGCTTTGGCAGGTCGAGCCGATTGACCTGCGCATCTTTGGCGAAGGCAAACACCGCAACGTCGATGACACGCCGGCAGGCGGCGGCGCGGGCATGGTGCTGCGCCCCGACATCATGGGCAAGGCGATCGATTTTGCCCAAAACGGCGCGCCGGTGAACCGCGAGGAATGGCCGCTGGTTTATCTGTCGCCACGCGGCAAACGCTTTGATCAAAAAATGGCCCAAAAATGGGCCGGTGCACGCGGCGTGACCCTGATTTGCGGACGCTTTGAGGGGCTGGACGAGCGGGTGATCACCCATTTCGGCATCGAGGAAGTCAGCCTTGGGGATTTCGTCCTCACGGGGGGCGAATTGGCCGCACAAGCCATGCTCGATGCCACCGTCCGCCTGATCCCGGGTGTGTTGGGCAATGCCGACAGCATCGAGGACGAAAGCCATTCCGCCGGGCTTTTGGAGCATCCGCAATACACGAAACCGGCGGAGTGGCGCGGCCACGCCATCCCCGAGGTGCTGCAATCGGGCCACCACGGCAAGATCGCGGACTGGCGCGATGCGCAGTCGCGCGCGATCACCAAGGCGCGCCGCCCCGACATGTGGGAGGCCTTCGAGGCGGCCAATCCGCCGACCTCCAAGAAACGCTAGCCTCCCTCACCCCAAGAGCAGGTACCGCCCGATCCCGTACACGTAAAGCAGGGCAAACAGGATGTTGATGTATTTCAATTGCGGCTCTGATCGCAGCCAGCCGCAGTAAATCCAGATCAGGCAAAACGGCAGGCTCGTCAGCATCGCGGCCAGTTGCAGGCCCTGCACCACACAAAGGGTGCTGACGATCCCAAGGACAAAGGCGCACCATTTGAGCGGCTGCTCGAAACGGGCAAACATCATCAATGTCATAGTTCGGTCTTTCGGGGTGACCAGCGCCGTGGACCCGGCGTTCTGGTGGCGTGCTTTTAGCGCAAATTTTATCCCGACAAAAGCCGCCTTGCGCCCTCTGTGCAAAACCCCTTGATTGACAAGGCGGATGGCCTTATGCACCGCCCATTCGGGACCGGAATCGGTCCACGAATCCGTCATCTATGTGCGTCTGATGCTTCGCAGACATCCAGCGCGTGGTGACAGGATAAAAAGCAAAGACGACCTGAACCCTCTCGCGGGCGCTCCGTTTCGGTGCGGACCCGACAGAAGACGCAGAGCTCTGGGGCCGGATGAAACCTTCGCAGACATAACTGCGAGCAAAATGGAGAACAGCGATGAACCTGATCGCACAACTGGAAGCCGAGCAAATCGCTACGCTTGGCAAAGAAATTCCGGATTTCAAAGCGGGTGACACCATCCGCGTTGGCTACAAAGTGACCGAGGGCACCCGCTCGCGCGTCCAGAACTACGAAGGCGTGTGCATCTCGCGCAAGAACGGCAAAGGCATTGCCGGCTCCTTCACCGTTCGCAAGATTTCCTTCGGCGAAGGCGTGGAACGTGTGTTCCCGCTGCATTCGACCAACATCGACAGCATCACCGTTGTGCGTCGTGGCCGTGTGCGTCGCGCGAAACTGTACTACCTGCGCGCCCGTCGCGGTAAATCCGCACGTATCGCAGAAGTCACCAACTACAAGCCCGTCGACGGCGGCAAAGCGTAAGGATCGGTCTGATGAAAAAAGATATCCATCCCGAATACCACCTGATCGACGTCAAAATGACCGATGGCACCATCGTTCAAATGAAATCGACCTGGGGCAAAGAGGGCGAAACCCTCGTTCTCGACATTGACCCCACCGTGCACCCCGCATGGACCGGTGGCTCCTCGCGTCTTATGGATGCTGGTGGCCGCGTGTCGAAGTTCAAAAACAAATACTCCGGTCTGGGCTTCTAAGCTTTTCGACCTGTCGAGTTTGGAAAACGCCGCCCTTTTCGGGGCGGCGTTTTTCGTTTGGCCCGATTTGTTTGGCCCGATTTCGACCCGCGACGGCATGCAAAGACTGCCATTACAAAGACCGGCCATTACAAAGACTGGCCACGAAAAAGGGGCGCACCAGCATGGCACGCCCCCCGTCTCATTCGTCACACGGTCTTACTGGCTCGATGCGACCGCTTCGCCCAGCAGCGGCGTGATCACCCGCACGCCCGTGCGGCGATTCTCGCGCTCGGCAGCGGCGGTGCGGACCTTGAGGTATTGCTCGCCGTAGCCTTGAACCACCATGTTTTCGGGCGGAACATCGAAATATTCCGTCAACGCCAGCGCAAGGCTTTCCGCGCGACGGTCAGACAGCGCCAGGTTGTAGGTCGCATTGCCCACGGCATCGGTGTGCCCCTCGATCAGGAAGACCTCCTGCGGGTTTTCAGCGATGCGCGCGGCCATCGCGCGACCAAGGGAGGACAGCTCTTCCGCCTCGCTGGGCGAAATCGCAGCCGAACCGGAGGCAAAGGTCACATTCTCCAGCGCCACTTCCGGTGCAAGGTCACGCACGGCACGGATGTTGCGGATCTGGCTTAGCGAGTAGGCGCGATCAAACTGGGTTTCCTCGGCCTGCGCCAAAGCGGCGCGCAGAGCCTCTTCCGAGGTGTCATAGGTCACCGCAGGCGCGCGGGTCACCACGGGAAGCGTAGACACATCAACGGGTTCGTAGGTTTGCGTGTCATCGAACAACACAACCTCGCGCCCGTCCGCAAGCACGCGGGTGCGGCGCAGCACCTGCCCGTCCGCCGTGCGGATCGTGATCACCTGGCTGCCATCGTCACGCGCCACGATGGTGCGCGAGGAGCCATCCGAAAAGGTTTCGGTGCGCACTTCGTTACCCGGCTGTGCGATGAGCGTGTCATCGTTTTTCAGGACAACAAGACGGCCATCGCGGTCGACAACCATGCGGTCACCCGAGTTCGACACAACCTTATCGCCATTGTTCAGGATCGTCCCCACGGCGATCACACCAGCAGCCCCGAGCAGAAGTTTTTCGGTGCTGGACAGGTTGCCAAAGAAGCCCTTGTTCTTGGACTCGCTCGCCGCCTCACCCTGCGCT
The DNA here is from genome assembly GCF_900172375.1 of Aquimixticola soesokkakensis. Lineage (GTDB taxonomy): Bacteria > Pseudomonadota > Alphaproteobacteria > Rhodobacterales > Rhodobacteraceae > Aquimixticola > Aquimixticola soesokkakensis. The sequence continues at coordinate 85,967 of NZ_FWFS01000008.1, read as the reverse complement.
TGCGCCGATACATCGCCCGAAGCCGATGTTGTGAAATCCTCGTCCGATGTGCGCACATCCTCGGCGTTGACCACAGTGTCGGTCACATTTGTTTCGCCTTCGGCCTCACCGTTCGCTGCTGCTGCGGCGGCGGGCTGCTCTTGGCTTGCGGCCTGCGCGTCGGCTTCCGCTTGCGCTTGGGCTGCGAGTTCCTCTTCGGTAAGGGCCTGCGCATCGGCGGGGGTTTCAGCCGCCATCTCGGCTTGGGTCTTTTCGCCGGCTGCAGTGTCGTTGGCCGCAGCGTCGTTTGCTGGAGCTTGGTCAGCAGGCGTTTCAGCGGCTGCTTGCGGTGCAGCGTCTTGCGGTGCAGCATCGGCTTGGGGCGCCGCCTCGGCCTCGGCGGGCTGTTCGGGCGTCGTCATCTCGGATTGCGCTGCGGTGTCGGCCTCGGCCTCAGCGGCCAAAGCGTCTTCCAAAGCCTGTGTATCCGCCTCGGACTGTGCAGGCTGCTCTTGCGGCTCGGTCATCTCTTCGGGCGTGACAACGTCGCTTTTGGCCGCGCCGCCCACGTCAACCATGGGCTCGGCCGCCTCGGCGGGGGATTGTTCTGCGGGGGCAGGCTCGGCTGCGGTCTCGGCTGTGCCTTGTGCATCCACCGCATCGGAAGCCATAGCGTCGTCAAGCGTCTGGGCAGCCTGCGCCTCGGGTGTCGCGTCCGGCTGCGCCTCTGGTGCTACCTCGGGCTGCGCCTCGGGTACCGGGTCAGCGGCGGCCTCAGCGGCCGGCGCGGCCTCTGGTGCGGGCGCGGCCTGACCTGCGGCCTGTCCTTCAGCCTGTCCTTCGGCTTCTGCCGCGCCGTCCGTCCCCTCTGCTTGCGTCAACGCCGCAGCGGGATCAAGCGCCACGCCAAGCGCATCCAGCGCCTCGGCGGGGGTTGCGGTGGTGCCGTCCAGCAGCATGACCATGCCATCTTCGGTCAGGCAGGGCGGCTCGACCTCGGCGCAAGTTTGAAGTTCCTGCTCGATCGCAGCGGCAGAGGCCGCGTCGATGTTCTGGGCAAGAAGCGGTGCGGGGACGGCCATAGACAAAATCAAAAGCGTGCTCGTCGTCGAGCGCAAACGGGTGCGTGTCATGTGTCTTCCTCAAATTCCATAAGCTGGCAGGAGGCACGCAGTCATTTGCAGCGCCTCCCTCGCCAGCAAGTTGGAAGTACAACGCAAGCCGAGGCAAAAAAGTTGCCTGCCTTGACGCGAATCTCCCCAAGCTGCACGCAGCAAGAACCTTGCGCAGGGCGGTCAAAAAAGGCCATACCGTTAAAAAAACCTCGACCGGAAACGAGGTTGCACTTTGACAGACGGGACAAGAAGCGTGGCGCACATCATCATCGTAGGGAACGAAAAAGGCGGCGCGGGCAAATCCACCGTTTCGATGCACACCGCAACGGCGCTGGCGCGCATGGGCCATAAAGTCGGCGCCCTCGACCTTGACCTGCGGCAGAAAAGTTTCGGGCGCTATCTCGAAAACCGCGCCGCGTTTTGTGCGCGCAACGATCTGGAACTTCCCACACCGATTTATCGCGACCTGCCAGCGGTCGAGCAGGCCGACCTGAGCGAGGGCGAGAATATTTTCGACCGCCGCCTGTCCCTTGCCGTTGCCAGCCTTGAAAACGAATGCGATTTTCTGGTGATCGACTGCCCCGGATCGCACACCCGTCTCAGTCAGGTGGCGCATTCCTTGGCGGACACTTTGGTAACGCCGCTCAACGACAGCTACATCGACTTTGATCTGCTGGCGCGCACCGATCCTGAAACCAACAAAATCCTCGGCCCCTCGGTCTACTCCGAAATGGTGTGGAACGCGCGGCAATTGCGCGCTCAGGCGGGCCTCAAGCCCATCGACTGGATTGTGTTGCGTAACCGTTTGGGCGCGCAACAGATGCACAACAAGAAAAAGGTCGGGCAAGCGCTCGACGACCTGTCAAAACGCATCGGTTTTCGCGTTGCGCCCGGTTTTTCCGAACGGGTTATCTTTCGCGAATTGTTCCCGCGCGGGCTGACATTGCTTGATCTGCGCGATGTGGGCGTCAAAGGGCAGATGAACATCTCCAACGTCGCCGCCCGTCAAGAATTGCGTGATTTGCTCAAGGAATTGCGCCTGCCCGCTGTGGACGTCGATTTCTAGACCCCGTTTTCAGGCCACCCCGGCGCCCCTCGAACGGGCAGAGACAGCGGTCCCGAAGGGGGCCGTTTTCGTCGTTTGAAAGGCGCTCTTGTTTTGAAAGGCGCTCCACAATGTCAACCGGCTGTCGCGGGCCGCGCTCAAGTGCAGGCGCAGGCGTCGCGGGGCCATTACGCCGCGAGTTTGCGCATTTCCGATACGCGACGCACGAAGGGGTCGTCCTCGTCGCTGCGCCGCGCAAGGAAGCCGCGCGAACTGGGCTGCGCGCGTTTGGGCAGGGCCACACCGGGAATATTGCAGGGCTTTTCCTTGACAGCTTTTACCGCGCTGTGCGGTGCTTTGCCTGCGCGCATTTTCTGGAACAACAGCAAGGCGACCGAGAGAGCAATCAGCCCGAGTCCCAGCGCAAAGATTTGCATATTTTGCTCCGGCGAGAGCGACATCATCTTCGTGTCAAAGGCCAACAGGGCCTGCGTCAGCGTTTCCATCGGTCGATCCTCCAAGATGAACACAGGATCAACTCTTGCCGCGCAACACGGCCAAAAAGCGGCGCAGGCGGGGGGAAAGCGTGGAAAATCTGGGCGCAAGGGCGCATCTACTGCCGCAATGCGACGTAAAACGACATAGGCATAGCTGCAAAAATCGTGCATCGCGCTGAGAAGACCCCGCCCAAGGAGCGCCTGAGGATCAGGGCGTCGAGATAGACGGCTCGCTGCCGTATGTCACCCGCAAGCCCCACGTTGCCGACGTGATGCATTGTCGCAACGGGCGGTTCTTTGGCGGTTTATGTATCGGTCGCCATTTTCACGAGCGTCCCGATGGTGTTGACGTTTCGCACGGTGCCTTCAGACATGACGGGCAAACGCAGTTTTGTTCGGCCCATGCCGGAGGGGAAATGAATGTAGACTTCGCGCGCTCCCAACACGATTTCTTCGTCAGCCCGACCTTTTGCAATCAGCACAGTGTCGCGCGGCGGAGCGTCGTTCAAAAAGAGGACCCCGATCTTGCTCGGGTTGGCCTCTTGGAAAGGATTGGCATTCAGGACATCCTGCATCTCTTGGGCAGATCGAAGCATGACGCCCACGGCCTTCCCTGCATAGTCTTCGAGGCTCTTTTCGAGAGCCATCTTTGCACCGGATGGATCTTCAGACGAGAAGACAAGATTACCGGATTGGATATAGGTCCGCACATCTGACATTCCGGCCTCTTCGGCCATCAACCGAAGGTCGGCCATCGCCAACTTGCCGGTTCCGCCGACATTTACCGCTCGAAGTAGTGCAATGTGCGTGGTCATCCAAGAATTATACAGCCATATCGCCAGCCGCGTAAGGCGCCATTCGATGTGCCCAGATCAACGGTAGCAATGTCCGCGCTGCTACGTGTCGCGCAGACCGTCACCGAGCGTTGCGCATCATGCGCGACTTTCTTCACAAACACGGTCGCGTTTGCGGGAATAAGCCGCTCGGCGATCGCACGGACCGGCTTTGGAACGATGCCGTGTAGCGGGAGCTGGCCAAAGCCAGACACGTCAATACCGGGGCGCGGACCCCGAAAAGGCCTGTCGGGCATTGGCAACGGTATCGCAAAGGCCGCTCGAAATCGGCGTGCTAGTCAATGCCACTGGTCAAATCCTGCGCAAGCATCAGCGCATTGCCGTCGGGGTCGTAGAAAGTTGCGGTCTTGACCATGCCCTCGACGACATCCGTCTCACCATCAAATGCCACTTTGGCCTGCTCCAGTTTCTGCCGCGCCATATCCAGATCGGCGATCCCGAAGACTGGCACACAGTTTCCAGGTGCTGGCTTGGTATGCTCGCCAAGGCCGATGACGACCCCGGGCGTGTTCGTCTCGAGCTCGGACCAACCTGCGTCATCGGCATGATAAAGCAGCTCAAAGCCCAGCATGTTTTTGTACCATTTGGCGCTTGCGTGGCGATCGCTGACGGACATCGCGATGGTGATGGTCTGATCGACGGAAATAAGTGACATGGGCTTTCCTTACGAAATAAAATATACTAACTATACTTTATGGACATAATTTTGCTTGTCAACATCACTTCAAGAGCCTGGGCGATGCCCATCCTATCTGCCCTCCAGTCAGGCACCCCCGGACGCCAAGCTCCACTCCTGGCCGCGACGGGCGCAAGCAGAACAGCCTTCGCGCAAAGCATGGATCATTTAATCGAACAGGGCTTGCTTGAACGAAACCCCGGTTTCGGCCATCCGCTGCGCCCGGAATTCAGGCTCACGGACCTGGGAAGACAGGTCGCGGCCATCGCTGACAAAATTAACGGTGTTTCAACAGAGGAAGATTGGCCCTTGCTGCGCCGGTCATGGACTTTGCCGGTTCTGACGACGCTCCACAAGCCAAGCCATTTCATCGACATCAAGCGACGCCTGCCGGCGATTACAGATCGGGCGCTGTCTCAGTCACTGAAATCGATGGAAGCAAGGGACTGGGTATGCCGTCGCGTGGAGGAGGCCGCCCGCCCGCCCAGATCCATCTATACTGCTGTGAACAGTGGTGGAACGATCAGTCAGATCATTTCGTCCGAAGTCACTTTCAGCTAACCGGAACGGACCTCACTGAATGATGGAAGTCGGGAAATCCAGGAAAAGCAACCACTTGATCGAGCGAAACGACGGACAGCTCCGTTCGCATCGCCGATCTTCAGTCCAAATGTTGCGGCGCGCGGCAATCAACTGCCGCTGACCTGCTCCCGATTGAGTCCGCCAATTTAGTTGGCTCTGTTCAGGTCTTGGTCCTCTTCTGATCGGCTTGCATATTCGACTGGCGTGAGGCCAGCGAGGTCTAATCGTTGGCAGAAAACACTGCAAAAACCAGAGGAAAGAAAAAGCGAAAACGCCGAGTTAACGCCTTAAAAGCAATGGCAGAATAAATTTTTGAGATTGAGTTTATGGTGCACCTAAAAGGAGAAAGTTCGAACAAGTTTTTCGATGAGTTGATGGCGGTTCGCGGGCTTCTTCAGTCGATGGCTACAACGGCGAACACGACGTCGCAAACTTGGGACGAAAAAACCGGTGACTGAGGGTTGGTGACAAGATCTGGGTTGGCGTTGCACGCATTGCGTCCAGCGCCAACCCAGAAAATTTCGGGTCTCGCGCTCGTTTAGACTTCGTTGTCAACTCATGTCGATCTTGCCTGTTGAGATAGAAATTTCCAACTTAGCCGGTTCAAACAACTCGGAAAAGTTAAGGGCGTCTGCTGCGTTTTCTGGGGTGGCCCGCGAAACTAAGACCACAACAAATTTTACCACCGACTATCCCCCCCCAAAAAAACCGCGTGATTGGTAAACGCACGGTCAGCGGCCACGAGTGCAAGGCGAAAGTGGCGCTACAGGCCCGGCGTTCTACTGGACCGCCGAGATCACCCATTTCGGCAGGACGATCTCGTTGTTGATCTGCATCGCAAGGCTCGTATCGCCGAGCAAACGCCCGGTGAATGCCGTCGTGATCGGTGCGCCTGACCCGTAGTGTCGCATCGCGCGATACATCTCGCGCATCAGCGCTATTGGGTTCTGCCCGCCCTCACGACCCCAGATGAACTGACACCCGATCATGCGGACCTCCGGCTCGGTCAGGGTAAAAAGACCTTCCGAATCGTCTGCCAGCACTACCCGATCGAAACTTTCATCCGCCAGTCGCCCAAGCTGCATGACCATGCGGGGCGCGACCACGGCACTCGTGGTTCCCGGAAAGGCGGTGATATCGATCCAGAGGTCGCGGCCTTTCAGCTTCGAGCTGAGCTTGACCCCATCCGAATGCGGCGAATCGCTCAAGTGCGGGCCGATATTGCCAGCCTTCACCGAGAGTGGCGCCAGCGCCGGCTCGCTGGCGCTAAACCGCGGCCAAGCGGAACAATCCGTAGCCAAGGCCGGCGCACCGGCCAGGAACAGAACGGTCGCAAAGACCGTCAAAGTCTTGTCTCGGCTCACGTGATCCACTCTCCATCATTTCCTGGACTTCAAAGCCAAGTTTCATTGTCATCTTCGCCTCCGCTTTCTGATGGGAGAAAGCGGAAGAATGCCGAAAGCCACATCATCGCATCGAACAGGTCTGCCTCTTTTGGCACGGCGCACGGTGGACTTCGATCTCAGCGCACATTTGGCGGTCGAAAGCCCTCGCCCCGCGCCCGCTCCAGCACAGCCATCGCCTTTATCGATTGGGCTTCAGAAAGTGGACGAAGGCGGATATGCGTTGCTGCCTCCAGAACTCCATCTTCGGAATGCGACAATCGCATGCCGGAATCTCGCACCCAGTCACGCAGGCGGGCCCACTCGCCGGACCCCATCTCGGCAACGGCAGCCTGCGCTTGGATCCCACTTACGACCCTTTGATCGCGACGCCCTTCGGTTACCCGCTCGCGCCGCTCGGCAGAGCCAATCAGTATTTGGGACAGGTCACTGCGTAACTCCAGCTCCATTACCCTAGCAGCTTCTACACAGGCTTTCTTCTTTGCCCATTCCGTTGGGTTGCTCCCTCCAGCTTGCGGAGATAGTAAGTGCAAATGCATAGCCTCGCCATATTGATCGAGGACATCCACGAGTTGCTCGGGCAAAGCTTGATTGTTCCAGATTAGCCGCAGATCAATCGATTGACCTTTCTCCGAAATGTCATGCACCAGCTTCGAGATAGCGTAGCATACGGTATTTGCGCGCAAGCCTCCTGTATACCAAGATGAGGCTGCGTCGGAGACTATCTTCTCCGTCCTTCTGAAAATAATTAGCTTTGAAATTGCGTTTCTGAACCATTCCTCGGAGAAGCCTTCTTCTCGCTTATCCCATTCCTTGCCGATGACGTGCGCGAAATTCGCGAAGTTCTTCTGGGCTCCGAGGCTCACGATTTCGGGTCGGCCCCGCCACGTCATCTCAGCTTTGGCCAGGTCTGTCTTTGTGAAAAGTTGCGTTCGCGGGTGTTCAAGGTCGAACTTCCGGCGCTGTGCAGCCGTCAAGTTGGACCGACGGTCCGCGAACTGACCGCGTGCTCGCTCATAGAACCAGCGGCTCTGCGTAAAGTTCCCATCTTTGGCTGGAGCGTATAGCCTCCGCGAAATCTCCTCCATCCTGACGTGGAATGGATGGTTAGAGAAGAAGTCCGCGGCAGCAATTCGGTTCTGGCTGTTCGCATACCGGGAAATATCCGGCACTATCTTCTCAGCCTTTTCAGCATCGACAATGGATAATTTCATCTGGATGAATGTCTTCGACAAGTCCTTGCCGTCACGCAGTGCTGAATGGATCGAGGCACTCGTCTGTCCACCGTTCACGATCTGAAGGTTCGTAAGACGTGTCATCATCGGCACGCCATCCCGGTTCTCGATTTCGACGGCCTCGGCGGTGGCCGTGATTCCGTTGTTGTAGGCGAAGAACATCGATGGATCTTCTTCAATAGTCTTCTTGATGCCCTTATTCACATTGCCCCTCGCTTGGAGGAAAACGCGGACGTTCTGTTCCAAGAGGCGCGCCTCCCAACGGTCGTAGATCGACGCCAGGACTGGTCCGGGAAGAGCTGCAAGATATGCTTCGTAGGGTGAGTCCGGCATGTGTGCGGGAAGAACGGGAATGGCTCCTCCATGCTGTTCAAAGTTGACGATGATATCCTCTCGTCCAAGCGCAGAGCTTTCGATACGTTCGAGACGCGTGACATCCCAAACGCTGTAGCTGACCGCGCGCTCCATAAACTCGGTCATGTCCCGCCCATCAACACGACTGCTAAGCCGGCGATCCGTGAGCAGTAGAAGTCGTATTTTCTTCACTGAAGACCAACGCGCGGCGATCATGTCGGCGAGCTCAAATCCAGGAGATGTTTCCTCGAGCCTGTTTCGCCAATCCTCATCGAGCGCAGCCTTCAAGAATCTGAGCGGACGTTTGAACTGGCTATTCAACTCTGTGCCAGTCAGTGTCGGAGCCTGCGGATCGTCCGCGTGGTCTATGACGAGCAATGTGAGCTGCTTGGACTTCCGCGGATCGCCGCCCCAGCCATCCACCCTTATTCCGGACTGAGGCGTGCCCCGATGGTGAAAATACTCCAAGGCTTCAATCTCACCAGAACCAGTGATCGTGTCCGAGGCACGGGCAAAGAAGGCTTCTTCCATGGAAGTGCCATTAGCTTCGGACAGCAGTTTGATATCTTCCCGGAGGATGTCCGCAAACTGATTGTCTTCTGTCATTTCGTCAGGCCTTACCCGAAAGCAAGTCATCGAAGTCGCGTTCGCTCAGGCGAAATGGACTAAGGTCAGCGAGAGGAAGATCATAGGCCACTTCGATCGGGCCATCCGGGAAAGCACCGGGAACGATCCTGGGAAAGCCTTTTTCAACTCGGTAGGCGTCGAAAGCCCTGTGCTGAACGACCACGTCATATTCGTGAGTATCGTCATAGCCCGTCTCTTCGAGCGACGCTTCAAACACCTCCGACGCTTGCGGTGCGTCTGTTTCAATTGCAGAGCGTAACTGCCCAACTATCTCGAATAAATCGAGAGCGCCGACATCTTCCTTACTGACGGATGCAAACGTGTGGACGAGTAGCGCCAATTTATGACCGGACACATCGTCAAGCTGGTGTTCTGACGTGATCCGGACCTTGTTGCGCGAGGCCGCGCCACGCGCTTTGCATTCTATGCACAGGTCTGACAGCTCGAAATCCTTCGGCGCACGTTGGGAGCCACGCCATCCCGAGACCGCCGTGACGAGTCCCTTTGAGGGCGCAATGACATTTAAGAGTGTCCACAACTCGCCAATCAAGCCCAACTGCACTTCTCGGCTCAATGTCGGTTTTCTGGCGCCCTTGAGCAAAGCGTGCCATTTCCAAGTCCGACCAAGAAAGGACTGGACCGCGGCCTGCTCATCGTGAGCTGCGGCAACCGTTTCGATGATGTCATCCGTGAAACGGGTGAAGATGTCCGCGTCGTCGGCATTCTCCAATGTTACAGATAAGATGCCCTTGTCGTCCTCGCCTCTCACCCGCGCCTCAACCTCAAGGCCTGCAATTTTGGGTAGTGCGATCCTGGAGAATGAGGCACGTGTATGGATGAGAAACAAGATGCGTCGGCCGAGATGGTCAAGCGCGCGAAAAACTTCCCAAGGTCTGCTTTCTGCGACCAGACGCCCGTTCAAGCGCGGACCGGGAGGCGATGCCGGGATACCCGACCACGGATCGTTACTCTTCCCGGTCAAGGGCCTCACCCACTTCTTCATCGATCTCGCCACGGTTCTGTTGCCACCAGATCGTATTTACTTGGTAGCTGACGGTCTTTCCCTTCTTCTCAGACGTCGGGAAGCCGATTGTCCATGCCGTAACTGGCGGCCCCTCAGCCAATTCTTGTGTTACTCGGTCAATCAGCGCCATTACGTGAATGGCCAGAATAGGCCGACGCCGTTTGGCCAAGTATGCACTGTCCGCGATGTTCTTCGTGCCTTCCGCTGCGGCTTCCTCTCTGACTTGCTCCAAGGCCGCGTCCTCCATGCCGAACCGGACCACCCCGCGCGATGAAAACCTCCGGCTGGTCGCGATCACCTTACCATCCTCGCGAGAAGCTGGCGTCCGGGTCTGGATGCGGAAGGGGAATCCGAAGCCTTCCCAGTTGGCAGCGTCCGCCTTTTCACTACCGACAAACACAACGTCCCATGAATCGAGGTTTTCGTCCTCGCGTTCTTCGATGTATCGGATGACGGGGTCGGTTTGCGTTCGTTCGGCATCCCTATGGTTTCGGAAATCCTGAAGATAGTCCTTCACGATCTCCGTAGACACACCCGTGAAGACCATGCTTTCGCCATCCATGTCGAAGGGGCGGCCTGCCAGGCGGCCATACAGACGGATCGCCGCCTGCCGATTTTCCTCGGCTTCAGTGCCAGGATGGTTGTCATGGATCACGGTCGTCTCGATGCGGCTGCGAGAGAGACTTACCTCGACTATCACTTCCTGACCGGTTCCGGCCTTGTTCCGCGCGGTCACCTCCAATGCTGACGGATGACGCTGGACACGCAAGCCGAAGTCTCGCGGACTCGCTCCGGTCCCGGCCATGTAGCGCAAATCTTGCCGCAATTCCTCGGACGCCTCGGCGATATGGGCATACCAGCGGCGAGCCTCGTCCTTGATCCATACCCGGCAGAGGTCTTCGTAGTCCGGGCGATAACCAAACCAACGGGCCATTTGCAAAAGCGTGTCGTAGGCCTTCGAATTTCTCAGGAAATAGCTGATGGTCAGTCCCTCGAGCGTCAGCCCCCGAGACAATGAATACCCTCCGACCGCTATCGCCGTGACTTGATCGTTATCGGGATCCTTAACTTTCGGATACTCAAGCTTCTCGCCTGACTTGCTGTTTACCTCATATATGGCAGCGCGTCCCGCCACGCGGCTGAGCACCGGCAAAACTTCCTGCCAAAGCACCTCCGAATCGGAATATTCGTCGTCGAATACCTTCCTCATCGCAGCCACTTCTGCGTTGCTCTCGGCCTCATCCGGAGGGAGGAAACAATGAAGGTTCAAAGCCGGAAGTATGAAATCGTTCATACGATGCCGTATAAGGTTCGCCACATCGGTCTGAACCGACGTGAGATGCGAGACGTTCACCAGCATTGAGTGATGCTTGTCATCTTGACCGCGAAGATCGCGGATAGCACCCGAAATAATGAAGGCACGTATTGCGGTCATCAGGGACTCAGGAAGATCGCGGACCTGATGCCCCTTCGGCATCTTCAACGGCAAATGGGGCTCATTGTCCACGATATCCCGCGTGGGGCGCTCCGCTTGCTCATCAGGCTCGCCCAAGAAGACCTTCTCGGCACCGTAATAATTTCCAGGCCGATCCAAAGCTATAAGGAAATGTTCAGGGAAGAGGTCGCGCCCCGCCTCCTCATGCTGAAGATCTGGGTCAATGAAAATATTGGCGAAAGGTGTAGCCGTGAATGCGACGTAGGAGCTCTTGCTGAAGAGGTTCAGAAGTGAACGTATCTGACCATTGATACGAGAAACCGCCTCAGGCCCCTTGGCCACGTTGATCGAGGCATTATCGGCTTCGTCGTCGATCAGGATCATGGGTTGATCGATCGTCCCGCCACCACGAGACAGATTGGAGGCCTTCAGCCATGTAAGGAAATTCTTCAGGACGCTCGCGTTCTTCTTGATGACGAATACGATAGGTTCCTTTTCCATGTTCACGAGCGGAATGCGCTGATCAGCCTGCCCCTTCCGGAAATCCGCCTGTCGTGTAGTCAAGGCACTTGGTTCACGCGATTGATCAATCAGGCCGACACCAACCCAGCCGTCGTTCCGCGCATTCTCCAACCGTGAGATGTCACTGTTCCGCCCGATTAGCCCTTCGTCTATCCGGGTCTGCGTCTGACTTCGCAGGTTTTCATGAATGCCTGCAATTATTATGATGACCCTATAGCCGACGTCCGCGGCCTTGCTCACAAGGGCAGTATAGTTGCCCGTCTTGCCCGCTTGGACATCTCCCATCACCATGCCGCGGCGATCGAAGGGGCTGTCGGCTCGCGGATCGCCGCAGAGTTCAATGACTTGGTTGGTTTTCTTATTCATCGCCTCCAACACAGGTCCGGGGAAGCCTGAGTTGGCAAGCTGCGTCCGATAGCGGTCCCAATAGAACCAATCGGTTTCCTGCCGACGTCTCGCATCGAACCAAGGCTCGAAGCCAGGTGCAACAAGTGCGGCTCCGGTTTCGATTAGAACGCCGTGACGGATGCGCATGTCGTCATAAAGCTCGGAGAGTTGGTCGCTGGTTACCTCCGCACGGGCCAATGGTCTGTATTTGTCGATCTCAGCCCTCAGTTCCTTTTCGGTTCTGTGGGTCTCGATCATGAAATCCCGGATCAAGCCACGAATGTTCTCCAGAGTGAGGATATTCATTTACCCGCCTTTTGCTGATCCAACAGTTCGCTAATTATTCGTTCATTGCCGGCGTATGGGGGAACAACCTTCAACATCGCCATGATATCTCTGTCATCGTGTCCCATTTTCCGAAGTTGGTCGATCAATTTGAGACCACTCACCCGAATCTCTGCCTCATCGAGACATTCTTGCCTGATGTCCGTGTAATTTTCGGCCATGTCATGATACAGCGCTTCGATCGGCAGGCCCGCCGCAATCAGACGCAAAATCCCACCCAATGCGTTTTCCTGATCTTCCGTCAGGGTCGCCGCAAATGCCGCGACCATGGGGTGATCTTCATTTAATGTGTAGCTGATACGGTTGTCTGTTTTAGTTCGTTGCCAAAGCGGAAGTGGGTTCTCATCAGTTAGCTTCGCGCCGCGCTTGCGATATACCTGCTTCGATTTCCCCCCGAGCCCCTCGATCAGTTTTCTTAGATAATCTCGAATGGCAGGCGGTGGCGACGCCGAAGCCTTGAGCACGTCAATCTTCCAATCTGCGTCGCTTTCGTTGCCGATATCGATCCGCACGCGGGCGAGCTGGGTCAAACGATGCTGAGGCGCCATCCGGAACCACGTCGCGTGACGAATAAGACGTCTATTCCGATATAGATAGAAGCCCTGCGACTTCATGTGGCCGTCCCAAAGGCCCATCTTTTTCCATTCAACTTCAGAATCCACTTTGTTTCGGTGCGGCAGGACGAAGGGCTGGATCGTAACCGTGCTACCATTCACGACGCGGCGGTCTTCCGCCTGCCTGATAGTTGCGTCATGCCATTCCGCGAAGGGATCGACCGGCACGAGATTCCGTCCGTTGAGCTCGAACGAGACTGCTTTCCGACCTTTCTCCGATTTCATGAAACGATGGAACACCAACTCGAGATGCCTTGAGGCCTCGTCCATGACCCTCAGGAAGTTCTGGCTTCCGAGTTCCAAGCCAACTCTATCGAGCTTTTCCCATAGAATGAGTGTGCCTTCATGCCCCACGAGATCGGCGAACCGGATGCCATCCGCCGACGGGCGTATTTCGACAACCCAGGCGTTCTTGGCGACCACCACGTCCAAATCCCAAATCGCCACGGAGACGACATTTTCGCGACGGGTGACTACAGTCAGACGTCTGCACTGTGAGAAAGACGCCGTCTTCAGCCCGAGGCCGAACCTACCAAGATCCTCTGCTTCCCGCGCTTCAGTCGGAGAGCGCGAACCAGGGCGCATGGCTTCGAGCAATTCGGGCGCCGACATCCCGACGCCGTTGTCGATGATACCAATTGCTGCGTCGTCGGGGTCTGACGCAACTTTGATCGCGATCTTCGTTGCGTCGGCTGACAAAGAATTGTCGACGATGTCGGCCAAGGCGCTCGACATCGTGTAGCCGATGTCGCGGAGGCTTTCGATGAGCGCGCCAGCGTTCGGGCGCACCTCTTGATATGTGACTTCCGATTCAACGAAGTGATCTGTCACGCAATAACCTCAACCTGATCACCGATGCGCAAGGGCGCGCGCCCATCAACCAATTGCGCCAGAACCGGATGCAGGGCTTTCGCTATCTTTGCGGAGAGGAATGGCGGAACCGCATTTCCGACTTGGATATACTGTTCGCCGCGGTTCCCCCTGAAATAATAGTTGTCGGGAAACGTCTGCAACCGCGCAGCTTCACGCACCGTCATGCTGCGGCACTGTGCAGGATCAGGGTGAATGAAGTAGTGGCCGTCTTTCGACAGGTGACAGGTCACGGTCGAAGACGGGGTGTCCCACGGCTGGACCCGGAAGCGATCATTGAACTTACCTGATTTCCAGTTGCCGTGCTTGGGCGCAAGACCATCCGGAAAATCACTTGCCTTTGGGGATCGTCCCGTAGCGGAGGCCCAACATGACGCGAAAAGATACCTCTCGAGATCACCTCCCATGTGGCCGCGGGTTTCATGGAGCGTTAGCCGCGTCAAGCGGCCGTCTTCCAGCCATCGACGGAGTTCATCCGGGCAGGTATCCGGCAACTTCGTGCCACCGACCGTGTCCTTGCGTTTCACAGCATCGATCTTGTGGGCTCGATTGACGGCACCGAGGGCATCGACGAATTTTTCTTCGACCTTCCCTGCCAGACCGTGCGGCATCGCCGCGATCTTTGTGGCACCGGCGGCTACTATATTTCTCCAGTCAGCCAAGTCGTCCACATGACCCCCCCGAGCACTGATGCCACTACGAAGCTTCGGCATTGAGCGCAGCACATCTTGAACGGTGGCTCTACGCTCCACGGTGGCGAGCCGAGGTGGCGAGAACGCCTCAGACTCTTGCATCAAGTCGCGACGAATACCGACTATAATCACGCGGTGACGCGCTTGGGGAACTCCGTAGTCATCCGCAGCAACTACAAAATCACTCGGCTTGATGTCTTGGACGACATCATTACCGCCGGCGAGTGGAAATAGAACATATTCCGCCGAACCACCGCCTGACTTCAGGTCTTCGGTAACCAATTCAAAGACCTTGCGGTTCTCGATGCTGGAGGACAGCATCCCCTTGACGTTTTCCATGACGAAAGCGGCAGGACGCAACTTCCTGAGGACGCTGATGTATTCCTGATACAGTAGATGGCGGTTCTCTTCGTGTGCCACATATCCGAGATCACTCGGTTTTCGGCCGCGACCAGCAAGCGAGTAGGCTTGGCAAGGCGGACCTCCTATCAGGATTATTCGATCACCACGCCGTCGCCGAATATCGGCAATGCGTTCGTCCAATATCCTTGTGGTTTCAGGCTCGCCCAGCGTGAGATTGAGCGCCTCTCGCTCGGCGAGGGTCCATTGTCTCGGATAGAGCTCCGACCAATTCGGTTCCGGACCACCACTGTTCAAGAAGTCTATGTATTCTGGCGGAAATTGAGTCCCAAAGCGGCGGAGAAATGCACGCAACCTGAGCGTTCCATGCGCCACCGGATCCTTCTCAACCGATACTTCTATCTCGAAACCACCGCCCGGTCCATCGTATGCACAAAAACCCTCCCCAAGGCCGCCCGGCCCGGAGAACAGGTCAACAATTCCGAAAGCTTCTTTCATTCGTCGCACATTGAACCATTTCATCAGAGGAGCAAAGGGGGCCCGTGAGGCAATTTCATGGTCGATACAGTATCACCTGAGGTAAGGTCCAGGATGATGGCAGCAAACCGGCGTAGGGACACCCGACCGGAACTGATGGTCAGACGGTATCTCCACGCACAAGGACTACGATATCGCCTCGATGTCCGAAAGCTCCCAGGAAGTCCGGACATCGTCCTTGCCCGCTACAGGGCCGTCATTTTTGTTCATGGGTGCTTCTGGCACCGTCACGAAGGATGCCGCTTTGCAGCTGAACCGAAGTCGAACCAAGACTTCTGGGCTGCAAAGTTCGCGGCGAACATTGAGCGTGATCGGAATGCGACAACCGCACTGAACAACGCGAACTGGCGTGTCGGCATTGTATGGGAGTGCGCACTCCGAGGAGATAGTCGAGAACAGGCGCTGGCTGAACTGCTGCTCTGGATCCAAGGAAAGAAGGATTTCGCGGTCCTTCCCTCCCACGGACCGACTTGACTGGCACAGCTTCGATGGCGATCCCCAAGGGGAATTGATTTTCGAGTTCCGCTGAGCGGCAGTCGACGCGATGATTGAAGTGCCTGCCTGAGACCGATGACCGAGGGGCCAACTGCCCCGACCACCTTGGTCGGGGCAGTGACGATCAGCGGCTCAACAAAGCGCCGAGGTCGTGGATACGGGTTCCGTGCCAGCGCAAGGACGCTTCTAACTCGCCATCTTGGCACCGGGCTGCAACGAGCAGGGCTTCGATGGCTCGCAGGAGCTGGACGACCTCCAAACGGTTCGGCTCGCTTTTCGCCAAGACGACGAGGAGATCGTTCAGAAGGTCGAGACCCACGAGACCAGAAGCGCGATCGAGGATATCGGCGAGCCCCACGTCATTGCGCTCGAGGAAGCCTCGAACGGTCGTCGCGTCGTTTTCCGACAGCGAGAAAAGTGGCATATGGTTCATGCCAGTCTCCCGGTGCGAGTGTCGGCCGACAGGCCGATCTGGAACCCCGCACCTTCAAGGACTACCGACCAAGGAGGGTCGGCAGCCTGACGTCATAGATTGCGCCACAATCTACTTCGCCGCGTCCAAGACAACCTGACGAAGTCCGTCAGTCAGGAGGCAGATCTCTTCGACAGTCGGGCTCATCGGATCGATATCGTAGAACGAGAGCTCCCCATCCCACGCATCATCGTCGCAGAAGTTGAGCGACAGAAGATCGAGCAATGTCTGTAGGTTCCTTGCGCACTTAACGGAAAGATCTCGGCTGGCGCGAAGATCTTGAATGATAGCCTGCACCAGGCGGACACCTCTTTTGCCGCCGAGTAGGGCAGCTGCACTAAGCAAGCCATCTCGGTGCCTCTCGACAAAAATGCGGAGCGGATCTCGCGCCGGAAGGGCAACAAAGACGGGGTTAGTCTGGTAATGGTCGAACATGTGCTTCTCCTGTTCGAAAGTCCGGCACCGCGCCGGGTCAAGATCACGACCATCCCTTCAGCTCATCTCTCGAAGTCCCTGTCGCGTCGGCTCTCACCCAAAAGAGCCGAACCGATAGGCGACTCGAGACCGCACTCCCTCCATTTCCCTTGCAGCCACCTATGCCGATCACGGTCTCAGCGGGAGTGAATTAAAAAATTTCACAAATCGTTTCGTGTCGCCGGCGACTGGCTAATATTACATGCGACTGAAAGATAAGGGGCTTCCTGACCGCCCACCTTGACGGCCATAGAACGCCGCCTACATCAAGCCAAAATATGCTCTGAATCCGTCGAGGCTGTCAGGGCAACAATCGAAGGATCCAAAGCGGCAAACAACGTTGCCCAACAAATAAATAATATCATCCCTCGCTCGCGAAATACCTTGAAGTAGTCATTCCGGCTACGTCCGGGCGCGATTGCTCGATCTGAAAACGGCTCATAGCCGATGCAATCGAAGGTGGATGATCAAAGACAAAGATCCATTCCGACCGCAAACAGTTTGCGATCGACATGAAGGCGATGAAAGCGAATGTTCGGATGAGCAGTTGCAGAAATACGCCGAACTTATCAGGACCCCGGGTCTAAATCATGAGCAGAGACTCGAAACTGCAAAAGCACTTCGAGATATTCTGAAATGCATGTGGGGACCCGAGGAAACTGGCACATCTTGGTTGCCCTGATTTAATAAAGGCAGCGCCCCCTCATCACCTTTTTTGGGGTGGGGGCGCCGCCGCAAAGATAATCCAATGTCTTCAATGGAAAGTGAAACATGCCAAATATCGCCGCAATATACGCGCGAGTCTCGAGCCTGAAACAGGTTAGTGAGGGCAATGGCCTTCATTCGCAAATCAGGATTTGCAACGATCATTGCGAAATGAACGACTTTGAGGTCGTGGAAGTCTTCACTGACGATACTTCCGGGGGCAGCGCCGACCGACAGGGTCTGAAAGACCTGAGGAAGTGGCTGTCGAGGAATAAGGGCAAAAGCGTCGTCGTGGTTTTCGACGCGTTGTCCCGCGTCAGTCGTGACGTAAAAATATACCATGAAATCAAAGACGCCGCATTGGTAGCGGGCGCCCGCTTCTCGTGCCCGACCTTCCGGTTCGACTATACGCCAGAGGGCGAGTTGAACGAGAACATCCAAGTCTCGGTCGATCAGTATCACCGGAAGCAGAATGCGGCCCAGACCAGGCGCAGAACGCATGCACGACTTTCGGAAGGCTACTGGTGCTTCAAGGCGCCTTTCGGCTACAGGCCCGACGGCAAGGGGAAGATGATGGTTCCCGACGAGGTGCTGGCGCCGGTCGCCAAAGCGGCTCTTGAGGGATACGCGTCGGGTCATTTCCAGACCCATGCGGAAATTCAGCATTTCATCGAAACCAACCCTGATTTCCTCGCAGTCCGCAAGGCCCCCATCGGCAACAGCTTCGTTTCCGAAATGCTGAAGAGAAGTATTTACGCAGGCTACTTCGACTACGAGCCTTGGGGAATTCCACGAACGCACGGCAAACATCAGCCGCTGATCTCCATGGACACCCACCAGAAAATCCTGAAACGGCTCGCCCAATCAGCAAATGCCCCCTTCCGAAAGGACATCGCGCTGGATTTTCCGCTGCGCGGCTTCATCGTGTGTGCCGACTGCGGTGTCCCACTCACGGCATATTGGGCGACCAACGGTAGAGGAAACAAGTATCCCTACTACACCTGTCGAGGCAATGGCTGCGAAAGCCGACACAAGGCAATTCCCAGAGACAAGCTCGAGATGGAGTTTCTGAGGCTACTCGATGAGCTTCAGCCCAGCACCGAGGTCAGGGATGCAGCGCATGCTATCCTCGCGGACATGTGGTCACAGCGCGAGGCGCACCGTTCTGAGCGTCGGAAAAGTGCCCAGATGCTCGCCCGGAAGGCTGAGGCCGAGGTCGGAAAATTTCTGGATCGGATCGTGAGCACCACGAACCCGGACGTCATTGCGGCTTACGAGAAAAAGATCTCCGACCTGCAACGCGATGCGCTGGTTTTGAAGGAGGAGGCTCAGAATCTCGGCAAGAAACAGCCCCAGTTCGAGGAGTTGTTCGAACAATCCATGGAGGTATTGTCGGACCCTTGTAAAATATGGAGAAATCGGGACTTCGGGTGGAAGCGGATGGTGCTGAAAGTCGTCTTTTCGGAGCGTCTGCCATACTGCCGGAAAAATGGACTTCGAACAGCAAAAACCACCTTTGCTTTCAAAGCCTTATCGGGCGCAAACACCGGTGATGGAATTTTGGTGCACCCGAGAGGATTCGAACCTCTGACCCCCTGATTCGTAGTCAGGTACTCTATCCAGCTGAGCTACGGGTGCGCTCATGTGGGGCGATGTAACGGGAGTGACTGGGGTTGGCAAGAGACAAATTTAAAATTTATTCAACAACCGCCTCCAGAGCCGCCACCGCCTTGGGGAGATGGATGCAAAAGGTTGTGCCGCCCGCCCCCGTGTCCTGCAAATCCAGTTGGCCGCCGTGGCCTTTGATCAACTCGAAGGCAATCGCAAGCCCGAGACCAAAGCCGCCTTTGCGCGTTCCCCCTTGAAAGGGCTGGAACAGATGTTCGCGCGCCTTGGGCGGCAGGCCGGGGCCGGTGTCACTGACGGAAATGGTCCACTCGTCGCTGGTCTCCAAGGCAACGACGGCAATCTCGCCCGACTTACCGGTGGCCATGATCGCCTGACGCGCATTGCGCACCAGATTGGACACGACGCGGTACAGCTGTTCGGGATCGGCGCGCGCCACAAGGGTCGCGGGCACATCTTCGGCAAAGCTCAGATCGTAGTCGTCTATGGCAAGACGTTCGCTTTCGATCACATCTGCCACCAGGTCGCTCAGACGCACCCCCGTCAACGCGGGAGGCGGCTCTTGGGCCTTGCCAAAGGCCAGCGTGGTTTCGCACAAGGACACCGCGCGGTGGATCGAGTTCACCAGTTTGGGCGCGGCGCGCGCCACGGCGGGATCTTCCGACGCATCCAACCGGTCGGCAAACAGCTGCGCGGTGGTCAGGATATTGCGCAAATCGTGGCTGATTTTCGCGACAGCCCCGCCCAGCTGCGCAAGCCTGTCCTTCTGACGCAGGGCCGATGTCAGCTCGGTCTGCATCGTGCGCAGCGCCAATTCCGCCTCATAGAGTTCACGCACCCCTGCGGTCGGCTCGATAATCCTGCGCGCATCCTCGGGCGCTTGTGTGTACGATGTCATCGCATCCACCACGCGGCGCACCGGTTTGACCACAAAGCTGCGCACGGCGAGGAACAAAAGCACCGCCGTCAACCCCGACAAAACCGCCGAAAGCGCCAGAATACGCAAGCCGTAGTCGATCATCGCGACCCGCAAGCCCTGGGTTTCCATCGTGACCTCGATCAAGAGGCCCGCCTTTTTCACCGGATCGCCGATCACCCGAATGACGCGGTTTGTGGGGTCGAAAAGCACGCGCATCGCATCGCCCATCAAGGTAAAGGCCCCCGCATCGCGCAGATCATAGGTCGCATAGATCGGTCCCGGCACGGGGGAGGACAGCACAAGCTGGCGCAGCTCGTCGCGCCGCAATACCACGTTGAAGACCTCGGCATTGGCCAGCAATTCATCCTCCAGCCCGATGTCGATCATATCGTTGGCCAGCAAGGCGAGCGAAGCGATCTGCGCCCGCTCAAGGCGCGACAGCAGAAAGTCCTCACGATATCGCGCCACCGAAGGCACGAAAATCAGGACCTCGGCGATCAGCACGAAGACGGTTGTCAGGATCAGGAATCGCCCCGACAGGGTATTTAAAAAGGACGCCACCCGCGGCACGGTGCTTATCTCCGATAGGGCCAAGCCTGTGGGACTTTGGCGAATTCATGTGGCAACCTGTGCTACCTTGCGGTCAATGTAGTGCTGTGGCACGATTTTGTTAACTGCCGCGCCTGCATTCTACGGAATCTTGCTCATTTTCCGGCATTTACATAGAAAACAATGCCCGCCATACGATGACAGCGCCCCGATGCGCCCCTGCGGCGCGGGATCACAGCGCCCGTTGATGCGCGCAAACGAGCGGCCGCGCAGGATTTATTTTCCCTGACCGGGATCGTTGAATTGACAAGAGCGCCCTTGCCCCTTAGAGAGCGGGCTTCATAGAGTTACCCCCGCCTTCGAATCCTTTCGAGGATTTGGGCTAGACCGTTCAAACCGATGGAGATGGCGCGATGAAACGCACCTACCAACCGAGCAACCTCGTTCGTAAACGTCGCCACGGCTTCCGTGCGCGCATGGCGACCAAAGCTGGCCGCAAAATCATCAACGCACGTCGTGCGCAGGGCCGCAAGTCGCTCAGCGCATAAGGCATTGCCGCAAGGCAATTTCTGCGAGGCACCACGATGACACCGCCGGAAGCAACCGAGGCACGCGTTACCGCCGCCGAGGACACAGCGCCGGCGGTTTTGTCGTGTGCAACGCCTTCGTCCCACGCGCCGGTGATGCCCCCGCAGGCTTTAACGATCCTGTCCAAACGCGCCGACTTCCTGAAAGCGGCGCGGGCAAAACGACAGGGCACTTCGGGATTCTTGCTGCAGGCGCGCAAGCGAACCGAGGACGAGTCCGCTGTTGGCGTCCGCGTGGGATTTACCTGTTCCAAGAAGGTCGGCAATGCCGTCGCCCGCAACCGCGCCAAACGGCGCTTGCGCGAAATCGCGCGTCTGACGCTCGCGGATCTGGGCGAAACCGGCTGGGACTATGTGCTGATCGGCAAGGCCCGCGACACGGCAGAGCGCCCTTTCGAGCTGATGCTCAAGGATTTGCGCTACGCCCTTCGCAGGGTGCACGACGAGACCCCGCGCCCCGCCCGCACCCCAGACCCGTCCCGCCCGTGAGCCCGCTCGCCCGTCTTTTTGCGCTTCCTGTGCGCGCCTACCGGCTGGTGTTTTCACCCTGGATCGGCTTTAATTGCCGGTATCAGCCGACTTGCTCGGCCTATGCTCTTGAAGCGCTCGAAGCCCATGGTGCCCTGCGCGGCGGTTGGTTGACGCTGCGCCGCATCGGCCGCTGTCACCCGCTGGGTGGCACAGGCTATGACCCTGTTCCTGCGGCAAAACGCGCTCCCTCTACGCCCTCCTCTTCCTCCCCGTCTCCGCCCTCCGAGGACTAAAGCCATGCTCGACGATCTCGACGACATCCATCCGCTGTTTCACGGCGCGCCCTCCACCACCGAGTTCAAGAAGCTGCGCAAACGGATTGTGCGCAACGTGCGCGAAGCGGTGGAACACTACGGGATGATCGAACGCGGCGCGAAATGGCTGGTGTGCCTGTCGGGCGGCAAGGATAGCTACACGATGCTTGCCATCCTGCATGAACTGCAATGGCGCGGCATGTTGCCCGTCGAACTGGTGGCCTGCAATCTGGATCAGGGCCAGCCCGGGTTTCCCGCCACCGTTCTGCCGGAATTTCTGGAAAAAATGAAGGTGCCGCACCGCATCGAATATCAGGACACCTATTCCATCGTGATGGACAAGGTTCCCGCAGGTCGCACCTTTTGCGCGCTGTGTTCACGGCTGCGGCGCGGGAACCTGTATCGCATCGCACGCGAGGAAGGCTGCTCTGCCGTCGTTCTGGGCCACCACCGCGACGATATTCTCGAAACCTTTTTCATGAACCTGTTCCATGGCGGACGCCTTGCGACCATGCCCCCCAAGCTGGTGAACGAGGAGGGCGATTTATTCGTCTATCGCCCCATGGCCCATGTGGCAGAGGTGGATTGCGAAAAATTTGCCGCCGCGATGAATTACCCGATCATTCCCTGCGACCTTTGCGGCTCGCAGGATGGGTTGCAACGCCAGCAGGTAAAGCAAATTCTGGACGGTTGGGAAAAAAACAGCCCTGGTCGGCGGCAGGTAATGTTCAAGGCGCTGACCAATATCCGCCCCTCGCATATGCTTGATACCGGCCTCTTCGACTTTGCGGGACTGATGCGCACAGTGAGCGAGGGCGCAGAGGGCACGGGGGGCCAAGGCACTCTTCCTGAAGGTGAAAATTTGACCGAGATTCCGCTCTTGCGTTAATAACTCGGTAGATTTCTCCCCCTAAAGTCAACGCAGACCGGTTTGGAACTGCGAAGGATTTTTCGGGATGACTCAGGACGCGACGACCCTCACAACCGTGATGAGATCTCTCACGAAAGGGTCAAACCTTGTGTCGCTGCTCCCGATTCTAACGCTTTTGGCCTATTGGCTGGGCGGGGAGACCGGATTGATCGTGGCCGTTGCCACCATTCCGGCGGTGGTCACGGGGCTGCGCACCTTCGAGAAGACCCCCGTCACAGCGGAACGCGCCCGCGACGGGCTGACGAATTTGCCGCTGCGCGGCGCGGCCGTTCAGATGCTTGAACAAATCATCGAGGCCGAGGCGAAAACCGGCCGCGTGACCGCCTGCCTTGTGATCGAATTGGACGGCTTCAAACACATCTGCGACATGCACGGTCCTCAGGCGGGTGAGAAAATCATCGCCGCCGCTGCGCGCCGCCTTGAGGATGCCATGCGCGATCACGACCTTGTGGCGCGTCTGGACGGGCCGTGTTTTGCCATCGCGCTGGCACCGCTGCGCACGGCCGACCTCGAAACGCTGATCCAGATTTCCTCGCGTATTCAGGCCGCCATCGCCGAACCCTATTCGATTGATGCGACCAAAATCTATGTCAGTGCCAGTGTCGGGTTCTGCCTGCCCTCGCGTGCCCCTGCCCGCTCGGGCGCTGCATTTCTGGACGCCGCAGAACGGGCCCTTCTGGACGCGCAGGCCAATGGCGCCGGCGCCATCCGCAGCTTTACCAATGGTTCCAAAGCCCGCGATACCGAGACTTCGGAACTGGCGATGATCGTCGGAGATGCGCTGGAAAACGGCGAAATTCGCCCGTGGTTCCAGCCGCAACTATCCACAGATACCGGCAAGATTTCCGGCTTTGAAGCGCTCGCGCGCTGGGAACATCCCGAAAAGGGCCTTTTGATGCCGGGTGACTTTTTGGGGGCGATCTCGGAGGCGGGGTTGATGGAACGTCTGGGCGAGGTGATGCTCTATCATTCGCTCTGCGCCATTCAGACCTGGGATAAGGCGGGCCTTGATGTGCCCACCGTCTCGGTGAACTTCTCGAACGAGGAATTGGCCAACCCCAAATTGGTCACCAAAATCCGCTGGGAACTGGATCGCTTTGAAATCGACCCCAAACGCCTCACCATCGAGGTTCTGGAAAATGTCGTCGCAAATTCCGGCGAGGACACGATCACGCGCAATATTTGCCAATTGTCCGAACTCGGCTGCGGGATCGACCTGGACGATTTCGGCACCGGTCATGCCTCGATCGCCAATATCCGCCGCTTTGCAGTCAAGCGGATCAAGATCGACCGCTCCTATGTCACCAAATGCGATGTCGATCGCGGACAGCAGGATATGCTGGCGGCCATCTTGACCATGGCCGAACGTATTGACCTAGATACTTTGGCCGAGGGTGTTGAAACAGTCGGAGAACATTCGATGCTGTCGCAACTTGGCTGCCGCCATGTGCAAGGCTTCTCGGTATCGCGCGCCATCTGCTTTGCCGATACGTTGGAATGGATGCAAAACCATCACGAAAAACTTGCCAAAGCCCCCCGGTTGCAGCGCAAGACCGGATAGCGCAGAATCACGCTGGGCCAATTCGGGGTCGCGCCCCTTTGGCCCAGCTGCCGCACAAACCGGCACAAAAGATCACGCCCGCCGTCGCTCACGTTTCGTCATTTCCCAAGTGAAAAAGGCGAATATGCTTGACCTTTGCGGCTTTGGGCGATTGAACCTGCCCACAACAGAATGCGACTTCGGGCGGTGAAATGGACAACCAAAACAAAAATCTGATTTTGGCCGTGGTGCTCAGCGGCATCGTGCTATTGGCGTGGACCTATTTCTTTCCACCAGCCGAGCAACCCGCGATCACAGCTCCCAGCGAAGTCACGACGCAGGCGGGTGATCTGCCCACACCCAGCGCGTCGGACGCAACCACAAGCACCACAGCGCCCGAAACCCCGACGACAGCCGCCGCAGACGCCGGTCGCGTGGAGATCGATTCCGCACGGTTGATCGGGTCGATTTCCCTGCAAGGTGGCCGCGTCGATGATGTGTCCCTCAAGGATTACACCGTCTCGCTTGATAGCGACGAATTGGTGACCCTCTTGTCCCCCGTTGGCAGCGCAAATGCCTATTACACGGTCTATGGCTGGACCCCTGGCGGCGATTTGCAGGCCGCGGACGTCCCCAACAGCAACACCATCTGGTCCGTTGAAAGCGGCGAGACGCTCAGCACAGACACCCCGGTCGGCCTGGTTTGGGACAATGGCAACGGCCTTGTGTTCCACCGCGAATTCTCGATTGACGACGAATATCTTCTTACCGTCAGCCAATCGGTCGAAAACAACACCGGCGCGGCTGTCCGCCTTGCGCCCTACGGCATTATCGCCCGCCACGGCCTGCCCGACACCAAAAGCTACGCCGTCTTGCACGAGGGTCTTGTGCGTCTCGATGACGAAGAGCTTGAAGAAGTCAAATATAAGAAAATGGACAACTTTCCGGAGGCCAACGGCGTCTATACGGAAGAATATGCTGTCACGCAAAACGGTTGGACGGGCTTTACCGACAAGAACTGGATGACGACCCTGATCCCGATGCCGGGCCAGGCGTTCAAATCCATCGCGACCTTCGCCCCTGCGGCTGACCTCTATACCGCTCAAACGATTTTGCCGACGATGGACGTGGCTGCGGGCGAAACTGCCGGCGTCACGACCATGCTCTTCGCCGGTGCGAAAGAATGGGAAGCGATCAAGCATTACCAGAACGATGTCGGCATCTCGCGCTTCGTGGATTCCATCGACTGGGGCATGTTCTTCTTCTTTACCAAACCGATTTTCCGCCTGCTCCACGCGCTGAACGCGCTGATTGGCAACATGGGCTGGTCGATCATCGTGCTGACGCTGATCATCAAAGGCATCATGTTCCCGCTGGCTTATAAATCCTACGTCTCCATGGCACGGATGAAAGAGCTTCAGCCGGAAATGGAAAAGCTGAAAGAAGCCGCAGGCGACGACAAGCAAAAGATGCAACAGGGCATGATGGAGCTCTATCGCAAGAACAAGGTGAACCCCGCATCGGGCTGTTTGCCGCTGATCCTGCAGATCCCCGTGTTCTTCTCGCTCTACAAGGTGATTTTCGTCACCATCGAGCTGCGCCAAGCGCCGTGGCTTGGTTGGATTCGCGACCTGTCGGCACCCGATCCGACCTCGATCCTGAACCTCTTTGGCCTGCTGCCCTTCGCAGCGCCCGGCCCGGAGTCCATGCTGGCAATCATCTCCATCGGCATCTTGCCCATCCTCTTGGGTCTGTCGATGTGGCTGCAACAGCGCCTCAACCCCGCCCCTGCCGATCCCGCGCAACAGATGATTTTCATGTGGATGCCTTGGGTCTTTATGTTCATGCTCGGCAGCTTTGCCTCGGGTCTGGTTCTTTACTGGATCACCAACAACACCATCACCTTCACGCAGCAGTACCTGATCATGCGCAGCCACGGCCACAAACCGGACGTTCTGGGCAACATCCTGCGCACCCTGCGTCTCAAGAAAAAGGAAGCGGCGGCGAAATAATCGCCCCGCTCGCATCTGCCATGCAACTCAGCTTTCCCATCGCACAGCCCGAACCCCAAGACATCGAGACCGGTCGTCTGTTGTTTGCCGGTGAAACCGACTTCGTCAAAGGCGTGGTCGCGATGGATGGCATGCCACCGGATGACCGTCTGGAAGTCTGTTTTGCAGGGCGCTCGAATGTCGGAAAATCGACGTTGATCAACGCGCTGACAGGCCGAAAGGCCTTGGCGCGGGCGTCAAACACGCCGGGTCGTACGCAGGAAATCAACTTTTTCACCTGCGGCGAAAGTCACTACCTCGTCGATCTTCCGGGCTACGGCTATGCCAATGCGCCGGTGAAAACCGTGGAAAAATGGCAGCGCCTGCTCAAAGCCTACCTGTCGGGGCGCGCCTCTTTGCGCCGCGCTTTCGTGTTGATCGACACGCGTCACGGCGTCAAAGCGGTAGACGAAGAAATCATGTCCCTGCTCGACCGCTCTGCGGTGACCTTTCAAGTCGTGATGACCAAGGCCGATAAGGTCAAGGAATCCGAACGCGAGGCCATCCTCACGCAGGTGCGCGGCGCCATTGCCAAACATCCCGCCGCCTACCCCGAAATGATCCTGACCTCTTCTGAAAAGGGTCTGGGAATCGACGTGTTGCGCGCCGTGATCGCGACTCTCGTCTAGCCCCTTCCTGACGCGGCACGCCGTTTCGCTTGCGCCTTCAGCGTCAGCGGTGATACTTGCAGGGGAAATTCGCCCGCTGGATATCGCCGACATGAAGAAGCAAGACATGAACAGAGACTGGATCGCTACCGCCCGCACCCTCAGCCAAGCCCTGCCCTACTTGCAGCGATACGAGGGCGCGACGGTGGTGATCAAGCTGGGCGGACACGCCATGGGCTCGGATGAAGCCATGGAAAGCTTCGCGCGCGATGTCGTGCTTATGCAGCAAGTCGGCGTCAAGCCCGTGGTCGTTCACGGCGGCGGCCCGATGATCAACGATCTGCTGAAACGTCTCGACATCAAATCCGACTTCGTCAACGGCAAGCGCGTCACCGATAAGGCGACGGTCGAAGTGGTGGAAATGGTGTTGTCGGGCCTTGTGAACAAGCGCATCGTGCAGGCGATCAACGGCCAAGGCGGGCGCGCGGTCGGTATTTCCGGCAAGGACGCAAACCTCATGATCTGCGAGCAGACCGATCCCAACCTGGGGTTCGTCGGCACCCCTGTCGAAATGAACCCCGGTATCGTGCATGAACTGGGTGACGAGAACCTGATACCCGTCATTGCGCCTGTCGGCGCGGGGCGCGATGGCGAAACCTTTAACGTCAACGGTGACACGGCTGCGGGGGCGATTGCGGCCTCGCTTAAGGCGGACCGCCTGCTGTTGCTCACCGATGTGGCGGGGGTGAAAGGCGCCGAGGGCGAAGTTCTGACCTCGCTGTCGTCTGCGCAAATCCGCAAGCTCACCGAGGATGGGATCATCGCCGGCGGCATGATTCCCAAGACGGAAACGGCGCTGGATGCGATCGCCGGTGGCGTGCGGGCCGTGGTCATTCTGGACGGGCGCGCGCCCAATGCCTGCCTGCTGGAACTCTACACAGAACACGGCGCAGGCTCGTTGATCCGCGACAGCGCGCCGCGCGTTACCCCCCGCGAGGACTAACCTGTGGCGCTGCGTTTGATCCTCATGCGCCACGCCAAGTCCGCGTGGGATGATCCGCTGACCGAAGATTTCGACCGCCCGCTGAATGGGCGCGGGCGCGCCTCAAGCACCGTGATCGGGGCCTGGCTTGTGCGCCATGGCTACCTGCCCGATCAAGTGCTGTCCTCGTCGTCCAAACGCACCCGCGAAACCTGGGAGGGTCTTGGCCTGACCTGCCCGCGCGCACGCTTTACCGAGCGGCTGTATCGCGCCAGTGCCGAGGCAATCCTGGAGGAGCTGCGCGCCGCCAATGGCACAAGCGTGCTGTTGCTCGCCCATAACCCCGGAATTGCCGAATTTGCCGCGCGCTTTGCCAATCATCCGCGCGACGACACCGATTTCCGGCGCTACCCGACCACGGCGACGGCTGTGTTTGACATCGCCGCTGACAGGTGGAGCGATGTCCGCTTTGGCGTCAATAAGCTGCGGGATTTCGTCTGTCCCCAAGACCTTCTGTAACGCAAAAGGACGCCCCGTGAGGCGTCCTTTTCTTTGTCTTTTCCCGCTTGGGGTCAGTGGCCCAAAATCTGGCTCAGGAACAATTTCGTGCGCTCGGACCTGGGGTTGTTAAAGAACTCTTCGGGTTCGTTTTGCTCGACGATCTGGCCCTGATCCATGAAAATCACGCGGTCGGCGACCTGACGGGCAAAGCCCATCTCGTGGGTCACGCAGAGCATGGTCATGCCCTCTTCGGCCAGTTCCACCATCGTATCCAGCACCTCTTTGATCATCTCGGGATCAAGCGCAGAGGTCGGCTCGTCAAACAGCATGATACGGGGCCGCATGCACAGCGAGCGCGCGATGGCCACACGTTGCTGCTGGCCACCAGACAACATGCCCGGATATTTCAGTGCCTGATCGGGAATTTTCACCTTTTCAAGGAAATGCATCGCCGTGGCTTCGGCTTCCTTCTTGGGGATGCCGCGCACATGCATCGGCGCAAGCGTGCAGTTTTCCAGAATGGTGAGATGCGGGAACAGGTTGAAGTGCTGGAAACACATGCCCACTTCCGAGCGGATCTTGTCGATGTTCTTGAGATCGGAGGTCAATTCGGTGCCATCGACGATGATCTTGCCCGACTGGTGTTCTTCCAGCCGGTTGATGCAGCGGATCATGGTGGATTTGCCCGACCCCGAGGGACCGGCGATCACGATCCGCTCGCCGCGACGCACGGTCAGGTCGATGTCGCGCAGCACGTGAAAGGTGCCGTACCACTTGTTCATGTTGATGATTTCCACCGCGATTTCGTCGGAGGCGGATTTGGCGGAGGTCGGTTTTGCTTCGGTGACGACGGTCATATGCGTGTCTCCTGATTAATGGTGGTCGGTGCGGAGCTTGCGCTCCAGCCATTGCGAATATTGAGACATGCCAAAACAGCAGACCCAGAACACGAGGCCGATAAAGATGTAAAGTTCCCAGTAGATACCGATCCAGGCGGTGTTGGCGCGGATCGCCTTCGCCAGACCCAACATGTCGAAAATACCGATGAACATGACGAGCGAGGTATCCATGAACAGACCGATGAAGCTGTTCACAATGCCCGGGATCGAGATCTTCAGCGCTTGTGGCATGATGATCAGCCGCTGCGCCTGCCAGTAGGACAGACCCAAAGCGTCCGCTGCCTCATATTGCCCCTTGGGCAATGCGGCCAGACCGCCACGGATCACCTCGGCCAGATAGGCAGAGGAGAACAGCGTGACCATCACGATCACCCGCAACACGAGGTCGAATGTGACCTTGGGCGGCAGGAAGTAGTTCAACAGCAAGGAGGCCACGAAGAGCAAGGTGATCAGCGGCACGCCGCGAATGAACTCGATAAAGCCCACACAGATCATTTTCACCAACGGCAGGTTCGAAATCCGCCCCAGCGCCAGAATGATGCCGATGGGCAGCGATAGCGCGATGCCCGAGACCCCGATGATCAGGCAGATCAAAAAGCCGCCCAGTTCGCGCGAGCCAACGGAGGGCAATCCAAAGGGCAGGATGCTTTGCAAACCGCCCGCCACAGGGCCGCGCAAGAAAAGCCACCAGACCACCGCAACGGCAAGGCCGACAAGAAGCGGGATCAGGCCCTCAAGTTTGCGATCTGCAAATTTGAACGCAACGTAGCCAAGGCCAAAGCCCGCAGCGACCGACAGAACGCCCCAGATCGAGCCGCCCCAGATCAGCCAGACCATCGCGAAAGGATAGATCGCCGTCGCGATCAGCAATTTGCGCGGCAGGTTGTCGAACATGATCGGCGCAGCCGCCACGGCCAGCCAGATGAACATCAGGATCGGACGCCAGTATTCGGTCTGCGGGTAGAAACCGAACAAAAGCTGTTTCCAGCGTTCGCTCAGCACCGCGAAACAGCCCCCCGTGCGGCCATCGAGAATCTCGCGGCACTCGCGCAGGCTGTCAGCGTTCCAGACGCCGTTCACGAACCACGGAATCATCGGCACGAAGAAATGCCAGATGAACCAGATCGCCAGCAGCGTCATGATCACGTTGAACCAACTGGAAAACAGGTTTTCGCGCATCCATTTTACGGCGCCCGTTTCACGGCCCGGAGGCGCGGAGGGCGGTATCATGGTTTCACGGACGAATTGGACGGTTTCTGCGTCAAGGTTGCTCATATCAGCGCTCCTTCAGCTTCACGGACGCGTTGTAGAGGTTCATCGCGCTGGAAATGATCAACGAAATGACGAGGTAAATCGCCATCATCAGGATCACGCATTCCAATTCGCGCCCCGTCACGTTCATCGTGGTGCCCCCGATGGTGCCGCGCAAATCGACATAGCCGATGGCCAGCGCCAGAGAGGAGTTCTTGGTCAGGTTGAGGAACTGCGAAATGATCGGGGGAATGATCACGCGCAGGGCCTGCGGCAGAATCACAAGGTTCATGGTCTTGGACGGGCGCATGCCAAGGGCAAAGGCCGCTTCGGTCTGTCCTTTTGAGACCGACAAAATCCCGCCACGCACAATTTCCGCAATGAAGGCACCGGTAAACAGCGACAGGGCGAACCAGAGCGCCAGGAAGGGGTTGTTGATCTGCAAACCGCCCTGAAAGTTGAATCCGGTCAGCGCGGGCAGGCTCCAGCTGACGGGCATGCCCATCACCAAAAACACCAGCGCCGTGACACCGAACACAATTGCCAGCGCGATCCAGAAGTTGGGCAGGGTCTTGCCCGTCTCAAGAAAACGTTTTTTCGACCAGCGCACAAAGAAAATCGCGCCGATGATCGAAAGCACAAAGGCAATTGCGACCAGCCCCATGCCGGGTTCGAAAATCGGACGCGGAATATAGGTGCCGCGGTTCGTAATCGCCACCGTGTCCCAAAGTTTCATCGTCGACGTCGGATCGTCGCCGCGAAAGGCCGAGGGCGCAGGGGTCGCTTCGGTCAGCAGCGCAAAGACTGCGATGATCCACAAAAGGATCGGGATGTTGCGAAAGGCTTCGACGTAGACCGTCATCAGTTTCGCGACGATCCAGTTATTGGACAGGCGCAAGACGCCTGCTGTGATCCCGATGATCAGCGCCAGAATACAACCCAGAAAGGCCACCAACAGCGTATTCAGCAGACCGACAAAGGTCGCGCGCAGGTTGGTATCTGTCGAGGAAAACGGGATGAGAGATTCGGTGATGTCGTAATTGGCCGGATTGAGTAGAAACCCGAAGCTTACGTCCTTGCCACGGGCGGCGAGGTTGCTCATCAGGTTGCCGATCAATTCCCAAGCCATCCATCCGACGGCCAGCACAGTGAGCACCTGAATGGTGATCGCCCGGTAGCGCGTGTCGTAAATGAGCTGGCTCAGCTTGAAACCGGAGCTGTCGTCCGGATCGGTTGCAGCAGTCATAAATGTCCCCTTAGTCGTTCCCCCGATACGATCCGACCGGTCACGGGGCACGTGCCACATGTTGTTCGGGGGTTCACGGTGTCGAAAAATTGGGTCGCAGAAAGCAAAAGGGCGCGACCGGGGCCGCGCCCTTCTTAACTGGACTTAGCGGAAGGGCGGTGCGTAGAGCAGGCCGCCATCTTTCCACTGTGCGTTCAGGCCGCGCGACAGGCCGATGGGTGTATCTTCACCCACGTTGCGCTCGAACGATTCGCCGTAGTTGCCGACTTGGGTCAGGATCTGCACAACCCAGTCATTGGGCAAGCCGATCATGTCACCCAGACCGCCTTCAACACCGAGCATGCGGTTGATCTCGGGGTTGTCGGTGCCAGCCGCCATTTCGCCGACGTTTGCGGAGGTGATGCCGAGTTCTTCAGCCGCGATCATCGCGTTGAGGGTCCAGCGGGCCACATCGCCCCAAGCACCGTCATCCTGGCGCACAAGCGGGCCAAGCGGCTCTTTGGAGATGATTTCGGGCAGAACGACATAGTCGGAGGGCGTTGCAAAAGCCGAACGGGCTGCCGCAAGCGCCGAAGCGTCGGTGGTGTAAACGTCACAGGCACCGGCGAGGAATTGCGACTGCGCTTCCTCGAAAGTGGCAACGGGAACCGCCTGATAGGACATCGAGTTCGCACGGAAATAATCCGCGAGGTTCAACTCGGTGGTGGTGCCGGTTTCGATACAGACAGTCGCACCGTCAAGCTCTTTGGCCGAGGACACGCCAAGCGCCTTGGGCACGATGAAACCTTGGCCATCGTAGTAGTTCACGCCGACGAACTCGTTCTTGAGGTCAACGTCGCGCACGAAAGTCCAGGTGGTGTTACGCGCGAGCAGGTCGATCTCGCCGGTCGACAGCGAGGTGAAGCGCTGCGAGCTGTCGAGCGGGACATATTCAACCTTGGTCGCATCGCCAAACACAGCAGCGGCAACAGCGCGGCAAATGTCGACGTCAAAACCTTGATAGACACCATTGGCATCGGGAGCTGCGAAACCGGGGGTCCCGGGGTTCACGCCACACTTGAGCACACCGGCAGCTTTCACGTCATCCAGCGTCGCCGCTGCAGCAGCACCCGCGGAAAGAGCAGCAACTGTCAGAGCGCCAAGGAATACGGATTTGTTCATGTTTACCTCTTCCTGATGGTCCGCCTCAGGCCCCTTAGGCATCCTGAGCGGATTTTTTTGCCGACCCGATTTTCAGGGCCGGAACGATCGTGTGCAAATTTCTCATTCACACCGTGAGGTAAGTTTGGGCGAATTCATTCCATATCGTCAAGAGGACGATCACGATTCTGCATACATCCTGAGCAAATGCCCACGCGCTGGACGTCGCCGCCCAAGATTTGAGCAAGTGGTCAAATCAGCTCGCCATGTGGTAGAATCGATGGGCTGCGACAAAGGCCGCGCGCTTGATTTCAACGAGTTCTGCCGCTTCTTCGTCGTGGCCCCACTGTTCGATCTGGTACTCTTCATCAAGCCGCGACAGGGCCCAAAGCACCTCGATCGGGCGCGCATCTTCCGTTGCGGCAAGTCCGAGGATCAGCGATCCCGAAAGCGCCACGAGGTCATGGAACCCCGCCATTTGAAACGGGGTAAGCGCGTGAACACGCGCGCTCAGACGCGCGAGCGCCTGCGAATCCTGTGCCTGGTGCATCACGCCAGTGCGCGGATGGAGGCGCGCCTGAAAGGTCTCATGCGCCCAATCCAGCAGCGGGTCCCATGCCTCGGCCTGACGCATGACCAGTTCTTGCGGTTGCGCTGCGCGATAACACAGCAGGTCGCTGTCGCCGTAAGCGGCAAGGTTCTGCGCCACCTCTGCGTGCTGAATCGCCACTTTATCAAGCGCTGCATTGGCCCCGCGCGTGACCGGCATCGTGTTGGGATCGACGGTCTCGCCCTGTGCGTCCCATTCCTGCGCGATCGCCTCGGCCAAAGCGCGCGTGGGGACGATCAACGCGGCCTTGGCGGGGGTTTTGACCGCCCGCCCGTCCAGAAAAACAGTAAAACCGTCCGCAGCGTCTTGCACAGTTGCGGCCTTCCAAAACCGCTTGGCAGCCCAATTGCTCATGCCGAATCTCCAAAAATATCGTCGATTGCGGGTATCAACTCCGCAAACTGGCTGATCACTTTGCTCGCCTGCGTTTCGCGCAGCGCCCCCGCACCATGATAGCCCCAGCTCACGCCGATAGAGGCGACATTCGCCGCGCGCGCCATTTCGATGTCAAAGGTCGTATCCCCCACCACCAGCGCATCTTTTGCCGCGATACCAGTGTCGAGAAGACATTCCAGAACCATCGCGGGATGCGGTTTGGAGGGGTGATCATCAGCGGTTTGCGTGCTGACAAAGGCGGCAGAAAATTCCCATGCCTCCAGTAAAGCCGACAATCCCCGCCGGCTTTTGCCCGTGGCAATCGCGAGCACGATATCCTCACGCGCCATCAAGGCGTGGATTGCCGCTTGTGCGCCATCGTAAAGAGGCGAGGCCGCCGCGCCTTCCAACATCCGCACACGATAGAATTCTGCCTTATAGGCCTCGATCATGCGTGACAACGTGGCCGCATCCGCCTCTGGCGCGAGCTGCGCCATCGCGATGGGCAAGGACAGGCCGACAATCGACAACAATGTGTCGCGCGGCGGCACCGACAGCCCTGCCGCGTCGAAAGCTGCGCCAAGCGAGGTGACGATATGCGCCTGGCTGTCGATCAGCGTGCCATCGACGTCGAAAATGACAAGTTTGGTCATTTCAGCTCCGCAAAAGGATCCTCAGCCGCGAGGTCTTCGGACCAGTCGAACGTGTCCCAGCTGTGTTTCATATGTTCGGGCAAAGGGGCCGTCACTGTCAGGATTTTTTTGGTCACGGGATGTTCAAAGGTGATTGAGCGCGCATGAAGATGCAGTTTTTTGGAAATGATTCCACCAAGTTGCGCGCCCCAACCATCCCCGAGGTTTTCCTGACCCGAGCCGCCATATTTCCCGTCGCCAATAATCGGATGCCCGATCTCCGCCATATGCGCGCGCAACTGGTGCGTGCGCCCCGTGACCGGTTCCATCGCCACCCAAGAGGCCCGCGATCCAACGCGGTAGAGCGTTGCATAAAGCGTATGCGCGCGTTTCGCGCCCTCGGTGGCGTCAATGTCGCGCGGGTGAACGGCGATCATTTTTTCGCCCTCACCGCCCTTGCCACGACCGGCGGCCTTGACCAGCCCGTATTTGATTTCGCCCAGATAGGGGACGGGCACACCGGCCACCAAGGCCCAGTAGATCTTGCGGGTGTCGCGGTGACGGAAAGCGGCCGTCAATTTGGTCGCCATCGCGCCGGTGCGCGCCAGAACCAGCACGCCGGAGGTATCCTTGTCGAGGCGGTGGACAAGGCGCGGCTTGTCCTCACGATCATACATCAGCGCCGCCGCCAGCCCGTCAACGTGGCGAATCTGCCCCGATCCCCCCTGCGTCGGCAGGCCTGCGGGCTTATTGATGACGATAATATGGTCGTCTTTGAACAGCACCGTGTCCTGCATCATCCGCGTGTCGGCCTGCGAAATGCGGGTCATCACGGGCTTGGGCTTGTCGCTATCGGGCAACGGCGGCACGCGCACTGTGGCACCGGGGGCAATGCGCGAATTGGCTTTCACCCGCCCGCCATCGACGCGAATTTCGCCCTTGCGGCAGAATTTTTCGATCTGGATCTGACTGACCTGCGGAAAGCGTTTTTTGAACCAGCGGTCGAGGCGCTGCTCGGCCTCGTCTTGGCCGACGGTAACGGTCTGAACGGCGCTCATGCGAATACTCCCCGCGTGACGAAAAGCCCAAGCGCGATGCCGCCCAGAGCCAGAAAAAGAGTGCCCGCCACGTAGAGCGCGGCAAGGCCGGTGTGCCCGCGTTCAAACAACGTGATCGCATCGAGCGAGAAGGATGAATAGGTCGTAAAACCGCCCAACATGCCAGTCATCAGCAAGGGCGCAAAGCGGTTGCCGCCCTTTTCGGCCAGAACAACCACCAGCACGCCCATCAGGAACGAGCCCAGGAAGTTGACGGCGACAGTGCCCAAGGGAAAGCCCTTGCCAAAAAGGCGGGTCACGCCGAGCACGGTCACGTAGCGAAAACTTGCGCCGACTGCGCCGCCGAGGGCCACTTGGATCAAAGGTGATATCATGGGCGTTTCCTGTGGTCGCGCGCGCAGCTTGTCAACACCATCGCTCACTCCTCCTGCCGCTTGGCGCGCAGTTTGGCAAAATACTCGACCCTTTTGCCCAGATCGCGCTCGAAGCCACGCGCAACGGGCTGGTAAAACTGCGGACGTTTCATTGTATCGGGGAAATAATCCTGTCCCGAAAACCCGTCCTCGGCGTCGTGGTCATAGGCATAGCCCGCCCCAAATCCCTGTTCGGACATCAGTTTGGTGGGCGCATTCAGGATGTGCATTGGCGGCGGCTCCGAGCCGGATTTGCGCGCCGTTTCGCGGGCCGCTTTGTAGGCCACATAGCCTGCGTTGGATTTGGGCGCGAGGGCGAGGTAAATAACCGCCTGCGCCAGCGCAAGCTCCCCCTCGGGCGAACCGAGCCGCTCGAAGGTTTCCCATGCATGCAGGCAAATCGTCTGGGCCTGCGGGTCAGCGAGCGCGATATCCTCGACCGCCATGCGCAGCAAGCGACGCGCGAGATAGCGCGGGTCCTCGCCGCCCTCCAGCATCCGGCTGTACCAGTACAAGGCGGCGTCAGGGTCAGAGCCGCGCACCGATTTATGCAGCGCGGAGATGAGGTTATAATGTTCTTCACCCGACTTGTCGTATTTTGCCGCCCGCCGCATCAGGCGCTTGGTCAGCGCCTCTGTGTCGAGATCACCGCTGACCTTCCAGGCGGTAATCTGTTCGATGAGGTTGAGCAGCGTGCGCCCGTCGCCATCGGCCATTTCGAACAGGCTGGCGCGGGCCTGCACCGTCAAGGGCAAGCGACGTTCCAATTCGGCCTCGGCACGCGCCGCAAGCTTTTCAAGGTCCCCAACGTCCAGCCGCGTCAGCACCAGCACCTGCGCGCGCGACAGCACAGCGGCGTTCAATTCGAAGGAGGGGTTTTCGGTGGTCGCCCCCACCAGCAGAATTGTGCCATCCTCCATATGCGGCAGGAAACTGTCCTGCTGCGCCTTGTTGAAGCGGTGGATTTCGTCAACGAACAGCAGTGTCCCCTGCCCGTTCGTCGCCCGCAACCGCGCCGCCTCGAACACTTTGCGCAACTCCGGCACACCGGAAAAAATGGCCGAAATCTGGACGAAATGCAGGTCGGTTTCATTGGCCAGCAATCGGGCGATCGTGGTCTTGCCCACGCCCGGAGGCCCCCAGAACACCAGCGATGACAAAGACCCCGAGGCCAGCATCACCCCCAAGGGTGCGTCCTCGCCCAAAACCTGTTGCTGACCAATGACTTGCCCAAGCGTCTGGGGCCGCAAACGGTCCGCAAGCGGGCGATGCGCGGTCGTGGCAGCAGCGGGTTTGGTGTCGTCGGAAAACAGATCAGCCATGGGTCTCAACTTAGGTGAAACAGGGCTGATTTGAAAGGGATATGCGCGAGCCACGCTCCAGCGCGCCCCCTGAAAAAGGGGAGGGTTCGGGGCCAAAATGGCGCGTCTTGGCCCCGATCAGATCAACATGCTGGACTAGTGCAGTTTGTTCGACAGATTGATCCGAATGCAGGCATTTTTCGAACCGCCAATATCCATCACAGGACCAACAACGTCGATATCAAGCCCGACACGACGCCCCCAACGCGGGCCGTTTTCGGGGATCAGCCCCAGCACAGCCGTCGCCCCGAGTTCACGGGCGGAAATCGTCATCTCGTTGATCAGGTTCATCTGTACCCGCATCCGCAGGTTCGACGGCACGCGGTGGCTGACAAAAATCCGGCTCGATTCCCAGATGTGCTCGGCCACCGGAGCTTCTTCGAACAACAGGTTGGACGGAATCGAGTCGAGAAGCCCGCGCTGGGCATCGCGAATCATATAGGTGTAAATGCCGCATTTGGTCGTGGTCGGCGTCAGGCGAATGCCCGCAAGCACCTCGCCAAACTCGTGCACGGCAATCCAGCGCGAGGCGGGCGTGTCGTATTGATCGTATTCCATGCCATCAGCCTGAGGGAGATCCCATTTCGCCTGCTGGATGAAAGTTTCGTGCCTTGCGCGAAGCATGTTGGCAAAAAGATCGCCATGGTTGTGCAAGTTGGTAAAAGAAAGTGTTGTCGTTTGCATGATCGTCTCCGGAGTTTACGGGGGATTAGTCCGCACTACCGACGGCGATCGTCACAACAGCCGGATCTCCTTGGCTTTTTGAATGGCCTCTGAGGTCGTCCGCGCCATCAATCGCTCGCGGGCGGACACGAGACGCGCCTTGAGCGCGCTCTCCGAAATCCCGAGCTTGGCCGCGGCGGCTGCATGACGATCACCGCCTGCAATGCACCGGAGGGCCTGAATCTGTGCCGTCGTCAGTTCCGTTTTCGGTTCAGCGATCTCATGCAGCGTGCGCACAATTTGCAACAACCGCTCGATCTCGGCATCACTGAACTCTCGATCGACGCGCGCAGCGCCGACGATCGTTCGCGATTGAACCGGTCCACAGGAAAGGGCAACACCGTACTTCAGGCCGAATTCGGCGGCCTGCCTCAGAATATTAAATGGATCGGGGAGTTCTAATTCGCTCCACCTTATTGACCCCTCGCAGCTCAACCCCCAGGCGATCAGCGGATCGCGCAGAGCGTAAGCATTGGCCGTATAGTGGCCAAGCCATTGCGGTGAATATGTCGATTCCGACACCAGAGGCGCGGCAAAACGGATGTGCAGACCAGCGGAATATCCGCCGGGTGACTGCGTCCGCAGCGCAGAGAACAATCTGGTGAGTTCGGTTGTGTTCGACATGTCCATAACAACAGGTTTGCAAGGGAGCACAACAACCTTAGGGTGTGTGCTAGATAAAGTGGTAAACCATCGGTTTCAAATTGAAAACCTTAGATCGTCATCTCCTCGAAAAACTCGGTGCGCTTGCGCCTAAAAAACGTGCCCAACTCTTTGACTTTCTGGGAGCGGCCACACTTAGCGACGCGCAGGCGCGCGACATTACCGAGAGTTTAGTCGCATCACTCGCCTTAAAGGAACATTTTTCCCGTAAGAAGGGCGACTAATTCCTTAAGAATGTAACAAAAAATCCCCGCCATTGCTGACGGGGATTTTTATCTGATCAAGAGACTGTCTCTTATTCTTCCGAGAAGTCGGCTTCGGCAGCAACACGGGCTTTGTCGCCAGCGCCTTTGGCGTTCACATCGCGCTCGACGAACTCGATGATTGCCATGGGGGCCATGTCGCCGTAGCGGAAGCCGGCCTTCATGATGCGCACGTAGCCACCCTGACGGTCCTTGTAGCGCGGGCCGAGGATTTCAAACAGTTTCGCAACATATTTGTCTTGTTTGAGCTGCGCACCAGCCTGACGGCGGGCATGCAGGTCACCACGTTTGCCCAAGGTGATCAGCTTTTCGATGATCGGGCGAAGTTCTTTCGCTTTGGGAACGGTGGTTTTGATTTGTTCGTGTTCAATCAACGAACCCGCCATGTTTGCAAACAGGGCTTTACGGTGTTCATGGGTCCGGTTGAGACGGCGGTAACCGCGAGCGTGACGCATTGTGATTCTCCTAAATAGCGTTTTTGCTTTGTCTGGCAGCCGATGCGTGTCAGCCACTCTCCTTGGGGCATGTGCCCGAATAAACCCCGCTCTTGCGGGAATTGAGGGGCCATCTATCCGACAGCCCCCTAACCTGTCAATCGGCGAACCGGCTTAGAACTGGTCTTCGAATTTCTTGGCCAGATCTTCGATGTTCTCGGGCGGCCATTCTTCGACGTCCATCCCGAGGTGCAAGCCCATGCCCGAAAGCACTTCCTTGATCTCGTTGAGGGATTTGCGGCCAAAGTTCGGCGTGCGCAGCATCTCTGCTTCGGTTTTCTGGATAAGATCCCCGATGTAGACGATGTTGTCGTTCTTGAGGCAGTTGGCCGAACGCACCGAAAGCTCCAGCTCGTCGACTTTCTTGAGCAACAGCGGGTTGAATTCGAGACCGTCGTCTTCGGCTTCGCGCGATGCCGATTCGGGCTCGTCGAAATTCACGAAGATACCGAGTTGATCCTGAAGAATGCGCGCCGCAAAGGCCACAGCATCGTCGGGACGCACGGAGCCGTCGGTTTCGATTTTCAGCGTCAGCTTGTCATAGTCGAGCACCTGACCTTCGCGGGTCGGCTGCACGTCGTAGGACACTTTTTTGACGGGCGAGTAGATGGCGTCGATCGGAATCAAACCGATGGGCGCATCTTCGGGCTTGTTCTTGTCGGCAGCGACGTAGCCTTTGCCTGTGTTGACGACCAGTTCGACAAACAGATCGGCACCGTCATCGAGGTGGCAGATCACATGCTCTTTGTTGAGCACTTCGATGCCGCTCGACTCGGAAATATCACCGGCGGTGACGACTTTCGGGCCTTTGGCGGAAATCGACAGGCGCTTGGGGCCTTCGACATCCATGCGCAGGGAGACGCCTTTGAGGTTCAGGATGATGTCGGTGACATCCTCGCGAACACCGGCGACGGAGGAAAACTCGTGAAGAACGTTGTCGATCTGCACAGAGGTGATGGCAGCGCCTTGCAGCGACGACATCAGAACGCGCCGCAGCGCGTTGCCGAGCGTGAGGCCAAAGCCGCGCTCCAGCGGTTCTGCAACCACAGTTGCCTGGCGCTGGGGGTCATTGCCCGGCTTCACGTCCAGTTGCTGCGGCTTAATGAGCTCAGCCCAATTCTTGTGGATCATGCTTGTGCCTCCATACCTGTTCCCTACCCATGTCCGTGGCGGGGAACGCCCGAGGTTTCAGATAAACGCAGAAACGGGCCGCGTGAATCCACGCAGCCCGAAAATCAGTAAAAAAGCTTAGACGCGACGGCGCTTGGGCGGACGGCAGCCGTTGTGTGCCATCGGAGTCACGTCGCGGATCGACGTGATGTTGAAGCCGGCAGCAGCAAGTGCGCGCAGGGCGGACTCACGACCCGAACCGGGGCCTTGCACTTCGACTTCGAGGGTTTTAACGCCATGGTCTTGCGCTTTTTTGCCAGCATCCTCAGCAGCCATCTGGGCCGCATAGGGTGTGGATTTGCGCGAGCCCTTGAACCCCATGGTGCCAGCAGACGACCAGGAGATCGCGTTGCCCTGCACGTCGGAGATCAGGATTTTGGTGTTGTTGAAGGTCGAGTTCACATGAGCAACGCCAGCGGCGATGTTCTTGGAGACCTTTTTCTTAGCGGTACGACGAGTATCACGTGCCATAGTTTAGAGCCTCCCTTACTTCTTCTTGCCAGCGATTGCTTTTGCCGGACCTTTGCGCGTACGCGCGTTCGTGTGGGTCCGCTGACCACGCACGGGGAGGTTACGGCGGTGACGCAGACCACGGTAGCAACCGAGATCCATCAGACGCTTGATGTTCATCTGGGTCTCACGACGCAGGTCACCTTCAACGGTGTAGTTGGCGTCGATGTGCTCACGCAGGGTCAGAACTTCGGCGTCCGACAGCTCGTTGACGCGACGGGTAAGGTCGATGCCAACGGCTTCGCAGATTGCTTTAGCAGAGGTGTTGCCAATGCCAGTGATATAGGTGAGGGCGATCACGACTCGTTTTGCGGTCGGGATGTTAACGCCGGCGATACGTGCCAAGTGTTTAGTCCTTTCGTTGCGATTCCGTAGTTCCGGAACCTTTTTTCACAACGCAGGCCCGAGGAGTCCGCATGGACGTCCGACGGGCCGTAGCTGAATTCGAATGTGGGTGCGTCACGGGGGCGACCCGTTTGCGACTCCTTTACCCCTTCCGGGATGGGTTGCCATACGGGAGATTCGCAACTCCGTCAAGATGTCGTGAAAGCAATGACCCACGCACAGCCGAAACTGCCCGTGGGTCATGTTGTCACACGGCCACAATCCGCGCCCTGACCTGTTAAAGCGCGAGCGCTTTCACGATCTGGTCGGCAACGTTATCTGGCGACGCCAGACCATCCACCGGCCGCAAATCGCCTTTGGCGTAGTAGTAGCCAATCAGCGGCGAGGTCTTTTTGTAATATTCCATCAGACGGGTCTTGAGGCTGTCCTCATTGTCGTCTGCGCGGCGCTTGAGGTCGCTCGACCCGCATTCGTCGCATTTTCCGGCCACTTTGGTCGGCTTGGTCTCGTCGTGGTAGACTTCGCCACAGTTTCCGCAGGTAAAGCGGCCCGTGATACGCTTCACGAGGGCGGTGTCATCCACCTGCATCTCGATCACCGCCTCAAGCTGCGCACCGTTGCGCGACAGCAATTCGGCCAAGGCATCCGCCTGTTTCAGCGTGCGCGGGAACCCGTCAAAGATAAAACCTGCGGGGTTGCCGCTGCGGATTTTCTCTTCGATCAGCCCGATCACGATCTCATCGGTGACAAGTTGCCCCGCATCCATGATCGCCGCGACTTTCGTGCCCATTTCGGTGCCCGAGGTCCGTGCGTCACGCAGCATATCGCCCGTGGACAGTTGCACCATGCCACGCTCCTCCACGAGCCGGCGTGCTTGTGTCCCTTTGCCCGCTCCCGGCGGTCCAAGCAGTATAATATTCATCGTCTCGCAGTCCCTCTTTTGCTCCGCTTCCTCCCGCGAAGCTGCGATTTTTCAATCAGACCCTCATACTGGTGCGCCAGCAGGTGGGACTGGATTTGCTGGATCGTGTCCATCGTCACGGAGACGACGATCAGAACCGACGTGCCCCCAAAATAGAAAGGAACAGCAAATTGGCTACGGATAATCTCCGGAAGGAGACAAACTGCCGCAAGGTAGGCCGAGCCGAGCACAAGCAAACGCGCCACGACATAGTCCAGATATTCTTCGGTTTTCTTGCCCGGACGGATGCCCGGCACAAAGCCCCCCTGATTCTTCAGGTTCTGCGCCACGTCTTCGGATTTGAACGCCACGTTTGCGGTGTAGAAATACGCAAAGAACACGATCATCGCCGTAAAGAACAACAGGTAAAGCGGCTGCCCCGGACCCATATACGCCAGAAGCGTTGCCATGACAGGCCCGACATTGGTCCCACCCGAGAAGGTCGCGATGGTCGTCGGCAACAGCAGCAGCGACGAGGCGAAAATCGCGGGGATCACACCGGCGGGGTTCACCTTGATCGGCAGGTGCGAGCTGGAGGCATCATAGACCTTCATGCCCTGCTGACGACGGGGATACTGGATGTGGATCTTGCGCAGAGCGCGCTCCATGAACACCACAAAGGCAATCACCGCGACGACCATCACGATCACACCGATAATCACCGCAGGATGGATGGCGCCAGAGCGACCGGATGCAAAGAACTGCGCCAGCGCGCTAGGGATTTCGGCAACAATGCCCACGAAGATAATCAGCGAGATACCGTTGCCGATGCCGCGTTGGGTGATTTGCTCACCGATCCACATCAGGAACATCGTACCGCCCACGAGCGTGATCATCACGCCTGCGCGGAAATACCAACCCGGATCATGGGCCAGATCGCCAGCCTCCAGCGACGCGGCCAGACCGTAGGCCTGGAAAAAGGCCAAAAGCACCGTTGCGTAGCGGGTGTACTGGTTGATCTTCTTGCGGCCCTGCTCGCCCTCTTTCTTGATGCTCTCAAGCGAGGGCACCAGCGAGGTCAAAAGCTGGATGATAATCGAGGCGGAAATATAGGGCATGATGCCAAGGGCAAAAATCCCCATCCGGCCCAGCGCGCCACCTGTAAACATCGACAGGATGCCACCGATACCGGAAGACGCCTGTTCCATGAAGTTGCGCAAAGCGTCGCCGTCGATACCGGGAACGGGGATATAGGTCCCGAGGCGGTAGACGATCAGGAGGCCGAGGGTAAAGAAAATGCGCTGACGAAGCTCGGTGGCTTTCCCGAAGGTGCCCCAAGACAGGTTCGCCGCCATTTGTTCTGCTGCGGATGCCATGAACGGTCTCTCTTAATGCGTGAGCGCCGCCGAACCGGTTCTCCGGTCGGCGGCGCTGGAAAACATGAGTTGTCTAAGGGGCGCGCGCCCCTCTCACAAGCTCTTATTCGGCGGGTTTCAGCGCCTCGGCCACCTTGAGCGAGCCACCGGCCTTCTCGACAGCTTCGATCGCGGGCTTGGAGGCACCGGTCACGACGATGTTGAGAGCGGATTTGGCTTCGCCTTTGGCGAGAAC
Source organism: Aquimixticola soesokkakensis (assembly GCF_900172375.1). Classification (GTDB taxonomy): domain Bacteria; phylum Pseudomonadota; class Alphaproteobacteria; order Rhodobacterales; family Rhodobacteraceae; genus Aquimixticola; species Aquimixticola soesokkakensis. Next base: position 41,924 of record NZ_FWFS01000008.1, on the reverse strand, counting down.
GCGGATGCCGTCAAGCTTGCGGCGCACGAGGCCGGACGAAATCAGAACGTCTTCGTTGATCTCTGCTTTGGCGTCGATTTTGCCAGCTTCGATGAATTTCTCGATCATGCCGAGGTTCACGACTGCAAAATGCTTCTGGTTGGGCTTGTTGAAGCCACGCTTGGGCAGACGTTGGTAGAGGGGCATCTGGCCGCCTTCGTAGGCGTTGATCGCCACACCCGACCGCGAGCTTTGACCTTTGATACCACGGCCACCCATTTTACCTTTGCCCGAACCCGGGCCACGGCCAACGCGCATGCGTTTTTTGGTTGCGCCCGGATTGTCGCGAAGTTCGTTCAGTTTCATGTCGCTTCTCCTTGCCGGAACTGCCCTCCAGCGACGGAGTGGGCAAACACGGCGTATGATGATTGATTCTGATGGCCCAATCGGACCACCGGCCGCGTATAGACGGGATGCCCCCACGGATCAAGCCCGCAAGATCCCGCCTTTTGCCCCTAAAAGCTGACCCGATCCCCGCCCTTGAGCCCCAGCATCTCGCGCGCCTCGTCAGGACTTGCGACCGCGCAGCCCAGATCCTCGACGATGCGGCGGATTTTTTGCACCTGCTGGGCATTGCTTTGGGCAAGTTCACCGCGCGAAATGAACAGGCTATCCTCAAGGCCCACGCGCACGTTGCCGCCCATCTGGCTGGCGGTGGTCGCGAGTTGCATCTGGCTTCCCCCCGCTCCGAGCACCGACCAGCGATAATCCTCCCCGAACAGCCGGTCCGCCGTGCGTTTCATAAAGACCAGGTTGTCCACCTCGGGTCCGATCCCGCCCAGGATGCCAAAGATGAACTGGATAAAGATCGGCGCTTTGAACAGCCCGATATCCATGCAGAACTTCAGGTTATAGAGGTGGCCGACATCATAGCACTCATGTTCGAACTTGATGTCGTGGGGCGCCAGTTGGGTGGCGGCGTTTTTGATATCCGCAAAGGTGTTGCGGAAAATATAGGTGTCGGAGTTTTCGACATAGTCCTTTTCCCAATCGTGCTTCCAGTCCGTGTAACGCCCTGCCAGCGGGTGAAAGGAAAAGTTCATCGACCCCATGTTCATCGAACACATTTCGGGGCTGAAAGCGAGCGCAGGCGCGATGCGTTCTTCGATCGTGTTGTTGAGCGACCCGCCCGTGGAAATGTTGATCACCGCATCCGTGGCCTGTTTGACCCGCGGCAGAAAGGCGCGAAACGTGTCGGGGTCGATCGACACACCGCCGTCGCTGGGGCGGCGCGCATGCAGATGCAGGATCGAGGCCCCCGCTTGTGCCGCATCAATCGCCTGCCCGGCAATATCCTCGGCCGTATAGGGCAGCGCATCCGACATGGTGGGCGTGTGGATCGCGCCGGTGATGGCGCAGGTGATGATCGTCTTTTTGGAGTTACGAGCCATGGGAAACCTTTCAGTCGTCAAGACCGCGCACGCGGCGCGAGAGGGGAAAAAGCTCGGCACCGCTGCGCGCACGCACCAGCCCCCAGAGCCCTTTGGGGGCTTTGAGCATGATGAGAATAGCGAGGACGCCAAGCGCGATCAGATAGGCACTGCCCAGATCGGCCAGCGTTTCGCGCAGGGCAAAATAGACCAGCGTGCCAAGGATCGGCCCTTCCAGCGTGCCGATGCCGCCGATCACCACGATAAAGATGACAAAGGCGGTCCAGTCATTCACCGAAAACGCCGCATCGGGGGAAATCCGCAGCTTTTGCAGGAAAATCAGCGCCCCCACGAGCGCGGTCAGCCCGCCCGTCACCACATAAACGGTAAATTTCGCGCGCCAGATGTCGATGCCCAGCGACTTGGCGGCCAGTTCGTTGTCGCGGATCGCCGTCAACGCCACGCCGCGGCTGGAGCGCAGATAGGCATAGACCAGCCCCACGACCGCCACCACCACGCCCAGCGCCAGCCAATAGGCCGCCGCTTCACGGGCCGCGCGCCCGTCGGCCAGCGATTTCACGATGTCCACCGGCAAGGACGTGCCCGACCCGCCGCCAAGGGCGCTGAATTGCGCGAAACTCAACCGGAAGACCTCGGCCATCACCCAGGTGCCAATGGCGAAATAGGCCCCGCGCAGGCGAAAGATCAGCACCGCCACGGGCGCTGCGATCAGCGCGCCCAAGAGGCCCGCCAGCGGAATTGCCGCCAAAGGATGCACGCCCCACAGGATGGCCAGCGCAAAGAACATGTAGCCGCCAAACCCGACATAGGCCTGTTGGCCGACCGACACGAGGCCCGCATAGCCCGCGAGCAGGTTCCACAAGGACGCAAGCGCCATGTAGAGGAAAATCTCGCCAAAGAGACGCAGTTCGGCGCGCCCCGCCCAATAGGGGGCCAGTGCCATGACGATCACGATCACCGCAAGCAGCCCCATGGCGATGCCCGACATCCGCGTCGCGCGCGCAACAGAGAGGGATTTGGTCATTTTCGTCTCCATCTCAATCCATCCTCGGGAACAAACCGCGCGGGCGCACCGCAAGGATCACCAGAAACACGATGTGCCCGGCGAGGACCTGAAATCCGGGGTTGATTTTGGCCCCGAGCGTCTGTGCGACCCCCAAAATGACGCCCCCCGCCAGCGTGCCCCACAGGTTTCCAAGCCCGCCGATGATCACCGCTTCAAAGCCAAAGATCAGACGCGCGCCGCCGGCAGCCGGATCGAAGGACGTGCGAATGCCCAAAAACACCCCCGCCAAAGCGGTGACCGCCAGCGATAGCGCCATGGCCAGGCCGAAAATATGGGCGCGGTGCAGCCCCATGAGCTGCGCGATGTCCTGACGGTCCGACGTGGCGCGAAAGGCACGGCCCAAAGCGGTGCGATAAAACATCCACTGCAGGGCAGCGATGGTGAGCACAGCGACGACGAAGACGATCAGCGGCAGCACGCCGACACTTAGCCCGCCCACAGGCAGCGACGCGGTTTCCAACGCCCCCGCTTGCAGCTTTTGCGGATCGGCAGAATACCCCGTGAGCAGAAGGTTCTGGAGGATCACCGACAGGCCGAAGGTGACCAGCAACGGCGGCAGGATGTCCTCGCCCATCGTGCGGTTCAGCACCAGACGTTGCAGCAGATACCCAAGGCCCGCCATCAGCGGCACGACAATCAGCAACGCCATCACCGGGGAGGCACCCAGCATCACCGTGGTTGTCAGCGCCAGATAGGCCGCAAGCACGATAAGGTCGCCATGGGCGATGTTGACCAGTCGCATAACGCCGAAAATCAGCGACAATCCGGCGGCAAAAAGCGCATACAGGCCGCCCAGCAGCGTGCCCTGAAGCGTGGTATTGATCCAATCCATCTCTACACTCCGAAATAGGCGCGGCTGATCGCGTCGCGGGGCACCTCGCTTGAGGCTCCTTCCAGCGACACGCGCCCCTCTTGCAAACAATAGACACGCGAGGAGACTGCCAGCGCCTTGGCGATGTCCTGCTCGACGATCACAGCGGCAAGACCTTCGCCGGTGATCGACGGCAGCGCCTCGTAGATCGATTTGATGATGACCGGCGCAAGACCAAGGCTGATCTCGTCCATCAGCAGCAACTCGGGGTTGGACATCAGCGCGCGGCCGATCGCGACCATCTGTTGCTGACCGCCCGACAAAGCTGTGGCAGGCACGTTGCGCCGCTCTTGCAGGATCGGAAACAACCTGTAGAGCCGTTGCAGGGTCCACGGCCCCTTGCGCTTCATCTGCCCTCCGATGATCAGGTTTTCCTCGACCGACAGGGACGCAAACAGCAACCGGCCCTCGGGCACCAGCGCGATGCCCAGCGCCGCGATCTGATCCGCGCGCAGCGCGCCAATCTCGCGCCCCTTCCAGACCACCTGTTCGGCCTGGTTGCGCATCAGCCCGCTGACCGAGCGCATCAGCGTGGTCTTGCCCGCACCATTCGCGCCGATGACCGACACCACCTCGCCCGCCTGCACGCGCAACGACAGACCATAGAGCGCTTGGAAATCGCCGTAATGCGCGTCCAGATTGCGGATGTCGAGAAGGGTGTTTTGCCCCGCGTTAGAGCCTGTTTTAAGGGGGAAATCACGCATCGGCTTCGATCCCCAGATAAATCTCGCGCACCTCTTTGCTTGCCATGATCGCGCGCGGTTCGCCTTCGGCAATCTTGCGGCCGAAATCGATCACGATCAGACGGTCCACCACGGCCAGAAGCGCGTGAACGACATGCTCGATCCAGACGATGGAAATTCCCGTGGCGCGCAGGTCCTGAATGGTGCCGATCAGCGACTTGCATTCGTTTTCGGTCAGCCCGCCCGCGATTTCATCCAGCAACAACACCTTGGGGCGCGCGCACATCGCCCGCGACAGTTCCAGCCGCTTGCGCTCCAGCAAGGTCAACCCGCCCGCTAGGACATTGGCCTTCTTCAGCAGGCCGGTCCGCGCGAGCACGTCAAGGCAGGTCTCCTCGGCCTCGGCCCCGCTCAGCCCTGCCCCTTGGGTCGCCGCAACATAGGCGTTTTCGTAAATCGTCATGCCCGAAAACGGCTGGGGCACCTGAAAACTGCGCGCAAGGCCCGCGCGACAGCGCTTGGCGGCGGGCCAGCCCGTGATGTCCTGCCCCTCAAGCCGGATCCTGCCCGCGTCCGGCGCCAGCGTGCCCGTTACAAGGTTGAACATCGAGGTCTTGCCCGCGCCGTTCGGCCCGATCACCCCCAGCGCCTCCCCGGCGCCCAGAGACCAGCTTTGATCCTGCGCCGCGGTGACCGCGCCAAAGGATTTGCCCAGACCCGAAAGTTCCAAAATTGGCGTCGTCATGTCGTGTCCCCCCGTCAGATCGGGCCTGCCCCAGCGGCGCAGGCCCTGTTGCGGTTACCCCAAAAGCTGCAACTCACCCGTGGTCGCGATCTCGGGTGCGGTGGCATTGGCGACGATTTTCAGGTCGATGCCATCACCGTCTTTTTGCCATTGCCCTGCGACCAGCGGCGTCTTGGTCACGTTCTTGACCGGCCCTTTTGACCAATCGACGGGGCCGACAATGGTTTGCAGATTGGTCCCGGCAATCGCGCTGGTGATGGCTTGCGGATCGTCCAGATCGTCGGCACGCGCGATGACATCCGCCACGACTTCGAAAAGCGCATGTTTAAACCCGATCGGCTGGGTCCACGGGCGCCCGGAGGCCGCGGTGTAACCATGGGCCAGATCGGCCGATGAGGCCCCCGTCAGCGACGATGAAAACGGGTGATGGGGCGACCACCAGACTTCCGACGACAGGCCAAACCCGCGCGTGCCCAACCCTTCGATCACCGACGGAAAGAGCAGCGCCTTGCCGATGGTGACGATCTTGGGCGCAAAGCCCTGCTGCGCGGCCTGCGACCAGAAGGTGCCAAAATCCGGCGGAATCATATTGCCGGTGACAATGTCACATCCGGCCTCTTTGAAAGCAGCGATCTGATTGGAAAAATCGTCCGACATCGGCTGATACCGCCCCGGATCCGTCAGCGTATAGCCCGCCGCAGCCAGCGGTTTGGGCAGGCCCAGCTCCGCATCCCCCCAGGCGTTGCCATCAGCGTCATTGGGAAACAAGCCGCCGACGGATTTGGACACGCCTGCACCATCCCACATGGCCAGAAACGCACCAATGACATCCTCGAGACCCCAGAAAAAATGGTAGGTGCTCTCGAAGCCGCTATCGGGGTTGCCGCCACGGCCAAAGAAATACGGCTGCCACGGGCAATCCGTGGTCACGCAGGGCACCTCGTTCACCTCGGCCTGATCGGACACGGGATTCACCGTGTCGGGCGTCGAGGCGGCGACGATGATGTCGACCTCATCGGACAGGATCAACTCGGAGGCCACCTCGGCGGCGCGATTGGGGTTCGACTGGCTGTCTTTGGAAATGATTTCGACGGACCACATCTTGCCGTTGTTTTCGATCCCGCCCGACAGGCGTTCGCTCACCGCTTGCAAAATATAGTCGTCGGCTTCGGCGAAGCCGGCCAGCGGGCCGGTGCGCGGGCTGACATGGCCCACACGGATCGTGGGCGTCGCGCCATAGGCGCGGGTGCTGCGCAAAATCGCGGGTGCGGCCAGCAAGGCGGCGCTGCCCGACAAAAAGCGGCGGCGGGTGGTGGTGGTCTTGATCGTCATCTCGTCCTCCCAGATCGAGTTTCAGCAAAAGTACCGTCTTGGCCAAAAGGCGTTGCGCACGCCTCATGCGCGCAGCCTTGGAAATCTAATCGCCAAGGATGCCCTCGAGTTTTTGCAAATGTTTTGCCACGCGCGCGCGGGTCGCCTGCGCCTGTTCGGGGGTCCATCTGCGAAACCCCTCGCCCGATTTCATGCCCAGCTTGCCCGCTGCGACAAGCGTTTCGAGATAGGGGGACGGGCCTTGGCGCGCTTCCAGATCGGCCAGCACCGTAGTGTGGATGTCGAGCGTCAAATCCGTGCCCACCAGATCGGCATTCTCGAGCGGGCCGAGCACCGCAAGGCGGCGACCGAAACAACTTTTGACCACGGTATCGACCGACTCCGCATCGCAAATCCCCCGCTCGACAAGGCTCACCGCCTCGCGCCACAAGGCATGTTGCAAGCGGTTTCCGATGAACCCGGGCACGTCCCTTTCGACCCGCACGGGCGTTTTGCCCGCATCGGCCAGCAGCGCGACCATGGCCTCCATCGAAGCGTCCTGCGTCCATTCGGTGCGCACGACCTCGACCAGCGGAATAAGATGCGCAGGGTTCCACCAATGGGTGCCAAGCGCACGATCGGGGTGCTTGAGTCCGGCCATGATCTGCGTGATCGGCATGACGGAAGTGTTGGACGCCAGAATGCATGCACGCGGCGCCGCCGCTTCGATCCGGGCGAAAATCTCGCGCTTGAGGTCAAGCTTTTCCGGCGCGGCCTCGAAAACCGCAAATGCCTCTGCCACAGCGCCCTGCACGGTCTCGCAAATCTCGATCCGTTTGAGGATCTTGGCCACCGCCGCAGGAGGCTCCCCCAACAGCCCGAGGCTTTCACCGATCCGCGCGGCAACGGAGGCGCGCGCGGCTTCCATCGGGTCGGTGATGGTGACGTAATGCCCCGCCCGCGCCATGGTCAGCGCGACGCCATGCCCCATAAGCCCCGCGCCAACGACCGCAATCTGAAGGTTCTTTTTCATACCCTAGCCCGCCGTATAGCCGCCATCGGCGTAAAGGATGTGCCCCGTGTAGAAATCCGAGGCTTTCGAGGCGAGGAACAGCAGCGGTCCCGCCAGATCTTCCGGCTCGCCCAGACGCCCTTTGGGCACCCGCGCCAGAAAGCCGTCACGCACGGCTTTGGCCGCATCGGTATCCTCGAACATCCACGCGGTCAGCGGCGATCGGAACACCGTGGGCGCGATCGCGTTCACGGTGATGCCCGTTGGCCCCAATTCACAGCCCAGCGCCTTGACGATGCCATCGGTCGCCGCTTTGGACGCACAATAGGCAGTATAGCCGTTGGGATGGCCCAGCAGCCCGCGCGCCGAAGACACCAGAACGATCTTGCCACCCGTGCCTTGCGCTTTCATCTGTTTGGTCGCGGCCCGCGCCAGCAGCCAGCTTTGGGTGACATTGGCGTCCATCACCGCGGCAAAGGTTTCTGGCGCCATTTCGTCGATCCTGGCGACCTTGTTCATCCCCGAAGCCACGACCAGAATGTCGAGCGCGCCATAGGCCGCGAGGGCCTGTTGCATCAGGCTCTCGCAGATCTCTTCGGTTTCAGGACGCGCATTCACCAGCGTGACCTCGCCCCCTCCGGCGCGGCATTCCTGCGCGATGTCGGACAGGGCGCTTGCATTGCCCGCGACCAGCACCAGCCTGCAGCCCGCGCCCGCAAGCACCCGCGCGGCCACCATGCCAAATGCCCCCGACGCCCCGGTGATCAGCGCCACCTTGCCACGCACGTCGAACATGTCGAGCGGATTGGTCAGGGTCATGTCGCGGCCTCCGGCGGATAGGGAATGACGACCAGCATCGTGCAGGCGTGATTGGATTTATTCTCGATCCGGCGCACTTCGCCCGCCGCAATCGTGCAGCTGTCGAATTTGCGCAAAACAGTCTCTGTTCCTGCAATTTCGACGGTCATTTCCCCCTCGAGGACGACATAGACCTTCTCGAACGGGGTGCTGTCGGGACCGGCGCCGCCATTGGGCAGGAACTGGCTGAAACCGACCCACTGGTTGGTCGGGCCACCGTCTTCAAAGCCCTGAAGCCGCAATCCGTGGCAGCCGAAATGGTTCGCCGCCTCGTAGGGCGTGGCCTCTTCAAAACGTTTGAGTAACATCGCGCGCCTCCCTTCGCTTGATGTAGAATGTCGGGGCGTGATCGCAGGGACACCGATCACGCCAGAGGGTCAAAACCCCGCGTTAGACCCGAAACGGGCCTGTCATCAAAAGCTCTCGCCCGCTTCGATGCGGTAATTTTGGCCTTTGTCGATCATCGCCACGAGACGGATGATACAGCCGTCGCCGCGGTCCCAATTCCACGGGAAAAACGCAAAGGTACAACGCTTGCCCGTCACCGCATCCAGATCGCCACCGACGTTTTCGATGCCCAGAATGCCGTTCTTGAACAGGATGTTGTGGACCGGCTCCCAATCGGGGAAATCGTCTTTCCAGTCGTTGCCTCCGGACCATTCCTTGTACTCTTGCTCAAGGTGGGGCAGCAGCGGGCCATTGCGCTGGGGGCCGATTGCCGTGGCCAGCGGGTGATCGTTCGCCTGCGTGTCGTGCCCGACAACCTTTACGCCTTTTTCAACCATCCATTCGCCCGCCGAGGCCACAAAACCGGGGCAATAGGCAAAGTAATCACCATCTTCGTAGTCGTGGTGCCATCCGGTATTGATGATCAGGACATCGCCCTTGCGGATGACATGACCGCAGGCCTTTTCAAGGTCTTCACCCGTGATCGGCTCCCATTTCTTCTTGGGCAGGGACACGACGATGCCCGTCCCGAAGAAATGGGGCAGCGGTACTTCGTCGATGAAGGGCGTACCCTGGACCACATGCGCGGGCGCGTCGATATGCGTCGTTGCATGCATCGACGTGGTGATGCGCTGGGACAGCACACCTGATTTGGCCATGTAATGGATACGCTCGATCTTGGTATCTTCGAAATAGGGCCAATTGGGGTTTTGAAACCCGAAGCGGTGGCTGAGGTTGTAGAACTCCAGGCCCATCGCGTTGTCGAGGTTATCCTCGAACTCGATTCCACGAATCTTAATCGTCATTTTGATCTCCTCCCACCGCGCCATCGGCGTGGTTCCTTTTTGGGTGTCCATCCCTGCACCCAACCACATTACGGTATTGCCGTACCGCAATGCAGTCAATAACAATATCCACCATACGGCATGATTGTCCTGCATGGTGCGTTTCTTTGGGAGGGACCGCAGCATCCAAGGCTGTTGAACAGGCTCTAATATGGGATAAGAAGGCGAACGCCGCGAAAATGCCGCGACCCGCAGAAGCTTCAGGGAGGAGCGACATGGCAGACGACAACAGCCGCAACGGCATTCAGGTGATCGCGCGCGCCGCGGCGATTCTGCGCGCCCTGCGGGGTGCCCCTTCGGGGATGAGTTTCGGGCAAATCGCAGAGGCGGTGGACCTGCCCCGCTCGACCGTGCAGCGGATCATTTCCGCGCTTCAGGACGAGCGCATGGTCATCGCCTCACTTCAGGGTGGCGGCTTGCGCATCGGGCCGGAAATGCAAAGCTTTGCCGATGCTGCGCAGTACAACATCGTCGAAAGCTGCCGTTTGTTTTTGTCGGAACTGTCCCAAGCCACGGGCGAGACGGCGGATCTGTCGGTGCTGCGCGGCGCGGGCATGATCTTTCTTGACCAAGTGCCCGGAACGCACCGCCTGCGCACGGTCTCCTCCGTCGGCGAGGTATTTCCCCTGACCTCAACCGCGAATGGCAAGGCGTGTCTGGCGCTGATGGAGCCGCAAAAGGCGCAGCGTCTGGCGCGCGCAGAATGGGAACGCCGCGCGATGAATGTCGATGAGGCTATCTTTTTGCGCGATCTGGACAGCATCCGCGCCGGCTCGCTGGCCTATGATCTGGACGAGCACACTGACGGCATTTCCGGCGTGGGCTTTGGCTTTCGCGATTGGGGGGGCGACCTGCACGCGATTTCGGTGCCCGTGCCCACGACGCGCTTTGCACAAAAGCGGCCCCTTGTGGAGGCCGCTCTGGAAAAAGCCCGCGAGCATGTCGTGCGGATGATGGCACGCTAATCAAGACCGTGCGGATGAGGGCACGCTAATCAAGGCTTTGCGGACGAGGGCGCACCCCGATGAAAATAGGCTCTAACACAGGACAAAACGGCCTGCGTTAGCGCCTGTTCCCCCCGGTTTAGGGTCGATCCGCGCGCAAGACCTGCAATCGGATAAAGGCCAGAATATCCTCCCCGAACACACGATCCTCGGTCCCGAGATGTTCGACAATCGAGATATGGTTGTGCCCATAGGCGGTCGCGAGCATTGGCAAACGGGCCTTTGCCGCAACTTCAGCCGCCAAAAGCGTGGCCGTTTGCGCCTGCACCAGCGGGATATCATATTGCGCAAGAGCGACCATCAACGGCACCTCGGACGCGACAAGCCCCGCAAGCGGCGATTGCGCTCCAAGGTCATCGCCGGTGAAATAAGTCGCATCGCGCGCCGGATCGAGGGGGTGGTCGGTAAGCTCCAGCGCGGGCGGCGATATCAGCACCGCAGCGATGACACCCTCTGGCCTGCCCTGCCCCAAATAGCCCGCGACATGGGCGGTGCCCGCTGAATTGCCCATCACGATGATGCGGTCGGGATTGCCCTTGTGCAGATCGGGATGGGTGCGAATCCAGTCAACCACCGCGGCCTGATCCTCGATCCCCGAGGGCCAAACGGCCTCGGGCGCGAGCCGGTAGTTGAAGGTGACCCCCACCATGCCGTTTTGCGCAAGCCATGCGCCGATATGGGCCACGTCGTCCTTGCTGCCGCGCACAAAACCGCCCCCGTGGGCAAAGACCACGATCGGGGCGCTGCCATCGGCCTCTGCAGGGCGATACACGTCCAGCATATTGCGCCCGTCGCTGCCGTAGGATTGATCCGTCAGAACGCTGACGCTGGCGTCGGGACTGGCGTGCAGAGGTTTGTAGATCCCGAAGGTGGCGCCAATGGTCTCAGGGTTGAACGCCTGCCCCATCGCATCAAGTTGCGACGCAATTTCCGGATTTTGTGCAACCTGTGCAACCCCCGCCTGCGCGCTCAATGCCACAACGCAGATCACTGCGGCTCTCTTCATCATCATTCTTTTCTCCCCTGTTCAAAGTCAGACATCACAGCCCCAAAAGCCTCGCCGCATTGTCGTGGCACACCATGTTGCGTTCGGCCTGCGACAGCGGCGCGGCTTCGATCCATTCCGCAGCTTCCGTGGGGTTTTCAAACGGGTAGTCCATCGAGAACATCACCCGATCCGCGCCAATCGCGTCAATCGCGCAGCGCAGAGGTTCGTTCGAACAGACCCCCGCCGACGTGACCCAGATATTACGTTTGAAATATTCCGAAGGCTTTTGATCCAACTGCATGTCGCCGCGATTGGAAATCGCCCAGCGGCTATCAAAGCGCCACAGTTGATAGGGCAGGGTTTCGCCCATATGCCCAAGGATCAGCTTGGCCTTGGGAAACCGGTCAAAGACCCCGCCAAAGACCAGCCGCAGCGCGTGGTTGCCCGTCTCCACGGTCCAGGACCACACGGGACCAAACAGCTCGGGGTGGCCGTGGTACATATAGGGCACATCGGCGGAATTGTTGGGGTGGATATAGATCGGCGCGCCCAGATCGGCGGCGCGTTCCCACAGCGGCGAACAGCGGTCATCGTCCAGATACATGCCGTTCGTCGAGCCGTTGATCATTGCGCCCTGCATGCCCAGATCGCGCACGCAGCGCTCCAGCTCGTCGGCTGCGGCCTGCGGATCCTGGACCGCCAGATGGGCAAACCCGCCATAGCGGCCTTTTGCGTCTGCGATTTTTTGGGCCAGAAAGTCGTTGCATTCCTTGGCCTTGCGCACGGCAACGCGCAGGTTTGGCTCGGCTTGCACGCCCGGTCCAGACAGCGACAGGACGCTGGTGCGCACCCCGGCGGCATCCATGCCCGACAGGCGGCGTTCGCCAAAATCGGCAAGCGCGTCGGCCGCCTTGCCAAAAAGAGCGGGGGAAATATTGATGGCGGTCTTGGCAAAATACTCCTCGAAACCGGGGGCCATGAAGTGTTCTTCGAGGGCGATTTTCTGGGTCATTTGGGTTCCTTTCGGACAGGTCAGTACAGCGCTTGTGGCAACCACAGCGCGATTTGGGGAAAGAAGAAAAGCGTCAGGATCAGCACCAAAGGCGCGAGCAGGAACGGCAGGATGCCTGCGTAGATGTCGCCAATTCTGAGATCGCGAAACTGCGCCTGGATGATGAAAATATTCATGCCGACCGGCGGCGAGATCAGGCCGATTTCAACGACGATCACCACGAGAACGCCAAACCACACCGGATCGAAGCCAAAGCCGACGATCACCGGCAAGAACACGGGCACCGTGATCAGCACCATGCCGATGCCTTCCAAAAACATGCCCAAAAGCAGGTAAAGCGCGATGATCAGCAGCATGACCATGTAGCGACCCAACCCAAGGCCTTGGGCGGTGGCGATCAGCACTTCCGGCAATTTGGTCTGCACGACAAAATTGGCCAGCATCGTCGCCCCGATGATGATCAGGAACAACATCGCCGAGGTGAGCGCCGTGGTTTTCAACGCCGCGCGCAAGCCAATGAGCGTCAATCGACGGGTGGCAAAGCCAAGCACGATGGCGCCGAACGACCCGATCGCGGCGGCCTCGTTCGGGCTGAAGATGCCGGAATAAATGCCGCCGATGGTCACGCCGAACAGCAGGATGAACTGCCACGGGGCCAGCAGCGCCTTGAACCGTGCGCCCAGCGTTGCCGCCGGGTCGGCCGGGATGCGCCCGCCGGAAAACCGCGCAACGATCAGGGCCACGGCGATGTAGAGCAGCGCCAACGCCATGCCAGGCAAAAAGGCCGCCGCAAAGAGTTTGCGCAGGGATTGCTCGGCAATGGCCGCGTAGATCACAAGGACGATGGAGGGCGGAATGAGAATGCCAAGCGTGCCCCCCGCCGCAACAGATGCCGCCGAGTAGCCGTCGCCGTAGCCCGCGCGGCGCATTTCCGGCAAAGCGATCCGCGTCATGGTTGCAGCCGTCGCCACAGAGGACCCGCACACGGTGCCAAACGCCCCCGATGCCCCGATGGTGGCAATCGCAAGCCCACCGCGCAGGCCGGAAAAGAACACGCGCGCCGCCTGGAACAATTCGCTCGACAGGCGCGACGAGGTGGCGACCTCGCCCATCAGGATGAACAGCGGCACGACCGAGAGGTTGTAATTTGTGACCTGATCGAAGGGCACCGATCCGGCGATCATTTTCGACACGCCCATGCCGCTCATCAGGAAATTGCCGCCCAAGCCGCAGAGCGCCAGCGCCAGCCACACGGGCATGCGGATCAGCAACAGGACAAACATCACGCCCATAACGATCAGGCCAAGAGTGGAATTGGTCATTCGCCGCTGGCCTCGCCTTGCACGGGAGCGCTGCCTGTCGCGGGGGACAATGCAATCGCCACCGCCGCCAGCACCGCGCCCGCCATGCCGCCCAGCGCCACGATCCAGACCAGCCAAAGCGGCAGACGCAGCTCGAGGCTGGTGTCGCCGTAGCGCTTGGCCTCCAGCATCGGCTGCAGCATCGACCAGAAGAGAAAGCAAAGCGCCGCCACCGCCACGATGGCCCAAATCCGCTGCAATAGGGTCGAAACGCGCGGCGGCACGAAGCCGTCGATCAGGTCGATCACGATGTCGCGGCGTTCCAAAATCACCGCAGCAACGGCGTAAAGCGCGCTGATCGCCAACAAGATACCAACCGTATCATAGGTGCCGCGAATGGGGCTGTTGAACAGCGCGCGCATCGCGACATCCGCCGTGATCGCCAGCACCATCCCCAACAGCGCAAGCTGGCTGATGGCCAGTTGCGCGGCGGCAAAAAGTGAAATTCCCCGATAGACCCGTTGCATCATCCCCTCCCAAAGATGGCCGCATGGCGGCACTGCGCCTGACACACGCCTGCGCGCCGGTTTGCGCGCAGGGCCGATCTGCAGGTTTATTGTGTGTAGGCGTCGTAAAAGGCCTGCGCGTCCGGGTTGTCTTTACCCACGGCCGCGATTTGTGCGTCGATGATCGGGGCGACCATGCCTTGCAACTTGTCCTGCTCTGCCTCGGACAGGGTCACAATGGTCACGTCGTTTTCCCCAAGGTAGGCACGGCCGGCGTTTTCGCCCTTGTCCCACTCTGCGCCAAACGCCGCGCCACGCGCGGGGCCCGACATCGCGTCGATGACGGCTCGGGTTTCGGGCGACAACCCGTCGTAGGTCTTTTCGCTCATCACGAAGGCAAAGGTGGCAGAGGCCACGCCCGGCTCCAGGCTGTAGTCCAGCTCCGGCCCCAGATCGAACGCCATATCGGCCTCGAAGGGGAACATCGCGCCATCGACGATCCCCTTGGCCAGACCTTCGGCCACTTCGGCGGGCGGTACAGGCAGGGGCGAGGCACCGAGCGTTTCGAGCACGGATTGGAACACCTGCCCGGCCGAGCGGATGCGCAACCCCTTGAGTGCCTCAAGACTGTCGGGGTTGACCTTGGCAAGGTTGATTTTCAACGGCGGCGTGACTGCCATCCAGATGATTTTCGTCCCTGCATGTTCGTCCGCCAGATAATCGGGCGCGAGCGCGGTCAGCCGCTCGGAGCTGATCGTGCTCAGATCCCCCGCCGCAGGGTGGCTCAGCGGCAGCCCTGCCAGTTCCGACATCGCAAAGCGCCCCGGCGTGGCCGAATGCAGCACGATGGCCGCATCTGCCGCCCCTGCGGTCACCAGATCGAACTGACGGTTCACAGGGCCAAGCTGACCGGCGGGAAAGACTTCGACTGTGATGTCGCCATTGGTCTTTTGCGACAGCTCCTGTCCCCAGGCCTCGACCGCAAGGGTAAAGGCGTGTTTCGGGGGCAGGTAGCTGGAAATTTTAAGCGTTTCCGCCGCCACGGGCGCAGCAAGTGTCGCGCAGGTCGCAAGGGTAAGCGCCACGGCGGCGCAGGTAAGATGTTTCATGATGTCCTCCCAAATCGGGCTCCTCCCCGATACCGTTATACAATGCAATTGTACCACAATGCAGTCAACGATTTTAGCAAGTATAATCGTTTATCTGCCAAAATCAGATCGTCGCGCGATGTCCTCCCCCCGCTCGCACAGTAAATCAGCACCCGCGCGCCGCGAAATTGACACTATGATTGGAAGCCCATTCACCAAATGGATGCAAAGGGCGCGCATTTGGCGCTCAATCGCGCGATTGCGATGACCGACGCGCCAATCAGGCAATCAAAGCGCTTGCAAAGACCCCGCTTTCCCGCGCGAATGAAAGGACAAAATAGGATCGAACGCGGGAGACGCAGATGACGGATGACAATTGGTGGCGCGGCTCGGTGACGTATCAGGTGTACCCCCGTTCGTTTATGGATAGCGATGGCGACGGGGTCGGTGACATCAAGGGCATCACCCAGAAACTGGACCATATTGCCAGCCTTGGCGTCGATGCGGTCTGGTTGTCGCCGGTGTTTACCTCCCCCATGCTCGACATGGGTTATGACGTGTCCGATTACACCGACATCGACCCCGTCTACGGCACCCTGTCCGATTTCGACGACATGGTGGCGCGCGCCCATGAATTGGGCCTGAAAGTCATCGTCGATCAGGTGATTTCCCACGCATCCGACCAACATCCGTTTTTCCAGAACAGCCGGATGTCGCGCGACAGCGACAAGTCCGACTGGTTCATCTGGGCCGATCCCAAAAGTGACGGCACGCCACCCACCAACTGGATGTCACTGTTTGGCGGGGTCGCTTGGGAATGGGAGCCGCGCCGCCGCCAGTATTATTTCCACAACTTTGCCAAGGGCCAACCCGACTGGAATTTCTGGAACCCCGAGGTGCAGGATTACATGCTGGGGGTGATGAAATTCTGGCTGGATCGCGGCGTGGACGGCTTCCGGCTGGATACGGTAAACTACTATTTCCACGACAAAAAACTGCGCGACAACCCCGCCGATTACGTCAATCACGAACACCCGCCGCACAAGCCCTACGACTATCAGTACCAACTGTTTTCCAAAAGCCAGCCCGAAAACGTCGCCTGGTTGGAACGCATCCGCGCCCTGCTTGATCAATATGACGCGCGCACCACGGTGGGCGAAGTTGGCGACAACCACAAAGCCATTGAATTGATGGGCGAATATACCACAGGCAAGCGCCTGCACATGGCCTATTCCTTTGATATGCTCGGGCCGGATTTCTCGCCCAAGCATTTTCGCGGCACGATCAACCGCTTCTTTCATGGTGCCCCTGACGGCTGGCCCTGTTGGGCGTTTTCCAACCACGATGTGCCCCGCCACACCACGCGATTTCTCGACCACGGCCCCGACAGCGAGGCAGTCTCGATTGTTTCGGCGGCGCTGCTGTTGTCCTTTCGCGGGTCGGTCTGTCTCTATCAGGGCGAGGAACTCGGGCAGATCGAAACCGAAATGCTCTATGAGGAGCTGACGGATGTGCAGGGGCTGGCCTATTGGCCGGATGAAAAGGGCCGCGACGGGTGCCGCACGCCGATGGTTTGGGAACAGGGCGCGCCCTTTGGCGGATTTTCGACCGTGAAACCGTGGTTGCCCGTCAAAGAGCCGCAACTTGCGCGCGCGGTAGACACCGAAACCGCCCAGCGCGTGATGCAATTCTACCGTGAAATGATCAAGGTACGCGCGACAACACCCGCGCTCAAAACCGGCACGATGACCTTTTTGGACATGCCCGATCCTGTGCTCACCTTTACCCGCGACGACGATGTGATCTGCGCCTTCAACCTGTCGAAAGGGACGGTGGCGATTGATCTGCCCTGCCCCTGTGACACGTTGATTTCGCGCAGCGCCAGCGTGGATAAAACCCATGTTACACTGGGGCCTAGCGGCTTTTTGGTTGCCCAAAAAATCTGACAGGGGGGGAATGCCCCCCCTTTTTCTCTTCCTTCGTGCCGACTGGCTTGATCTCGCGTGATCACATGGCGCGAGATAGCGCCCTACCTCTTAGATCATGGGATCGCACCACCTTCAAGCGCCACAGAGTTGCACGACCGGCGCGCCCGTTTGCACACCTTGGACGTCAAGAAAAACGCAGGATGTGACAGGCTGTGACCGCGGCGACTTTTCGCGAAGCGCACAAAAATTGAACACACACCCCGACGTCTGCATATCTCTCACGCGCATTGCGGCCAGATGCGTCAAAAGGCGACAGGCGTTCCACAGGCACCCTTGCTGGAATCACATCGAACGATCAAAGAAAGATTAACGCCACTGAAACATTCGGGCCTCCATGGGTCCACCTGTCTCTCTCGCAAGATGCAATGGCGCATCAAGCTGGCGACTTAACGACATACAGCAACGGCGCTGTGTTTTTCGCGGCCTTCCCTATCGGGCGGGCTCAGGAACACGGGCCAACGCATCCCCGGGTTCCTTTCAGGAAAACCGGCGGCGGGTTTGTACACTCCGCGCGCTTCTTAGGGGACTAGTCATGTCGAAACAGAACCTTGTTATCGTTGGAAACGGAATGGCTCCGGGCCGTTTGCTTGAACATTTGTTCGAGGCCACCGACAGCTACAATGTCACGATTTTCAACGCCGAACCGCGCGTGAACTACGACCGCATCATGCTGTCGCCGGTTCTGTCGGGCGAAAAGTCCTTTGAGGACATCGTGATCCACTCAGAGGAGTGGTACGCGGGCCATGGCATCACGCTGCACAAGGGCGCGAAAGTGTCCAAAATCGATCGCGCCGCCAAAACCGTCACCTCGGAAAACGGCATCACCGCCCCCTACGACAAGCTCGTGATCGCCACCGGCTCCTCGCCCTTTATCATCCCCGTGCCGGGCAAGGATCTGGACGGCGTTCTGGCCTATCGCGACCTCGAAGACACCTATGGCATGATGAAGGCCGCAAAAGCGGGCGGGCGCGCTGTGGTCATCGGCGGTGGTTTGCTGGGCCTCGAAGCGGCGGCGGGCCTGCGTATGCAGGGCATGGAAGTCACCGTCATCCACCTGATGGCTTCCCTCATGGAGCGCCAGCTGGATCCTGCTGCGGGCTTTTTGTTGCAGCGCGAACTGGAAGGGCGCGGCATCGAAGTTCTGTGCGAGGCCAACACCAAGCAAATCCTCGGCACCGACAAGGTCGAGGGCGTTGAACTGGCCGACGGCCGCATCATCGACGCCTCCCTCGTGGTCATGGCCGTGGGCATCCGCCCCTCCGTGCAACTTGCCAAGGATGCAGGGCTTGAGGTCAATCGCGGCATTGTCACCGGCTTTGATCTGAAAACCTCCGACCCCGACATCTACTCGGTGGGCGAATGCGTCGAAGTCGGCGGCATGGTCTATGGCCTCGTTGCGCCCCTGTATCAAATGGCAAAAGTGGCCGCAGCGCATCTGAGTGGCCCCTCGGATGCCGCCTTCCAACACGTTGAAACACCGACGAAATTGAAGGTCACCGGCGTGAACCTCTATTCGGTGGGCGATTTCGCCGAAGGGCCGGACCGCGAAGATATCGTGCTGCGCAACGCCTCTGCGGGGACCTACAAACGCGTAATCCTGCGCGACAACAAGGTGATCGGCGCCGTGATGTACGGCGATGTGGCCGATGGTGGCTGGTACAACGAGATGCTGAAATCCGGTGAGGATGTCAGCGACAAGCACGAGACCCTGATCTACGGCCAGATGTTTCAGGGCGGCGGGGCAGTTGACCCGCTGGCCATCGTTGCCGGTCTGTCGGATGACGCGGAAATCTGCGGCTGTAACGGGATCTGCAAGGGCCAGATCACCAGCGCCATCACCGAAAAGGGCCTTACGTCGCTTGCCGAAGTACGCGCCCACACCAAAGCCTCGGCCTCTTGCGGGACCTGTACGGGCTTGGTTCAGGATCTGATGACGATCACGCTGGGCGAAGACGCGGCGGCGGTGCCCGAAGGCATGTGCGGCTGCACCCATCTGGGCCACGGCGATGTGCGTCGCCTGATCGTTGCCAAGGAATTGAAATCCATCCCCGCCGTCATGCAGGAACTGGAATGGACGACGCCCGAGGGCTGCGCCAAATGCCGCCCCGCGCTGAACTATTACCTGATCAGCGACTGGCCCGGTGAATATGCCGACGACATGCAGTCGCGCTTTATCAACGAACGCGTCCACGCCAACATCCAAAAAGATGGCACCTATTCCGTTGTGCCGCGCATGTGGGGCGGGATCACCACCCCCGACGAGCTGCGCGCGATTGCCGATGTGGCCGATAAATTCGACATTCCCACCGTCAAGGTCACGGGCGGTCAGCGCATCGACCTTTTGGGCGTGAAAAAAGAGGACCTTCTGCCGGTTTGGAAAGACCTCAATGATGCGGGCATGATTTCCGGCGCGGCCTATGCGAAGGGTCTGCGCACGGTCAAAACCTGCGTCGGCAAGGACTGGTGCCGCTTTGGAACCCAGGACAGCACCGGACTTGGCGTGAAGCTCGAGCAATTTCTCTGGGGATCCTGGGCGCCTGCCAAACTGAAGCTGGCCGTCTCGGGCTGCCCGCGCAACTGCGCCGAAAGCACCTGCAAGGACATCGGCATCGTCTGTGTCGATAGCGGCTATGAAGTGCTCTATGGCGGGGCGGCGGGTCTGCACATCCAAGGCACCACCAAGCTTGGCAATGTGGCGACCGAACAGGACGTGATCGAAGTGGTCGGGGCGCTCACGCAATTCTACCGCGAAACGGGCTACTACCTTGAGCGGATTTACAAATGGGCGGATCGCATCGGCTACGACCACGTCAAAGCGATGGTGTTTGACGATCTGGAGCAACGCCATGCCTATTACGAACGCTTCGTCTATTCCCAAAAATTCGCACAGATCGACCCTTGGGCCGAACGCGTTGCTGGCGCCGAGGCGCATGAATTCTCGCCCATGGCAGAGATCAAACTGGAGGCCGCAGAATGAACGTTGCAACCAAACAATGGGTGGCCGTCGGTCAATTGAACGACATCCCCCGCCAAGGCGCGCGTTGCGTGAAAAACGGCGAGATGACCATTGCGGTGTTTCGCACCTCCGATGATCGCATCTACGCGCTCGAAGACAAATGCCCGCATAAAAACGGGCCGCTCAGCCAAGGAATCGTGCACGACGGTTGCGTGACATGCCCGTTGCACAACTGGGTGATTTCGCTTGAAACCGGCACCGCACAGGGGGCCGACGAAGGCGCAACCCTCAGCTTTCCGACAAAACTCGAAGAGGACGGCAGCGTCCTTATCGGCCTCTAAAGCACTCACATCAGGGATTAGTCCAATGGCTTACGTCCAACCTGCCGAATTTGCGGCCAAGATGATCGATGCAGGCGAATCAAAAGTATTCATGTCCACCAAGGACACATTGATCCGTTCCTATATGGCCGGAGCAATCCTTGCCCTTGCCGCAGCTTTCGCGATTACCATCACGGTCAACACCGGCCAGCCACTTGTCGGCGCGCTGCTGTTTCCCGTGGGTTTTTGCATGCTTTACCTGCTGGGCTTTGACCTGCTCACCGGCGTGTTCACGCTTGTGCCGCTGGCCCTTTTGGCCAAGCGCCCCGGCGTTACCTTTGGCGGCATGATGCGTAACTGGGGGCTGGTGTTTGTCGGCAACTTTGCCGGCGCCATGACCACCGCTATTTTCATGGCGATCGTGTTCACCATGGGCTTTACCACCGAACCCAACGCCATCGGCGTCAAAATCGGCCAGATCGGCGAAGCGCGCACCGTGGGCTATGCTGCGGCGGGCGCTGGCGGCATGTTGACTGTGTTTATCCGCGCCGTGATGTGCAACTGGATGGTCTCGACCGGCGTTGTCGCTGCGATGATGTCGACCTCGGTATCGGGCAAGATCATGGCAATGTGGATGCCGATCCTCGTGTTCTTCTACATGGGGTTCGAGCACTCGATCGTGAACATGTTCCTCTTCCCCTCGGGCATCATGCTGGGCGGTGAGTTCACCTGGAGCCAGTACCTGCTCTACAACGAATTCCCTGTCATCATTGGCAACGTTGTCGGTGGCCTGACCTTTGTGGGCGGCATGATCTACTCCACCCACTACAAAACCTCGCCCAAGCGCGGCCCCATGGCAGCGGCTCCGCTGTCCTCCCCCGCTGAATAACACAGAGACATCTTTCTCATGGCCCTGCCGGCGACGGCGGGGCCATTCGCATGACAAGGGTGTCGTATGAGCAACCTCGCGCTTTCCATCGGCCAGGCCTCTGACAAGGGCGTAAAACCGCTGAACCAAGATTTTTACGGCGCGACAGTCCCCCAGGGGCGCAGCTTGGCGCTCAAAGGGGCGGTCATCGCGCTTGCCGACGGGATTTCCAGCTCACAAGTGTCGCATCTGGCCGCCGAGGTGACCATCAAAGCGCTTATGGGGGACTATTTCGCCACATCCGATACATGGAGCGTGCGCACCTCGGCCTTGCGGGTTCTGGCGGCGACCAATGCATGGCTCTTTGCGCAAACCGCGCGCGCGCGGACCAGCGACATGGACCGCGGCTATGTCTGTACGGTGGCCGCTGTGATCGTCAAAGGCCGCCATGCCCATCTGTTTCACGCAGGCGACAGCCGCATTTTCCGTGTGTCAGGCCAGACGCTTGAACCCCTGACCCGCGATCACACCACAGTGCTGTCGGCAAGCGAGCAATACCTCGCCCGCGCCATGGGGCTGGCGAACGGGATCGAGATCGACTACCGCGAAGAAGCGTTGGATACGGGGGATATTTTCGCCCTCACCAGTGACGGTGTTCACGAGTATCTGTCGCCTGAAACCATCGCAGGCATCATCGCCAAAACGCCGGATCTGGAGGCGGCCGCACAGACCATCGTGACGCAGGCTCTGGCGCAGGGCTCGCCCGATAATTGCACCGTCCAGCTTTTGCGCATCGACGCGTTGCCCGATGCCACCGCCCCCGAGGTGATCGATACCGCAGCCACGTTGGCCCCCGCCCCGCTGCTCTCGCCCCCGTGCATCTTTGACGGCTGGCGGATCGAGCGCACCCTGCACGCCAATGACCGCAGCCAGATCTACCTTGCCAGCGATATCGACACCGGCCAGCGGGTCGCGTTGAAAGTGCCCTCGGCCGAGCTGCGCGACAGCCCCGATGTGCTGCGCCGTTTCATGATGGAAGACTGGATCGCGCGCCGTATCAGTTCGCCCCATGTGCTAGCCGCCGGACCGGATCGCGACCGCAGCCACCTCTATGTGACATCAGAGTTTATCGAGGGCCAAACCCTGCGTGACTGGATGCATGACACGCCCCGCCCCAGCCTTGCGCAGGTGCGCGACATCGTCGACCAGATCGCCACCGGCCTGCGGGCGTTTCACCGGCGCGAAATGGTTCATCAGGACCTGCGCCCCGAGAACGTGATGATCGACGCAGGCGGCACCGTCAAACTGATCGATTTCGGCGCGACCCGTGTGGCCGGTGTGGTCGAAGCCGCACCGGTTTTTGACGACACCGACATCTTGGGCACCATGCAATACGCCGCGCCCGAGTATTTCGCAGGGTATCAAGGCGATGACCGCTCCGACCTCTATTCGCTCGGTGTGATCGCCTATGAAATGTTGACCGGCCGCCTGCCGTTCGGGGCCAATGTCGCACGGGCCACCACCCTGCGCGCCCAGCGCCGCCTGCGCTATGCGCCTGCCAGCGATGTGCCGCTTTGGGTTGATGCTGCGCTCAAGCAGGCGACCGCGCCCGACCCGCGTCAGCGCACCCAGGCGCTGAGCGAATTCACCGCCAACCTCAAACGCCCGATGGCAGGGTTCGACCCCAAGGCCTTTGCCCCCCTTGCCTCACGCGATCCGCTGGTGTTCTGGCAGTCCTTATGCGCGGGGCTGATCCTGGTCATCGTCGCGCTGCTAGCGCGCTAGGGACATCCCGCTTCTCGCGGTTTAACCGCGCAGCTCGGGATAGACGCAGTGCCCTTGCACGAAAAAGGGCGCCCCAAAGCGCCCCCTCGTCATCACTTGGTTCTTCTGAACCTCGCGCCAGTTCGTGGCCCGACTTAGTGGCCTGTCCGCTTTGCCACGATTTTAACAGTCGCGAGCATGTATTTCGTATCCGTGAGGAACGACAGCTTGTCATAGTAGCTTTCGTCGTAGCCAACGCGGTCAGCGAAAGTGCTGACGCCACGCCCGTCGATCTGCCATGCGCCGGTGATGCCAGGGCGCATGCGGAAATAGGCCCGCCCACCTGCAGCGACGTAAAGCATCTGCTGGGACACCATGAAGGGGCGCGGGCCCACAAAGCTCATGTCGCCGCGCAGCACGTTGAAAAACTGTGGCAGCTCGTCAAGGCTTGTGGCGCGCAGGAATTTGCCGACGCGCGTGATGCGGGGATCGTTGCGCAGCTTCTGGTCACGTTCCCATTCAGCGGCGACTTCGGGGTCGGAGGCACAGAGGTCTTCCAGCACTTTTTCAGCGTTCAGAACCATGGTCCGCAGCTTCAAGCAATTGAAAACCTTCCCGTCTTTGCCAACCCGCTTTTGGCTATAAAAACCCGCGCCACCGTCAAGGCGCACCATTGCCCAGAGCAGGACGATGACGGGCAACAGGATCGGCATCAGTGCGATTGCAAACATCACATCCAAAACACGTTTCGCACCATCGGCGTAAAGACTGAATTTTTGGGTCGTTGTCGGGACGGGTTCAAAGGCGGTTTTCGTCTCGATTTGTAAATATGACATCATTAAAAGCCCTTTGAGGGGTAGTGGCCGAAAGAAAACCGACCGAATTCCAAATGTAAAAAAAGTTTTTTGACTGCTTTAATCTTAACCCAACACTTGAGACTTTCTAACATAGGCTTAACGATGGGTAAACAACGCGATGTGCGCAATGCCGCCTATCATGGCCTGAGGGCCACAAGGGTCGAAAATGTCGCGAGAATTATTCACCCCTGCCGCATTCTACAGCACGGATGAATCCGCCTCACGCTGCGATGCAGCAAATCCAAAGAACATACAGGCGCGCGTTCGGCGCCTGAAACCTGATGATTCGCGCCGCCCTAATCGACGCGCCCCGTCTATGCGACCTTAGGGCAAAGGCCAGGCCTAAACAGGCGCTGCGATTTCCTCCTGCGTCACCGCTCCGGGAAAATGGCACGCATAGCTGTGGGGACCTGCGGTCGGTTCTGGCACGGTCTCGGCGCACAGCGCCTGCGCGCGCGGACAGCGGGTGCGAAACACACAGCCCGAGGGCGGGTTCATCGGCGATGGCAGTTCGCCGTCAAGCGGGATCACCACTTTGCCCCGCTCGATCTGCGGATCGGGCACTGGCACCGCGGATAACAGCGCCTGTGTGTAGGGATGCTGGGGATGAGCAAACAGCTCATCCGACGGCGCGCGTTCCATCATTTTGCCGAGGTAAAGCACCATGACCTCGTCCGAAATATGTTTCACCACGCTCAGGTCATGGGCAATGAAGACAATCGTCAATCCCAGATCGCGGCGCAGATCGTCCAGCAGGTTGATCACCTGCGCCTGGATCGACACATCAAGCGCCGACACAGGTTCGTCGCAGATAAGGAGTTTCGGTTCGACAATCAGGGCGCGCGCAATGCCGATGCGCTGGCACTGCCCACCGGAAAACTCATGCGGATAGCGGTTTACCTGATTGGACAGCAGGCCCACGCGCTCCATCGCGGCCTTGACGCGGGCGCGGCGTTCCTTGCCGCCCATCGTGGGGCGATGGGTGCGCAGCGGTTCGGCGATGATGTCGCCCACGGTCATGCGCGGATTGAGCGAGGCCAGTGGATCTTGGAAAATCATCTGGATATCGGCGCGATATTTCAGCATCTGACGCGCGGTGAGTTGCAGCAGGTCGGTTTCCCCCTGCCAGTTCACCTGCCCCGTTGCAGGCAACATGCGGATCAGCGCGCGCGCGAGCGTCGATTTCCCGCAGCCGCTTTCGCCCACGATGCCCAGCGTTTTTCCCGCCAACAGGCTGAAATCGACCCCGTTGACGGCACGCAATTTGCGCGGCGCGGCCCAAGGCAGGTCACCGTCGCGGTGAATTTCAAAGGTCACCCGCAGGTCTTTGACGTCAAGAAGCGGTGTGGTCATGCGGGCACCTCCAAAGGCGCGATCAGGTCGATGGGGCGGTGGCAGGCGCGGTCGCGCTCGGTCGCGAAGCGCTCCAACGGCGGCATGTCGCGACGGCAATCGTCGCCCGCAAAATCGCACCGCGGTGCAAAGGGGCAGCCAACAGGCGCGCCCGTCATGTTTGGCGGATTGCCCGGAATGGCGTGCAGCGCCTCATGGCCCTGATCCACCCGCGGGATCGCAGCGATGAGGCCGCGGGTGTAGGGATGGGTCGGCTGCGCGAACAGCGGCTCGACCGGACTGCGTTCCATGATCCGCCCCCCGTACATCACCATCGCACGTTCGCAAAAACCCGCCACGACGCCCAGATCATGGGTGATCAGGATCGTGGCCATGCCGAACTCCTTCTGCAACTCGGCCAGAAGCGTCATGATCTGCGCCTGCACGGTCACATCAAGCGCGGTGGTCGGCTCGTCGGCGATCAAAAGCTGTGGCTTGCACAAAAGCGACATGGCAATCATCACGCGCTGTCGCATCCCGCCGGAAAATTCATGCGGATAGAGACGCACGCGGTTCTGCGCATCAGGGATTTTCACCGCATCAAGCATCTGCGCCGAACGCGCAATCG
The DNA here is from genome assembly GCF_900172375.1 of Aquimixticola soesokkakensis. Classification (GTDB taxonomy): domain Bacteria; phylum Pseudomonadota; class Alphaproteobacteria; order Rhodobacterales; family Rhodobacteraceae; genus Aquimixticola; species Aquimixticola soesokkakensis. The sequence continues at coordinate 16,044 of NZ_FWFS01000008.1, read as the reverse complement.
CGTCGGATTTCGTGAGGCCTTCGTGGTGCATCAGCACCTCGGCCATCTGGTCGGAAATCCGCATATAGGGGTTGAGCGAGGTCATCGGGTCCTGAAACACCATCGCGATTTTGCGCGCGCGGTAGGTGTTCAGAACCTTCTCGGGCGCGTTCAGGATTTCGCGCCCCTCAAAGGTCACCGACCCCGTCGCGGTCCCGTTTTTCGCCAGCAACCCCAAAAGGGCAAAGGACAGCTGGCTTTTGCCGGACCCGCTTTCCCCCACGATCCCCAGGGTGTCGCCCGCTTCGAGAGACAAGGACACGCCGTTGACCGCATGGATGTCACCGTCCTGCGTGGCAAAGCGCACAGAAAGGTCATTTACGTCGAGCAAAGCCATGTCAGCGATCCTTCGGGTCAAGTGCGTCGCGCAAACCATCCCCGACGAAGAAGAAGCCAAAGAGGGTCACAACGAAGAAAAACAGAGGAAACGCGATCTGCCAGAGGGTGCCGTAGGACATCGTCCCCGCCCCTTCGGAAATCAACGCGCCAAGCGAGGTGAGCGGTTCCTGCACCCCCAGACCGAGAAAGGAAATAAAGCTTTCCGTCAGGATCATCAGCGGCACCAAAAGCGTGGCATAGACCGCAACGACCCCCAGCAGGTTGGGCAGGATATGACGGCGGATGATGGTATAGGCGGGCACGCCGATGGCTTTCGCCGCTTCGATATATTCGCGCCCCTTCAACGTCAGGGTCTGGCCGCGCACGATCCGGCTCATATCGAGCCATGAAATCAGCCCCACGCCGATGAACAGCATCGAAATCGACCGGCCATACATCACGAGCAGCAGGATCAGCACGAACATATAGGGGATGGCGATCAGGATATCGACGGTGCGCATCATGTAGTTGTCGATCCGCCCGCCGAAATAGCCCGCCGTTGCGCCCCAAAGCGTGCCCACGATCACCGCGATCGCCGCGCCGACAAGGCCCACAGCCAGCGAAATTTGCGTGCCCTGCACCGTGCGCGCAAACAGATCGCGCCCCAGATCGTCGGTGCCGAAATAATGGCCGTTGGACAGCGATGGCCCGCCAATTTGTGCCACCTGCCCCATGACGGAGAAATCGAGTTCCTCATTTGACCACTGGGCGAAAAATCCGCCAAACAGCGCGAAACAGGCGACGAACAGCAACAAAAACACGCCAAAGACGGCCGCTTTGTTGCGCGCAAAGCGGCGGCGTGCATCCGCCCAAAGCGAGCGTCCGGCCATCTCCGGTTGCGAGGTCGCCGCCGCAAGCGAGGTCATTTTGGTTTTATCAATCACCATGTCAGTACCGGATTTTCGGGTCGATCCATGCGTAAAGCACATCGACGACAAGGTTAAAAAGGATGGTGAGCGTGCCCATCAAAATGGTCACCCCCATCATCACGGCGTAATCGCGGTTGAGCGCGCTATCGACAAAGGCCTTGCCGATCCCACCCGTGGAAAAATAGATATCCACGATCACCGAACCGGTAATCATCGTCACAAAGGCCGGTCCAAGATAGGAAATCACCGGCAGCATCGCCGGCTTCAACGCATGGCGCGCAATCACGCGGCGCATCGGCAGGCCCTTGGCCTTGGCGGTGCGGATGTGGTTGGATGTCAGCACTTCCAGCATCGACGAGCGCGTGATCCGCGCAATGGAGGCCATGAAGGAAGTCGACAGCGCGATCACCGGCATGATCAGATACTGCCATTGCCCGCCTTGCCAGCCGCCCCCCGGCAACCAACCGAGCCAGAGGGTGAAGACCAGCACAAGGATCGGCGCCATCACGAAGTTCGGCAGGACTTGCGCGCCGATGGAAATCCCCACAGCGATATAGTCGAGCCATGTGTTCTGTTTCACCGCCGCCGTGACGCCCAGCGCCACGCCAACGACAACCGCCACAAGGAAGGAAATCGAGCCATAGGTGATCGTCACCGGGAAGCCCTGCGCGATGATCTGGTTCACGGTCCGGTCCTTGTAAATAAAGGACGGTCCGAAATCGAAATGCGCGATGATCCCCCAGAGGTAGCTGACAATCTGTCGCCACAGCGGCTGGTCGAGACCATATTTCGCATTGAGGTTGGCAAGCACCTGCGGGGGCAGCTCGCGCTCGGCAGTAAAGGGACCACCGGGGGCTGCATGCATCAGCAGGAAGGATGCAATGATGAGAATGAGCAACGTCGGAACGGCAATCGCCAGACGCTTGAGAATATAGACGAGCACGGGAAACTCCTGAACGCCATGGCGCGGGGGATGATCCCCGCGCCATGAGTTTGATCTGGAAAACGATCTAGCGCGCCGCGCTTATTCGGCCACGCGGTACAGGTCTTTTCCGTACCAGGTCTGCATCACGTTATCCGTGGGCAGGCCTTTGATGTCGGAGGCAATCATGTCGACCTTGGCGTAGTGGTAGATCGGCAGCACCGGCATTTCATCCGCCAGAATCTGCTCTGCTGCGGTGTACATCGGCTGCGGGTCCTCGGCGGTTTTGCTGTCCTTCATCAACTTGTCGTAGTCGTCGTTGAAGAACTCGCCGTTATTATGGCCCGAATAGGAGGTGAACAGATCGAGGTAGGTCGAGGCCTCGTTATAGTCGCCACACCACGCATAGCGCGCCATTTCGAAATCCTGGCTTTGCATGCGGTCGGTGTGGACCTTCCACTCCATATTGTTGAGCGTCAGGTTCACGCCCAGCGGCTTGAGGAACTGCGACGCGGCGATGGCGATCTTTTTGTGATCTTCGGACGTGTTGTAGTTCAACTCCAGCTCAAGCGGGGTTTCGGGCGTGTAGCCTGCCGCTTCGAGCAGCTCCTTGGCCTTGGCGGTGCGTTCCTCCTGGGTCCAGCCGGCGTAGTCGATGTCGGGCATGGTAAAGCCCGCCGTCGCCCAATGGGTCCAGTTGTAGGCCGCGTGCTGGCCGCCTTGCAGGATATTGTCGACGATGATGTCGCGGTTGATCGCATAGGACAGCGCCTTGCGCACATTCACGTCCTTGAGGGCCTCGGGGCCTTTTTCACCGACATTGAGCATGTAGATGTAGGAACAGGAATAGGGCAGCGAGGTCGCCTCGTCGGGGTATTCCTCGGCCAGACGCGGGTACTGGCCTGCGGGGATGTTCACGCGGTCCAGTTCACCGGCAAGATAGCGAGTCAGCCCTTGGTTCACATCGTTGATGGTCAGCGCGGTAAGATGGGTGATGACGGTTTTATCCGCATCCCAGTAGGTGTCGGATTTATCCATCTCGACCCGCTCGCCCAGCAGGTGCTCGGTTAGCGTATAGGCACCATTGCCGATCAGGTTTTCGGGCTGGGTCCAGTTGTCACCGAATTCCTCGATCACGTCCTGGCGCACGGGAAAGGTCGAGCCATGCACAAGCATCTGCGGGAAATAGGGCAGCGGCGTGGTGATTTTGACTTCCAGCGTGTGATCGTCGAGCGCTTTCACCCCCAGATCGTCCACAGGCGCCTCACCCGCAATAATCGCCGGGGCGTTTTCGATCTGCATCAGTTCCATGTACCACGCGTATTCCGATGCGGTGGCCGGATCAGCGAGACGTTTCCACGCATAGACAAAGTCGTTCGCGGTAACCGGTTTGCCATCGGACCATTTCGCGTCATCGCGCAGGTTGAATGTATAGGTTAGCCCGTCTTCGGACAGCGTGTGATCCAGCGCAACACCGGGCACCAGCGCGCCCGTGGCGTCCTCGTTGTAGAGCCCTTCAAAGAGGTTGCGCAGGATGTCGGAGCCTTCGACATCGGTGTTGATCTGCGGGTCCATCGATTTGATCGCATCGAGCAGCCAGAAGGTATAGGTCTGGTTTTCGGACAGGCTGACGCCCTCGGGCACATCCGCGGCATAGGCGGCAGGAACGCTTGCCACCACACCGGCAGCAACAAGAGCAAGAGCGGAAACCGCGCGCTGAATCTTCATTTTTGACCTCCTGATCTAATTATTATCATGAGAAAACATCATCTTACACAAATGTAACGGTTTTCTTCTGCGCAAATGAAGTCAGAAGATGCCCCGCGATACAAGCGTGTCGCGAGGGAAATTTGACGACATGCCTATTTTACGGGCAGATATGGGCGCATCTGCGAGGTTGCGCCAAAGCCGCGCCTCTTGCCTTTTGACGAAGAGATCGCAACTCTGCGCACAGGAGGACCCCATGACAGTCACGCATCACCAGCCAAGCGGCATGACCGCAAGCGTTCTCGTGCCGCTTAGCGGTGCGACCCAAGGCACCCGCACCCTTGCTGAAGAATGCGCCGTGGCGCTGGTGTTCAACGGCTCGACGGAAGCGGTGATGATGGCCAGTCCCACCGATCTCGAGGACTTCGGGCGCGGGTTTGCGCTGAGCGAGGGGATCGTGGAAAACCGCGCGCAGATCGAAGCGCTCGAGGTGCTGCGCCAGCCGCGCGGAATCGAGGTGCGGCTGCGTATTCCCGACGCGCGGGCGCAGGCGTTGATCCAGCGCCGCCGCAACGCCTTTGGACCTGTCGGCTGCGGTCTGTGCGGTATCGACAGTCTCGATCAGGCCATGCGCCCGCTCGCGCCACTGCCCGTCGCGCAGCCACTGTTTTCCAGCGCCGCTCTCGTGCAGACCTTTGATCGGTTGCGCGCGCATCAACCGCTGCACGACGCCACCCGCGCCACCCATGCCGCCGCCTGTCTGGCCGCCGATGGCACGCTGCGCGCCACCCGCGAGGACGTGGGCCGTCACAACGCCCTCGACAAGCTGATCGGGGCGCAAGAGGTCGCGGGACACGCCGCGCTGATCACCTCGCGCGTTTCCGTCGATCTGGTCCAGAAATGCGTCACATCGGGGCTGGTTGTGCTGGTTTCGGCCTCGGCTCCTACCGCAGAAGCCCTGCGCACAGCCAGCCGCAACGGGCTGACGCTTGCGCAGGTCCGCGGCGAGGGGCTTGAGGTTTTTTGCCACCCCGAACGGCTGATCGGCGAGGTCTAATCCGCGCAAAGCGCACGCCTTCGCTGGCAGGTCTAATCCGCGCAAAGCGGCGCAAAGCGCACGCCTTCGCTGGCAGGTCTAATCCGCGCGAAGCGGCGCAAAGCGCACGCCTTCGCTGGCCAGGGCAGCGCGCAGGGTACGCGCGATTTCAACGGCTTGCGGATTGTCGCCATGCACGCATAGCGTCGCCGCCTCGACCGGCAAGCGGGTGCCTTGGGTTGTGGGGATCATGCCGCCCACGACCATCTCAAGCACCTGATCGCGCGACTGCGCCGGATCGTGGATCACGGCCCCGCTGTGGCTGCGCGGTGTCAATTGACCACGTGCGCCGTAGCTGCGGTCGGCGTAGATTTCGCAAGCGACCCGCAGCCCCGCTTTCTGAGCCACATCGAAGGCCACCGAATAGGGCAAGGTGACAAAGATCAGCGTCGGGTCAATCGCGCGGATCGCCGCCACACAGGCCTGCGCGATGGCCTTGTCTTCGCAGGCCATGTTCATCAGCGCGCCATGGGGTTTTACGTGGGTCATGTCATGCCCGAAGGCCCGCGCCATGCCCTGCATCGCAGCGATCTGATAGATCAGCTGCGCAGTCAGATCCTCAGGGCTGTCGCCGCTGATCCGGCGCCGCCCGAAGCCCGCGAGATCGTTGAAACCGGGATGCGCGCCGATGGCAACGCCGCGCGTTTTGGCCGCTTTGATCGTGTCGCGCATCACCATCGGGTCACCGGCATGAAACCCGCAGGCGATGTTCGCTGAAGTGACGATATCAAGCATCGCCGCATCTTCGCCCATCCCCCACGCGCCAAAGCTTTCGCCCATGTCGCAGTTCAGATCAAGGCGCCGCGCCATCAGATCAGGACGCCAGCTTGCAGACGCGTTTCACCGCCGCCGGATAGCCGTCAATGCCAAGCCCTGCGATGACCCCGTCCGCGCGTGCAGACACATAGGAATGGTGGCGGAAGGCCTCGCGTTTGTGGACATTGGAGATATGCACTTCGATCACCGGACCGTCAAAGGCGCTGAGCGCGTCGAGCACGGCCACCGACGTATGCGTCAGCGCCGCGGGGTTGATCACAATCCCCGCCCCGTCGTCGCGCGCCTCGTGAATCCAGTCGATGATCTGGCCTTCCCAATTGGACTGCAACAGGCGGATGGTGAACCCCTCCGCGCAGGCCGCAACGCAAAGGCGCTCGACATCCTCTAGCGTGTCATGGCCGTAAATCTCCGGCTGGCGTTTGCCAAGCAGGTTCAGGTTGGGGCCGTTCAGCACATAGATTGTCTTGGACATGGAAAACTCTCCTTATTCTGCCGCATCCGCAGCGACGCAATCGGCGAAATACTGCATCGTGCCATCGCTGCCTTTTTCGGCCACCAACCCGTGGATATCGGTTTCAAACCCCGGGCATTCGCGGGCAAATTCGCGGTTGAACTTGAGGTATTCGACAACCTTCTTGTTGAACACCTCTCCGGGGATCAGCAGCGGAATGCCCGGCGGATAGGGGGTCACAAGGCTGGTGGTGATCCGCCCCTCCAGATCATCAATCGGCACGCGCTGGGTGGTGCGCTGCGCGATATGGGCAAAGGCATCCGAGGGTTTCATCGCGGGCAGATGGTCGGAGGTGTAAATCTCTGTTGAAAGGATCGCGACGTCATATTTTGCATACAGCGCGTGGACGTGCTGGCACAGATCGCGCAGGCCCATTTTCTCGTAGCGCGGCTGTTTTGCACAGAATTCCGGCATGGTGCGCCAGAGCGGCTGGTTCTTGTCGTAGTCGTCCTTGAACTGCTGCAAAGCCGCGACCAGCGTATTCCAGCGGCCCTTGGTGATGCCGATCGTGAACATGATGAAAAAGCTGTAAAGGCCCGTTTTCTCGACCACCACGCCATGTTCGGCCAGATATTTCGACACGATAGAGGCCGGGATGCCGGTGTCCTCGAACCGCCCGTCCAGATTGAGACCCGGCGTGACAACGGTGGCTTTGATCGGGTCAAGCATGTTGAAACCGGGGGCCATATCGCCAAAGCCGTGCCAGCTGTCTTCCCCGCCCGATTGCACGCCCTCGGCATCGGTTTTCTTCAACACCCAATCGGCAGTCTCGCCCATGCCGTCTTCGGTGTGGTCGAAATCGGCAGGGCCCCAGACCTTGAACCACCAATCGCTGTCGCCGTATTCCGCGTCCACCTTGCCCATGGCGCGGCGGAATTCCAGCGCTTCGACGATGCTTTCCTCGACCAAAGCCGTGCCGCCCGGAGGCTCCATCATCGCCGCGGCGACATCGCAAGACGCGATGATCGAATACTGCGGCGAGGTCGAGGTGTGCATCAGATAGGATTCATTGAACAGATGCCGGTCCAGCTTGGTTTCCGTCGAATCCTGCACCAACACATGGCTGGCCTGCGAAATCCCGGCGAGCAATTTGTGAATGGACTGGGTCGCGTAGGTCACCGAATGCTGCGTGCGCCCGCGCTTGCGGCCCATCGCGTGATAGGTGCTGTAAAACGGGTGAAAGGCGGCATGGGGCAACCAGGCCTCGTCGAAATGCAGGTTCTCGACATAGCCATCCAGCAGGTCCTTGATGGTCTCGGTGTTATAGAGCACGCCGTCATAGGTCGATTGCGTCAGGGTCATGATGCGCGGCTGCACCTTGTCCGCATCATAGCCGTCAAGCAGCGGGTTGGCGCGGATTTTGGCCTTGATGCTGTCGATCTCGAACTCGCTCTGCGGGATCGGGCCGATAATGCCGTAATGGTTGCGCGTGGGTTTGAGGAACACCGGAATGGCGCCGGTCATGATGATCGAATGCAGGATCGATTTGTGGCAGTTGCGGTCCACCACGACCACATCGCCGGGGGCAACCGTGTGGTGCCAGACCATTTTGTTGGACGTCGAGGTGCCGTTGGTCACAAAAAAGCAGTGATCGGCGTTGAAAATCCGTGCGGCATTGCGCTCGGAGGCACCGATCGCGCCGTTGTGGTCCAGAAGCTGGCCCAGTTCCTCGACCGCGTTACACACATCGGCCCGCAGCATGTTTTCGCCATAGAACTGGTGATACATCTGGCCGATGGGCGATTTCAGAAAGGCCACCCCGCCCGAATGCCCCGGACAGTGCCAAGAATAGGACCCGTCCTCGGCATAATCCAGCAACGCTTTGAAAAACGGCGGCTGGATGCCTTCGAGATATTGTTTGGCCTCGCGGATGATGTGGCGCGCGACGAATTCCGGCGTATCCTCGAACATATGGATGAAGCCGTGCAACTCGCGCAGGATGTCGTTGGGCAGGTGGCGCGATGTTTTCGTCTCGCCGTAGACATAGATCGGCACATCGGCGTTTTTCCAGCGCACTTCCTCGATAAAGGCGCGCAGCTGCACCACCGCCGGATCAAGATCAGGACCGGGGCTGAATTCCTCGTCGTCGATCGACAGAACAAAGGCCGAGGCGCGCGATTGCTGCTGGGCAAATTGCGACAGGTCGCCGTAGCTGGTGACGCCCAAAACCTCGAATCCCTCGCGTTCGATCGCCTCGGCCATAGCACGAATGCCCAGACCGGAGGAGTTTTCGGAGCGGAAATCTTCGTCGATGATGACGATGGGGAAGCGGAACTTCATGGAGTCTCCTGACGGAATTTGTCGCGCGAAAGGCTGTGTGCGTTTGTTCCCCCTGAGGGGAAAACAGTCAAGGGACAGTCACGTGCAAAGGCATCAAATGCTTAGCGCCCGGGCGCAAGACCTGCGCGCGCGCCGACTTGTTATTTCGCATGCATCCGCTAAATCAACGACGCAATTATACGGATAGGCGATAAATGAAACGGGATGAACTGGGCGATCTGATGGCCTTTCTGGTGGTCGCCGAGGAACGCAGCTTTACGCGCGCAGCCGCCAAACTCGGAACGTCGCAATCCTCCGTCAGCCACGTGTTGCGCCGCCTTGAGGAGCGGTTGGGGGTGCGGTTGCTGACCCGCACCACCCGCACCGTTGCCCCCACGCAGGCGGGCTTGCGCCTTGCCGAGGCCTTGCGCCCTGCCTTTGACGGGATCGAGGACCAGCTGGCAAGGCTGGATGCGCTGCGCGAGACGCCCTCGGGGTTGATCCGCATCACCGCGTCGCGCCATGCCGCCCAGCACTATCTGATGCCCGCCGTGAGCCGATTGATGGCCGATTATCCCAACGTGCAGGTTGAAATTGCACAGGAATCGCGGCTGGTGGACATCGTCAAAGACGGGTTTGACGCCGGCGTGCGGCTGGGCGAACAGGTCGACAAGGATATGATTGCCGTGCGCATCGCGCCGGATGCCCGCATGGTGGTTGGCGGAGCGCCGGGCTATTTTGACACCCATCCCGCGCCGCACACGCCCCATGACCTTACCAGCCACATCTGCGTCAATCTGCGCCTGCAAACGCTGGGCGGGCTTTATGCCTGGGAATTCGAACGCAACGGTCGCCCGCTGAATGTGCGCGTTGCCGGTCAGTTCACCAGCAACGAGCCGGATCTGTTGGTCGAGGCCGCGGTGCAGGGGCGCGGCCTTGTGTGCTTGCCCGATCATATTCTCGCGCCGCATTTTGCCAGCGGGGCTTTGGTGCAGGTGCTTGACGATTGGTGCCCGCCCTTTCCGGGCTATCACCTTTACTACCCCAGCCGCAGACAGACGCCGCCTGCGTTCAAACTGTTGGTCGAAGCACTGCGCTATCGCGGGTCGTGAGGCTATGTTCGTTTCGCACGGGCCGATTGATCGTTTTTGCAGATAGGCCCATGCGCGATTGATCCCCTAGCAACCGCGCCCAATCGCCTTAGCTTTGTAGGATCGTCGCGGCGCGCCAAGGGCGCCTGTCCCGCGCGTCACACACAATCGCTCGACCAAACCGCAAGGACTTCACATGACCGTTCACGCCTATGCCGCGCAATCTGCGGATGCGCCGCTTGCTCCCTTGGACATCACCCGCCGCACGTTGCGCCCCGATGATGTCGCCATCGATATTACCTATTGCGGCGTCTGCCACTCGGACCTGCACACTGCGCGCAACGATTGGGGCAATGCCACCTACCCTGTTGTTCCGGGCCATGAGATCATCGGTCGCGTGACCGACGTCGGCGCGGATGTCACCGGCTTCAAAGTCGGGGATCTGGTGGGCGTCGGCTGTATGGTCGACAGCTGCCAGCACTGCGCCGCCTGTGACAATCACGAAGAACAATATTGCTTTAACGGCTTCACCGGCACCTATGGTGGCACCGATAAGGTCGACGGATCGATCACCCACGGCGGCTATGCACAATCCGTTGTTGTCAAAGATAAATTTGTCCTGAACGTACCAGAAAACATCGATGCTGCCGGTGCTGCGCCGCTACTCTGTGCAGGCATTACGACCTGGTCGCCTCTCCAGCACTGGAAAGTCGGGAAAGGGTCGAAAGTGGCGGTTGTCGGCTTGGGTGGCCTTGGTCACATGGCCTTGAAACTGGCCCATGCTTTGGGCGCGGAGGTGACGCTTTTCTCGCGCTCTCCCGACAAGATCGAGGATGCCAAACGTCTGGGCGCGGATCACGTCGTTATTTCCACCGACGACAGCCAGATGGCCGAAGTCGCCAACGCCTTTGATCTGATCATCGACACCGTGCCCTATGTCCATGACCTCAACCCCTATATGCCGACGCTGAACTACAACGGCACGCTGGTGCTGGTGGGCTACCTCGGGCCGATTGATCCCTTCCTGAATTCCGCGCAAATGGTGATGCGCCGCCGCGCGGTCGCAGGGTCTCTGATCGGCGGGGTCAAGGAAACGCAGGAATTGCTGGATTTCTGCGGTGAGCACGGCATCACGTCGGATGTGGAAGTCATCCGCATGGACCAGATCAACGAAGCCTATGAGCGGATGCTGAAATCCGACGTCAAATACCGCTTTGTGATCGACAACGCGACACTGGCGTAATCCGCAACCCCAAACCGCCCTTGGCCCCGAACGGGGCCGAGGGCTTTGGCTTAACGCAGGGCCGCGGATTTGCGCCCCGACAGCAGGTCAAAGACGCCATAAAGCGCAACCACCGCGAAGCAGACCATCGGCACGACAAAGGATACCGCGGCGCCGTAGCCATCCAGAACGGCACCCTGAATCATCGGCATCACCGCACCGCCGGCAATCGCCATGACCAGCCCTGCCGCCCCGAATTTCGTGTCTTCGCCCAGACCTTGGAGCGCCACACCGTAGATCGTCGGAAACATCAAGGACAGGCAGGCCGACAGCGCGACCACGGCCCAAACCCCGGCCATTGACGGCACGAAAGCGGCAAATAGCGTCAATGTCACCGCCAGCGCCGCCATCAGCGTCAGCAACAGCGACGGCCGGATAACGCCCATGATGCCAACCATGGCAAAGCGTGAGATCAGGAACACGATCAGGCTGATTTGCAGATACTGGCCCGCCGAGGCCTCTGTCCCGCCCATCGCGCCGATCACATATTGGATCGTGAAGGTCCAGGTACAGGTCTGCGCGGCCACGTTGAAAAACTGCGCCCCGACGCCGAATGCGTAGTGCCGGTTTTTCAGCAAACGCGCCAGAGTCGCGCGAAACTGCACATTGCCGCGGGCAACCGGCCTGGCTTCGTCGCGTGCGGGCATCGGTTTGAGGGCGATCAGCACCCAAATCACCAGCAGGACAAAGGCGAAGCCCACGTAGGGGCCCATCACCGCCGACAATTCCGCGCGCCGGATTTGCTCGAGGGCCTCGGGTGCCATGGCGGCCCGCTGGGCATCCGTTGCGGGGTTGAGGTTGGGCAGAATGAAACTGGCCGACAACAACACGCCGATATTGGTGCCCACAGGGTTGAAGGCCTGCGCAAAGTTGAGACGGCGCGTGGCGTTGCCTTCGGGCCCCATCGAAATGACAAAAGGATTGGCAGAGGTTTCGAGGATCGACAGCCCCCCCGCGAGGCAAAACAGCGCGATCAGGAAGAACCCGTAGGTCATGGCGATGCTGGCGGGATAGAACAAAAGCGCCCCGAATGTCGCCAGCCCCAGCCCCGCCAACACGCCGGTTTTGTAGCTAAAACGGCGGTTGATAAAGGCCGCGGGCAGCGCAAGCAGGAAATAGGCACCGTAATAGGCAAATTGCACCAGCGAGGCCTGAACAGTGCTCATCGAAAAGATCCGCGAGAACACCTGCACCATCGGATCGGTCATGTTTGCAGCGATTCCCCAAGCGGCAAAACACACCACCAAAAGGACGAACGGCATCCACATGCCCTGATAAACCAATCGGGTTTTCCCACTCATGATACGTTCCTCTCCCATCGAATCTTTCGTGACTTAGAACAAACTGTTGCGGTTCTCCATGCTCTGGGCCTGTATTTGTAAAATAAAGTTACTAATTCCGGCACTGCAGTCGAAAGGAGTGACGGGCGGCGGGTTTGCCAGCGGGCTCAGTGTTTTGCCACGACTTCAAACACCGAGCGACTTTGGGACTGGACCAGCGGTGTCACCGCGCGACGTGTTGCGCCCCGTCACCTTCCACAAACCATTCAAAACAAATGTGAAACCGTTAACCAAATATTCACTATCAATGGGACAGAGGGCGAAAATTAAGAAAATGTTCATTCCAATCATCGAACCTGAAGGGGGTAGTGAAGGAGTGGAACGATGCAAGACGAGTCCAATTTTGATGCACTGAATGCCAAGCGTTTCAGCGCAGACGATCTCGACGTTGCCGAGGCGACATCCGCCGGCTTGACGCAGAACGAAAACATTCAGATCTCCGCTTCCGACGTTCTCGAGGCCGGTAGCGACCAATTCGGCCTGCAAGACCTGCCACAAGGTCTTGTGCGCGACGTTGCCATCAACGGATCGGGCAGTGTGCCCTTCGATACCAGCGCAGCGGCCACACCCTTGTTCGAGGCCAGCACAACGCTGCTTGGCAGCCAGCAGGCAGTCTACCCCAGCTCCTTCTTTGATCCCAATGTGTCGGGGGCAACCCAGCCTCAGGACCTTGCGCCCGCCGCGCCCCAAGCGACCGCATCCCCCGCGAGTGTTCTGGACAACCCTCTCGCGACTCCTGCGGCCACGGGTCCGGCGGATGTAACGCAAGATATCCCTGAAACAGAGGGGACAATCGCCCCGGACACCGCCCCCCAGACACCCGCTCCCGTGACCGACGGCACGCCGGTGACACCAGAGGCCCCGCTGGCCCCCGTGGCCCCAGTGGCACCGGAGAACGAGGAGACCGCCGAAGGCTTTGCGCCATCCACCCCGACGCCCGTCGTCGACACGCCCGACAGCACGCCCGAAACGCCAGCCACGACACCGCCCCCGCTTCCGCTTGACCCCACCGATCCCGTGATCGACACACCGCCCCTTGCGGAGGACGACACCGAGGATGGCACCGAAGAAACGACAGGCGGCGATACCGGCGGTACCCCAGACGGTGGTACTGACGGTGACACAGACAGCGACACTGACGGTGACACTGACACTGACACTGACACTGGCACAGATGGCGACACAGATCCCACGGATACCGTCACGCCCGATCCTGAGATCCCACCAACGGACACGGTAGACCCTGATCCGACCGGAGACAGTGACACCGATATTCCCTCCCCTGACGACAGCGATATCTCCGTCGACCTCGGACCTGTGGAGGCCGAAATCCCGCTCGACCCGGTCGAGGAAATCCTGGGCGATATCGACGTCTCGCTGGGCGGTGAAACCCCCGATGTGGGCGAGGATAGCGACATCTCTGTCGATCTCGGACCCGTGGAAGCCGAAATCCCGCTCGATCCGGTCGAGGAAATCCTCGGCGATATCGATGTCTCTTTGGGCGGTGAAACGCCCGATGTGGGCGAGGAGAGCGACATTTCCGTCGATCTCGGACCCGTGGAAGCCGAACTCCCGCTCGACCCGGTCGAGGAAATCCTCGGCGATATCGATGTCTCTTTGGGCGGTGAAACGCCCGAGGTGGGCGAGGACAGCGACATTTCCGTCGATCTTGGGCCCGTGGAAGCCGAACTCCCGCTCGACCCGGTGGAGGAAATCCTGGGCGATATCGACGTCTCGCTGGGCGGTGAAACGCCCGACGTTGGCGAGGATAGCGACATCTCTGTCGACCTCGGACCTGTGGAAGCCGAACTCCCGCTCGACCCGGTCGAGGAAATTCTCGGCGATATCGACGTCTCTTTGGGCGGCGAAACGCCCGACGTTGGCGAGGATAGCGACATCTCTGTCGATCTCGGACCCGTGGAGGCCGAAATCCCGCTCGACCTAGTCGAAGCCATCCTCGGCGACATAGACGTCTCGCTGGGTGGCGAAACCCCCGATGGGAGCGAGGAGAGCGACATTTCCGTCGACCTTGGGCTTGTGGAAGGGGAGATTCCGCTCGATCCGGTGGAGGAAATCCTCGGCGATATCGATGTCTCGCTGGGTGGCGAAACCCCCGACGTTGGCGAGGATAGCGACATCTCCGTCGACCTTGGCCCCGTGGAGGCCGAACTCCCGCTCGATCCGGTCGAGGAAATCCTCGGCGATATCGACGTCTCTTTGGGCGGTGAAACGCCCGATGTTGGCGAGGATAGCGACATCTCTGTCGACCTTGGACCTGTGGAAGCCGAAATCCCGCTCGATCCGGTCGAGGAAATCCTCGGCGATATCGACGTCTCTTTGGGGGGCGAAACGCCCGATGTTGGCGAGGATAGCGACATTTCCGTCGACCTCGGACCCGTGGAGGCCGAACTCCCGCTCGATCCGGTCGAGGAAATCCTCGGCGATATCGACGTCTCTTTGGGCGGTGAAACGCCCGATGTTGGCGAGGATAGCGACATCTCTGTCGACCTCGGACCTGTGGAAGCCGAAATCCCGCTCGACCCGGTCGAAGCCATCCTCGGCGATATCGATGTCTCGCTGGGTGGCGAAACCCCCGACGTTGGCGAGGATAGCGACATTTCCGTCGACCTCGGACCCGTGGAGGCCGAAATCCCGCTCGATCCGGTGGAGGAAATCTTGGGCGATATCGACGTCTCTTTGGGGGGCGAACCCCCCGATGTGGGCGAGGATAGCGACATCTCTGTCGATCTCGGACCCGTGGAAGCCGAACTCCCGCTCGACCCGGTCGAGGAAATCCTCGGCGATATCGATGTCTCTTTGGGCGGTGAAACCCCCGACGTTGGCGAGGATAGCGACATCTCTGTCGATCTCGGACCCGTGGAAGCCGAACTCCCGCTCGACCCGGTGGAGGAAATCCTGGGTGATGTCGATGTCTCGCTGGGCGGTGAAACGCCCGAGGTGGGCGAGGACAGCGACATTTCCGTCGATCTTGGGCCCGTGGAAGCCGAACTCCCGCTCGACCCGGTGGAGGAAATCCTGGGCGATATCGACGTCTCGCTGGGCGGTGAAACGCCCGACGTTGGCGAGGATAGCGACATCTCTGTCGACCTCGGACCTGTGGAAGCCGAACTCCCGCTCGACCCGGTCGAGGAAATTCTCGGCGATATCGACGTCTCTTTGGGCGGCGAAACGCCCGACGTTGGCGAGGATAGCGACATCTCTGTCGACCTCGGACCTGTGGAAGCCGAACTCCCGCTCGACCTGGTCGAAGCCATCCTCGGCGACATAGACGTCTCGCTGGGTGGCGAAACCCCCGATGGGAGCGAGGAGAGCGACATTTCCGTCGACCTTGGGCTTGTGGAAGGGGAGATTCCGCTCGATCCGGTGGAGGAAATCCTGGGCGATATCGATGTCTCGCTGGGCGGCGAAACGCCCGACGTTGGCGAGGATAGCGACATCTCTGTCGACCTCGGACCTGTGGAAGCCGAACTCCCGCTCGACCTGGTCGAAGCCATCCTCGGCGACATAGACGTCTCGCTGGGTGGCGAAACCCCCGACGTTGGCGAGGAGAGCGACATTTCCGTCGACCTTGGGCCCGTGGAAGCCGAACTCCCGCTCGACCCGGTCGAAGCCATCCTCGGCGATATCGATGTCTCGCTGGGTGGCGAAACCCCCGACGTTGGCGAGGATAGCGACATCTCCGTCGACCTTGGCCCCGTGGAGGCCGAACTCCCGCTCGATCCGGTCGAGGAAATCCTCGGCGATATCGACGT
>NZ_FWFS01000023.1 GCF_900172375.1 Aquimixticola soesokkakensis | reverse complement strand
CCGCCCATGCTGTTGAAAAAGTCTTTGTTGCGCTGCGGCAAGTCTTTCGATTCACTCGACTACGAGGGGATTGGAGGATTTCGGCATGATGGGCAGGCAAGAAGCACCGGCGCAGCTGTTTTACGACTTCGATCTGGAGCGGCATGTCCCCGCCCATCACATGCTGCGCGAGATTGACCTGTTCCTGAATGGCGACTCCCTGCGCGAGGCACTGCGTCCCTTCTACAGCCACCTTGGCCGGCCTTCGATCGACCCCGAACTGATCATCCGGATGCTGGTGATCGGATATGTCATGGGGATCCGTTCGGAGCGCCGGCTCTGTGACGAGGTTCATCTGAACTTGGCCTACCGCTGGTTCTGTCGGTTGGGTCTGGAAGGCAATGTCCCCGACCACTCGACTTTCTCCCGCTATCGCCATGGCAAGTTCAGGGAAAGCGGTCTGCTGCGTCAGGTCTTCGAGACAACCGTTGAACGCTGCCTGAAAGAAAATCTGGTGTCGGGCGAAGGTTTCGCGGTCGATGCGAGCCTGATCTCGGCAGATGCCAACAAGATCCGCTCCATCGCGGCGGAAGACTGGAGCCCCGAGGCCGCGCGGGACGCTGGCAACAGGGCGGCACGAGAATATCTGGAGACACTGGATGACGCCGCCTTCGGGGCCGCATCGCCTGTCCAGCCCAAGTTCGTGGCCAAGTCCGATCCGGCAGCGCAATGGACCCGTGCGGAGGAGAGCCGCCCCTATTTTGCCTATGCCACCAACTACCTGATCGACACCAAGAGTTCGGTGATCATGGATGTTGAAGCGACAAGAGCCATCCGCCAAGCCGAAGTTGGAGCTGCGCGCACGATGCTGGACAGGACCGAAAAACGCTTTGGCATCAAGCCGGACTGGCTGGCCGCCGATACGGCCTACGGCAATGCCGAGAACCTGGGCTGGCTGGTCGAGAAACGCAGCATCATCCCCTTCATACCGGTAATCGACAAGTCGGAACGGACCGACGGCACGTTCTCCCGCTCAGACTTCCAGTGGGACGAGACGAATGATCAGTATATCTGCCCTGAAGGCCATGCCCTCAAACAGTTCAGACGCAACTATTCCGATCCGAACCGGGGTCGGGATACTGGTGGGCGAAAGAAATACCGCTGCTTGAAGGCTATCTGCCAAGCCTGTCCATCCAAGGAGATCTGCTGCCCGAAAGCCGATGCCCGGTATGTCACGCGTGAGCCCCATGAAGAGGCGCGCGAGTTCGCCAGAGAGTGCCGCAAGACCAAGGCCTACAAAGTGTCGCGCGACAAACGGAAGAAGGTCGAGATGCTCTTCGCGCACCTCAAGCGTATTCTTGGCCTAACACGGTTGCGGCTCCGTGGTCCAAACGGCGCCAAGGACGAATTTCTGCTCGCCGCCATCGCACAGAATCTCCGAAAACTCGCGAAGCTCCGCTCGCGAAGCGTCCTACAGGAGGCCGCAGCATGAGCTGAGCGGCCATCATGCCGCCTTGAGGCGGAAGAACGGGTAATCACCCGAATGCAACGGCCTGGCTCAGCGGCGGCGAGCCTCAAAATCGGCGATTTCGGCCGACTTTTTCAACAACATCCGCCCAT
>NZ_FWFS01000027.1 GCF_900172375.1 Aquimixticola soesokkakensis | reverse complement strand
ACTCCCGCTCGACCCGGTC
Source organism: Aquimixticola soesokkakensis (assembly GCF_900172375.1). Taxonomy (GTDB): domain Bacteria; phylum Pseudomonadota; class Alphaproteobacteria; order Rhodobacterales; family Rhodobacteraceae; genus Aquimixticola; species Aquimixticola soesokkakensis. Next base: position 822 of record NZ_FWFS01000027.1, on the reverse strand, counting down.
GAGGAAATTCTCGGCGATATCGACGTCTCTTTGGGCGGCGAAACGCCCGACGTTGGCGAGGATAGCGACATCTCTGTCGACCTCGGACCTGTGGAAGCCGAACTCCCGCTCGACCTGGTCGAAGCCATCCTCGGCGACATAGACGTCTCGCTGGGTGGCGAAACCCCCGACGTTGGCGAGGAGAGCGACATTTCCGTCGACCTTGGGCCCGTGGAAGCCGAACTCCCGCTCGACCCGGTCGAAGCCATCCTCGGCGATATCGATGTCTCGCTGGGTGGCGAAACCCCCGACGTTGGCGAGGATAGCGACATCTCCGTCGACCTTGGCCCCGTGGAGGCCGAACTCCCGCTCGATCCGGTCGAGGAAATCCTCGGCGATATCGACGTGTCTTTGGGTGGCGAAACGCCGGACGTTGGCGAGGAGAGCGACATTTCCGTCGACCTCGGACCTGTGGAAGCGGAGCTTCCGCTCGACCCGGTGGAGGAAATCTTGGGCGATATCGACGTGTCTTTGGGTGGCGAAACGCCCGAGGTGGGCGAGGATAGCGACATTTCCGTCGACCTCGGACCCGTGGAGGCCGAACTCCCGCTCGATCCGGTCGAGGAAATCTGGGGCGATATCGACATCTCGCTGGGTGGCGAAACGCCAGATGTTGGCGAGGATAGCGACATCTCTGTCGACCTCGGACCCGTGGAGGCCGAAATCCCGCTCGACCCCGTCGAGGAAATCCTCGGCGATATCGATGTCTCGCTGGGTGGTGAAACGCCCGATGTGGGCGAGGATAGCGACATTTCCGTCGACCTTGGACCCGTGGAAGCCGAA
>NZ_FWFS01000024.1 GCF_900172375.1 Aquimixticola soesokkakensis | reverse complement strand
TTCCAATCCGTGCCGAAAGGCGACGGTAGAAGGCACCATCGGCCGTGTCGCTCCGGCCGTGTCGCTCCGGCCGATGGTCGTGGCGGCCAGCCGTAATAAGGCCGCAGCCCGACTTGATGATCGCCGCGTCTTTGACGATAGCAACTTACCGCCAGAGATCTTGTTGCCCGGCGCAAGACAAAGCCAGGAGGTAAAGTGCTTTGCCGTTTTCCAAGCACGTAGATCCGTTCCGCATTCAGCGACCATCTTCAAAGCCAGTGACGGGCCCAGGCCATGGATCTGCGTCAGGTCGGTTCCGAGCACCCCGTACAGAGCGGCCCTGATATCGAATGCCGGTGCGTTGACCTGCCGACCTTTGATACGGGCCTTTGGCAGCGGTGGCAAATCTTCGCCGCCTTTGAACTTCAGGCTGGCGACTGCCGCTTCGGGTTCGAAGTCGCATTCGGCAATCTTGGCTTTGTAGAAGTCGTAAAGATCTAGCGACTGCGTCAGAGCGAAGACATGCTCTGCCCGATCATTCCCCACCAGCGCTGCGCGTATTGTCTCGGGCGAGGATTTGCACCGGATATCGCGATAAGCGGCCAGCACGTCCGGATCGCGCTCTCCTTCGACAATGGCGCGGATGATCTTCATGCCGGTCGCGCCGGTGATATCCGAGACCACGTGATGGAGCTGTAGGTTCATCTCCATCAGGGCCTTTTGCATATGCTGGATATGGGCGGCGGCATATTCTGTCAGCCGCTCGCGTTGGCGCATATAGGCACGCAGCGTGGCAATCTGCGCGTCAGGGCGCAAGCGACCACGCAATAGACCATAGGAATGCAGCTGGCGCAGCCAACCGGCATCACTGACATCGGTTTTGCGGCCGGGCACGTTCTTGGCATAGCGGGCGTTCACCAGGATCACCTTGAAGCCGTGCGCTTCCAGTATCTCGAATGCCGGTATCCAGTACACACCCGTCGACTCCATTGCCACGCTGGTGACGCCGCAGTCGGCTAACCAGTCTGCCAAGGCATGCAGATCCTGGGTGAAGGTGCCAAAGGCGCGCACGGGCATGTCACATCGGGACGGATTCACCGCCGCCATGTGCATGGTCGATCCGATGTCGATCGCTGCTGCATCAGGATTGACCATCTTCAGGTCCGGGTGGCCACCGGTATTGGGTTTAGACATGACAGATCCTCCGTTCAGGGCGAAGGGCGTGGGCCATGCAAGTTCGTCATCTGCCTAACCGGGATCGCCACAACCGCGACGTCACCACTCTCAAGTGCGCATCAGCCCATGTGCCACGTTTTTTAACGGGGTCCAGCCCACCAATAAGCCATCGGCAACTGCCCTTCGGCGTCAGTGTAGCACAGGCTGTTTCTA
>NZ_FWFS01000025.1 GCF_900172375.1 Aquimixticola soesokkakensis | reverse complement strand
GCTCGGGATCGATGGAGGGGCGGCCGGTATTGCTGTAGAACGGAGCCAGATGCTGGCGGATACCTGTCAGATCCACGAAGCGGTCGATGGATCGCAGCAGGTGATCCTGCGGGACATGATCCTCTATCGAGAACTCGTAAAACAATGCGTGCTGCGCCTCTTGTCTTGGTCCCAGCGTCGCAGATCCCCCCGCTTCACTAACGAAAGTGAATCAGCGACCAAGCCACAAATCAACAAGAGTTTTTCAACGGAATACGCCCATCATGTCAGCGATTTCGCCCCCCTGCCCGCTCACCCGATTTCCCTCACCTCCCCGAGCAACTGCGCCATGACCCCATCCACCAGCGCGACCTTTTGGTCATTAGACAAGCGTTCAGGTCAGCGCTAAGATAGATGATCTTGCGCCCCAATTTGTAATAGGCAGGGCCGCTGCCACGATGACGCCACTGCGCCAGCTTCTCTCGATCCCCGATCACGTCGAGTTCTGGATCGCCCAAAACATAGGTACGATTTTGTTCAAACAGACTGGTCACGTTCTGAACTCCTGTGCTGCGTTTCAGGTGTTCAGAACTGCCCCCGAGTGACTTTTTGCGGAAGACGGACAAAAGGGACAAAAATCAAAATGAATTTTTTCCCTATTTTTGTCCCTATTTTGCCGACCCTAATCCGGGGTTTTGCCGCCTTCATTCAGGGACGTGCCGACAGCACGGCGCAATGTCTTCTCTGAGAATTCCAAACCGGGTTCGCGCTGAAGGTCGCGCATCACTGATTTCCACGGGCCTTTGTGTCCGTCAGGAAACTGACGCTGGTAGGCTTTGCGGATCAGCTCGGTTTTATTCCGGCGTCCGCGTCGTGAGGCTTTCACCCAATCCTGGTCACCGAGCTGCGGTAACTCTGCCGCCCCAAGAACCTTGCCACGCCATCTAAGCGCCGCCTTGTCGTCCATGCACAGCGCGCCCCCGCCCATCGCTGCAACCATCGGCGGCAAGTAATGCTCATCAATCACATCACTCATCCAAGGGGGCGGCGCATCAGGCACGACAAAGCGCGCGCGTTCAAAGGCGAAAGGCAGCGTCAAAAAGCACGCACGATCCGCAACCTCGCCATCGGCTTTCGCAAAGGCGTCCTTCCAAGCGGTGAGGCTCTGCGACCCAACATCCCAAATCTCGAAGTGGTCCGACCCAAACTTGCGCAGCCAATAGCCCTCTTTGCCAGCCTCTGCGGGGTCACGGGCCGCAAGGTAGCTCTCATAGGCAGACATCTTGGCAAACAACGTCGAGTGCCCTGCGTCGTTTTCCGTCTCAAGCCGTCTCAATCGGCCATCCGCAAACGCGGCAAACATGGGCAT
>NZ_FWFS01000026.1 GCF_900172375.1 Aquimixticola soesokkakensis | reverse complement strand
TCAGCCTGCCGCAGGATCGCGATAATCTGCGCCTCAGTGTATTTGCTTGTCTTCATTCCAAATCTCCTCGTTCATCTTGCCGAGAAAATTCCACTTTTACAGCCCCCTACTTTCGGGGGGGATTACCCCTTAACGACTTGGTCTTGAACGCGCCAATGCCTATAAATAGTGAGTTTGATGCAGAGAGACGGCGTGCTTACATACTTGCTCAGGCGTTGAAGTAGCATTTTGTCGAACGGCAGCTTCGCGGACGAAGTGTGAATTCACTGCATCTGCGCGAGTGTCCGCTTTACAAGAGTGAAGGAAATCATCAGCAATGAGGTCCGCGAGATATCTGGGAATTGAATTCAATCTATACCAGTCTTCTGCAGCGAGATAAGTTAATTGGATGATGTCTCAGAACCTGATCGTTCAAAATCTCTACCGACTCAACGTAAGCGCTGATGCTTTCAACGAAGCTATCGGCCGCTTGGTTCACCGTGTTGAGCGCGAGGGGCACGACGGCGTGCTTTCGTATCAATTCTTTACGAACGAAGAAGATCGTTCGGCCAGAGGCGTAATCGTGTATCGCGAACCCGAGGCATGGATAGGCCATCACGATACGTCGATGAGTTGGGCCGAGATGGCCGCGCTGCACAAGGCGGCAACATTGAAGGAAGTTGTCTTTCTCGGTCCCTTCACCCCGGAAATCAACGCTTGGCTCAAGAAATCGTCGTTGAGAGCACGCCTTGTGGTTGGGAACCAGTTTTCAGCAGGCTTTCGACGGACATGACTGTTGAACCCGAGCTAACTCAAAACAGTACGTTAGCAAGATCAAACAAATGATAGCGCCACGTGTTACTGGGCTTCTCGCCCTCAATATCTTCCTATCTGGCGCCGCTTTTGCCGCCATGACGCCGTTTCGCGCAATCGTTGGGGTGGAGAGGCTCGGGCTCAGCAATTTCGCATTCGGCATCATTATGGCATTCAATGCCCTTGGCGGTTTGATGATCGCAGTTAGCCTTGGGTGGCTTTCGGACAGGGTTCAAGACCGACGCGTTCTGGTGCTGGTCTGCGCAATTGGTGGGGCGCTTGGATTTTGTCTGGCATGGATGGTGCAGAGGTAATCCCCCCATTTTTAACGGGGTGCATCCGTAGAACTTACGCGGCCATTGCCAGTTTCATTGCGGGTGTGATGCCGCCGATGCCCATGTTGGGGCGGTCGTTGTTGTAAGTCCAGAGCCATTGT
>NZ_FWFS01000028.1 GCF_900172375.1 Aquimixticola soesokkakensis | reverse complement strand
CAGCCTGCCGCAGGATCGCGATAATCTGCGCCTCAGTGTATTTGCTTGTCTTCATTCCAAATCTCCTCGTTCATCTTGCCGAGAAAATTCCACTTTTACAGCCCCCTACTTTCGGGGGGGATTACCAGGGGGGTCACTTTTGGACGCCGATTACCCCAATACTGGGGTCAATCTTGCATGCCGGTTCACAACTAGGTGAAAAAGTGGCGCAACTGGTAACAATGGCGTCTGATCGACGGCATGAATGCCACGAGCGACTGCTTCGGGAAAGCCACGCTGCGGCGTGGGCACGCTTCGACCGGCAGCTCGGGGCCGAAGCTGAGTAGAAACTCGCATGGACATGGCAGGCTTCAAAATGTGTACGCCGGAGTGATCTTGGGAGGTTTTTCCGATGCCGTCGTCGCTAGCGGCCTAGTGGGGTGTGGGAATCGTTCTTCGCGATTTCAGGAAATCTGTATTTCTACACAGAATCGGCCGAAAATCTTGAATCTTTTGGCGTTTCGTCTTGGCGCGTAGCGCCAAGATAAGGCCCTATCGCAAGTCTCGAAAGCCCCTATGGCAGGGTTCACATGCAACGCTTACCTTTGTTACCAAGGAATTCGCACCCTTTTGCTTCCGCGGTGCTTCCGAAATGTTCGAACGCAAAACGCCACCCGTTAGGGTGGCTTCTAAGCGACTGTTAAGTCGAATTTTTTGGTTGCGGGAGTAGGATTTGAACCTACGACCTTCAGGTTATGAGCCTGACGAGCTACCGGGCTGCTCCATCCCGCGACATTTTTTGTGTCCTACCGCCTATCGGCTACTTGAGGACCTTTTTT
>NZ_FWFS01000030.1 GCF_900172375.1 Aquimixticola soesokkakensis | reverse complement strand
CGGGGTCACGGGCCGCAAGGTAGCTCTCATAGGCAGACATCTTGGCAAACAACGTCGAGTGCCCTGCGTCGTTTTCCGTCTCAAGCCGTCTCAATCGGCCATCCGCAAACGCGGCAAACATGGGCATGCCGGACAAGGTCGAGAGAAACACATCTTCGCAATAGTCATCGGGCGCGCCATGCAGATCCAGAAGTTCAAAATCATCCGCACCATATTTTTCCATGATGGCACGCGTGAGCCGCACACGGTATTTTGCGCAGAATTCACGCCAAAGCTCGGCAAGCGACACATGTCCAACGGGGCAAAACATCTACGCGTTTCCTTTCGTGCAACTTGATGAGACAAACTGCGACCACTGCGCCATCAGCGCGCGTCGCTTTTCCAATAGATCGGAGCGCGCATAGGCCCGCTCGACGTCAGAGCCGACCTTATGCGCAAGGCTCATTTGCGCGACTTCACGCGGCACCTCGGCGACCTCGCCCGCCCAATCGCGAAACGTCGAGCGAAAGCCGTGGACGGTGACCTCTTCCACAGCCATGCGCCGCAGCAGCATGAGCATCGCCATGTTAGACAGGGGGTGATGGCGCTTTTGACCCTCAAAGACGAACTGGGAATCCAACGCGCGAAGCGGCTCCAAAATGGCGACCATTTCGTCGGTGAGCGGCACGCGGTGCGTCTCGCCCGTCTTCATCCGGACCTCTGGACAGGTCCACAAGCGCGCCTCAAAATCAACCTCTTCCCAACGCATCCCCAAGACC
>NZ_FWFS01000032.1 GCF_900172375.1 Aquimixticola soesokkakensis | reverse complement strand
TCAGCCTGCCGCAGGATCGCGATAATCTGCGCCTCAGTGTATTTGCTTGTCTTCATTCCAAATCTCCTCGTTCATCTTGCCGAGAAAATTCCACTTTTACAGCCCCCTACTTTCGGGGGGGATTACCACCGCACCTTCACGCAGATACTTCTTGATCGTGTTCCGAGACAAACCCGTCCGCCGGGCAATCTCCCTGATTGGCATTTTGTCACGCAATGCCCAACGTCGAATGACACTCAAAAATCCCATGTCGATCACTCCAAATCCCCCCAACCAAAACCGTCGGGGAAGTGTGTTCACATGGGTCAATTCTCAGTGACAATTTATGGGGCTACCGGGTCAGTTCTCAGTGACAATCAACACTGTAGTGGTGACCTGGGACGCTGAGGCGACGCATCACGCGCTTGAGCTTCGTGGCAAGCTGTTGGAGATGCTGAACGTAACAAAGCCCGCCTTGGGGGCGGGCTTGGATATTAGCGAGCGTTCACTAATTTTGGTTGCGGGAGTAGGATTTGAACCTACGACCTTCAGGTTATGAGCCTGACGAGCTACCGGGCTGCTCCATCCCGCGACATTTTTTGTGTCCTACCGCCTATCGGCTACTTGAGGACCTTTTTT